>CAVPDV010000002.1:0-80000 GCA_963702785.1 uncultured Actinomycetes bacterium | reverse complement strand
CGGCCGCGCGTGCCGCCTCCTCCCCGTGCGAGCGCGTGACGATGAAGCGCGCGAGCTCGAGCTTCGCCTCCATCGGATCGCCCTCGGGCACGGGTCGCTCCGCGACGAGCGTCCACCACTCCTCGAGCTGCGAGTCCGGGATCCGCATCGTGCGGCCGAACATCTCCTCCGGCGCGGCGGTCAGGGGGATGTTGTTGCCCACGGACGAGCTCATCTTCTCGCCGTCCCACGAAAGCAGCAGCGGCGTCGTCAGGACGACCTGCGGCTCGAGCCCGTGCGCCTCCATCACCTCGCGGCCCGCGAGGAGGTTGTAGAGCTGGTCGGTGCCGCCCAGCTCGACGTCCGCCTCGATCGCGACCGAGTCGTACGCCTGCATGAGCGGGTAGAGCAGCTCGGAGACGGAGATCGGCTCGCCGGCCCGGTAGCGCTTCTCGAAGTCGTCCCGCTCGAGCATCCGCGCGACGGTCGTGATCCGGCCGAGCCGGACGACGTCGGCGTACGTGAGCTTCGAGAGCCATTCGCCGTTGTGGCGCACCTCGAGCAGATCGGGGTCGTCGCGGAGGATGACCTTCGCCTGCTCGAGGTAGAGCCGGGCGTTCGCGTCGATCTCCTCGTCCGACAGGATCGGGCGCTCGCTCGAGCGGCCGGAGGGATCGCCGATCCGCGTCGTGTAGTCCCCGATGATGAGGACGCCGACGTGCCCCTCGTCCTGGAAGGCCCGCATCCGCTGCAGCGGGATGCCACGGCCGACGTGGATGTCGGGCGAGGTGACGTCGATCCCGAGCTTGACGCGCAGCGGCCTGCCGCGTGCGAGCTTGCGCTCGAGCGCGCCCTGCGGGAGGACGTCGACGGCGTTCCGGGTCAGCTCGACGATTCCCATGCCGCCCGAGTCTAGAAGCGGCGGCTGAGGAACGGCGAGCCGGCGAGCCCGTAGCGCCACGGCCGCTCGACGGCGCGCGTGATCCCGACGCGCGCGCCGACGACGAGAGGCGGCGCCGAGTCGCGCGCGAGCAGCTCGAACGGCGGCGCGTCGAGGGGGAGTCCGTCGTGCGCGCGTGTGATGCCGAGCGCCTGGCAGAGCTTCCCCGGACCCGAGCAGAGGGAGCGCACAGCTTCGAGACCGCGCCGCTCGCGCATCGCCTCGAGCCCGTGCTCCGGCGCGAGCGCCCGCACGAGGGCCGCCTCGGCGCGTCCCTCCTCGGCGCAGACGAGGTTGAGGCACCAGTGCACGCCGTAGGAGCGGTAGACGTACGCGTGACCCGGCGGCCCGAACATCGACGCGGTGCGCGCCGTCGGGCCGCCGAAGCCGTGGCTGGCCGGGTCGTCCTGGTCGTACGCCTCGACCTCGACGATCGTCCCGCCCACCCCGGCGAACAGGAGCGTCGCGCCGATCAGCTCCGGCGCGACCTCGTGCACCCGGCGCGCGAAGAAGTCACGCTTCAGCTGCACGCCGTCTCGCGTCGTAGCGGAGCAGAGCCGGAAAAGCGGCTGCGCTGGCGAGCGTCCCCGCGATGCAGAGCAGCCCTCCCGAGGCGACGGACACGCGGATGCTCGTGAGCGAGGCGACCACCCCTGCCTCCACGTTCCCGAGCGACGGCGCGCTCGCGACCTGCATGAACTCGATCCCGCGCACGCGACCGAGCAGCCGGTCCGGCGTGAGCGCGAGAACCATGGCGTTGCGGAAGATCGCGCTGACCTGATCGGCGAGACCCGCCAGGCCGATGAGCACGAGGGCCAGCCAGAAGCGGTCGGCGTAGGCGAAGGCGACGATGGCGACGCCCCAGAGGCTCGCCGCCGCCACGACCACGAGTCCCTGCCGGCGCACGTGCGCGACCCAGCCCGAGCCCAGCCCGGCGACGAGCGCGCCTGCAGCCGGCGCGGAGTAGAGATAGCCGACGAGGGCGGGATTCCCGAAGTGGGAAGCGATCGCGGGAAAGAGCGCGAGCGGCATCCCGAACACCATCGCGTTCGTGTCCACGGTGAAGAAGCCGAGGATCACCTTCTCGCGCGTGACGAAGCGGAAGCCCTCGGCGATCGAGCGGATGCCGGGCCGGTCGGCGTCGGGGTGCGGCGGCATCGGCGGCAGGCCCCAGAGCGCGAAGACCGTCGCCGCGAACGAGGCCGTGCCGATCGCGTAGACGGCGGGCAGGCCGGCCGCGCCGATGATCACGCCGGCCAGCGCAGGCCCGGCGATGCCGCCGATCCCGTAGTAGATCGAGTCGAGCGCACCGGCCTTCGCGTAGACGTCCTCCGGAAGCAGGCGCTGCGGGAGCGAGCGCATGCCGCCGACGCCCGCGCTGAAGCAGGCCGCCACGACGGTCGCGAACGCGAACAGCACGACGATGCTCGGGTGCGGCAGCGCCGCGTTCGCGAGCAGCCCGGCGACCCCCAGCGCCTGGAGGGTCTCCGTGACGAGCACCGTCCGGCGCCGGTCGAACGCGTCGGCGATCGCGCCCCCGGCGAGCGTCAGCGTCAGCAGGGGCACGAGCTCGGTGAAGGAGAAGAGCCCGAGCGCGAGGGTCGAGTGCGTCAGCTGCCAGACCTGAAACGGCAGCGCGACGAGCGCCATCTCGCTCCCGACGAAGGTCACCGCCTGCCCGATCCAGAGGCGGCGGTAGTCCGGATAGTCGCGCAGCGGCGAGAAGTCGACGGCCACGCGCGCGACGTATCCGCGCCACGACGGGCGCTCCTCGGTGGGACGGGGCTCCACTAGAAGAGCTGTTCGGGCTCGGCTTGCTTCGCCGTCTTCTCGAGCACGCGCCGGGCGCGGCGGCCGAGGTCGCGGAGGTCGAGCGGCCCCTCGTCGACCGCCTTCGCCACACGCTCCGCGAGGTCGAGCGCCTCGTCGAGCACCACGCTCGTCGCCGCCGCGTCCTGGCCCATGTCCTGGAGGATCGTCCGCTCGGTGCGGGAGGCGACGACGGGATCCGCGATGCCCTCGATCCAGACGCGCGTGCGCCTACCGCCGCCGCGGTCGTCGCCCGTGATCGGCTCGAGCGCGTAGATCCGGTCGGCGCGCGCCCACTTGCCGAAGCCGAGGAAGACCATGCGTTCCGCCATTGGGCGGATCTTTGCACGCCCGCGGCTACTCGAAGAACGTGTCGTCGTGCGAGTACGGCGGCGAGCACATGCAGAGGATGGTCAGCTCGCTCGTCCCGTCGTTCTCGAGCGTGTGCCAGGCGCCGGGCGGGATCAGCACCGCGTCGCCCGGCCGGACGTGGCGCGTCTCGCCGTCGACCTCGAGCTCACCCGACCCCTTCGTGACGAAGTAGATCTCCTCGGTCTCGCGGTGGTAGTGCCGCTCGGTCGCCTGGGCCGGCTCGAGCGTCGCTTCCGCGAGGCTCTGCACGCCGGTGTGGTGGAGCTCGCGGATCGTCGAGCCGTCCTTCGTGACGAACGGCTCCGCCCGGCCGAGGCTCTCGAGCTTCACAGCGCGGCGGCGAGGACCTCGGCGACGCGCTCCTGCGCGCTCGCCTCGATCCCCGTGTGGAACGGGAGCGCGAGCGAGCGCGAGCTGACGTCCTCCGAGACCGGGCACAGCCCCTCTTCGAAACCGAACCGCTCGCGCATGTACGGCTGCAGATGGATCGACGGGAGGTAGCGGTTGAAGCCGATCCCCTCCCGTTCGAAGGTCGCGATCACGCGTTCGCGCATCTCGTTGTCGGGCAGAAGGACGACGTAGACGAACCACGAGCGGCGATGGTCGGCGTCGTCGGCGCACGGCAGCTCGACGCCGTCGATCCCGGAGAGGAGCTCGCCGTAGCGAGCAGCCGCCTCGCGGCGGAGGGAGAGAATCTCGCCGAGCCGTTCGAGCTGGCCGATACCGAGCGCGGCGGCGATGTCGCTCAGCCGGTAGTTGAAGCCGAGCCGGACGTGCTCGAGCCAGCCGCCGTCGTCGCCGCGGCCCTGGTTGCGCAGCGAACGGAGGCGCCGCCATTCCTCCTCCGAGTGCGTAGTGATCATCCCGCCCTCGCCGGTCGTGATCTGCTTGTTCGGGTAGAAGGCGAAGACGCAGGGGACGCCGTGCGAACCGAGCGTTGCTCCTTTGTACTCCGCGCCGAGGGCTTCGCACGAGTCGCCGATCAGGGCGAGCCCGTGGCGGTCGGCGGTCGCGCGGAGCTCGTCGAGCTCGCACGGATAGCCATAGATGTCGACGGCGACGATCGCCTTCGTCCGCTCGCTCACGGCGGCCTCGACCGCGGCCGGGTCGAGGTTGAGCGTGCGCGGGTCGATGTCGGCGAAGACGGGCACGCCGCCCTCGTAGAGGAAGCAGTTGGCGCTCGCGGCGAACGAGTACGGCGACGTGATCACCTCGTCGCCAGGCCCGATCCCCGCCGCGATCGCGAGCAGGTGGAGGCCGGCGGTGCCGGACGAGACCGCCGCCGCATATGGCGCGCCCACCTGCTCCGCGAGCAGCTCCTCGAAGCGGTCGATCGTCGGCCCGAGCGAGAGCCGCCCCGAGCGGAGCACCTCGAGCACGAGCTCCTCCTCCCGCTCGCCGAGATACGGCCCCGACAGCGGGACCTGCCGCACCTCCTCCGCCTCACGCCGGTTTCGAGGCGGGCGCGTACTCGAGCCAGTGCGACCAGCGGTCGCTCCGGCCGTGCGCCGTGTCGAGGTACGCCTTCTGGATCTCCAGCGTGACCGGCCCGGGCTCGCCCTCGCCGATCGTGTGGTCGTCGATCTCACGCACCGGGGTGACCTCGGCGGCGGTGCCGCACATGAACACCTCGTCGGCGAGATAGAGATCGGAGCGGAGCAGCTGCTTCTCGGCCACGGGATGCCCGAGGTCCTGCGCGATCTGGATGATCGTGTCGCGCGTGATCCCGGGCAGGATCGAGGCGGAGAGGTCGGGCGTCGCGAGCACGCCGTCGCGGACGCAGAAGATGTTCTCTCCCGGCCCGTCTGCGACGAACCCGTCCGGGGTGAGCAGGATCGCCTCTTCGTAGCCGCCGCGCCGGACCTCCATCGTGGCGAGCATCGAGTTCAGGTAGACGCCGGTCGCCTTCGCCGTGTGCGGGATCACGTTCGCGCCGATCCGCTGCCAGCTCGAGATCTTCGCGCGGATGCCGTGGTGCAGCGCATCCTCGCCGAGATACGAGCCCCACGGCCAGGCCATCACGACGACCTCCAGCGGGTTCCCCGCTGCCGACACCCCGAGCTCGCCGTAGCCGTAGAAGACGATCGGCCGCAGGTAGCAGGAAGGCAGCTCGTTCGCGGCGACCAGGTCCCAGCAGGCCGAGCGGAGCTCGTCGCTCGAGTAGGGGAGCTCCATCGACAGGAGCTCGGCCGAGTTGGCGAGGCGCTCGAGATGCTCCTGCAGCCGGAAGATCGCCGCCCCGCGCTCCGTGTCGTACGCCCGGATCCCCTCGAAGACGCCGGTGCCGTAGTGGAGGCCGTGAGTGCCGACGTGGATCGTCGCGTCCTCCCAGTCGACCAGCTCACCGTTCATCCAGATCTTCTTCGTCGCGCGCATGAGATGGATCCCTTCGGCTCGGGGGCACCCAAGATCGTACCCGTGCGCCTATCCGGACAAGTCCACAATTCGGGCCTGCGTGAGCCGCACGAGGTCGGACGGCGCGAGCCCCGCCATGTGCCGCTCCGAGCCGGCTCCGACCCAGATGCGCTCGTGTGCGAGCAGCTCCTGCGCGATCAGCACCTGTGCCACGCCCGGCGCCGGAAACGGCGCGACCCCGCCGGGGTCGAAGCCGGTCGCGGCGACCACCTCGTCACGCTGCGCGACTCGCACCCCCTTCGCTCCCGCGGCCGTCGCGATCTTCGTCTCGTCGGCGCGGCGGTCGCCCGGCACGAGCACGAGGGTCGGCCGCCCGTCGCAGACGAACAGGAGGGACTTGACGATCTCGCCGCGCGAGCAGCCGGCGGCCTCCGCCGCTGCGCCCGCCGTCGGCGTCCCCTGCGGGAACTCCTCGAGCCGCGCGTCGACACCGGAACGCCGGAGCACATCGGCCACCCGGTCCACCGGCTCCGGCCAGCGCTCCACCTCCCTACTCCCCGACCGGCCCGAGCTCGAGCACGCGGACGTCGTCGAAGCCCTCGCCGCGGAGCCTTTCGACGAGCTCGGGCGGCGGCGGCGTGTCCACGGTGAGCACCATCAGCGCCTTGCCGCCGCGGCGGCTGCGCGACACGGTCATGCCGGCGATGTTGACGCCCGCGCCGCCGAAGAGCGTGCCGACGCGGCCGATCACGCCGGGCACGTCGTCGTAGCGGCAGAGGACGAAGAGCGGCGCGAGCTCGAGGTCGACGTCGAAGTCGAGGACGTTGACGAGCCACGGCCGGTAGTCGCTCCCGATCGTCGTGCCGGCGACGTGGATCCGCTTGCCGCCGCCACGCAACTCCACCCGCAGGAGATTCGTGTAGTCGCGGGCCGAGCGCGACCGCTCCTCGCGCACCTCGATCCCGCGCTCCGCGGCGATCAGCGGCGCGTTGACGTAATTGACCGGGCGGTCGGCCCGGCCCTGGAAGGCGCCGTCGAGGGCGGCGACCGTGAGCAGACGCGTGTCGTGCTCGGCCAGAGCGCCGTACGCGGTGATCACGATCTCCTCGACGGGGCCGTCGGCGAGCTCCATCGCGATCCGCCCGAGCCGGGAGGCGAGTGGGACGTAGGGTCCGAGCGCCTCGAGCACCTCGGCGCTCAGGGCGGGGAAGTTGACGGCGTTCGTGACGAGCCCGCCCTCGAGAGCCGCCGCCACCTGCTCCGCGACGATGATGCCCGCGCGATCCTGCGCCTCGCCGGTCGACGCCGCGAGGTGCGGCGTGACGACGACGTTGTCGAGCTCCAGCAACGGCCCCGCGTACGGCTCCGTCGAGAAGACGTCGAGAGCCGCGCCGGCGACCTTGCCCGACCGCAGCGCCTCGAGCAGCGCCGCCTCGTCCACGAGCTGCCCTCGCGCGGCGTTGACGATCCGCACCCCGTCGCGCATCGCCGCGAAGGCCGCGTCGTCGAGCGACGAGCGGGTCTCGGCGGTCAGCGGCAGGTGGAGCGTGAGGAAGTCCGCGACGGCGTAGACCTCCTCCGGCGCCTCGACGCGCTCGGCGCCGAGCTCCCGGAACCGCTCCGCCGCGACGTAGGGGTCGTGGGCCACGACGCGCATGCCGAGCCCCAGCGCGCGGCGGGCGACCTGCTGGCCGATGCGGCCGAAGCCGAGCACGCCGAGCGTCTTCCCCGCGAGCTCGACCCCGCCGTACGCCCCGCGCTCCCAGCGCCCCTGCTTGAGCTCCGCGTGGGCCTGCGGAATGTTGCGAGCGAGGGCGACGAGGAGGCCGATGGTGTGCTCGGCAGCCGAGACGACCGTCGACTCCGGCGCGTTCGCCACGATGATCCCGCGTCGCGTCGCCGCCTCGACGTCGACGTTGTCGACCCCCACGCCCGCGCGGCCGATCACGCGGAGCCGCGTGGCGCGCTCGATCAGGTCGGCCGTCAGCTTGGTCGCCGAGCGGACGACGATCGCGTCGTAGCGGGGGATGATCTCCTCGAGCGGGCTCTGCGGATCGACGTCGACGTCGAAGCGCGAGCGGAGGAGGTCGACGCCGGCGTCCGCGATCGCCTCGCGCACGAGGACGCGGGCGGTCACGTCCGGGAAGGCTCTGAGGTGAATGCCTCGAGAGCCGAGGTCACGGCGACACCACGCTCGACGTCGGCCCCAAGCTCGGCGAGCAAGAGCTCGACGGCCGCGACCTGCGTCGTGATGTCGAAGACGTCGAACCAGCCGATGTGGCCGAGCCGGAAGATCTTGCCCTTCAGCTCGCCCTGCCCGTTCGCGATCGTGATCCCGAAGCGGTCGCGCACGCCCTTGACGACGTCGCCGGCGTCCACCCCCGCGGGGGCGCGGACGGCGGTCACCACCGCGCTGCGATCCTCGTCGGGCGAGAACAGCTCCAGCCCGAGCGCCTTCATTCCCGCCCGCGCGGCTCGGCCGAGACGGACATGCCGCTCGAACGCGCCCTCGAGGCCCTCCTCGAGCAGGAGCCCGAGCGCGACGTCGAGGCCCGCCACGAGCGAGACGGGCAGCGTGAACGGCGCGTCGAGCTTCCGCTGGGCCTTCCGCGTCCGCTCCCAGTCGAAGTAGAACCGCGGTGCCGAGCCGGGCGCGGCGAGCGCGGCCTCGGAGACGGCCGTGAGCGAAAGCCCGGGCGGGCACATGAGCGCCTTCTGCGAGCCGGCGACGACGACGTCCAGGCCCCACGCGTCGGTCTCGCAGGGCACGGCGCCGAGGCTCGAGACGGCGTCCACGACGACGAGCGCGCCGGCCTCCCGTGCCGCCGCCGCGAGCGCCTGCACGTCGGCGACGACGCCGGTGGACGTCTCGGACTGGACGAGCCAGACCGCCTTCACGTCGCCCTGCCGCAGGCGCGCCCGCAGGTCGCCGGCGTCCGGCGTCTCCCCCCAGGCGTAGCGGAGGACGTCGAGGTCCGCCCGGTAGGCGGAGAGCATCGCGACCCAGCGCTCGCCGAAGTTCCCGGCCGAGACGACGAGGTGTGGCTCGCCCGGCGAGACGAGGTTCGCGACGGCGGACTCGAAGGCGCCGGTGCCCGAGGAGCCGAACAGCAGGACGTCGCTCTCCGTGCGGCAGACCTCCCGCAGGCGGGCGAGCACGCGCTCGTAGACCGGCAGGAAGTCGGGGCTCCTGTGGTGTACGACGGGGGCGCCGACGGCGGCGAGAACCTCCGGCGGCACGGGCGTCGGCCCCGGCGTGAACAGGTACCGCTTTCCCACGGCCGGAGGGTAGCCGTCTACCCTGCCGGCGTGGACGCGCTCGTCGCCTTCGCCGCTGCCCTCCTGGCTCTCCGGCTCGCAGGGCTGCTCGCGGCGAGATACCGCGCGAGCGGGCGCCCGGAGCTGCTCGCGTGGGCGGCGGGGCTCGCGGCCTACGCCGTCGCCGCCGCCGCGATCGCCTGGGGAGAGGCCGCCGGGTGGGACGGGCGTGCCTTCCGCGTCTACTACGCAGCAGGGGGTCTGCTCACCGCGCCGCTGCTCGGCGCCGGCTCCCTCCTCCTCCTGGGCCGCCGCCGCGCCGGGCCGGTCGCGCTCGTGTACGCGGGCCTCGCCGCCGGAATCGCCCTCGCGGTGCCGATGCACGGCGCCTTCGCGCCGCACGGGATCCCCGCGGCGCAGGACCACCTCGCCTTCCTGCCGGCCCGGCTGCTCGCGATCGCAGCGAACGCCGTCGGGACCCTCGCCGTGGTCGGGGTCGCACTGCGCTCGATCCGAAGCCGCCCGCTCGGCAACGCGCTCATCGTCGCGGGCATCGCGGCCGCGGCGACCGGTAGCGGTCTCGCAGGTCTCGGTGCGGCGGGAAGCGCGATCGGAATCGCGATCGGCGCCGCCCTCCTCTACGCCGGATTCGTCGCACCCATCCGTCTCCCACGCCGCGGGCCAGCGACGGCCACTGTTACGAAAGCGTGAAGATTTCGCACTGAACGCCGATCGCAGGCGCTGAGTCTCTATCCTCGGGCACGATCGCATAGAGCCGCGCCGAGCGGTGCTGCCTACCCAGGGGCGACTCCCGCCCGCTCGGCCTCCGACCTGCAAGCGACACGGGGGTGTTAGCGAATTGCGGCGTTCTCTCTTGGCCTGCGGGCTGCTGCTCGCATGTGCAGGTGCTACGACGACGATGGCCTTTGCGGCCGGCTCCGGCACCACGTCCACCGCAGCCCACGCTCGGACCCAGACGATGGTGTACTGGGCACGGCACGTGCGGAGCTCCCGGGCGGGGACGCGCCGCTGGTTGACCGTGATCCGCGGCCGGCCGCCACGCGCGACCGCGCCGACCCGCTCGCTCGAGGCCCACTCCCTGCCCCGCCTCCGGCAGCTCGCGCGGAGCTGGCACCGGCGCGAGCACCTGGCCTGGCGGCGGGCCAGCCATCCTCCGGACCTGGCCGCCTGGCTCTGCATCCACCGCTACGAGGGGAGCTGGCTCGATGCCAGCGGCCCCTACTGGGGCGGCCTCCAGATGGATCTCTCCTTCCAGGAGACGTACGGCGGCTGGCTCCTCCGCCACCGGGGCACGGCGGATCACTGGAGCCCGCTCGAGCAGATCTGGGCAGCGGTGCGCGCGTGGCGGGTGCGCGGCTTCACGCCGTGGCCGGCGACGGCCCGCTACTGCGGCGTCCTCTAGCCCGACACCCGCCTCCCCATGTGTCTAGTCGGCCCCGGGCAATGGGCCGCTGTCGTCTTGCTGCCATGATGACTTGACAATGACATCAACTTGATGTCATACTGCCGCCATGCAGATCGAAGGTCACATCCACGCGCTCCGGGAGGAGCTGGGGCGGGTCGCCGCGATCGGAGACGACGCGACGGCACGCGCCGCAGGGCTCCTGTCCGTTGCGCTCGAGTCATCGTTCTCGCGGCAGCTCCAGGACGTCCTCGCCGAGGCTGCCCTCGAGCTCAACGCCCAGCTCGACTCCGGCCACGTCGAGATCCGCATCGCCGGCCGCGACCCGGAGCTCGTCCTCGTCCGCGAGGACGGCAGCGCCCCCGAGCCGATCGACGAGGCCTACGCCGCCAGGATCACGCTTCGCCTGCCGGAGAGCCTCAAGCAGCGGATCGAGTCCGTCGCCTCCCGTGAGGGCGCCTCTGTCAACACCTGGCTCGTCCAGGCGCTTCAGCGCTCGGTCGAGTCGCCGCGTTCCACCTCGAGCGGCCGGAACCGCCTCACCGGCTACGGCCGCAGCTGAAAGGAGTCGCAATGTTCGCCGACCACCACCACTTCCCCAACGAGCCCGACCGGCCCCTCCGCCCGGACCCGCGCCCGCTTCCCACCGCCAACGAGATCCGGCTCCGCGTCAAGCGCGCCGCGAACCGCCAGGAGGCCTGAGATGCCCGAGCACAGCTTCCATACTCCGCTTCCCCTCACGCTCGAGGTCTCGATCCCGGCCGGCGACATCGACGTCGACACGGTGGACGGCGAGCAGTCCACGGTCGTCGTCAGCGGCGACGAGCGCCTGCTCGAGAACCTCGAGGTCCGCCACGACGGCAGCCGTCTCGTCGTCGAGCTGCGCGGAAAGTCGAAGTTCGGCTTCGTCGTCACGTTCGGCTCGCAGGTATTCGGGAACGCCGGACTTCGCGTGCAGGCACGTGTCCCGCACGGCTCCGGCGTCAAGATCAAGACGGCGTCCGCGGACATGGAGATCGACGGCCGGCTCGCAGAGCTCGATGTCAACTCCGTCTCCGGTGACCTGCGCGTGCGCGGCGAGATTGCGGGAGACGCGAAGGTCAAGACCGTGAGCGGGGATACCGAGCTCGAGCGCGTCGGGCGCGACCTCTCGCTCCAGAGCGTCTCCGGCGACGCCCGTAGCGGTCCGGTCGGAGGCTCCGTGGACACGAAGACCGTGTCCGGCGACGTCCACGTCGCGGCCGTCAGCGCCGGCCAGACTCACTTCACGAGCGTCTCGGGCGACGTAGAGATCGGCATCGCGCAGGGCTCGCTCCTCGACGTCGACGCCGGCTCGACGTCCGGCGACCTCTCGTCGGAGGTGGCGCTCGCGAGCGAGCGGCCCGAGGCCGAGAACGGCACCGCGACCACCGTCGTGGTGCGCGGGAGGACGGTGAGCGGCGACCTCCGCGTCTTCCGGGCGCACTAGGGCCCGTGCGCCGGCTCTTCTCGTACCGCGACGCCCGCCTCCTCGTCGTCGGGCAGACGCTCTCCGCCTTCGGCGACTTCGCCCTGTGGATCGTGATGGCGGTCTGGATGAAGACGCTGACCGGCTCGAGCTGGCGAGCCGGTCTCGTCTTCTTCGTGCTCGCGGTCGGCAACCTCGCTGGGCCGCTCGGCGGGCTCCTCGCCGACCGCCTGCGGCGACGGCCGCTCATGATTGCGACCGATCTCCTCCTCGGCGCCGCGGTGCTCGTCCTGCTCGCCGTCCACTCGCGCTCCGACGCCTGGCTGATCTACCTCGTGGCGCTCTTCTACGGCGTCGCCGGGTCGGTCTTCTACCCCGCCCGCTCGGCGCTGCTGCGGCTGATGGTGCCGGAGGAGCTGCTTGCCGACGCGAACGGGATCCTCTCGTCGACGCAGCAGGGGATCCGCATCGTCGCGCCGCTCGCGGGCGCGGGGCTCTACGCGGTCCTCGGCGGCGGCGTCGTCGCGATCCTCGACGCGGCGACCTTCGCCGGCTCGGCCGTCTTCCTCTCGCTGATGCGCGTCGACGAGGAGAAGCCGCAGCCGGAGGAGCAGCGGTTCATGGCCGAGGTGACCGCGGGCTTCCGGCACGTCTGGCAGACGCTGCCCCTGCGCCAGCTCGTCGCCGGCGTCTCCGTCGCGCTCCTCGTCGTCGGCTTCAGCGAGACTCTCATCTTCTTCGTGATCGCGCGAGTCGGCCAGCATCCCTCGTTCTTCGGCGTGATGGCGACGCTGCAGGGGGTCGGCGCGATCGCGGGCGGGATCACGGCAGGCACGGTCGTCCGCCGCGTGGGCGAGCTGACGGCAGCCGGGGTCGGGCTCGGTCTCTTCGGCGTCTGCGCGCTTCTGCTCACGCTGCCCTGGCTCCCGGTGGTGCTCGTCGCGTTCCCGGTGGCCGGGGTCGGCATCGCCTGGGTGCTCGTCGGCTACGGCACGGCGCTGCAGACCCGCACGCCCCTCCTCATCCAGGGGCGGGTGTCCGCGGCGGCCGACCTCGTCGCGACGCTCGCCCAGACGACGTCGATCGCAGCCGGGGCGGCCCTCTCGATCCTCGTGGACTACCGGATCCTGTTCGTGGTCATGGCGGCGGTGCTCGGCGGCAGCGCGCTCTATCTTGCGACGCGGCGGGAGACGGCGCTGCCGCTGACGGACCTGCCTGCGACGATGGAGGCGTGACCGAGCTCCTGCCGCTGCGGCGGAACCGGGACTTCCTGCTGCTGCAAACGGGGCAGCTGCTGTCGACCTTCGGGTCGAGCATGTCCACGATCGCGTATCCGCTGCTCGCGCTGGCGCTCACGGGCTCAGCGGCGAAGACCGGCTACGTCGGCGCGCTCGAGTTCGTGCCGCTCGTGCTGCTCGCCGCGCCGGCGGGCGTCGCCGCCGACCGCTTCGACCGGCGCCGGCTGATGATCGCAGCCGACGCTGTCGGGGCGGCCGCGGTCGGGACGCTGGCCGCGACCGCGCTCACCGGCCATGCGACCTTCTGGCTGATCCTCGTCGTCGCGTTCGCCGACTCGACGGCCGCCGTCGTCTTCCGCGCGGGCTCGAGCGGCGCCTTCAGGGCCGTCGTGCCGCGCTCGCAGCTCGCCGACGCGGCGAGCATCTCGATGGGCCGGATGTCGACCGTACGGCTGGCGGCGCCTCCTGCCGGGGGCGCGCTCTTCGGCCTCTCGCGCGGGCTGCCCTTCCTCGCCGACGCGATCTCGTACGCCTTCTCGACGGTCTCGCTCCTGCTGATGCGCACGCGCTTCCAGGAGGAGCGGGAGCCGGACGCACGGACGCACTTCCGCGAAGGGCTCGCCTACTTCTGGCGGATCCCGTTCCTTCGGACGACCGTCGGGATGATCGCCGTCAGCAACCTCGCCGCCTCCGGCGCGCCGATCGCGGTGATCATCCTCGCGCACCGGCAGGGCTTGTCGAGCGCGGCGATCGGCGGGCTCATCGCGCTGCAGGGCGTCGCCCTGCTTGCAGGGTCGGCCGTCTCTCGGCTCCTGCGCCGCCTCTTCCCCATGCGCGCGATCCTGCTCTCGGAGTTCTGGATGGCGCTCGTCTACGTCGCGTTTCTCGCGTTCCCGAGCGTCTACGTGCTCGCCGCCGCTGCCGCCCTGCACGCGTTCTGGTTCCCGAACACCGACTCGGCGCTGACCGCCTACTCCTACGCCCTCATCCCCGACCGGCTGCTCGGCCGGGCCATGGCGGCCTCGAACACGCTGCGCGCGCTGACCGCGCCGGTCGGACCGCTCGCCGCGGGCCTCCTGCTCGCCCAGACCACGCCCAGGACGTGCGTGCTGGTGCTCGCCGCGCCGGTGGTCGCCGCCGCCGTCGTGGGGACGCTGAGCGCCTCGATTCGCGACCTGCCTAGCCTCGAAGCTTCTCCTGCAGCAGCCGGTTGACCACCTTCGCGTCGGCCTTGCCCTGCGTCTCGCGCATCACCTGCCCGACGAAGAAGCCGAGCACGCCCTCCTTGCCGCCGCGGTAGGTCGCGACCTGCTCGGGATGCGCGGCGAGCACGGCGTCGATGACGAGAGCAAGCTCGACCTCGTCGGACACGGCCGTGCGAGAGAGGTAGTCGTCGGCCTCGATCGGGGCTGCCGCCGCCGCGGCCATGCCCTCGTCGTATGCCTCGCGCGTGATCTCCCCGCGGCGCCGGACGAGCTCGGCCACCGCGGCCGCGTTCTCCGGCAGGAAGTCGTGGTTCATCGCCACGGTCGCCGCCGTCTGCCACGGAACGCCGTGCTCGGCGAGCGCTTCGGCTCTCCAGGCCTTCTCCGTCATGACGAGCTCCTGCGCGAAGCGCGAAGGCCGTGTCCTGGGCCAGCTCCGCCGCGATCCGCGTGACTCTCGCGCCGGGCAACTCCTTCACTCCGTCGCGCAGCCGCTCGACGAGCTCCGCCGGCGGCTCGACCGGGACGAGGTCGGGCTCGGGGAAGTAGCGGTAGTCGTCCGCCTCCTCCTTCGAGCGATGCACGGTCAGCCGGTCGGTGTCGGCGTCGTAGTCGTAGGTCGACTGGACGACTTCCTCGCCCGCCTCGTGCGCGGCGACCTGCTGCCGGCGTGCGGCGTCGATCCCGCGGCCGATGAACCGGAAGGAGTTCATGTTCTTGATCTCCCAGCGGGGGCGGAAGCCCTCCTCCCCGCGCTGCCGCACCGAGACGTTGACGTCTGCGCGTAGCGTCCCCTTCTCCATCTCGGCGTCGGAGATCCCGAGCTCGACGATCGTCTGGCGCAGGAGCTGCAGGAACCAAGTCGCCTCCTCCGCCGAGCGGAGGTCGGGGGCGGTGACGATCTCGAGCAGAGGCGTGCCGCCACGATTGAAGTCGACGAGGCTGTAGTCGGCGCCGACCGAGCGGCCCGTCGCGCCGCCGGCGTGCACGGTCTTCGCCGCGTCCTCCTCGAGATGGGCGCGGACGATCCCGATCTCCCGGTCCCCGTCGGCGGTCGGGAGGACGAAACGCCCCGGCCCGCACAGCGGCGCCTCGTACTGGCTGATCTGATAGCCCTTCGGCAGGTCGGGATAGAAGTAGTTCTTGCGGGCGAAGACCGCGCGCTCGGCGATCTCGCAGTCGAGCGCGAGCCCGGCCAGGATCGTCATCTCGATCGCGCGCCCGTTCGGGACGGGCAGGGCGCCTGGGTGCGCGAGGCAGACCGGGCACGTGTGCGTGTTTTCGGCCGCGCCGTACTCGAGCGCGCAGCGGCAGAACATCTTCGTGCGCGTCTTGAGGTGCGCGTGCACCTCGAGCCCGACGACCGTCTGCCAGTCAGCCGCCGACATTCAGCTGCTCCTTCGCCGCATGGAGCGCGGCGTCGATGTCCTCGCGCACCTCGACCATCGCGAGCCGGCGCTCGAGCGCACCGAGCCTCTCGATCAGCCACAGCTCCCGCTCGCCCGCTTCGAGCTGCAGCTTCACGTCGCCGAGCAGGACGGCGCGGGAGCCGTCGAGCACGCGTGGCGCCCGGCCGAAGACGCGCTCGACCGCGAGTACGAACTCCGCCGCCGGATCCTCGAAGCGGAAGGTCACCGGAGGCGCTCCGGGACCAGGTCGAGACCGAGCGCCTGCTCGAGCGCGTGGCCGATGCGGAAGAGCGTGTTCTCGCCGAACTGCGGCCCGACGAGCTGGAGGCCGACGGGCAGCCCCTCGGAGAGGCCGCACGGGACGTTGAGCCCCGGCAGCCCCGCCAGGCAGGACGGGATCGTGAGCAGGTCGCTGACGTACATCGCGAGCGGGTCGGCGGTGCGCGCCCCGAGCGGGAAGGCCACGGTCGGCGAGGTCGGAGAGACGAGCGCGTCGAACTGCTCCAGCAGCGCGTCGTGCTCGCGCTTGATCACGGTCCGCACCTTCTGCGCCTGGCCGTAGTACGCGTCGTAGTAGCCGGCCGAGAGCGCGTACGTCCCGACCATGATCCGGCGCTTCGGCTCGTCGCCGAACCCCTCGTCGCGCGTTCGCTCGTACATCTCGAGACGCTCGGGCGCTGCGGAGCGGTAGCCGTAGCGCACGCCGTCGTAGCGCGCGAGGTTCGAGGACGCCTCGGCCGGCGCGATGAGGTAGTAGCAGGCCATGCCGTACTCGACCGAGAGCGGCAGGGAGCATTCCGCCACCGAGGCGCCGAGCTCCTCGAGCCTGGAGATCGCCGCGCGCACGGCGGCGGCGACGCCGGGCTCGATCCCGTCCGCCTCGTTCAGCTCGCGCGGCACGCCGATCCGGATCCCCTTCAGGCTCTCGCCCTCCGGCAGCGCCACGGACTGCGGCAGCTCGACGGTGGTCGAGTCGCACGGGTCGCGTCCGGCGATGACGGAGTAGAGGTAGGCGCAGTCGCGCACCGTGCGCGCGACCGGCCCGACCTGGTCGAGGCTCGAGGCGAAGGCGACGATCCCGTAGCGCGAGACCGTGCCGTAGGTCGGCCGCAGCCCGACGTTGCCGCAGAGCGCGGCAGGCTGCTTGATCGAGCCGCCGGTGTCGGAGCCGAGCGCCCACGGCGCGAGCCCGGCGGTTACCGCCGCCGCCGAGCCGCCGCCCGAGCCGCCGGGCACGCGCGACGGATCCCACGGGTTCCGCGTCGGACCGAAGGCGGAGTTCTCGGTCGACGAGCCCATCGCGAACTCGTCCGTGTTCGTCTTCCCGAGGATGCGCAGGCCGTGCTCCTTGAGCCGCGCGACGACCGTCGCGTCGTACACGGGCACATAGCCCTCGAGGATCCGCGAGCCGGCCGTCGTCGGGATCCCCTTCGTCCCGATCACGTCCTTGAGCGCGATCGGGAGCCCGTCGCCGCCCGGATCCGGGCAGACGTGGAGGTAGCAGTGGAGCTCGGGGTCGCGCTCGCCGATCGCGGCGAGGTAGGCCGAGAAGAGCTCGGCGCCGGAGATCTCGCCCGTGTCGAGGAGCCGCTTCGCCTCCTCCGCGGTCAGCCGCAGCGTGTCGATCAAGCCGAGCCCCCGGGCGGGACCTTGAAGAAGTCGCCCTCGCGCTCGGGAGCGTTGGCGAGCGCGTCTTCGACCGGCAGGCACGGACGCGGCTCGTCCGCCTCCCAGACGTTGACGACGTCGAGCGGATGCGAGGTCGGAGGCACGTCGGACAGGTCGAGCTCCGAGACCTTGGAGACGGCGGCGAGGATCTCGTTCAGCTCGGCCCCGAGCCGCTCGACCTCCTCCTCGCGGAGCTCGAGGCGCGCCAGGTGCGCGACGTGCAGGAGCTGTTTCCGATCGATTGCCATCTTGCTCGATCCTCCCAAAAAGAAGAGGGCCCCTGCCGGGGCCCTCTCAACTTTGGTCCGACAGGTTCTCTAGATCGCCTGGACGTTCGCGGCCTGTGCGCCCTTGTCGCCCTGCACGACCTCGAACGACACGCGCTGACCTTCGGTCAACGACTTGTAGCCGTCCATCGTGATCGCCGAGAAGTGGACGAAGACGTCGTCGCCGCCTTCGCGCTCGATGAAGCCGTAGCCCTTCTCGTTCGAGAACCACTTGACGGTGCCCTCAGCCAACCCTTCCTCCTTGCAGAAAAACGACGGCCCGGGCACCGAGCCGCCGACCGTTGATGAAACAGGCCGGAGTCTAGCTCAGTTTCCAGCGGGTGCAACAGCCCGCGAGCGGCGCGAGACGTGCCGCCGTGACGGTGTTCTGCAGCACCATCGCGATCGTCATCGGCCCGACGCCGCCCGGCACCGGCGTCATGTAGGCGGCGCGTTCCATCGCGCCCGGATCGACGTCGCCGAGCACCTTGCGGCTCCCCTCCTCGCGGTTCATACCGACGTCGACCACCGTCGCGCCGGCCTTGACCATGTCCGCCGAGATGAGGTGCGTGCGCCCGACCGCGGCCACGAGGACGTCCGCGTCGAGCGTGTGGCGCGCGAGATCCCGTGTGCGCGAGTGGCAGATCGTCACCGTCGCGTGGCGCTGGAGGAGAAGATGCGCCATCGGCTTGCCGACGATCGCGGAGCGGCCGACGACGACGGCGTTGACGCCTTGGAGCGGAATCTCGTACTCGTCGAGCATCCGCATGATCCCGAGCGGCGTGCCCGGGACGAGCCACGGGCGACCGAGGTAGAGACACCCCGCGTTGAAGGGATGGATGCCGTCGACGTCCTTCTCGGGCGCGATGGCCTCGATGATCCGGTTCTCGTCGAGATGCTCCGGCAGCGGGAGCTGGACGAGGATGCCGTCGATCGCCTCGTCGGCGTTGATCTCGGCGATCGTCGCGAGCAGCTCCTCCTCCGAGGTCTCGGTGGGCAGCTCGATGTCGCGGGCTTCCATGCCGGCTGCCTGCGCAGCCTTCTGCTTGAGGCCGATGTAGATGTGCGAGGCGGGGTCGTCCCCGACGAGGACGGTGGCGAGACCCACGTGGCCGAGGTCGGTGACCGCGGCAGCCACCTCCTCGCGCACCTTCGCGCCGAGCGTCTTGCCGTCGAGGATGGTCGCCGCCACGATCTTCAGCGTAGTCGGCCAGAATGCACGGGTGGTGCGGCTTCCCCGTAAAAACGATGCGGCGTCGGTGCAGGCGCGCCAGCAGGCGCTCGGGCTGCCCGAGCTGGACCTCGCGGAGTACGCCCACGCCGCGGAGTCCGTCACCGGGCTCGTCTCGATTCCGGTCTCCGTCGCCCGGCTCTCGGTCTCGCTCGGCGAGTACGAGCTCTCGGAGGACGGTGAGGTGATCGAGGCCGGTCGGGCCGAAGACGAAGTGCTCGTCCCGCTCGCCCATACCGAAGGCGGCTTGACCGCCTCGGTACAGCGCGGCGCGAAGGCGATCCAGCTCTCCGGCGGCTGTAGAACGTACGTGATCGCTGACAGGATTACCAGAGCATCCTGCTTTGTCTGCAACAGCGCGGGCGAGGCGCTCGAGCTGGCCCGCTGGGTCGAGTCGGAGGTGCCGGCGATGCGCGACTTCCTCCGCGAGGCCGACCGCCCGGAGCTCTCGCGCCACGCCGTGCTCCGCGAGGCGAAGACGCATGTCGTCGGCCCCATGTGCCACGTCCTCTGGCGGTTCACGACCGGAGACGCCGTCGGCGCGAACATGATGACCCGCAACGCATACGTCCTGAACATGGGCTTCGTGCGGCCGCAGGCGCCGGTGCCGATCGCCCGGGTCATCCTCGAGGCGAACATGGGCGGCGACAAGAAGCCGTCCTTCGAGTACTTCCAGCAGGGCCACGGAAAGACGGTGATCGCCGAGACGACGCTGAGCGAGGAGGCGATCGAGCGAGTCCTCCGGACGACGCTCCACGACCTCGAGGAGCTCGCCTGGGCGGGTACCCAGGGGGCAATCGCGTCGGGCATGCAGTCGGTCGCGTTCACGCCGGCCTCGGCAATCGCGGCCGTGTTCGCCGCGACGGGCCAGGACCTCGGGATGGTCGGGACGAGCTCGATGGCGCACGGCGTCGAGCAGCGGCTCGCCGACGGCGGACTCCACGTGTCGATCCGCTTCCCCGGGATCGAGGTCGGGACGGTCGGCGGCGGGACAACGCTCCCGGACCCGAAGCGCTGGCTCGAGTTGATGGGCTGCGCAGGCCCCGGCAAGGTCTACCGGCTCGCGCAGCTCGTGGCGGCGACGGCGCTCGCGCTCGAGATCAGCGCCTCCGCGGCGATGGCCACCGCCGGCAGCGAAAACTTCTTCCGCGCCCACTTCGAGCGCGGCGGGATGCGCTGAGCGGCTGAGCGGCAACGGCGCTGCGGCAGGCCCGCGACTCCATTCGTGGCATCCCCGGACGCCGCCGCCACGCGGTCCGGCCAGCCTGGTGGGAGTGACCACGCATTCGACATACGACCGGCTCGAGGCTCGGCTCGACCATCAGGCCATGCGGATCGACGAGCTGTACCGGCTGCTCGACGAGCACGAGCTCCTGACGCCGGCACCTGAGCCCGGCTCGGACGACCTCTTCGACGAGCTGTTCGACGTCGAGGACTCGCCGCTCGCGCGCGAGGCCCGCGACGCCGCGAAGCCGCGCCGCCGGCCGGCGGCGCTGCACGTCGGAGACGCAACCGGCGTCTAGTGGTGTGACCGGGGACGCTGACCCGGCGAACGTTGCCGGTTGCACCACTGGTCCGCGCGCCGACACACGGAGCGGCTGCTAGCCGGCGAACGAAGCGCGCGCCGCCACGGCTTCGCCGGCGATTGCCGACGACTCTTCGATCGGAAGGATCGGGCTGGTCGCTGAAGCGCAGCCACGGCGTGAACGGGGCAGTCGCCCTGGCGAGCGTCGCGGCACTGTCCGTCTCGACGATCGCAACGCCTCCCGAACCGTCTGCGAATCCCCAGAAACCCTTGAACTCGAAGCCGTCCGGCGGCTTCCAGTCCGAGAAGAAGGCGAGATTCCGCTGAATCGCCTCCTCGCTATTGCTGGGATGGAACTCCCACATCGTGTGGAACAGCATCCCGCACCTCCTCTGAGATGGACTGAGCGACCCTATCGCACGAAGTCACACCGCGGCTCCCACTCAGCCGGCGGGCAGGCGGACGTCGCTGACGTCGAGGCCGAGCGAGTTCGCGAGCCGCACGCCGTGGTTGAGCTCCTCGCGCAGCCGCTCGCGGTCGCGCGCCTCCATCAGCGTCCCCAGCATCGCGCGCGCCTTCGGCCGCCAGAGGACGTGATTCGCGAAGATCGGCAACATCGTGTTCGCGGCGCCGACGAGCCGCGCGCGCACCTTCTTCCCGGCCGAGCGGAGCAGAACCCGCTCGTACGCCATCCCGGCGCCGTGATGGATCCCGTCGTCGACGGCGAGCCGGTTGCAGAGATCCTCGAGGACGGTGCCGCGCGACGAGCGGGCGATCAGCCGGAAGCGCGGGATGATCAGCCGCTCGAAGAAGACCTGCATGAGGAAGACCTTCTCCTCGAGCAGGTCTGCCTCGAGAAACATGTGCGCCAGCTGGTCGAGGTACGGGTCGCGCTCCCCCTCCCCGCCCACCTGCGCGATCAGCCGGAGCCAGGCCTCCGTGTGACGGGACTCGTCCTGCACCATCGTGGAGTAGTAGAGGCGCGCCTCCGGATCGGGCGCCGCCGCCAGCAGCTGCGACGCCATCTCGCACGCGAAGACGTCGGCCTGGAGCTGCTGCATGATCACCGAGCGCCAGATGTCGCGCCGGCGCGCCTGCCGCTCCGGCGCCCCCTTGCCCTCCGGCACGAACGGGATCTCACCCCACGGCACGTCGTCCACGTGCCACTCCTGGTGCTTCGCAAGGTGGTAGAAGCGGAGGACTCCGGCGTACTCGGCGCGGGCCTCGGTCTCGGCGGGGACGGCCTCGGCGCTCATCGCGCGGGACCTTATCCTCAGCAAGTGATCGCGCTTGTCTTCAGCTACGAGGTCCGCGAGGCGGCCGAGTTCGAGCGTGTGTTCGGCCCGGACGGCGAGTGGGCGGCGTTCTTCCGGCCGGGGCGCGGCTACGTGGGCACGGAGCTCCTGCGCGATCTAGAGGCGCCCGGCGCGCTACCTCGTGATCGACCGCTGGGAGTCGGTCGAGGCGTACAACGCTTTCGCCGCCGAGCACCGGGAGGAGTACATGCGCCGGGTCGACGACACGCGCTTCCACTACGAGAGCGAGCTCCGCTTCGGAACGTTCGAGACGATCTGGTCGTAGCACGCGCATTTCGCAGCGGCGTCGCGCGATCGTCTCGCATTGCGAGGCAGTTCGGCTTGAACGGGCCGCATCGCGCAGGGATAATCGCGGCGCCCATGTCGGTGGATGAACGTGCAGGCGCTGCGGAGCGGGTGCTCGCGGCGCGCGAACGCTACGTCGCGCGGGGCGTCTCCACGCCCGTCGCTCGTCGTCTCGCGCGCCGAGGGCGCGCGCGTCTGGGACGCCGACGGGCGCGAGTTCCTCGACTTCGCCGGCGGGATCGGCTGCGCAGAACCTCGGCCACGGCCACGCTGCGTCCTCGAGCCGCCGTCCACGAGCAGGTCGACCGCTACCTCCACCAGTGCTTCATGGTCGGGACGTACGAGCCCTACGTGGAGGTCTGCCGGCGGCTCGCCGAGCTCTCGCCCTGCCGCGGCGAGACCAGAAGTCGATCCTCCTGAACTCGGGCGCGGAGGCGGTCGAGAACGCCGTCAAGATCGCGCGCGCCGCGACCGGCCGGCCGGCCGTGATCGTCTTCGAGCGCGGCTTCCACGGCCGGACGCTGCTGACGCTGACGATGACCGAGAAGGTCGTCTACAAGGCCGGCTTCGGCCCGTTCGCGCCCGAGGTCTACCGCGCGCCGGCGCCCTACCCCTACCGCGGCATCACGACCGACGACGCGATCGCGGCGCTCGAGCGGCTGCTCAAGGCGGAGGTCGACCCGGCCTCGGTCGCCTGCGCCGTGCTCGAGCCGGTGCAGGGCGAAGGCGGGTTCATCCCGATGCCGCCCGACTTCCTGCAGGCGGCTTCGCGGAGCTGCTCGACGGGCACGGGATCCTCTACGTCGACGACGAGGTGCAGTCGGGCGTCGGCCGCACCGGGAGATCTGGGCGATCGAGCACTACGACGTCGAGCCCGACCTGCTCGTCGCGGGCAAGTCGCTCGGCGGCGGCCTGCCGCTCGCCTCGGTCACCGGCCGCGCCGAGCTGATGGACGCCGCCCACGCCCGGCGGCCTCGGCGGCACCTTCGGCGGCAACCCGGCCGCCTGCGCGGCCGCGAACGCCACGCTCGACGCTGCTGCCCGGCCTGCTGCCGCGCGCGGGCGAGACGTCGGCGCGCTCGTGCGCGCGCGGCTCGAGCGGATCGCGCCCGCAGCCGCGTCGCGACGTGCGCGGCCTCGGCCCGATGCTCGCGCTCGAGCTCCCCGAGCAGACCCCGGACGCGGCGCCGGCGCGGTCGCCGCGGCCGCGCGCGAGAGGGCCTGTCCTCCTCACCTGCGGCCTCTACGGGAACGTCATCCGGCTGCACGTGCCGTTCATCGTCTCCGACGACGAGCTCGAGCGCGGCCTCGACGATCCTGGAGCGGGCGCTTGGCGACGCTGGCGCCGAGCGCGTCTGACCGAGCCGGCGCGGGCGGCCGACGTCGAGGTCGCCGGCTCCGCAAGGCCTACGGCGCCGTCGAGGCGGTCGCCGGGCGTCGACCTCGAGGTCGGCGCCGGCGAGTTCTTCACGCTGCTCGGCCCGTCGGGCTCGGGCAAGACGACGACGCTCCGCCTGATCGCCGGCTTCGAGCGCCCCGACGCCGGCCGCGATCAGCTGCGGCGGCGACGAGATCACGACGCGTCCGCCGTACGCAGCGCGACGTCAACACCGTCTTCCAGGACTACGCGCTCTTCCCGCACATGACGGTCGCCGAGAACGTCGGCTACGGGCTGCGCGTGCGGGGCGTCGCCGCGCGCGAGCGCGGAGCGCGCGGTCGACGAGGTGCTGCGAGCGCGTGCGGCTCGACGGGCTTCGGCGACCGCAAGCCGGTCCAGCTCTCGGGCGGCCAGCGCCAGCGCGTCGCGCTCGCGCGCGTCGATCGTCAACCGGCCGCGGGTGCTCCTCCTCGACGAGCCGCTCGGCGCGCTCGACCTGAAGCTCCGCCAGGAGATGCAGCTCTTCCTGAAGGCGCTCCAGCGCGAGCTCGGGATGACGTTCGTCTACGTCACGCACGACCAGGAGGAGGCGCTGACGATGAGCGACCGGCTCGCCGTCTTCAACCACGGCCGGATCGAGCAGCTCGGGACGCCGGCCGAGGTGTACGAGCGGCCGGCGACCGAGTTCGTCGCCGGCTTCGTCGGCACCTCGAACATCGTCGAGCGCGACGGCCGCCGGCTCTGCGTGCGGCCGGAGCGGATCCAGATGCCTTCGATCGAGCGGCGGCGAGGGCGAACCCGGCGACGATCGACGACGTCGTATTCGTCGGCGCGTTCACGCGCTACCTCGTCGCCGACGCCGGCGGCGAGCTCGTCGTCGTGCAGCAGACCTCGGACGCGTCGCACGAGGCGCTCGCGGCGGGCGAGCAGGTCCGGCTCGCCTGGCGCCGCGAGGACGCGTTCGAGCTCGAGAAGGAGGGCACCGTGACAGGAGGAATGCAGAGGAGCAAGTCGCACGTCGCGTGCTGGTCGGCGGTCGTGGCGGCGCTCGCGGTCCCGGCCGCGTCGTCCGGGCGAGCGGCACGGGCTGCCCACGAAGATCGGCAAGGGCGGGCCACGCTGAACATGATCGCCTGGGAGGGCTACACCCAGCCGCAGTGGGTGAAGCCGTTCGAGAAGCAGTCGGGCTGCACAGATCAACGCGAAGTACGCCGGCTCCTCGGACGAGATGGTCGCGCTGATGCGCTCCGGGCGGCGGCAGCCAGTACGACATGGTCTCGGCCTCCGGCGACGCGAGCCTGCGCCTGATCTACGGCGGCGACGTCCAGCCGGTCGACCCGAGCAAGATCCCGGACTTCAAGAACTTCGGCAAGGCGTTCCAGTCGCCGCCGAACAACACGGTCGAAGGGCAAGCACTACGGGATCTCGCTCCAGTGGGGCCCGAACACGCTGCTCTACAACACGAAGAAGGTGATGCCGGCGCCGACCTCGTGGGCCTCGATCTACAGCCCGAAGTACAAGGGCCTGATCACCGTCCCGGACAACCCGATCCAGATCGCCGACGCGGCGCTCTACCTGATGAAGACGCAGCCGTGCCTCGGGATCAAGGATCCGTACGAGCTCAACCAGACCCAGTTCAACGCGGCGATCAACCTGCTGAAGCAGCAGAAGCCGCTGATCAAGAAGTACTGGGCGCTCGCCTCGGACGAGATCGACCTGTTCAAGAACGGCGACGCCGTGATCGGCGCCTCGTGGCCGTACCAGACGAACACGCTCCAGGCCGCCGGGCGCCGGTGAAGGACCTCGTCCCGAAGGAGGGCGCGACCGGCTGGCTCGACACCTGGATGGTCTCGTCGCACACGAAGAACCTCGACTGCGCCTACAAGTGGCTCGCCTACATCTCGACCCCGAAGGTGCAGGCCGAGCAGGCGATCTACTTCGGCGAGACGCCCGTGAACACGATCGCGTGCGCGTGGATGGACAAGCTCTCGAAGGGCTCGTGCGCGCAGTACCACGCGAACGCGCCGCTCGCGTACTTCAAGCAGATCTACTTCTGGAAGACGCCGATCTCCGACTGCGGCAACGGCCAGAACGACTGCATGCCCTACACGCCCTGGCAGCAGGCCTGGACGCAGCTCAAGGGATAGCCGCTGACCGGTCGACGTGCGGCAGCTCACCGAGCGCGGGCCCGCCGCACGGCGGGCCCGCCTGCGGTTCGGCCGGTCGCTTCCGGCGCCGTCCGCTGGCGAGGCGCTCGGCCAGCTCTCCCCGGCGCTCGCTCGCTTCCTGTTCGTCTACATCGCGCGCTCGTCGTCCTCTTCATCTCGGCGTTCTGGACGGTCAACGAGTTCACCGGCGAGCTCGATCCAGCACTCTGGACGCTCGACAACTTCCAGACGCTCTGGCGACTCGAGCGCCTACCGCACGATCGCGCTGCGGACGATCGGGATCGCGGCCGCGGTGACGGTCACCGACGCGCTGCTCGCGTTCCCGTTCGCCTACTTCATGGCGCGGATCGCCAGCGGCGCGGCTGCGCGCGCGCGCTCTTCGTGCTGGTGCTGCTGCCGCTCTGGTCGAGCTACCTGCTGCGCGTCTACGCCTGGCGGCTGATCCTCGACCACGACGGGCTCCTCAACTGGTCGCTGCAGAAGCTCGGGCTGCCGGCGGCGAACATCGCCTACACGAACGTCGCCGTCTGGATCGTCTTCTCCTACATCTGGCTGCCGTTCATGATCGTCCCGGTCTACGCGGCGCTCGAGCGGATCCCGCACTCGACATCGAGGCCTCGCGCGACCTCGGCGCGAAGGGCCGCGGACGCTTCCGGTCGGTGATCCTGCCGCTCGCGCTGCCCGGCGTCGTCGCCGGCTCGATCTTCACCTTCGCGCTGACGCTCGGCGACTACATCACCCCGACGCTCGTCGGCGGCACGTCCTCGGAGTTCATCGGCAACGTCGTCTACGACAGCGTCGGCGTCTCGAACAACGTCCCGTTCGCCGCCGCCTACGCGACCGTGCCGCTCGCCGTGATGGGCGTCTACCTCGTGATCGCGCACCGCCTCGGCGCCTTCGAGGCGCTCTGATGGAGACGCGCACGACCCGGATCGCGCTCGCGCGTCTTCACGGCGCTCGTGCTCGCGTTCCTCTGGATCCCGATCGTGATCATCTGCCTCTACGCGTTCAACAGCTCGAACGTGCAGAGCTGGCCGATCCCGGGCTTCACGACGAAGTGGTTCGGTGCCGCGATCCACGACCCCGACATGCAGACGGCGCTCTGGCTGTCGCTGAAGGCCGGGCGCTCGCGACGGCGATCGCGCTCCTGCTCGGCTCGACGGCGGCGTTCGGCGTCGCACCGCTTCCGCTTCTTCGGGCGCGAGGCGGTCTCGTTCCTCTTCGTGCTCCCGATCGCGCTGCCGGGGATCATCACCGGCATGGCGCTGAACTCGTTCTTCGTCTTCTGGAAGGTGAACTTCGGGCTCTGGACGATCGTGATCGGGCACGCGACCTTCTGCGTCGTCGTCGTCTACAACAACGTGCTCGCGCGGCTGCGGCGCGTCCCCGCGCTCGCTCGATCGAGGCCTCGATGGACCTCGGCGCCGACGGCTGGCAGACGTTCCGCTTCGTCACCTGCCCGACGATCTCGACGGCGCTCATCTCCGGCGGGCTGCTCGCGTTCGCGCTCTCGTTCGACGAGGTGATCGTGACGACGTTCACCGCGGGCGCCCAGAACACGCTGCCGCTCTGGATCTTCGGGAACATCCGGCTCGGCCAGAAGCTCCCCGAGGTCAACGTCGTCGCGTTCGCCGTGCTCGCGGTGACGTCGATCCCGGTCGTGCTCGCCCAGCGGCTGACGCGCGAGAGCGGGATCCTGCGCCGAGAGCGCGAATGTGACCGAAGCCGTCGAGACCGCGCAGGCCACCGCCTACGAGAACCAGGAGGAACCATGAGCGCACGACCACGGCTACCGGATCTTGATCGGCGGGACTCGTCGAGGCGGCCTCCGGCGAGACGATGGAGGTGATCAACCCGGCGACCGAGGAGACGATCGCCGACGTCCCGCGCTGCGGCGCCGAGGACGTCGACGCGGCGGTCGAGGCGGCCCGAAGGCGGCGCTGCCCGAGTGGCTCGACACGACGCCGGGCGAGCGCTCCGAGCTGCTGCTCGCGCTCGCCGGCGTGCTCGAGGACAACGCCGAGGAGCTCGCGCCGATCGAGTCGGCGAACGTCGGCAAGCCGCTCTGCCTACGCGCGCGACGAGCTGCCGATCATGGTCGACCACCTGCGCTTCTTCGCGGGCGCGGCGCGCCTGCTCGAGGGCAAGAGCGCCGGCGAGTACATGCGCGGCTACACGTCGATGATCCGCCGCGAGCCGCTCGGCGTCGTCGCCGGGATCGCGCCCTGGAACTACCCGCTGATGATGGCGGTGTGGAAGCTCGCGCCGGCGCTCGCGGCCGGGAACACGCCAGGTGCTGAAGCCGTCCGAGCAGACGCCGCTCTCGCTGCTTCGCTTCGCCGAGCTCGCGCAGGACGTGCTGCCGCCGGCGTGCTGAACGTCGTCACGGGCGACGGCGTCCCGGTCGGCGAGCGGCATCGTCGCGCACCCGGACGTCCGGCTCGTCTCGCTGACCGGCGACGTCGAGACGGGGAAGATCGATCGCCCGCACGGCCGCCGACACGCTCAAGCGCGTCCATCTCGAGCTCGGCGGCAAGGCGCCGGTGGTCGTCTTCGACGACGCCGACCCGGCCGCCGTCGCCGAGGGGATCAAGATCGCCGGCTACTGGAACTCGGGCCAGGACTGCACGGCCGCCTCGCGCGTGGTCGCCGGGCCGAAGATCTACGACGCGCTGCTCGAGGAGCTCGTGCCGGCGGTCGAGTCGCTCCAGGTCGGCGATCCGGCCGACGGGGCGAGATCGACATGGGCCCGGTGATCTCGCAGGCCCAGCAGGAGCGCGTGCTCGGCTTCCTCGAGCGCGCCGAGGGCGCGACGGTGCTGACCGGCGGCGGGACGCCGGCGACCGCGGCTTCTTCGTCGCGCCGACGGTCGTCACGGACGTCGGCCAGCGACCGACGAGATCGTCCAGCGCGAGGTGTTCGGGCCGGTCGTGACGGTGCAGCGCTTCGCCGACGACGCCGAGGCGATCGCCTGGGCGAACGACGTCCGCTACGGGCTCGCCGCCTCGGTGTGGACGCGCGACGTCGGCCGGGCGCTGTCGGCGGCGCGGGCGCTCCAGTTCGGGACGGTCTGGATCAACGACCACATCCCGCTCGTCTCCGAGATGCCGCACGGCGGCTACAAGCAGTCGGGCTACGGCAAGGACCTGTCGATGTACTCGCTCGAGGACTACACGCAGATCAAGCACGTCGCGATCAAGATCGACTGACGGCCGCCCCTGGGACTAGTCGTGGGAGAGCCCGGCGACGGCGAGCTCGAGCGCCGGCTCGACCGGCGCGGCGCTGTAGCCGAGCTCCCGCTCCGCCTTCGCGGACGTGAACCAGGCGGGGAGGCGGGCGAGCCGCACCTCGTCGCGGTTCGCGATGCCGAGCCGCGCGAGCAGGACGGCCGCGCCGTACGGCAGCTCCAGACGCGGCGGCCGCCGGCCGGCCGCGCGCGAGATGAGCGCGAACGCTTCCGTCAGCGTCACGTCGACGCCGCCGAGGAGGTAGCGCTCCCCCGAGCGGCCGCGCTCGAGCGCGAGCACGTGACCTCGGGCCACGTCCCGCACGTCGACGAGGTTGAGTCCGGTGCCGCGGAGCGAGGCGCGGAAGCGGCCGGAGGCCACGCCGCGCACCATCGCGCCCGTCGGCGTCGGCGCCGTGTCGCCGCTGCCCACCGGCGTCGTCGGGTTGACGCAGAGCGCATCGAGCCCCTCGGCCGCGGCTGCGAGCACGAGGCGCTCCGCCTCGAGCTTCGTCCACTTGTACGGGACGACGAGCTCCCATTCGGGCGGCCCGTCCTCCTCCGTCGCCTGCCGCCCCTCCACCGGCCCGCACGTCGCGCACGAGCTCGTGTGGACAAGTCGCCGGACGCCGGCCGCACGGCAGGCCGCGATCACGTTCGCCGTTCCGGCGACGTTGATCGCCTCGATCTCCGCCGCAGGCGCCGAGAACGAGTAGAGGGCGGCGACGTGGCAGACGGCGTCCGCCCCGCGGAAGGCGCCGCGTCAGCCCCTCGCGGTCGCGGACGTCCACGAACTCGCAGGCCACCTCGTGCCCGGCCTCCTCGAGCGCGCGGACGACGTGACCGCCGATGAACCCCCTTGCCCCGCCGGTGAGAAATACGCGCATGCGGCGATTTTCCACAACCCAGGAGACGGTTTCCTACTGAAGCAACGTCTGCCCCCGCTGATCAACGTTCGCGGATGGCCATCCGCAGGATCCCAGCCTGGTTACGTCGCCCTCGTGGTCGGAGGCAGCCTGGTCGCCGCGTACGCCCGCTACACCGGGCACCCGGACGCAGCGGTCGCCATCTACCTGACGGCCGGACTGGGCGCCGCCGGCACGATCGCCGTCACGACATTCCGGCACCGGCAGTCGCGAGGACCGGGCTGGCGACTACTCGCGCTCGGCTTCGGCGCCTTCGCCGGCGGCGACCTCGTGTACGCCCTGCATTCACTGCTCGGCGTCAAGGCCGTCCCCGGCTCCCTGGCAGACGCGTTCTATCTGGCGAGCTACCCACTGCTCGCGGCGGCGATGTTCTCGCTCCCGCTCGCACGCCGCGAGCTGATAGAGACCGCGGTGCGGCAACTGCTCGACGCCGCGGTGCTGTTCGTCGCGGCGTTCTGTGCGCTCTGGCTCTATTTCGGCGCCGACCTCCTCACCGGGAGAGGAGACGGCAGTGTTTTCCTCTCCGTCGCGTTCCCGACGCTCGACCTGCTCCTGCTCGCGCTCGTCGTGCGCTTCGTGTTCGGAGCCGGCCGTTGGCCGTCGAGCTACCGCCTGCTCGCGTGCGCGGTGGCCCTGCTGTTCGGCGGCGACCTCGTCTGGCGGCTGATGCTTGCCGCTGGGACATACAGCCTCGGCTCCTGGGTCAACCCGCTCTTCATGGCGGGGTACGCGTTCGCGGCGGCGGCAGCCCTCCATCCGACGGCCGCCCGAATCGGGGAGTTCGCGAGTCGCTCCTGGTCCGAGCGCGGGAGCGAGATCTTTCGCCGGCTGGCGATCCTCGCAGCCGCAGTCATGACCCCAGGAGTCGCGCTCTACTTCGGGAGCGGCCGGATCCACAGCGGCGCCGGCCTGACGATCCTCGCTGCCGCCGTAATCGTCATTCCACTCCTGATCCTCGCCAGGGGCGCAGATCTCGTGCGCATGCTGCGCCGCGCCGCGGCCGAGGCGGACGCCGCGCGGAGACAGGCGGACAGCATCATCGCGGCGAGCCCGCTTCCGATCTGCGTCGTAGACCGCTTCGGAACGGTGCGCACCTGGAATCCGGCCGCCGAGCAGTCCTCGGGCTACCGCTCGGTCGACGTCGTCGGCGGTCCGCCCCCGATCGACCCGGACGGCGATCCGGAGCGCGTCGCCGACCTCGTCGAAAGAGCCCTGTCCGGCGAACGCCTCGCTGCCGTCGAGGTCACGCTCCGCAAGCCGGACGGAACGCCCGTGGACGTCCGCGTCTCGACCGCCGCGATCGACGCCAACGGAGACGAGATCATCGCGCTGTTCGAGGACGTGAGCCTCGAGCGGCGTCAGCGGGCCGAGCTCGACCACATCGCCCACCACGACTCCCTGACGGGTCTGCCCAACCGGCGCAGCTTCGAGGAGCGGCTCGTGGATCTGGAGACGCGCGAGCCCGGCTCCGTCTGGGTCGGGCTCATCGACGTGGACAACTTCAAGTCCGTCAACGACTCTTTCGGCCACGGAGCCGGTGACGACGTCCTACGGGAGCTCGCCGCCGTTCTTCGCCAGGAGCTGCACCACGACGACTTCCTCGCGCGGCTGTCGGGCGACGAGTTCGCGCTGCTCCTCTCGGACAGCTCCGAGCGGGTCGCGGGTGCAGCCGTCGAGCGCCTCCTCGAGTGCGCGCGTGACTACCGGCTGCGCACCGGCAGGAGAACGATCGACCTGACGGTGAGCGCCGGGCTCGCTCCGGTCGAGCCCACGCTCGGCGGCAAGATCGCCCTCAAGCGCAGCGACGCGGCGCTCCTCGAGGCGAAGAAGCTCGGCAAGAACCGGCTCGAGCACTGGACTGAAGCGCTCGAGCGCCGCAATCGAAGCTCGCGCAGGTGGTCGCCGGTCATCAAGGACGCCCTGCTCGACGATCGCCTGGAGCTCTTCCTGCAGCCGATCGTCTCGCTCCGCCGCGGCGGCAGACCGACGTTCGAGGCCCTGGCCCGACTCCGCCTACCGACGGGAAAGATCGTCGAGGCGCAGAGCTTCATCGACGCGGCCGAGGAGCTCGGGCTGATGAGCACGATCGACCAACGGATGCTCGAGCAGGCGGAGCGGGCCATCACGTTCGCCGAGGACGAGCGGTGCATCTTCGTCAACGTCAGCCCGAGCAGCTTTCACAGCTCCCGGTTCCTCAAGCGGCTCGAGCGCGCTCTGTCGCGCGTACCGGCCCAGTGTCTCGGGATCGAGATCACCGAGCGCACGGCACTCCTGCAGCCCCACCGCGCCGCCGACGTCCTCGCCCGGCTGATCGACGCGGGCGCGCTCGTCGCGATCGACGACTTCGGGCTCGGCTTCACCTCGTTCGCGGAGCTCGCAACGCTGCCCTGCCACCTCGTGAAGATCCCGGTCGACCTCACGCGCCACTCCGACGATCCGACCGTCGCCGACGCGATCACGAGAGCCGTGACGAATCTCGCGCACGCGTACGGGAAGGAAGTCGTGATCGAGGGGATCGAGACGGCCGAGGCCCACGAGCGCGCCCGCCGCCTCGGAATCGAGTACGGGCAGGGCTGGCACTACGGCCGGCCGGAGCCTGCCGTGCTCCGGGCGACCGCGGCCCTCGCCGTAGCGTCCTGAGCTAGCCGCCCGGGCTCGCGTGATCGCCTCGGCCTCTCGCCTCCCTTGGCGGTTGTCGATCAGAACTTGACGGTCTTGCTGAAGCCGCGCAGGCAGCTCGCCGTGCCCGTGACCTCCGCGTAGTACTTGCCGTGGGGGAAGCCGGGGTTGCCCATGTCCCAGTAGCCCTGGCTGCCCTGCCGCTCGGACGTGGTCGAGTTCATCTTCTGATCGACCGACGGATTCTGGGTCGATCCCTTCTGCTTGAACACCTTCACCGTCCTGCCGCCCAGGCACTTGGCCTTGGCGCTGTGGATGTAGCCATAGACGCTGTCCGGCCCCTTGATCGTGACCGTCGTAGCCGCTTTCGCGGCCAGAGCGGCGCCGGCGATCACCAGTGCGCCAGCCACAACTGCGGCAACCGCCAGGAGGCGGCCTCGTGTCGTCATCCGATACCTCCTGTGCGAGGAGCGATTCGCGCGAAGGTAACAGGGCGGGAGACGAGAAGCAACATCGGTGGGCCGGTCCGCGCGACGCTTCCTTCGGGGGCCCCTGCGGCTGAAGAGGCGCCTACCGGAGTCGAACCGGTGTACCGGGTTTTGCAGACCCGTGCCTAACCACTCGGCCAAGGCGCCGCGCGGCGCCATCGTATCCGGGCGCGTGGCGAGCGCTACGCGGCGGCGCCGGCGAACGCGGGGATGATCTCGTCGCCGAACGCCTGCAACGTCTCCTCCTGCCCGTGGGTCATGAGGTAGATGTTGAACTGGTCGACGCCGACCGACGCGAGCTCCCGCAGCTTCGCCGTCGCCTGCTCCGCCGACCCGAGGACGCAGAAGCGGTCGCAGATCTCGTCCGTGACGAACTCGCCGTGCTTCGCGCCGACGCGGGAGTGCTCGTCGTAGTCGTAGAACTTCCGCGCCTGGACGTAGTCGGTGAGCGCTCTCGGCACGGCGCTGCCGTCGGCGCCGTAGCGGTCGATCAGGTCCATGACGTGGTTCGAGACCATGGCCGGGAACCAGCGCACCTGCTCGCGCGCCTCCGCGAGGTCGTCGGAGATGTGCGCGGGCGCGCCGACGATGCACTTCAACTGCGACGGGTCGCGCCCGGCGGCCGCGGCCGCCTGTCGCGCGGTGTCCATGATCCACTGGATGATCTCCGGGTCGGCGAGCTGGATGATCACGCCGTCGCCGACCCGACCCGCGACGCCGAGCGCCCGCGGCCCGTAGCCGGCGATCCACATCGGGATCGGCGGCAGCTCCGGCCGCACCCACTTGAGCTCGAGCTGCTTCCCGTTCCAGTCGACCTCGCCGCCGTTCATCAGCTCGCGCACCATCGCGCAGGAGCGCTCGAACTCCGCCACCTTCATGGGCTCTCGGCCGATGTAGCGGACGGCGGAGTCGCCGCGGCCGATGCCCATCGCCATGCGCCCGTCGGAGAGGTCGTGCAGCGTCGCGTACGCGCTCGCGAGGACGGTCGGATCGCGCGTCGCCGGGTTCGTGACGAAATGGCCGAGCCGGATCGTCGACGTCTCGCGCGCGGCGACCGCGAACAGCGGCACGGACTCCTGCCAGAGGACGTGCGAGTCGTACGTCCACGCGTAGCCGAAGCCGTGCCGCTCGGCGAGCTGGATCAGCTCGAGCCAGCGCGAGAACGGCGGGTCGGGCATGACGGTGACGCCGAAGTCCATTACGGGCGCGAGCCTATCGCGGCGGGCGAGGCGCGACGAGGTCGTAGCTGCCGGCGACGAGCTCGCGCACGAGCTCGTCGGGCGCACTGCCGCCGCAGGTCACCGTCAGCCAGTGGCGCTTGTTCAGGTGGTAGCCGGGCTGGATCTCCGGGTACGTCCCGCGGAGCTCCTCGCCGAGCTCCGGCTCGCACTTCACGCTGACGCGGAGGGGATCCGCCGCCAGCGCGCTGAGCGCGAACATCTTGCCGCCCACCTTGAAGACAGATGTCTCGGGACCGAATGGGAACTCCTCCCGCGTGTCTCCCAACGCGAGGCAGCAGTGGCGCAGCTCCCCGGCGGTCAACGTGGTTCTAGGACCACGACGGGGATGCGCCGATCGGTCTTCGCCTGGTACTCCTCGTAGTGCGGCCACATGCGATTCATCTGCGCCCAGAGCCGCCCGCGCTCGTCGCCGTCCGCCTCGCGGGCGCGCACCGGGAAGTGGTCGCCGAGGATCTGCACCTCCGCCTCCGGCGTCTGCACGAGGTTCTCGAACCAGCCGGGATGTCCGGGGCGCCGCCCTTCGAGGCGACGATCACCGGGTTGCCGCCGTCCCGGTCGTAGATCAGAGGCACGGTCCGGTCGAGTCCGGTCTTCCGGCCCTTCGTGGTCAGGAGCAGGATCGTCGAGCCTTCGCGCCAGACATGGCCCTCCTCGCCGTTCGTCTCCCGGTAGCAGCGGACGTGCTCGTCTCCGAACGGAAAGCTCATGCGAATGCCTCCAGCGTCTTGGACGTCAGCCGGTCGAGCGCCTGCACGGAGAGCTCGAGATGCTCCTCCTTCGTGTCCTCGAGCTTCGTGTGCGAAAGCCCTCGCAGGGACTGAACGAAGAGCATCACCGTCGGGATTCCCGCTCGCGCAACCTCGGCGGCGTCGTGGAGCGGCCCGGACGGAAGGCGGTGGGAGGCGCCCGTGACCTCGCGGATCGACTCGTCGGCGAGCTCGATCAGCCGCTCGTCGAACGGGATCGGCTCGATCCGCCAGATCCGCTCCCACTCGAGCTCGAGATCCTCCTCGCGAGCGAAGCGTTCGCTCGCCGCGCGCGCCAGCTCGAGCAGGCGCGCGAGCTTCGCGGGGTCGAGGTGGCGCTGGTCGAGGAGCTGCTCCGCCGTCTCGACGACGGAGGTGACGATGCCCGGCTTGCAGACGACGCCGCCGGAGGTGCAGACCGCCCCGTCCCCCACCTCCGCCGCGATCGGCCGCAGCTCGAGCGCGAGCTTCGCGGCTCCGGCGAGCGCGTCCCGGCGCCGGTCCATCGGGGTCGAGCCGGCGTGCGCCGCCTGGCCGCGCCAGGTGACGAGATGACGCTCGACGCCGAACGTGCCGAGGACGACGCCGAGCGGCAGGTCGAGGGACTCGAGCACCGGCCCCTGCTCGATGTGGAGCTCGAGATACGCGGCCGCTCCCTCGAGCTGCCGCGCGCGCCTCGATCGCCCGGTCGAGATCGACGCCGTGCTCGGCGAGCGCGTCGGGCAGCGCGATGCCGTCCGCGTCCCGGCGTTGCCGGAGCTCGTCCTGGTCGGCCATCGAGCCGGCGGCGGCGGAGGAGCCGAAGAGCGAGCGGCCGAAGCGCGCGCCCTCCTCGTCCGCCCAGTTGACGAGCCGGACGGTCAGCGGCGGCGTGCCCTCCGCGGCGACCCGGCGGAGCACCTCGGCTCCGGCGAGGACGTTGAGGCAGCCGTCGAGCCAGCCGCCGTTCGGGACGGAGTCGAGGTGGCCGCCGAGCAGGAGCGCGCGCTCGGAGGCACCCGGCAGCGTGAACCACTGGTTGCCCGCCTCGTCGATCTCCTCCTCGGCCCCGGTCGGCGCGACCTGCTCGCGCAGCCAGCCGCGCGCCCGCTCCCAGGTCTCCGTCCACGCGACCCGCTGCGCGCCGTTCTCGTCGCCCGTCAGCTCGCGCAACTCCTTCAGCTCGGCCACGGTGCGGGAAGGATCGAGCCCCACGTTGCGACTCTACAAAGCTTCCGCGTAGAGTCCGCCCGTGATCCGCGCGAGCTGGCAGACGCGCATCGAGCGTCCCGTCGAGGAGGTCTTCGACTACGTGGCCGATCTCGACCACGAGCCCGAGTGGAACCCCGACGCGTCGAACGTCGTGCGGGTCTCGACCGGCCCGGTCGGGCTCGGGACGTCCTGGGAGGAGGACTTCCGCCGCGTCGGCCACTACGTGACGACGATCGACGCCTACGACCGCCCGTCCCTCGTCTCGTTCGACGCGCGCAACCCCCGGACCGACGCGCACGTCCGCTTCGAGTTCGCGCCGGACGGCGAGGACGCGACGCAGGTCACGTGCGCCCTCGAGCTGACGATGAAGGGCGCGATGCGGTTCATGGAGCCGCTGCTCGGACCGATGATCCGCAAGCAGGTCGAGCGCGACCGGCCGGCCTCGCTCGGCCGCGCGTTGCAGCGCTAGAGGGTTGATGTGAAATCGAGCCCGCTCGGGGCCGCTCCAGGCCGCCGCTCCGATTTCACATCGGGCCTCTAGCAGGACTTTTACCTCGGGCGAACAAAGGCTGAGCTAGCCTCGTGAACGTCGTGGGGTCACCCAGAGCAACGTGCCGCGGGCGCCTCAGGGCGCTCGCCGTCGTCGCCTTCGCGCTTTCCGCCCTCGTCCTGCCGGGCGCGTCGAGCGCTGCCGCGGCCGGGGCGAAGGGCATCGACGTCTCCAACTGGCAGGGAACGATCAAGTGGGGAAAGGTCGCCGCGGCGGGCTACCGCTTCGTCTTCGGCAAGGCGACCGAAGGGACGTCGTTCGTCGACAAGACGTATGCGGAGAACCGCGGCGGCAGCGAGGATGCGGGGCTCGTCTTCGGCGCCTACCACTTCGCGCGACCGTCGGGCTCGAGCGACACCCGGGCCACCGCGAGCGCGATCGCGCAGGCCGACTACCTGCTCGGCACGGCAGATCCGCAGCCCGGCGAGCTTCCCCCCGTGCTCGACCTCGAGGTCACGGGCGGGCTCGGGCCGAAGCGGCTGGTGCTCTGGACGGAGGCGTGGGCGCGCGAGATCTCGGCTCGCCTCGGCGTCGAGCCGTTCGTCTACAGCTCCCCGGACTTCTGGCAGAAGCGCCTCGGCGACTCGACCGGCGTGGCGGCGACCGCGCACCTCTGGATCGCGCACTGGACGCGCGCGAGCCAGCCGTCGGTTCCCGCCCAGAACTGGAACGGGCAAGGCTGGACGTTCTGGCAGTGGACGGACTGCCTCTCGGTTCCGGGTATCAACCACTGCACCGACGGCGACCGGATGAACGGGACGAAGCCGGGCTCCGCCGCGATCCAGCCCTACGCGACCGGCGCGCCCGTCGTCTCGACGCCGCCGAGCGTCCTCGGCCCGCCCGAGGCCGGCAAGTTCCTCGCGGGCGTCCCCGGCACGTGGGCGGGCGGCAAGCCGCTGCAGTTCTCGTACCAGTGGCTGCGCTGCGACGCCGCCGGAGCGAACTGCCTCGACATCGACGGAGCGACCCACGAGTGGTACGTGCCCGCGAGCGCCGACGTCGGCCACTCCCTGCGGCTCGAGACGACCGCGACCGCGCCAGGCGGCAGTGCGACGGCGTCCGCCGCGCCGACCTCTGCAGTCTCGCCGGCCGGAACGCCGCCGACGGCACGGCCGAAGGACATCTCCGCCCCCGAGATCCTCGGCACCGCGCAGGTGGGACAGGTGCTCGGCAGCTCGGTCGGGACGTGGACGGGCGCCCCCACGAAGTTCGCCTACCGCTGGCGGCGGTGTAACGCGGCCGGCGGCTCCTGCGTCGCGATCGCGAACGCCACGCAGGCGAGCTACACGCTGACCCCCGACGACATCGGCTCGACCATCAGCCTGCTCGTGACGGCGACCGGCGCCGGCGGCGCCGCGTCGGCGAGCGCGGCGGAGATCGGTCCCGTCGCCCCGGCACCGCTGCCACCGGTCGCGACCGGGAGTCAGACGGTGGAGCAGGGGATAGCCGGCAACGTGCAGACCGATGACGCCCGGGCACTCGTCACCTGGCAGCCCGGTGCCGTTCCGGTCGGCCTCACGGTCTCGCTGACGGCGATCGACCGCCAGCCCGCCCTGGCCAGCACCGGGGTCGCGCTGACCGTCCCCAACCTGCCCGCGAGCGGCTTCGCCTGGCCACTCGACCTCGCCTACGCGCAGCCGCAGCCGCAGGGCACGGTGCTCGGCTACTCGACCGACGGCAAGGTCTACGACGCGGTTCCGCTGTTGAAGACGGCCGACCTCCCCAAGGACGACACCGTCGGCGCGTACGTCGACTCGGACGGTCTGACACACGTCCTCACGCGGACGCCGCTCGACGTGGCGCTCTTCCAGCAGGGCGCCTGGGGCGATCCGAGCTTCACCTCGCCGAAGGGGCCGACGCTCGCGCAGATCGGACCGGTTCGGATCCTCGAACGGCGGGCCTCGCACAGCGTCCTCGTCCTCGCGCGCATCTCGGCGCAGGGGCAGGCGCGTCTAGCCGCGGCGGTGCTCCGCTCCGGAGGAGGCCGCCTCGCCGTGCTCGGGTCGGGCAGCCGGTTCGGCCCGCCGCTCGCTGCCGGGAAGGTCTTCCACGTCGTGCGGACCGAGCTCGACCGGCCCGGCACGATTCGCGTCCGCCTCCGGCTCAACGAGCGGGTCCTCCTGCCCGGCCGGTACCGGGTGCAGATCACGGCCGTCGACCCGTGGGGCCGCCGGAAGCAGCTCGTGCTGCGCTTCCGCTACCCCTGAGAGCTCGGGCCCAGCGCGCGCAGGCTGAGGAGCTCGTAGGCGACGTTCGCGGCGGCGAGCGCCGTCGGCTGCCCCGGCCCGTCGTACGGCGGAGACACCTCGACGACGTCTGCGCCGGCGAGGGCGACGCCGCGCAGCGCACGCAGAAAGGCGAGCGCCTCGGCGGTCGAGAGCCCGCCGACCTCCGGCGTCCCCGTGCCGGGCGCGAAGGCTGGATCGAGGACGTCGACATCGAACGAGAGGAAGATCGGCCGTTCGCCGGCACGGTCGCGCACGAGCTCGCCGTAGCGCTCCGGCCCGAGCGCGCGCAGCGCGTCGCACGACAGGACCGTGAAGCCGAGCTCGCGCGCAGACTCGATGTCCTCCGCACCGTAGAGCGAGCCGCGCAAGCCCGCCTGAACGGACGCCGCTGCCTCGATCAGCCCTTCCTCGAACGCCCGCCTGAACGTCGTGCCGTGGAAGAAGCGCTGGCCGAAGTACTCGTCCCAGGTGTCGCCGTGCGCGTCGAGCTGGACGAGGGCGAGCGGCCCGTGCCGGCGGGCCAGCACGCGCAGCTCGGCGAGCGTGACGGAATGATCGCCGCCGAGCGCGAGCGGGAAGACCCCCGCCTCGACGAGCGGTGAGAGCGCCTCCTCCACCTGGCCGTACGTCCGCTCCGTGTCGCCCGGCGAGACCGGCACGTCGCCCCAGTCGACGATCGAGAGAGCCTCGACGACATCGACGCCGAGAGCCGGGTTGTACGGCCGCAGGAGCGCAGACGCCGAGCGGATCGCCTCCGGGCCGAAGCGGGCTCCGCTGCGGTAGCTGGTCGCGGTGTCGAACGGGATGCCGTAGACGGCCGCGTCGACTCCGGCGGGATCCGTCGTGTGCGGCGCGCGCATGAAGGTCCGCACGCCTGCGAAGCGGGGGATCACCCGCGCGTCGAGCGGCCTGTAGCGAGGCCCGGCCACGGCCCTAGCCTCGCACAGCCTCAGCGCGTCTGCGGGAAACCGAGATCGATCTGCGACGTGGCGGGGTCGGGCCAGCGGGTCGTGACGACCTTGCCACGCGTGTAGAAGTCGATGCCTTCGGGGCCGTACACATGGCGGTCGCCGAACAGCGACGCCTTCCAGCCGCCGAACGAGTAGTACGCAACCGGCACGGGGATCGGGACGTTGATCCCGACCATCCCCGCCTGCACCTCGAACTGGAAGCGCCGGGCGACGCCGCCGTCGCGGGTGAAGAGCGCGACGCCGTTCCCGTACGGGTTCTCGTTCACCAGCCGCACCGCCTCGTCGTACGACGCGACGCGCGTCACTCCGAGCACCGGCCCGAAGATCTCGTCCGCGTAGGCCTGCATCGCCGGCGTGACGCCGTCGAGCAGCGTCGGATTGAGGAAGAAGCCCTCTGCCGGCACTCCCTCGCGCCCGTCGACGACGACGGTCGCGCCTTCGGCGGGGGCGTTCTCGACATAGGACGCGACCCGGTCGCGGTGCTCCTGCGTGACGAGCGGGCCCATCTCGGAGGCGGGGTCCATGCCGTCTCCGACGACGAGCTTCGGGATCCGGTCGCGGATCGCCTCGACGAGCCGGTCGCCGGCGTCCCCCACCGCGACGAGCACCGAGACGGCCATGCAGCGCTCGCCCGCAGAGCCGTAGCCGGCGGAGACCGCGGCGTCGGCGGCCATGTCGATGTCGGCGTCCGGCAGGACGATCATGTGGTTCTTCGCGCCGCCGAGGGCCTGGCAACGCTTGCCCCTCGAGGTTGCCTGCTCGTAGACGTAGCGCGCGATCGGCGTCGAGCCGACGAAGGAGACCGCGGCGACGTCGGGGTGCTCGAGCACGGCGTCGACGGCGACCTTGTCGCCCATGACGACGTTGAACACGCCGTCCGGCAGCCCTGCCTCCTTGAGCAGCTCCGCCGTCCAGAGGGACGCCGACGGGTCCTTCTCCGAAGGCTTGAGCACGAAGGTGTTGCCGCAGGCGATGGCCGGCGCCCACATCCACATGGGCACCATGACCGGGAAGTTGAACGGCGTGATCCCGGCGACGACGCCGAGGGGCTGCCGGACGGAGTGCACGTCGATGCCCGTCGAGACCTGCTCCGAGTGCTCCCCCTTGAGCAGCGTCGGGAGACCGCAGCAGTGCTCGATCACCTCGAGCCCGCGCGTGACCTCGCCGAGCGCGTCGGAGAAGACCTTGCCGTGCTCGCGGACGAGGATCGCCGCCACCTCCTCGCGGCGCTCGTGCACGAGCTCGCGGATGCGGAAGAAGAGCTCGGCCCGCTTGGCGAGGGAGGTTTCGCGCCAGCCCGGGAGAGCCGCCTTCGCGGCCTGGACGGCGGCGTCCACCTCCTCGATCGTCGCGAAGTCGACGGCGCCCGTCTGGCGGCCGGTGGCCGGGTTGTAGACAGGGCCGCTGCGACCCGACTCGCCGTCGACGCGGCTGCCGCCGATCCAGTGCGGGATCCGCGTGACGGCGGGAGCCTGGACCGTCTCCGTCATGTCGGCTAGCCTAGCCGCGTGGCGGCGATCGAGCGGAACACGGAGATCGGCGAGCGGGTCAAGGACGACGCCAAGCGGTACGTCCTCCACTCGTGGTCGGTGCAGGACGCGATCGACCCGATCCCGGTGGCCGGCGCCGAGGGACGCTACTTCTGGGACTACGACGGGAAGCGCTACCTCGACTTCGCCTCGCAGCTCGTCAACGTCTCGATCGGGCACCAGCACCCGAAGCTCGTCGCCGCGATCAAGGAGCAGGCTGACCAGCTCTGCACGATCGGCCCGCCGATGGCGACGGAGCCGCGCTCGACGCTCGCGCGACTGCTCGCCGAGGTGACGCCGGGCGACCTGTCGATGTCCTTCTTCACGAACGGCGGCGCCGAGGCGAACGAGAACGCGATCAAGCTCGCCCGCTGGTACACCGGCCGGCAGAAGGTCATCGCCCGCTACCGCAGCTACCACGGGGCGACCGCGGGCTCGATCACCCTCACGGGCGAGCCACGCCGCTGGCCTGCCGAGCCCGGCATCCCCGGCGTCGTACGGATGCTCGACCCGTACACGTACCGCTGCCCGGCGGGCCATCCCGAGCCGTGCCCCGTCTGCACGGGCGGGCCGCACCTCGAGGAGATCCTCTCCTACGAGGGACCGCACACCGTCGCCGCCGTGATCCTCGAGACGGTGACCGGGACGAACGGCGTCATCGTCCCGCCCGACGGCTATCTGCAGTCGATCCGCGAGGTCTGCGACCGCCACGGGATCCTGCTCATCGCCGACGAGGTGATGGTGGGCTTCGGCCGCACCGGCAAGTGGTTCGCCGTCGACCACTGGGACGTCGTCCCCGACATCCTGACCATGGCGAAGGGCATCAACTCGGGCTACGTCCCGCTCGGCGCGATGACGATCCGCGAGCCGATCGCAGACTGGGTGCGAGGCAGGTACTTCGCCGGCGGGCTCACGTACAGCGGGCATCCGCTCGCCTGCGCCGTGGGCGTCGCCTCGATCGAGGCGTTCCGGGAGGAGGGGATCGTCGAGCACGCGGCCGCGATGGGCGAGGCGTTCGACGACGCGCTGCACGGGCTCGCCGATCGCCACCCCTCGGTCGGCGACGTGCGGGGGCTCGGCTGCTTCTGGGCGCTGGAGCTCGTCCGGAGCCGCGAGACCCGCGAGCCGCTCGTCCCGTTCAACGCGACCGGCGAGGCTGCCGCACCTGTCGCCCGGCTCGCGAAGGCGGCGCTCGAGCGCGGCCTCTACCTGATGACGCACTTCAACGTCGTCATGGTCTGCCCGCCGCTCACGATCACGCCCGAGGAGCTCGCGGAGGGCGTGGCGATCCTCGACGACGTCCTGTCGATCGCGGACGAGTACCACGTCGCCTGACCTGATCGACTTCGTCGAGGCGCCGGGCCGGTTCATGGAGTCGACGGCCGGGGCAGCCGTCGTGTCCACTCCCCGCTTCGTCGTCGTCGCCGATCTCGACGGAGTGTGGGCCGCCGTCGAGAGCATCCGGCTGCGGGACGGCGAAGCGGCGGAAGCGGTCACGGAGGTCCGAGGGATCCTCGAGCGAACCCGGACGCGCGTGGCGAGCTGGTGGGTCAGCGACCGGTCGACACCGGCGGACGTCGAGGCTCAGCTGGTCGGCGCAGGCTTGCAGGTCATCCCTACGGATTACCGGCTCGACGGCCTCCTGGCCACGTCGCCGCCTCCGCCGGGCCCGCCCGAGGTGGAGGTGCGGCGGATCGACAACGTGGCCGACTGGGTCGAGGTGCGCGGCTTGCAGGAGGAGACGTTCGACAACCCGCCCGAACGGCGGGCGACACCCGAGCTTCTCGCGGCGGAGTTCGAGCGCACGAGCGCCGTCCTGTTCGGCGCCTGGCTCGACGGCGAGCTAGCCGCCGCGGGGGCAGCGATGCCCACGAGCCGCGGGATGCTGCTGTGGGGCGGCGCGACGCGGCCGAAGGCCCGCGGCCGCGGCTGCTACCGCGCCCTGGTCCGGGCACGCTGGGACGAGGCCGTCCGCCGCGGCACGCCCGCGCTCACGGTCAGCGCGAACGAGCAATCCGGTCCGGTCCTGCGCCGGCTCGGCTTCGAGCAGGTGGTCGCGTTCCGTCGGCTCGAGGACGTACTCTCGTGGGGATGAAGGAGATCTGCCCGCGCTGCAGCGCCGAGATGGAGTGGCGGCACGGCACTTTTCAGTGCCCCAAGTGCCGCCTGAAGATCGGCTGCTGTGAAGGCGAGACGGGTGACTGCCGGGATCCGGGCTAGGCTCGAGGACCTGGAGCGTTCCGGGCTCGACCCACGGTCGAGCGAGCTGCTCGTCGTGCTCTGCTGGCTCGTCCGGGAGGACGTGGCCATCGCGGAGGCCGAGCTGAAGGCCGCCCGCCGGCGCGCGATGTTCGTCCTCGCCGCCGGCGGCGACCCGCACCGCGACCTCGGCCCCGAGTCCATCGCGGCGGAGCGTCTCGCGGCGGAGCTCGACACGCCGGAGCGTCGCCGGCAGCTCGCGGAGGCGCTCGACGAGTTGCCGGCGGAGGAGCTGCCGGCCGTCGCGGCGGCACTCGAGTCGCTGCGGGCCGAGCCGGATCTCGCCTGGCGTTGCTTCGCCCTCTCGCTTCTGGCAGACGAGATCGCGGAGCAGTGACGGCGGCAGATTAGCGACTAGTCTGGGCCACTCCGTGGCGATCTCGAGACCGGATCCGCGCCGCCGGGTGAAGCTCCCCCGGAACCTTCCGCGGGGACGCCGCCCGCAGCCGTACTCGCGCGCCGACGCGCCGTATTTCCGCAGCCCCGGCTTCTATGTCCGCGTCGGCGGGCTCGCCGCCGTCGTCGCCGCGCTCCTCACGCTCCTGTTCCTGCGCGCATGGTCGATCCAGGTGCTGCACGGGCGGCAGTACTCGGCCAGCACACACCGGCAGGCCTACCGGACGGTCAACCTGCCCGGCCCGCGCGGAGCGATCGTCGACGACCGCGGGCGCCTGCTCGCAGGCACGAGCGGTCACGTCTTCGTCGATGCCGACGCGGCCTCGCTCGGCACGATCGGCGCGCACGGCATCTGGCATCCCAACGCCGTGGGGCTGCGCGCGCTCGGGCGCCTCGGGCGGCTGTCGGGCACGAAGCGGAGCACTCTCGTCGCGCGGGTCAAGTCGGCCGTCCTCCAGTCGCCGTTCGCCCCGGCGGTGGTCATCCCGCACCCGAGGGCCGCGCTCGCGGACTACCTGCAGGAGCGAAGCGACAAGTTCCCCGGCTTCAAGGTCGAGGGGGAGGCGTCGCGCAGCTACCCGCAGGGCGCCTTCGGCAGCGAGTTCCTCGGCCTGCTCGGGCAGGTGAGCAAGCCGGAGCTCGAGTCCGGTGCGTACAAGCACGCGCAGGCCGGCGAGGTCGTGGGCCAGAGCGGCGTCGAGGCTGCCTACGACTCGATCCTCGACCCCGGCTTCCTCAAGGCGAAGATCCCGGTCGACTCGCTCGGCCGCATCGCCGGCCCGCTCGTCGTCCCGCCCCAGAAGCAGCCGCCGACGCTCCAGCTCTCGATCGACGCACGGCTGCAGAGGGCGACCGAGAAGGCGCTGCTCGACGGCATGGCCGACTCTCGCTCCTACGGCTACAGCCCGACCGGCGCCTCCGCGGTCGCCATCGACCCCTGGACGGGCGCGATCAAGGCGATCGCCAGCTACCCGACCTTCGACGAGAAGAAAGCGGCCGAGAACCCGCACTACCTCACGCAGCTCTACAACGACAAGTCGACCACCCCGACGCTGAACCGCGCGATCTCGGGCGTCTATCCGACCGGCTCGACGTTCAAGCCGATCATCGCCGAGGCCGCGCTCAGCGCGGGGATCATCACGCCGAGCACGCCGCAGCTCTGCTCCGGCTCGTTCGACCTCGGCGGCACGATCTTCCACAACGTCGAGGCGGGAATCTACGAGGACATGACCCTGCCCACCGCGCTCGAGCAGTCGTGCGACACGTGGTTCTACCGGCTCGGCGACCGGATCTGGGCAGCCGACCCGTCGGCGCAAGGGACGCTGATCCAGAACTGGGCGCGCAAGCTCGGGCTCGGAACGACGCCCCCGGTAGACCTGACCGGGGCGTCCGCGGGCTACGTGCCCGGCCCGGGCTCGTACTTCAAGAAGCTCTGCGCCTGCGTCGGCTGGACGGAGGGCCAGACGATCAACCTCGCGATCGGGCAGGGCGCGCTCCAGGTCAGCCCGCTCCAGCTCGCGGTCGCCTACTCCGCGCTGGTCAACGGCGGCACGGTCGTCCGTCCGCACGTCGGAGAGGCCGTGATCCGGAACGGCGTTCGCCACGTGCTCCCCATCAAGCCGGTGCGCAAGCTGAAGCTCTCGCCCTACACCTCGGCGATCACGCAGGGGCTCTACGAGGCGGCGAACGATCCTGCCGGAACGTCGGCCGGCGTCTTCTCGGGCTTCAAGCCCACGGTCGCCGGCAAGACGGGCACCGCCGAGGCGCCGCCGCTCGGAGTCCATTCCTGGTACGCGTCGTGGGCTCCGTACGACCATCCGAAGCTCGTCGTCGTCGTGATGATCGAGCACGGCGGCTACGGCGCCGAGGCCGCGGCGCCGGCGGCGAAGGAGATCTACCAGGCCTACTTCCACCTGAAGCCGGGAACGTCCGGCTAGATCGGCCGCCGCTGTCTAGCTGCAGCCGGCGACGAGATAGCAGTCGCCCTCTGCGTTCGTGCCGCCGCCCGTGTTGCCGTTAGACAGAGCGGGCCACGTTGCCGTGGCCCGCTCCAGGGATCGGTTGAGAGTGTGCTGTCGACCTAGCTGCAGCCGCTGATCAGGTAGCAGTCTCCGTAGCCGTTCGTCTTGCCGCCCGTGTTGCCGCTGCCGGCGGTCGGGATAGTCGAAGCCCTCGAAACCGTACCCGCCGTTGTTGGTCGCCGAGTTGTTCGTGACCGCGAGCGGCTGCTCGTCTGCAGCGGTTGCAACGAGCGGGAACGGTGTGACCTGCGGCGGTCCGACCAGATCGTCGCACGCGTAGACGAAGTAGTAGCCATCTCCGCCGTTCAGGTTCGCGCTGTTGCCCGTGACCGTCTCCCGCCACGGAGCGCAGAAGTCGAACCCGTCCGCATTGTTGTAGTTGGCGACGTTCTTCGACCAGGTCGCACCAACCGAGTACTCGTCGAAGAACCCAGGAGCGTCCGAGCTGCCGTTCGCCGTCGCCACGTTGCCGCTGAACAGGCTGTACGGCCCACCCGGGACACTGTCGCTGTACGCCCCGAGGACGGCAAAGCCGACACCGTCGCCCGTCCGGGCGTAGTTGTTGACCATCGTCACCGGCCCGTAGCCCTCAGGGCCGATCAGGTAGCTCGCGCTGTTCGAGACATTGCCGTTGCTCGTCAGCACGTTGCCCGTGTACGTGTTGTTGAACGAGCGGGCGTCATAGATCCCCTCGTCGACGCTGTTCTTGATGTAGTTGTTCGAGATCACGTCGCCCGCGCCGTACCCGCGGAAGTAGATCCCGTCGACGTTGCCGTCCATCACGTTGCCGGTGATCGTCAGCCCCGCGCTGTAGTACTCGTCGTAGACGCCGTACTCCATCTTGGTCACCGTGTTGCCGCTGAACAGCGTGCCGGCGTCGTACTCGGCGAAGTAGGCGACGCCGGTCTGGTCAGCGTCGGTGTTTGTGAACGTGTTGCTCACGATCATCGTGCCGGTCAGGTCCTCGTCGCTGAAGACGCCGTAACCACCGTCGTTCGGTGTGATCGTGTTGCCCTTGATCAGGTCACCGGTGTCACCGTCGAGGACGACGCCGCCGTCGACGCCGCTGATCGAACCGCCGGTGACGCTCATGTTCAGGCCACCGTTGGAGTAAATACCCTCGGAATCGGGGGTGCCGTCACCCTTGATCGTCACACCCGCGACCACGAGGTTGCTGCTCCCGAAGAAGTTCGCGATCCCGATCCCGTCACCCTTGACGTCGAGCTCGCCGCCCTTGATCGTGATGTTGCTGGCGCCGTCCGTGTTGATCACGTGATGACCGGCCGCGCCGATCACCTTGAACCCGTTCAGGTTCAGCGTCACGCCGGGATGCAGCGAATCGAACCTGAGCGCCCAGTCGCCGTAGGCCGAGCAGTCCAGATTGCCGATCAGCGTCACGCTGCCCGTCAAATCCTGACCACAATGCAGGTTCGCCGCCGACGCCGGCCCAGCCAGCATCAGCACCGCACCCACGCTCGCAGTAGCCGCAAGCAGAAGAGCGCCTCTCAACCGCATGTTCCCTCCCTTTGTCCTCCGGTGGACCCGGTCGAACAGCCCTAAGAGCCGACTAAGAAGCTACACGACTCCGAGGACAGATGCCAGCGCCTACTTCTCCCGCCGAGGGCGGAGCAGCCACGTCCAGCGCGTCGGCGGTTGAGAGCGGATGATCGGACTCGAACCCACGACCTTCTGCATGGCAACACGACCCAACCTGTCAACGGGTTCCGGCTCGTTCTGCCTCATGCAGGCGTGGAGGCGGATTCACCGCTGACCGGGTTGCAGGAGGCGGCAGGCAGCAGCGGGCGTGTGGCGCTTCTTCCACCGGCCGTATCGCACGCGACGGAGGGAGACGAGGCTCCTGTTCCGGCGGGAGACGGAGCGGGCCACGTTGCCGTGGCCCGCTCTGGGATCCGGTCTAGAGTGGCTGTCCGTCTAGCTGCAGCCGCTCACGAGGTAGCAGTCACCGCAGGCGTTCGTGTTCTTGCCCGTGTTGCCGCTGCCGGCAGTCGGGTACTCGCCCGCGAAGCCGTACTCGCCGTTGTTGGTCGCCGAGTTGTTCGTGACCGCAAGCGGCTGCTCGTCTGCAGCCGTACCAATGAGCGGGAACGGCGTGACCTGCGGCGGTCCGACCACTTCGTCGCAGTCATAGGCGAAGACGTAGCCGTTTCCACCGTTCAGGTTCGCGCTGTTACCGGTGACCGTCTCGCGCCACGGGGCGCAGAAGTCGAACCCGTCCGTGGCGTTGTAGTTGGCGACGTTCTTCGACCAGGTCGCACCGACCGAGTACTCGTCGAAGAACCCCGGGGCGTCCGAGCTGCCGTTCGCCGTCGCCACGTTGCCGCTGAACAGGCTGTACGGCCCACCCGGCACGCTGTCGCTGTACGCCCCGAGGACGGCGAAGCCGACGCCGTTGCCCGTGCGGGCGTAGTTGTTGACCATCGTCACCGGCCCGAAGCCCTCAGGGCCGATGAGTAGCTCGCACTGTTCGAGACGTTGCCGTTGCTCGTCAGCACGTTCCCGGTGTACGTGTTGTTGAACGACCCGGTGTCGGAGATCCCCTCGTCGACGCTGTTCTTGATGTAGTTGCCGGCGATCATGTCGCCCGAGTCGTGCTCGTTGAGGTCGATCCCTTCCTCGTTGCCGTCCATCACGTTGCCGGTGATCGTGATTCCCGCGTCGTACGCGTCCGCTAACACGCCGTAGCCCATGCCGGTCACCGTGTTGCCGCTGAACAGCGTCCCGGCGTCGTACAAGTCGTACAGCGCAAGGCCCGTCTGGTCGCTGTCGGTGTCCGTGAACTTGTTGCTCACGATCGAGAGCGCCGTGTTGGTCGTCGTCGCTCGCGACGCCGAAGCCACCATCGTTGGGGGTGATCGTGTTGCCCTTGATCAGGTCGCCGGTGTCGCCGTCCACGTAGACGCCGGCGTAGACGCCGCTGATCGATCCACCCGTGAACGAAAGCCCGGTCGAGTCCAGGGAGTCCACGCCGTAGGAATCGACAGTGCCGTCGCCGACGATCTTCACGCCCGCAATGGTGAGGGTGTTACCACCACCACCGTTGGTGTTCTCGTTGCCGACCCCCGTGCCGGCACCGGTGACGTCCAACGACCCGCCCTTGATCGTCGTCCCGTTGAACGACGTGCAGACGCCGCCCGGGCACGTGAAGTTCCGATCACGTCGTCACCGGCGTAACCGATGACCGTGAACCCGTTCAGATTCAGCGTCACGCCGTCGTGCGCGATCTTCAGCGCCGTCCCTGGAATCGTGTGACAGTCCAGGTTGCCGATCAGCGTCACGCTCGAATTGAGATCCTGGCCGCAGTGCAGGTTCGCCGCCGACGCCGGCCCAGCCAGCATCAACACCGCACCCACGCTCGCAGTGGCCGCAAGCAGAAGAGCGCCTCTCAACCGCATGTTCCCTCCCCTTCCTATCTCCTCCGGTGGACCCGGTCGAGCGGCCCCCTAAGAGCCAACTAAGAACCTACACCACCACGAGGACAGATGCCAGCGCTTCCTTCTCCCGCCGAGGGCGGAGCAGCCACGTCCAGCCCGTCAGCGGGTTCTAGAAGCGGATGACGGGACTCGAACCCACGACCCTCTGCATGGCAACGCGACCACGCCTGCGGTCCGGTGCCGCCTCATGCAAGGCGTGGGGCCGGAACCACGCTCGCCGGGTTGCAGCTGTTCAGCGTCTCCACCCATCCCTACCGTTACGCGAACTCTCGCTACCTACCAACGCACCCTCGGGCGGCGTGACGACGGGCCACCGACGTAGCAATGCTTCGGCGCAAGGACGATTGTCTTCGAGACGTAGTCGGCAGTCGGAAACTGATTCGTGCTACGGACCGGCGAGCGAAAGAGCACCCGTGGGGCAAGCGGCGCAGAGCTCTCTGGCGCGTTCTTCTTCGAGTTCGGGAAGAAGGATCTGTGCGGTGCCGTGTTCGTCGAGCTTCACCGCGTCTGGGTCGAGCGCGACGCATTCGGCGGAGCCGATGCAGGCGTCGGAATCGACAATCACGCTTTGCATGACGGTGTCCTCCTGGGGAATTGGCTGATGAGGGTCATTCGGAGGCGACGTATTCGGCGGAGGCGATGAGTTCTCGGGCTTCGCGCAGCCGTGCCGGTGCGTTGAGGAGGAGTACGCAGGCAGGAGCGCCGCTGGAGTCGTGACCGACGACGAGTCCGTCCTCCTCGTGCCACTCGACGGCGGCGTCGGCGACGCCGATCTGCTGGATGCGGAGAGGACCGATGTCGCTGAAGAAATAGGGCTCGCGTATGTAGGGCGCGGTCGAGCCGAGGATCGATTCAGCCGCATGGCGGCCGCTCCAGAATGCGTGCTCCCAGTGTGGGATGCCGATGCGGCCCCAGCGCGGGTGGGGGAAGGAGACGCTGTCGCCGCACGCCCAGAGACGCTCGTGGCCGATCACGCGTAGGCGGTCGTCGGCGGGCAAGGTGAGCGCCCTCGAATCAGGGCCGGCGAGCTCGGGTGGCAGACTGGAGCGGAAACCGGCCGCCGAGACGACCACGTCGCAATGCAGGTCGCCATGCGTGGAGGTATGGACAGTGGCGCTGTCGGCGTCGATCCTCGCCGAGTCGATCTTGCACGAGCCCAGGAAGCGCACCCCGAGTTCTTCGAGCGCAGCGCGCGCGACGTCGGAGACACGCGGGAGGAATCGCGCAAGGGGACGATCGAGCATGTCGACCAGCGTCACGTCGTGCGCGGCAGCGAGCGTTGCAGCGGTCTCTGTGCCGATTAGGCCGGCACCGACCACGACCACGCGCCTGTGCGGCAAAGCAAAGTGCCTGACGAGCGAAAGTAGGCCGGCGCCGGTGGTGTTCTCCTCAGCCTGTTCGATTCCGGGCACGGGTGGCTTCGGGTAGCGCAGGCCCGTCGCCCACACGATTGTCGGCGCTTCGAGCTCGAGCTGGCCACGCTCGACCGAGCGTTGCACGACGAGTCGGCGGCGGTCGAGGTCGCACGCAGTCACAACTCCGTCGATGTGCTCGATGCCTCGCTCCACAAGTTGCGCCGCGTCGGCAAGGAGCGGCACGTGCCCGGTCAGGAGCGCTCGCTTGGAGAGGGGTGGGCGATCGTGCGGCAGGCCCGGACCGATCAACGTGACAGGCACATCCCGATCTGCGAGCCGGGCCGCACAGGCGTACCCGGAGACGCCGTTGCCGACGACGACCACCAAATCGCTCATGTGATCCCATTTTCAGCGCGTCGGGCGGCCAGGCGCGTCGGGGCTTACGCCGATCGGCCTCGGGAGAACCCGCAGCCGTGCCTGGCAGGTCAAGCCCCGGGCCAGCGGGATGCGGATAACCCGTATACGAGATGTGCGGTAGTTCCGATGCCTCAGTGCAGCTCTCCGGCGACCCTCCGTGAGACGGTGCCGGCGAGGCCGGCACCCGACTCAACCGACCCGAAAGGATCACCTTGGCTGTTGCCCTAGGCGATCAGCCAGGCCCAAAGACCGTCACTCGGCGCGAGGTGTTCATCCTCGCAGCCGTGCTCGCGGCGACCGCGTTGACCGGAGCCGCGGCCATCGCCGGCCTGAAGCGAAGCGTCCCCGCGGCGCCGTCGACGCCGCAGATCGGCCAGACCATCACCCCGCAAGCGCCGACGCAGCCGGAGCGCGTCGAGCCGGGAGGCTGAGATGCGGAATCTCTGGGCAACCGTTTTTGCGACGTGGGCGCTATTCGCCGTGCTCGCCGTGCTGGCCTGGACACGGCCGCTGCCAGCGCCTGCGCCGGCGAACATCCCGGGAGCTGTGGTTGTGACGGGCAAGAACGGCCAGACACATCTCGTCGTCGTGCAGGGCGGCGCCTCGCCGACACACGCGACGACGCGAACCTCGCCGGTTCCGGCGGGATGATCGCCGCCGCCACAGGGTCAGTGCCGGTCGCGTGGCTCGTTGCGCGGGCCGCCGGTCTCGTGGCGTTCGGTCTTCTCGCGGTCTCGGTCACGCTCGGTCTTGCGCTCAGTACTAGGCTGCTCGGCGGCACGCGCGGCAAGATGCTGCTCGGCTGGCACCAGACGATCATGTGGACCGGCCTCGGGATGGTCGGCCTACACGGAGGCGGCGCTAGCCCTCGACCCGGTCATGCGCTTCGGATTCACCGGAGTGCTCGTGCCCGGCCTGGCACCGTGGCGTCCCCTGCCTGTCGCCGCCGGAATCGTCACCGGGTGGATCATGCTCGACCCTCGCTACCTCCTTCCACGTCCGCCGGCGCATCGGCCAGCGCCGCTGGCGCCTGATGCACTACGCCAGCTTCGCGGCCTTCGCGATCGGCCTCTACCACGCCCTCAACGTCGGCACCGATCTCACCGGGACACGCGGCCTGATCTTCGGCGGAATCGTTGCCGCTCCGGTCGTGTGGCTCATCGTACGCGCGCATCCTGCTGCCGCGCCCAGCAGGCCGGAAGGTGCCAGCCCGGACCGCACCTCCTGCGCCCTCGACCAGCGTCGGACTGTTGCACGAAGAGCGCCGAGACCCTGGTACCGGCATGACGAGCCAACTGCAGCGCCGATCGTTCCGTGCCATGGGCACGGTCTGCGAAGTCGCCGTGACGGCGGGTCCGCCGGACGTACTCCTCGCGCGCCGCGCGCTCGCAGCAGCGCAGGCCGAGGTGGCGTCATGCGAGCGTGCCCTTTCTCGCTTCGATGCGGGCAGCGACCTGTCGCGACTCAACAGTGCCGCCGGCGAGTGGGTCGCCGTCGATCCGCTGCTCCTCGACGCGCTCGCAGCCGCGCTTCGCGGCCGCACGGACACGGGCGGGCTGTTCGACCCGACGATCCTTCCGGCACTCGTGGCCGCCGGCTACGACCGGTCCTTCGAACTGCTGACCGATCGAGCCGCGGTAGTGCTCGAGGAGCTGGCATTCGGGCGCGTCGATCGATGTCGACCCGCGCTCGGGTCGGGCGCGCGTCGAGCGTGGCGCCGCCGTCGACCTCGGCGGGATCGGCAAGGGCTTCGCCGCGACGCGCGCGCTCGCCGCGATGCAGGCCGCCTGGCCTGCGCTCCCCGGAGGACTCGTCGATCTCGGCGGCGACATCGCCGTCTGCGGTACCCCGCCCGAAGGCGGCGCGTGGCGCGTGGACATCGGAGACCCGCGAGGGCGCGAGCACGTGCTCGGCACGCTCGAGCTCGCGAGCGGCGGCGTCGCCACGTCAGGACGCGACACGCGGCGGTTCGGCGCCGGCAGGCGACTCCACCACCTCATCGACCCGGCCACAGGCGTGCCCGCCGCGGCCGGCCCGCTCTCGGTCACGGTCCATGGCCGCCGAGCGCAACCGAGGCGGAGGCATACGCAACCGCGCTTGGAATCGCGACCCTCGACGTTGCGCGCGACCTCCTCGCCTCTCGCCCCGACATCGCGGCGCTGCTCATCCCGCAGTTCGGCGACCCAGATCGCGATCGGCCCGCTCCCCCTCGCTCGCGATCGCCCCGTCGTCGTCAACACCCAGGTAGGACGGTTCCCATGGCACTGAACGCCCACGCCACCGACTGGCGGCGAAACGCGCCGCCGTTCTCGCCACCGCCGCGCTCCTCGCTGTCGCTCTGACCGGCTGCGGAGGAAGCCGGAGCAGCGGTACACCGGAGGGACAGCAATCGGCTGCCGCCTTCATTCGCCAGGTCACAACACAGTTCTCCCTCGGCCAGACCGGACCGCTCTGGGACACGCTCCACCCCGCCGACCAGGCGATCGTCAGCCGGGCCCGCTACATGGCCTGCCACACCAGCCCGGGTTTCGACCTGAAAGAGTTCAAAGTCCTCCAGACCTACGCCGACACGGTCGATATCGCTGGCAAGGCCACGCCTTCCACGGCCGTCTCCGTCCGGGTGACCTCAGACGATGGCGTGACCACCGCGACCATGCACGCCGTCAGCCTCAACGGCAAGTGGCGATGGATCCTGTCGCCGGCCGATTACGCCGCCTACAAACAGGGCAAGTGCCCCTCCTCCTAAGCCTCTGAGAGCGCCGACCAGGTTCGGAGACGATCGGCGGAGAAACGTCCTTTGGCAGACTGCTCGTTCCGCCGGTTGTGAGCCGTCCGGAACGCGCTGTGCCGCTAGCCGCAGCTTCGTAGAGCCCGAACCGAACGCGCTCGTCGACCTGTCATCGTCCGCGACTACCGTGCTCGCGATGCGCGTCCGCCGTATCTTCGCCGTGCTCTCGGGCGGAGCTCTGCTCGCCGGTTGCGGAAGCGGCGCCTCGACCACGGGGACGCATGCTGCAGCGCGTCCGCTCGCCGTTTACGCGGCGGGTCAGCGGATCAAGTCTCTCCAACCGGGCCGGCGCCGAATCCGTCTCCCCGACAAGGTCGAGCTTCGGCGAGGTCGGGCGCGTCTCGAGGTCGAGATTTCGGTCCGCCGCGCGCTTCCTCTGGTCAGGCGCGCACTCGCGGCGCACGAGACCCGTGTCGACTTGCCGGTAGTGCCGCTCTGGACGAGGATCGCGCTACGCCCCGTCCGCCAGATACTCCACAACGATTGCGAGGCGACGGCGCTGTCGATGCTTCTCGCCGGGGCAGGAGTCCGGGCGGGACAGCTCGAGCTGCAGGCACGGCTGCCGCGCAGCGGGCCGCTCGACCCGGAGCCCGTCTCCGGTAGCACGCTCTTCCGCTGGGGCGACCCGGAGCGCGGCTTCGTCGGCCGGCCCGCGGGTGGCGGCATCGAGGGAGGGTTCGGCGTCTATGAGCCCCCGATCCGTGCCCTCGCGGCGCGGTACGGGGTCCAACTCGTCGACCTGCGCGGCCGCAGCGTCGCGGCTGTCCGCGCCGTTGTCCTTGCCGGCCACCCGGTGCTTGCCTGGGTCGGGCTCGCGCCCGGCCCGTACCTGAGCTGGCTGACGCCGTCCGGCCGCAAGATCACCGTGAACCTCAATGAGCATGCAGTCGTGCTCGTCGGGGCCGGCAAGGGCTACGTACTCGTGAACAACCCGCTCAGCGGTGAGCGGGAGCGCTGGAGCGACACGCTCTTCAGCGTCCGATGGAAGCTGCTCGGACGACGCGGTCTCGCGCTTCCGCGGTATTGAGCTCGGGACGGGGCGCGCCGGCGACCGCGGCTCGGTCAGAACAGGTGGGGGCCGAGGCCGCCGATGAGGTAGCCGAGGCCGGCCGAGAGCGCGCCGACCGTGAGCACCTGCAGGCCGCTGCGGGTGAGGGAGAGGCGGGCCACGTGGCCCTTGAGCATGCCGAGTGCGAAGAGGGCAGCCCCGGTCGCGACGATCGAGAGGGCCATGGCGAGGTGCGGGCCGAAAAGAAAATAGGGCCAGAGCGGGACGACCGCGGCGACGGCGTAGGAGGCGCCGACGACGTAGGCGTCGCCGCGGGCTGTCTCTGTGTCGTTGAAGGGGAGCCCGAGCTCCTTCTCGATCTTCGTCTTGACGAGTGCGTGGATGGAATGCCCGATCGCTTCGCTGGCCGTCTTGGCGTCGGCTTCGGACAGGCCTTCCTCCTGGAGGAGGACCTGCAGCTCGAGGCGCTCGATCTCGGAGTGGTCGACCGCTTCCGCTTCTTGGTCTCCGATCTCGCTCGCAATCAGCTGGTTCTCGGCGTGGCTGGCGAGATAGGCGCCGGTGCCCATGGCGAGCGCGCCGGCGGCTGCCTCGGCGACGCCACCGACGATCACCGCGGTCGTGCCGACGGCTGCTCCTGCGAGTCCGGTGACGACGGCGAGCGGGACGAGTAACCCATCTTGAAAGCCGAGGACGAGCTCCGGATCCGTGTGAAGCGGGCGAGCCGCCGCCGCTCGCTGCGGATGTGCTCGCGCAGTGCCTCCTGCTCGCGCGGATGCGTCGCCTCGTCGCGGCCCGGCGGCAGCCTGCTGGCGCGTATCTCGCCCATGCGGGCACGGTGCCGATGCACGCCGGTGCCCGCATCGGCGCGGCGACCGATCGCACGCGCGGCAAAGCCGCAACCTGTCCGGGGGCGGCACTACTTGTGTCGACCCTTCGCGAATCTAGGGAGCGGACACGAGGCTCTTCGTCTTGCCCGCCGTGTCCTCGGTCGGCGAATCAGCCGACGAGTGAAGCGCCAGCAACTCCGACGATGGCTAACGCAAACACGACGACGAGGACTGCGGTGGGGGCGTAGAGATCGGCGATGGTGGTGGCAACGACTCCCGCCGCCACGACGAAGACGAGACGAGATATTCGCGATTCGCTTCTGAGCGGGCTGGACACCCTCGGCCGACTCCGGGTCAAACGCCGCCTCCGACGCTTCGAGCGAGCTCGGACTGCGCGCCGCGCCGAGCTCGCCCGGGTTTGAGACCAGGTCGGCGCGCAGTAGCTATCGCGGCTTCGTGCTTGAGAAGCTGATCCGTACGTCTTCGAACCCTCGGCCGTCGAGCATTCGCTTCCACGTCTCGGGCGTCGCGGGCTGCTCCCAGCGTCCGGCGACGACACGGAGGGCGTTGCGAAGGATCCGAATGACGCCCGCCGGCCCGCGCTTCAGCAGAGCCACGATCTTCGCCGCCGACTAGCCGGCGGTCTCGCGGCTTGAGCGAGAGCGAGAACATCATGTCGCAGACCACGAGCCGTCCACCCGGCCGCAGGATCCTCCGCGCCTCAGCGAGCGCCAGCTCCTTGCCAGCATCGTCCAGATGGTGGAAGGCGTAATTCGACACGACGAGCGTCGCGGATTCGTCCTCAAGAGGCAGCCAACGGAGGTCGGCCACGAGAGTCTCGATGTTGTGGGCGCCATCGGCCGCCGCCGCGTCGTCCAGCCGCTCGAGCATCCGCTCGGAGCTGTCGACGGCTACCAACTCATCGACACGGGGAGCCAACGCGAGGGCCAGCAGCCCGGTGCCGGCCCCGAGGTCGACCACCTGATCGACGGACCGCGGCTCGGCAAGCTCGACGATGCGGTCGCGGATCGCGAGGAACGCCTCACTCGTCGCGACCTCCTCCCACGCCTCGACACGCTCGTCCCAGCGATACGGGTCGTTGTTCACCTCCCAACTCTTCCCAGAACGCGTGAAGGAAGAATGAGCCGAAGTCATCATCGCGATTCGCTGCGCCGGCGTTCCGAAGAGACCCCTAGGCATTGCGTCGAACCTTCGCCGGTTCCCGGGAAGAAGGCCCCCACCGGGGCCTCCTTCACGTCAGTGTCGGGCGGGGATCTGCTCACGCGGCGCGCAGGCCCGGCGGGCCTGGTGGCGTGGGTGAATGTCCGCGAGTCGTGACGTAGGCGTGTTCGTAGAGTTCGAATTCGAAAGGGGTCCTCTCGTTCGCGACGGCGGAGTTGGACGAGCTCGTCGGAAGCGCCCTCCCCGACAACCACGGCTGCCTTGGATCTGGGGCAGCTCCGGCGAAGCGCGACGGGCTGCAGGCTGCGTCGCGGCGAGCAGATTCCCGGTTCGAGTTGAAGGTGAGGCGGGAGTGGTACATCTCGGTTCTCCTTTTGCGGGGGAGGCTCGGCGAGCCTCCGAATGCCAGCATTTGTATGTCCCGGCGAGACAAGGCGGGGACACGGGTTGGCAAGCGTTCTCCCCTTTCCGCGCGAGGAGTCGGTTAAGGCGACTGCGTGACGGCTCCCTCTACTCCAGCCTCCGGCGGCAAGGAAACTCCGAGGCTGGACCGCGACCGGATGGCAAAGCCGCAGCGGGAAGCGTTCGACGCGGCGATCGAATGGGCAGCAATGGGCAGCAACGACGGTCTAGCGGTGCCCGAGTTGCAGATGGAGGCAACAAAAGCCCCGTCTAGCGGGGCTCTTAGAGAGCGGATGATGGGACTCGAACCCACGACCTTCTGCATGGCAAACGTGCCGTGGATCGAGTTCCGACGGCGCTCAAACCCGCACGGTTGCGCCGAAAGACGGGCTCGCGCACCGGACGCGACGTTCGCGCGATTCGGGTCGGTTTCCAGGGAGTTACGGGGAGTTTGGGCAGCAGAACCACGCCTGCTGCCCAAACGACTCTGGTCCAGTGAAGACGTCGCCGGCGGAGATAGAGGTAGCCATTCTCCGGGTCGTCGAGGCGATGGAGGCGGAGGTTGCTGGCTTCGATTTAAGTGCGGCTGTCCTTGACGTACTTCGAGCTCAGGACGTAGACGGCGAGGCCTGCGGCAGCGACGCTCTCTAGGCTCCCGCTTCGCTGAGTGCTGCCTACATGAGACAGCGACGGCAGGGGCCCAAGTATGGTCGAGAGAGTGGGTGTCGAGGCGATCGTCCTCAACGGCGGCTCCAGTTCGGGCAAGTCCTCGCTCGCGCGTTGCCTTCAAGACCTTCTCGGGACGAACTGGTTGACCCTCGGCGTCGACGATCTTGTCAGGGCGCTTCCCGGCGGGGACCAGAACACTCGGGATCAGCAGTCCATCAACCTCAAGGCTGATGGCTCGATCACGGTTGGAGCCGACTTCCGCCGCGCCGAGGCTGCGTGGTATCAGGGACTGGCTGCGATCGCGCGCTACGGAACCGGAATCATCATCGACGAAGTATTTCTCGCGGGCCGGGCCTCACAGGAGCGCCTGGCCGAAGCGTTGTCCGACCTCACAGTGCTCTGGGTTGGCGTGCGTTGCGATCCAGAAGTCGCGGCAGCGCGAGAAGGTGAGCGTCCCGACCGGATCGTGGGCATGGCACGGCTCCAAGCGGAGCAAGTCCACAAAGGCGTTGTCTATGACCTCGTGGTGGACACGACCCGCACAAGCACCGAGGAGTGCGCCCGCATTCTGACTGCACATCTGTAAGGAGACAGCGACCTGCTTCGCACAGCGACACCATCGCTCCTGCGCGAACCGGGCGCGTGAAGGCGCAGCCCGGGTTACGGCTAGAGGTCGCTGCCGAGGCAGACCCGGAATCACGCATCCACGTCAGCTCGAGCGCGCCCTCGAAAGCGCGAACGCGCGCAGCTCGAGGCGCTCCTCAGACGAGGCGGGAGAAGCCCGATGCGGTCTTCGATTTCGTGCAGCAACTCATCGAATGCGGCCGCTCCCTTCGAGCGCCGGGGTTGGTGCGCCCCGCGCCGGGGCAATGGTGGGCACTAGGAGATCCTGCGGCGGTAAGTGACCATGGCGAAGGTGTACGCGACGATGAGGATGCCGACACACCAGGCGAGGGCGATCCAGATGTCGGTGCCGACCGGCTGCTGTGTGAACAGGTCGCGGATCGCGTTGACGATCGACGTCACCGGCTGGTGCTCGGCGAAGGCGCGCACCGGGCCGGGCATGGTGTGGGTGGGCACGAATGCCGAGCTGATGAACGGCAGGAAGATGAGCGGGTAGGAGAACGCGCTCACGCCGTCCGCGGACTTCGCGGAGAGACCGGGGATGACGGCGATCCACGTCAACATCAGGGTGAACAGGATCAGGATGCCGGCGACCGCGAGCCACGCCAGCACTCCCGCCCCCGAGCGGAAGCCCATGAGGAGGGCGACGAGCACGACGACCACGAGCGAGATCAGATTGGCGACCAGTGAGGTCAGCACGTGCGCCCACAGCACGGACGAGCGTGCGATCGGCATGGACTGGAATCGCTCGAAGATGCCGCTCTGCATGTCCAGGAAGAGCCGGAATGCGGTGTAGGAGATGCCCGAGGCAATCGTGATGAGCAGAATGCCGGGCAGCAGGTAGTTCACATACGAATCCGACCCTGTGTTGATCGCGCCGCCGAACACGTAGACGAACAGCAGCAGCATGGCGATCGGCATGATCGTGGTCGTGATGATGGTGTCCGGGCTGCGCGTGATGTGGCGCAGGGATCGTCCCAGCAGGACGGCGGTGTCGCCGAAGAAATGCTTGGTCATCGTTGTTCCTTACTCGTCCGTGCCGACGCTGCGGCCATTGCCAGCGCGCCGTCCTTGCCGTCGTCACCGACGATGGCGAGGAAGACGTCCTCGAGGGTCGGCTGCTTTTCGATGTATTCGACCTTGGCGGGCGGGAGCAGCTGCTTGAGCTCGGCGAGGGTGCCGTTCACGATGATCCGACCCTCGTGGAGGATCGCGATCCGGTCGGCGAGTTGTTCGGCCTCGTCCAGATACTGCGTCGTGAGCAGCACCGTCGTGCCGTGCCCGGCGAGTTCCTTGACGGCCTGCCACACCTCGATGCGCCCCTGGGGGTCGAGCCCGGTCGTCGGCTCGTCGAGGAAGATGACCGGCGGATTCCCGATCAGGCTCATCGCGATGTCGAGGCGGCGGCGCATGCCACCCGAATACGTCGACACCTTCCGCGCGGCCGCGTCGGTCAGCGAGAAACGATCGAGCAGGTCATCCGCGATCGTGCCCGGATCCTTGAGGTGCCGCAACCGGGCGACCAGCACGAGGTTCTCCCGCCCGCTGAGGATCTCGTCGACGGCCGCGAACTGTCCGGTGAGGCTGATGGACTCCCGCACGTTCGCCGGCTGCGTGGCGACGTCGAAGCCGTTGACGCTGGCAGTCCCCGCGTCGGCCTTGAGCAGCGTGGACAGGATTTTCACGACCGTGGTCTTGCCCGCCCCGTTCGAGCCGAGCAGGGCGAAGATGCTGCCCCGCGCCACGTCGAAGTCCACGCCGCGCAGCACCTCCAGCTTCTTGTACGACTTCTCCAGGCCCTGCACGTGGATCGCGGACCGCGGTCGGCTGTGCCGTCATGAGCGGGTCCCCTCGTCTTCCCCTTCGGCGCGCTCGATGGCGCTGATCAGCCGTTCCCGCGCCCGATCGGGGACATACCCGCCCTGCGTGTAGTTCTGAGCAAACGCCTCCACGAACTCCACGGGGTCGTCGCCGACGATCTCGCGGATCGGGGTTCCATCCGCCGCGGCCCGTTCGAACAGATCCGCAAGATCCTCGAACTCGGACGCCACGCTGTCGCCGTCGGTCGGCACGAAGTGCATCAGGTACCGCTCGATCGCGTCGACCGCCGTGCGGTAGTTCTCGGGAAGCTGCTTGACGCGCGCCTTGTACGCTCGCCACCGCCGCTTCGGGCCGATCACCTTTGAGATGAAGCCGCCCTCTTCTGTGTCGGACATGTCTATCTGCCTCCTTCGTGGAGCTGTTCGAGCCGTTCCGTGAGGAAGCTCCACGTCCTCCAGAACTCTTCGAGATACTCCCGTCCCTGAGCGTTCAGGGAATACACCTTGCGCGGCGGCCCCTTCTCGGACGGGACCTTCTCCACGTCGACGAAGCCGCGCTGCTCGATCCTGACGAGCAGCGCGTAGACAGTTCCCTCGGCGATGTCGGAGAAGCCCTGATCCCGCAGCCACGCCGTGATCTCGTAGCCGTACGCGGGCCGGCCGGACAGGATCGCGAGGACGATGCCCTCCAGCGTTCCCTTCAGCATCTCCGTCACCTGCTTGCCCATGGACCACCTCCTCCTAGGTACCCAGTGTTACTGACTACTAGTACATAGTAGCACTGAATAGCGGCCGCGCAAGTCCAGCTACCGCCGTCAGGTGTCCGGCTCTTGCCCCCACCGAGGACCGATGGCGCGTCCCGACTTGCACGAGCAGCCTCGCCAGCGCGCGCACGATCGTCGTCTTGCCGACCCCGTTCGGGCCAGTCGCGCGAGCACCTCGCCGCCTGGGCCGCCAGTAGCCACCGCAGCGCGATTTCAAGCTGCCCCACAACGCCACGACGATCAGCGTCGTCGCTCAGCGGCTCCCCGGCATCGGCCGCCACCTCCGCCCCGCGTGCACTGGATCCACCAACGCGACGAACCACTCCAGGCGCGGCTCCTCGCCGACCAGCTCGCCCTCCTCGACCGGATCGGCGTCGCCGGCGCCTACGTGGTCGACTTTCACCTTCCCCCTCGCCCCCTACGACCCCGACCCCCGCCACGACATCGACGCCACCTCACTCAGCCTCGTCCGCACCCTCCCCCACGGCCAGCCAACATGGCACCACCTACCCCGACATGGCCTGGGAACCCAAACAGGCCTTCCACGCAGTCGCCGACTACTACGCCCAACACTAGAGCCCCCGACAACGCTGCCCGAGCACGAAAAGCCCCCGCCCGAACCGCGCCGCCGAAGGAGCAGGAGTTCATCGTCGTGACGAGCCATCACCTCTGATTGCGCACGCTCAGGGAGCGCTACGCAGTCGTTGCGTTGACTTCAGCTTCGGCTTTCTCGGAGAAGCTGGACAACAAGCCGTGACCCGGGCTCTCGAAGAATCGGTTCGATTGATCGGACAATCCCGAGGTTTTCGCCGATCGTGAGGCGATCTCCAACGTTGAGTGCGTCCTCGCGCGTCAGGTGACCGGTGGCGATCATCTGCTGGCCGCGGCGCAGCTCGTAAGCGCTGCGTCGAATCGAGGTGCTTGTGGCCGAGGAGCTCCTCGATCTGACGCAAGTTCGCGCCCGCGCAGAGCAGCTCGGAGGCGAAAACGTGCCGAAGCGTGTTGGCCGTGCGCACGCCGATGGCTCGTCCGGAGAGCTGCGCCTGGTCAGATAACGCGCGGGCGCACCGAATCGACCTCAGCCGGCCATAGGAGAAGGCCCGCATACTGCGGGCCTTCCATGTCTCGGTTCAGGTCTTCGGTCAGGCGGCTGCAGCGGGATTTGCTCGCGCGACGTGTTTCGGCTCGCGCCACGTTCTGCGGAGCGTGACCACGCTTGCGACGAACGTCCAGAGCACGAAGAGCAGCAGCGCCGGGACGTTGCCGGAGTAGTGGTAGAGGTTGTCGGAGCCGTTGACGGCGAGTGCGATCGCGGTCAGGCCGGCGCCGTACCCGAGCCAGCGTGGAAGCACGCGGGTGCGGACAGCGACGACCGCGACCGCCGCGAGCATGACTGCGAACGGGAAGAGGCAGATGTAGGTCGCGGCGTCGGCGATGCCTTGCAGGCCGTTGTGGAGCGTCGTGCCGTCGGCGACGTTGTAGTGGTGGATCGCGATCTCCGGCGTGATGCTCGCGAGCTTGAGCGTGATCCCGGCGAGTCCGCCGCGAACGCGCCGCCGCCAAGCCAGCCGCCTCCCCCCTCTGCCCGCCGGAGCAGGCTGCAGAGGTAGGCGAGGAAGGGGAGAAGGAGGACAATCCCCGCCAGCGCGAGGCCCCTGAGCTGGTTGTTCCCGCCGCCCAGGGCAAGCCCGACCGGGAGCCAGACGATCCCGCAGGCTGCGCCGACCCGTGCGAATGGTTGTGTGTTCACGGTGCCTCCTTGGGTTGACATCTCCGCGGAGGCTAGGGCAGCCCGGCGGCGTTGTCGTCAGCCGCGGCTGCGATTCGCGGTAGGGCTCGAGGGTGAATCACCGGGGCTGCCTCGTAGCCCGTGCGGGTTACGGCTTCGCCGACGAGACCAGCTCGCGGGATGATGCCTGAGCGGCTGAAGCCCAGTGCATGCCCGGTATGAGCATCCGCGCGCGGGTGGATCGATTGGGGGACTGGGGCCTCGCGCTCGCGGTTGCGGCGTCGTTCGAGCGTGAGCTCTGGGTGAACCCTCCGCCCGGTGGAGTGACGGGTGGACGAGCCTCGTCGCCTTGCCGATCCTGCTCATGACGATCCCGCTCGCCCAACGACGGCGGGCGCCGGTGCCGGTGCTCTTCACGATCGTCTGCGCTCTTGCTGTCGGCTCGTTCTTAATCAGTCCGACCGCCTCGTGGCCCTTGGAGCCCTACGTCGCGCTCCTTCTCGCCTTCTACTGGGTCGGCGCACACTGCAGCGACCGCACTTCGCTGCTCGCGGGCCTTGCTGCCCTGGCCACGATCGTGTGCATTGACTTCGTCCGGAGCCCATTCCAGACCAGCGGCGTTCGTCCCGGCGCCTGGCTGACCTTCGTTGTCGCCTGGCTCGTAGGTCAAGATCTGCGCCGACGCCGCCGCGAGCTGAAGCTTCTCCGCGAGCGGGCCGGCGCCGACGAGCTCCTGCACGCGGTGCGGGTCGTCGCCGCCGGTGAGGCGCTGCTCTCACCTTCGATCACGCGCCGGCTGATCGAGGACTATGCGCGCCGTCCGCCTGCCCGCAAGCAACCCGCAGCGCTCGTTGAGCTCACTCCGCGCGAGCTCGAGGTGCTCCGCTTGATCGCGCGCGGGCTCTCGAACCGCGAGATCGCGCGCGAGCTCGTCGTCGGCGACGCCGCGATCAAGACACACGTCGCCCGCATCTTCGCCAAGCTCGACCTCCACGACCGCGCGCAAGCCGTCGTGCTCGCCTACGAGAGCGGCCTCGTCCAACCGGGCGCAACTGCCCCTGGTGGTTGATCTTGATTCACTCGTCCGAATCCACGATGATCGCGCTCATCAATAGCTGCCGTGTGCAGCCTGAGGAGAGGAGAGTCTCCGGTGGCGATCATGCTCATGCACTTCGAGGTGGACGACTACGACGCGTGGAAGCCGATGTTCGACCAGGATCCCGCAGGTCGAGCGGAGAGCGGTGCGACCTCCCACATTGTCTCTCGCGCCGTAGACAATCCAAACGAAGCATTCATCCGGGTGGACTTTCCCTCCGTGGAACACGCGAAAGCGTTTCGGGAGAAGCTGCTCGCCTCTGGCGCGCTCGAGCGCGGCGGAATGAGGATCAAGAGTGGGCCGACCGTAGCCGAAATCGCGGACAAGCACACCTATTAGACAAACCGTTCAGTAAGGGGCTGTACCGCCACGAGCTACCCGGCCGACAGCCGCCGCCCCGCAACGCCACAGTCTTTCTCCGTCTACCAGCCGTCTACCAGGACGGGCCGACAAATGTACTAGGCGGACTCAGGCGTACTCCCCGAACAGCCGAGCTCACCGCCGGCGTGTTTGACTCGGGCCATGAGGAATCCCACATCTGCCGGAACTGCGGTTCGCAGGCAAGCGCCTTCGCCGCCGGCTGCTCGATCTGCACACGCCTAACCCCGCCGCCCCTCCCGCGCACACCCGCCGCACGCCCCCCCCACCCGTCGCTTCTCGCGCTCGGCTGCTGCCTCGTCTGCTTCCGCCGACTCAGGAGCTCAATCTGAAATGACTTCTTAGGCGGTGGGCCGGAAAGCAAGCAGCTCAGGCCCGTGCTCGTTCAGCCAGTCGCGCTGCACACGCCAGTCGGGGCGCCGCGTCTCGACGAGCCGCCAGAAGCGGCGTCGAGTGGTTCGGCTGCCGCAGGTGGCAGAGCTCGTGCACGACGACGTAGTCGAGCACCTCGAACGGTGCGAGCACGAGCCGCCAGTTGAACGAGAGCGTGCCACGGGTCGAGCAGGAGGCCCAGCGCGTGCGCTAGTAGGGGATCTTCGATCCGCGCGTACTCGACGCCGAGCTCCGGCGCCTCCTCCTCGGCGAGCATCCGCACGAGCTCGCGCACCGCGAAGCCGCGCCTCGACCTCGGAGACACGGTGCGGATCGAGGCGCAGAGCCCGGCGGACACTGACCGCCCCAGCTCCGCCCGCAATCCACTCGCGATGCGACTCGAGTACGCGCTCCACCAACGTCGTAGCGGCATCCCACGTAGGAGCGGTCAACTGCGCGGGCGCGCCCCAGGGGACGGAAAGGGTCCAGCGGCCGAGCCCGCGGCGAACGGCGCCCGCGACCAGTTCGTCCACAGGACAAGCCTAGGAGTCTGGCGTCTGACACCGCCAACAGTTGCACGGCCGGCTCGCAAAACGACACCTCAGCCGCTCGAAGCGGCGCAGCACGATCGTACGCGTTGTGGCCGCCGAAGCCGAACGAGTTCGACACCGCGACGCGCACGTCGGCCTCGCGCGCCTCGTTCGGGATGTAGTCGAGGTCGCAGTCGGGGTCGGCGACCTCGAAGTTGATCGTCGGCGGCAGCGACGCCCTCGCGGATGCGCGAGCGTCGAGAAGATCGCCTCGACCGCGCCGGCGGCGCCGAGGCAGTGCCCGGTCGCGCCCTTCGTCGACGGAGACCGGGATCCTGTGCGCGTGCTCCTCGCCGAGCGCGAGCTTGATCACGCGCGTCTCGCTCGCGTCGCCGAGCGGCGTCGAGGTCCCGTGCGCGTTGATGTAGTCGATCTCGGTCCGGCGTCGACGCCGGCGTCCGCGAGCGCCATCCTCATCGCGCGCGCCGGGCTCTGCCCGGTCGGGTCGGGCTCGGTGATGTGCGCGCGCGTCGGCCGAGACGCCGTAGCCGGCAGCTCGGCGTAGATCTTCGCGCCGCGCGCCTTCGCGTGCTCGAGCTCCTCGAGCACGAGCACCGCGCCGGCCTCGCCCATCACGAAGCCGTCGCGGTCGGCGTCGAACGGCCGCGTCGCGCGCGTCGGGATCGTCGTTGCGCCGCGAGAGCGCGCGCATCGCGGCGAAGCCGGCGATCGCCGACCTTGGTGATCGCGCGCCTCGGTGCCGCCGCAGAACATCACGTCGGCGCGGCCGAGCCGGATCGCGTCCAGGCCCGTCGCCGATCGCCATGTTCGACGCCGCGCAGGCCGTGCACTGCGACGCGAGCGGGCCCTTCGTGCCGAGCTCGATCGAGACCCAGCCGGCGCCCATGTTCGGGATGATCGCCGGGATCGAGAACGGGCTGACGCGGTCGGGGCCGCGGTCGCGCAGCGTGTCGTAGCAGTCCTGGAACGACGTCGAGCCCGCCGATGCCGGTCGCGATCGAGGCGCCGACCCGGTCGGCCTCGGCGCCGATGTCGAGCCCGGAGTCCTGCTCGGCCTGCCGCGCCGCGGCGACGACCATCTGCGCGAAGCGGTCCATCCGCCGCGCCTGCTTGCGGTCGATCCAGTCGGTCGGCTCGAAGTCCTTCACCTCGCACGCGAACGTGACCGGGTAGTCGGTCGGCGTCGAACTGCGTGATCGGGCCCGCGCCGGACTCGCCCGGCGATCAGGCTCGTCCCACGTCGTCGCGACGTCGTTGCCGAGCGGCGTGACCGCCCCGAGCCCGGTGATCACGACCCGCCGCCTCCCGTTGCGTGCTTCCGTTCTCGCCGCTCACATTCCCAGCCCGCCGTCGACGAGCAGCACCTCGCCCGTGATGAACGAGGCCTCGTCGGAGCAGAGGAAGCGTACCGCCCCCGCCACGTCCTCCGGCTCCCCGAGCCGGCCGAGCGGCGTGTTCGGGAGCATCGCCTCGCGTCGCCTCCTCGGGCAGCACGTCGGTCAGCTGCGTCTCGACGTAGCCGGGCGCGACGACGTTGGCGCGAACGTTCCGGCGTGCCGAGCTCGCGCGGCGAGCGACTTCGTGAAGCCGATGATCCCGGCCTTCGAGGCCGCGTAGTTCGTCTGGCCCGGGTTGCCGTGGACGCCGACGACGCTCGAGAGGTTGACGATCGAGCCGGCGCCGCTTCTTCATCATCGGCCGGCAGCCGGCGCGGCAGGTGGAGAAGACCGCCGCCGAGGTTCGTGTCGATCACCGTGCGCCAGTCGTCGTCGGACATCCGCGCGATCAGCCCGTCGCGCGTCAGGCCGGCGTTGTTGACGAGGATGTCGAGGTCGCCCGCCTCCTCGACGAGGCGCGCCGGCGTCCTCGGCGGTCGAGACGTCGGCCTGCACGGCGCGGCCGCCGATCTCGGCCGCGAGCGCCTCCGCCTCGTCTCGGCCCGAGCGGTAGCCGACGACGACCGCGGCGCCGGCGCGCGCCAGCTCGACCGCGATCGCGCGGCCGATCCCGCGCGACGCCCCGGTGACGAGCGCGATCTTGCCTTCGAGCGAGCCGAAGGTCACGTGCTCGGCGGCGAGCGCTTCGTCGAGCTTGTCGAGCGCGGCGAGATCGTTGACCGAGATCGCCTTCACGCTGCGGTCGATCCGCTTCACGAGCCCGGAGAGCACGTTGCCCGGCCCGACCTCGACGAAGGTGCGTCACGCCCTCGCGCGACGAGCTCGCGACGCCGCCTGCGTGAACCGCACCGGCGCCGTCAGCTGGTCGACGAGCAGCGGGCCCATCCGCTGCGCCGTCCTCGAGCCGCGCGGTCACCGTCGACATGAACGGCGCGACCGGCTCCTGGAACTCGATCCGCTCGACCGCCGGCCGCAGCCGGTCGGCGGCGCGCGCGACGAGCGGCGAGTGGAACGCGCCCGAGACCTTGAGCTTGACCGCCCGGCGCGCGCCCGCCTCGCTGCGCCTCGCTCGCAGCACTCGTCGACCGCGTCGTTCTCGCCGGAGACGACGATCTGGCCGGGGCAGTTGTAGTTCGCCGGCCAGACGCCGAGGATCTTGCGGCAGAGCGCCTCGACCACCTCGTCGTCGAGGCCGAGGATCGCCGCCATCGAGCCCGGACGCTCGTTCGGCGGCCTCGGCCATCGCCAGGCCGCGCTCGCGGACGAGCGCGATCGCCTCCCGGTCGCCATCGCGCTCGGCCGCGGCCGAGCGCCGCGAACTCGCCGACCGAGTGGCCGACCACGAAGTCGGGCTCGATCCCGCGCGCGCGCAGCGCGGCGAGGAACGCGAGGCTCGGTCGCGACGAGCGCCGGCTGCTGCACGCTCGGTCTCGACCATCTCCTCGACCGGCGCGTCGAAGCAGAGCCGCTCGAGGTCGAGCCCGGACGCCTCGCTGCCGCGCTCGAAGACCGCCATGCGCCTCCGGCACGGCCTCGGCGATGTCGCGTCCCATGCCGGTCTCGAGCGAGCCCTGGCCGGGGAAGCAGAACGCGATCTTCGTCACGCGGCCATCTCCTTCGTCCATTCGCATCAGCGCCGAGCCCCACGTCAGGCCCGCGCCCATGCCGGTCATCAGCACGAGCTCGCCCGGGCCGCAGGCGCCCGTCGGCCGCCGCGTCGGCGAGCGCGAGCGGGATCGAGCCCGACGACGTGTTCCCGTAGCGGTCGACGTTCACCACCACCTTCTCCTCCGGGAAGCCCAGCTTCTGGACAGCGTGCTCGATGATGCGGACGTTCGCCTGGTGGGGAACGTACACGTCGACGTCGTCCACGGTCAGCGCCGCACTGCTCGAGCAGCGCCTCGGCCGACTGACGAGCACCCGCGTCGCGAACTTGAACACCTCGCGCCCGTTCATCTTGCACGTAGCGCTCCGGGCTCCGTCGAACTGGCGCGAGCCGCTGCCGGGCAGGTAGAGGCTCGAGCCGCCGGAGCCGTCGGCGCCGAGCTCGAAGCCGAGGAAGCCCCGCTCGGGACCGCCTCCATGCACGACGGCGCCCGGCGCCGTCGCCGAAGAGCACGAGCGTCGAGCGGTCGGTCCAGTCGAGGATCCTCGAGAGCACGTCGCCGCCGACGACGAGCGCGCGCTCGCCAGCCCGGCCGGCGAGCATCCCGTAGGCCTGCGCGATCGCGTACATGAAGCCGGTGCAGCCGGCCGAGAGGTCGTAGGCGGCCGGCGTCGGTCGCGCCGAGCTGGTCGGCGACGAGCGCCGCCGTCGCCGGGAACGCCATGTCCGGCGTGACCGTCGCGACGATCAGCGAGGTCGATGTCCTCGCCGTCGACGCCGGCCTGCTCGAGCGCTTCGCTGCGCGGCCGGAAGCGCCAGGTCGGACATCGCCTCGTCCGGCGCCGCGATCCGCCGCTCGCGGATCCCGGTGCGCTCGACGATCCACTCGTCGGAGGTGTCGACGAGCTGCGCGAGCTCGTCGTTCGTGATCACGCGGTCGGGCACGTTGCAGCCGAGGCCCGGTGATCGAGACCGCGACCTCCGGCCTGCCGGTGCCGATCACTCGCTCGCCGCGAAGAGTCAGCGTGCCGCGGACGGCGAGCTCGCCGCCGACGGCGCGCGTCCCTTGCCCTTGCCGATCGGCCCGCGGACGGCCTCGACCTCGCACTCGAGCGTCGAGCTCGTCGCCCGGCTCGACGATCCGCTTGAAGCGGACGTCGTCGATGCCGGCGAAGAGCGCGAGCTTGCCGCGGTTCTCCTCGGCGGCGAGAGCACGGCGACGGCGCCCGCCTGCGCGAGCGCCTCGACCATCATCACGCCGGGCATGATCGGCCGGCCGGGGAAGTGGCCGGCGAAGAACCAGTCGTCGCTCGGTCACTCGTCTTGCGCGCGACGACGCGCTCGCCGGGCACGAGCTCGAGCACCTCGTCGAGGAGCAGGAACGGCGTCGCGGTGCGGGATGATCGTCCCTCGATCACGTCCCGGCCGATGACGGCGCCACGCGGAGCTCGATCACACGCGACGTCCGCTCTCGAGCCGCTCGCGCAGCCGGTTGCGGCCGCGGTGCGCGTAGCACTTGGCGGTGCCGACGGGCATGCCCGGTCGCCGTCGGGATCTCGGCGAACGGAGTGTCGAACGCGTCCTTCAGCGCGACGACCGTCGCCTGCGCGGCCGGGAGCTCGGCGAGGCAGCCGCCGAGCTCGCGCCGCGTCTCCGAGACGCGCGCGGCGCGCGACCGGGTCGCCGTCGCGGGCCGGCGCGCACGTCGTCCGCGAGCGGCTCGTGGCTGCGCGGCGCGCGCCGCTCTGCGCGACGTCCTTGCACGTGTTCACGACGAGCCGGTGCAGCCAGGTCGAGAACTGCGACTCGCCGCGGAACTGGCGGATCCGGACGCAGAGCTTCGCGAGCGCCTCCTGCGCGGCGTCGCGGGCGTCCTCGGGGTCGCGCAGCAGGTGCAGGGCGAGCCGCTCGACCCGCGGCGCATGCCGCTCGCAGAGCGCCGCCAGCGCGTGCCGGTCGCCGTCCTTGGCGCGTGTCACCAGGATCGGGTCGGAGAGCCTCTCGTAGACGAGCGCCGCGGTCCGGCCGCAGCGGTTGCCTGATTGGACGGCCGTGCGCAGGAGCGGTTGCACGGCCCGCTATCTAGTAGCGGCATGGCGCATCTGTCGCCCGAGACGGTGCTGCCGCGGCTGCGCGGCCGGCTCGGGACGCCGTACCGCTACGTCGAGACGCCCGTCGACGCAGAGGATGCTCGGCGGGACGCGCCGCACGGCGCCACGGTCGCTCGCCGAGCACCAGACCGCAGGGCCGGGGCCGGCTCGGGCGCATCTGGGTCGACGAGCCGGGCACGCGGTCTCTCTGCTCGGTCGCTGCTCCGCCCGCCGCGCCCGTTGCGCGCTGGCCCGAGCTGACGCTCGTCGCCGCGGAAGCGGTCGCGGCGGCGATCGGCGTCGAGCCGGCGTCGACGATCAATGGCACCCGAACGACGTCCTCGTCGCCGGCCGGAAGGTCGCCGGCATCCTCGCCGAGGCGAGCCGGACCGGGTCGTGCTCGGGATCGGCGTCAACGTCGGCCAGCGGCCGGGCGCTGCCGCGCGACACCGCGAAGCCGCCGACCTCCTGCGGCTCGAGCGCGGCCGCGAGCTCGAGCGGGCACCGCTGCTCGCCGCGATCCTGCTCGAGCTCGAGCGCGCGCTTCGACGCCTGGGCCGGAAGAACGAGCGTAGCTACACTTTTTCTGCTGTGAACGGACGCCTGCTGCGTCTTCTGGGCGCGGCTCTCGGGATCGCGATCGCCTCGCTGGCGCTCGCCGGGGGCGGTGGCGCCGCGGCTCCGCGAAGCCGCGCGTGCTCGCGATCCACTTCGGACCGACATCAACCCGGTCACCCAGGGCTGCCTCACGAGCCAGCTCGACCGTGCCGCGCAGCGACCACTACGCCGCCGCCGTGATCGTCCTCGACACGCCGGGCGGGCTCGAGGAGTCGATGCGGAAGATCGTCAGAAGCGAGCTGTCGCTGAAGATCCCGGTGATCGTCTACGTCTCGCCGGCCGGGGCGCGCGCCGCCTCGGCCGGCGTCTGGATCTCCCAGGCCGCCGACGTGCTCGCGATGGCGCCCGAGACGAACATCGGCTCCTCGACGCCGATCAACGGCAACGGCGCGAACATCGGCAGCGACCTGCGCCGCAAGGTGATCAACGACGCGGCCGCCTCGCTCCGCGGCCTCGCGAAGTCGCACGGCCGCAACGCGGCCTGGGCCGACGCAGGCCGTGCGCAAGTCGCTCGAACCTCACCGCGGCAGGAGGCGCTGCAGATGAACGTGATCGACGTGATCTCGCCGACGCTGCCGGCGCTGCTCGACACGATCGACGGCCGGCGACGACGCCCAGCGGCACTTCACGCTGCACACGCCGGACGCGACGATCGTCGACGGCGCGCCGGGCTTCCTCACCCGCTTCCTCTCGACCCTGATCGACCCGAACATCGTCTCGCTGCTCTTCCTCGCCGGCCTCGCCGGGCTCGGCTTCGAGCTCTTCCATCCCGGGCGTCGTCATCCCCGGCGCCTTCGGCGCGATCTGCATGGTCACCGCGCTCTTCGGCTTCTCCGTGCTGCCGCTCTCCTGGGCGGGCCTCGCGCTCGTCCTGCTCGGCGTCGCGCTGCTCGTGATCGACGCTGCACGTGCGTGACGCCACGGCGCGCTGACGATCTGTCGGGCCTCGTTGCAATGTCGCGTCGGCATGGTCACGCTCTTCCACAACGCTCCCGGCGCCGTACCACACCTCCGAGCCGCTCGTGATCACGATCACCGTCCTGCTCGGGGCGCTCTGGGCGTTCGCGATCTCGAAGGCGATCGCGTGAGGCGCCGGCCGGCGCAGGTCGGGCCGCAGGAGATCGTCGGCATGGAGGGGGTCGTGCGCGACGGCGGGCTCGTGTTCGTCCACGGCGAGCTCTGGCACGCCGAGTCCGACAGCCGCGCTCGCGCGCGGGCGAGCAGGTCGCAGGTCGAGGCCCTGGACGGCCTCTCGCTGACCGTGCGCTCCGAGCGAGCTAGGCTGCGAGCCATGGCTGCCGCCCTCGATCATCTTCGCCGATCGTCGTCTTCCTGCTCCTGCTGTTCGCTGATCGCGGCGATCAAGGTGGCGCGCGAGTACGAGCGCGGGATCGTCTTCCGGCTCGGCCGCCTGCTGCCCGAGCCGAAGGGCCCGGGCCTCTTCATCCTGATCCCGATCGTCGACCGGATGGTCCAGCGTCGACCTGCGCACGATCACGCTGAACATCCCGCCGCAGGAAGTGATCACGAAGGACAACGTCCCGGTGCGCGTGAACGCGGTCGCGTACTTCCGGATCGTCGAGCCGAAGGACGCGATCGTGCAGGTCGAGAACTTCATGGTCGCGACCTCGCAGATCGCGCAGACGACGCTGCGCGTCGGTGCTCGGCCAGCACCAGCTCGACGAGCTGCTGTCGGAGCGCGAGAAGATCAACGCGATCCTGCAGGGGATCATCGACGAGCAGACGGCGCCCTGGGGCATCAAGGTCTCGATCGTCGAGGTGAAGGACGTCGAGATCCCGCAGGGGATGCAGCGCGCGATGGCGCGCCAGGCCGAGGCCGAGCGCGAGCGGCGCGCGAAGGTGATCAACGCCGAGGGCGAGTTCCAGGCGTCGGAGCGGCTGAAGGACGCGGCGCTCGTGATCGAGGAGCACCCGATCGCGCTGCAGCTGCGCTATCTGCAGACGCTGCTCGAGCTCGGCTCGACGCAGTCGACGACGATCGTCGTTCCCGGTCCCGATCGAGATGCTGCAGGCCGTTCACTCGCCCTCGCCGACCGGCCCGAGGCCTGACCCAGGGCTCCGGCGCTGGCCGACCTCCGGCACGACGCGACCACCGGTCGCTGGGTGGCGATCGCGCCGGGACGCGCGGAGCGGCCGGGTGCGCAGGCGCCGGCCGCAGACGAGCTCGAGCTGCCTGCCCGTTCTGCGCCGGGCCACGAGGACCGGACGCCGCCGGAGACGCTCGCGTCTCGGCGACGGCCCGACCGGCTGGGGCGTCCGGGTCGTGCCGAACCTCTATCCGGCGCTCGAGCGGCAGGAGGTCGTGATCCACGGCCCGGCGCACGTGCGTTCGTTCGGCGAGCTCGCCGATCGACGATCGAGCTCGTCGCCGAGGCGTGGCAGCGGCGGGCGCGCGGACGCCGGCGGCCACTGCTTCCCGATCCTCAACGAGGGGCACGAGGCGGGCGCCATCACTGCCGCACTCGCACTCGCAGCTCGCCTGGCTGCCCGGCCGCCGCACCCGCGGTGCGTCGCCGAGCGCGGGCTGCCGGAGCGTGCTCGAGGTGATCGACGCGCGACGGCGTCACCGCCGGCTGCCCGGTGGCCAGCCGCGTCCCCTACGAGCTCCTGATCGCGCCGGCCGCGACCCGAGGCCGACGGGCTCGAGAGCGACCTGCTGGCGCCGGCGCTCCGCCTGCTCGCCGAGCTCGTCCGGCGGCTCCAGCGCGTCCGCGGCGAGGCGCTCGTGCCGCTGAACGCGTGGCTCCACGACGGCCCGCACTGGCATCTCGAGGTGTTCCCGCGCATCGACGCGGCTCGCCGGGCTCGAGCTCGGCGCCGGCGTCTACATCAACCCGGTCGCGCCCGAGGACGCGGCCGCAGCGCTCGAGCCGCGCGGCTAGACGAGCTGCGCTCGTCGCGCTGCGCTCGCGGAAGCGGCGGGCGGCGTCGATCGCCGCGCCGAGGTTCAGGCCCTTGTCCTTCGCCTGCTTGATCAGCATCACGGTCTCGACCGCTCCATGTCGTAGATCCGCTGCTTCTTGCCCTTGGTCGGGATCTGGGCCTTGTTCGTCCAGTAGTCGAGCTGCATCTTCGAGATGCCGGCGAGGCGCAGACCTGGCCGAGATAGAGCTCGACCTTGTCCAGATGCTCCGCCATGTCGATCGGCTCGAGCAGGTCGACCTGCTTGCTGTACGCCATCGGAGACGGCTTCCTTTGTCCGCTGGGCCGAATTCCTCGGCTGTTACTTCTACCACTACGTCTTGAAAAAGGGAAGCAGCGGCTAGCGGCGTCGGCGCTTACTCGCCGGCGGGCGGCCGCGTCGAGCTCGGCCGGTTCGGCAGCACCGGGCTCGTCGTCGCCCGAGTCGACGACGGGCGCGAGCGACGAGACGAGCTCGCCCTCGCGCAGCCGCATCACGATCACGCCCTGGGTCGAGCGGCCGAGCCGCTTCACGTCCTCGACCGGCATCTTGATCACGGTGCCGCCGGTCGAGATCAGCATCACCTGGTAGCCGTCGCGGACGACCCGCGCGCCGGCGAGGTGGCCGCGCGCCTCGGTGAGCTGCACGGTCTTGACGCCCATGCCGCCGCGGCCCTTCTTCGGGTACTCGGAGACCCGGGTGCGCTTGCCGTAGCCGTTCTCCGTCACGACGAGCAGGTCGGAGTCGTCGGCGGCGATCTCGACCGCGATCACCTCGTCGCTCGCCGCGCAGCGCATGCCCTGCACGCCCGACGCGTCGCGGCCCATCGCGCGCACGTCCTGCTCGGAGAAGCGGATCGCCTGGCCCTTGCGCGACACCATCAGGATGTCGTCGTCGCCCGAGCTGTGCCGCACGCCGACGAGCTCGTCGCCCTCGCGCATCTTGATCGCGATGATCCCGTCCGCCTTCAGCGGCGTGTTGTACTCGCCGAGCTCCGTCTTCTTGACGACGCCGTTCTTCGTCGCGAAGAGGAGGTACTCGGCCTCCTCGAAGTTCGCGCGTCTGGATCACGGCGCGCACCTGCTCGCCCTGGCGGAACGGCAGCAGGTTGACGATCGCGCGGCCCTTCGACTGGCGCGAGCCGAGCGGCAGCTCGTGCACCTTGAGCCGGTAGACCTTGCCGACGCTGGTGAAGAAGAGGATGTAGTCGTGCGTCGAGGCGACGAACAGATGCTCGATGTAGTCCTCGTCCTTCAGGTCCATGCCCATCACGCCGATGCCGCCGCGGCGCTGCTCGCGGTACGCCGTGACCGGCAGCCGCTTGATGTAGCCGGAGCGCGTGATCGCGATCACCATGTCCTCTTCCGCGATCATGTCCTCGAGCTCGAGCTCCTCCTCGGCGGCGACGATCTCGGTGCGGCGGTCGTCGTTGCGGCCGTAGATCTCCTTGAGCTCGAGCAGCTCGTCCTTGATCAGCGCGTCGATCTTCGCCTCGTCGGACGAGGAGCGCGCGCAGCTCGCCGATGCGCTCCTTCAGGTCGCGGTACTCGTCCTCGACGCTCCTTGCGCTCGAGCGCGGTCAGGCGCGCGCAGGCGCAGCTCGAGGATCGCGAGCGCCTGGAGCTCGGACAGCGCGAACTGCTCCATCAGGCCGTCTTGCGCGCCTCCTCGGTGTCGGCGGCCGCGCGGATCAGCGCGATCACCGCGTCGAGGTTGTCGAGCGCGATCAGGTAGCCCTCGAGGATGTGCGCGCGCTTCTCGGCCTGGCGCAGCTCGTGCTTCGACCGGCGCGTGACGATCTCGCGCTGGAAGTCGAGGTAGTGCGTCAGCAGCTCGAGCAGCGACAGCGTCCGCGGCACGCCGTCGACGAGCGCGACGGCGTTGTAGCCGAACGTCGACTGCAGCGGCGTGTGCTTGAAGAGCTTGTTCAGCGCGACCTGCGGCACCGCGTCGCGCTTGAGCTCGATCTGGATGCGCATGCCGGTGCGGTCGGAGTGGTCGGCGAGATCGGAGATCTCGGTGAGCACCTTGTCGTTGACGAGGTCGGCGATCTTCGCGATCACGCCGTCGTCGCCGCCCTTCTTCACGCCGTACGGGAGCTCGGTGACGATGATCGCGCTCTTGCCGCCGCGCAGCTCCTCGATGTGGGCGCGCGCGCGCATGACGACGCGGCCGCGGCCGGTGCGGTAGGCGTCGCGGATGCCCGAGCGGCCGACGATGATCGCGCCGGTCGGGAAGTCGGGCCCCTTCACGTGCTTCATCAGGTCCTCGACGTTCGCGTCGGGCTTGTCGATCAGCGTCACGATCGCGTCGATCACCTCGCCGAGGTTGTGCGGCGGGATGTTCGTCGCCATGCCGACGGCGATGCCCGGCGCTGCCGTTGACGAGCAGGTTCGGGAAGCGCGCCGGCAGCACGAGCGGCTCGCGCTTCGACTCGTCGTAGTTCGGCCCGAAGTCGACCGTGTCGGAGTCGAGCTCGCTCGAGCATCTCCTCGGCGAGCTTCGCGCAGGCGCGCCTCGGTGTAGCGCATCGCGGCCGGCGGGTCGTCGTCGATCGAGCCGAAGTTGCCCTGCCCGTCGACGAGCGGATAGCGCAGCGAGAACGGCTGCGCGAGCCGGACGAGCGTGTCGTAGATCGCCTGGTCGCCGTGCGGGTGATGGTTGCCCATCACGTAGCCGACGATGTTGCGCGCACTTCACGTACGGCCGGCCCGGGCGGTTGCCGTTCGTCCACATCGAGTAGAGGACGCGCCGGTGGACCGGCTTCAGGCCGTCGCGCACGTCCGGGCAGCGCACGCGACGACGATGACGCTACATCGCGTAGTCGAGGAAGCTCGAGCGCATCTCCTGCTCGAGCTCGCGCGACTCGATCCGGCCCGGCCGAGTGCCCCGTCTCGACCTCAGACATGGATTCCGTTGCCTTCTGCGACCGTCTCAGCGAACCTAAACGTCGAGGAACTTCGACGTCCTTCGCGTTCTGCTCGATGAACTCCCGCCGCGGCTCGACCTGGTCGCCCATCAGCATCGAGAACAGCGCGGTCGGCGGCGGCGGCGTCCTCGACGTCGACCCGGATCGAGCAGGCGCTTCGCCGGATCCATCGTCGTCTCCCAGAGCTGCTCGGCGTTCATCTCGCCGAGGCCCTTGAAGCGCGAGACCTGGATCCCCTGCTTCGCCGCGTCGAGCACGCGCTCGCGCAGCACGTCGAACGTCTCGGCGACCTCGAGCTCCTTGCCGATCCGCACGGTGAACGGCGGCTGCCCGACGATGCTCGACGAGCTTCGCGTACGCCTCGCGCAGGTCGCGCGTACATCGGCGAGGCGAGCAGCTCGACCGGAACGGCGATCGTTGCGGCCGTGCGACGTCTCGGTCTCGACGACGCTGCATGCGGAAGCTCGTCGTCGTCGCTGCTCGAGCACCGACAGCGCGTAGCCGTTCGGCCGATCGCGTCGAATCGCGCCGCGCGACGGTCGCCGGGCCTCTCGATCTCGTGCTCGACGAGGCGGTGCTGGATCATCAGCTCGGCGGCGCGGCGCGCCGAAGTCGGCGCGCAGGCGCGCCGAGTAGCCCTCGTACTGCGCGAGCGTCCTTCGCGAAGCCGCTGCCACTTCGCCTCGGTCAGCTTCACCTGCGTCGCCGTCGCGGTCGTGCACCTCGACGCTGCGGGATCCGCTCGCGCGCGAGCAGGTCCTCGAGCTGCGCGTCCTTCTCGAAGTAGAACTCCTGGTTCGCCGAGCTTCACCTTGTAGAGCGGCGGCACCGCGATGTAGACGTGGCCGCGCTCGATCAGCTCCGGCATCTGCCGGTAGAGGAACGTGAGGATCAGCGTGCGGATGTGCGAGCCGTCGACGTCGGCGTCGGTCATCACGATCATGCGGTGGTAGCGGAGCTTCTCGAGGTCGAACTCGTCGCCGATCCCGGTGCCGATCGCGGTGATCATCGCCTGGATCTCGTTGTTCGAGAGCACCTTGTTGATGCGGTTCTTCTCGCTGTTGATGATCTTCCCGCGCAGCGGCAGGATCGCCTGGAAGCGTGCGGTCGCGGCCCTTCTTCGCCGAGCCGCCTGCGCGGTCGCCCTCGACGATGAAGAGCTCGGCCGCCTCGGGGTCCTTGATCGAGCAGTCGGCGAGCTTGCCCGGGCAGCGACATGCCTCGAGCGCCGACTTGCGCCGCGTCAGCTCGCGCGCCTTGCGGGCCGCCTGCGCGCGCGCGAGCGCGGCGATCGCCTTGTTGACGATCTGCCGCGCGTCGGTCGGGTTCTCCTCGAAGAACTCGCGCGAGCTTCGCGTTCACGGTCGTCTCGACGAGCCCGCTCGACCCACGGGTTGCCGAGCTTCGTCTTCGTCTGCCCCTCGAACTGCGGGTTCTGCGAGCTTCACCGAGATCGACCGCGGCGAGGCCCTCGCGGACGTCCTCGCCCTCGAGGTTCTCCTCCTTCTCCTTCAGCAGGCCCTTGTCGCGCGCGTACTTGTTGAGCGTGCGCGTGAGCGCGAGCGGAAGCCCGGCAATGTGCGAGCCGCCCTCGTGCGTGTTGATGTTGTTGGCGAACGAGAAGACCGACTCCTGGTACGAGGTGTTCCACTGCATCGCGACCTCGACGTCGCCCTGCGTCGTTCTCGTTCTCGAAGTAGACGATGTGGCGGTGCACCGGGTCCTTGGACTCGTTGATGTAGCGCGACGAAGTCCCGGATGCCGCCCTCGTAGTGGAACTCGACGGTCTCGCCGCCGGCGCGCTCGTCGGTGAGCGTGATCCGCAGGCCGCGGCGTGAGGAACGCCATCTCGCGGAGGCGCTGGACGAGCGTGTCGCGTCGAGACCTCGAGCTCCTCGAAGATCTCGGCGTCGGGCAGGAAGGTGATCGTCGTGCCGGTCTCGGTCGTCCTCATCGCCGACGACCTCCATCGGCGCCCTGCGGGACGCCGCGGGCGAACTCCTGGCGGTAGACCTTCCCGTCGCGGCGACCTCGGCAACGAGCCACTCCGACAGCGCGTTGACGACCGAGACGCCGACGCCGTGCAGTCCGCCGGAGACCTTGTAGCCCTCGCCGCCGAACTTGCCGCCGGCGTGCAGCTTGGTCATGACGACCTCGAGCGCCGAGGCCCTGTGTCCTCCATCACGTCGACGGGGATGCCGCGGCCCCGGTCCCGACGGTGACCGAGTTGTCCGGGTGGATGGTGACCTCGATCGAGTCGTTGTAGCCCGCCAGCGCCTCGTCGACCGCGTTGTCGACGACCTCCTAGACCAGGTGGTGCAGGCCCCGCGAGACCCGTCGAGCCGATGTACATGCCCGGGCCGCAGGCGGACCGGCTCGAGGCCCTCGAGCACGGTGATGTCCTTGGCCGAGTAGGCGGCCTGGCCGGAGTCTTTGCCATTCAGAAAAAATCCCTGCAAAACACTGTTTTGCGGGCTCGACGGAAGTGTATCAGAACCGGGCGGTCTGACCGCGCCCGCGCGAGGCTCAAACTTGACCGCTCTTTCGACCGCTTTCGCGCAGCTTTTCGTCGCTCGATCGCGGCGCAGCGATCTCGCCGGCCGCCGGCGTCGCTCCGGGGTCGGCTCGCGGGCTCCGCGCGGGTCTCGGCGGCCGGCTCGGCGAGCGGGCCGGGCGCGAATCGCACCGCCGGCACGCCGAGTCGCGTCGGCGATCTCGGTCGCACGCTGGGCGAGCTCGAACGCCCAGACCGAGTCGGCGGTGTCGCACGATGCACCGTGCCGTCTCGGCGCGATCCGCGGGCCAGGCGTTGCGGGCGATCGCCGTCGCCGACCGCCTCCGGCCACCGCTCGACGAGCTCGCCGATGCCGGCCTGCGGGCCGAAGCGCGAGAGCTCGCGCCGACTCGCTCCGAGCGGACGATGTCAGACAGCGACCGATCCAGGGGCCACCTTGACGACCGGCTCGGCTTAGCCGGCAGCGCGGAGGCTGCGTCGCGGTGATCAAGCGTCTGGCCCAGCCCGGCCGACGCGACTCCGCGAGCACGCGCGGCGCGCGGAGTCGAGCTCCGAGAGCACGTCGTCGAGCAGCAGCAGCGGCGGTGGCGGCAGCAGTCGCGCCTCGGCGAGCAGCAGCGCGAGCACCGCGAGGCGCTGCTCGCCCTGTGAGCCGAAGCTGCGCAGGTCGCGGTCGCCGCCCGCGATCACCACATCGTCGAGGTGCGGGCCGAGCCCGGTCGCGCCGCGCGCGAGGTCGGGGTCGAGCCGCGCGTCGAGCGCGGCCGCGCTTGACGGCCTCGCCGTCGTACCCGAGCCCGCGCGTCGTCGAGCCCGAGCTC
>CAVPDV010000001.1:0-996901 GCA_963702785.1 uncultured Actinomycetes bacterium | reverse complement strand
CGAGCGAGCCGCTTCCCGATCCAGGGCGCGACCAGGCGGCCGGAACGGCTCCGCCGCGCGGCGGCGCGAAGTGCCGCGTCGCGACGACGGGAGCGCGGTGGAACGGTCGCGTCCGAGCGCGACCGCCTCGGCTTTCGTCATGTGCACGTGGCAGACGTCCACGCGCCCGAGCCGCGTGAGAGAAAAGAGCGTCTGCCGAGCGCCCGCTCCGGGAAGCCACCTGCCGTGCCGCCGAGCTCCCGCCGCATCGCGTCGGGATTCCCCCCGACGACGACGACCTCCCAGCCGTGCGACGCCGTCTCGGCGGCGACGTCCACGACGTAGCGCTCGACGCCCGCGAAGCGCCGTGTGGTCACGACGTGCACGACCTTCGGCACTCAGCGCCGCTACCAGCGTCAGGAATCGCGACCCTCGCGCCGGAACAGGACCGGCAGGTGCGGAGGATCAGCCCGATGTCGCGGCCGATCGACCAGGAGCTGATGTAGCGGTAGTCGAGCTTGACCATGTCCCCGAACTCGATCGAGTCGCTGCCGAGCACCTGCCAGAGCCCGGTCATGCCGGGGTCGCAGGTCGAGCCGCCTCGCGGCCCAGCCGTCGACCCACCGATCCTCTTCGGGGATCAGCGGCCGCGGCCCGACGAGCGACATCTGGCCGACGAGGACGTTGAAGAGCTGCGGCAGCTCGTCGAGCGAATGCCGCCGCAGCCGCTGGCCGACGCGGGTCACTCGCGGGTCGCCGTCGATCTTGAACATGCGCGGCTCGTCCGGCGGTGCTTGTTCAGGTGGGCGACCTCGGCCTTGCGCTCCTCGGCGTCGACGACCATCGTCCGGAACTTCCAGATCACGAACGGGCGGCCGCGGCCCCCGATCCGCACCTGCCGGAAGAACACCGGGCCCGCGCGAGTCGAGCTTGATCGCGATGGCGATGAGCAGCGAAGGCCGGCGAGAGCACGACGAGCGCGAGACTGGAGCCGAAGAGGTCGATCGTCCGCTTCAGCAGGAGGGCTACGCGCCCGAAGCGTGGCGGCCGCAGGCCGAGCACCGGGATTCCCTCGAGGTCGTGGACGTCGATCGCCGGGTCGAGCACGTCGAAGAACTGCGGCAGGATGTCGACCTGTACGCCACTCGAGTTCAGCCGGCGGACGAGAGCGAGCAGACGCGTCCGGTCGTGCCCGCTCGAAGCGAAGATCACCCTCTGGACGCCGAACCGCTCGACGATCTCCTCGAGCTCGTCGATGCCCCCGAGCGGCGGGGGGCTCCCGGGAGCGTCGGGCGCTGCGAGGAGCTCGTCCTCCGCATCGACGACGCCGAGCAGCCACAGCCCGTATTCGGGGTGCACCGTCACCTTGTGCGCGATGAGACGGCCCGCCTCGCCGGCGCCGACCACGATCGTGTTCTGGATGTAGAGCGGATGCCGCCTGCAGGCCGCCCGCGCTCCCGCGCGGAGTACCGACATCCCGACGAAGGCGAAGAGCCAGAACATGATCAGCTTCGTGGTGTCGTTGCGGCCGTGGCCGAGCAGACGCAGGAGCACGAACACGAGCCAGGAACCTGCGGCGAGCGTGACGAAGAGGCGTGGCACGTCCTCGGCGGTCGAGTGGTCGACGCGCTCGCCGTCGCGGTCGTAGAGGTTCGCGACGGTTGCCGTCAGGACCCAGCCAGGCGGCACGAGAAGGAAGAAGAGCGCCCCGACGTCCCATCTCCCGAAGCTCTGCTCCGCTGCCGTGAACGCGATGAGCAGGCCGAGGGTGTCGGCCGCCGCCAGGGCACGCCGAAGCAGCCAGCCGCGCCCGCGGCCGCGCCGGTCGCTCGTTCCGACTCGGACCCGATGATCGAGCAGCCGTCGCCGGCCGACCTGGAGGTCGGCGAGGATCTCCCGACCCGCCGCCGAAATCTCGCCGCTAAGGGAAGCGCCGCCACCGCCCATCGGTCTTGATCGTGCCTACGGAGCGGCCCAGCCGCAACCCCCGAACGGTTGGGGGGTCTCAGGCAGGATGGGTGATCTCGAGCGAATTCGCTGTCCCGGTGATCGATCTCCACTCTCACATCCTCCCCGGCCTCGACGACGGCGCCTCCTCGCTCGCGGATTCGCTCGAGCTGGCGCGCGCAGCCGTCCACGCCGGCGTCACCACCGTCGCCGGAACTCCACACGTCCGCCACGACTTCCCGACGACGCCGGAGGCGATGGAGGCCGCGCTCGACCAGCTCCGCGCGGCACTCGCAGCGGAAGGGATCCCGCTGGACGTGCGCGGCGGCGGCGAGCTCGACCTGGAGTGGCTCGCCGGCGCGCCGATCGAGCAGGTGCGCCTGTTCGGGCTGGCGGGAAACCCGGCCTTCGTCCTCGTCGAGATGCCGTACGCGGGCTGGCCACTCGGAATCGCCGACGCGCTCTACCGCCTGGAGCTCGCCGGGATCACGCCGGTGCTCGCCCATCCCGAGCGGAACCCGGACGTGCAGGAGCGGCCGGAGCGCTTGCGGCCGCTCGTCGAAGGGGGCGCGCTCACCCAGGTGACCGCCGCGTCCCTCGAAGGACGCTTCGGGGCCGCGTCGGCGGAGACGGCGCTCACCCTCGTCCGCAACGGACTCGCGCACCTCGTCGCGAGCGACGTCCATCGCCCGGAGCGGCGCGGCTTCGAACTCGGGACGGCGGCGGCGCGGGCAGGCGGGCCGGAGCTCGTGGACTGGCTCGTGCGGCAGGTGCCCGGCGCGATCCTGGGCGGAACGCGGCTTCCGGAGCGGCCGGCGAGCGGCCACCGGCGCCGCCGCGGCTTCTGGCCGCTCCGGCGATAGTCAGGTCCGCCGGTCGGCACGCAGGAGCGCGCGCAGCTTTCCCCTGTAGACGTCCATGTCGCGGTGGCTCCAGTCGGGGTGCGTCTGGTGGGCCCACGGCTTGTACAGCTCACGGTGGTAGGGGCTCGAGAGGCTCTCGTTGTGGCCGATCACGTTGCGGATCCGGATGTGGAAGCGATACGTCAGCCACGCAGTGAGCGCGAGCGAGGCACGGAGCTGGGCGCGGTCGTGGAGGATCTCCGCATCCGAGGTGCCGACGTTCTCGATCCCGATGGCCGACGTAGTTGAGGCCGACGGTGTGGCGGCACATGACGTCGAGGGGCACGAGCTGGTAGATCGTCCCGTCGCGGTCGACGACGAAGTGCGCGCACGTGCCCGGCAGCTCGCCGAGCTCCGGGTCGGGCTTGTTCGCGGCGAAGGCGTTCCACGCGGCGGCGAAGCTGTCGCCGCCCGTGTAGTGCTCGACGATCACCTTCGGCTGCAACCGCCAGGAGTGGATCCCGTAGTGCTTCTCGGCGTACGCCGCCATCTCCGCCTTCCGCCGGGGGCCGTACGGGATCGGCTTCCAGACGATGTGGGGACGGGGGACGACCGCGAGCACGACGGCGAGCGCGAGCGGGAGCATCGCGGCAGGCTAGCGCGCGTGTTACCGCGCGCTCGTCGACCCGATCCGGTAGATCCGCTCGCCGACCTCCTCTGTCGAGAAGCGCCGGAGGAAGTCCTTCGCGTACGGCCGCCCGGGCTCCGCGAGCAGCGCCACCGGCCCGAGCCGCGGGAGCAGGGCGGCGAGCTGCTCGGCGTTCCGAGCTTCGTAGAGCAGGTCGGCGCCGAGGACGAGGTCCCAGGGAGCGGCGCGCAGGAGTGCGCTCGGGCTCGCTCCAGCGGACGCGCGCGACGCGCAACGAGACGCCGTTCCGCTCCGCGTTCCGGCGCAGGAGCTCGATCGCGTCGTCCGCCCAGTCGGTCGCGAGCACCGCTGCGCCGCGGCGTGCCGCGGCGAGCGACGGCAGGCCGAGCCCGCAGCCGAGCTCGAGCACCCGCCGGCCGGCGAGGTCGAGCCCGGCGGCGTGGCGCGCGAGCGCGAGCCCGCTCGGCCACAGCTCGGCCCAGTAGGGAAGGAACTCCTCCTCGTCGAAGGCGGCCTCGTCGATCAGCTCGTCGGCGCTCGGCGGCCGCAGAACCGAGAGCCGGAGGTCCGGTCCGAGCTCGACCTCCTCCGCAACGAGGTTCAGAGGGAGGCGAACAGGTCGACCGGAACGCCGTCGGGGTCGCCGAGCTGTGCGTAGCGCTGGCCCCAGAAGGCGTCCCACGGCTCCTTCTCCCCGTCGAAGCCCGCTGCCACGACCCGCGCGTAGAGCTCGTCCACCGCGGCCGGGCTGTCGCACTCGAAGGCGAGCGCGAGCTGGTTGCCGGCCCGCCGCGTCCAGTCCGGCCGGAAGCTGCGCACGACGTCCTCCGAATCGAGCATGAGGCGGACGCCGTTGGGCAGCGTCGCCTCGACGTGGCCGTTCCCCTCCGGGAACTCGATCCCGAGCAGCCCGTAGAACGCGACGGAGCGGCGCATGTCCGAGCAGACGATCCCGAGCGCGTTCAGGCGAGCCACGGCGGAGACGCTAACCGAGTAGCGTGAAAGCATGCAACGGAGACGACTCGGCGCGAGCGATCTCGTCGTCTCGGAGATCTCGCTCGGCTCGTGGCTCACCTACGGCGGCGGCGTCGAGCGCGAGCGCGCCGCTGCGTGCGTGGCGAAGGCGTTCGAGGTCGGGATCGACTTCATCGACACGGCCAACGTCTACGCCGCCGGCCGCGCGGAGGAGTTCCTCGGCGAGGTGCTCGCCGACCGGCCCCGTGACTCCTACGTTCTCGCGACGAAGCTGTTCTGGCCGATGCCGGACGGCGGCAGTGGGCTCTCGCGCGAGCAGGTCTTCGTCGCAGCTCGAGGCCTCGCTCCGGCGGCTGCGAACCGACCACGTCGACCTCTACCAGTGCCACCGCTACGACTGGAACGTCCCGCTCGAGGAGACGATGGAGGCGCTGACGGAGGTCGTGCAGCAGGGCAAGGTGCGGTACATCGGCTGCAGCGAGTGGCCGGAGGCGAAGATCCGCGAGGCCCAGGCGATGGCGGACGTCGAGCACTTCGTCTCGAGCCAGCCGCAGTACTCGATGATCTGGCGCGGACCCGAGCGGGACGTGATCCCGGCCTCCCGCGAGCTCGGGATCTCGCAGATCGTCTGGTCGCCGCTCGCGCAGGGCGTGCTGACCGGCAAGTACAAGCCGGGCGAGCCGCTGCCCGAGGGGACGCGTGCCGCCTCGGAGACGATGGGCCGCTTCATGGACGCGACTCGTGACGACCGACTGCTCGAGCGCGTGCAGGAGCTCGTCGGCCTCGCGGGCGAGCTCGGGATCAGCCCGGCGCAGCTCGCGCTGGCCTGGGTGCTGCGTGAGGAGAACGTCGCCTCCGCGATCATCGGCGCGAGCCGTCCCGAGCAGGTGGAGGACAACGCGGGCGCCTCCGGCGTCGAGCTCGACGACGCGACGCTGGCCCGGATCGACGAGATCCTCGGCGACAGCGTCGCCTGGGAGCCGCCCGCCTCGGCTCGCTAGCGCCGCAGCCCGCCCTCAACCACCGCTCGGGAGCCTGCGCATCAGCCGTAGCGAGACGCGCCCTTCCTCCGGAGCCGACCCCCAGGCCGGACGCTCGCCTCGCACCCGGAAGCCGCGTGCCTCGTAGAAGGGCAAGCCCTTCATGTTCTCGGGCTCGACGCTCACCCATTGCTCGCGTGCGCCGTCCGCGCGTTGCTGCTCGGTGATCGCTTCGAGCAGCAGGGTGCCGATCCCTTCGCCACGCCGGCCGGGGTCGAGGTAGAGGACGAAGATCTCGCCACTCCCGGCGTCGATCATGCCGCCGCCTCCGGCGCCGACGACGGTGCCGCCGTCGGCGGCGACGGTCCAGCCGTGCCACCCTTGCGGCGCGGCGATCTCGGCCGCGACGCGCTCGGGCGTGTAGTAGTCGGCGATCACCGACTCGATCTGCTCGGCGGTGTAGAGATCGGCGTACGTGTCCCGCCAGCCTTCTGCGCAGACCCGGGCGATCGCCTCGGCGTCGTCGGGCTCGGCGCGGCGGATGGTGATCCGGCCCACCCGCCTATCATCGCCCTACTCGACGGATTCGCCGTCGCGCGTCGCGAGGACCGAGTCCGCCAGCCCGTAGTCCACGGCCTCCTGGGGCGAGAGGAAGCGGTCGCGGTCGATGTCGCGCGTCACCTGCTCGACGTCCCGACCCGAGTGGTGCGCGAGCACCTCGGCGTAGCGCCGGGTGAGCGACAGGATCTCCCGCGCCGCGATCTGGATGTCCGCCGGCGTGCCGCGAAAGCCTCCCGAGCCCTGGTGGATCATCACCTTCGCGTTCGGCAGGACGAATCGCTTGCCGGGTGCCCCGCCGGCGAGCAGCAGTGCCGCGGCGGACATCGCCATCCCGATGCAGTACGTCTGCACGTCCGGCTTCACGTACTGCATCGCGTCGTACATCGCCATGCCGGCGTAGGCGTCGCCGCCCGGCGAGTTGAGATAGAGCCTGATGTCGCTGTCCGGGTCCTCCGCTTCGAGGAAGAGGAGCTGCGCGACGACGAGGTTGGCCGAGGATGCCTCGACCTCGGTGCCGAGGAAGACGATCCGCTCGCGCAGCAGCCGCGAGAAGATGTCGAAGGAGCGCTCGAAGCGGCCGTCCGACTCGACCACCATCGGCACCAGGTGATTGGATACGCTACTCATCGGTTGCACATCATACGCAAACAATCGGTTGCGTATCCAGTCCGAACGGAGGATGCGATGGAGGTCGAGCGGGAGATCGTCGTACCGGAGGCGCCCGACCAGGTCTGGGAGGCGCTCACCGAGCCGGAGCTGCTCGAGGAGTGGTTCGCCTCGGAGGTCGAGCTCGACGCCCGCCCGGGCGGCGAGGGCGTCTTCCGTTGGGGAGACGGCGACGAGCGGCGGGCCGTGGTGCGCGAGCTGGAGGAGGAGCAACGGCTCGTCCTCGACTGGGACGACGGCGGGGAGGTCGTGCTCGAGCTCGAGCCGGTGGAGAACGGCACGCGGGTGCGCGTCGTGGAGACGTCGCCCCAGTTCGGCCTTGCGCTCGAGCTTCGCGCGTTGGCGCTGGCATGGACGGCCACCGCGGCGGCGTAGACCGGGTCTTCGGGGCTCTCGGCGACCCGGGGCGGCGCTCGCTCGTCGAGGCAGTGGCGGCGCGAGGAACGGCGACCGCGACCGAGCTCGCCGCAGAGCGGCCGGTCACGCGGCAGGCGGTTGCGAAGCAGCTCTCGTCCCTCGCGGAAGCCGGGCTGCTCCGCGCGACTCGCTCCGGGCGCGAGACCCGCTACGAAGTCACGCCTGCGCCGCTCGAGGAGGCGGTCGAGTGGATGGTCTCGGTCGGCGCCGCGTGGGACGAGCGCCTGGCGGCGCTACGCCACAGCCTGACGCTGAAAGAGGCGGCGCTGGGTCGTCAGGGGAAGAGCCGCTCGACGGTCCAGCCGCCGGGTCCCCGCCGCTCGTAGCGGAAGCGGTCGTGGAGCCGGCTCGGCCGGTGCTGCCAGAACTCCCACGCCTGCGGCAGGACTCGATAGCCGCCCCACGTCGGCGGCCGCGGCACGGGACGGCCGGCGACGAGGTCTCCCTCGAGCTCTGCGAGCCGCTCGTACAGCTCCGCCCGCGACCCGAGCGGGTCGCTCTGCCGCGAGGCGAGAGCTCCGACCTGCGCAGCGCGCGGGCGCGTCGCGAAGTAGTCGTCCGACTCCTCCGCCGCCACGCGCTCGACGACGCCCTCGACCCGCACCTGCCTCCCGAGCGGCCACCAGTGGAAGAGAAGCGCCGCGCGCGGATTCGCCTCGAGCTCACGACCTTTGCGGGAGACGTAGTGCGTGTAGAAGACGAGGCCACGCTCGTCGAAGCCCTTGAGCAGAACCATCCGCACGGAGGGCGCGCCGTCCGTGGCTGCAGTCGCGAGCGCCGTCGCCTCCGGCACCTCGACCACAGCAGCCGCAGCTGCGAACCAGCGCCGGAACTGCTCGAGCGGCTCGGCGGCGAGATCCTCCCGCCGCAGCTCCCGCTCCGGCTCGCTAGGCGTCCTCTTCCTCCTGGAGGAGCCCCCGCTCGATCGCGTAGCGGACGAGCTCCGCGCGGCTGTCGAGCCGGAGCTTCTGCATGATCCGCGCGCGATGCGTCTCGGCGGTGCGCACCGAGATGTAGAGCATCTTCGAGATCTCCTGGTTCGTGTGGCCGAGGGCGAGCAACCGCAGCACCTCGCGCTCGCGATCGGAGAGGGGATCCGCCTCCGCCTCCGCCTGGGCCGAGGCATCGGCCGCGGCGAGCCGCGCTCCGAGCTGCGGATCGACGTACCGCCCGCCTGCCGCAACCTCGCGGATGGCCGCGAGAAGCTCGTCGTCCGCGGCCTCCTTGAGCACGTAGCCGTTTGCGCCGACGGCGAAGGCCTGTCGCACGTAGCTCGGGTCGTCCTGCATGGAGAGCGCGAGAATGCGCGCCTCCGGCGCCGCCTCGAGGATCTCGGGAATCGCGTCGAGACCGGACCCGCCCGGCATCACGACGTCGAGGAGGACGACGTCCGGCTTGTGCAGACGCGCGAGCCGGACGGCGTCGTAGGCCGTGCCCGCCTCGTCTTCCTCCACGGTCAGGTCCTCCTCCGCCTCGAGCAGCCGTCGCAGGCCCGAGCGCACGAGCTGGTGGTCGTCGACGATCAGCAGGCGGATGCTCACAGCGGCACCTCCGCGACGAAGGTCGCGCCGGCGCCCGGCCGTGACTCGATGGTGACGCGGCCGCCGAGGAGATCGACGCGCTCGCGCATCCCTACCAGGCCGATGCCGTCGCCGTGCTGCCGGGCGGGCTCGAAGCCGACGCCGTCGTCCTCGACGACGACCGAGACCGAGTCGTACTTGCGCGTGAGGACGACGCTCACGTTCGACGCGCGCGCATGCTTGACGACGTTCGTGAGCGACTCCTGCACGATCCGGTACAGCGCCGTCTCGATGTCCGGCGGCAGCCGGCCGTCGGGCAGGTTCGGGACGAACTCGACACCGATCCCGGTCTGCTCGGCGAAGCTGTCGGTCAACCGCTCGAGCGCCGCGACGAGGCCGAAGTCGTCGAGCGCCTTCGGCCTGAGCTCCACCGCGAGCCTCCGCACGTCCTGCAAGGTCGAGCGGACGAGATCGCGCACCTCGCCCACGGCAGCCCGCAGCGACTCCTGGTCCTTGGCCTCCTCGAGGCCGCGCAGGCCGAGGAGGATCGAGGTGAGCGCCTGTCCCGTCTCGTCGTGGAGCTCGCGGGCCAGCCGCCGCCGCTCGAGCTCCTGCGCGGTGACGATCCGCGCGAGCGCGTCCCGTGCGACGCGCTGCCGCAGCTCGACCGCGACGGCGGCGCGGGATGCAAAGAACTCGGCGAGCCGCAGATCCTCCTCGCTGAAGCGCGCGTCGGCTCCTGCCTTGTCGTGCGCGACGATCACGCCGATCGCCTCGTTGCGCACGAGCAGCGGAACGTAGATCGCCGTACGCACTGCCAGCCGCCGCGTCGCCGTCTGGTCGACCTCGGGGTCCTCGAGCACGGAGTCGATCCGCTCGCTGCGGCCGCGGGCGAGGATGCGCGCCGTCTTCGAGCGCGGCCCGAGCTCGAGCTCCCGGAAAGCCACGGCGTCCCTGCCGGAGATCGCCGCGATGCGCAAGCTGTCGCCCCGCGGCAACGCGATCAGCACGACCCGGGCGGCGATCAGCTCGCGGAGGTTCTCCGCCACGAGCGCGAGGAGCGTTTCGAGGTCGGCCTCCGTGACGAGCGCGTTCATCACCTCGTTCATCGACTCGAGCTGCGCGCCCCAGCGCGTCGCGGTCTCGTACAGGCGGGCGTTCTCGACCGCGACCGCGGCCTGGGCCGCCAGCAGCACGACGGCGGCCTCGTCCTCCTCGTCGAAGTCGGCACCGTCGGCCTTCTCCGTCAGGTAGAGGTTGCCGTAGGCGACGCCGCGGAGGCTGACCGGCACGCCGAGGAAGGTCTGCATGGTCGGGTGGCCTGGCGGAAAGCCGACCGAGCGCGGATCCTCGTGCAGATCGTGCAGACGCAGCGGGTGAGCGTCGTGGATCAGGACGCCGAGGATCCCGCGGCCCGTCGGGAGGTCTCCGAGCGCGTGCCGCGTCTCCTCGTCGATGCCGGTGGTGAGGAAGCGCTCGAGCCGCTGCCCGGAGGCGTCGAGGACTCCGATCGCGGCGTAGCGCGCGCCGGTGAGCTTCGCCGACGTCTCCACGAGCTTCTGGAGTAGGGCGTCGAGCGAGAGCTCCGAGGAGAGCGCGATGCCCGCCTCGACGAGGGCCCTCGTCCGGTCGGTCGTGGCATCCACCGCCGTCACGATATCCGTGCGTTCCCCCATGTGGTAGTGCGGCCGAACGCCGATGCGGGCCAAATGCGCCCGGCGGACAGTGAGGGAGTGAGCAACCGCACAGTCGTGGCCGCGTCGGTCGTGGCGGCCGTCGTCGTCGCCGGCTCGCTCGGCGCTGTCTTCGCGCTCCGGTCGCACGGCTCGCCCAAGCCTCACGCACCCGTCGTCGGAGCCGCTCGGGTCGGAGCGATGCTGCGCGGGATCCCCCAACAGGGAACCATGCTCGGCGACTCCTCCGCCCGCGTCACCCTCGTCGAGTTCGCCGACCCGCAATGTCCCTATTGCGGCGACTGGGAGCGTGGCGCGCTGCCGACGATCGTCCGCCGCTACGTGCGGCCGGGGAAGATCCGGATCGACTTCGAGGGACTGGCATTCGTCGGTCCCGACTCCATGACCGCATTGCGGACCGCGCTCGCCGCAGCGCGGCAAGACCGGTTCTGGAACGTGATCGAGCTGCTGTACGAGAACCAGGGCGAGGAGAACACGGGCTGGGTCACGGACTCGTTGCTGCGGGCGGTCGGAGCGGCCGTCCCGGGTCTCGACACGGCGCGCATGCTCGCCGACCGGAGCTCGACAGCCGTGAATCGTGCGCTCCTGCAGGCGAACGCGACGGCGCGGAACGCCGGGGTGAGCTCGACGCCCACCTTCGGCATCGTCACCGGCGGCGGCGAGATGCAGCTCGTCCACGTCACGAGCCTCGACGCCTCCGCCCTCATGCCCGCGCTCGACGCGGCCCTGAGGTCGTGACCGACGGCCGCCTTCGCGCCGCCGTCGTGTTCCTCTCGGCGGTAGGCGCCGGGATCGCCGCGTACCTGACGGTCGTCCATCTCGCGCACGTGCCCGTCTCCTGCGTGACCGGGGGCTGCGAGACCGTGAACACGTCGAGCTACGCGGAGGTCGCAGGCATCCCGGTCGCGGCGATCGGCCTCGCCGGCTACCTCGTGCTCGCCGGGAGCGGCATCACGCGCGGCGAGCTGGGGCGCGCCCTGGGCCTCGCCGCGGCGCTGACCGGCTTTGCCGTGGCGATGGTGCTCCTCTACGTCCAGGCCGCCGTCCTGCACGCGTTCTGCCAGTGGTGCCTGGCGAGCGACGCGATCCTGATTCTGCTGGTCCCGCTGACGCTGCTCAGAGCCCTGCGCGGAGCTCCGCCGGACGCAGGATCTTCCCCCCGAGCTCCGCGTCCGTCGGGACGAGCTCCTGCACGACGTGCAGGACGAGCTCGGCCTCGTCGCTCAGCGGGCTGAGGATCTTGTTCCCCTTGAGCAGGGCCTTGCCGCGGGGACCGGTGTGGACGGCGAGGTCGCGCTCGGCATAGCCCTTCTGCCGCAGCAGCCCGTTCGCCTGCTCGACGGCGTCGCTCGCGTCGCTCACCCCTCCAGTTCTAGCCGAAGCGACACCCTCGAATGGGGTAAGGGGTTTCCTGCCGCTCCGTAAGGGGGTTCTCTTCCTCAATTCAAGGGGTGTCAGCTCCGCGGCTCCCGGCCGACGGAATGACCGTGCGGCTCATCGTGACCCTCGCCCTCGTCCCGGTCGTCCTGGCTCTCGGCGCAGGCTCCGCGAGCGCCGCGCTGATGGCAGCGGAGAGCGGCTCAGGCTCTCGGGTCTCCCACGCGACCCACGCCCCCCACGCGGCCGCGCACGCCACGGCGAGGGAGGCCGTCGGCGTGAGGTTCGACTGCGTCGATGCCTCGCCTTCGGATCGGAAGGAACGTCTTCGCCGCGCTCAGCGCCGCGCACGTTCAGTGGGTGAGGCTCGCCTTCGCCCTGAACGTCTTCGAGCATGCCCCCGGCTCGTACCTCGAGGACATCATGGCCCGCTTCGGTGACTGCGTCGATCAGGCTCGGGCCGACGGGCTACAAGTCCTCGTGCCCGTCGTCGGCACCCCCGCCTGGGACGGCCGCGCCTGGAACGCACCGCCGAACGACCCGGCCAGGTACGCGGCGGCGCTCGGCTATCTCGCCGCCCGCTATCCGGGGGTGTCCGCCTGGGAGGTCTGGAACGAGGAGAACACCAGCCACTTCTGGCAGGGCACCGCTCAGCAGTACGTGAGCATGTTGCGCCTCTCGTATGCGGCCGTGAAGCAGGCGAACCCGAATGCGCTGGTCGTCTTCGGCGGCACCGCCCACAACGACGCCGGGTGGATCCGCGCCTGCTACCAGGCAGGGGCGAAGGGCTACTTCGACGTGATGGCCACCCATCCCTATCCGCGGATCCACACGAACACGAAGATCGACCAGGTGCTCGGGGGCACGGAGCTCGTCCGGAGCGTCATGCTCGCCTACGGCGACGGGAACACGCCGATCTGGTTCACCGAGTTCAGCTGGTCGCAGGCCGCCGTCGGGCCGCAGACGCAGGCCCAGGCTCTGACTCAGTCGTTCTCCTACATCGCCTCCCAGCTGCCCTATGTCACGGCGGCGTTCTGGTTCGAGGCGAAGAACGAGGACTCGACGGTCAAGCCAGGCTCCTGGCAGGCCGGCCTCTCGCTGCTGTCCCCGACCTTCGGTCTCACGCCCGCCTACCTCGCGCTTCAGTCGTGGGCGGGATGAGGCTCGGCGCCTCCGTCCTCTAGCGGAAGAGGTCGGTCTCGGGAGAGATGACGATGTCCGCGGCTCGTCCGTCGCCGCGCACGTCGAGCCCGCGCACGATCGCGACCGGCACGCGATCGAGCTTGCCGAAGACGAGCTGCGCCGCCCCGGCGATCTCGTCCGCGAGGGCGATCCGGGTCGCGTGGAGCTCGTAGCCGGCGGGATCGGCTTCGCCCAGGAGATCGCGCACGACCTCGACGCCCGCGGCGCCGATGGCGACATCGGTCGTCGCGGCACGCCACGGCCGTCCGAACGAGTCGGTGACGATCACGCCTACGTCCGCGCCCGTCAGTCCTCGCAACTCCTCCCGCAGCCGCGCGGCGGAGACGTCGGGATCGACCGGCAGGAGGACGACCGTGTCCCGTTCGGGCGCGTTCGACGCGTCGACGCCGGCGGAGCCGCAGACGAAGCCGTGGCGCGTGCGCGCTATCAGGAGCGGCGGGCGAACACGCACGAGCTCGGTCGCCTCGTCGAGGATCACCTGGATCCGCCGAGGGTCGGCCTCGCCGGCGGCGAGCTCGTGTGCGAGTTCGGAGGGCACGACGTCCGCGAGCGCGACGACCCGCCCCTCGACCTTCGACACCGCCTTCTGCGCGACGACGACGACGTCCCCGTCCCGGAGGCCGGCGCGCTCGACGATCAGCGCCGCGAGGTCGTCCCCCTCCGCAGCTCCGGCAGTCCCTCGACGGGCGTCACCCGGAATCCCGGCCCGACCTCCTTGACGAGCAGCAGCGCCGGATTGTCGTTCTGCCAGAGCCCGTGCAGCTCCTCGAGCGGACGAAGCCGAGCGCCTCGAAGAACGACCGGGTCGCCTCGTAGCCGCGGCTCTCGCGCGACGGACCGAGCGTCTTGACCTGCAGGTAGCGGACGCCCCGGGCGCGACACCACGCCTCGGCGGCCGCCACGAGCGCGCGCCCGAGCCCCTGCCGGTGGAGCTCGCGGCGCACCCCCAGCACGTAGAGCTCGACGGCGTGCTGGTTGTGGCGCTTGAGGCAGAGGAAGCCGCGGTCCGGCAGGACGGCGAGCGTCGGCAGCTCGGCCGCCTCCCGGATGTACGCGAGCGTCGACTCCTCTACGCCGAACCACTCCGGGAGGTCGCGCAGCACGGCCTCCGCGAGCCGCGACCGCTCGGCCGGGTCCTCGAGCTCGACGACGTCGCTCACGGAAGACCCGTGACGCGGATCCCCGCATGACCGCGGTAGCGCTTGTTCAGGTTGACGATCACGGCCGTCAGCCCCTCGAGCGCGCGGGCGCTCGCGAGCGGGCCGGCGTCGAGAGCGCGGCCGGTCACGACCTTCGCCGCCAGCTCGAGTGCGAGCGCCTTCGCGGCGGGGTCGTCCCCGCACACGAGCGCGTCCCCGTCGGCCGGCCCTCGCGCCAGCGAGGCCGCGGCGAGGGAGTGGAGCCCGGCCGAGACGGGTGCGCGTACGAGCTCCTGCGTCCGCTCCGCGAGCGAGCGCGGGTCGGAGCCGGGCAGGACGCCTGGGGCCGCGAACCGCAGCTCGCTCGCGACGCTCAGGAGCGGAGTCCGCCCGATCGCGTCGGCCAGCCCGCCGGCGGTCGCGAGCGCGGCGTCGGCGTTCGTCGCGAGCACCACGAGGTCGGCGCCGCGAACCGCGTCCTCGTTGGCCGCCCCCGCTGCCGCGCCGGCGTCACGCGCCTTCTCCTGCGCGCGCCCGGCATCACGGGAGCCGATCACGACCTCGTCGCCGGCCTCGGCCAGCCTGCGCGCGAGGGCGAGGCCGAAGTTGCCGGTGCCGCCCAGGATCGCCACCTTCATGCCGGCACCGATCCCAGGGCCGCCTCCGCAAGGCGGCGGCGCGCGTCGCGGCTCGCCATCAGCGTCCGCGTCACGATCGGCCGCACGTCGCCGAGCCCGTCGAGGTCGCCGGCGTCGGCTTCGTCCACGACGAGCGCGTCGATCAGTCCCGCGTAACAGGCGGCGACGTGGCGAGGAGAGGCGCCGCCGGCGAGCCGGCGCAGCATCCGGTCGGCCGGCCCTCGCACTGCACGGCCCCCGATCAGCGGGCTGACCGCGATGCAGGGAACGCGCCGCGAGGCGAGGGCCTCGCGCAGCTCCCGCACGGCGAAGATCGGGCCGAGCGAGACGTAGGGGTTGCTCGGAGCGAGCAGGATCGTGTCGGCGGCGGCGAGCGCCTCGAGCGTTCCCGGCGCCGGTCGCGCCGCCTCCGCTCCCTCGTAGCGGAGGGCATCCACCTCGTCGCGATGCCGGCGGGCGACGAACCACTCCTGGAAGGGGAACGTCCCGGCCGGGGTCTCGAGCCAGGTGCGGAGCCGGTCGTCGGTCGCAGGCAGCAGCCGCGTCTCGACGCCGAAAGCCGCCGCCAGGCGAGCTGTCACCGCCGAGAGCGGCTCGCCCGCCCGCAGCGCCTGCGTCCGGACGAGGTGGAGCCCGAGGTCGAGGTCGCCGAGCGCGAACCATGCCTCCCCACCGAGCATGCGTACCGTCTCCAGCGCCTGCCACGTCTCGTCCGCCCGGCCCCAGCCGCGGCGCCGGTCCGAGACGCCGGCGAGGGCGTACAGGATCGAGTCGAGGTCGGGCGAGACGTGGAGGCCGAGCACTTCGACGTCGTCGCCGACGTTGCCGACGACGGTCATCCCGGCGGCGCCGGCGACGTCCGCGACACCGACCGCGAAGCGCGCCCCTCCGACGCCGCCCGAGAGGACGACGACGGTCAGACGACGCTCCCTTCGAGCTCGGCCAGGCACGACCGGGTGCGCGGACCGGCGCGGAGCTGCAGGCGCGCGAGGTCGTCCATCGTGTCGACGTCGTCGGCGAGGTTGGGTATCGCCGCGCTCACCACGTCGAGGCCGAGCCCGGCGGCGTGCGCGCGAAAGCGATCGGCGCTCGCAGGCCCGTAGACGGGCGCGAACGCCTCGGCGCTCGGCAGCCTCAGCGCGTTCGTCGTCCCGTCGAGCGCCTCGACGAGCCCGACGGCGGCTGCCGGCGTCGCTGCGACGAGCGAGCGGAGGTCCTGCGGGACGACGCACGGGAGGTCCGCGTTCACCACGAGGAATCCTCCCGGCTCCGATCCCGCCAGCCCGGCGAGAACGGCAGCTCCCTGCCCTCCGCCGGGATCGGGAACCGCCTCGGCGCCCGCCTCTCCTGCGGCCTCCATGGCCTCCGCGTCGGGCGTCACGACGCGGGTCGGCCCGACCGCGACGCAGGCCGCGAGGACGTCGCGGAACATCGCCTGCGCGAGCTGCCCGCGCACGCGAGTCGAGGAATGGAGACGCGTCTTGCCCTCCGCGCCCGCGAACGGGATCACGACCGTGATCACCGGGCAACTATGCCCGCTGCCGGAGATACTGGGGAGACGTGCGCATCGCGGCGACTCAGCGGCTTCCGGGGCAGGCGTGGGACGACCTGCCGGACGTCGAGCTGCTGGAGGAGTGGCCGCCGCCGCAGCCGCTGCCCGGTGTCGAGGTGCTCGTAGGAGCGTCGCACGTCGGTGCCGCCGAGCTCGAGCTCCTGCCCGACCTCCGGCTCCTCGCGAACTACGGCGTCGGCTACGACAACGTTGACGTCGACGCCTGCCGGGCGCGCGGCGTCGCGGTGAGCAACACGCCGGGCGTGCTGGACGCCGCCGTCGCCGACCTCACGCTCGGGCTGATCCTCGCCTGCCGCCGCAACGTCGCCGCCGGCGACCGCTTCGTACGCGAGGGCGGCTGGCGGAGCGGCTGGACGGAGCCGAGGCTGCTCGGGCGCGACCTCGCCGGCGCGACGCTCGGGCTCGTCGGCCTCGGCCGGATCGGGAGCGAGGTGGCGCGACGCGCCGAGAGCTTCGGGATGCGGATGATCTTCCACCGGCGCAGCGGCGGGCTGCCACTCGACGAGCTGCTGCGCAGCGCAGACGTCGTCTCGGTCCACGTGCCGCTCACCGACGAGACGCGCGGCCTGATCTCACGCGAGCGGCTCGCGCTGCTCCCGGACGGCGCGACGCTCGTGAACACGTCTCGCGGCGCCGTCGTCGACGAGGAGGCGCTCGTGGACGAGATCGTCTCCGGGCGCATCTCCGCCGGGCTCGACGTCTTCGCCCGGGAGCCGCACGTGCCGGCGCGCCTGCTCGGGCTCCCCAACGTCGTGCTCACGCCGCACATCGCCAGCGCGACGATCGAGACGCGGGCGGCAATGACGCGCGTGCTCGTCGACAACGTGCTCGCCTTCCTGCAAGGCGAACCGCTCCCTAACCCTGTGTAGCGAGCGAAGCCTGCGGCTTCGCTCGCTGGGATAACCGAACTGCGCGGGCGGGAGAGCGCGGTCTCCCGCCCGCTCCGTGCTGTTCCTGCTGTGGTGGTCCGGATGGGAGGCCGCTCCGGTGCGCTCGCGCGCGGCAGAGGCCGGCGCGAGCGCAGTCCGGCCTCCGCGTACGCTCGTGCGTACGCTGCGGCCCATTGCGCAGCGGGTGGTTGAAGCGTTCGATCCCTCTTGGCGTTCGGGCGGCGGCGTAACGGCGCTTACGCCGCCGCGCACCAGCGGGCGAGCACGCCGCAGGCCTGCACGCCCGCGACGGCGACGACCGGTCGGAACCCATCCCAGCCCAATCCGCCCTCAGCACGGAGCGGGCCGGAAACCACGCTTTCCGGCCCGCGCAGTCCCTTATCAAGCGAGCGAGTGCGCAGCACTCGCGAGCTAGAGCGAACCGGGGCGCCCCGCGGTGATCCAGTCGCGCACCTCGAACCAGTGGCTCGCACGCAACGCCTCGGCGACAGGACCGTCCGTGTGGCCGGCGTAGAAGACGTGCCGGTCGAGGTCGCAGCAGATCGCCACCTCCGAGAGCTGCACGTCGGGGATCCGCATCAGCGCGTCCGCGGGAAGCTTCGTCTCGTCGACCGTGTAGTGCTTGAACTGAAGCTCCGGAGCGACCTCCATCAGCTCCGGCCAGTCGGGACACGAGCGTGAGCTCATGCAAGTGACGGTACAGACAGAGCGCGGCGGACGATGGCCGAAAGTGTCCGTACAAACTGCGGATCTGCGTTCGGCATCTCGATCCGCTCGAGCCGCAGCCCGAGCTCAGCCGCCTTCTCCCGCGCCTCGACGTCGAGGTCCCAACGGATCTCGAGATGGTCGGAGACGAAGCCGACGGGACAGAGGAGGACGTGCTCGACGCCCTGCCGCCGCAGCGCCTCCAGGTGGTCGAGGATGTCCGGCCCGAGCCAGGGCTCGCCGGTCGGCGACTCGCTCTGGAAGGAGAAGCTCCACTCGGCGAGGCCCGCGGCCTCGGCGACGAGCCTTGACGTCTCGAGCAGCTGGCTCCGGTACGGGTCGCCCGACTCGAGGATCCGGGCCGGCAGCGAGTGCGCGGTGAAGACGACGTGCGCGGCAGTGCCGCGGACACGCTCCGCTAGCAGCTCGACGAACCCCGGCTCGTCGTGCCAGCTGTCGACGAAGCGCAACGCGGCGCGACCCGCCAGCGCTCGCTCGAGCTGGTCGCGGTAGCCGGCGATCGAGAGCGCCGAGTAGTGCGGCGCGAGGACGAGGCCGGCTATCTCCTCCGCCCCCGAGGAGACCGCTTGCTCGGCGGCGTCGGCGATCCGCGGCGTCCAGTGCTTCATCCCCGTGAAGACGGGCAGCGCGAGCTCCGCCTCGAGCGCCGCACGCGTCGTCTCCGTGATCGCGTTCAGCGGCGACGAATCCTCGATCCCGAGCCGCCGGTACCGCTCGACGAGGTCGGCGAGGCTGCTCGGGCGCGATCGGCCGGCCGCCGCGGATGTCCGCGTAATAGGCGGGGACGTCGACCAGCCGCTCCGGCGAGCCGTACGCCATCAGGACGACCGCGGCCTTCATCCCGCGGGACGGTAGCCGCGGATGAGCTCCGCGAGCCGCGTCAACGCGTCGGGCTCGGTCTGCGGGAGGACGCCGTGCCCGAGGTTGAAGACATGCCCCGCGCGGCCGGCGGCGCGGGAGAGGACGTCGGCCGCCGCGGCCTCGACGCGCTCCCACGGCCCCAGGAGGACGGCCGGGTCGAGGTTCCCCTGCACCGCGCGGTCCTCGCCGACCGTGACCCAGCCGAGGTCGAGGGGCGTGCGCCAGTCGAGCCCGATCGCGTCGCCGCCCGCCTGCGCGAGCTCGGCCAGCAGCGGCGTCGAGACTCCAGTGCCGAAGTGGATCGTCGGCACGTCCACCGCCTCGAGCACCCGCCGCGAGTACGGCTGGACGAACTCCACGTAGTCGGCGACCGAAAGCACGCCGACCCAGGAGTCGAAGAGCTGGATCGCGTCGGCGCCTGCCGCCGCCTGGCCGGCGACGTAGCGCTCGAACTGCTGCGTGAGCCGCTCCATCAGCGCGTGCCAGACAGCCGGCTCGCCGTACATCAACGTCTTCGTGCGGGCGAAGTCGCGGCTCGGCCTTCCCTCGACGAGATAGCCCGCGACGGTGAACGGCCCGCCGCAGAAGCCGACGAGCGCCCGGTCGGGCTCGAGCTCCTGCCGCACGATCCGCACCGCCTCGAGGATCGGCGCTCCCCACTCCTCCGGCTCGGCCACGCGCAGCCGCTCGACGTCGGCTGCGGACTCCACCGGCCGCTCGACGACCGGGCCGACGCCCTCGACGAGCTGGACCTCGAGGCCCAGGCCGAGGACGGGAGACATGATGTCGGCGAAGAGGACGGCCGCGTCGACGCCGTGGCGCCGTACCGGCTGCAGCGTCACCTCGGCGCACAGCTCGGGCGTCTCCGCCAGCTCGAAGAAGCCGTGCCGCTCGCGCAGCGCCCGGTACTCCGGCAGCGACCGGCCGGCCTGGCGCATGAACCAGACTGGGGTCCGCTCCGCCGGCTCGCGCCGTCAGGACCCGGACCAGAAGCGGCTCCACGCGGGTCACAGTAGGCGCTCGAGGCAGGCCCTGAGACCGTCGCGCCAGTGCGGCAGCGTCGGAGCCCCCGGCCGTTCGCTGCGCAGGACCGAGTAGGCCGGCCGCGGCGCCGGCCGCCCGAGCTCCTCGCTCGAGATCCGGCGGACACGGCACGCGAGCCCGGCCTCCTCGAAGATCGCCTCGGCGAGCTCGGCCCACGTGCAGTCCCCGCTCGCCGCGAGGTGCCAGGTGCCGTGCGGCTGCTCGAGCAGGTCGCGCACGGCGGCCGCGAGATGCCCGACGTACGTCGGGCAGCCGCGCTGGTCGTCGACGACGGCCACCTCGTCCCGGACCTGCCCGAGCCGCAGCATCGTGCGGACGAAGTTCTCGCCCGTCCAGCCGAAGAGCCAGGACGTACGGACGATCCAGGCGCCCTCGCCGGCAGCCGCCTCCGCGAGCAGCTTCGTCCGGCCGTAGACCGAGAGCGGCGCGGGTGCGTCGGACTCGACGTACGGCTCGCGCTTGCGCCCGTCGAAGACGTAGTCGGTGGAGAAGAGGACGAACGGCACCCCGAGCTCTGCGACGTGCTGCGTTCCCCCGACGTTGACGGCGGCCGCCTCCTGCGGGTCGGCCTCGGCCCCGTCGACGTCCGTCCAGGCCGCCGCGTGGAGGACGAGATCGGCCGGCATTAGCCAGCCGGGCGGCGGCAGCGCGACGTCCCACTCGTCGCGGGAGACGGCGACGACGTCCTCGGCGGCGAACTCCTCGCGAAGCGCCGAGCCGAGCTGCCCGTCGGCCCCGGTTACGAGCAGGCGGCGGCGTCCCGAGCGGACAGGATCGGGGTCTCGCTGCTCCATAGGTGCCTGACTCGCGGGTCGGCCCAGCACAGGCCGTGCTCGTCGGGGTCGGTCGGGTCGTATTCCTCCGTGACGAGGTAGGCGACGAGCGCGTCCGTGAGCGCCTCGTAGCCGTGCGCGTGGATGCCGGGGACGTAGACGGCGACCGCGTTGTCGTCGCCGATGTCCTCGTAGAACGTCTCACCACTGGCGCGATCGAGGACGACGAGCCGGAGGGTGCCTGCGAGGCAGACGAAGACGTCGTCCTGGCCCCGTTCGTGGAAGTGGAGGCCGCGCACCACGCCGCGCCGCGACCAGGCGAGGTTCACCTGCCGGATCGGCTTCGGCAGCCCGCTGGCGCGCGCCAGCTCGGCGAACCAGCCCCTCTCGTCGCTCCGAGGCTCGAGCGGGATCCGGAACAGCCCGTCCAACCGCTCAGAAGGCTGCAGGCTCGCGCCCCTGCGCGCGCAGCAGCCGGCCGAGCCCGTCCTCGAGCGGGATCTCGGGCTCCCAGCCGAGCAGCTGCCGGGCGCGGGTGATGTCGGGCTGCCGCACCTGCGGGTCGTCTACCGGCAGCGCCTCGAACACGATCTCGCTCGACGCCCCCGTGACTCGCTTCACGATCTCCGCGAGCTCGAGCATCGTCCGCTCGTCGGGGTTGCCAAGGTTGACCGGCAGGTGCTCCCCGCTCTGGGCGAGCAGGACGATGCCGCGGATGAGATCGTCGACGTAGCAGAAGCTTCGCGTCTGCGAGCCGTCCCCGTAGACGGTGAGCGGCTCCTCCGCGAGCGCCTGGCGGACGAAGTTCGAGACCGCGCGCCCGTCGTTGGGACGCATCCGCGGGCCGTAGGTGTTGAAGATCCGCACGATCGCCGTGTCCACGCCCTGCTGGCCGTGGTACGCCATCGCCAGCGCCTCCGCGTACCGCTTCGCCTCGTCGTAGACGCCGCGCGGCCCGATCGGGTTGACGTGTCCCCAGTACGTCTCCGGCTGCGGGTGCACCTGCGGATCTCCGTAGACCTCGCTCGTCGAGGCCAGCAGGAAGCGCGCGCGCTTGAACTTCGCGAGGCCGAGCGAGTTGTGCGTCCCGTAGGAGCCGACCTTGAGCGAGTGGAGCGGCATGCGGAGGTAGTCCTCCGGGCTCGCGAGCGCCGCGAAGTGGTAGACGAAGTCGACGGGCTCGCCGAGGACGATCGGCTCCGTGACGTCGTGGTCGATAAAGGTGAACGCGTCGTCGCGAACGTGCTCGATGTTGGCGAGCGAGCCGCTGACGAGGTTGTCGATGCAGACCACGCGCTGCCCGCGCTCGAGGAGGTAGTCGCAGAGGTGCGAGCCGAGAAAGCCGGCGCCTCCTGTCACGACCGCGGTTGCCACTCGCCGATTCTATCGGGCGAAGAGCGCAGCTCTTCGCCCGAGGTAGCGGAACTGCGCGGGCCGGAAAGCGTGGTTTCCGGCCCGCTCCGTGCTGAGGGCGTATTGGGCTGTGTGGCTTCAGAGCTTTCTCCCCGTCGCGAGCGAGCAGGCTGCGCGTGCTCGCCCGCTGGTTCGCGGCGGCGTAACGCGGCGTTACGCCGCCGCCCGAACGCCACGAGGGGTCGAACGCTTCACCCATCCTCGGCATGAAGGGCCGGAGCGTACGCGCGAGCGTACGCGCAGGCCGGACTGCGCTCGTGCCGGCCTCCGCCGCGCGCGAGCGCACCACAGCAGCCCCCAACCAGACCACCCAAAGACAAACAGCACGAAGCGGGCCGGAAACCACGCTTTCCGGCCCGCGCAGTTCCCTATCCCAGCGAGCGAGACCGCAGGTCTCGCGAGCTACCGAAGGTCCTTGTTCGACTCCATGTCGAACCACATGGCGAAGAGCGTGAACTGCAGGCCCGACAGGACGAGTAGGGCGACGAGGACGACAGTCGCGATCGGGATCGACGAGCCCGCGATCCGGTAGCCGACGACGACGAAGCCGAGCAGCACGCCGGCGAGGGTCGCGATCGCCCCGAGCACGTAGAAGAACACGAGCGGGTGGAAGTCGCGCTTGACGTACTTCTCCCACAGGCGCCAGAAGAAGCCGCGCAAGAGCAGCCAGGCGATCCGCGGCACGACGTGCCGGTAGCGCATCTTCGACTGCTCGCCCACGCCATAGATCGGGCGCGAGGGGAAGTCGCGGACGCGCGCGTTCCAGACGTTCAGGTGCACGAGCATGTCGTTCGGGAAGCCGTAGTTCGTGTAGACGCGGTCGAGGTCGAGCCGCTCGAGCATCTGGCGTGAGACGGCCGTGTAGCCGGATTGGGAGTCGGCCACGTGCCAGTAGCCGGAGGCGACCTTCGTCAGCATCGACAGGATGGCGTTGCCGAAGAAGCGGGTCTTCGGGATCAGGTCCCACGCCTGGCCGGTGAAGAGGCGGTTCGCCTTCGCGTAGTCGAGCTCGCCGCGCGCGACCGGGCCGACGAGGGTCGGCAGATCGTCCGGATCCATCTGGTTGTCGCCGTTCATCACGACCACGACGTCCATCTGCTCCTCGAGCGCGCGACGGTAGCCGGTGATCACCGCCGCCCCGACACCGCCTCTTCGCTCGCGCGAGAGCACTTCGACGCGATCGTCGCCGGCGGCGCGCGCGGCCTCGACCGTGCCGTCGGTCGAGCCGTCGTCGACGACGATGATCCGGTCCGCGAGCTGCGGGATGCCGCCGATCGTCGGGGCGATCAGCGCCTCCTCGTCGTGGGCGGGCACCACGACCGCGACGCGCTTCCCCTCGAACACGGCGCAAGCCTATTCAGCGCCGTTGCGCGGCACGAGCCGCGGCACGACGCGATCCCAGAGCAGCGCCGCGAGGGCGCCGAGGATGAGACCGATGATCGCCGCGATGACGACCGTGTTGCGGCGGCTGCGCGCCGTGATCTTCCGCGCGGCGGCTCCCGTGAGAAGCTGCGGCAGCTCGACGTTCTTCGCCTCGAGCAGAAGCCCGGCGTTCGTGGTCTTGTCGAGCTGGTCGCTGCGTAGGGTCGTCTCGAGGATCAGCTTGTCGGTCGTGGAGATGCTCGAGCTGGCGATCGCGGCCTGGATCGTCTTGATGTCCTGGTTGTCGAATCGGATGTGCGCCTCGTAGTTGGCGATCTGCGCTGCCGGATACACGCCGAGCCGCTTCACGACCTGGCGGGCGAGCTCGTTCGCCGCGCAGGCTGCGACCTTCCCCTTCCTCGCCTGGACGCTGAGCTTGACCAGCGGCGTGACCTGCGACTGGCTCCCCTTCGACGAGGCGCCGGTCGCGACGGACTGGGTCGAGATCCCCTTCCTGAACGCGCTCACCTTCGTGTGGCAGGCGTTCGCGACGGCCTCGTCCACCGACTGCTGCTGGATCACGGTCCCGATGGCCGAGGGGTTCGTCTGCGGCGTATTCACCGGCGCGCTGCCGGTCGGCGAATAGGGCTGGCCGAGGTAGAGGGTCGCGGTGGCGGAGTAGACCTGCGTCCCGCCGAGCGAGACGAGGTAGCCGATCACGGCTCCGGCGACGACACCGGCCGCGAGCAGCCACCAGCGGACGGCGAGCAGTCGGACGTACTTCGCGAAGTCGACTTCCTGCTCGGCCTCCGGATCGAAGCCGCGCGTCGGGGGCGCGGGGGCAGTCATCGACCCGCGACGATAGCCGACGTGCGTGAGGGGTCTGTTAGTGACCCGCCAGCGAGCGGCGCCGCGGCTCGACGGCGTAGAGCCGCGCGAAGCCGTGCAGGAGCAGCCGCATCCCGTCGCCCGAGACGGGGACGTACTCGCCGTGCGGGAAGCGCAGCACGACATGTCCCGTGCGGACGTCCACGCCGACGATCCTGTGCGAGAAGCTCCCGGCGTACGCGATGCCGTCGACGACCACGGCCGCGCCCGAGATCGCGCCGCCGGTGGCGACGCGCCAGAGGAGTCGCCCGGTCGTGGCGGAGAGGCCGTAGAACCAGCCGTCGTACGAGCCGAAGCAGACTCGCCCGTGCCAGACCGCGGGCGAGGAGTAGACGTAGTAGCCGGCGGTGAAGCGCCAGAGGTACCGCCCACGCGTCGAGAACGCCGTCAGCGAGTCACCGTCCGAAGAGGGGACGAAGATGCGACCCCCCGAGACCGCCGGCGTCCCGTAGATCTTCCCGTTGACCCGCCCGACCCAGCGGGTCGCGCCGGTCTTCCGCGAGAGCGCCCACAGCCGGCCCGCGTAGTCGCCGACGTAGAGCGTCCCGTGCGCGAGCGACACGCTCGACGTGATCTTCGCCCCGAGCGAGCGGCTCCAGCGCAGACGATGGGTGCGCAGGTCGAGCGCGTAGACGTTGCCGCCCGCGTCGCCGAAGTAGTCGACCCCGTCCCGCACGACCGGCGACGGCTCGATCGCGGAGCCCGCGTTCCAGGACCAGAGGAGCCCCCCGTTCGCGCGGTCGAGCACGTAGACGCTGCCGCCCATCGTGTGGTAGACGAGGTCGGGACCGTCGATCGCGGGCGAGGCGGCAGTGCGGGGCGAGCCTGGAGTGGAGTGCGTCCACGCGATGTTCCCCGAGCGCATCGAGACGGCGTTGACGGTGCCGCGAGCATTCGAGATGTACGCGAAGCCGTCCCAGACGACGGCCGGGAACTCGATCAGGTGGCCCATGCTCCGGCTCCAGACGATCCGGAACGGCGGCCGCAGCCGGATCTGCGACTGCGCGCCCGTTCGCGCCGGGGTCGCGCCGTAGACCGGCCACTGGAGATCCGGCTGGTAGATGCGGATGGTCTGGCGGCGCCGGGCGAAGTTCACGGGCTCGTGCACGGTCGTGTAGCCGTGAGCGGAAACGGTGACCTCGAGCCGTCGTCGCGGTGCCTCGATCACGGCGACGCCGTGCTCGCCGGTGCGGCGGTGGTGGTCCCACACCTGCACTCGGGCACCGCCGACCCGGACGCGACGGTCGCCGTCGAGGACCGTGACGACGAGCTTCGCGAGACTCACGCGCGCGTGGTGATGCGACCTGAGATGCGGCTTCGCCTGCGTGGTCGCCGGAACGGTGTGCGGCGCGCTGCCGCCACATCCGGCGGCGAGACCCGCGAGCAGAAGCAGGAGGGGTAGCCGCCTCAGAGCCACGCTACGGTAGCCGCGACTCCGGAGCGTCGGGGGCGTACTCGCCGACCGCGAGCTCCCGGTAACCGGTGAGCAGAAGCGGCGTTCCGTCGATGTCCCGCAGGATGACGTTGTCCGCCGGGAATCGCGGCACGGGCTCGCCGATCTCGTCGAGCCGGCCGAGCGCCGCGAGGAGCTGGGCCTCAGCGAGGTTCGCGCCGCCGGCGGCGAGCGCCGACGTGGCGGCGACGTGCCGGACGTTGAACTCCGTGACCTTGAGCGCCCCCGTCCGGTCCTCGCGGAAGTCGACGGTGAGAAGGCCGTGCGCGGGCTCGCCGGCGAGACCGGCGACGAACCGCACCGCCTGCTCGGCGAGCGCACGCGCACGCTCGTCGTCGACGAGGCGACCCCGGTTGATGTTCCCCGTGATGCCCGAGACGGCGAGGTGCCCCATGAAGTACTCGAGCCGCTCGTAGCAGCCCGCCTTGAGGAGCGAGTCCTCGTGGAAGAGGAGCGTGCAGGCGACGTTCCGTCCCGGCAGGTGCTCCGCGACCATGAAGCTCGGGATCTCCGGATTGAGGTAGGCCCAGGCGTGCGCCTCGCCCGGCTCGCTCACCTGGATGGAGCCGATCCCGCTCGACGACGCCTCGGAATGGTCCCGCAGCCACACCGGGCCGCCGTCGAGGTCGAGGCCGCGCCCGTCGAGCAGCTCGTCGCGGCCGACGATGGCGTAGCTCGGTACGAGCCCCGTCTCGCGGAGCCCGTCGTACAGCTTGCGTTTGCTGATCGCGATCTCGACCAGGCCGTGCCGCGGCAGCAGAGTGGGGACCGGGAACTCGCGCGCGCTCCAGAACCGAACCTCGGCCTCGGGACTGACGAGGGCCGCGTCGATCGCCTCCCGCCCGCAGATGTCGGCGATCAGCTCCGCGTAGCCGGGCTCGTCGGGATCCGAGACGCGGTAGACGCGGTCGTACAGGCCCTCGTAGAACCCGTACCAGTTGCCGCCGCGGTCGACGCCGACGAGCCGAGCCTCGGCGAAGAGCGGGCTCAGTCGCAGCGAGCGGGCAATGGCGCGCGGCGTAACCCCGCACGCCCCGGTGATCAGGACGTTCACCTTGGGCGAGGATAGTCCCGCGCTCTCACGCCGAGGGCTTCCAGCCGCCTGTCTGCCCCTTGTACGTGCCGCGGAACAGGGCGAGCGGGGTGCGTGCGAGGATCCTCGCGTCGAGCAGCGGCGAACGGTGCTCGACGTACCAGACGTCGAGCTCGATCCGGTCGGCCCAGGGCAGGGTCGCGCGACCGTTGATCTGCGCCCAGCCGGTGATCCCGGGCCTGACGTCGAGGCGGTGGCGCTGCCGCTCGTCGTACTGCTCGACCTGGTACCGGAGCGTCGGGCGGGGGCCGATCACGCTCATCTCGCCGCGGACGACGTTCCAGAGCTGCGGCAGCTCGTCGAGGGACAGCTTGCGCAGCACCCTGCCCGTGCGCGTGATCCGCGTGTCGCCCTCGTCCACGGAGATGCCCGCCCCCATCGACTCGGCGCCGACGACCATCGTCCGCAGCTTGAGCAGCCCGAAGTCATGGCCGTCCTTGCCCACCCGGACCTGACGGTAGAGGACAGGCCCGCCGTCCTCGAGCTTGATCGCGAGCGCGGCGAGGGCGAGGACGGGCGAGGCCACCAGCAGCGCGGTACCCGCGAGGGCGACGTCTGCGGCGCGGTTCACGCTATTCCCTCGCGCTGCGGCGCCCACGTCGCCGGGACGCCCCGCCGCAGGTAGTTCCAGAGCGCCACGACCGTCGCCGCGGTGATCAGGACGTAGTAGCGGGCGATCCCGACTCCCAGCAGCGCCGCCGCGAGGACGCCGGCCTGCAGGCCGAGCAGGATGGCGTAGACGTCGCCGCGACCGACGAGGGCGATCGAGCTGCCGAGCAGGACGAGGTGGAGCAGGCCGCTCGCATAGCGCAGATGGCGGTGCGAAAAGAGGGCGACGGCGTAGCCGGGCGGCTGGCGGCGCAGCATCCGGCCCCGCAGGACGATCAGCCACGCGTGCTCGAACATCCGCACCTTGCGGCGGTACTCCGTCTCGTTCGTGGGCGTCGGCTGCTCGTGGGCGCGTGCCTCCGGCTCGTAGACCGCCCGCATCCCGCGCTGAGGCATCAGGTACGGCAGCGCGAGGTCGTGACCGAAGCGTGGGTCGACCTTGACGTAGTCGGCGCGTCGAAGCGCATAGATCGCGCCGTTGCCGGCCGTGATCGAGCCGAGGCGCGACTCCGACTCGCGGGTCACGAGCTCGTAGCGCCAGTAGAGCCCTTCCTTGTTCGAGCCGGCCGCGTCCTCGAGCCGCAGGCGGCCGCAGACGTACGCGACCTTCGGGTCGGCGAGATTGCGGACCAGCTTGCGCAGCGCGTCGGGATCCCAGCTCGCATTGGCGTCGGAGAAGGCGACGACCTCGGCAGACGTCGCGCGCACCGCCGCGTCCTGGGCGGCGACCTTGCCGCCGCGCGGGTTGCGGATCACGCTGGCCCCCGCCGCCTCGGCGAGCTGCTCCGTCCTGTCGGTGGAGGCATCGGAGGTCACGACGAGCTCCAGCAGCTCCGGCGGGTAGTCGAGCCCGCGGAGGTTCTCGAGCCGCCGCTCGATCGACTCCTCCTCGTTGTACGCGGTCACGATCACGGCCGCCGACGGGAGGTACGACTCGTCTCGCACGACCGGCCGCGTCCGCACGCGGGCAGCGCCTGCGGCGACGAGCGGGTAGAGCAGCGTGCGTCCACGCGAGCGCGGCGAGCGAGCCCCAGAAGAGGACGACGGCCGCGATCACGGCAACAACGCTAGCGGCGTGTCAGTTGCCCCAGGGGCCGATGTGGGGATACACCGGCTGCGTGAGGGAGAAGGCGAGAGAATTGCCGGAGCCAGGCGCGACCGCACGCAGCCAGTCGGTCGGCTCGGAGGCGATCCGCAGGTTCTGGAGGAAGATCCCGTAGCGGTTGCTCCGGATCCTCGCAATCGTCTGCCAGCTCCCGTAGCCGTGCCGGAGCTGGATCGTGACGAGCCTCTTGTCGCTCGTAGCATCGCGACCCCAGAGGCTGATCGTGCCGCCGTGCCGGTAGGCGACAAAGGGGAAGCGGAACGCCGTCAGCGTCGGCTTGGCTTTGGCCTTGGCGATCGGCTTGCCGCCGAAGTAGAGACCGCACTGATAGGGGTCCTTCTTGAGCGGGTGGTCCTGGAGCAGGAACCACGTCGCGAGGGTGACGCCCGAGAGCCACATCTGGTGCAGCGCCTCCGCCGTCCCGCGCGCCTGGAGATTCATCTTCAGCGCGTGCGGGTTGGGTGGATCCGTGTCCCAGGCGAACTCCGTCACCCAGAACTCGACCTTGTGCGCCGAGACGATGTGGTGCATCTGCTCCGCAGCCCGCAGCACCGCCGCCATCCTCGGCAGGTCGCCGAGCGAGACGTCGTCCTTGAGCTTCGCGTGGCCGAAAGGCCCGCCGAACGTGTACGGGTGGTGCGACCAGGCGTCGAAGTCGACCGGCGTGTCGCACGTCGAGTGCGGGTCCGCCCCGCTCGAGACGCAGAGAAGCTTCCGCATGAAAGCGAGCGGTGCGACCGTGTAGAACCGCTTGGCCCTGTTCTTGAACGGGTCGAGAGCGCCCGCGACGACGATGTTCGAGGAATCGACACCGTGGATCTGGTCGGCTGCGGCGTTGAGCATCGAGCGATAGACGTCCGGGTCGACGGGGTCGAGGTCGAGGCTGAGGTTCGGCTCGTTCCAGATCTGGTAGACGTGCACGGCCGGCGGCCCGTCGCTCCCGTCGTAGTGCGATGCCAGCGCATGCGCGAAGGCGGCGAGCGCCGCGATCTGCGGCGTTCCGCCACCGTGCAGGCCCTGGCGCGGGATCGAGAGCGCCCAGGGCGGCGGCTCGCCGATGTCGAGGATCGGCGTCAGCCCGGCGTTCTCCGCCGCCTCGACCTCGCCGTCGAGGGTGGTCCAGTTGTAGTCCGGCGAGTCGGGATCGGACGGGTCGAATCCGGACGCGGGCAGCGTCGAGGGGGCGATCGACGCCCAGTTCGCCGCCATCCGCGCATAGGTGGCGCCCGTGTGCCGGGCGACCGCGAACGCCTGCGTCTGCTGGTCGCCCGGGAAGAGGTAGGGCTCCATGATCGCCGTCCGCAGAGGACGCGTCCCCGGCGTCGAGGAGATGCTGACGAGGTGTTGGCGATGCGTTGCCGCCGACGCTACCGCCGCGGCCGTCAGCGCGACGATGGAGAGGAGGGCGGCGAGGCGAAGCAGGAGCCTACTTCCCCCAGGGGTCGTAGCGGAGCGTCGAGGGTGGGCGCGTGAGCGAGAACGGAAGCGAGTAGCCGGAGCCGGACGCGGTCGCGCGCAGCCAGTCCTTCTTCGTGGCCTTCAGGCGAAGCTTGGCGAGGAAGATGCCGTAGTGGTTCGCGCCGAGGCGCGCGACCGTCTTCCACTTCCCGTGCGGGTGCTTGAGCTGGATCGTGACCGTCTTCTTCGTGCTCGTGGCGTCGCGCCCCCAGACGCTGACCGTCTTGCTGCCGAGATAGGCGACGAACGGGAACCGGAACGAGGTCCGCATCGGCTTCGCCTTGGCCTGCTCGAGCTGCGGCGAGTTGAAGTAGAGACCGCACTCCCAAGGGCTCGGCGACGCCTGGTCCTGGAGGAGGAACCAGGTCACGAGGGAGACCCCGGAGTGCCACATCTGGTAGAGCGCCTCGGCGGTCCAGCGGGCCTGGAGCTGGAGCGGGGCCGCGTGCGAGCGCGGCGGGCTCGTGTCCCAGCCGAACTCGGTGACCCAGAACTGGACGGGGTGGGAGGAGGCGATCGTGTGGAGCTTCACGGCGTCCTGCAGGAGCGCATCCATCCGCGGCAGGTCGCCGAGCGAGACGTCGTCCGCGTTCTTCGCGTGCCCGAACGGGCCCTGGAAGGTGTACGGGTGGTGTGACCAGACGTCGAAGTCGACCGGCGTGTTGCACGTCGCGTGCGGCTTCTTGCCGGTCGAGAGGCAGAGCAGCGAGCGCATGAACGCGAGAGGCGCTTCGGTATGGAACCGCTTCGCAGTGTTTGCGAACGGGTCGAGGTCCCCGGCCACGACGAGGTTCGCCGGGTTGACCGCGTGCACCGAGGCGGCGACCGCGTTGACCATCGAGCGGTAGACCGACGCGTCGACCGGGTTCAGGTCGAGGCTGAGATTCGGCTCGTTCCAGACCTGGAAGACGTGCGCCGCCGAGGCGCCGTGGTGCCCGTCGTAGTGCGTGGCGATCGCGGTCGCGAACTGACCCAGAGCGGCGATCTGGGGATTGATCCCGCCGACGTCGGCCCCCCAGGTCGGCGGGCTGATGATGTCGATGATCGGCGTCAGCCCGGCCGCCTCGGCGGAGGCGACCGCGGCGTCGGTCGTCGCCCACGAGTAGCCGGGAGAGCTCGGGTTGGTGGGGACAAAGCCGGTCGGGACGGTCTTGGGCGCGATGGTCGACCAGCGCACGAGGATCCGCACGTAGCTGGCACCGGCAGCCCGGGTCATCTGGAAGCCCTTGTCCTGCTGCGGGCCGGGCAGGAGGAACGGGTCGAAGATCGCCGTCCGCAGAGGCAGCGTGGCCGGTGTGGAGCGAACGCGCAGGTGTCGCGCGTGCTTCGCGTGCGTCGCCGAAGCCCCCGCGGTCGAGACCGCCGCGACAGCGCAGGCGAGCGCCACGAGGAGCAGGCGCGACGGCCAGGAGGCACGCCGCCGACACAGACCCGGATCGCCCTCGCGCCGCACGGCAGGCACAGTAGCCCAGGAGTCGGCGGGCGGAAGCATCGCTAACACAAGGCTTACGGGCGGGATGAGGAGCCTCCCGGAAGGCGGCGGCTACCATCCCGGCGGTGAGGGGCGCAGCACCCCGAATGCGGCTCGTGCCGGGCTTCGTCCCGCAGCCGGAGTGAGCCTTCTCGTCTTCGTGCACGTGCCGAAGGCGGCCGGCACGACGCTGCACAGGGTGATCGAGGACCAGTATCCGCCGGCGCGGATCCTGGACTTCGCGGATCCGGAGCGCGCGGAGCAGGCCCTCTCGACCGCTGCTCCCGAGACGCTCGCCGAGATCGAGGTGCTCAAGGGGCACGTGTACTACGGGGTACACCGCCACTTCCAGCAGCCGCCGCGCTACGTGACGCTCCTGCGTCATCCGGTCGCGCGGGTCGCCTCGCACTACCGCTACGTCCGCAACAAGCCGGACCACTACCTGCACACGGCCGTCGTGGAGGGCGATCTCGATCTCGCGGCCTACGCACAGGGGACGCTCTCGCGCGAGCTGCGGAACGGCCAGGTGCAGATGTTCTCGGCGCGCGCGCGCGAGCTGGACGAGTGCGACGAGGGCTGTCTCGAGGAGGCGACGCGGGTGCTCGCCGACGAGTTCGCGGTGGTCGGGCTGGCGGAACGGTTCGACGAGAGCCTGCTGCTGATGCAGGAGTCGCTCGGCTGGTCGTCGCCGTACTACGTGCCCGAGAACCGGAGCTCGGAGTCCGGGAGCGCCGTGACCGAAGAGGAGGTTGCGGCGATCGAGGCCGCGAACCGCTTCGACCTCGCCCTCTACGACTTCGCCGCCGGACGGCTGGCGGAGCGGCTCGCCGCGGATCCCGGGCTGCCGGCCCGCGTCGAGCGGTTCCGGCGCCGAAATCGTCTCCTGGGCCCGGCGGGAAGGATCCTGCGCCCGGCCCGCGCGGCCGCGCGCCGCAGGGCATGAGCGACCTGCCGCTCGTCTCGGTCGTGACGCCGTCGCTCGACCAGGCGGCGACGATCGCGGAGGCCCTCCGCTCGGTGCGGGAGCAGACGTATCCGCGAGTCGAGCACCTCGTCGTCGACGGAGGCTCGACGGACGGCACGCTCGAGATCCTGCGCAGCTCGACCGGAGAGGGCTCGTTGCGGTGGACGTCCGAACCGGACTCGGGCATGTACGACGCGATCAACAAGGGGCTCGCCGCCTCCTCGGGAGAGATCCTCGCCTACCTCAACACCGACGACGCGTGGTTTCCGTGGACGGTCGAGGTCGCGGTCGAGGAGCTGCGCCGGCGGCCCGACGCCGGCTTCGTCTTCGGCGACCTCGTCGTCCGTGAGCCGTCTGGGGCCATGCGCCTCGACCTCCAGCCACCCTTCCGGCTCGCGTACCTCCGCCGGCACGGCTTCCTGCCGCAGCCGACCGTCTTCCTCCGGCGCGAGGTCTGGGAGCAGGAGGGGCCGTTCGACGACTCGTTGCAGCTTCTCGGCGACTGCGAGTACTGGATGCGGATCGGCGAGCGCTTCCCCGGCCGGAAGATCGACGAGGTGCTCGCGCTCCAGCGCGACCACCCGGCGGCGAAGCGCTTCGCGCAAGGCGACGCGCTCGCGGCCGAGCTCGCCGAGATCCGCGGTCGCTACCCGAAGCCGGGAGCGGTCGCAGGTCAGTTCGCCCGCGTCGAGGCGGGACTGTGGCGGCGCGCGTTGACACTCTCCTTCCTGGCGAGGGCCGCCGGCCGAGGGACGGGCACGGGCGCCTGGTCGCGGTTCCTGCGCGACCCTGCGCGGCGGCAATCGATCTCGGCGGCGCGCCTCGCGGCGACGCTGCTGCCGTTCGCCGGCCGCCTACCGTCCTGACGAGCGCTCCCGGGCGTGCTCGAGCGCGGCCTCGTAGGCGCGCGCGTGCACGTCGGCGGAGACGTCGACGTCGAAGCGGGTCACGGCCGCCTCCCGTCCGGCGGCGCCCATGCGCCGCCGCGTCTCCTCGTCGTCGAGCAACCGCAGCACGGCTGCGGCCACGAGGTCGGGTCTCTCGGGCTCGACGAGGAGCCCGGTGACGCCGTCCTCGACCACCTCGGGCACGGCGGCGACGCGCGTCGCGACGACCGGGACGCCGCACGCCTGCGCCTCGAGCGCCGTCGTCGTCGTCCCCTCCGAGCGCGGCAGCGACGTGATCACGTGGACGTCGAAGGCCGCGTACCAGTCCTCGACGTCGGCGCGCTCGCCGGCGAAGACGACCGGATGCGGCAGCGCGAGCTCCTCCGCCCGCCGCCGCAGCTCGTCGCCGTAGGCCTGCCGGGAGTCCGGCGCCCCGCCGACGACGACGAATCGCGCGTCCGGGTGAGAAGCGGAGACCCGAGCCGCCGCCTCGAGGAAGCTCTCCAGCCCCTTCATCGGGCTGAGCACCGAGACGGTTCCCATCACCGGTGCAGCGGCGGGAATCCCGAGCTCGCCGCGGACGCGCGCGCGGCGCTCGGACGAGGGGACGAAGCGCGCCGTGTCCACGGGCGGCAGGTAGACGAAGGCCGGCAGCCCGAGGCGCTCCCGCCCGCCGTGCAGCGCGATCAAGGCTTCCCCGTCGAAGAGGACGGCGTCGGCCCGGCGTCGCACGACGGGCATGGCCAGCCGCCTGAGCGCTGCGGGCGCGCGCGAGTCGACGATCTGCCAGACGACGGCCGCGCCCCGCCGGCGCGCGGCGAAGGCGGCGTGCGGGTTGACGAGCCCTCCGATCACGACGACGTCGGCGCCGGTGCGCTCGATCGCATCCTCGAGCACGCCGACCGTCGACCGGAGCTCGCGGAGGTAGCGCAGCAGCAGGCGCGGATCGGCCGACGCCCGCAGCCGCCCGAGCGGGAGCTGCAGCGTCTCGACTCCAGCCTCCCGCAGGCGCGGCGCGGCGCTGCCCGGCTCGTCGGGAATCGCAACCGCGATCTCCCAGCCTCGCCGCGCGAGCGGCTCGCGCAGGCGCAGAGCCTCGTTGTGGGGGCCGCCGAAGTGCGGATAGTGGACGACCCAGAGAACGCGCCCAGGCATGACGTGATCCTAGGTAGCCTGGCGCGCGTGCTGGACGCCGCATGGTTCCGGGACACGGCGCGACCGGCCGGCGGCGAGGATGCCGACGCGACCGACCTGAGCCGGCTCCGCCCGCTCCTCGCCTGCCCCGCGTGCCGCGGGGGGCTCGAGTGGCAGCCGCAGCAACTCCGCTGCGGCGAGTGCGGAGCGGAGTACGAGCTGCGCGACGGGATCCCCGTGCTCCGTCCGCCCGGCGCGGGCGACACGAGCCACAAGGAGCAGCAGGAGCACTTCTTCGACGAGGCCGACCCGGAGTTCGAGGTCACGCGCCCACACGGCACGCCCTGGTTCTACCGCTGGGCGCTGGCCGAGAAGTTCCGGCGCAGCCTCGCGGCGCTCGACCTCCCGCGAGGCGCGTCCGCGCTGACCGTGTGCGGGGGCTCCGGGATGGACGCGGAGTTCCTGGCGCGGGCGGGCTTCCACGTCGTCGCGTCGGACCTCTCCTTCGAGGCCGTGCGACGGGCGCAGGAGCGCGGCCGCCGGCACGGACTGCCGATCCTCGCGGTCGTCGCCGACGCCGAGGCTCTGCCGTTTCGCGACCGCAGCGTCGACCTCGTCTACGTCCACGACGGCCTCCACCACCTCGAAACGCCGGAGGGAGGTCTCCGCGAGATGCTCCGCGTCGCCCGCACCGCAGTGTCGATCAACGAGCCCGCCCGCGCGCGCGCCACGCTCCTCGCAACCCGGATCCGGCTCGCCGAGCACTACGAGGAGGCCGGGAACTTCATCGCCCGGCTCGATCCCGCCTGGCTCGCGGAGCGCGTCGGGGCCGCGGGCTTCGAGATCGTGCGGAACGAGCGCTATGCGCTCGTCTACCGCCACGTCCCCGGCCGGCTGGCGCGGCTCCTCTCGCAGCCCGGGTTGCGCGAGCTGACGCGGGCCGCCCTCGGCACGTTCAACGCCGTCGCGGGCGAGATCGGCAACAAGCTGACCCTGCAGGCCGTCCGACGCGACTAGCGTGAGCCAGAGCTCGACCGAGGAACCAGCACGCGTCGCAACGAGACGGCGCCCGCTCCCGGTGATCGCACGGAGCCCCGCGGTCGTCGCAGTCGCTACGACCGGCTATGCCTCTCTGCTCGTGTTCCTCCGCGGCCGGCCGAGCCTGGACTCGGACAGCGGGATCTTCCTGAGCGTCGCTGCACGCCTGCTCCACGGCGACCGGCTCTACTCCGGAGTCTGGGACAACAAGCCGCCGTTCTTCTACTACGTCGACGCCGTTGCGGTCAGGCTGGCCGGGTGGCGCGGCCCGTTCCTGGTCGACGTCTTCTGGCTTGCTCTCGCAACCTGCTCCTTCTGGCTTCTCCTCCGCGCCGTCGGCGCCTCTCGGCTGACTGCCGCCGTGGGCTATGTCGTATACCCGCTGTTCCTCACCGGAACGTGGTACCAGGCCGGCTACTCCGAGCTTCCCGCCCTGGCGCTCGCGCCGCTGATTCCGGCGCTCTGGGCTGGAGGTGCTGCAATGGGAGCGGGGGCAGCTCTCGGCGTGGCCGTGCTCTTCAGACCGGACTACACGCTGATCATGCTCGCGCTCCTCGGAACGGCGATGTACCTGGATCACGCTCGAGGGCGGCCGTTGCGTAGGGCCGTCGTCCGTCTCCTCGTGGGGTTCGCCGCCACGCTCGCGCTCGCAGTGGCCCTCGTGGCCGCGCGTGGAGAGTTGCCGGGCTACGTCCACGCGATGGTGGGCAATCTCGGCTATCCGGACCGAGCTCTGAAGCTGGGCCTCGGCTTGCCTACTGGCCTACGCGGCCATGTCGACGCGATCCGCGAGATCCTCGCCGACGGTCATTACGGACTGATCCTGATCCTGGTGTCGGCGGTCGCACTCGGCCCTGTGATCGTGGTGCTCCGTCGGGCACGCTCCTCGCGGCGCAGCAGCTTCCAGGCGGCGATCGCAGGCATGCTTCTCGCTGCCGCGGTTACGACGGCGGTCACGCTCTCGCTCACGGCCGTGTGGTTTCACCACCTCGAGCCGCTCGCTCTTCCGGCGAGCCTCTTGACGGTCCTCGTCGTCGGTGCGCTCGAGAGCGTCGGGTCGGCCCGGTTCCGGATCGTCGCCATCCCCGTCGTCGTCGTGGCCGCTCTCTTCGGCCTCGGAGGAAGAGGAGACGCCTCGCCTCATTCGATCAGGACGCTGTCGGAGTGGTGGCACACACCGACGAGCTTTGCTGCCGAGGCACTGAACGAGGCACGAGCGCGTGCGTACCCGGGACGTCCGAGCGTGACCTGGGCCCACGTCGGCTCGAACGACGAGCAAGGCTCGGCGGCATTCCTTCGCCCCGGCCTCAGGCTCGCCTGCCCGGTCTTCGACCAGTACCTCTACTCGGCGAATCTTCACCAGACGTTCGACTGCCTGCAGCACCGGCTGCCCGACCTGGTGCTCGTGACGTCGTCCTTCCAACCGGCGCCGCACGACGAGGAGTGGAACGCTTTCGTCCGCAGCACGACCGCCCTTCTGCAGCGCCGCTACGTCGAGGCGGTCTCGTTGCTCGGAGACGGAGAGAGGTACGTCGTCTGGCGGACTAGAGCTGAACGGGGTGGATCATCGTGAGCTGGCGCACGACGCGCGGCCCTCTTCCGTCCACCCGCCACGGAAACGCCGGCGTGTGGCGCTCCCAGGCGAGCACGGCGCCCAGGCCCTGCACGCGCCGGCCGAAGCCGCCGACACGCCGGAAGCGCCCCTGCCGGAAGACCGTCCCGTACTCGCGCGCCAGGACCTCCAGCTCTTGCGCAAACAACTCGTCAGCGCTGCGCACCTTGCGCTCCGCGTGATCCCGGTCGACCGCGAGCACGACCGGCAGGTGCAGGAAGCGCGCGCCGCGACTGCGGAGGCGAAGCCAGAGCTCGTAGTCGAGCAGCCGCTGCAGCTCCACGCGCAGCGGTGCATCGCCGACGGCGAGCGCGGAGCGGCGGACGAAGGCCGCCGGCTGCGAGATGGGGCTCATCGGCGGCAGCGTCGCGCCGGCGAGCCGGCGCGAGCGGCTGTGCCGGACGATGAGTCCACCCTCGTCGACGAGTGCGACGTCGCCGAAGACGACGTCCGCCTCCGGGTGCTGCTCGAACGCGGCCACGACCCGCGCCACGGTGTCGACCGCGAACAGCCCGTCGTCGCTGTTGATCCAGCCGATGATCTCGCCCGTGCTGCGCGCGAACGCCTTGTTGACGGCGTCGGCCTGGCCACGGTCCGGCTCGCTCGTCCAGCGGACGCCCCCTCCCGCCTCGGCGAGCACGGTGAGCGTCTCGTCGGTGGAGCCGCCGTCGACGACGACGTGCTCGATCTCCGGATACGTCTGGCGTGCGACCGAGAGCAGGCAGTCCCCGAGGTAGCGCCCCTGCTCGAACGACGGCGTGAGAATGGAGACCAGCGGCCCGCCCACGGCGGGGCACTGTAGCCGGGAGGTTGCCGTAGCCTTCCGCGGATGACGCCGAGGATCTCCGTCGTCGTCCCGACATTCGACCGGGCCGACGTCCTCGGCCGCTCGCTCGACTCCGTGCTCGGGCAAACCCTCCCGCCGCTCGAGGTCATCGTCGTGGACGACGGCTCGACGGACGAGACGGAGCGGGTCGTGCGCGAGCGGGATCCTGGGCTCGCGCGGTACGTCCGGCAACCGGTGCGCAGAGGAGCGCAGGCTGCTCGCAACCGCGGCATCCGCGAGGCGCGCGGCGACTGGGTCGCCTTCCACGACTCCGACGACGAGTGGCTGCCCGACAAGCTGGAGCGGCAGGTCGGCCTGCTCGCGCAGGCGGACTTCGACCCCTGGACGGTCGTGCACGGCAGCGGGGTCGTCCGGACCGCCGACGGTCCCGGCAAGGAGATGGGACGGCGGCTGCTCGGCGAGGAGAACGCGCTCGACGTCCTGCTGCGGCGGCCGGCGACCCTCTTCCCGGCACTACTGGTCTCCCGGGCGGCGCTGGAGCGGATGGGGCCGCTCGACGAGGAGCTGCCGGCCTTCCAGGAATGGGACACCTCGATCCGGCTCGCCCGCTTCTGCCGCTTCGTCGCACCGCCGGAACCCGTCTTCGTCTACCACCTGACCTCGCCGGACGCGATCTCGACCTCGCCGCTCGCCGAGATCCGCGGCTACGAGCACGTGATCGAGAAGTTCCAGGCCGAGATCCTCGAGCGGGCGGGCGAGGAGGCGTGGGACGCGCACGTCCGCTTTCTCGCCCGGTTGGCGCTCGACGCCGGTCTCTGGAACGAGGCCGAACGGCTCCTCACCCTCGCGACCGGGCGGGGCGGACGCCATTACGCGTACGCGCTCTGCCGGCGGCTGCGCCTGAGGCCGAGCCGCCTACCGCGGCGGCGCCACGCTTGACGGGACCTTCGCGACGGTCACGTAGCCGACCGTATCGGTCTCCACGCGGTACGCCTTGTCGAGCCGGGCTCCGATCGACTGGGCGAGCAGCTGGAGCCCGAGCACGATCGGTCGCCACCGAGACTGCGACCACGGCTCCAGAAAGTAGGAGAAGCGCAGGCCCAGCATCATCCAGACGCCCGAGACGGCCTCGATCTCGACCTCGGCGAAGCCGGCCTTCGACAGCAGGTGACGGAGCCCGTACTCCGTGTAGCGGTAGAAGTCGCGCGGCTGCTCGTGCACGCCCCACATGAACGGGGTCGTGACGATGAAGATCCCGCCGGGCCGGAGCACGCGGAAGGCCTCCGCGACCATCGCGCCCGGCTCCTCGACGTGCTCGAGCACCTGGAACGAGACGACCGTGTCGAACGACCGGTCGCCGAACGGGAGGTCGGTCGCCGATCCCCAGACGTCCACCTTCTCCCGGTCGTGCTGCGTGTCGGGATGGTCGAAGCCGACGTACTTCGTGACGTGCGGGCGGATCAGGTCCTCGTACGGCTTGTCGCCGCAGCCGATATCGAGCAGCTCGCCGCGGCAGAGGACGGCGAGCCTCGCCGCGTCCTCGCGGTTCCTCCGGACGATCCAGCGGTTGTGGACGGTGTGCGAAACAAGCGGATCAGGCCGGCTTCACGGCCATTCGCGCGGTGTAGTCGATCCGCTGCAGGAGCGGCGGGCGGTCGAGCGACGCGAGGAACTCGTCGGTCGCGCGACGCGCGCCCTGCCAGTGGCCGTAGTCGTCGATGATCAGCACCCCGCCGCGGGCTCAGGCGCGGCCAGAGGTGCAGGAGCTCGTGGCGCGTCGAGTCGTACCAGTCGGTGTCGAGGCGCAGCAGGGCGATCTCCTGCGGCGCCTGGTCCGGGATCGTCTCCTCGACGCGGCCGCGAATCAGGTGGGTCGAGCCGTCCGGGTAGCCGGTCGAGTCGAGGTTGGCGCGTACCTCGTCGATCGACGCGATCGCCCAGTAGGCGGAGTCCGGCTCGGACTCGTCCAGGAGATCCGACGCCCGGCGCCCGTCGTGCATGACATCGGCCTCGGTCGGCGGGGACATGCCCTCGAAGGTGTCGAACAGGTAGAGCGGCCGCACGTCGTCGAGCGAGAGCAGGGTGAGCGCCGCCGCCATCGAGCTTCCCCCGCGCCAAACACCGCATTCGACGACCGCGCCCGGCACCCCGGCATGCGCGAGATACACGAGCGCGCCGCGGAGCGCGACGATCCGCTCCGGGCTCGTCATCGTGAAGGGCCGGACAGTTCGCCAGAGCTCGATCTCCTCGGGCGTGAAATCGGGCGGAAGCGACTCTTCCGGCCCGGGGCCGTCACTTCTCCCGCCAAGGAGCCGACGTCCCGCAGAACGGAGCGTGCGCGGCACGCGACGGCGAGCTCTGCCCACTTCCACGCGCGGAAGCTAGCGCAACCCCGACCCAGCGGCGGGTGTCCGGAAACCGCGCCGCTATCATCGCGCCGGTGAGTCCACGGGCCTGGCGGTGGGGCTTGCTCGCCGTCGCAGTGGCGGGCCTGACCGGTTGCACCTCAGCGCTGCAGGGCGCGGCGGTCGAGGCGGGTCTGCAGGCGCCGCCCGCCCAGACGCTCGGGAACGGGCTACCTCATGACTTCGGCGGCAAGTCGAACCTGCTCGCCAACGGAAGCTTCACCTTCGGCACATCGCCCTGGGTGCCCACGGAGCACGCCAAGATCGAGTGGACGAAGAGGCCCCATCGCTTCGGCCCGACCGCTCTGCTCGCGACGCCCACGTCGTTCCGGCCGTTCGGCGCGAGGGTGGAGATCGCCACGGCGCCCACTGTTCACGACCACTTCTGGCTGAGCGGGTGGGTGCGCGGAAACCGTGGCGCCCAGGTGATCGCGCAGCTCTATGCGAACGGAGCGCACGCGGGCAAGGTGGTCGTGATCGGCACGACCGCGCGAGTCCTCACCGGGAGATGGCAGCGCATCTCGGTTCGGGGCGTCGTGGAGCACAAGGGCTACGCGTACGTCTCGGGCGGGATCTACGTCGCCACGAAGGTCTCCCTCACCAGCTCGCTCGCCATCGACGGCGTCGAGGCCACCCAGGCGCGCGAGAACTCGAGCCGGTGAGCCCGAACGACGAGACCGCTCGCCTCGCCGAGCCGGCGGCTGCGCGCAAGCTCGAAGTACGGCAGCGCCTTCGCGGCGAGCCGGCAGTCGTGGCGACCTGGCTCCTCGGCTCCGCGATCGTGACGGCCGCGCAGCCCGGACTGGACCAGTAAGTTGGCCGCGGCCGGCGCCGCCGCCGCGGCGATCGTCGCGATTCTCGCCGTCTCCAATGCGACCGCCGATCCGCGCCGTCGTTACTTCCGCTCGATCCTGACCGCGACCTTCGTGGTCTCGATCGGCGCGACCTGGCTCGTGCGCGGGCTCACGGGTGTTTCGGACAACTTCGCGATCGAAGGCCTCGAGAAGCGAATCGCGCTCCCGCTCATCTTCGTCCTCGTCCTGCCGCTCGTCGTCCGGGAGCTTTCCCCCCGGCTACGCCTCCGCGCGGGCCGGCGGGAGCTTAGTGAAGTCTGGAGGCTGAGCCACCCGCTGGACCGCGTGACGGTCGCCTATGTGGCGCTGAGCGTTCCCGCGCTCCTGCTCGGTTTGGTCCATCACGCACCGAAGACCTACATCGCGCAGGACCTCGGTCTCGTCGCGATCTTCGCGCTCATGTACTGCGCGGGACGGGCAGTGGACGCGAGCGCCGCACTCGCCTCGGCGCGCGAGCTCGTGGACGTCCTGCTCCTCCTCGCGGTGGCGCAGTACGTTCTGTTCGGCTGGGAGCCGGCGCCGATCTATTCGTTCCAGGAGGCAGCGTGCGTCGGGGCGCTGGCCTTCCTCGTGTTCCGGACGAGGACGGTGCGAGCGTGGCCCCTCGCGATTGCGGTCATGTTCCTCGTGGCCGACGCCGCGGGAGTCCAGAACGGCTCGAGCTCGACGACGGCGGTGGAGCTGGCCGGCGCGCTCGGGCTCCTCGCCTACCTCGTGCTTCGGCTGCGGTCGCTCGTACCACGCTGGGCGATGGTCGCCTGCGCCGCCGCCGCGCTCGTCGTCTTCGTCGGCTTCACCTCCGACGGCGCAACCCTACGCGGGCAGTACCACGGGACGAACACGTCGAACGCGGGGCGGACCTTCGAGGCACAGCGCGTTCGCGCCGCGGTTCACGGTCCGGTCTCGCTCGCCATCGGCCGTGGCTTCGGGGCGACGATCGACGAGAGCTACGCTCCGGCGTTCTTCAAGGAATCCCTCATCGCCGCGGGCCGGGACCTCTCGCACGTCCCCCAGGTCCATCTGCTGACCTACCAGTTCCTGCTCGAGTACGGACTGCTCGGCGTGATCTGGCTCGCCGCCTTCGCCGTCGGCCTCGGCTGGGCCGTGCTGAACGGGCTCGACCGGGCCGTGCGGGAGCGGGACCCCGCGTTCGTGATCTACGCCGCGCTGCCGCTGCTCGTGCTCGCCGGGGCGATCGCGGCGGCTTCGCATCTCCAGGACAACCCGCTCGGCGCGCTCGCGCTCGGCGCGCTCGTGACGCTCCTCGGCAGCACGGGGGCACCGCAGTCGCGCAGCGCCTAGAGGTCCGAGGTGAGAGCGGGCGGTTGCGACCGGCCGGAGGACTGGCGGCGGCTGCTCAGGATCGTGCGGAGCTCGCGGTACGGGGCAAGCCGCGTGATGTGCGCGGCACCGAGGTATGTCACGGCGCCGGCCGCGACCTCGAGCACGAACTGCAGCTCCGGGCCGTGCGAGGCGAGGGGCCGTCCGGCCGCCCACGCGGCCGCCGCGGACGCGATCGCCGCGACGAAGACCCCGCCGACCGTGCGAGCGACGTCGATGAAGCGCATCCCGATCAGGCGCCCGGGGATCGCGAACCCCGGGTACAGGAGCGCCAGGTTCAGGACCGACACGCCGACCGCGACGCCCTTCGCGCCCCAGTGGACGCCGATGCCGAAGGCGAGCGCTGCGGCGGCACCCGAGAAGAGCTGCCAGCGGAGAAGCCAGTCCGTCCGGCCTCGAGCCAGGTAGATCACTCCCGCCGTCGTGCTGATCGACTGCGCGACCGCGGCGAACGCGAGGATCCGCACGAGTGCGATCGCGCCCGTCCACTTCGCTCCGAACAGCGTGAGCACGAGCGGCCTCGCCGCGACGAAGAAGCCCGTGGCGATCGGCAGGGTGACGAAGGCGACGATGCCGAGGGCGCGTAGGTACGCGCTCTTCACCCGAGCCGGCTCTTCCTGCAGCTTCGAGAGAGCGGGGAAGAGCGGGCGCCCGGCGACGTAGGAGATGTTCGTGAGCTGGAGCAGCACGAGGTTGTACGCGCGGTTGTAGAGCCCGAGCGCGGCCGGGCCGACGAAGCGCCCGATCAGCAGGTTGTCGAGGTTCCGGAACCAGTAGTTGACGGCGTTCGAGCCGAGGACGTTCCCGCCGAAGGTCCAGAGCTCGCGCAACGCCGCGCGGTCGAACTGACGGGACGGGCGCCAGTCGCTGAGCCTCCAGAGGAGGAGGGTGTCGATCCCGTCGAAGACGAAGGTGAAGACGATGAGGCTCCACACGCCCAGGCCGGCGAAGGCACAGCCGATCGCCGTCGCGCCGGCCGCTGCGAGAGAGACGTTGTCGACGAACGCGAGCCGGCGGTACTGCAGCTTGCGCTCGATCAGCGCCACCTGGACGATCTTCAGCGAGACGATCACGAAGTCGAGGCCGGCGACCGGCATCAGCACCTCGAGACGCGGCTGCCCGTAGAAGCGGGCGACGAGTGGGGCGAACGCCGCCGCGAGCGCGCTGATCGCGACGCCCACGCCGAGATTCCCCCAGAACGCGGTCGAGAGGTGGGCGGAGGAGAGCTCCCGCCTCTGGATGATCGCGGCACCGAAGCCCGAGTCGATGAACAGCCGCGCGAAGCCCGTGAAGACGGCGATCATCGCCACGAGCCCGTACTGGCTCGGCAGCAACAGGCGAGCGAGGATCACGGTCAGCCCCAGCTGGATGACCTGCTGGCTGACGGTCGAGGCCGCCGTCCAGGCCGTGGCGCTGACCGTCGCACGCTTCAGCCCGCCCTCGACCGGGGCGTCGGCGACCGGCGCGTCCCGACTCGGCGGTTCGGGCGTGCTCAGGGTCTCGCCCCGCTCAAGGCAACCTCATCGTAGAGGCCCCTGAGGAGGGCGGCGACGTGCTCACGGCTGTGGTTCTCCTCGACGAAGCGGCGGCCCGCCTCGCCGCGCGCAGCCCATTCGTCCGGCGCGCCGAGCGCAGCCACCAGGCTCGCGGCGAGCGCGTCGGCGTCGCCCTCGGCCGCGACGAACGCGGCCGCGGGGTCGACGATCGCCGGGATGTCGGCAGTGATCCGTGGTGACCACGACCCTGCCGAGCGCCTGTGCGTCGAGGATCGTCGCCGGCGTGCCCTCGGAGTCGCCGTCGCCCGCCGTCCGGCTCGGCTGCAGCAGGATCTGGCAGGAGCGGAGATGGTCGCGGAACTCGGCGCGGGGCTGCGGTGGCACGAATTCGACGTCGTCGTCGAGGCCGTGCGCCCGCACAGCGGCCCGGATCCGCTCCTCCTCCGGTCCGCTCCCCATGATCGCCAGCCGGGCCTCGATCCCCGCCCTGCGCGCCTCGGCGAACGCCGCAACGCCGTCGGCGAAGCCCTTCTTCTCGACGAGACGCCCCGCCATGAGCACGCGTGGCGGCGTCGAGTCCGCGACCGCCGCGGGAGTCCAGTCGTCCTCGAGCCGCACGACGAGCGGGACGACGTGCGTCCGCTCCGCCGGTGCGCCGAGCCCGACGAGCCGGTCCCGCATCACCGGCCCGAGGGCGACGAAGGCCGCACCCGAGCGGAAGAGCCGTCGGTAGGCGCTTCGCCATTCGGCGAGCTCCTGTCGCCCGCTCGCGTCGACGCCGTAGAAGCTCGTCACGACCGGCGTCAGTCCCGCCTCCACGCTGCGCCAGCCGACCCAGCCGTAGTGGGCGTGGAAGAGATCCGGCTCGCCGGCGAGCTCGCGGAGCGAGTCCCTCCAGAGGTTCGCCGGCGTCGGCGGCCAGCCGAGCCGGTGGTGGAGCTGGTGCTGGAACCAGAGCGCCGAGCCGCGCGGGTTCCGGTCGTCGAGGAGCTCCAGGCGCTCGACGGGGAACTCCTGCTCGTTCTCCGGCCACCGCGTGAGCACGCGCGCCTCGTACGAGGTCGGAGCCGTGACGATGTCGTACAGCCAGGACTCCGACCACCGCACGAACGCCTGCGTCACATGCGTGACGACTCGACTCACGCCAGGGCGTCCCGCACGGCCGCGCACACGGTCTCGACCTGCCCGTCGGTGAGCGCGAGCCCGGAGGGCAGGTAGAGCCCCTGCCGGGCGAGCCGCTCGGCCACCGGGTAGCGCTCGCCGTCGAAGAGGCCGAGCCGGTGCAGCGCGGGCTGCTCGTGCATGCCGAGGAAGAAGGGGCGCGTCTCGACGCCCCGTTCGTGCAGCCGTTCCGCGAGACCGGTCGCGTCGAGGCCGGTCGCCTCGCCGACGACCACCCCGTACATCCAGAAGACGCTCCGCGCCCACGGCTCCTCCGGCGGCAGGCTCAGACCCTCGATTCGGCCGAGACGTTCCGTGTAGAGCGCTGCGATGTCACGCTTTCGCTCGACGATCTCATCCATCCGCTCCAGCTGAGCCACCCCGAGCGCCGCCTGAATATTCGTCAGCCGGAAGTTGAAGCCGAGCTCCTCGTGGTGGAAGCGCCGGGCGGCGTGGAAGCCGAGGTTGCGGAGCGAGCGCAGCCGGTCGGCGAGGCCGTCGTCGTCGGTGACGACCATCCCGCCCTCGCCGGTGGTGACGAGCTTGTTCGCGTAGAAGCTGAAGCAGCTGAGCGCGCCGAAGCTCCCGCAGCGCCGCCATTCGCCGTCGCCCGAGCGGTACTCGGCCCCGTGCGCCTCGGCCGCGTCCTCGAGCACGACGAGTCCGTGGCGCTCCGCGAGCTCGAGCAGCGGGTCCATGTCGACCGGATGGCCGTAGATGTGGACGGGCATGATCGCCCTCGTCCGGGGCGTGACGCGGGATTCGAGTTGCCCGACGTCCATCGTCCACGTCACCGGATCGGCGTCGACGAGCACGGGAACCGCATCCACGGCGAGGATCGCGGTCGCGCAGGACACGATCGTGAACGTCGGCATGATCACCTCGTCGCCCGGCTCGAGCCCGAGGGCGCTCGACTGCGGCGTGGAGAGCCGTCGTGCCGTTGCTCATCGCAACGCCGTGACGCCGGCCGCAGTACGCGGCCCAGCGGGTCTCGAACTCGCCGATGAAGCGGCCGGAGGACGAGATCCAGCCGCTCTCGACGCACTCGGTCACGTACTCGAGCTCCCTCTCCCCCAGCTTCGGCTCGTTCACCGGAATCAGCCCGCTCAGAAGCGCTCCTTCTCGTCGAGCCCGACGTACGGGCCCTGCTTCACCTCGAGCAGCACGGTGTCCTCCAGCATCCGGAAGCCGTGCCCGCCCGCGGCGATCAGAATCACGTCCCCGGCTCGCAGCTCCCGCGTCGCGACGTGCCGGCGCTGCTCGTCGTAGAGGTCCACCTCGCAGCGCCCCGAGCGGACGACGAGGACCTCCGGCGTGCCGACGATGCGACGCTCGAGGGATCGGTGGTCGTGGCGCTGGATCTCGCCGCCGGCCGGATAGACGACGAAGCCGACCTGGAGGTTGAGCTCCGGAGGCGTCGGGAACGTCGTCTCGCTCGGATCGTCGCGGCCGGAGAGGAGGAGCGCGAGCAGCGGCCCCTCGGCCGGGATCCGCTCAAACACGTACCCGCTCCTCCGGCGCTCGCGCGAGCGCCGCAGCCTGGTCGAGGATCCCGCCCAGCCGCGCTCGGTAGTCCTCCCGCGTGTAGAGGCCGAGCCGCGCCCGGCCCCGGCGTACGAGCTCGGCGCCGACGCCTTCCCCCTTCCAGATGCGCTCGATCGCAGCCGCGAGGTCGCCGGGAGAGCCCGGATCGACGAGGAGCGCAGCATCGCCGGCCTGCTCGCGGACGCCGCGGATGTCGGACGTGATCACAGGGCAGTCGAGCGCCCACGCCTCGAGGACCGGGATGTTCGTGGGGCCGAAGAAGGTCGGCATCACCAGCGCCACGGCCTCCGCGTAGAGCGCGGGCATGTCGTCCGCCGGCACGTAGCCGTGAAAGTGCACCCGCCGCTCGAGCCCCAGCTCACCCACCCTCGCCACGAGCTCCGCATGGTTCCGCTCGCGGATCTCGCCGAGCTTCGAGCCGACGAAGACGACGTCGACCTCCTCTCCCCGGCGCTCGAGCTCCGCCAGGGCATCCACGATCAGGCGGTGGTTCTTGTGCGGCCAGAACTGCGAGGGATAGAACAGGTAGCGCTCCGGCAGCCGGTGGACGCGGCGGACGCGCTCCCGGTCCGCGGGCGTCACCGTCGCCGGCACGCCCGGCAGGAACGGCAGGACCGCAACCCGCTCGGGCGCGATGAGGTCGCCGTAGAAGTCGAGCACGTCCTCCTTCCCGACCTCGGAGTCGACCAGGACGGCCGTGGCCCCCGCGATGCCGTTGCCGAAGAGGTACTCGCGCTCGGCGAGCTCGGAGCCCGCGAACTCGGGAAACTCCGGATGCAACCGGTGCTGGAGGTCGTGCACGGCGAGCACGTACGGGATACCCGTCTCGAAGGCGAGCGAGGTCACCGACGGATAGACGACCAGCCCGATGCCGAGCTGCTCGAGCCAGGCGCGCACGTCGTCGCGGGGGCGCGGCGCAGCGGGCACCGGCGGCTCCTCCGCTCGCTGCAAGGACGAGCGGACACGCCCGATCAGCTCGCGCTGCCGCAGCGAGAGCCGGTCGCGCACCAGGCGCTTCGCCAGCCAGAGGGCGCGCCGGCGGCGGGTCTGGGGCGTCAGCGGCGCGATCTCCCAGCTCGCCCCGTCGAGGAGCGGGTCGCCGCGACGAAGGTCGTCGGCGAGGACGACGAACTCCTCCTCGCGGCTCGTGCGGAGCTCGGCGAGCACGTCGAGCATCGTCTGACCGTACTGGTAGGCCCCGCCGCCGGTCTCGTTCGTCAGCGGCGCGATCCCGATTCGCAGCGCTTCCATCCCGGATGAAGCGAGAGTCGCCCTAGAAGGCGCCGCGCCGCCCGAAGACGGCCGGCAGGGTCATGAGGACGAGGCGGACGTCGCGGGCGAGCGAGAGGTTCTCGACGTACTCGCGCTCGACGGCCAGCCGCTCCGCGAACGAGAGCTCGCCGCGGCCGTAGACCTGCATCGGGCCGGTGATGCCCGGCTTCACGTTCAGGCGGAACTCGTGCTCGGGCTCGTACAGCTCGACGAGATCGAGCTGCTCCGGCCTCGGCCCGACGATCGACATCTCGCCCCGCAGCACGTTGAGGAGCTGCGGCAGCTCGTCGATGCTCGTGCGGCGCAGCAGGCGGCCCACTTTGGTCACGCGCGGGTCGGACCTGAGCTTGAACATCGGGTCGTCGAGCTGCTCGAAGGGGACGAGATCCCGGAGCCTCTCCTCGGCGTCGCGGACCATCGTCCGGAACTTGAGCATCTCGAACGGCCTACCTCCCTCGCCACCGCGCGTCTGGCGGAAGAACACGGGCAGTCCGTCGTCGACGACGATCGCGAGCGCGGCAAGCGCGATCAGGGGCATCGTCGCGACCAGAGCCAGAGCGGCGACGGCGACGTCGAAGACGCGCTTCAGCGTGACCGACGCGCGCGAGACGTCCCACGTGTTGTAGTCGAGCAGCGGCAGGTCGGCAACGTGCCCGAGGTGGGTGGCCGTGCCGAACATCCCGCGGGTGGGAGGCACGACAGCGAGCTTCACGCCGCGAAGCCGGCACTCGGGCAGCAGCCGCTCGATGATCGCCTCGTTGAGCTCGCTGCACGCGATCACGACCCGGTCGACGTGGTCGAGGTGCTCGAGGCGGTCGGGCAGCAGCTCGCAGCTGGAGACCTGCATCTCGATCGTCGCGTGGATGTCGGGAAAGAGCTCGAGCTTGCGGACGACCGCCTCGGCATGCGGCCCGTCGCCTGCGATCAGCACACGCTGGGGCGGCGTGATCCGGCGCCAGACGGCCCGGGCGCAGGCCCGGAAGAGGAAGCCGAGGCCGATCACGCAGGCCCAGATCCGCAGCAGGTCGCCGGGCCGCAGGTAGAGCGAGGGGAACGGCAGCAGGAGGAGCGTCAGAAACGCGGTGGTGCCGAGCGCCCAGACGAGGATCCGGGGCAACTCGTCGACCGTGAGGTGCCGGAGCGTCCGGTGATCCCGGTCGTAGAGGCCGCTCGCCTTGGCGAGCACGATCCAGGCCGGAGCCGAGAAGAGCAGAAGCACCTCGGCGCGGGCTCCGCTGCTCGTGAGGTAGAGGACGACGGAGGTCGCAGCGATCGTGGCGACGTCCGCGGAGGCGAGAACCCGGCGGAGCAGCGCGTCGCGGCCGTAGCGTTCTGCGAGCCGCCGTGCGACGACGCCGCCGCCGGCCGAGCGGATGCTCGAGGGGCCACGGAGGATCTCGACTTCGCTCACTCCTGCTCCTCTCCCGTGTGACGCCGCCTTCGTTGCTCGGTTGCCGGAAAAGCTACCGCCGGATCATGACAATTGTCCGCACGATTTACGTCACGTAAACAATTACGGCAACTGTTCGCCCTTCTTAGCCGCCGGCCTGCAGGAGCCCGGAAAGCGGATAGAGGCGGCGGACCTGGTCCAGGTCGCGCACGGCCTGCAGGATGCGACCCCGCCGAGTGTCGATCTGAGCGGCGACGTACCAGGCGTAATAGTCGTTCGGCGAGCGCCGGATCGCCGACTGGATCCACGAGTCGGCCGTACCGAAGTGCGCTTCCGACTCTTCGATCTGGGCGAGCTGCAGGTACGGCCCGCTCGCCCACGGCTCGATCGTCTTCGCGGCGAGAGCCTGCGACTTCGCGCGCCCGAGGTCGGCCGAGTTGAAGGCCGCCTGGCTGTCGCGAAGGTGAAGCCCCGCGGCGAGCACGACGACCTGCGGCACGATCGCGGCCACGGCGAGCAGGGCGAGCAGCGGGCGCAGCACGCCGAAGCGCCCCCACGCGCTCGCGCGTCCCGACGGCAGCGTCCCGAGGGCGACGCCGAGCAGACCGACGCCGACGACCGCGATTCCCGACAGCTGCCACACCCAGTCGTAGGCAGCCGCGGCGAAGAACGCGATTGCGCACGCCGTCGCCGCCGCGACGTCGCTGCTGCGCAGCACGAGGCTCGCCCGCACGGCTCCGAAGACCGCCACGGCGAGCGCGCCCGCGAGCAGGAGGATCCCGATCACGCCGAGCTCCCCGAGGGTCTCGAGGTAGAGCGAGTGGGCGAACGCCGTGTAGAAGTAGTACGGCTGGTGCTGCAGCCACCAGGGCAGGAACGATCCGGCGCCGCCGCCGTTCAGCGGGTGCGCCCGGAACTCCGACACGGCCGATCCCCAGAGCTGCCAGCGCCCGCTACCCGAGCTCGAGAGCAGGTGGGAGGTGACGAAGTCCGAGGAGCCGGTGAGGTTCGGCCGGCTCTTGAACTGCTCGAAGCGCCGAATCGGATGCACCGCCACGAATGCAGCCGCGCCGAGCGCGACGAGAACGCCCGTCGTGACCCAGCCGACGACCCGTGGCACGCTCGGCACGCGCTTGCCGAGCAGGCCGACGACGAACCAGAGGACGGCCGTGCCGAGCGCGATCAGCGCGATTGCGACCGCCGTCTGATGGCCCTGGTGGATGCCGAGGGCGGTCGTGCCCGGCGTCGGGTTGACGAGCGCCTTGCGCGGCAGCATGAACGCGACCGCGGCGGCGCCGGACGCGCCGGCCACGACGATCGCCGCCAGCGCGCTCCAGCGGTTCGCGCTGAGCAGCAGGTAGGCGACGACGGCGACGGCCGCGGCGGCGAAGGCGCCGCGCGACGAGGTCAGGTACATGACGGCGGCGATCACCGGCAGCGGCAGGGCCGCCACAGCCCGCGCGAGCGGGTGCCGGCGGGACGACATCGTCGCGAGCAACGGCGGTAGGGCGAGGGCGACGTCGATCCCGAGCCCGTTCCAGTAGCCGAGCGGGAACCAGAGCCGCACGTCGAGCGTGCTCAGGAACTGAGACGCCGGAGCCGTCGACGTGGCGAACGAGCTGGGGAAGAGCCGGCTGACGAGCGCGACGACCGCGACGGCCGTGAGGGCGAGCGCCACACCACCGAGGAGCGCCGAGGCCGGCACCAGCCGCGCGACGACGATACCGAGCACGAGCACCGCGACGTAGAGCGAGACCTGGTCGAACTGCGCGAAGGCACGTTCGGCGTCGGAGCTCCAGCTGATCGAGGCGAGGATCCAGAGCGCGAAGAGGCCGAACAGGCTGGTCGCCGCGATGGCCAGGCGGCTGACCTGCGACCGGGCGCCCCCCAGTCCCAACGCGGCGCCGACGCCGAGCAGCCACCAGGCTGCGATCGCGGCATACGCGCGCGTGGTCGACGCATAACCCCCGTCGGCGTACGAGAGAACGAAGATCGCTCCCGCCGCTGCGAGGAGGGCGGTCCCCTCGCGCAGCAGCGCCAACCGCGTCTCGTCCACGGCCAGCCGCAGGCGTTCCAGACGAGTAACCCCCACCGTTGGCTAGAGTACCGTCTGAGTGGTCAGACGCTTTCCGCATCTGCTCACCGCCGCGATCGTGGTCGGATGTGCCGCGGCCGTACCCTCCGCGGCCCTCGCCAGCAGCTCCGGCAAGGGCCACCACGCGAAGGGCGCATCGGGCTGCGTCAGCGCCGTCTGTGTCTACAAGGAGCACGTGCCAGGCGCCGGCGGCGTCCATGTCGTCGGTACGCCGCAGCCCGGGGTCACGTCGAGCCCGCTCCCGTCCAAGGTCGCCACGAAGCTCCAGGCCAAGGGCGGGAAGGACGCGGCGTTGCTGAGGCACCTCGCCACCAGCGACATGGGGTACAAGCGCGCCGAGAATCCGAACAACTCGGATATCGCCGTCGCCGCTCCCGACACGCTCGGAGCCGCCTTCGACCTCGGGCTCGGCCCGACCCTGCTCTTCGCCGTCCTGCTCGTCGGCGCGGTGATCGTGGCCGGTCGCCGGCTGCTATGGCGCGCGCACCGCTGACGCGCTAGCGCGTTCCGCAACCGCCTCGAACCGGGCCGCGACGGCCTCGATGTCGAACGTCGCCTCGGCATAGGCGCGACCTCGCCTGCCGAGCTCCTCCCGCCGGTCCGGGTCGGCGAGCAGCTCGTCCGCCGCAGCGAGGAGCGCCGCCGCGCCGGTGGGCGGGACGAGGATGCCTGCGCCGCTTCGCTCGAGCACGCGCGCGGCGAGGTTCTCGGGCGCCACCGCGGCGATCAGCGGCCGCCCGGCGCAGAGATAGGTCAGCACCTTCGAGGGCACCGAGAAGCGGCCCGCCTCCGCCTCGAGCAGGGCGAGCAGGACATCGGCCGAGGCCAGCACCTCCGGCAGACGCGCGTACGGCTGGTAGCCGAGGATCCGCAGGGCCGGCTCTCCGGCGCCATGCTCTGCGAGCCACTCGGCGCCCGGCCCCTCCGAGACGACGACGACGAGCGCATCCCTCTCCCCTGCCCAGCGCGCGAGCTCCAGCAGGAGGCTCGGGTCGTGCTTGAAGCCGAGCGTTCCCGAGTAGAGGAGGACGGCGCGGCCGTCGAGACCGTGCTCCGCCGCCCACGCGTTCCCACGGCTCAGCATCGGCAGCTCGTCGAGCGGCGCCCAGTTCTCGATCACGTCCACGCGCGACTCGTCCACGCCCCAGCCGCGCAGGAGCGGCAGGAAGTCCTCCGAGATGACGACGACGCGGTCGCTCAGCCGGAGGAGGCGGCGCTCGAGGAGCGCTGCGGCGCCCCCGGCCGCAGCGCCGGCGAGACGGGAGCGGCGTCCGAGGACGCGCCGCGCCGCCGCGCTGATCACGTCCTGCTGCCAGAAGACGAAGCCGATGCCGCGCGCCCGGCAGGCCGAGAGCAGCGCGCGCTGGACGACGAGCGGCGTGTTGGCCGAGAGCACGACGTCGGCGTCGAAGCGAGCGACGCGCTCCGCGAGCTCGCGGCCTGTCGCGCGCTCGTGCACGATCCGCTTCCGGACGGCGTACTTCGCGAAGGCCTCCGGCAGGCCGACCGATTCGAACGCGAGCCGGTCGGGATCCCCCGGCTCCCGCTCGAGCCGCCCCTTGCCGGAGACGAAGGACCTGCAGTGCAGATGGAGGACGTCGTGGCCGCGCCGGGCGAGGGCTCGTGCCAGCTGGGCCGGGAACGCGTAGCCGACGTAGTCGTGGACGACGACGCGCACGTTGGCGCAGCTCCCTCAGGAACGCCAGGCGGTCGCTTCGGCGACCGGCGCGCGTTCCCTCAGCGGCTCCCACCAGCCGCGGTTGGCGCGATACCACTCGACCGTCGCCCGCAGCCCGTCGTCGAAGCCGACGGCGGGGGCCCAGCCGAGCTCGCGACGGATCTTCGACGAGTCGAGGAGATAGCGCCGGTCGTGGCCGGGCCGGTCGGGCACGACGGTCTTCAGCGACTGCGGCTTCCCCGCTGAGCTCGAGGACGAGGTCGGCGACCTGCTCGATCGAGCGCTCGTCGCCGGAGCCGACGTTGTACGTCTCGCCCTCGCGTCCCTCCAGGAGGACGAGCTCGATCGCCCGGCAGTGGTCGTCCACGTGCAGCCACTCGCGCCGGTTCTGCGTCGCCGCGTAGAGCGGCAGCTGCCGGTCGTCGAACGCGTTCGTCACGAAGAGGGGGATCACCTTCTCCGGGAACTGCCGCGGGCCGTAGTTGTTCGAGCAGTTCGTGATCGTCACCGGCAGGCCGTACGTCTCGCGGTAGGCGCGCACCGCATGGTCGGCGGCGGCCTTGGACGCGTTGTAGGGCGTCCTCGGCCGGTACGGCGACTCCTCGGTGAACGCCTCGTCCGAGTCGAGCGGCAGGTCGCCGTACACCTCACAGGTGGAGACATGGTGGAAACGCGAGACGCCGCGCAGGCGTGCCGCCTCGAGCAGCGTCTGCGTGCCGAGCACGTTCGTGCGGAAAAAGCGGGACGGGTCGAGGACGGCGAGACTGTTGTGCGACTCGGCCGCGAAGTTGACGACGACGTCGATGCTCTCCTCGGCGAGCAGTCCGCTCCACGAGCTCGAGATCGCCGATGTCGCCCTCGACGAGACGCACCGGGAGGCCTTCGAGGTTGCGCCGGTCGCCGGCGTAGGTGAGCAGGTCGAGCGCGAGCAGGTGGTCTTCCGAGTGGCGCTCGGACCAGTAGCGGACGAAGTTCGAGCCGATGAACCCGGCCGCGCCCGTCACGAGGAGCCGCTGCCCGCTCACGACGACGCCTCCCCGCTCTGCGCGCCCCGCACGTGGTCGTTCACCGCGTAGTAGGCGTCGATCGACTCGCCGGCGTCGCCCCAGAAGCCCTCGAGCACGTCGGCCTCCAGCTCGCCGCGGCCGACGTACCAGTTGTTCACGTCGGTGATCTCGAGCTCACCGCGGCCCGAGGGCTCGAGCGTCGGCAGGACGTCCCAGACCTGCGCGTCGTAGAAGTACACGCCGGTGACGGCGAAGCGGCTGGGCGGCTCGGCGGGCTTCTCGACGATTCCGGTGACGCGCTCCCCGTCGAGCTCGGCCACGCCGAGATGCCGCAGGTGCTCGTCGTCGTCGACTCCGGAGAGGACGACGCGGGCGCCGCGCTCCTGGGCCTCGAAGCGCTCGGCAACCGGGCGCAGCGAGCGCTCGAAGACGTTGTCGGCGAGCAGGACGCAGCAGCGGTCGCCGCCGACGAACCGCTCCGCGAGGCCGAGCGCCTCCGCGATCCCGCCGGGCCGCTCCTGGTACGCATAGAGGAGACGCTCGATCCCGTACTCGTGCCCGTTGCCGAGGAGCCTGAAGAACTCGCCGGCGTGCGTCCCGCCCGTGACCAGCATCAGCTCGTCCAGTCCCGCCCCGACGAGCGCCTCGACCGCGTACGTGATCATCGGCCGGTCGTAGAGCGGCAGGAGATGCTTGTTCGTGATCCTGGTCAGCGGCGCGAGCCGGCTCCCCTCCCCGCCCGCGAGAATCACGCCTTTCACACGTAGTGCTCCTCGGTCTGGCGGCGCTCGCGGTCGTGGTCGACCATCATCCGCACGAGCTCGTCGAAGCGGACGCTCGGCTCCCAGCCGAGCTTCTCCCGCGCCTTCGACGCGTCGCCGAGCAGCACGTCGACCTCGGCGGGACGGAAGTAGCGCTCGTCGATCTTCACGTACTCGTGCCAGTCGAGGCCCGCGTGGCCGAAGGCCGCGTCGAGGAACTCGCGCACCGAGTGCGTCTCGCCGGTCGCGAGCACGTAGTCCTCGGGCTCGTCGGCCTGCAGCATCCGCCAGGCGCCCTCCATGTAGTCGCGCGCATAGCCCCAGTCGCGCTTCGCCTCGAGATTGCCGAGGCGCAGCTCGTCCTGCTCGGCGCGCAGGATCGCCCCGATCGCGCGGGTGATCTTGCGGGTGACGAAGGTCGGCCCGCGCCGCGGCGATTCGTGGTTGAACAGGATCCCGTTCACGGCGAACATCCCGTACGCCTCACGGTAGTTGCGGGTGATCCAGTAGCCGAAGACCTTGCCCACGCCGTACGGGCTGCGGGGATGGAAGGGAGTCTCCTCCGTCTGCGGCGTCTCGCGCACCTGGCCGAACATCTCGCTCGAGCCGGCCTCGTAGAAGCGGCACCTGACGCCCTCCTCGCGGATCGCGTCGAGCAGCCGCAGCGTGCCGAGCGCTGCGATGTCGGCCGTGTACTCCGGGATGTCGAAGCTCACGCGGACGTGGCTCTGCGCGCCGAGGTTGTAGACCTCGTCCGGCCGGATCGTGCGCAGCAGCCGGTTGAGCGAGGAGCCGTCACCGAGGTCGCCGAAGACGAGCTCGAGCTCGCTGAACACGTGGTCGATCCGGGCGGTGTTGAACGAGCTCGAGCGGCGGAGCATGCCGTAGACCTCGTAGCCCTTCTCGAGCAGGATCTCGGCGAGGTACGACCCGTCCTGGCCCGTGATCCCCGTGATGAACGCCTTCCGCTTCGCCATCGGCGCCTTACCGTAGCGGGCGCCCGCGTCTACGCTTTGCGCAATGCGTGTCTTGGTGACGGGCGGCGGCGGCTTCCTCGGCTCACACCTCGTCGATCGGCTGCGGCAGGAAGGGATCGAGCCGTTCGTCGCGCGCCGGCGCGACTACGACCTGACGAATGGCGCGGACGCGGCGCGGCTGTTCGACGACGCACAGCCGGAGCTCGTCTTCCACCTCGCCGCCGAAGTCGGCGGCATCGGCGCGAATCGCGCCAATCCGGGTCGCTACTGGTACGCGAACCTCATGATGGGCGCGCACGTGCTCGAGCAGGCGCGGATCCACGAGACGCCGAAAGTCGTGACGCTCGGGACGATCTGCGAGTACCCGAAGTTCGCTCCGACCCCCTTCCGCGAGGACGACCTCTGGAACGGCTACCCGGAGGAGACGAACGCGCCCTACGGCGTCGCGAAGAAGTCCGTCCTCGTCGGGGCGCAGACGTACCGCGAGCAGTACGGGCTGAACGCGATCCATCTGCTCCCCGTGAACCTCTACGGCCCCGGCGACAACTTCGACCTCGAGACGTCGCACGTGATCCCGGCCTTGATCCGGAAGATGTCGGAGTCGCCCGACGAAGTCGTACTCTGGGGCGACGGCTCGCCGACCCGCGAGTTCTTCTACGTCGAGGACTGCGCGGAGGGCCTGTGGCTCGCGGCACAGCACTACGACGGCGCCGAGCCGGTCAATCTCGGCACCGGCGTGGAGACCTCGATCGCCGACCTCGCCGAGCTCGTCGCGGAGCTCACGGGGTTCGCCGGCGAGATCGTCTGGGACACCTCGCGGCCCAACGGGCAGCCACGGCGGCAACTCGACGTCTCGCGCGCGAAGGAGCTGTTCGGCTTCGAGGCGCAGACGCCGCTGCGCGAAGGGCTGGAGCGGACGATCGAGTGGTACCGGTCTTCCGTTCCTCAGGCCTCGAGCGCGCGGTCGTAGACCTCGAGCGTCCGCTCGAGCACGGCATCCCAGCCGAAGCGCTCGCGGGCGCGCTCCCGCGCGGCGGAGCCGAGCCGCTCCCGCAGCTCCGGGTCCGCGAGCAGCCGCTCCACCGCCGCCCGCAGCGCCGGCGCGTCTCGGGGCGGCACGAGGATCCCGGTCTCGCCGTCGGAGACCAGCTCGAGCAGCGCGCCGCCCGCCGCGGCCACGACCGGCCGCCCGAACGCCATCGCCTCGGCTGCGGCGACGCCGAAGCCCTCCCGCTCGCTCGGCGCGACCACGACCGTCGCGCGCTCGAGCAGCCGCTCCACCTCCGCATGAGGCACGGCGCCGAGCGCGTGCGGGACGAGCCGGCGCAGCGGGCCGTCACCGGCCACGACGAGGTTGAGGTCGCCGAGCGCGTCGACGAGCGTGTCGACGTTCTTCTCCGGCGAGAGCCGTCCCACGTAGAGCACCTCCGGCGGGTCGGCGGGCGCGGCGACCTCCTTCGGCACACGAACGCCGTTCGGGATCACGACCGCCGGAACACCGGCCTCGCGCACGGCCGTCGCGATCGTCTCCGAGACGCAGATCACGGCCGCCGCCCGCCGCAGAAGCATCCGGACGAGCCACGGCCGGCGGCGGGCGAGCGTGACGTCGGAGAGACGGGCGAAGCGGATCGAGCCGTGCAGCGTGACGACGAACGGCCTGCCGCCGAAGCGCGCGACGAGCGCTGTCAGCAGCCAGTGCGCGTGGACGAGGTCGGCGGCGCGGGCCGCCTTCCGCAGGGCGCGCCACATCGAGAGGAGCATGAGCGGGGCCGCCCACGGCCGCCGCGCGAGGTTCACGGCCATCCCGTCGCCGTACGCGAGACCGAAATCGCGGTAGCCGGACCCGGGCGCGAGCACCTCCACCTCGACCCCGCGCTCGCGCAGCCGCTCGACGGCGTCGGCGACGAAACGGCCGGCGAACTCCCGCTCGTGCCGCGGCCACGAGGTCGTGAGGACGACGACGCGCACGGACTAGCCCGGTTGGCCTCGCCCACGTCCGCCGAAGACGACGGGCAGCGCGAGCGCGAAGACCAGAAAGGCGTAGAAGTAATAGAACTGCATCGTCAGGTAGAAGAAGTTCGCCGCGATCGTCCCGACGAGCGCCGCCGTCAGCCCGTAGGCGAGCGGCCTGACGCGCGGGCCCTCCCGGTCACCCATCCGGTCGAGGATCCTTCCCAGCCGCCGCGCGGCGAGCAGCCGCACGAAGACGTAGCGGAGGAAGACGATCCAGACGAGGAGCCCGAGCAGGCCCGACTCGACGATCACCGAGACCCAGTACGAGTGGGCGCCGAAGTTCGCCTTCCCGGTGATGAACTCGTAATAGACGGCGAAGTTGTTCTCGCCGAGGCCGAGCAGCGGGTGCATGTGCAGCACCGAGCCGATGAACGAGTAGACGGCGAAGTGCGCGCTCGTCGACTTCCCGCTCGTCGAGAACCGCTGGCCGAGCAGCGTCGAGTAGAAGTGCTGGTGCGTGAGGAGCACGGCGAGCAGCAGGAGGACGAGTGCGCCGAGCGGGTAGAGCAGCTGGCGCGAGAGGATGAAGCGCCGGTAGGGGAGCGCGAGGATGATCGCGCCCACGCCGAGCCCGAGCCAGCCGCTGCGCGAGAGAGTCGCGATCTCGACGAGCAGCAGGAAGGCGAGCACGCACGCGAGCGGCCATTTCAGGCGATGCCTGCGCGGCAGGCGCAGGTAGACCGGCGTGAGCGCGAGAAGCGGGATCTCGAGCATCACGCCGAGATGGTTCGGATCGCCGGTGAGGGCATTGACCCTGTAGATGCTCTGGCCGTTGATGGCGCCGAAGACGTCGATCGAGCGTGTGCCGCCCGTGATCGGGTTGATCACGATGTGGTCGAGGTTGTGGCCCGCGACGGCCGCGCCGAGCTGGAGGATCCCGTAGACCGCGTTGGCGACGAACCCGAGCGTGAACCAGCCGAGCGCCCGCCAGTAGAACGCCTCCCCGCGCCCGTAGAGATAGGCGACGGCGGCGACCATGAACGACCAGTGGATGGCGAATTTGACCATCCCCTTCACGAACTGGTCGAGCCCCTGCTTCGTCTCGAGATCCCAGAACCCCGCGAGGTAGACGAGCGCGAACGCGGCGAAGAAGCCGAGCACGATCGCGCTCGTGCGCGGGAACGGCCGCTCGCGCTCCGCCTGGCTGGCGAGGAACGCGACCAGGAAGAGGATCGTCATGACGTCGTTGATCCCGATCGCGCCGGCGAAGTCCCACTGGAGCTTCTCGAAGGTCGAGACGAAGAGCGAAGCGAAGAGGAATCCTGTCGCGACGCGTTCGCGGGAGACCGGCCGGGCACGTACGGCGGGTAGAGCGGCGGCGGTCACGCGAGGCTCCGGAGGAGGTCGGCCAGCTCCTCGACCCGCGCGGCGCGCGAGAGTCGCTCGCGCCAGTCGTCGGAGAGCGGCGTGCCGTCGAGGCTCCCCTCCCGCCAGCGGCGGTGGAGGTCGAGCAGCGCTTCGCGGATCGCGTCGACGTCGTCGGGCGGGACGACGACGCCGGCCCCCGTGTCGCGGACGAGCTGCGCGGCCGCGCCGTCCGGAGGCACGGCGGCGAGGATCGGCCGCTCGGCGGCGAGGTACTCGAAGATCTTCCCCGTGATCACGCCCCGGCCGCGGCCCGCCGCGTCCGGGATCAGCAGGAGCAGCACCTCCGAGTCCCGCTGCAGCTCGAGGGAGCGCCTGCGCGGGACGTAGCCGAGCAGCTCGATCCGGTCGCCGAGCCCCAGCTGCTCGGCGTACTCGCGGTCCGCTGCGCGCAGGTCGCCGGCGAAGCGGACGGTGACGTCCTCGAGCCCCGACTCGGCCAGGGCGCGGAGGAACGGCTTCGGATCGCGCTTGCCGTGGAAGTTGCCGGCGTGCGTGATCCGCAGCCGGTCGCTCGGCCGGTGCTCGAGGCTCGCGAAGTCGTCGAAGTCGCAGCCGTTGCCGATCGTCGCCACGCGCCCCTTCGGCCCCAGCGCCTGCATCTCCTCCGCGATCGTGTCCGAGACGGCGACGATCGCGTCCGCCTGCGAGGCGACGAGCCTGGCGACGCCGCCGACGGTGGACTCCTTCAGCCGGGCGAGCCGCGACTCGTAGCCCCGCCGGTGCGGATGGGAGACGAGCGGGTCACGCAGGTCCGCGACCCACGCCGCACCCGTAGTGCGCTTGACCGCGGCGCCGAGGAGGTGGAGCGACGGCGGCGGCGAGGTCGTGAGCACGACGTCGATCCCCTCGCGGCGGACGAGCCGGATCGCGAAAGGCAGGGCCAGAGTGCTCCAGGGGAGGTTCTCGTCCGGTACGAGCAGGCGCCGCCCGACCAACGCCGCCTGCGTGCCGAGGCGCGCGACACCCTGCTTCTCGAGCAGCCGCTCGGCGGGTCTGCCGGCGCTGGGGCCGACGTAGCGCACACGGTGGATCCAGGCCTGCGTCGGCAGCTCGAGCTCGGCATCGGCGGGGACGGCCCCCGGCAGGTCGGGCGCCAGCACGTGCGTCTCGATTCCGAGCGCCGGCAGGTGGCTCGCGAACTTGAGCGGACGGTGCACGCCGCCGCCGCCGCCGGGCGGAAAGTGGAGCGTCACGAGGAGGACCTTCACCGGCGGATCACTGCGGCAACGGTACTGACGGCGAAGGCAGCCGAAAGACGACGAACCGCCGGTCCTCGTAGACCCGGGACAGCCCCTGCCCCTCGGCCCAGGCCACCGGCTCCTTGCGCCGGAGGATCAGCCAGCTCGCTCCCCACCGGTGGGGCACGCCGAGGGTCGGATGCGCGAGAAAGCGCAGCACGGCGTGCCGCCGCATGTACACGTGATTCGGCGTCGTGCGGGCGACGTGGGTCGGAGGCAGCCCGACCGCGTAGACGGGCGCGTACGCGATCGCCTCGTAGCTCGTGTCCATGTCCGCGAAGACGACCGCCCGCGGCGGGACGCCGTGTTGGAGGAAGCGGATCAGCCCCGGAGTGAGCGTGAAGCCGTGGGCCGGGGCCGGCCTCCAGCGCGAGAAGCCGTGCACGGCGACCGGAAGCACGAACAGCGTCGTGGCGAGCGCGACCGTGATGCCCCGGGCGCCTCCGCGCCGGGCAGGGGAGTCGTCCGGGCGGCGCAACCAGGCGAGCGCACCGCCCACGAGGAGCGCGGCCGCACCGCCGTAGAGCGCGATCCAGGTCGGCAGCGTCGGCTGGCTTCGCGGCGCGCGGAGCCCGAAGTCGCCGCCGTACGTGAGCTCGAGCCAGATCCCGCAGGCGAGCGCGGCCACGAGCGCGAGCGTGCGCGAGAAGCGGGCGACAAGGCCGACGCCTCCGACGAAGGCGATGACGAAGGGGACGAACGTCGCGGCCCGGCGCGCCTGTGACAGCGACACGGCCGCGGCGAAGTGCGGGAAGACGAGCGGCCACAGCTCGAGGGCCAGCACGCCGACGGTGCCGCCGAGGACGAAGGCGGCCCAGCGGCGCCTGCGGGCGAGCACCGCCAACGGCGTCAGGACCAGCGCGACCACGGCAACCGTCCCCGCGCGATCCACCCGTGCCGGCGCGAGGCTGTACCGGGCCAGCGACTGGACGGCGAGGTCGAGGCGGTAGTGGTGGAGGCTGCGCTTGAGTGCCTTCCCTCCGAGGTGGACGTCGCTCGTCTGGTCGACGATCGGATACAGCCAGGCGAAGGCGAGGGCCATCGGCACCCCGAAGGCCGCCAGGGCGCTGATCCCGTTCCGGAGGTCCGCGCCGCGCGTGAGTATCAGCCTCGCGACCAGGAATGCGGTGAGCGGGAGCGCGAGGAACAGGGCGTATGTCGGGTGGACGAGAGCCAGCGCCGCCGAGTCGGCTGCCAGCGCGAGAGCCAGCGTCCGCGACGGCCGGCGGAGGTAGGTGAAGAACATCGCGACGGCCGCAGGCGCGAAGAGCTGAGTCGCAGCGGTGGCCGGCTGCCAGAGCAGCGTGTAGACGCCGGCATGGCCGGGCGCGAGCACCTTGAACGCCACCTGCCCGAGCACGACTGCGAGCGCGAGGCCCGTCGACCGGAAGACGGCCCAGCCCATCTCGAAGGCGAGCAGGACGGCCAGCGGAACGAGCACGCTCGACTCGTGCATAGCCAGGCGGGTCGGGTCGACGCCTGCGAGCCGCGCGACGAGCGCCATCATCCCGTGCCAGAGCGGGAAGGCATAACCGGGATGGAGGCCGCCGTGGGCGAACTCGCCGACGTCGTGCAGTGAGAGGGAGCCGAGCGCGTCGAGCTTCCGCACCCGGCCGAGGTGGAAGAACGAGTCGCCGGCGAGCGCGCCCTGGGCGAACCAGACGCCGGCGCCGAGCCCGAGCCCGGCCAGGAGCAGCCACCCTCGCATGAACCGCGCCGCGCCGGGGAGCCGTTCTCCGTCGAGCCGCCGGCCGATCAGCAGCGAGAGGAGGGCAGCCGCGCCGGCGCCGAGCTCGCACGCGAGCGCGAGGTCGAGGGAGGCACCGAGCGCGAAGGTCAGCGCGAGGCCGCCGCCGACGAGCGCCGACGACCAGGCGAGTGCCGCAGCGGCCGTCCGCTGTCCCAGGCTGAGGGCGACGAGCCGCCCCGGCAGAAGCACGACGAGCGTCGCCGCCGCCAACCGCAGCCAGAGACCAAAGCCCGTGTCCGGCAGGAGCCGCGCGATCCCGAGCAGGCCGGCCGTTGCGGCCGGGCTCACGAGCGGCGCCAGACGCAGCCGCCCGATCGGCAGCCGCAGCGCCGGCCGCCCGGCGGGAGCCGCGACGGCGCGAGAACGCACGCTCATCGCGCGGCTCCGGGCAGGGCGCGGCGGCCGCGCAGCCCCTCCCAGGCCACGATCCCGGCGCCGGGCAGCGCCACGACCACGGTCACGACGAAGAAGAGGAAGCCGGCGGAGAACGCGCGGTCCGCGGAGACGCCGAGGGCGCCGAGGAAGCTGACGAAGAACGACTCGCGCACGGCGAGGCCGTTGATCGTGAACGGCACGAGCATGACGAGGAAGAGCAGCGGGCCCATGACGTAGTACGGCCGCGGCGAGAGATCGACGCCGACGGCCCTCCCCGCGCACCAGATCGCGAGCACCCGAACGGACTGTACGACGAGCGTGAGCGCGAACATCCCGGAGAGAAGCGGAACGTCGCGGCGGAAGGAGTGGAGGGCGAGGTAGACCTCCCGCAGCGGGGATTCGACGCGCAGGCGGCGGAGGACGGGGCGCAACCGGCGCAGGAGCGGATGCAGTCGCGTCGAGAAGAGAACGAAGCCGCCGGCGGCGGTGAGCACGACGAAGGCGAGCTCGACCCAGAGGTAGCCGCCGACCGAATAGCGGCCGACCGCGAGAGCGAACCCGGCGGCGGCGAGCACGAGCGTCGCCGCGCCGCCCAGGGCCCGCTCGAGCAGAACGGTGCCGGCCGCCGGACCGCCCGAGCCCGGGTGCCGGCGGGCAGTCTCGTAGATCCGGGACGCGTCGCCGCCGAGCGACGTCGGCAGCACCTGAGCCGCCGCGTACGAGACGAAGATCGTGCGTACGAGCCAGCCGAGCCGCTCGTGCACGCCGCGCGAGGCGAGCAGCCTCCGCCAACGCCAGCCGAAGGGCCAGACCGAGACGACCCAGATCGCGCAGGAGACGAGCCACCAGCCGACGCTCGCGTGCGCGAGGACATGTCCCGTCCGGTGAAGGTCGATCCGCCACAGGATGTAGGCGGCGGCAAGACCGGTGAGGAGAAGCGTCGCCGCCGCGCGGACCACGCGGGCGCGGCTCAACCGTGCTCCCTGATCCAGTCGAGCGTGCGGCGGATCCCTTCCTCGAGCCCGACCCGGGGACGCCAGCCGAGCGAGCGGAGGCGCTCCGTGTCGAGGGAGCCGACGACGGGCGTGTAGCCGGCAGGCGGCTCGGCGGCCTCGAGCAGCAACCCGTCGGCCCCCACTGCGGCGCACGACAACCGCGCCACCTCGTCGACGGGGCGCAGGTCGTCGTCGCGTCCGACGTCGAAGGCGCCGCGCTCGCCGTGCTCGACGAGGATCGCGACGGCTTCGGCGGTGTCGTCGACGTAGCAGAACGATCTCGCGAAGCCCGGGAAGACCGTGACGGGTCCGCCCGCGAGCGCCTGCCGCAGCATCATCGGAATCGCACCGTTCCGCTGCCGCGGGCCGTACGGGAAGTGGAAGCGAAGGATCGTCGCGTCCCCGACGAGCTCCTCGCTCACCCTCTTGCTCTCGGCGTACGGCGTCTCGTCGAAGTAGACGGAGGTCGTCGAGCCGTGGAAGAGCGGCAGGTCGCGGGCGGCGCAGGCCGACGCCACGAGCGCCGTCATTGGCGCGTTCCCGACGAACCTCGCGTCGTCGGGCAGCGCAGCAGCGAGATGGACGACGGCCTCGGGCTCGTGGACGTCGAGCAGGCGCTCCGCCGCGCCCGGCTCCGTCAGGTCGCCGTCGGCGCGCCCGAGAGGCACAGCCTCGTGTCCGGCTTCCCGGAGGGCGGCACAGACGTGGGTTCCGAGGAAGCCCCGCCCCCCTGTGACAAGGACCTTCACCCGCCGGCGAGTCTAGTCGGCCGTGCCGAAGTAGCATCGGGCCGTCCTGCCCGATGCCAGAACCCAGATCGTCGCCGACTGCGCGCGAAGCTTGCTTCGCGCGCAGAGCGCGAGCGAATCTCGGCGCCCGCGGGAGAGTGAGCGCGCGTCTCGCCTCGCGCCTCCGTGGTGCTCCCGTCCTCGAGCTCGCGCGGACGGGAGCGCCGAGACCTCGTGCGGCTCGCGCGCGGTTCAGTTACGGCCGACGTCCGCGCGCAGTCGGCGGCCCCGGCGCGTACGCTCGCGCGTAGCTCCGGCCCGGACCTCACGCTGGTCGAAGCCCCGGCACCCTCGCGGCGTTCGGCTCGGCTAACGCACGTCACGACGCCGCCGCGCCCCGCTTGCGGGTCACGCCGCCTCCCAGGCGGCCTTCTGGCCGCCTGAGCGACAGGAGCCGCGGCCGGAAGCTCGCATCCGCCTTATGCGCCCTTCAGCACGGAGTCGCCGTCCGCGACGCGCGCTCTCGGACGGCCGCAGTTCCTTCCCTAGCAAGCGAGACCGAAGGTCCGCGCTTGCTGGGCGAACGCGCGAAGACGATCCTCGTCACCGCGTGCGGCGCGCCCGGCGCGGCCAGGCTGCTGCGTGCGCTCCGGGAGAACGGCGAGCAGGAGGTGCGGCTCGTGGGCGTGGACATGTCCGAGCGCGCGATCGGCCGCCACCTGTGCGACGCCTTCCACCTCGTCCCGGCCGGCTCCGAGCCGTCCTTCGTGGACGCCTTGCTCGAGCTCGTCGCGCGCGAGGGCGTCGACGTCGTCCTGCCCGAGTCGTCGCACGATCTGCCGCACCTCGCCGCGCGACGCGACGAGTTCCCCGTTCCGGTCCTGGTCTGCGGCCCGGAGGCCGTGCGCCGCTCGAACGACAAGGCGGAGACGCTCGAGGCACTGCACCGGATCGGGGTCGGCGCGCCGGAGTTCCGCCGCGTGACCGGCGCCGCCGGCGTCGAGGAGGCGGCGCGCGAGCTCGGCTATCCCGACCGGCCCGTCTGCTTCAAGCCTGCCTTCTCCTCGGGCTCGCGCGGCTTCCGCGTGCTCGACCCGGCCGTCGACCGCACGCACCAGCTCCTCTACGAGCGGCCCGGCGCACTCGCGATGCGCCTCGAGGAGGCCGTCGAGCTGCTGCCGGAGGACGGTCTCGACCTGCTCGTGATGGAGCTCCTGACCGAGGCGGAGCGGACGGTGGACGGGATCGCGGACGGCCGGGACGTCGTCCTCGAGGTCACCCGGACGCGCGAGTCGGTGCGCTGCGGTCTCGGCATGTACTTCGTCACCCTCGCCGCGCCGGACCTCGTCGAGCCGACGGCGCGGATCGTGGCCGAGTTCGGCCTGGAGTGGTTCTTCAGCATCCAGTTCATGGGTGAGAAGGTGATCGAGATCAACCCGCGCATCTCGACGATGATGCTCCAGGAGGACTTCAACCTGCCCTGGCTCGCGGTCAAGCGGGCGCTCGGCGAGGCTTCCGACGACGAGCTGCGGACGCAGCAGGCGCGCGTGCGGCCGGGGCACACGGTGCTTCGTTTCTTCGACCAGGTGGAATTCGATCCCCGATGAACTGGCAGTCGCTCGAGAAGGTGCTCGCGGCGGCCTGCGACCGGCCGGGCGAGGACACGGCGGCGCCGGCGGTGCACGCCGCCGAGCTCGTCGCGGCGACGGCAGGCGAGCCGCCGGAGGCGCTCGCGCCCGCCGACCGCGAGTGGGTCGAGACGCACGGCGTTCCGCCGGACGAGCTCGTCGATCTGGCGTGCCGCTCGATGAAGTGCCTCGCGGCGCTGTCGGAGGAGTGGCACGACCGTCTCAACGACCTCCGCTTTCGGCTCGGCGACGTCGCCGCCGCCTAGATTGCGCGCATGACGCGTCTCAGCCCGCTCCTCCTCCTGCTCGCGCTCTTGTCCAGATGCGGCGGAGCCGTGCTGGCAACGTCGGTGACGACGCATGTGACCCACGCGCCGGTCCGCACGGGACCGCCACGGCACGTCTCCCTTCGGCGCGGCGAGCACCGGACGTTCCCACCCGGAGCGCTGCGGCCGGGCGACGTCGTCACCTGCGAGCTCGAAGGTCGTCGCCTGCGGATCCGCATCCCCAACCGCCCGAACGGCAGCTGGGCGGTCGGCACAGGCCTCGCCACGCCCTCCGGCGGCACCGGCGGGCTCCAGCTCGATTCCGGCTCCGACGGCTCGATCACGGCGAGCTGCGGCCACGGGACGTCCTAGAGCTTCAGCTCGTAGAAGAGGACGCCGGGGATCGGGTTGTCGCTGTAGCGCGCGGTGGGGACGAAGCCGAGCGAGGCGTAGATGCCTTGCGCCGCCTCCATCTCCGGCAGCGTGTCGAGCCGGATCAGCGTGTAGCCGAGAGCGCGGGCGCGCTCGACGGCAGCCGCTGCAAGCGTCTGCCCGAGACCCGTGCCTCGCGCGGAGGGGCGGACGTAGAGCCGCTTCAGCTCGGCGGAGCCGTCCGGGAGCCGCTTGATCGCGACGCAGCCCACGAGCTCGTCGCCGAGGCGCGCGACGAGGAGGGCGTCGTAGTAGCCGGGCAGCGCGGCGAGCTCTTCCTCGAAGCCGTCGAGCCAGAAGGACTCCCCGATCGCGTCGGCGTACTCGCGGAAGAGCTCGCGGAGCGCGCCGGCGTCGTCCGGCCCCGCGTCGGAGATCAGCGGAGCGCTCGCAGCGCCTCCACGTCGTCGGAGGACGGTTCCCACTGTCCGGCGGCGACGTTCGCGAGCACCTGCTCGGGCTTCGTCGCTCCGGCGATCACGCAGGTGACCGCCGGCATCGCGAGCAGCCCGCCGACCGCAACCTCGAGCAGGGAGACGCCGCGCTCGTCGGCGTAGCGCTGGAGACCCTCTACGCGCTCCCACCGCTCAGCCGGGATCTCGCGCCCGGCGAGACGACCCTCCGTCGCCGTCTCGCCGCGGCGGTACTTGCCCGTGAGCAGGCCGCTCGCGAGCGGGAAGTACGGGAGGAAGCCGATCCCGAGGCGCTCGCAGGCGGGCAGGACGTCGCCCTCGGCCTCCCGCTCGACGAGCGAGTACTCGTTCTGCGCCGAGACGAACCGGTGGAGGCCGATGCCGCGCGCCACCTCCTCCGCGGCTTCGATCTGCCTCCCCGGAGAAGTTCGAGGAGCCGATCCAGCGCACCTTGCCCTCCGCGACGAGGTCGTTGAGCGTGCCGAGCGTCTCCTCGAGCGGCGTCAGCGGATCGGGCTCGTGCAGCTGGTAGACGTCGATCACGTCCGTGCGCAGCCGGCGCAGCGAGCTCTCGACCGCCCACTGGATGTAGTCGGGGCTGCCGCGCCGCTCCTCCGGGCGCTCGTCCATCGGCATGCCGAACTTCGTGGCGATCAGGGCACGGTCGCGGCGGCCCTCGAGCGCGCGTCCGATGTGCTCCTCGCTCGTCCCCTGGCCGTAGATGTCGGCCGTGTCGATCAGCGTCGCACCCGCGTCGAGGGCGGCGTCGATCACCGCGAGCGACTGCTCGTAGTCGAGGCGCCGGCCGAAGTTGTTCGTGCCGAGGCCCACGACAGGAACCTCTGGCCCACCGTCGCCGAGCGTGCGAGTGCGCATGGAAACGACGCTAGCCGAACGTACGATGGGCCGGTGGAGGGGCACCGTCTCGTCTTCCTCGCCGGCCTGCACCGGAGCGGCACGACGCTGCTCGCCCGGCTGCTCGCGGCGCACCCGGAGATCAGCGGCTTCTCGGGCACGGACGTCCCGGCCGACGAGGGTCAGCACCTCCAGACCGTCTACCCGCCGGCGAAGGTCTACGGCGGACCCGGGCGCTTCGGCTTCGCGCCCGAGTCGCACCTGACGGAGGAGACGCCGCTCGCGAGCGAGGAGAGCGCGCGGACGCTGTGGGAGGAGTGGTCGCGCCACTGGGATCTCGCGCGGCCCGTTCTGCTCGAGAAGTCGCCGCCGAACCTGCTCAAGACACGCTTCCTCCAGGCGCTCTTCCCGGGCTCCGCGTTCGTCGTCATCGTCCGGCACCCGATTCCGGTTTCGATCCCGACTGCGAGGTGGCGCGGCACGCGCCGGTACGACCGGCTGTTCGAGCACTGGCTGCGCTGTCACGCGCTCTTCGAGGCCGACCGTGAGCACCTCGGCCGGGTTCACGTCCTCACGTATGAACAGCTCGTCGCCGACCCGGCAGGCGCGCTGCGGAGGACTTCGCCTTCCTCGAGCTCGACCCGATCCCGCCGAGCGAGCCGGTCGAGAAGGGGGCGAACGAGAAGTACTTCCGCCAGTGGCAGGAGATGAAGCGCGACCCGCGGCTGCGTGCCTACCTCGACCTCGTCTCGCTGTGGTACGAGCGGCGGGCGCGCCGCTTCGGCTACAGCCTGCTCTTCCCCGAGCGCTCGCTCTAGCCGAGGCCGTCCGGCAGCGGCCGGGCGTGGACGACGACGAGCGTCTTCGTGGGGCGCGTGAGCGCGACGTAGAGCTCCCGCAGGCCGGCGTCTCCCAGCGCGCCGCAGGCGCGCGGTCTTCCGGCCGGGCGTCGCCGGCTTCGCCGGCGACGCTTCCAGCCCCTGCCGCGATCGCCGCGGGCTCGACGACGACGACGTGGTCGAACTCGAGCCCTTTCGCCTGCCGCGGCGTGAGGATCGGGAACGGGAAGGGATCGTCGACCGTGAGCGAGCGGGGGACGATGACCGCCAGGAGGCCCTCGAGATCCTCGAGAGCGACCGCCTCGCGAATCGCCGCCGGCAGCAGCTCGTCCGCCGCGACGCGCACGAGCCGTGGCGGATCGCCGCCCTGGCGGTAGGCGAGCGGCGGCTCGACCTCGGGTGCGATCCGATCGAGCAGGGGCAGCGCGAAGTCCATGATCTCGGCGGGGACGCGGTACGCGTGCCGCAGCTCCTCGATCGTGATCTCCGCCTCGTCCGGCAGGAACGGCACCAGCTCCTCCCAGCGGCGATACACGACCGGCCCCGTCGCCTGTGCCACGTCCCCGAGGATCGTGAGCGACCCGGTCGCGGAGCGGCGGGAGACGGCCAGGAGCTGCAACGGCGAGAGGTCCTGGGCCTCGTCGAGGATCACGTGCCCGTACGTGCGCGGCGGCCCGTGCAGGAGCGTCCGCGCCTCGTCGAGCAGCGCCACGTCGTGGTCGCTCCAGCGAAGCTCCGAGACGCGGCGCGGGCGGTCCCGCTGCAGGAGCTTCCGCTCGTCGGCGTCGAGCACTCCCTCCGACGCCGCCGCGAGCGTCGCGGACGACGTGAGGAGCCGCGCGACGAGCTTCTCCGGCTGGGGCAGCGGCAGGACGCGGTCGAGCCAGCGCGTCAGGAAGCCGCCGCGGCGCAGGCCGCGCTCGAGCTCGTCGAAGCTGCGCAGGGCCCGGGGGCCGAACAGCTCGCCGTAGCGCTCGTAGAAGCGCCGGAGGACGGCCATCCGGAAGCGTTCCCGCGCTCTCGCGACCGCGTCGCCGGCCGCCAGCGCCTGCTCGAGCAGCGCCGCGACGTCCCGCTCGCGCACCCGCACGTAGCTGCCGTCGACGAGCGTGACGAGCTCCTCCGGCGCCGGCACGACGGCGAGCTCCACCGCCCGCGCGACGACCTCTCGCAGGCGTGGGTCGCCCTTGAGCCGCGCGACGTCCGGCTCCTCCTCCCGCGCGACCTCGATCCCGTCCACGAGCTCCGTCACCGCCCGCTGCTCGACCGCCTCCTCGCCGAGCGCCGGCAGGACGTGCGAGACGTAGTCCATGAAGGTCGGGTTCGGGCCCACGACGAGCACGCGCCGCAGCCGCTCGCGATGCGTGTAGAGGAGCCAGGAGGCGCGGTGGAGGCCGACGGCGGTCTTGCCGGTGCCGGGGCCGCCCTGGACGACGAGCGCCCCGTCCGGCTCGGCCGTGATCAGCCGGTACTGGTCGGACTGGATCGTGGCGACGATGTCGCGCATCCGCACGTCGCGGCGGCGCTCGAGCTCCTCGAGCAGGAAGTCCGAGACGGCGACGCCCTCGAGGGCGGATCCGTCGAGCGCCTCGTCGGAGATGTCGAGCAGCCGCCGCCCCTCGGTGCGGTAGCGGCGCCGCTGGCGGACGCCCTGCGGCTCGGACGGCGTCGCGGTGTAGAAGGGACGCGCCGCGGGCGCCTGCCAGTTGACGACGAGCGACTCGTGCTCGTCGCCGTGCACCCAGCGGCGGCCGACGTAGAGCGGGCGCGGCGTGGCGTCGCCACCGCCGCCTCCGGCGGCGGGGTCTTCCGGCCGCGCGTCGGCGGCTCCGCCGTCGACGCTCGCAGCCATCGCGAGCCGCCCGAAGACGAGCCCGCGCTCGGCGTCCTCGAACGTCTGGATGCGGCGCTTCGCCCAGGCCTCCATGTTCAGCGCGGCCCACTCGGTCGCCATCGCCTCCTGCGTGCGCTCGACGGTCGTGCGCATGTGGTCGAGCGCCTCGTAGGCGCGATCGACGTAGGCCTGTTCGGCTGCGAGCTCGGGGTGCGGCACGGCCGGACGACGGTACCGGCATAGGATCGGCGGCGCAATGAAGCTCGGACTGAATCTCGGCTACGCGCCGCCCGGCACGAATCCGGCCGAGCTCCTGCCGCTCGCGCAGGAGGCGGAGCGGCTCGGCTTCGACTCCGTCTGGGCGGCCGAGGCCTGGGGGACCGACGCCGTCAGCGTCCTCGCGTACCTCGCTGCGGTCGACCGAGAGGATCAAGCTCGGCTCGGCGATCATGCAGATCCCGGGCCGGACGCCGGCGAACACGGCGATGACCGCGGCGACGCTCGACCTCCTCTCGGGCGGCCGCTTCCTGCTCGGGCTGGGCACCTCCGGGCCGCAGGTCGTCGAGGGCTGGCACGGGCAGCCGTGGGGGAAGCCGCTCGGGAAGACTCGCGAATACGTCGAGATCGTGCGCACCGCGCTCAGGCGCGACCTGGTCGCGCACGAGGGGGAGCACTACCGGATCCCGTGGGACGGCCCCGGCGCGACGGGGCTCGGCAAGCCGCTCAAGCTGATGCTGCGGCCGCTGCGCGCCGACATCCCGATCTACCTCGCGGCGCTCGGCCCGAAGAACGTCGCGCTCGCCGCCGAGATCGCGGACGGCTGGCTGCCGATCTTCGTCTCGCCCGAGCACTTCGACACCGCCTTCGGGCCGAGCCTCGCGGCGGCGCCGGCGGGGTTCGAGATCGCGGCGACCGTGAGCGTCCTCGTCGGCGACGACGTGGCGGCGCTCCGCGACGTCCTCCGTCCGCACGTCGCCCTCTATGTCGGCGGCATGGGCGCAAAGGGGCGGAACTTCTACAACGCGCTCGTCCGGCGCTACGGCTGGGAGGCGGAGGCCGAGCGGATCCAGGAGCTGTACCTCTCGGGGCAGCAGCGCGAGGCGATCGCGGCCGTGCCGGACGAGCTGGTCGACGCCGTCTCGCTCGTCGGGCCGAAGGAGCGGATCGCAGAGCGGCTCGAGGCCTGGCGGGCGACGCCGGTGACAGCGCTCCTCCTCGGCACGACGCAGCCCGAGGCGCTGCGGACGCTCGCCGAGCTCGTTCTCTAGTCTCCGGCGGATGGCGCCGCCCCTGATCGTCCTCGGCGTCGGCCGCTCGGGCACGACGCTGCTACGCGTGATGCTCGACCGCAACAGCGAGCTCGCCATCCCGGACGAGTCGTTCTTCATGCTCCCGCTCGCCCACCGGCACCCGCGGCGGGTGCGGATCGACAGCTTCCTCGCCGACCTGCGCCGCCTGCCGCGCCTGCGGGAGTGGGGGCTGACGCCGGAGGACGTCCGCGCGCGACTGCGCGAGGGGATGACGACGGGTGAGGCCGTGGGGGCGATCTTCGAGACGTACGCGGAGCACGCGGGAAAGCCGAGATGGGGCGACAAGACGCCGCTCTACATGCAGCACCTGCCGCTCCTCGAGCGGCTGTTCCCGGACGCGCTCTGGCTCCATCTCGTCCGTGACGGTCGCGACGCGGCGCTCTCCTTTCTCGCGCTGCCCCCAGGCTTCTCCGGGAAAACGTGGGCGCAGCCGCGCACGGTCGCGCAGTTCGCCGCGCGCTGGAAGGTGGAGATCGACGCGGCGCGCGCACTCGCCCGGCGCGCAGGCGGGCGCTATCTCGAGCTCTGCTACGAGGAGCTCGTGGCGGAGCCGGAGCAGCAGCTACGCCGCATCTGCGAATTCGCGTCCCTGCCCTGGGAGCCCCAGATGCTCGCCTATCACGGCACGATCGACGTCTCGAACCTGCCGGAGCACCAGCGCCTCGCGCAGCCGCCGACGCCCGGCGTCCGGAACTGGCGGGACGAGATGCCGCCCGCGGAAGCGCTCGCCTTCGAGCAGGTCGCAGGCGACGTGCTGCGCGAGTCGGGCTACGAGCTTCTCGGTCCGAGCGGTCGCCGTCCCACGGCGCGCGGCCGGCTCGAGCTCGCGCGCTTCCGCGCCCTGAGCGGGAGCTGGAAGGCCGCGACGATCGCGTACCAGCGCTCGCCGCTCTGGCGGCGCGCCCATCCCACGGTCGCCTGATAGACGGGAGCTAGCAGCCGCCGGGCTGCGGCTGCCCGCCCGGGCCGTCCTCGTGCTCGTCTCCGGCCTGCAAGGCAGTAGGACGTCGCGTCCGCGCGGACGAGGACGACTCCGGTGCCGGGCGGAAGCGTCGCCCCGGCATAGGTCAGCTTCTGCACGTAGAAAGCCTGCATGGCCGTCGCGGCCTGGCTGAAGTTCGTCGCTGCGACTGCGGACTGCGCCTGCGCGATCGCCTGCTGCCCGGACGCGGACGTGGGGCCGTTCGAGCGCATGTCCTGCGTGTACAGGTATCCGCCCACGAGCACGACGACGAGGAGAGCCGGAAGGGCGAGGACGCGGGACACGGCACAGGTATCGGCGGCGACGGACTGAAGCTCAAGCGACGACGCGGTAGACCTGGAACACCTCGGCGTACTCGCGGTTCACGTTGACGCCGTGCATGCGCGCGAGGTTGCGGACGTACTCGGCGTTCGCGTAGCGCCGGTGCTGCTGCGACGCGTACCGCTCGAGCGCGGCGATCTTCCGCTCGACGTGCCGCTCCTCGAGCGCGACGTACCACTGGTAGGCGAAGTCGAAGTTGTTCCACGGGATCTCGTAGCCGAGGACCGTCGTCCGCTTGAAGGCGCGCAGCCCCTCCTCGGCGACCGTGCGGTGATCCTGGTGGACGTCGTGGAGGCTCGGCTGGAAGACGACCTCCGGCTCCCACTCCTCCCAGAGCGCGACGAGCAGCTCGAGGATGTCCTGCCGCCGCTCGGGGAAGGTGCGCACGTCGAAGTCGTGCACGGTCAGGGACTCCGGCGGGATGCCGAGCTCGGCGGTCGCGTCGCGCACCTCGCGGGCGAGCGTGTCCGGCGGGAAGCCCGGCGGCAGCGAGCGCGTCGCGATCGAGAACGCGACGTAGCGCACGTCGCAGCCCGCCTCGACGAGGCGCGCCATCGTCGCGCCGCACCCGAACTCGCCGTCGTCCGTGTGCGGCGCCAGCACGAGCGCCTTCCGCCACTCCCCGGTCACGACGGGATCATGCCTGCCGCGACCGGCTCCTTCTCCTCCACGGGCGGCGCCGGCTCGCCTGCCGGGACGCGAAGCCGGGCCGCGAGCGCGATCAGGCCGAAGAGGCCCCACGTCGTCGGATCCTCGAAGAAGTCGTTGTACGCGAGCGAATGGACGAAGATGGCCACGAGCACGAGCCCGGCGGCGAGCGCGACGTTGCCGACCGCCGATCGGTCGATCCGTCGGAAGGCGGTCATGAACAAGGAGACGACCAGCCACAGGTAGAGGACGAGGCCGAGGCCCCCCTCTTCCGCGGCCACCGTCACCGGCGTGTTGTGCGAGGCGCTCTGGCGCGGCCTACGGTGCGTCCGCTTCGAGTAGGCGTGCGCGAAGCCGCCGACGCCGACGCCAACGGCCGGATGCGCCTTCGCGATCTTGATTCCGTTCGAGATCAGGCTGCCACGCCCGCTCGTCAGCTTGTTGATCTCGGAGATCCCGTGGTGGCGAAGCGCGTGAAGGAGCTTCGGCTCGGCCACCGTCCCCCCAGCGAGCAGCACGACCACACCGACGAGAACTGCCACCGACCGCCACCGCCAGACGACCGCCGAGAGGCAGAACACGGCGACGAACAGCGCGGCGAAGCTCGACTGGGAGAACGAGATGAGCAGTCCGACCCAGGCGACGGCCGCGAACACCGCAGCGCCGATCCCATGCCGCAGCGAGCGTCCACGCACGATGAGGACGGCCGTGGGCACGAGCGCGACAACGAGGAAGCGCCCGTAGATGGAGGGGTCCCAGAAGACCGAGTTGACGCGGAAGAGGGCCGCATACGAGTTCGCCGTGATCAGCTTCGGGTTCTCGAAGAGCTGGCGCGACTCGTACTGGTAGAAGCCGATTCCCGCGAAGACGAGCGCCAGCGCGACGAGCTCGCCGTAGAGGAGGCGTACGCGCGACGGCTCCCACGGCAGGCGCGCAATCGACAGTGCGAGGATGGTGAACGGGATGTAGAAGGCGAGGACCTCGATCGCACCGTTCCGCAGGTCGACGGTCCAGCCGACGGAGAGCCCGATCCAGGCGACGTAGACGGCGAGCGGCCGCGCCATGCGGCGCAACTCGCCCGAGCGCTCGTCACCGCCCACGAGCTCGTGCAGGAGGTTGAAAGCGGCTCCGGCCGCCACGACGTAGAGCGGTACGAGCAGCTGGTGCCCGAGGAAGTGGACCCGGACCGGGATCAGCGCGAGGGTCAGAAACGCGACGAGCCACGGCTCGCGCCGAAAAGCCAAGGCGAGGAGTAAGCCGAGGACGGGGACCCCGACGATCGCCGCGACGAGCTGCGCCGCACTCGCCGACGAGAGCGACGCCACGAGGAGAGCCGTGCCGACGCCTGCGTAGCCGAGGCCGGCGATCCGGTTCCGGCGCGTCCGGGAGACGAGCAGGATCGCGAGCCCGAGACAGGCGATCGGAGCGGCGATGCGGGCGAGCCCGATCACTTCCGCCCCACGATCACCGACGCATATGCCTTGTGCCCGTGCTCGCTGACGACGAGCCGGTACCGGCCGTGGCGCGAGGGCGCGCGGAGCCGGAGGGTCTTTCCGTGCGCCGTCCCGTGCTTGCCGCCGAGACGCCATGCGTACTTCGCGACCGCCGTCTGCACGCCGACGGAGAAGTGCTCGCCCGCAGCGACGTGCAAGCTCGTCTGCGTGAGGGCGATGTCGCGGAGCACGACGACGACCCGCTTCCTGCCGGCGGCAGGCGTCTCGTTCCCGGCGGTATCGAGCGCGCCGATCTCGAGGACGTAGCGGCCGGCGGGCAGCGGCGACCCGGAGCGCTCACCGTTCCACTTGATCACGCCCCTCGGGCGGCTGCGCCGGCCGCGGATGATGCGGCGTCCGCCGAGATAGACGACGGGATGGGCCACCTCGCTGAAGACGTAACGGATGGCGATCGTGTGCTTCGCGCCCGGCGCGAAGCCGCCTCGGCTCGCGCCCACCGAGACCACGGCGGGCGTGGTCGTGTCGACCTCGATCTTGTTCGGCAGGAGGATCGTCCGCCGCGCGAGCTTGATCTGCGGCTGGTAGGAGCCGTTCCCGGCGACTGCCCCCTCGTCCGTCCGACCGTTCCACCGGAACGTGGCGTATCCCTTCGGCTCGTGGACGTCCGTGGCGAGCGTCGCGACGCTGCGACGGGAGGAGTCGAGGATCGTGACCGTGAGCCGGTTCGGGTGGCGAAGCTTGACCCTGATGGAAGCCCTGCTCTCGGCACAGCCGCAGACCGGCGAGAACGCCTTCGTCACGCGCGCGCCGGAGATCGGGGACCTGATCAGCTTGAGATGCTCCGTGATGGCGAACGCGGCAGCCGTGGCGACCAGCAGGCCCAGGAGCGTCACCGTCGAGAGAACCCGCTGCAAAGCCCGCCGATTCTACGGCGCAGCCGTTAACGAAGTTGTCAGGCCCGCTCGGGCGAGGTGCGCGGCTCGCTCAGCATCACGCGCGCGGTGTAGACGGCCAGGACGACGGCGAGGACGGCGAGGCCGCCGCCCAGGATCCAGTTCGCCTCGGGCACGTTCAGCAGCTTGAGCCCGCTCAGGATGAGGATCCCGCCCAGACCGCCGCGAATCGTGAGGTCAGGGACCTTCACGGTGTACCGGCTCGAGATGAGGATCCCGGGCACCGAGCCGGTGAGGAGCCAGGCGGTCGCATGTAGGTCGACGTCGCCGATGATCGAGGTGCCCGACCCCGGCGACCCAGAGGAGTGCCGCGGCGTGGAAGATGTCCGTCCCGACGATCCGCGCCATCGTGAGCGGGTAGGCGAGCACCATCACGAGGCCGAAGTACGTGCCGCTGCCGACCGAGGTGAGGCCGACGACGAAGCCGAAGACCGCGCCGGTGGCGAAGGCGATCGCCTTGTCGCGGCCGCTCATGATGAACGGCGCCGCGCTCGCCTGAACTCCCCTCTGGACGAACGACTTCGCCAGGAAGCCGCCTCCGCCGCCGATCAGTGCGGCGCCGACGGCGTAGCCGAGGATCGTCTGCGCGTTGCTGATCTCGTGCCGGAGCACGTAGGAGACCGCGACGCCCGCGATCGCGAGCGGCCCCGAGCCCGCGAAGAGCCAGACCGCCATGTGGCCGTGGACCGTGCCGAGCTTGCGGTGGCGGAGCGCGCCGAACGACTTGAAGATCGCGCCGTGGAAGATGTCGGTGCCGACGGCGTAGGTCGGCTTGAAGCCGAAGACGATGATCAGGATCGGCGTCATCAGCGAGCCGCCGCCGACGCCTGTCAAGCCGACGATCAGACCCAGGACGAGGCCGGTGAGCGTGAACTGCCAGGTCACGACGAGCAGACCGCGCTCGTGCAGGAGCGCGAGCACGCGGTCGGCGGCTGCCTCGACGTCGAGCTCGGTCATGTCGAGCCGCAGCTCGGGCTCCTCTGGCGGTTCGTAGGTCGAGTCGACGCCGGTGAGATTGATCACCCCGCCCGTCTGCGCTTTTGCGTAGAGGCCCGTCGTGTCGCGCTGTACCGCGAGCTCCGCCGGCAGGTCGACGAAGACCTCCACGAAGTCGCCCTCGTCGAAGAGCGAGCGCGCCGTCTCGCGGTCGGCGCGGAACGGCGAGACGAAGGCCGCGATGACGATCAGCCCGGCGTCGGTCATGAGCCTTGCCACCTCGCCGGCGCGGCGGTTGTTCTCCGCGCGATCGGCGTCGCTGAAGCTGAGGTCCTTCGAGAGGCCACGACGCAGGTTCGCGCCGTCGAGCAGGACCGTGTGGCGGCCGGCGGCGAAGAGCAGCGTCTCGAGCGCGTTCGCGACCGACGACTTCCCCGCGCCCGGCAACCCGGTCAGCCAGACGACGAACGGGCGCTGCGCTTTGAGCCCGGCGCGCGCAGCACGGTCGACCTCGAGCTCCTGCAGGCGGACGTTCTCGCTGCGCAGCAGAGCGCGCCCGAGCAGCCCGGCGCCGACGGTGTGGTTCGTGATCCGGTCGATCAGGATGAAGCCGCCGGTGTCGCGGTTCTCGACGTACGGGTCGAACGCGACCGGCTGTCCGAGCTCGACCTGGACGACGCCGATCTCGTTCAGGTCGAGCTGCGTGGCCGCGATCTGCTCGAGCGTGTCGACGTCGAGCTTGTAGCGGATCGGCGCGACGGTCGCGGGCACGGTCTGGGTCCCCACGCGCATCAGATATGTGCGGCCGCGCAGCAGCGGTTCCTCCGCCATCCAGACGACGGTCGCCTCGAACTGCTGGCTGACCGGCGCCGGCTCGGCTGCGTCCGCGATCACGTCGCCGCGGCTGACGTCGATCTCGTCGGCGAGCGTGAGCGTCACGGCCTGCCCGGCGACGGCCTGCTCGAGGTCTCCGTCGTAGGCGACGACCCGCGCCACCGTCGTCTCGCGCCCCACGGGCAGGACGACGACGCGGTCGCCGGGCGCGACCTGGCCGCCCGCGATCGTGCCGGCGAAGCCGCGGAAGTCCGGGCTCGGCCGGTTCACCCACTGCACCGGCAGCCGGAAAGGCGCGTCCTGCATCCGCTCCTGGTCGACCTCGACGCCCTCGAGGTACTCCATCAGCGTCGGGCCGGCGTACCAGGACATCGCCTCGGAGCGCTCGACCACGTTGTCGCCACGGAGCGCCGAAACCGGGATCAGCGTGAACTCCTCGAGCCCGAGCTGCTCCGCGAAGGCGCGGTACTGGCGGTCGATCTCGCCGAACCGCTCCTCCGCGTAGTCGACGAGATCCATCTTGTTCACGGCCACGGCCACGTGGCGGAGGCCGAGCAGGTGGACGAGGTAGCTGTGCCGGCGGGTCTGCGTGAGCACGCCCTTGCGCGCGTCGAGGAGGATCAGCGCGCAGTCGGCGGTCGAGGCGCCGGTGACCATGTTGCGTGTGTACTGCTCGTGGCCCGGCGTGTCGGCGACGATGTACTTGCGCCTGTCGGTCGAGAAGAAGCGGTAGGCGACGTCGATCGTGATCCCCTGCTCGCGCTCCGCGGCGAGCCCGTCGAGCAGGAGCGCGAAGTCGAGCTCCTCGCCTTGCGTGCCGACGCGCTTCGAGTCGACCTCGAGGGCGGCCATCTGGTCCTCGAACAGCATCTGCGACTCGTAGAGGAGCCGGCCGATCAGCGTGCTCTTCCCGTCGTCGACCGAGCCGCAGGTGATGAAGCGCAGCAGGCTCTTGTGCTCGTGCGCGTCGAGGTACGCGTCGATGTCGCGCTCGATCAGCTCCGAGCTCATCAGAAGTAGCCCTCGACCTTCTTCTTCTCCATCGAGGCCGCCTCGTCGTAGTCGATGACGCGGCCCTGCCGCTCGGACGTCCGGGCGAGCAGCATCTCCTGGATGATCTTCGGCAGCGTGTCGGCCTCCGACTCGATCGCTCCCGAGAGCGGGTAGCAGCCGAGCGTCCGGAAGCGCACGCGCTTGCGCTGTGGCTCCTCGCCGGGCTCGAGCGGCATCCGGTCGTCGTCGACCATGATCCACGCGCCGTCGCGCCAGACGACCGGCCGCTCCGCCGCGAAGTAGAGCGGGACGATCGGGATCTGCTCGCGGTGGATGTAGAGCCAGACGTCGAGCTCGGTCCAGTTCGAGAGCGGGAAGACGCGGATCGACTCGCCGCGGCGGTGGCGCGCGTTGTAGAGCCGCCAGAGCTCCGGCCGCTGGTTCTTCGGGTCCCAGCGGTGCTGGGCCGTGCGGAAGGAGAAGATCCGCTCCTTCGCCCGCGACTTCTCCTCGTCGCGCCGCGCGCCGCCGAAGGCCGCGTCGAAGCCGTGCCTGTCGAGCGCCTGCTTCAGCGCTTCGGTCTTCATCACGTCCGTGTGCACGACCGAGCCGCTGGCGAAGGGGTTGATCCCGCGCGCGAGCCCCTCCTCGTTCACGTGCACGAGCAGGTTCAGGCCGTGCTCCTCCGCCATCCGGGCTCGGAAGGCGTACATGTCCTGGAACTTCCAGGTCGTGTCCACGTGGAGGAACGGGAAGGGCGGCGGCGCGGGCCAGAAGGCCTTCTCGGCCAGGCGGAGCATCACCGAGCTGTCCTTCCCGATCGAGTAGAGCATGACCGGGTTCTCCGCCACGGCGACGACGTCGCGCATGATGTCGATCGCCTCCGCCTCGAGTCGCTCGAGGTGGGTCAGCCTCACCTGGGACCGGCTCAGGAGGACCCGACCTCCGACTCCGCCGGCACGAGGTTGAGCTCCTCGAGGCGCGCCATCACCGCGGCCGCGGTCTCGGGCGGCGTGTGGCCGGAGGTGTCGAGCCGCAGCTCGGGCTCGAGCGGCTCCTCGTACGGAGCCGAGACGCCGGTGAACTCGTCGATCTCGCCGGCGAACGCGGCGGCGTAGAGACCCTTGGGGTCGCGGCGCGCGCACTCCTCGAGCGGCGTCGCCACATGGATCTCGACGAACGGCGCGTGCTGCTCGACGAGCGACCGCGCGTGGCGGCGCATCTCCTCGTACGGCGAGATGGCGGAGACGATCACGACGGCGCCCGCGCGCGCGAGGCGGGACGAGACCCAGCCGATACGCGCGATGTTCGTGTCGCGGTCCTCCTTCGAGAAGCCGAGCCCCTTCGAGAGGTGCGTGCGGACGATGTCGCCGTCGAGATGGTCGACGACGAAGCCGCGACGCTCGAGCTCCGGCTCGACGATGTTCGCGATCGTCGTCTTGCCGGCGCCCGAGAGGCCGGTGAACCACAGCACGAACCCGCTCACAGGGCGACCTCCTTCGTCGAGACCGTGTGGATGCCGCACTCGGTCCGGTCCGTGCCCTCCCAGCGCCCCTCGCGGCCCTTGCCCGGGCGCGTCGAGTGGGCATCGCCGATCGAGTCGTAGCCCTGGTCGTGGAGGGCGTTGTACGGGAGACCGCGCTCGCGGATGTACGCCCAGCAGTCCTCGGCCGTCCAGTCGGCGAGGGGGTTCGCCTTCCAGAGCCCGTGCTGTTCGTCCCAGGCGAGCTTCGGCGCGTCGGCCCGTGTGGGCGACTGGTCGCGGCGGACTCCGGTGATCCAGGCGTCCAGGTCGAGCAGCGCGCGGTTGAGCGGCTCGATCTTCGCGATCGCGAGGTAGAGATCCGGGTTCGTGTCCCAGAGCCCGTCCTCGACCGGCGGGCCCTCGAAGGCCTCGATCGTCGTCCCGTAGCGGCGCTCGACCTCGCGCCAGAGTGCGTATGTCTCGGGGAAGAGGTGATGCGTGTCGATCGCGAAGACGCGGGCCGCCGGCTCGAGCTCGAACAGCAGGTCGAGCAGCACCGACTCCTCTTTCTGGAACGAGCACGCCAGGGCGACCCGGCCCGGGAGCTCCTCGAGCAGGAGGGCCAGGAGCTCGCGCGCCTCCAGCTCCTCGGCCGCCGCAGGGTCAGGCAGGCTGCGGAGCGCCGGCTTCGCCACCGAGCAGCACCTCCTTCAGCGTGTCGCCGCGCAAGCCGAGCCGAAGCGTCTCGAGTGCGATCACCTCGTCCGGCGGGATGTTGCCGAGGTTGACGTTCGTGCCGAAGTGCTTGACGAACCACGCCTGGCTCTGCTTCGTCGGCGCCTCCCAGATCAGGGACTCGAACGGGAGCGAGTGCTCGATCTCGTCCACGAGGCCGGTGCGAAGCTCGCCGCTCGGCCGGTAGATCCCCGCCGTGCCGCCCTCGCGTCCCTCGGCGATCACCTTCCACGCGCCGGCTTCGAGCTCTTCTCGCATCCACTCCACCCAGAGGTACGGCGCGATGTTGACCTCCTCGTCCTTCGAGCCGACCTCGGAGAGGACGGTGAAGTCTTGCGCGAACTCGGTGATCAGCTCGAGCTTCCGGTCGCGCGGGATCTCGATCGTGCCGTCGGAGATCTCGACGTGCGAGAAGCGGTAGTTGGTCAGCCAGCGCTTGAACTCGTCGATCTTGTCGCGCGCGTAGACCGCCTCGAAGAGCGTCCCGCCGCAGACGACCGGCGTCCCGAACGAGCGGTAGAGCGCGATCTTCTTCTCGAGGTTGTTGGTGACGTAGCCGGTGCCCCAGCCGAGCTTGACGACGTCGACGTAGGAGCCGGCCGTGTCGAAGAGCCCCTCGATGTCCCGCAGGTTGAGACCCTTGTCGAGCACGTGGGTCAGGCCGGTGTCGCGCGGCTTGCCCGGGCGAGCCGGCACGCCGAGAAAACCGTCCTCAAAGCCTGTCATCGCAGATCCTCCAGCATCGTCGCGGCGTCGGCGTCGCACAGGGTACTGACACCCGTGATCACCACGCTACCTAATCGCTGGAATTGTAGTCGCTTATTCGCGCGGCAGACTATCCTTGCTCCCCATGCGCTGGCTCGCGAAGGCCGCCCTGCAGCGCGGCCTCAGCCTCCTGCCAGGCCAGGGCGAGCGGCTGAACTACGTCCTCCAGCGGCGCGTCCTGCGCTCGTTCCCGCTCGGGGACAACGCGCTGCGCCAGAAGTTCGCGCGCGCCCTCACGCACGCCCGCGCGTACGAGGAGTACGGCCGGGGCGTCCCCCTCGCCGAGGCGACGTTCTACGAGTTCGGCGCGGGCTGGGATCTCGCGATCCCGCTCGCCTACGCGCTGCTCGGCGTCGGCCGGCAGCTCCTCGTCGACATCCGCCCGAGCGCCCGCATCGAGCTCGTGCGGGAGACCATCGTGGCCTTCTCCCGGCTGCGACCGCAGCTCGAGGAAGCAGCCGGACGGCCGCTGCGCGACCTCGGGGATCCGGTCTCGTCGCTGGGCGAGCTCGACGCCCGCTACGGGATCCGTTACCTCGCCCCCCGCGACGCGCGCGACACGGGCCTGCCCGCCGGCTCGGTCGACTTCGTCTCGAGCACCGACACGTGCGAGCACATTCCGGCGGAGGATCTCGGGGCGATCTTCGCCGAGTGCCGGCGGCTTCTCCGCCCGGGCGGGACGTTCAGTTGCCGGATCGATCTCCAGGACCATTACTCGTACTTCGACCGGGGACTCTCTCGGTACAACTTCCTCCGCTACTCGGACCGGGCGTGGGCGCTCGTCAACTCGCCGCTCCACTTCCAGAACCGGCTCCGCGCCCCGGAGTACGTCCGGCTCGTGCGCGAGGCGGAGCTCGAGCTCGTGGTCGAGAACCCCTCGGGCCCGAGCGACGAGGGACGCGCCAAGCTGCAATCGATGCCGCTCGCGGAGCGGTTCCGCGGCTACTCGCCGGGCGAGCTCGGGGTCACGATCCTCTCCTTCGTGGCCCGGGTTCCCGCCGCCGGATAGGCCGCTCGCCGGGCCGCGTCCGCTCGAGCCGCGCCCCAAAGAGCCATCTTGATTGTCAATCCAGACAACGCTAGCGTGGCCTCCCTCGCATCCGTCCAAGACCAAGGAGGTCACGATGTCCAGACGACTTGCCGTCCCCCTCGCGGTACTGGCCATGCTGGTGGCTGCCATCCTCGTGGCGGCCGGCTCCGCGGCCGCGACGACCTCGGATCCTCCGGTCGTTCTCGCGCCGGACGACGCGCAGATCGCGATCGACGGACCCGAGTCGGGCGGCCTCACGGCGACGACCGTCGTCGACGGAGCCACGGCGCTCGCCGCCGCGTCGGCACCCGGAGCCGACACGGAGGCCGAGCCGGATCTCTCGCCCGACGAGGCGGTCGGCCTCGCGCCGCTGCCGGGCGGCTCCGGCGCCCCGGCAGGCGGCGGCTCGCTCGCGACGACCGGCAACCGGAGCATCTGCTGGGCGAACGCGGCTTGGCACCAGTGGGGAACGTGGCCGTACGAGCAGCGCATCACCGACACGACCTACTGGTGCGCCGTGCTCGGCGTGAAGATCACCTACCGCACGTCTAGCGTCACCATCGGCGGGACGCTGTGCGGCTACAACTGGCGGGCGAGCCAGTTGATCGGCGGCGGAGTCGGGTTCCCGTTCTTCACCATGCGCTCCTCGGCCGGCTTCTCGTGTCCGACCGTGATCCCGTGGATCACGCTTCATCCGAGTCACCACGTCGACGTGCGCCGCGACGACCGCGGTGGCGCGACGTTCGTCGGGAGCGGGTGAGGATGGCGCCGGCGGCTCGAGCTCGCGAAGCCTGCGGCTTCGCTCGCTGGGATAGGGGAACTGCGCGGGCCGGAAAGCGTGGTTTCCGGCCCGCTCCGTGCTGTTTGTCTTTGGGTGATCTGGACGGGAGGCCGCTCTGGTGCGCTCGCGCGCGGCGGAGGCCGGCGCGAGCGCGGTCCGGCCTGCGGCTAAGCCGCCGCTACGCGGACGTCTTAGCCTCCGGCCCTGGGCGCCGAGGAGGGTCGAATGCTTCGAGCCCTCCTGGCGTTCGGGCGGCGGCGTAACGGCGCGTTACGCCGCCGCGAACCAGCGGGCGAGCACGCGCAGCCTGCTCGCCCGCGACGGGAGAAGGCTCAGAACCCACGCCAGCCCAAACCAAGCCCTACAGCACGGAGCGGGCCGGAAACCACGCTTTCCGGCCCGCGCAGTACCTTCCCCCAGCTCGGAAACGCGAAAGCGTTTCCGAGCTAATAGATCTCGCGGAGGAGGCGCTCGATCTCCTCGGGGCTCGCCGGCCGCGGGTTGGCGAGGTTGCCGCTCCGGCCGGCCGCCGCGGCGGCGAGCTCCGGGAGGTCCGGCTCCGGCACTCCCAGCTCGCGAAGGCGCGTCGGCCCGGCGAGCGCCGTGAGCGACTCGACGCGGCCGGCCGGATCCTCGGGCGCGCCGACGGCCTCGCCGAAGCGGCGCACGGCGTCCGGCGCGAGCGGAGTGTTGAAGCGGAGCACGGGAGGCAGGCAGATCCCGTTCAGCGTCCCGTGCGGCAACCCGTAGCGCCCACCGACGGCCTGCGCCATCGCGTGCGCGAGGGCGAGCATGGAGCCGGCGAGTGCCGCGCCGCCGTGGCAGGCGCCGCGGAGGAGCTCCAGCCGACCCTCTCGATCTGCCGGCTTGCCGACGACCCGCGGCAACCACTCGGAGATCAGCCGCGCGCCGGCGAGAGCGTGCTCGTCGGCGGCGCGATTCGCTCCCCGCGCGTAGAGCGCCTCGGCGCAGTGCGCGAGCGCGTTCATCGCCGTACCGACCGTCGTCTCCGCCGGCAGGTCGAGCGTCAACTCCGGCTCGTACACGATCGCCGCCGGATGCGCACCGCCACCCCCACCACGCATCCGCCGCTCCGGGTCGCGCACGCCGAAGTACGTCGTCCACTCGGCGCCGGCGTACGTCGTCGGGATCGAGACGAGCGGCAAGCCGGCCGCCGCCGAGATCGCCTTCCCGAGATCGATCGCACTGCCGCCGCCGAGCGCAAGCACGCCGTCCGCGTCACCGGCGAGAGCAACAGCATCCGCGACCTGCTCGGACGGCACCTCCCGCCATCGGCCCGCGACCTCGACCGGCAGCTCGAGCGAATCCCAGCGCGGGCTCGCCACGAGCAGCGGCAGTGCTGCGCCGGCCGCCGACGCAGCTTCGGGCAGCGCCGCGAGACCCCACCGCACGATCACCGGAACCGCTCGCGGGCGTAGGCCACGAAGGCGTGTGCAACGCGAGTCTCGGCCCGGCCGGTCGCCCGCACGAGCTGTACCTCACGCGCCGGCTCGAGCCCCTCGACGCGCGCGACCGAGAGCCTCCCAGCAGCCAGGTCGTCCTCGATGGCGATCCGCGAGATGAAGGTGGCCCCGAAACCGGCGAGGACGGCTGCACGTGCCGACTCCTGTAGCCCGAGCTCGAGCTTGACGTTCAGGTCGCGGACGCGGGCTCCGAGCTCGCGCAGCTCGTCGTCGATGATCTGCCGGATACCGGCACCCTCCTGCATGAGGACGAGCGGCTCGGCCTTGAGCTCCTCGAGCGTCAGCGTCTGGCCCGCGCGGGGATGACCGGCGGGCACGGCGAGCACGACCTCGTCGCGGTAGAACGGCTCGAAGCTGACCCCTCGGTGGCGGCCGGCGGCGCCCACGACGCCGAGCTCGACCTCACGCCGCCCGACCTGCTCGACCACGGTATGCGTGTCCGAGACGGTTAGCGCGACGTGCACCTGCGGGTGCGCGCGCTGGAACTCGCCGAGCACGACCGGGAGGACGCTCCCGCCCGGGCCGGTCGAGGCGCCGATCTCGAGCCGTCCGTTCAGCTCCCCGGTCGCGTCCTCGCCGAGCTCGGCCAGGAGTTGCTCCTCGAGCGCGAGCAGCCGCTGCGCGCCGCGGTAGAGCCGGAGCCCGGCCTCGGTCGGCTCCACCCGCCGGCCGGAGCGGTCGAGGAGCTGCTGGCCGAGCCGCTGCTCGAGCGAGCGGATCTGGAGGCTGACGGCGGGCTGGGTGACGCCGAGCTGGTCGGCCGCCTGCGAGAAGCTCCTCCGTTCGACCACCGCGCAGAACGCAGCGAGCTGCCTCGTGTCCATAAGGAGCCGTTATACCTGTCGCCGCTACCAGCAGGCGCGCGGCGGCTCTACGATCCGCTCGTGCCAGAGCAGACGCGGCTCGAGGACACGCTCGTCCGCGGCTACAGCCGGCTCGCGCTCGAGACGCCGGCGCGCCCGCGCGACACCGTCCTGCGGGCGCTCGACGTCCTGCTCTCGTCCTTCTTCCTCGTGCTGTCGCTCCCGGTCTCGCTGGCGATCGGCCTGCTCGTGCTCGCCACGGGCGGGACGCCGGTCTTCTACCGGGGCGAGCGCGTCGGTCGCGGCGGCCGCGTCTTCACGATGTACAAGTTCCGCACGCTGCGGCGCGACGCGGAGGCACGGCTCGGACCGTATCTCGGCGAGGAGCTCGTCCGGCGCACGCAGGAGGAGTTCACGCCACTCGGTCGCTGGCTGAAAGCCACCCAGCTCGACGAGATCCCGCAGTTCGTGAACGTGCTCCTCGGCGACATGAGCCTCGTCGGCCCGCGGCCGATCAGGCCCGTCTTCTACGAAGAGCTCGCGCACGAGCTGCCCTCCTACTGGCAGCGCCTCGTCGTGCGGCCCGGCCTGACCGGCTTCGCGCAGGTGCGGCGCGGCTACGAGACGTCGATGGCCGAGAAGCTCGCCCACGATCTCGAGTGGATCGCCGACCGGTCGGTACGGCTCTACCTGCGCACGGTGGCGGCGACGGGCTGGCGCGTGATCAGACAGTCGCTCCACGGTCTCCTGCGCGCCGGGGCCTGAGAGCACGCAAGTAGAGTCAGCCGGCGTGTGCGGGATCTGCGGGATCGCGACGGCTCGCGGCGACGCGGACCTCGGCGTCCTCCGCGCGATGAGCGAGCTGCTCGTCCACCGTGGGCCGGACAGTGCGGGGGAGTACGCCGACGGCGGTGTCGCGCTCGCGGCGCGCAGGCTTTCGATCATCGATCTCGAGGGCGGCGACCAGCCGATCGCGAACGAGGACGGAAGCTGTGTCGTCGTCCAGAACGGCGAGATCTACAACTACCCCGAGCTCCGCCGAGAGCTCGAGCGCTCGGGCCATGTGCTCCGGACACGCTGCGACACGGAGGCGATCGTCCACCTCTACGAGGAGCACGGGCTCGCGTTCGCCGAGCGCCTGCGCGGCATGTTCGCCGTGGCGATCTGGGACGCGCGCCGGCGCAGGCTCGTGCTCGCCCGCGACCGCTACGGCATCAAGCCCCTGTACTACCGGCACGTCGACGGCGAGCTCCGCTTCGCCTCCGAGCTGCGCGCGCTGCCGCGCGGCGAGATCGACCTCGACGCGCTCGAGGCGTTCCTCGCCTTCAACTCGATCCCGGCGCCGTACTCGATCTTCCGCGACGTGCGGAAGCTGCCGGCCGGCCATGTGCTCGTGTGGGAGGCAGGAGAGGTGGCCCTCGAGCGCTATGCGCGACCGGGCCCGGCGGCGGCGGGCGAGCTGCGGCTCGGGGACACGGCCGAGCTCGTCGAAGAGCTACGAGCGCGGCTGCGCGACTCGGTTCGGGCGCATCTGCTCTCCGACGTCCCGGTCGGCGTGCTCCTGTCGGGCGGCGTCGACTCGGCCGCGCTGGCGGCGCTCGCGGCGCTCGAGACGGCCGAGCAGGTGCACACCTTCACGATCGGCTTCGCGGAGCGCAGCTTCGACGAGCGCAGCGGTGCGAGGCTGGTGGCGGAGCGCTACGGGACCGCCCACCACGAGCTGCTCGTGCGGCCGGAGCCCGAGTTGTTGCTGCGCGCGCTCGCCGAGTCGTTCGACGAGCCGTTCGCGGACTCGTCCGCGCTCCCGACCTACCTGGTCTCCCAGCTCGCCGCCGAGCACGTGAAGGTGGCGCTCTCGGGCGAAGGCGGAGACGAGCTGTTCGGCGGCTACTACACGTACACGGCCGATCTCGTCGCCGACCGGGTCGCACCGCTGGCGCGGCTCGCTCGACCACTCGTCGAGGCCCTGCCGGCCTCGACGCGGAAGGCGAGCCTCGACTACAAGGCGAAGCGGTTCGTCCGCGCGGCGCACCTCCCACCTCTCGAGCGCCATCACGGCTGGAAGGAGATCTTCTCGCCCGAGGCGCGCGCCGAGCTGACCGGCCGGCGCTCGGCCTTCGAGCCGGTCGACGTCTACCGGGCCCGCTACGTCGAGACGGAGGGCGCGCCGGAGCTGGCGCGACTGCAGGACGTCGACTTCGGCGTCTATCTCGTGGACGACCTGCTCGTGAAGACGGATCGCGCCTCGATGGCCCACTCGCTCGAGGCGCGGGTCCCGTTCCTCGACCCCATCGTGACGAACCTCGCCTTCGCGCTGCCCACGCACCTCAAGGTGCGCGGTCTCGCGAAGAAGGTGCTGCTGCGGAAGGCGGTCGCGCCCCTGCTGCCGCGCGAGATCGTGCACGGACGCAAGCGCGGCTTCTCCATCCCCGCGGCTGCGTGGCTGCGCGGCGAGCTCGAGCCGTTCGCGCGCGAGACGCTGTCGGCGGAGAGCCTGCGGCGGCAGGGGTTCTTCGAGCCGGAGCCGGTGGGACGGCTCCTCGACGACCACGTCGCGGGTCGCGAGGACTGGAGCCGGCAACTCTGGGGCCTGCTCGCGTTCACGCTCTGGTACGAGCGGCACGTCGAGCAGGAGCCGCCGCGACTCCGCTCGGCGCGGATGGAGGCGCTCGCCGCGTGAGGGCGTGGATCGACATCACCGCGCCCGCGCACGTGCTCGTCTTCCGTCCGCTGGTCGAGATCCTGCGCAGCCGCGGCGACGAGGTCGAGATCACGGCGCGCGACTACGCGCAGACCCTGCAGCTGCTCGAGCTGCACGGGCTGGAGGCGGACGAGGTGACGGGCCGCCACGGCGGTCGCTCGCGGCTGCAGAAGGCGCGGCAGATGTCCCATCGGCTCGGCGCGCTGCGGCGCTGGGCGCGCAACCGCGACTTCGACGTCGCGCTCGCGCACGGGTCGCACGAGCTCACGATCACCGCGCGCCGGCTCGGCGTCCCGAGCTCCACGACGTTCGACTACGAGTTCGCGACCCTGCAGCACCAGCTCGGCTGCCGCGCCGCCACGCGGGTGGTCGTGCCGGCGGCGATCCCGCCGGAGCGCTTGCGGCCCTACGGCGTGCGGCCGCCCAAGCTCCTCCAGTACGAGGGACTGAAGGAGGAGTACTACCTCGCCGACTTCGAGCCGGACGGCTCGCTGCTCAACCGCTTCGGCGTCGACCCGGCGCGCATCCTCGTGGTCCTGCGGCCGCCTCCGGACGTGTCGCTCTACCACCGGCACTCGAACCCGCTGTTCCCGCAGACGCTCGAGCACCTCGGGAAGGCGGAGGACGTCCACGCCTTCGTCCTGCCACGGACGGAGGAGCAGCGAGAGTTCGTGCGGAAGCTCGCGCTCCCGTCGGTGATCGTGCCGGACGGCGCCGTCGACGCGCAGAGCCTGATCGCGCTCGCCGACCTCGTCGTCTCGGCCGGCGGGACGATGAACCGTGAGGCGGCGGCGCTAGGCGTGCCGGTCTACACGACGTACGGCGGCCGGCTCGGCGGCGTGGACGAGGCGCTGATCCGAGACGGCCGGCTGAAGCCGCTCACCGACCCGCGCGCGCTCGAGCTGCGCAAGCGGGACGAGGCGTCGGCGCCGCGCGTGCGCCGGGATCCGGCGGAGCTGCTGCGCCTCCTCCTGTCCGCCCTCGACGGCTGAGGCTCGCCGGGAGCCTCAGTCGATCGACTCGAGCCGGACCTCGGAAGGAAGCGCGACGTCCGTCTCGGCGGCGGGCACGGTCGCGGGCACGAGGGGCCGTTCGGGCTGACGCACGATCGCCCCGAGCTTCGCCACCACCTCGAGCGTGTCGCCCTCCTCGGCCAGTTGCTCGAGCTCGGCTAGCCGCTCGTCCAGCCAGCCGGGATCGACCGGCGCCCGGCTCAGCCGCAGGATCTTCGGGTGCGCCGTCTCCCCGACGCTCTCGTGCTCGTCCCACAGCTGCTCGTGAATCTTCTCGCCCGGCTTCTTGCCGACGAACACGATCCGGACGTCACGCGACTCCGTCGCCTCCTCGCCCGGCAGCCGCGGCTGCTTGCCCGAGAGCCGGATCATGTTGCTGGCGAGATCGACGATCTTCACGGGCTCGCCCATGTCGAGGACGAAGACCTGGCCGCGACCGCCGATCGCGCCCGCCTGTACGACGAGCGAGACGGCTTCGGGGATCGTCATGAAGTAGCGCGTCATCTCGGGATCGGTCACCGTGACGGGGCCGCCGCGCTCGATCTGCTTGCGGAAGATCGGGATCACGCTGCCCGACGAGTTGAGGACGTTGCCGAAGCGGACCGCGACGAACCGCGTCGCGATGTCCCGCCGGTGCCCGAGCGATTCGACGATCCACTCGCACAGCGCCTTCGACTGTCCCATGACCGTCTTCGGGTTGACGGCCTTGTCCGTCGAGATGAGCACGAACCGCTCGACCCCGCACTCGGCGGCGAGCTCGGCGACGACACGTGTACCGACGACGTTGTTCCGCACCGACTCGACCGGATGGGTCTCGAGCATCGCCACGTGCTTGTAGGCCGCCGCGTGGAACACGACCGTCGGCCGGTACTTCTCGAACACGTCGCGCCGCAGCGCCATCCGGTCCTTGACGTCGACGAGCTTCGTCACCGCCGCCGTGAAGTCGCGCTCCGCCACGAGCTCCCGCTCGATCTCGAACAGCGGCCCTTCGGCGTGATCGACGAGGACCAGGCGCGACGGCCGGACGCGCGCGATCTGACGACAGAGCTCCGAGCCGATCGATCCGCCGGCGCCGGTGACGAGCACCGTGTGCCCCTCGAGGTACGACGCAACCTCCTGGAAGTCGACCTCCACCTGCTCGCGCCCGAGCACGTCCTCGACCTGCACGGGGCGGATCTGGCCGGCGAGGCCGAGCTGGCCGGTGATCAGCTCGTACAGGCCCGGCAGCGTCTTGACGGGAATCCTCGACTCCTGCGCGGTCTCGACGATGCGCCGGCGCACTTCACCCGACACGGACGGCAACGCGATCAGCACCTCGTCCGGCCGGTGCTCGCGCAGGACGCGCGGCAGCTCGTCGATCGTGCCGAGGACGCGAACGCCCATGATCCGCGTGTGCCGCTTGCGCGGGTCGTCGTCGACGAAGCCGATCGGCGTGTAGTTGAGCATCCGCGAGCGCTGCATCTCCTGCACGATCAGCCGTCCCGCGTCGCCGGCGCCGACGACCAGCACCTCCTTGCCGCGCGCGACGACCGTGAGGCCGGGTCGCTCGATCACGGTCCGCGCGAGCAGCCGTGAGCCGGCGACCAGGGCGAGCGTCAGGAGCAGGTCGCTCGCCGCGACCGAGCGCGGCAGGCGCACGCCGTGCACCGGATTGGCGAAGTAGACGGTCAGGTCGGCGATCAGACACGCCACGACGACGCCACGCGCCGCCGCCCACATGTCGCGGATGGAGACGTAGCGCCACCAGCGCGTGTAGAAGCCGAACGCGACGAAGACGACGAGCTTGATCGCGATCACGAACAGGATCGTCCGGTCGAGCAGGTGCGTGTACGGGACGTTCAGCCCGTGGTCGAACCGGAGCTCGAACGCGAGCCACCACGAGGCCGCGACGATCGCCGCGTCGACCAGGAGCTGCCAGATCCGGTGCGGCGAGAAGAGGTGGCGCATCGATCAGACCTTTTGCGCTCCAGCGCCGGCAAAGCCGGCGCCTGCGCTATCGGCCGGCTCCGTCGAGCCTACGCCGGTGCTGGGGACCTGGACGGCTGCGCGCACGGTCTCGACGACGCGCTCCTGCGCTTCCAGCGGGATCCCGGGCCACAGCGGGAGCGAGAAGTTCTCGCTTCCCGCGTGCTCGGTCGCGGGCAGCGAGCCGGCCTGATAGCCGAGGTAGCGGAGGGAGGGCTGGAGGTGGAGCGGCGTCGTGTAGTAGCTCGCGGAGGCGATGCCCGCCTCGGCGAGCGCGCTCCGGATCCCGTCCCGCTCGGGGGAGCGGCAGACGAAGAGGTGGTAGACGTGGCCCGGCTCGTCGGGCGGGATCTCGACGAGCGCTCCGAGGCCGAGCTCGGCGTAGCGGGCCGCCGCCGCGCGCCGGCCCTCGTTCCAGCCGTCGAGCTCCGGCAGGAAGATCCGCAGGAATGCGGCCTGCAGCTCGTCGAGGCGGGAGTTGTAGCCGATGAGGTCGAACTCCGACTTGTCGCGCGAGCCGTGGAAGGAGAGGAGCTTGACGCGGTCGGCGAGCTCCTCGTCGTTCGTCACGACGAGACCGCCGTCGCCGAGGCAGAAGAGGTTCTTCGTGGGATAGAAGCTGAAGGTGGAGATCGCGCCGCGCTGCCCGACCTCCGCGGCGCCGAACGCCTGGGCGGCGTCCTCGAGCACCGCGACGCCGAGCCCGAGCAGCGGCCTCACGTCGAGCGGCCGTCCGAAGAGGTGGACGGGGATGATCGCCTTCGTCCGCCCGGTGACCTTCGCGGCGGCGTCGGCCGGGTCGAGGTTGAGCGTGGCGGGATCGATGTCGGCGAAGACGGGCTTCGCGCCGCGGCGGACGACCGACTCGGCAGTCGCGTAGAAGGTGAAGGCCGGACAGATCACCTCGTCGCCGGGGCCGACCTCCAGCGCGTCGAGCGCGAGCACGAGCGCGTCCGTCCCGTTCGCGACCCCGATCGCCCGCTTCACGCCGAGGTACGCGGCGACCTCCTCCTGGAAGCTCCAGTAGTTCGGGCCGCGGATCAGCCGGGCGTCCTCCAGCACCTCCCGGAACGCGGCCTCGAGCCGGGGGATCAGCGGGGCGTATTCCGCGTGGACATCAACGAGGGGAATCGTCTGCACGCGGGGTCACTCTAGCCATGGCCAGCCACCGGTAGACGAGATACGCCGCGCCGAGCACGACGCCTGCCACGATCGCGTACTCGACGTAGCGGAAGTCATGGTCGAAGTGCCTGTAGCTCGAGCCGAGGGCGTAGCCGATGCCGACGAAGGCGAACGACCAGACAGCCGACCCGATCAGAGCGAGGCCCAGAAACGGCATGAGGGGCATCTCGAAGATTCCTGCCGGAATCGCGACAAAGGAACGGACGACGGGGGTCAACGTCCCGACGAGCACACCCGGCTTGTCCCAACGCTGGAACCACGCGTCGGCAGAATCGAGCCGCTCGGCCGTCACGTGGAGCCAGCGCCCCCGGCGCTCGAGCAGCTCGCGGCCCCCGAAGCGTCCGACCATCCAGCCCACGACGCCACCCGCGAGGTAGCCGACAGTCGCAGCAAGCGCGAGCGCGATGAACGCGCCGGCGCCGATGCCAATGTGAGCGCCGAAGAACGCAACCCCCGTTCCGGCGAAGACGCCGGCCGCTACCGCGCCGCCGACGAGCGCGACGAGCTCGCTGCCGATGGGAAGGACCGCCCCGAGCGCGAGCAGGCCGAAGACGGCGTAGACGCCGTGGTTCGCGACCGGCAGACGTGAAGCTCGACGAGACGCTCGCGAGGAGCACCGCGGGGACTCTACTGAGAGGCGTGAGGCGCCCATGAGAAGGGCGCGAGGAGGGAGCTCTTGCCGACCGTGCTCGTCGCCTGTACCTCGAACTGGTAACGCCCACCCGGCGCGCGGCGGCCGCCCGCCTTCCCCTTCCACGTGACGCGATACGCGCCGGCCTGCAAGCTCGCCGTCTGCAGCGTCGCCACCGGCACGCCGTTCGGCCGGTCGATCCGCACCACGACGCCCGCCGTCCGCGTCAGCTGGAAGGTCGCTGTGGGATAGCCGCCGCTGCCGGGCGCGACGGCGAGCGCCGCGAGCGTGTCGTCGAGGGAGAAGGTCCGTTGCGCGGTCGTCGTCACGCGGCGGTCGTCCGTCGCCGTGACGGTGAACGTCCACGAGCCCTCGGGCGCGGCCACGGTGCCGTCGAGGCCGTCCCACGTGAGCGTGTGCAGGCCGGGCGCCTCGCTGTCGTCCGCGAGCTGGATCGTCGTGCCGCCGGGACCGGTGAGCTTCGCGACGACGCTCGCCGGGCGCGGGAGGTGATAGGCGAGCGTCTCGGTGTCGTCGACCCCGTCGCCGTTCGGTGAGAGCACGGCTGCCGACGGCGGCTCCGCGTACACGCCGCTGTACGAGAGGACGAGAGCGTCCGAGACTCGGGCCTGCCCGCCGCCGTCCGGCCGCGTGAGGAGCGTCCCGTCGAATGCCAGGCCCGCGGCGGGGCCGGTACCCAGGCCGACGGCCGTCACGGCGCCGAGCTGCTCGAGCTCGATGGCCAGCTCGTAGCTCGTCATCCCGATGCTGTATGCGGGATTCGTCCCCTCGACCGTGACGAGCACGATCCTGCCGTCGGCGAGCTGCCCGACCGCGCCCCGCGCCTCGCGGGTGTCGAGCGGACGGGGGTCGAACGACTCGCCTGCGTGAAAGACGGGCTTGCCGTTCCTGACGAGCAGCGGACCGCCCCCGATCGCCCCGACGAAGGATCCCCAGTCGGGATCGAGCGACAACTGCACCGCGATCTGCTGCCCGACCGGCGCCTCGGCCTGCAGCTGCTTCACATAGGTGGCGCCGTGGGCGACGAGAACTGCACCCTGACGCGGGATCGGCGTCGAGCCGCTCGACGTGACCTGTGTGACCACACCGTCGAGCGCCTGCCCGAGACTCGCAGCCGGGAACGGTTGCAGGACGGCCTCGAGCGCGTTGCTCGCCTGCGGCGTCGCCGGGCCGTAGTCCGGCGTGTAGAGGGTGAAGTGGCCGGCCGTCGTGTTCAGCTGCAGCGGGCGCCGCTGGCCGCTCCCCTCCCACGAGCCGCCGAACGAGACCTGCGCGACGTGGAGAGTGCCGTCCGCGGCGATGCCGAGGCTCGACCGGCTGGAGCTCGGCCCACTCTCGAGCACACCGTGCTCCATCAGGATGCCGCTCGGCGCACCCGACTTGGAGTTGAAGTAGTCGCCGTCGATCGCGACGCTCGTCGCTCCCCCGGAGACGCGCTGCTGCAGCTGCGTCAGCGGCTCGGTGGCGCCGAGCGCCTCGTTCGAGAGCGCCGGCGCAAGGGAGTAGAGCGTGCCGTCCGGCTTCGGAGCTGTGACGACGTCGAGCACGACGGGCCCGCGCGACGTGAAGTCCACCTCGCGCGTGTACGTCACGCCGGGCATGAGCTGGGCGGTCGTGACCGACTGCTGTTCGGCACGTCGGTGGGAGCGCGTCCCGGCCGACGCCGCGGCCGACGCGACCAGCGCGACGAGGACTGCTGCGATGAAGAACTTGCGGAGCACGACCCGAGGCTCAGAGTAGCGTCCTTCCCATGCCGCAGTTTCTGGTCGAGAACGACGAGGGTTGGGACTTCAAGGTTCTGATCCTCGAGGGCGAGTGGGTGCTGCGCGTCGCGCGTTCCGAGACGCAGGCGAGGAACCTCGCGAAGGAGATCGGGCTGCTGCCGGCCCTCGCGCCTGCCCTGCCGGTCGAGATCCCGTCCTTCGAGCAAGCGTCGCGGGAGCCGCCGTTCGTCGTCTACCGCCTGATCCACGGCGCGCCGCTGCGGGACGAGGATCCCGACGGCGTCCGGGCCTTTCTCGCGGCGCTCCACTCGTTCGATGCGAGCGCGCTCGACGTTGCCCGACCCGAGTGGCGCGGCATCTATCGCGGCCATGCCGAGGACTGGCGGCGCATCGTTCTCCCGCTCCTCGACGCCGACGAGCGCACCCGCGCCGAGCAGCTGTTCCGGGAGATCGAGACGCTGACCGGCTACGAGCCCGCGCTCGTCCACTGCGACCTCGGCCCGTCGCACCTGCTCGTTCGCGACGGCCGGCTCGCCGGCGTGATCGACTGGGCCGGCGCGCAGATCGGCGACCCCGCACTCGACTACGCCTGGCTCCTCGAGGTCCCCTTCCCCCACTGGGACGTCGATGACGAGCTACGCCGGCGAGCCCGGATCTACCACCGGATCGGGCCGTGGTTCGAGGTGGAGTACGGGGTGCGGACGGAGCAGCCCGAGTTCGTGCGCAACGGCCTCGCCGGCATCCGATCCAGGCTCTGATCTCCGGATAGCCTCGCACCGTGCGCCTTGCACTCATCTCGGACCAGCATGCGAACGACGTGGCGTTCCGAGCCGTACTCGAAGACGTCGACCGGGTCGGTGTCGACGAGATCGTCTGCCTCGGCGACGTCGCGCAGGGCGGCGCGGAGCCCGCGCAGACGCTCGACCGGCTGGCGGCGCTCGGCTGCGAGACGGTCGTCGGCAATGCGGACGCGCTCCTGCTCGAGGTTCCCACCGACTCGCCTGAGCCGATCACCGAGCGGTTGCTCGAGGTGCGCGAGTGGACGTTGTCCCGGCTGACCTCCTCGCACCTCGAGCAGATTCGCGCCTTCGCGCCGGTCCTGCGCCGCGAGCCCGACGGCGTGTCGATGATCTTCTTCCACGGCTCGCCGCGCTCCTACGACGACGTGCTACTGCCCGGAGTCGGCGACGACGCGCTTGCGCCGTTCCTCGGCCACGGCGCGGCACTCCTGGCGGGCGGGCACACACACCGGCAGTGGACGCGCAGGATCGGCGACGCGCTCTACGTCAATCCCGGCAGCGTCGGAATCGCATACGACTGGCACCGCGAGCCGCCGGTCGTCCGGCCGCTCGCCGAGTGGGCGCTCGTCACGGTCTCGGACGGAGCCGCCGCGGTCGAGTTCCGGCAGGTCCCCTACGAGGTCGAGGACGTGCGCGCCGCAGCGGCGAGCAGCGGCCGCCCGCACGCGGACGAATGGGCGGCTCAGTGGCCGCTTACGCCCAGACCTTGACTTCGCGGTAGAGCGTGTCGCGCTGCACGGCAGTCTTGCCGAGCGAGCGGATCAGGTGGACGAGCTCCTCGGCACTCGTCCGGTGCGTCGTCCCCGCCGCCGAGACGACGTTCTCCTCGATCATCACGCTGCCGAGGTCGTCGGCGCCGAAGCCGAGCGCGACCTGGCCGATCTTCTTCCCCTGCGTCACCCACGACGAGCCGATGTGCGGCACGTTGTCGAGATAGAGGCGCGACACCGCCTGCGTGAGCAGGTAGTCGAAGGACGTCGGCCGCGCCTCCGGCGGGACGAGCGAGACGAGCCGGTTCCCGTCGTCTTGGAACGTCCAGGAGAAGAAGGCGCGGAAGCCGCCGGTCTCGTCCTGCAGCTCGCGAATCCGCCGCAGGTGCTCGACGCGCTCCTCGACGGTCTCGACGTGCCCGTACATCATCGTCGCGGTGGTCGAGATGCCGAGCCGGTGTGCCTCGCGCATCACGCCGAGCCACTCCCGCGTCTTCAGCTTCTTCGGCGCGATGATCTCGCGCACGCGGTCGACGAGGATCTCGGCGCCGCCGCCGGGGATCGAGTCGAGTCCTGCGTCGCGCAGCCGCACGAGCGCCTCCGGCACGGTCAGCTTCGAGCGGCGCGCCGCGTGGACGATCTCCGACGGCGACAGTGCGTGCAGGTGGATCGGATAGCGCGCCTTGATCGCCCGGAAGAGGTCCTCGTAGTAGTCGACGCCGAGATCGGGGTGATGGCCTCCCTGCATCAACAGCCCGGTGCCGCCGAGCGCGAGCGTCTCCTCGATCTTCTTGAAGATGACGGGCTTCGGCAGCAGGTAGCCCTCGCGCTGGTCGCCGGGCGGGCGGTAGAAGGCGCAGAAGTCGCAGTCGGTGACGCAGACGTTCGTGTAGTTGAGGTTGCGGTCGATGATGAACGTCACGCGCTCCGGATCGTGCAGCCGGTTGCGGAGCTCGTTCGCCGCGCGCCCGACGGCGACGAGGTCGCGCGAGCGGAGGAGCTCGACGGCCTCCTCGTCTCCGAGCCGCTCACCGGCGAGAGTCCGCTCGAGGATCTCGCCGATCGTGGTGCGCTCGACGGCGACGCTCATGCGACAGCGGCCCCCGCGCTCTGGACGAAGCGCAGCTCCGGCACGGTCTCGAGCAGGCCGGCGTCGCGGGCGAGCTCGAGGAACGTGTACAGACCGGCGCGCTCGCGCGGGCCGAAGCGGTAGCGGAGCTTCTCGAAGTAGCGCGCGAGGAAACCGGCCGGGTAGCCGTACCGCTCCGCCGCCTCGAACGCGAGCTGCTCGGGCTCGGCGCGGGCGAGGCGGACGGAGGAGACGAGCGCGTCCTCGAGCTCGGCCAGCCCCTCGGCCAGCGGCTCGGGACAGGCCCACACCGCGAAGACCATGGGGAGCCCCGTCCGCTCGAGCCAGAGCCTGCCGAGGTCGTAGTGCGGCGTCGGGTCCTCGAACGCCGAACGGAGCGCCGCGTCGCCGATCAGGAGCTTCGCCTCGGCGTCCCCGGCCTCGTACGCCTCGAGCGGCGCCTGCTCGGCCTCGGGCAGAAGCACTTTCGTGAGCGCGACCGAGGTCGCCGACTCGGGCGTGACCCCGACGACGCGTACCCGCTCGAGCGGCACGCGCGACACGAGCTGGATCGAGTCGACCGCCCCCTCCGACGCGACGCAAAGCCGCGGCAGCAGCCGCAGCCGGTCCGCGTCGCGCGCGTAGGCGATCGAGGAGATGGGCGCGGTGTCGAGCTCGCCGGCGACGAGCATCCGGTTCAGCTCGGTCGGGACGCCCTGCACCTCCTCCACCTCCGTCTCGACGCGGTAGAAGACCGGCGCCATGTTCACGTAGCTGATGCGGCCGAGGCGGATCATGCGGCCCACCGCCGGAGCTCGTTGTAGAGGCTGTCGCGCTGCACCGGCACGCGGCCCGCGTCACGGACGAAGCGGACGAGCTCCGCAACCTTCTGCTCGGTGCCGGCGCTCGCCCCCGCGGCCTGGAAGATCTTCTCCCGCACGACGGTTCCCTGGACGTCGTCGGCGCCGAAGTGGAGCGCGACCTGGGCGAGCGGGAGGCCCATCATGATCCAGTAGGCCTTCACGTGCGGGACGTTGTCGAGCAGGAGCCGCGCGACGGCGATCACCTTGAGGTCGTCCGCGCCGGTCGTGAAGCGCCAACCGCGGCGCTCGAAGACGGTGTTCTCGGGATGGAAGGCGAGCGGGATGAAGGAGAGGAAGCCGCCGGAGCGGTCCTGCTGGTCGCGCAGCCGGATCAGGTGGTCGACGCGCTCCTCGTACGTCTCGACATGCCCGTAGAGCATCGTGCACTGGGTCGTGATCCCGAGCCGGTGCGCCGTATCGTGGACGTCGAACCACTCGTCCGGATGCTCCTTGCCCGGCGCGACGAGCGTGCGCACACGATCCGCGAAGATCTCCGCGCCCCCGCCCGGCATCGAGTCGAGGCCCGCGTCCCTGAGCGTGCGCAGGACGTCCTCGTGCGAGCAGCCCTCGAGCCGCGACATATGGTGGATCTCGGAGGCCGTATAGAACTTGAGGTGGACGTCCGGCAGCGTCTCCTTCAGCTTGCGGAGCAGGCCGGCGTAGTACTCGAGGTCGACGTGCGGGTTCTCGCCGTTGACGCAGTGGATCTCGGTGAAGCCGAGCAGCTCGTGCTGCGCGACCGCGTCCTCCACGAACTCGTCGGCGGTGAGCGTGAAGGCATCCGGCTGCTTCTGCGTCTTGGCGAAGGCGCAGAACTTGCACTTCACCCGGCAGACGTTCGTCTGGTACAGGTTGATGTTCTGGACGAAGTAGACCTCGTCGCTGCCGCCGCGCCGGCGGCGGGCGGCGTCGGCGAGCTCGCCGAGCGCGAGCAGGTCGTCGGTCTCCATGAGCGCGACGCCGTCGTCGTGGTCGAGCCGCTCGCCCGCGAGCACCTTCTCCCGGATCGGCGCGAGCGTGTCGAGCGTGTCCAGAACTGCCATGCGTCTCTGCCTATCTCTCGCGGTCGACGACTGCGTGCGTCAGGGCCGCCAGCTCGTCACGGTGCAGCTCGCCGTCGAGACGGGCCCTGGCGTGGCTAGCGTAGTCGAGCGCCACCGCCCTGGCCTCCTCGAGCGCGCCTGTCGCGGCAACACGGAGGAGCGCCCCTCCTTGCGACAGTGCGAGCGGGTCGCCGGCGAGCGCGGCCCGGACGACGGCGTCCCGCTGGGCCGCGAGGAGGAGAGGCAGCGTCGGCGTGCCGTCGCGCAGGTCCGTGCCGGCGATCTTCCCGGTCTCGATCGTCGCGCCCGAGCAGTCGAGGACGTCGTCGGCGATCTGGAAGGCGATGCCGAGCGCGAGCCCGTACTCGCCGGAGCCGCCGCCCAGCCGGCAGGCGGCCTCGAACAGCTTCCCGGTCTTCAGCGCGCAGCGCTCGAGGTAGGCCTCGACCGTCGTGGCCGGGTCGTGCGTCTGAGTCCGCTGCAGCGCCTCGCCGCGCGCGAGGCACAGCGTCGCGTCGGCGAGGATCTCCACCGCGTGCGCGTCTCCCGTCGCGCTCAGCTCGGCGAACGCGCGGGCGAAGAGGTAGTCGCCCGTGGCACGGGCGGCCGCGGCGCCGTAGACCGACCAGGCCGCAGCCTGGCCGCGGCGGAAGTGCGCCCGGTCGATGAGGTCGTCGTGGACGAGCGTCGCCATGTGCACGAGCTCGACGGCGACGCCCGCGGCGAGCGACGGCTCCTGTCCCGGCGGCACCGACAAGAAGACGAGCGCCGGCCGAAGCCGCTTCCCGCCGGCGGCGAGCGCCTCGTTCCCGACAGCGGCGACGAGGCCGGGATGCGTGGCGACCGACCGCGCCAGTCGCTCCTCGAGCGCGTCGAGGTAGTCGTCGAGCCCGGGCACCGCCCGGAGGTCCGTGAGCCTCGTCGCGCTCATGCAACCGCCTCCCCGAGGTGCAGGGCCACGATACCCCCGGCGAAGAGCCGGAATCGCACCGCCGTGAAGCCGCAGGCTCCGAGCAGCGCCGCGAGCTCCTCCGGCTCGGGAAAGCGGCGGACGCTCGCGGGCAAGTACGTGTACGCCTCGCCGCCGGGCAGGAGGCGGCCGAGCAGCGGCACGATCCGGTCGAACCAGAGCCGGTAGAAGGGCGCGAGCACGCCGCGCGGCGTCGTGATCTCGAGGATCCCGAGCCTGCCGCCGGGCCGCAACACGCGTCGCAGCTCGCGGATCGCGACCTCGAGGTCCTCGACGTTGCGGATCCCGAAGCCGACGACCGCGGCGTCGAAGCTCGCGTCGTCGAAGGGGAGCGCGAGCAGGTCGGCCTGCAGCCATTCGATCTCCGGCGCCTTGCGCCGGGCGCGCTCGAGCATCCGCTCGGCGAAGTCGACGCCGACGACGTTCCCTGCGCCAGCGGCGCGCGCTGCGACCGCGAGGTCGCCCGTGCCGCAGCACGCGTCGAGGACGCGGTCTCCCGGCCGGACCGCTTCCCGGACGGTCGCCGCCCGCCAGCGGCGGTCGAGCCCGGCGGTCATGAGTCGGTTCATCGCGTCGTAGACGGGCGCGATGCGGTCGAACATGCGCCGGACGCCGTCGGCCGGGAGACGCCCCGTGCTCGTGTTCACGTCCCAGGTCGCCTCTCGCTCACGTCTGACCCCAGCGCGGCACGAGCTCCTGCTCGAGCCCGAGCAGGTCGAGCGCGCGCGCGACGACGAAGTCGACGAGGTCCCCGACGGTCTCCGGGGCCTGGTAGAAGCCCGGCGCGAGGAACAGGATGGTCGCTCCCGCCTCCCGCAGCGTCAGCATGTTCCGCAGGTGGATCGCCGACAGCGGGGTCTCGCGCGGCATCAGCACGAGCCGGCGCTCCTCCTTGATCGCGACCGAGCACGCACGGTGGATCAGGTTCTGCATCGCGCCGGAGGCGACCGTCCCGAGCGTCCCCATCGAGCAGGGGCAGACGACGTACGCGTCCACCTTCGCCGAGCCGGAGGCGTACGGCGCGCTCCAGTCCTCGGGGTCGTAGACGCGCGCAGCGCCGTGCGCTCGCTCGAGCAGCCGCGCGAGCGTCTCGTCCCGTGGCAGGGTCGCGTCGCCGAACAGCTCGGTCGCGAGCACCTCGATCCCGGCGCGCGACGCGCACACGCCGATCTCGCAGTCGGCAGCGGTGAGCGCCTCGAGCAGCCGGGCCGCGTACGGGGCGCCCGACGCGCCCGTGATGCCGAGGAAGACCTTCATCTTCCTCTGATTGTGACTGCGCGGAGTCGATCCGCGCCCGCGGAGCTAGCCGCTTGGGCCTTTGGAGGCCTCCAGGAACACCGCGAGCTCGTGCAGGCGCGTCGAGCCGAGAGACGCGAAGGACGGCATCGGCGAGCCCGGAGTGACGCTCGACGGGTTCATGAGGTGCTTGATCTGGGTGGCGATGCCGAGGTGCCGCGTGCCGATCGCCGACAGGTCCGGCGCGCCGAGGTTGGATCCTCCTGCGCCGAGATAGGTGTGGCAGGCGGTGCAGCCGGCGGTCGCGAACAGCTTCGCTCCCGGAACCGCCGACGGCGGCAGGTGGTTCTTCGTGACCCACCCTGGCACGTCGTGGATGACCTCCGAGGCCAGGGCCTCGTTCGCCGTGGCGCCCTTCCAGGTCAGCACGGCCATCGAGAGGATCGTGAGCACGGCCGCCACCATGGCCACGGGACGCGCCGAGGGCCGCCGCTCGCGCCGGCGGTCGAGGAACGGCAGGCCGATCAGGAGGACGAGCGCGATCGTCGGCACGCCGACGGTGCCCAGGAAGACCGACTCCGGCCACTTGAAGATCCGGAGGAGGTAGAAGAGGAAGTAGAAGTACCAGTCGGGGCGCGGCACGAAGCTCGTCGTGCCCGGGTTCGCCGGCGAATCGACCTCGGGGCCGAGGAGCCCCGGGTGCGTCGGGTCGTGACCCGGCGCCCAGGCCGTCCACTTCCAGATCACCGCGAGCCCGATGATCACGGCCACGACGACGAGGCTCATGATCGTGTCGTGGAACATCGCGTACGGGAAGAACGGCTTCCCCCGCTCCTTGACGTCGGCCTTGTAGCGCGCGAACTGCGCCCGAGCCTCGTCGACCCGCGACGGCTTCTCCTTCGGGATCGCGGCCACTACTCGCTCGCCTCCGGGCTCGGCCTGCATCGCCGCTGCACCGCGCGGCACCGGCCGCGTCAAGCCCGGCCGCAACGGCACCGGCTCCTCGTCGGGCTCACCCCGGCCGCCGTCTTCGACCAGGGCGGCGAGGTGACCCCGAGGCGGATCACGAGATAGAGATGCAGCCCGATCAGGGCGAAGATCGCGCCCGGGATCACGAGCATGTGCAGGGAGTAGAAGCGCGTCAGCGTGTCGCCGCTGATCTCCTGCCCCCCGCGCAGGAACTGCGCCAGCCACGGGCCTAAGAACGGCGCCGTCCCGTTGAGGTTGATCCCGACGACCGTCGCCCAGTACGCCGTCTGGTCCCACGGGAGCAGGTAGCCCGTGAAGCCCTCCATCAACCCCATCACGAGGATGAAGACGCCGATGATCCAGTTCAGCTCGCGCGGGTACTTGTAGGCGCCGAACAGGAAGACGCGCCCCATGTGCAGGAACATGAGGATGATGAACACGCTCGCGCCCCAGCGGTGCATGCCGCGCACGAGCCAGCCCATCGTCACGTGGTCGGTGATGTTGACGATCGACTCCCACGCGACCGGCTTGCCCGTCGCCGGGTCGGTCGCCGCCGACGGCGTGTAGTAGAACGCGAGGATCACGCCCGTGATCGCCTGGACGAGGAAGGCCGTCAGCGCAGCCGAGCCGAGCGTCTGCATCCAGTTGATGTCGCTCGGCACGTTGCGGAAGAGGAAGTAGCGGATGCCGCCGACAAGGCCCGAGCGCTCCTCGACCCAGTCGAGGGGGTACGTGATGAGCTCCTCCATCCGCTGACGACGGAGCTCGGCCTTCGTCGGAGGTCTGCGCAGCGCCATCAGTGGTGCGGCGGCTGGAGGGGATAGAACCATTGCTCCGGCCCGTTGACGTGCTCGCCCGGTCCGGCCACCTTGTAGCGGTAGATCTTCGCCTGCGCGCCGGTGCCGACGACCTTCGAGACCGAGTACGTGCTGAGGAGGACGAGGCGGCCCTTGTCGATCTCGAACCCGTAGCGGTCGAGCGCGCGGACGGCCGGGCCGGCGGTCCGGTTGCCCTCTACGTCGAACTGGCTGCCGTGGCATGGGCAGCCGTACCCGGCGGGCACGACCGGCTCGAGCTGGAGCGGCCCGTTCGCGGTGTGCTGGTGGACCGTCGGCATGCCGAGGATCGCGCCCGACGGCCCGTTCGCCTGCGTCGGGCAGCCGAGGTGCGTACAACGGTTCGAGATGATCGTGAAGCTGGGCACCTGCTTGTTCGTCTTCGGATCGGCGACGGTGCCGTTGTTGCGGATGAACGCCGCGCGGCGCGAGACCTCTCCCTCCGCCGGGTCGGTGATGAAGGTCGCGACGAACCAGGAGCCGACCGGGTAGTCCGAGAGCGGCCCCATGTCGACCTTGTGCTGCTTCTGGCCGAGGAAGGACGGGAGGATCGCGAACCCCGCGACCGGGACGGTGATCAGGCCGCCGATCACGCCCCCGAGACCGAGAGTCGCGCCCTCGAGGAAGCGGCTGCGCGTCACGGGGGTCTGCGCGACGCCCTGCTGGTCGGCCGGTGGAGCGGTCTGCCCCTCCCCGGCTTCCTTCGGCTCGCGCCGCTCCGGCTCGATGACGACCGGGTGGCCGCGCAGCTCAGCCGTCGCCTCGCGCGCCCAGAGGAACCCGAAGACGATGGCGATCGCCGCGCCGATGGACGAGACCAGCTCCGGGTTGATGACGAGCCCGACGAGGACGACGACGATGCCGATGGCGAAGCCGATCGGCCAGACCGTCGGAGGCGGCGCGTGCGCCTCGGCGTGGAGCGACTCCTGCTCCGATTCGGGACTCGGCTGCTCCGGCTCCACCAGGGCGAAGTCTTATCGGAAACGCTCACTCGGCGGGCGCAGAACTGCACCCGCGGGTGCTCCGCACCCGCTGGCGGGGAGAAGGAACTGCGCAAGCGCGGTCCGGCCTCCACGTACGCTCACGCGTACGCTCCGGCCCGCTAGCGCAGCGAATGGTTGAAGCGTTCGAACCCCGTTAGCGTTCAGGCGGCGGCGTAACGCCGCGTTACGCCGCCGCGCACCAGCGGGCGAGCACGCGCAGCCTGCTCGCCCGCGACGGAAGAAGGCCCAGAACCCCCCGCAGCCCCAAACAAGCCCTACAGCACGGAGCGGGCCGGAAACCACGCTTTCCGGCCCGCGCAGTACCTTCCCCCAGCTCGGAAACGCGAAAGCGTTTCCGAGCTAGAGCGAGCGAGTGCGCAGCGCTTGCGAGCTAGAAATACTCGGACCAGCGGCGCGTGACGAGCTCCTTGATCTCGGAGCTCATGTCGATCTCGTCCGGCCAGGGGCGCGCGCCCTCCTCGGGCCACTTCGCCGTCGCGTCGATGCCGAGCTTGCCGCCGACGAACTGTCGCTCGGGCGCGTGGTCGAGATGGTCGAGCGGCCCCTCTCCGATCACGACGTCGCGTTTCGGGTCGACGTTCGCACCGGCGTAGAAGAGCACCTGGGCGTAGTCGTGGACGTCGACATGCTCGTCGACGACGACGACGCACTTCGTCAGGCTGAGCATGCCGAGCCCCCAGATGGCCGACATGACCTTGCGCGCGTGGCCGGGGAACTGCTTGCGGATCGAGACGATGCAGCAGTTGTGGAAGGCGCCCGCTACCGGCAGGTCGTAGTCGACGATCTCCGGCACGGTCGCGCGGACCGCGGGCAGGAAGATCCGCTCCGTCGCCTTGCCGAGCCATGCGTCCTCCTGCGGCGGCTTGCCGACGACGATCGACGGATAGATCGCGTCGCGTCGCATCGTCATGGCGGTCACGTGGAAGACCGGGAACGGCTCCGCGGCCGTGTAGTAGCCGGTGTGGTCGCCGAACGGCCCCTCCTCGCCGACCTCGTCCCGCTCGATGTAGCCCTCGAGCACGATCTCGGCCCGCGCCGGCACCTCCACGCCGACCGTGACGCCCTGGACGAGCTCGACGGGATCGCCGCGCAGGAAGCCCGCGAGCATCAGCTCGTCGACGTGCTTGGGCAGCGGCGCGCTCGCCGAGTAGGCCGTGATCGGGTCGAGCCCGAGCGCGACCGCGACCTCGATCCGCCCGTCGGTGGCGAGGTAGTCGGCGCGGCCGTCCTTGTGGATCTGCCAGTGCATGAAGGTCGTCCGCCCGTCGATCACCTGCATCCGGTACATGCCGACGTTGCGGCCGCCGGTGCGCGGGTCGTGCGTGATCACGGCCGGGAGCGTGATGAACGGCGCGGGGTCGCCCGGCCAGCAGCGCTGGATGGGTAGGAGCCCCAGGTTCACGTCGTCGCCGCGGAGGACGATCTCCTGGCAGACGCCCTTGCCGACGGTCCTCGGGCGGGAGTCGGCGATCGACTTGAGCTTCTGGAGGCCGCGCACCTTCTCCATCAACCCGCTCGGCGGCTGCATCTCGAGCACGTCGGCGACCCGTTGCGCGATGTCGTCCAGCCGCTCGACGCCGAAGGCGAGGCACATCCGCCGCTCCGAGCCGAACTGGTTGATCAGGAGCGGATGCTCGGAGCCCCTGGGATGCTCGAACAGGAGAGCAGGCCCGCCCGCCTTGACCGTGCGGTCGACGATCTCGGTGATCTCGAGATCGGGGTCGACCTCGGCCCCGACCCGGACGAGCTCGCCTTCACGCTCGAGCAGCGCGATCCAGTCGCGGAGGTCCTTCGCCGGCACGGGTCGAGTCTACGACCGATGCCAGGAGAGCTGACCGCTCCAGCCGTAGTGGCCGTAGTAGTTCTCCGTCGTGCCGGCCCTCGCGATCGGCCCGACCAGCTTCCCCGTGGCGAGATCGACCGCGTACAGCAACCCCGCCAGCTGTGCCCGTTCCAGCGGGGTCCGGACGAAGAGGAGCCGCGCCGAGGAAGCGACTCGTCCGCTCCGGGTCGTCGCGCACCGCGGCGAAGAGCGCCTGCTGCTCCGGCCGGGCGGAGGCGTGAGCCCGGCGAACTCCCACGTCAGCTCGTAGAGGGGGAGAGCCCGTGTCGGCCTAGTCGCGCTAGCCCCGGCGCCGGCGGCCGGCCCGATGCGCGAGCTCGCCGAGCGCGATGACCCCGACGAACACAGCGCCGACGGCGAGCATCAGGAGAACGACCTTCCGTCCCTGCTCCGCGGCCGTCTCCACGGCCAGGACGGAGTGGAAGAGCGCGGCGACCACGGGCGGAATCTACAGCAAGGCCCAGGGCGACACGCACCCCAGGACGGCCGGCCTGCGCGGCCTAGCCTCGCCGCCCGGCGTGCTCGACGAGCGCGGCGTCGACGGCCTCGTCGCCTGCCGCCGCCCGCGCCGCCAGGTCGAGCAGCTCCGGATCGGAGCGCAGGCGCAGCGCCGAGCGCGGCTCGTCGAGCCCGCCTCGCCCGAGCAGAGCCGCCGTGGCCGCCCAGAGCAGTCCGTCGCCGTCGGCGTTCTCCGCGCGCAGCTGGCTGCAGAGAGAGATCAGCTCCGCGAGGTCAGCGACCGCCGCGACCTCGTGCAAGGCCGAGATGCGCGCGACGCCGTGCGCGTAGAGGTAGTCGCCGAGGAGGAGGGCGGTGTCGTCGTCCGGCGGCGCGAACAGGCGCGGCCGGCCGTAGTGAACGAGATAACCCTCGTAGATGGTCTCCAACCCGAGCGCGTAGCGCGGCTCCCCGAGCGGCGAGAAGACCGGCCCGCGCTCGCGTTCCGCCTCGGGAAGAAGACAGCCGGCCCAGAGCGTGCTCTCGGCCGCGGCGTCCGCCGCCATCGTCTCCCAGAGATCAGCCACCAAAGCTCGCCACGGCGGCCACCGTCCGCTCGATCTCGTCCTCGCCGTGCGCCGTCGAGGGGAAGAGCGCCTCGAACTGCGACGGCGGCAGGTAGACGCCCTGCTCGAGAGCGTGCCGGAAGAGCGCGCCGTAGCGCTCGGTGTCGCTCGCCTGCGCGTCCTCGAAGTCGCGCACTCGGCCGTCGGTCATGAACAGCGTGAGCAGCGCGCCGACACGCTGCACGCATCCGTACGGCGCGAGCCCCTGCTCGAGCAGCTCGGCCCGGCGTTCGAGCTCGTCGTAGACGGCCCCGTCGCGGAGTCGCCGCAGCACCGACAGGCCCGCCGCCGTCGCGAGCGGGTTTCCGGCGAGCGTCCCGGCCTGGTAGACGGGGCCGACCGGCGCGAGCAGGTCCATGACCTCCGCGCGGCCGCCGAAGGCCGCGAGCGGCAGCCCGCCGCCGACGATCTTCCCGAGCACGGTCAGGTCGGGAAGAACGCCGAAGCGCGACTGCGCGCCGCCACGCGCGACCCGGAAGCCCGTGATCACCTCGTCGAAGACGAGCAGCGTTCCCGAGGCGTCGCAGAGGCGGCGCAGCGTCTCGAGGTAGCCGGGCTCCGGCGGGACGACGCCCATGTTCGCCGCGACCGGCTCCACGATCACCGCCGCGAGCCCTTCGCCGTGCCGCACGAACGCCTCGGCCGCGGCGTCGGCGTCGTTGTACGGGACGACGATCGTGTCCGCCGCCGCGCCGGCCGGCACGCCGGGCGAAGCCGGGATTCCCAGAGTCGCGAGACCGGAGCCGGCGCTCGCGAGCAGCGCGTCGGCGTGCCCGTGGTAGCCGCCGGCGGTCTTGAGGATCCGGTCGCGCTTGGTGAACGCGCGCGCCAGCCGGAGCGCGCTCATCGCCGCCTCCGTCCCCGACGACACGAGCCGCACCTTCTCGACCGACGGCACCGCGTCGGCGATCTCGGCGGCGAGCTCGACCTCCGCCTCCGTCGCCGCGCCGAAGCTCGTCCCGCGCAGCGCGGCCTCTCGCACGGCCTCCACCGTCTCGGGGTCTGCGTGGCCGAACAGGAGCGGCCCCCAGGACATGACCCAGTCGATGTAGCGGCGGCCGTCCTCGGTCTCGACGTAGGCGGCTGCACCGCGCCGGACGAAGAGCGGCTCGTCGAGGCCGACCGCACGCATCGCGCGGACGGGCGAGTCGACGCCGCCGGGGATCAGCTCGAGCGCGCGGCGATAGAGATCGCTGCGCGCGGTCAGAGCCACGCGGGAAGGTCGCGCGTCCAGTAGCTGACGATCAGGTCGGCGCCGGCGCGCTTGATCGCGGTCAGCGACTCGAGCGCGGCCGCCCGCTCGTCGAGCCAGCCGGCACGCACCGCCGCCTTGACCATCGCGTATTCGCCCGAGACGTTGTATGCCGCGAGCGGCGCGTCGAAGGCCTCGCGCGCGGCCCGGATCACGTCGAGATACGGCAGCGCCGGCTTGACCATGATCGCGTCGGCGCCTTCCTCGAGATCCAGCTCGCACTCGCGCAGCGCCTCCCGCACGTTCGCGGGATCCATCTGGTAGCCGCGCCGGTCGCCGAAGCTCGGCGCACTGCCCGCCGCGTCGCGGAAGGGTCCGTAGAAGGCGGAGGCGTACTTCGCCGAGTAGGCGAGGATCGGCGTCCGCTCGAAGCCGTACTCGTCGAGCGACTCGCGGATGGCGGCGACGCGGCCGTCCATCATGTCGCTCGGCGCGACGACGTCCGCGCCCGCCTCGGCGTGGCTGACCGCCGTGCGCGCGAGCAGCTCGAGGCTGCGGTCGTTGTGGATCTCGCCGTCGACGACGACGCCGCAGTGGCCGTGCGACGTGTACTCGCAGAGGCAGACGTCGGTCAGGAGGACGAGTTCCGGGAAGCGCGGCCGCAGCGTGCGGAGCGCGTTCTGGACGATTCCGGTGTCCTCCCACGCGCCGGTCGCCTCCTCGTCCTTCGCCGCCGGGACGCCGAAGAGCATCACCGCCTTGACGCCCGCGGCTGCCAGCCTGTCCACTTCGTAGGGCAGCCCGTGCAGGTCGAAGCGCGCCAGCCCCGGCAGCGCCTCGTTCGCCAGCGGCTCGGGCGCGACGAAGAGCGGCATGACGAAGTCGTCGAGGTGGAGACGCGTCTCACGCACGAGCCCGCGCAGCGGAGCCGTGCGGCGAAATCGCCGCAGGCGGGTGACGGGGAAGGCGCTCATGGGCCGGATGGTAGGGCTAGACGGCCGGAGCCGGAGGCTGCTCGGGCGCCGAGCCCTCGGCCGGCGCCGCAGCCAGCCCGACCGCCGCGAGAGGCTCGTCCTGCGGCCACTTCGCGAGCTCGACCTGCTCGGAGAAGAACTCCCACGCAGCCCGGCCCGCAGCGAGCAGGGGAAGCGCGACGAGGATGCCGGGGAAGCCGTAGATCTCGGCGCCCGCCAAAAGCCCGAAGATCACGAGCAGCGGGTGGAGCCGCAGCGAGCGGCTCATCACGTTGGGCACGATGACGTGACCCTCGAGCTGCTGAATGCCGAGGAAGAGCAGCGCCACCCAGAGCGCGGACAGCGGATGCTGGACGAGCGCGTACAGCACCGGCGGCACGGCGCCGAGCCACGGCCCGATGTACGGGATCAGCTCGGTGACGCCGGCCCACACGCCGAAGGCGGCGGCGTATCTCCCGCCATCAGGCATCAGCCCGATCAGCCCGAGAATCGCCAGCCCCACGCCGACGCTCGAGCCGATGATCAGCGAGAGGAGAAGCTGTCCCTTGACGTAGCTCGCGACGGCGTGCTCCATCCGCACGATCAGCCCGCCCCGTCCACGCGGCGGGAACCGCCGGTCGATCGCGTCCGCCAGCCGCTGCATATCGAGCAGGATGTAGATCGAGACGACGACGACGAGGAACGCGTCGAAGAGAAGCGTCACGACGGTGAGACCCGCGCCCTCGGCCCAGTTGAGCGCCTTCGTCGTGTACTTCTCGACGTCCTTCGTCCCGACCTGGTTGAGGAACTTCTGGCCTTGCTTCTGGACGTGGACGCTGCTCAGGTGGTTGTGGTCGAGCCAAACCTGGAAGCGGGCGAGATCCTGCTCTGCGCCGGTGTGCGAGGGGTGTCCGGAATGGACCGTAAAGTAAGCGTCCACGCGGTGGGCAGCGGTCCGCGTCTGCTGCACGACCACCGTGGCGAGACCGAGGATCGCGAGTGCGACAACCGCCGCGAACGCCAGATAGACAAGCGCAACCGCCGGCCCACGCGGGAGCCGCACCCTCCCCAGAAGGCGAACGAGCGGGTTGAGGAGCAGCGCGATGAGCAGCGCCACGAGGAAGAGGAAGAGCACGTGACGCACCGCGCCAGCCACCGTCCACAGCAGCAGCAGCAGCACCGGCAGCAGGCCGAGCTGCGCCCAGCGGGGCACCTGGATCCGCGCCACGGCGGAGCGCTGCATCCCAGCGATGGTGTCCGCAGCACCGGACGGACCGACGGCGCGCTCGCACTGCAGCTGTGGGAGGAGCCGCAGCAGTTCGCTAGGGTGCGGCACGACATGCCGTCCTCGCGCCCGCATGGGAGGCGGCGGATCGAACGACAGCAGGCGCGCGCGGCACGCCGCGCCCGCCGGTTCGCCCTCCTCGTCCTCCTCGCCGCCGTGTTCCTCGTCGCGCTCGTCCTGACGGCGTTCGGGGGCTCGAAGTCCCGTCCGCCGCTCGTCCTGACACACACGGCGCTGGCGGCCCAGACGCGTCCGACACCGGAGATCGTCGCGCTCCGCGGGCCCCTGCGGCTCCAGCTCCCGGTCGCGCAGAGCCGGCTGACCGCGATCGGCTATCACGCCTCCCAGGACGGCGCGCTCACGCTCGCCCCGACGGGGCACCAGGCCAACGAAGGCCTGCTGCAGCGGATCGCCCACGACATCTTCGGCGGCGGAGGCGGCACGCCGCGCTGGTACCAGCTCGGCGGCGGCACGTCCGCGCTCGACGTCGGCGCGGCGGCCGGCAGCAACGTCTACGCACCGGTGGACGGCACGATCGTGGCGATCCGGCCGTTCGTCGTGGAAGGAAAGCGATTCGGCGCGGAGATCGACATCCAGCCGCAAACTGCTCCGTCGCTCGTCGTCACGGTCACCCAGCTCGTCGCCGACCCGGCGCTGGGCGTCGGCAGCGCCGTGATCAGCGGTGCGACGAAGCTCGGCCGCGTCGTCGACCTCGCCGCCGTCGAGCGGCAGGCGCTCGCCCGCTACACCACCGACGCCGGCAACCACGTCACGATCGAGGTCCGGTCGGCGCCGACTCTCTCGAGCACCGGCTAGAGGGACCGCCCTGAAGATCCTCTTTCTCGCGGACGTCTTCGGCGTCCCCGGGCGCCGAGCGGTCGAGGAGAACCTGCCGGGCCTCCGCGAGCGGTACGAGGCCGATCTGGCGATCGTCAACGGCGAGAACGTCGCCGACGGAGCCGGGATCACCGGGAAGCTCGCCGACCGGCTCCTCGCCGCGGGAGCGGACGTCGTGACGCTCGGCAACCACACCTTCCGCCGCAGCGGCATCGCCGCCTACCTCACGCAGAGCGAGCGCGTGATCCGGCCTGCGAACTTCGGCTCCCAGACGCCGGGCCTCGGCCTCGCCGTGGTCGAGGCGCGCAACGGCGTCCGCGTCGCGGTGCTCAACCTCCTCGGGCAACTCTTCCTCTCGACCCCCGTCTCACCCTGGGAGGTCGTCGACGGGCTCGTCGAGGAGGCGCGCGCCGAGGCTCCGGTCGTCGTCGTCGACTTCCACGCGGAGGCGACGAGCGAGAAGATCGCGCTCGCGACCTGGCTCGACGGCAGGGTGACGGCCGTGATCGGCACGCACACGCACGTCCAGACGAACGACGCGCGGATCCTGCCGGGCGGCACGGCGACCGTCAGCGACGCCGGAATGACCGGGCCCCACGACTCGGTGATCGGCGTCCGCTCGGAGCTCGCGATCGCCCGGATGCGGACGCACCTACCCGTCCGGTTCGAGCCCGCCGAAGGCGATGTGCGGCTGGAGGGCGTCGTGGTCACGTGCACCGAAGCGGGCCGCGCCGAAGCGATCGAGCTGGTCCGCATCCCGGCCTGACACCGAGACGAGCTTCCGCAACGGCACCGCCGGCGCGAGCAGGGCGAGCGCGGCGAAGGGGAAGAACCACGGGATGTACGTGTAGAGCCAGTACGTCAGGACGAGCTCGAAGCCGGCGAGCAGCGCTGCCGTGAGCGCGGCCAGCTGCAGCGGCGACTTGCGGCGCGGGAAGAACGCGGCGGCGAGCGCTCCGGCGACGAGCAAGGCCTGGAGGACGCGCTGGACGAGGTGGAGGTCCGGCAGGCCTCGCGCGTGGTACTGGCGCCAGTCCCACAGCGACCACGGCGCCGCGCGGCCGATCTGCCAGCCGAGGGTCCGCGTCCAGAAGACGTGCGCCTCGTGCAGCGGGTCCGGCGCGAGCAGGAGGATCGAGAAGGCGGCGAGCGTCGCGGCCGCGAAGCCGACGGCGAAGCGGCGGCTCGGCCGGCGGCCCGGATACGTCAGCCAGAGCGGCGCCACGACCAGCGAGGCGAACTTCGTCCAGCCGGAGAACGCGGCGAAGACGCCTCGTGCGGCGGGCGCCGAGACGAGCCAGAAGCCCCAGACGAGGAAGCAGGGCAGGAGGACGTCGTTCGTGTTCGAGTTCGACGCGTACTGCGTGAACGGGTACGCGGTCCAGGCGAAGCCGAGCACCGCCGCCAGCCGCCGGCCGCCGAAGCGAAGGCCGACGAGCCAGAGGCCGAGCAGCGTCAGCAGGTCGAAGGCGATCGAGGTGAAGTGCGCGGCCGGGAGGTCGTCCCACTTCCCCGTCCAGCCGAGGGCGAGATAGCCGGGGATGTAGGCCTCGTACGCGGTCGGGCCGTACGTGTCGCCCTGCGGGTTCGCGCGCTCACAGCGGCCGTTCGTCTGGATCCGTTGCTCGGTATCCGTGCCCGAGCAGATCTTCAGGGACTTGCCGCTCGGCAGCTGGTCGACCGGGAAGTTCCCCCACGGCGCCTGTCCGTTGACGATCCGCTCCGCCCCGATGACGCCCGAGTAGCCGACGTCGATCACGTTCGACCGCTCGACGTTGAGCCCGACGCGGAAGCCGGCGAGGAAGATCGTCGCGCCGAGCAGCACCCAGACGGGCCAGCGAGGCGCGCCCGGAGTACCGCGATTGCGCGCGCCGATCCACGTCGCACGCAGCACGACCCAGACGAGACACGGGTAGAAGAGCGGCACGGCCGTGAAGACGTCGCCGTGGTTGAAGAACCAGAGCGACGCCGTCGGCGAGAGCAGGAAGAGCAGGTCGAGGTTGCGCAGCGAGAGCGGCCGCCGGAAGTCGCCGAGCCCGAGCAGGAAGACGAGGCAGAAGCCGCCCCAGATCCATGGGTTGTTGATCGCCGTTCCGCCGAAGGCGCCCGACGAGCCGCGCGCCATCCCCCAGGCGACCTGCGGCCCCGTCCACGCCTCCGTGACGGCGCCCGTCGAGTCGAGCACCGTGCCCTCGACGATCTCCCCTGCCCCGCCCCACCAGATCTTCACCGTCCAGTCGCCGCTCGTCGTGGAGTACGTCTCGTCGTCCGAGCGCCCCTTCTGCGGGTAGCGCGTGAGCCACGCGGCGACCTTCGGGTCGCGCTCCACGATCCGCAGCGCCTGCGCCCGCGTCAGCCTCGGCCGCGTCCGCACCGGGACGAGCGGCGTCTGGATGAGATGCCCCTTGGAGTCGAAGACAGGCCCCGTGAGCGCCGGAGGCGGGGTCGATCCCCCGGCGAGCGCGGAGGGCGCGAAGGCGAGCGCGCCGAGGGCTACGAGGAAGAGGCGGCGAGCCACCTGCGGAAAGCTACGCGCGCGCCCTCCGGAACGACCAGAGCTTGTTCCCCACGAAGTTGAGCGGCATCACGAGCACGATCGCGATCGCGTTCGCGATGAACTTCCCGACGCCGGCGACACTCACGAGGAGGGCGAGGACGGCGAGGTTCGCGCCGAGCGCCGCCAGCGAGACGAGGAAGAACCGCATTCCCTGGACGCCGATGTGGCCACGCTGGTCGCGAAACGTCCAGAGCCTGTTCCACGTGTAGTTGCTCGTCACGGCCACGAGAAACGAGCACGCCGCGGCGGCGAGGAAGTGGAGTCCGGCGTGGAGGAGCGTGTGGTAGACGGCGAGGTTGATCGCGTAGCCGATCGCACCGACGACGGCGAACTTGCCCAGCTGCTGCCAGTTCTCGACCGAACGGAGCGAGCTGCCGAGGCGACGCGGCGGCAGCGTGGCGGCTGGGCGTTGCACGGGTGCTCGCCGCGAGTTATCGACTACCCGTGCCTAGCCCCCGTCCTCGGCGACCAGGGGGACGAAGCGGCACGGCACCGTCCGGACGATAGCCGGGCCCTCGGGTGTGCGGACGACGACCTCGAGCCACTGTTCCCCCGGGCCTCCGACCGGGACGACGAGCCGACCCCGCGGCTCGAGCTGCTCGTAGAGCGCCGGCGGCGGCTCGAGGGCAGCGGCCGCGACCGCGATGGCGGCGAAGGGAGCCTTCTCCGGAAGACCGCGTGTGCCGTCGCCGACGTGGAGGCGGACGCGCTCGCCGTAGCCGGCTGCGGCGAGGCTCGCGCGCGCGCGCTCCGCGAGCTCGGGGATCCGCTCGATCGTGTGCACCTCGCCGGTCAGCTCCGCGAGCACGGCCGCCTGATAGCCGGAACCGGTGCCGACGTCGAGGACGCGCTCGCCGCCACGCAGTGCGAGCTGCTCGCAGATGAGCGCCACCATGTACGGCTGCGACATCGTCTGGCCAGCGCCGATCGGCAGCGCTGCGTCCGCGTACGCCTCCGGCCGGACGTCGGACGGAAGAAAGAGCTCGCGCGGCACCGTGTCCATCGCGGCGAGCACCCGCTCGTCGCCGATGCCCCGCCGGCGCAGTTGCCACTCGACCATGCGCGCGCGCTCGTCAGCCGACACGCGACCGCACCGCCATGGAGTCGGGAACGGCGATGCCGAAGTGCTCGAGCACCGCCGGCGCCACATCCGTGATCCGCCGCAGGTCGACGTCGATGCCGACGGTCAGGACCGGCACGAGCGAGTCACCGGCCACGAGCGAGCCGTGACTGCCGCCGCCCGCGTGGTGCTTGCCGCCGATGTCCGTGAGCTCCCAGCCCTCCGCCGCGGAGACGAGCAGCTCGCCGGCGTTCGGATTCGCGAGGGCCGCCCGTGCTCGCGCGGCGGCGTCCGGATGCTCGAGCTTCTCGGCAGGCGCGTCGGCGCCGTCACGTCGTGCGATCTGCCGCCCGGCCTCCAGGCGCAACGTCACGTCGACGTACGGCTGCCCGTCCAGACGTCGCGCGAGCTCGGCCGCGTCGATGCGCGCCCCCGGCAGGAGGTAGACCTGGCCCGCGCGATTCGAGGCGGTGACGACGACCTGGCCGGCGAGGTCGGCGAAGGGCTCCTCGAGCCGCGCCGCCCGCTCGACCGCGGTCTGGCCGTGGTCGGAGAGAAGGACGACCGCGTAGCGCTCGAGGAACTCGTCCGGTCCGCCGGCGGCGTCGAGCAGGGCTCCGACCGCAGCGTCGACCTGCGCGAGCGCCTCACCCGTCGCGGCGCCGTCCGGCCCGTCCACATGCGAGGCGAAATCGAGACCCGAGAGGTAGAAGGCCAGGAAGTCGAAGCCGTCGCGCGTCACGAGCCAGCGACCCACTGCCGCGGCGTACGCGTCCACCGAGCCGGCGCGGCGGCTGCGGACGGCGAAGGGGGCTCCCGTCCGGTCCGACTCGAACAGCCCGTAGTAGAAGAAGCGGCGCGGCCCGTACGCGGCGCGGTTGACGCCGGGCAGCGTCGCGACGTACCGGTGCCGGCCGCGGTAGCACGTGATGTTGACCGCCGCCGCGACGAGCCCGCCGTCCTCGAGCGCTTCGTAGACGGTCACGGCACCGGTGGAGAGGTGACGCGAGTTCATGTTGAAGATCGAGTCGACGAGGGACTGGGAGAGACCGACGGCACGGAGCGCGGAGAAGGAGGAGCCGTACTCGACGATCCGCCGCTCGGCTCTGTTCCACCAGACGAGCGACGGAATGTGGTGGATGTCGGGACCGGCGCCGGTCGCGATCGAGGAGAGGCAGACGGGCGTCAGCGAGGGGAAGACGGAGGTCGCACGGCGGTAGTCCCCGTGCGCGGCGAGGAAACCGAGGGCGGGCGCGCGGCCGTCCTCGACGGCGCGCTCGAAGGCGGACGGCGTCATCCCGTCGACGACGATCAGGACGAGCTTCTTGGCCATCGGCCGCCCCTAGTCGCGAGCCAGCGTCCGCAGGCCGGCGTAGCGGTCCGGGCGCGTCCGCCGTAGCCGGGCCGCGAGCGCCGGCAGCGCCAGCGCCTCGAGATAGCCGGCGACCGGGATCCACGCGATCCCGGCGACGACGAGCGCCGCGCCGGCAAGGAGCAGCGCGGTCCCTCCGCGGGTGCCGCCGCGGCGGAGTGCGCCGCCCGCCACCTGCCCGGCGCCCAGAAAGCCGAGCAAGCCTCCGGCCGCTCCCACCGCGATGTCCGCCGCTCCACCGGGTCGCCACTCGTGGACGCCGAGGCCGAGCGCGCCACCGAGCAGGATCGCGGCGACGGCCGACCCGGCGAGCACCGCGCGGGCCGCTCCGACCGCTCCCGCGAGGAGCACCCCGGAGGCGGCGCCGAGGCCGGCGCTCACGCCGATCCAGTACCACCAGCCCACGGGGGAACCGTAACCGTCCGAGGCTCGTCTGCGTTGTCGACTCGAATGGCCGCCGACGGCCCTCCGCTGCTGATCTTCTTCACCTCCCGCCGCTCCGGCCCTGCGCGGCGGATGGAGAGCCTGCTCGCGCACATCGCCCGGAAGGAACGAGGGCGCCTCCGCGTCAGCAAGGTCGACGTGGACGAGCGGCCCGAGCTCGGCCGGCGCTTCCACGTCGAGCAGGTGCCGTCCCTCACCCTGGTGATCGACAAGCGTGTCGTCGCGCGGATCGACGGTCGGGCGACCGCGCCGCGGATCGAGGCGATGCTCGAGCCGCACTTCGAGCCGGCCGAGGCCGCTGTCTAGCGTCCCTCGAGCCGCGCGATCACCGCGAGGCCGAAGTCGGCGGCGCGCTTGCCGTCGATCACGCGGTGGTCGAAGGTGACGGAGATGTTGCCGACGACGCGGACGACAACCTCGCCGTCCCGCACGACCGGCCTCTCCGCGACCCGGTGCACGCCCAGGATCGCCACCTCCGGGTGATTGACCAGGGGCGTCACGAGGATGCCCGCAGCCTTGCCGGCGCTCGTGACGGTGAACGTGCCTCCGCGCAACTCCTCGGGCGTCAGCGTCCCGGCGTGGGCTGCGTCGGCCAGGCGGCGCACCTCCGCGTCGAGCTCGACGAGCGAGAGCTTGTCTGCGCCGTGGACGACCGGGACGACGAGCCCCTGCTCCGTCTGGACGGCGACGCCGATGTCGTAATGGTCGAGCAAGACGAGCTCGCCGTCCCCGACGCGTGCGTTGAGCTCCGGGTACTCGCGCAGCGACTCGGCGACCGCGTGGAGCACGAGCGGGACGAGGCGGCGCAGCTCCACGCTCGAGAAGTCGCATTCCTCCACCCAGGTGACCGCGGGGATCTCGCGGTGCGAGCGCGTCAGGTGCTCGAACATCTGGCGCCGGACGCCGCGCAGCTGAACCCGTTCGCCTGCGACGGCGGGCGCGGGAGCTGCTCCGCCCGCGGCCGCTCGGACGTCGTCCTCGGTGATCCGGCCCTGCGGCCCGGAGCCCGTCACGGCCGACAGGTCGACACCGAGCTCGGCCGCGACCTTGCGGACGAGCGGCGTCGCACGCACCTTCTCCGCGGCAGTCCGTTGCTGCGGCGCCGGCCGTTCCTGCGTCTCCGGAACGGGCTGCGCGCCGTCCCCGCCGATCACGACGAGGACGGTGCCGACCGGCACGACCTCGCCCTCCTGGACCAGGATCCGAGTCACCTTGCCGCCCGCCGGCGACGGGATCTCGACGGTCGTCTTGTCGGTCGCGATCTCGACGAGCGGCTCGTCCTCGGCGACCTCCTGGCCCTCGGTGACGAGCCAGCGGGAGATCTCGCCCTCGGTCAGCCCCTCGCCGAGGTCCGGCAGCTTGAACTCGTACGCCATCAGAACTCGAGCAGCTTCCGCGCCGCGGCCGCCACCCGCTCGGGCGACGGCATGTAGTGATCCTCGATCTTCCAGTACGGGTACGGGACGTCGAAGCCCGTCACGCGCAGGACCGGCCCGCGTAGGTCGAGGATCGCCTTCTCGGCGAGGATGGCGGCGACCTCGGCGGCGAAGCCCGCGGTGCGCGGAGCCTCCTGCACGACGACCACGCGTCCCGTCTTCGCCGCGGACGCGAGCAGCGCTTCCTCGTCGAGCGGCCGCAGCGAGCGCAGGTCGAGCACCTCGACCGACGCCTCGTCGTCGAGCGCGTCGGCCGCCCGCTCGCAGACCGGCACCATCGCGCCGTAGGCGACGAGCGTCACGTCCGTCCCCTCGCGCGCAAGCCGTGCGCTGCCGAGCGGGACGACGTGCTCGCCCTCCGGCACCTCCTGCTTCTCCGCACGGTAGATGAGCTTCGGCTCGAGCACCACGACGGGGTCGGGATCGCGGATCGCCGCCGCGAGCAGGCCTTTCGCGTCCGCCGGCGTCGAGGGGATCGCGACCTTCACGCCCGGCGTGTGGACGTAGTACGCCTCCGGGGAGTCGTCGTGCAGCTCGGGCGCGCGCACGCCGCCGCCGTATGGCATCCGCACGACGAGCGGGAACTCCATCTTCCCGCCGGTGCGCCAGCGGTAGCGGCCGACGTGCGTGATCAGCTGGTCGAGGCAGGGGTACGAGAAAGCGTCGTACTGCATCTCGCAGACCGGCCGCCAGCCCGCCATGCACAGGCCGACGGCGCTGCCGAGGAGCCCGGCCTCCGCGAGCGGTGTGTCGACGCAGCGGCTCTCGCCGAAGCGGTCGCGCAGGCCCGCGGTCGCCCGGAAGACGCCGCCCGCCCGGCCGACGTCCTCGCCGAGCACCATGACCGACTCGTCGCGCGCGAGCTCGACGTGGAGCGCGTCGTTCACCGCCTCGACCAGGAACAGCTCAGCCATCCCAGCCTTCGCGGAGGTTCGGCGGGGGCAGGACGTAGGCGTTGTCGAAGACGAGCTCCGGATCCGGCTCGGGCTCGGCCTCCGCCTCGGCGATCCCGGCGCGCATCAGGTCGAGGGCCTCCGCCCGGACCTGCTCGGCGAGCGCGTCGTCGAGGATGCCGAGCCCGCGGAGATACCGCTCGTAGCGGCCGAGACACTCGTTGCGGCGCTCCTCCTCGACGCGCTCGAGGTCGATGTACGCGCGTGGGTCGTCGGCGGTCGCGTGCGGCGCCGCGCGGTAGGTGACGGCCTCGATCAGCGTCGGTCCGCCGCCCTCGCGCGCCCGTTCCGCCGCCTCGCGTGTCGCCTCGTAGACCGCGAGCACGTCTCCGCCGTCGACGCGCACGCCCGGCATCCCGTAGCCGGCGGCCTTCGCGGCGATCGTCTCGGCCCGCGTCTGCGCCTCGAGCGGCGTCGAGATCGCCCACTGGTTGTTGTTGCAGAACAGGATCAGCGGCGCCTGCATCACCGCAGCGAGGTTCGCGCCCTCGTGGAAGGCGCCCTCGCTCGTCGCGCCGTCCCCGAAGTAGGCGATCGCGACGGTCGACGCTCCCCTTCAGCTTCTCGCCCCAGGCGAGGCCTGCCGCGTGCGGGACCTGCGTGCCGATCGGCACGCAGATCGAGGCGACCCGGTAGTCCGCAGGGTTCCACCAGCCGGCGGGATGGCCGCGCCACCAGTGGAGGACGGTGCTGACGGGCATCCCGCGCAGCAGCCCGATCGCGGACTCGCGGTAGCTCGGGAAGATCCAGTCCTCGTCCGCGAGGGCGTGCACGGAGCCGGCCTGCATCGCCTCGTGGTTCCAGAAGATCGCGTACGTCCCGATCCGGCCCTGCCGGTGGTAGACGACCGAGCGCTCGTCGTAGGTGCGGAGCAGGACTAGCGAGCGGTGGATCGCGAGGAGGTCGTCCTCCCCGAGACCCTCGACTTCGCGTTGCTCGTCGAGAACTCGCCGCAGGTCGAGGTCTCCGGGAACGACCTGGGCCATTTCCGCAGTCTATTCGCGTGCATGACGGCGTACATCTGTTCGGGGTGCCGACCTGTACCGGTTGGCACTGGTGCGGGAGCGTTGTAGGGTCCCCGTGCGCCGGACAGCTCTGCGGGCCGGCGGCAGATCTCAGCGAGATGGGGAGGTTGGAGGATGCGTAGCGCGCGCAAACGCCTGGTTGGCGGGCTCGGAGCGGCGGCAGCCCTGACATTGCTCGTGCTGCTCGTCGTGCTGCCCGCCCTGGGCTCTACCGGGGTGCCGCCCGCTTCGACGGACGGGGTGACACCGACACAGTTCACGCTTCCCTCGAAGGACGGAACGGACTGCACCAAGTCCTTCTATTCCAAGCGGGGCACCGGCGTACGCCTTCTACATCAAGGACGTCTCGAGCAAGACGTATACCGATCCGGCGACGGGCGCCAAGTTCACGATCACCGTGAACCCGCCCAACACCGGCGGACCCGTCCAGCGGCAAGTGGCCCTACTACGCCACGAACCGCTACCTCAGCTTCACCTCGACCGGCGCGCAGATCGTCGACGTCGGCGTGGACGGAGCGAACGAGAAGAGCGGGACCCACTACTCGTACGCGGGGCAGCCCGGCGGGGCCGTGACGAGCGACGGCTACCTCCACGCGACCCTCGTGACCGACAGGCACGGCAACCCGACCGGGCTCGACGAGCTCGACGACCTCGAATTCTGTTACGGGCACCTGACCTCGCAGACGGTGAGCGTCTTCGACGACGCGAACCACAACGGGTCGCAGGACGGCGGCGAGAGCCTGATCTCGAGCCCCAACTGGACGCTCGACCTCTACGACGGCAGCGGGAACCCCGTCGGGTCGCCCGTGACGACGTCCGGCGGGTCGTACACCTTCCCGAACCTGACTGCGGGCTCGCAGTACAAGGTCTGCATCGTCGGACAGGGCACCTGGACGCAGACCGTTCCGACCGGGACCGCGAACTGCAACGGGGCCGGCGAGAACTCCGTCGGCTACGCGTTCACGGCGGGCGGAGGCACGACCACGAAGTTCGGCGAGGTGCAGCAGGGCTCGATCTCGGGCACGGCGTACTTCGATCCAAACGGCAACGGCACGAGCACGTCGCCGATCGGGGGCCTTGCGGTAACGCTGTACGGCCCGGGCAATGCGGTAGTCGCCACGACGACGACGGCGGGCGACGGGACGTACGCGTTCACGAACGCCTACGTCGGCTCGTACACCCTCTGCATCACGGCCCCGAGCGGCCACAACACGCAGACCGTCCCGAGCTCGGGCGCCACATGCTCCACCGAGGGGACGACCGGGTACTCGCTCTCGCTCACCGCGAGCGGGGCCACCGGCCAGGACTTCGGCTTCGAGCCGTGGGGCTCGGTCTCCGGAACCGTCTACCACGACGTGAACCAGAACGGCCAGAACGACGACAGCGCTCCGCAGTCGGACTGGACGGTCACGCTCTACGACCACAACGGTGACCCGGTCGGCAGCCCGGTCACGACCGACGGCTCGGGCACGTACGCGTTCGACAGCGTGTTGCAGCCCGGCGAGGCGTACACCGTCTGCGAGCAGCCGCCCAGCGACAGCCACGACCTGGGTCCAGACGGAGCCGCTGCCGAGCAGCGACGACGTCTGCTCGGGCCTGGGCACCGGAAACCTCGACAAGGGCTACGTCGTGTCGAGCTCCGACCTCCGGCTGGCCGTCGTTCACAGACGACGACTTCGGGAACACGGTCGCGCAGGCAGACCTGCCAGGCGAGACGGCAGCCAGGGCGTGTCGTTCGGCGACGACAAGATCGACACCTGCAAGCCGAATCAGACCTACTCGTTCGACAGCGGAACGTTCGACAACGGCGAGCCGTGGCTCAGCGTCTTCGCCGGCGACCAGTCGAGCGGCCAGATGCTGGCGACAGACGAGACGTTCATGCTCTCCGATCCGGTCGCCAACGGCCAGCCGAAGTTCAGCCAGCTCGCCTACACCGACGTGTTCCCGTACAACGTGAACAACCTCCAGCAGATGCCGGCGTGCAACCCGAACGACGCCGAGAACCCGCTGGACGGTGTCAAGAACCCGGACAACACGGCCGCGACGTCGTGCTATCTCGAGTACGACATCTCGATCGTGCACCAGACGTTCACGGCGACGATCTTCACCGACCTCGACGGCTTCAGGGCCGGACTCGGCTAGACCATCCCGAAGACGTCACGAGGTGACGCCGAGGAGCTGCGCGAGCCGATCGCGCTCGCGCAGCTCCTCGGAACCCTCGGCCGCGCCGTCCAGCTCCGCCAGCGCACGCACGCGTGAGCAGCTGCTCGGCGAGCAGGCTGCGGGCCTCGGCTGTCGCGAGCGCCCGCCGCAGACACTCGCCGTGCCTCGTCGCGCCGCCCGAGCGCCGCGAGGCAGGCGGCACGGGCGCGATCGGCGGTCGCCGCGAACTCCTCCGCCTCCTCGCCGGCCTCGGCCACGGCCTTCTCCACGATCAGGAGCCCGGCTTCGGGAGAGCCCGCGACGGCATGCGCCTCCGCAAGCCAGAACTTGGCGATGAGCACGATCGCCGGCGTAGGAGATCGTCGGCGGCTTCCTCGACGATGCGTTCAAGCACCGCGAGCGCGCCGACCCCGTCCCCGCGCTCGAGCACCATCCGGGCGAGCTGCGTCTCCGCGAAGAGCGCGAGCGGCAGGAATCCCGACGAGCGCAACATGCGCCGCGCCTCCGTCAGCACCTGCTCCGCCTGCCCGTAGTCGCCCCGACTGACGAGCACCTCGCCGAGGTTGGCGCCGGCGAACGCCGTGTGGAAGCGGTCGCCGACCGCGGTGCAGTCCTCGCGGGCGCGTCCGTAGCGCGCGATCGCCTCGTCCCACCGGCCCTCCGCGTAGGCGGAGACCCCGAGGTTGAGCTCGACGATGCCACGAGTCCGGATGTCGCCGAGCCGCGTGCAGAGGTCCAGGATCAGTTGCTGGTCGACGGCCTTCTCGGGCTGGCCGAGCATCCGGTACGCGGTGTCGAGCGCCATGTAGGCGCGGAGGAGCGCGCGGTCCTCGCCGACCCGTTCGGCATCCTCGATCGCCGCTTCGCGAGCCTGATCGTCTCGCGCGCACGTTCCCCTGCTGCCACCGGATCTCGCTGCGGAGCGAGCGGAGCAGCGCGCGCACCGCGACGGCGGGAACGTCGGTCCTGCCCTCGACGAGCCGCAGGCCCTTCGCCGTCTCGCGGAGCGCGAGCGCGTACGCGCCGCGGCGGAACTGCGCCCGCTGCGCGCACGCGTAGAGACCCGCCTGCTGCACCGGGTCGTCCGGAACGAGGCGCGTCGCACGACAAAGGGCGCGGTAGGCCTGCTCGAAGAGCCCGCCGATCTCGCACGCGTCGGCGAGCGCGATCAGGACGTCTGCCCGCTCCTCGGCTGGGACGCCGCGCAGATGGCGCGCCGCGCCGAGCGCCAGCTCGTAGAACCTCACCGCCTCGACGTGGGCCGCGACCGCGCGCGCCCGCTCGCCTGCGAGACGGGCGTAACGCCAGGTCTCGGCCGATCGCCCGGCGGCCGCGAAGTGCAGCGCGAGCGTCGACGCCTCGTCCTCGGGCGAGGCGGACGTCGCCTCGATCGCTTCGGCGACGCGAGCGTGCAGCTGCTTCCGGCGGCGGAACGGCAGCCCTTCGTAGGCGGCGTCGCGCACGAGCGTGTTGCGGAAGCTCATCGCTCCCGCCGTATCGGGATCGACGAGGCCGTGCAGCCGCTCCCAGAGCCCCTCGTCGAGCTCGACCTCGCCGTGTACCGACGCCTCCAGCAGACGCGGGTCGAAGCGAGCACCGAGCACGGAGGCGTAGCGCAGCACGGTCCGGTCCGACGGCGCCAGCCGGTCGATGTCGGCGGCGACCACGGCCTCGACCGAGTCGGGGAGCGCGTCGGTGCTCCCCGTCGCGCGGGCCATGTCGATCAGCTCGAAGAGGAAGAGGACGTTTCCGGCGGAGCGGCGGGCGATCTCCTCGACCGCGTGCGGGGGCAGGGGATCCTCGTCGGTCGCCAGGGCGACGATCTCGGCCGCCTGCTCCTCCGAGAGCGGCAGCGAGCGTGAAGGCGAGCGAGCGCAGGCCGTCCTCGTCGAGCGAGGGTAGCCACGTCGTCGCCGGCCCGGTGTGCGTCAGCAGGAGGACGCAGCGGAGCGAGCCGACAGCCGCGCGAGGCGCCGCAGTAGATCGCCGCTCGCCTCGTCCATGAACTGCGCGTCCTCGACCGCGAACAGCGTGGTCGACGTGCCCTGCAGCTCGACGACGAAGCGCAACGCGACATCGGCCAGCGTGTCGCGCAGGAAGCGGGTGTCGAGGCGCCTCGTCTCGGGTGTCGGCGGCAGATCGAGTCCGAGCAGGATGCCGAGCAGCGGCAGCCACGGCTCGAGCGTCGGGTCGACTTGTGCGACCACCTCGCGCAGACGCTGCTCGGCTGCGGCGGCGTCCGACCCCGGCTCCAGAGCGAGCAGCGTGCGCATCGGCGCGCGCAGCGCGAAGTACGGCGTCAACCCCTCGTATTCCTCGCAGCGCGACTGGAGCACGTGCACGTCGCGGCAGCGCTCCATGACCTCGTGCGCGAGACGGGACCGCCCGACGCCGGGCGCACCGCTGATCTCGACGACGCAGCCTCTTCCCTGCTGCGCCTCCTCGACGGCGGAAAGCAGCGCCGCCAGCTCGCGCTCGCGCCCGACGAGCGGCGTCTCCGCCTTCCGCTCGGCCCGCCGGCCGACGATGGGGCCGACGATCGACGCCCGGACGAGCTCCGCCTTCCCCTTCGCCTTGAACGGCTCGATCGGCGTCGTCTCGAAGGTCGTGGGCGAGCGGTCGAGGACGATCTCGGTCGAGAGGATCTGCCCCGCCTCCGCACGGCTCATCACACGGGCGGCCGTGTTGATCGCGTCGCCGAACACGCGGTAGGCGCGACGGTAGGACGGCCCGAAGTCGCCGGTGAACACCTTGCCCGTGTTGACGCCGACGCGGACGGGGATGACGCCGTCCTGGTCGAGCACCTCCCGCAGGGCCCGCAACATCTGCTCCTCGTCGTGACCGGTGCTCGACGGCGCGCCCGCGGTGAGGAGCGCCTTGACGCTCCCCTTGCCGATGTCGGTCTCGTAGAACGGCACGTCGTGCCGAAGCGCCGCCTCCTCGATCGCGCAGATGCGGGCGTCGAGCGCGTCGACGAACCTCTCCGGCCCCAGCCGCGCGAGCAGCACGTCCGTGTCCATCAGGTCGAGGAATGCCGCGGTGATCGTCCGGTGCTCCGGCTCACTCCGCTCGAGCAGCACGTGTGCGCGCGCGGCGATCGGGATGCACTTCTCGATCTCGAGCCCCTGGACGGAGCCGACGTCCGGTGCCCGCTCCCGCTCGCAGTCGGGCGGCGCGGCGAGCAGGAGGATGCCCTCCTTCTCGGCCCCGACGCAGGCCGGATCGAGCTGGGCGGCGAGCGCGTGGCTGATTCCGATCTCTCCGGCGTCCGCGATCGCCTCGATCGACACCGTCTCGGTGGCGACAGGGCCGGCGACCAGCAGCTCCCGGTGCACGCTTCCCGCCGTGAAGAAGTCGATGGTTCCCGTCGCGACTCCGATCGACATCCGGAGCGTCACGGTGCCGCCGCCGGCACGGATCCGGCCGACCCGCTCGATCGTCCGCTGCAGCTCCCACATCGCACGCGCCGCCCGCTGCGGATGCCCGGGGCCGTCGAAGAGCAGCAGCAGCGCGTCGCCGCCCCACTTGAGCAGGCCGGCGCCCCAGTCGTAGGACTCGTCGAGGAGCGCCCGGAACACGCCGTCGAGCGTGTCGCGCATGAGCTCCGCGCCGATCTTGCCTCGGCGTGCGAGACGCTCCGTCAGCGCCGTGAAGCCGGAGATGTCGACGAAGGCGAGCGTGCCGTCGACCGGGCGATAGCGCTCCTCCGGCGTCGACTTCACCCACTCGATGAGCAGGCGAGGAACGTACGGCTTGAGGATCTCGCCCTGCCGCTCGGCGAGCAGCGGCTCGACAGCCGTGGCCACGCGCCGAGTATGCCTCAGAGCCTCGAGGAGCGGAAGGCGGCGGCTTGCGGCGGCCGGCAGCTCAGACGAGGACGGAGACAGCGCCGCGCTCGGCCTCGAACAGCGCCTGCTCCACGTCGCCGAGATCCTCGCCGTCGACATGGAGCGGCAGCGGAGCGTCGCAGGCGACTTCGATCCGGTCGAGGTCGTGACCGTGAAGGTACGACTCGCTGCGCACACGGCCGCCGAGGATGCGCAGCGCCGTGAGCGGAAGCGAGGCCGGCCGAACCCTGACCGGTGCGACGAGGTCGAGACCGAGCTCGAAGCTCGCGTCCGGCGCGACCGGCAGCCCGAGCCGCTTCGCGTACGTGTACGGCCGGCCGTTCGCGACGAACACGCAGCAGGCGCGACCGAGCCCGGTCACCTCGAGCTGCGGCTCGAGCCGGCCTCCGCGAGCCGCCACCGCTCGGGCGACCGCGAGCGCGAAGGCGAGGTCGCCGGGACGCTTGCCGTGGCGGTCACGGCCGAGCGAGTCGACGCGCCGCACCGCTTCCGCGGGCAGGCCGATCCCGGCAGAGAAGCCAAAACGGCGCCCGTTGACGCGGCCGAGCGAGATCCGGCGCGTCCGGCCGGCCAGGAGCGCCGCGGCGATCTGGCGCGCGGCCGCCACCGGCTCGGCCGGCACGCCGAGTGCGCGCGGCAGAACGCTGGCGCCGCCGCCGGGCAGGAAGCCCACCGGCAGGTCCCGCTCGAGCCCGTTCAGCGCCTCGTTGAAGCCGCCGTCTCCGGAGAAGACGACGACCGCCTCGACATCGCCGCGGCAGAGATCCTTGACGAGCTCGGTCGCATGACCCGCCCGCTCGGTCAGAACGACCTCGACCTCGCCCGCCCGCTCGAGCTCCGCCCGAACGTCCGCGAGCCGCTCTTCGGTGACCCGCGTCGCGAACGGGTTGACTACGAGCGCGAGCTTCACCGGCTCGCGTAGCCGCGCATCCCGTCGAGAAGGAGCGCTGTGAAGCGGTCGGCGAGCTCGTCGGTCTCGGCGCCCGGCCGAAGCCAGGTGTAGGCCCAGTTCGCCGCCGAGAGCGCGAGCAGCGCGGCCGTCGCGTCGTCGAGATCGGTGCGAAGCTCGCCGAGCTCGCGACCCTCGCGGAAGAGCGCGCGGAACCGTTCCTCGTAGCGGCGGCGCTCGGCCACGAACTCCTCCCGCCGCTCGCCCTCGAGATAGCGCCACTCGCGCACGAACACCGTCGCGACGTCGAGCTGCTCGGCGACGACGCGGAGGTGCCCACGCAATGCGGCGCGGATCCGCTCCACGACCGGGCCCTCCTCCGGCACACCGTCGAGGGCCTGGTGGAAGGCGGCCGCCCCCTCGCGCGCGACCTCCCAGAGCAGGTCCGCCTTCGACTCGATGTGCGCGTAGACCGAGCCCTTCTGCACCCCGAGCGCCTCCGCCAGGTCGCCGATCGAGGTGCCGTGGTAGCCCTTCTCCGCGAAGAGGCGGGCGGCGGCGCGCGTCAGCTCGGTGCGGCGGGCGGACACTAGACTGTGCAGGCTAACGATCGTTCGGAAGGTGGTGCTGCGTGGCAGCAGTCGAGATTCCCCGCGACGAGCAGGCATTTCTCGCGTACGTCCAGTCCGGCGGGCAGGTCGAGACGACCGACTGGATGCCCGACGACTACCGGGCGAAGCTGATCAAGTTCATCGAGATGCACGGCAACTCCGAGCTCATGGGCGTCCTGCCCGAGCGCGAGTGGATCCTCCGCGCTCCGACGCTCCAGCGCAAGCTCGCCCTCACGGCGAAGGTGCAGGACGAGGTCGGCCACGCGCAGCTCATCTACCGCGTCGTCGAGGATCTCGGCAAGCCGCGCGCGCAGTGCCTGGCCGACCTCGTCGACGGGAAGGCGAAGTTCCACAACGTCTTCCATTACCCGACGAAGACGTGGGGCGACGTCGGCGTGATCGCCTGGCTCGTCGACGCGGCGGCGATCATCAGCCAGAAGGCGCTGCTCAAGTGCTCGTACGCGCCGTACGCGCGGATCATGAAGAAGATCTGCTGGGAGGAGTCGTTCCACATCCTCCACGGCCGCGACGTCATCCTTGCCATGGTCACCGGCACGCCGGAGCAGTTCGAGCTCGTGCAGGAGGCGCTCGACCGCTGGTGGGGGCCGCTGATGCAGTTCCACGGCAACCCGATCCCGGCCGACGAAGATCCGATGTACCTGTGGCGGATCAAGTCGCAGGGGAACGAGGAGGCCCGGCAGCAGTTCCTCGACGGCTACGTGCCGCAGATCCGCGAGCTCGGGCTCGAGATCCGGGACCCGAAGCTGCGCAAGCGCGACGACGGCGTCTGGGAGTACACCGAGCCCGACTGGGACGAGCTCAGGCACGTCGTCACCGGGCACGGGCCGAAGACCGAGGAGCGGCTCGCGTTCCGCCGCCGCTTCCTCGAGCAGGAGCAGTGGGTGCGCGATCTGGTGCTCGCAGCGTGAGCGAGCCGGTCTGGGAGGTCTTCCGCCAGGAGAGGCGGGGCGCCGCGTTCGAGCACGCCGGCTCGGTCGTCGCGCCCGACGCGGACTTCGCAGAGGCCTGGGCGCGCGAGCAGTACGGCCGCCGCGGCGAGTCGGTGGCGCTCTGGCTCGTCCCGCGCGACGCGATCCGCGACGTCGAGGACTGGGCGGACGAGTTCGACCTCAAGTACCGGCGCGTCGACGGCTACTCGATCAAGGCCCGCCTGAAGGAGGCTCGTGAACGAGCAGCTGCTCGGAATAGCTGACGACGAGCTGATCGTCGGCTGGCGAGACTCCGAGTGGACGGGCATCGCGCCGCTGCTCGAGGAGGACGTCGCCTTCTCCTCCATCGCGCAGAACGAGATCGGGCACGCGCGCGCCCTCTACTCGCTCCTGACGGACGACGCGGACGCGCTCGCCTTCGACCGCTCTCCGGACGAGTACCGCTGCGCGCAGCTCGTCGAGCTCCAGCTGCTCGACTGGGCGCACACGATCGCGCGGCGGTGGCTGTACGAGGTCGCGGACGAGATTCGCCTGGCGGCTCTGAAGGACGATCCCGATCCTGCGGTCGCCGGCCTCGCGGCGAAGATCGACCGCGAGGAGGCGTACCACCGCATGCACGCGGAGATGTGGCACGAGCGGCTCCGCGACGAGCCGCGCTTCCGGGCGGCTGTCGAGGAGCTCTGGCCGTACGCGCTCGGCGTCCTCCCGCCGGAGCTGCGCGCCGAGCTCGCAGCCCGGGTGGGGCTGGCGGAGGTCGAGGCGGTCGAGCGGGGTACGCACAGCGAGGAGCTCGCGCCGCTGTGGGAGGAGATGACGATGGTGCGGCGGTCGGCCCCGGCCGGGGCGCAGTGGTAGCCGCGGAGCAGGTCTGGGAGGCTCTCGCCGAGATCCCGGATCCGGAGATCCCCGTCATCTCGCTCGTCGACCTCGGCGTCATCCGCTCGGTCGACGTCCGCGACGGACACGTCCGGATCGAGTTCACCCCGACCTTCCTCGGCTGCCCCGCGCTCGAGTTCATGAAGCGCGCCATCGAGGAGAAAGTCCCGAACGCCGAAGTCGATGTCGTACTGGACGACTCGTGGTCGACGGACAAGATCACGCCCTCGGGCCGGGAGAAGCTCCGCGCGGCGGGATTCGCGCCGCCCGCACCTCGCCTCGTGCAGCTCAAGTCGCAGGTGCACCGCTGTCCCTACTGCGGCTCGACCGAGACGCGGCTGGAGAACATCTTCGGCCCCACGCCGTGCCGCTCGCTCCGCTACTGCGAGAGCTGCCGCCAACCGTTCGAGCAGTTCAAGACGATCTGAGAGCGGCCGGGTTACGGTCCGGTGACGGATCTGGAACAGCGGCCCGCGCGCCTCTAGGCTGAATGGGACGATGCCCGTTGCCACCGCAGACGACCTCGCCGGCCTGCCGCTGTTCGAGCCGCTCGACGACGAGCAGAGGACGCGCGATCGCACACTGGTTCGAGCTGCAGGACGTCAGCCCCGGTGTGCGGCTGACGGGCGAAGGCGCGGCCGGCTACTCGTTCTACGTGCTGCGCGAGGGCAGTGCGAGCGTAAGCGTGGACGGGGCGGAGGTCCGCACGCTCGGGCCGGGCGACTTCTTCGGCGAGCTCGCCCTGCTCGGCGGCGGGCGCCGCACCGCGACCGTGACGACGACCTCCCCCGCCCGCGTCCTCGTCCTCTTCGGTACGGAGTTCCGGCAGCTCGAGCAGGAGCACCCGGAGCTGGCGGCCCGCATCGCAGGCCGGCGTGCGCGAGCGAGCGCAATCGCCGGCGTAGCGCGAGCCGCCGACTTCCGAGCTCTCTCCTCAGCCCTTCGCGTACTCCTCGGCGGTGCGCGAGTCGAACTCGAAGCCGGTGACCGCTTCGTCGCCGAGGACCCACGCGTCGTGCCCCGGCTCGATCACGTAGGCCTGGCCGGCGCGGATCTCCTGCTCCGTGCCGTCGTCGTGGACGACATGCATCGCCCCCGACTGGAGGAAGCCGACGTGGTGGGCCTGGCAGCTCTCGGTACCCACGACCGGCTTGACGCACTCCGACCATCTCCAGCCCGGCTCCAAGCGCATCCTGGACGCCGACGTACCGCCCATCCGAACGATCTCGACCGTGGTCTTGTCCGGCGTACGGGTCTCGTCGGGTGAGCCGAAGTCTCCTACCTCCACACCTGCCATCGGATCTCCTTTGTCTATGGCCTCGTCCTCGGAGCAGCCGGATCGTAAAGCGGCGGCCCGCGTCGAAGCAATGTCCACGCCGTGACGAGCTGGCTGTTACGAGACGGCCGCGAGACGCTCGGCGAACGCCGGATCGCCGGCGCAGAGGCGGTCGACTTCGGCCCGGTCGACGGCGACGATCACGAGGTCGGTGAGCGCGCGAACACGCGCCGTGCGCGTGCCGTCGGGCGAGAGAAGCGCCCGCTCGCCCACGACCGCGCCGGGGCCGAGCTCGCGTGTTCCTTCGGGCGCCTCCACGAGGACACTCCCGTCGACGAGGACGAACAGGCCCGTACCGGGCTGGCCGCGCTCGATCAAGACCTTCCCGGCCGCGAACTCGACCTTCGAGCCCGCCGCCTCGAGCCGGCGCAGATCGTCCTCGTTCATGCCCGCGAGTATCGCAGCGGCGCGAGCTCCGGGCGTGCACATATCCTCTGCCCGGCGTGAGCGTCGAGATCTTCTACTGCCCGACCTGAAGCGGCTACGAGCCGAGGGCCACGAGTCTCGTGGCCATGCTGAACGACCAGGGAGTGGCGGCGATCGCGACACCCGGCGGCAGCGGCCAGTTCGACGTCCTCCGCGACGGCGAGCTCGTCTTCTCGAAGCACGCCGAGGGAAGGTTCCCGGGCGAGGCGGAGATCGAGCGCCTGGTCAGCGGCCGCTGAAGCGTGGCGCGCGCTTCTCGCCGAACGCGGTAACGCCCTCGCGGAAGTCCTCCGTCTGCGCCGCCTCGGACTGCAGCTCGGCCTCGAGCTCGAGCTGCTCGTCGAGCGTCGCAGTGGAGGCGGCGTCGAAGAGCCGCTTCGTCAGCGCAAGCGCGCGGGTCGGCGCCGCGGCGAGCTCGGCCGCCCGCTCGGCCACTCGCGCCGGGAACGACTCGGCCTCGACCACCTCGGAGACGAGCCCCCACGCGTGCGCCTCGGCCGCCGTCAACCGCCGGTTCGACGTCATCCACTCGAAGGCGCGAGGCGTTCCGAGCAGGCGCTGGATGAAGTAGGTGCCGCCCGAGTCGGGGACGAGCCCGATCCCGACAAAACCGGGGACGAAGAAGGCTGCGTCCGAGGCGATCCGAATGTCGCACGCACAGGCGAGCGACAGCCCCGCGCCGGCGCAGACGCCGTTGACCGCCGCGACCACGGGCTTCTCGAGGGAGCGGATCGCGAGCACGTTCACGTGGTAGGTCGCACGCAGATGCGCCGCGACGTCCCCGCCCTCGCCGAACTCCGACAGGTCCTGCCCCGCCGAGAATCCCCGGCCGGCGCCCGTGACGACGACCGCGCGCACGGCGGGATCCCTCGCCTCCTCGAGCGCCGCACGCAGCCCGGCATGCATCGCGCGCGTGAACGCGTTCAGCTTGTCGGGCCGGTTCAGGGTGATCGTCTGGACGCTGCCGTCCCGGCTGACCTCGACCTCCGCCACGGGCGGAGACTAACGGGCGGCGTCAGCGCCCGAAGATCGGGAAGCGGTGATGCTGCTCCTGCCGCTCGTGACGGTGCTCGCGCACCCGCCGCACGACCGGCACGAGGAAGAGGATCGAGAGCGCCGCGAACGCCTTCCCGCAGCGCTTGCACGTGCGCAGATACCCCGCACGCCGCTCTTCCGGCTTCTCCTCGCCCATTCGCACCTCCTTGGTCGAGGTGAGCGTGCCTCGCCGCAGGCCCGTGCGAATCGGGGATTCCGCCGATCGTCAGGATCAGCCGAGCTCGACGAACTCGACCGTCGGCTGCGGAAAGCCGCGCTTGTACGCGTCCTTCCCGGTGGCCATGAACTCCTCGCTCCGCACCGCCGCGTCGAACGCGGCCTTGTCGGCGAACTCCCACTCGGCGTAGTAGGCATGCGCAGCCTTGCCCATCGGCGAGCCGGTCACGCGCCCGTGCCGGAAGACGCCGTCCGGCACGCAGCGGCACATCTCGGCGTGCGCCGCATACTCGTACGGATCCGGCTCGTGCTCGTAGAGGACGGTCACGCGATACATTCGCGTCCTTTCGGGTAGACGACGGAGAGGAGCGTAAGTCATGGCAGGCAGGATCGTGCACGTCGAGATCGGCGCCGAGGACGCCGACCGCGCGCAGCGCTTCTGGAGCGGCGTCTTCGGCTGGGAGATCGGGCCGTCGATGTCGCCCGAGATGGACTACCGGATGTTCCGCACCGGCGAGAACGAGGGCGGCGCGATCTTCCCTTCCGACGAGCGTGGAGCCCTGAACGTCTACCTCGACACGGACGACGTCGACGCGAGCGTCGCCAAGGTGCGCGAGCTCGGCGGCCAGGCGGAGGACAAGCTGCCCGTGCCGGGCTTCGGCTGGTTCGCCGTGTGCCGGGACACGGAGGGCAACGCCTTCCGTCTCTGGCAGGCCGACGAGTCGGCGGGATAGGCGAGCTCGGGCGCCGCTCGGGCTACGGCGCGCGCCGGTCGAGGACCCGCAGCGCCTTCCCCTCGCTCCGGGGCACGCTGGCGGGCGGGCCGAGCCGGACGGTCGCGGTCAGCCCGAGCGCCCGCCCGAGCCGCTCCTCGACGAACCCCTGGAGCCGCTCGCCTCCCGGCTCGCCGTCCCGCAACTCCGCCTCGACCGTCAGCTCGTCGAGGTGGCCGGGGCGCTCGACGACGAGCTGGTAGTGCGGCGCGAGCTCCGGGATCCCCAGCAGCGCGCGCTCGATCTCGCTCGGGAAGACGTTGACGCCGCGGATGATGAGCATGTCGTCGGTGCGCCCGACGACGCGCGACATCCGCGCGAAGGTGCGCCCGCACTCGCACGGCTCGCGCGTGAGCGAGGCGAGGTCGCCCGTGCGGTAACGGAGCAGCGGTAGCGCCTCCTTGGTCAGCGTCGTGAACACGAGCTCGCCGACCTCGCCGTCGGGCGACCGGCTCGCCGGACTCCGGGTGGACGACCTCGACGAGGAAGTGGTCCTCGTTCACGTGCGCGCCGCCGCTCCCCTCGAGGCATTCCGCCGACACGCCCGGCCCCATCACCTCGGAGAGACCGTAGATGTCGAGCGCCGTCAGGCCGAGCGCTCCCTCGATCGCCTCGCGCAGCCCTTCCGTCCACGGCTCCGCTCCGTGGAGGCCGGCGCGAAGGCTCAGCCGCGCCGGCTCCGAGACGTGGTCGGCGATGGCGAGCGCGTAGCTCGGGGTGCAGCAGAGGATCTCCGCGCCGAGATCCTCGAGCAGCTGCGCCTGCCGCGGGGTGTTGCCGCTCGACGCCGGGACGACGGTGCAGCCGAGCCGCTCGGCTCCGTAGTGGAGCCCCAGCCCGCCGGTAAAGAGGCCGTAGCCGTACGCGACGTGGACGACCGTCCCGGACCGGCTCCCGCCGCCGCCAGGGCGCGAGCGCAGCAGTCGGCCCAGGCCGCGAGGTCGTTGGCCGTGTAGGCCACGATGGTCGCCTTGCCGCGCGTGCCGGAGGAGGCGTGGATCCGGACGCATTCCTCGAGCGGCACCTGCAGGAGCCCGAACGGGTACGCATCGCGCAGCTCCGACTTGACGCGGAAGGGCAGGCCGGACAGCGTCTCGAGCTCCACTCCGAACCGCTCCCGCAGCCGTTCCTGCTGGAGCCGCTCGAGCTCCCGGCGCGGCAACGTCTCCAGCTCCGGCTGGAAGATCGGCACTGGCCGAATCTACTCGGTCAGCGCTGCTGGCCCGAGTGCCACGGCACCCAGAACGGGGCGACGATGAACGCCCAGAGCACCGTGGCGATTATGACGGCGACCAGCACGATCGAGAGGACCATCAGGAAGCTGTTCGTGCTCATTCGCCGCAGCCTTCCGCGACCGCCTCTCCGCGGCATCGGGGACGACCCGGATCGCCCGTTCCTAGAGTCCGAACGGGTTGAGCGGCTTTGCGCCGGTCGCGAGCAGCACGCCTTTCGTCTCGAGGTAGAGCTCGAGCGTGTCGATCGAGAGCTCGCGGCCGAAGCCGGACTGCTTGTAGCCGCCGAACGGGATCCCGGGGAAGGCCGTGAACGGCATGTTGATGCCGACCATCCCCGACTCGAGCGCGCGTGCGACGCGATGACCGCGCGCCGGATCGCCCGTCCACACCGTGGCGAAGAGGCCGTAGCGCACGTCGTTCGCGATCCGGATCGCGTCCGCTTCGTCCTCGAACGGGATCGCCACGACGACCGGCCCGAAGATCTCCTCCTGCGCGACCGTCATCGAGCTCTCGACGCCGGCGAGCACGGTGGGGAGGTAGAAGGCCCCTGCGCCCTCGCCGGGCTCGCCGCCGAGCACGACCTCAGCACCCTCGCCCCGTCCCTTCTCGACGTAGCCGTGCACGCGGTCCCGGTGCGCGGTCGAGATGAGGGAGCCGACCTGCGTCTCCGCATCGAGCGGGTCGCCGACCTTGAGGCGGCCCGCCGCCTCGGCGAAGCGGGAGACGAACTCGTCGTAGATCGACGCCTCGACGAGGACGCGCGAGCGCGCCTCGCAGCTCTGCCCGGCCGCGTAGTAGATCGACCAGACCGAGCTCGGGATCGCGTCGTCGAGGTTCGCGTCGGCGAAGACGAGGTTCGGGCTCTTGCCGCCGAGCTCGAGCGTCAGCCGCTTGATCGGCTCGGAGCAGAGCCGCATGATCTCGCTCCCGGTCTTCGTCGAGCCGGTGAAGGCGACCTTGTCCACGCCCGGGTGCCTGACGAGATACGACCCGGTGGTCGGACCGTCGCCGGGAACGACGTTGATCGCGCCGGCGGGGAAGCCGACCTCACTCGCGAGCTCTGCGATCCGCAGCACGCTGAGCGGCGTCTGCGGGTCCGGCTTGAGGACGACCGCGCACCCGGCCGCGAGCGCCGGCGACAGCTTCCAGACGGACATGAGCAGCGGGTAGTTCCAGGGCACGATCTGCGCGCAGACGCCGACCGGCTCCTTCAGCGTGTACGTGAGCAGCGAGCCGCCGATCGGGTTCGAGCGGCCGGCGATCGAGCCGACGACCGAAGCGAAGAAGCGGAAGTTCTCCACGGCGCCGGCGAGCTCGGCCTTGACGGAGGAGATCGCCTTGCCGACGTTGCGCGTCTCGAGCTCCGCGAGCTCCTTCCGGCTCGCCTGGATCGCATCCGCGAGCGCGTGCAGGAGACGGGCGCGCTCGTTGGGCGACGTCCTCCCCCACGGCCCGTCGAGCGCGTCGCGTGCCGCCGCGACTGCCCGGTCGACGTCGGCCTCGCCGGCCATCGCGGCACGTGCGAGGGGAGCGCCGGACGCGGGCTCGCGCAGCTCGCGGGTCTCCCCGGATGCCGGCTCGACGACTTCGCCGCCGATGAACAATCCGTAGTCCTGCCCTGCCGTGACCGCCACGACTACGGAAACTAACGGTTGCGCTCGGGGGTTTGCGTGGCCGACACTCACGGTAGATTTCGGATCCGAAGCGAGCGAGAGGAGACGGCATGTCGAGCACAGTCCGCGTCGAGGCGGCCCGCATCCCGGACCGCGACCGTCTGCTCGAGGCGCTCTGCGACGAGGGCCTCCACGCCGAGCCGGAGGGCGAGGTCGGCATCGTCGTCCCGCTCGGGGAGGGCGGCAGCGAACTCTTCCACCAGGTCGAGGGCGTCGTCTTCAGCGTCGGCGCGCCGTTCGTGCCGATCGAGCACGAGGGTGTGATCTATATCCGCCCGCCCGTCGGGTAGCTCGCGAGTGCTGCGCACTCGCTCGCTGGGATAGAGGAACTGCGCCGGCCGGGAGAGCGCGGTCTCCCGGCGGCTCCGTGCAGTTCCTGCTGTGGTGGTCCGGATGGGAGGCCGCTCTGGTGCGCTCGCGCGCGGCAGAGGCCGGCGCAAGCGCAGTCCGGCCTCCGCGTACGCTCGCGCGTACGCTCCGGCCCGCTGCGCAGAGGATGGTTGAAGCGTTCGAACCCTCTCGGCGTTCAGGCGGCGGCGTAACGGCGCGTTACGCCGCCGCGAACCAGCGGGCGAGCACGCCGCAGGCCTGCACGCCCGCGACGGCACAGCGGTCGGAACCATCCCAGCCCAATACGCCCTCAGCACGGAGCGGGCCGGAAACCACGCTTTCCGGCCCGCGCAGTTCCTTCAAGAGCGAGCGAAGCGTCAGCTTCGCGAGCTGAACAAAGCGGCCTGACCCTGGCCGACCCCGACGCAGAGCGTCGCGAGGCCGTAGTGGCCGCCGCGGCGGCGCAGCTCGTGCAGGAGCGAGACGACGAGGCGCGCGCCGCTCATCCCGAGTGGGTGGCCGAGCGCGATCGCGCCGCCGTTCACGTTCACCTTCTCGGGGTCGAGGCCGAGCTCCCGGATCACGGCGAGGCTCTGCGACGCGAACGCCTCGTTCAGCTCGACGAGGTCGATCTCGTCGAGCGAGACGGCCGTCCGCTCGAGGAGCCTGCGCACCGCCGGGATCGGCCCGATCCCCATCACGCGCGGGTCGACTCCCGCGACGGCGCTGCCGACGAACGTCCCGAGCGGCTCGACGCCGAGCTCGCGCGCCTTCTCCTCCGAAGCGACCACGACCGCCGCGGCGCCGTCGTTGATCCCCGACGCGTTGCCGGCCGTAACCGTCCCCCCTTCACGGAAGGCGGGCTTGAGCGCGGCGAGCTTCTCGAGGCTCGTGTCCGGGCGCGGATGCTCGTCGCGGACGACGTCGCCGACCGGAACGAGCTCGTCCGCGAACCGGCCCGCCTCGTCGGCCGCCGCCCAGCGGCGCTGCGACTCGAGCGCGAACGCGTCCTGATCCTCCCGCGAGACACCCCAGCGCTCGGCGACGTTCTCGCCGGTCTCGCCCATCGACTCCGGCGGGAACATCTCGACGAGCTTCGGATTCGTGAAACGCCAGCCGAGCGTCGTGTCGTACAGCGGCCGGTCGCCGCGTTCGAACGGCTTCTCCGCCTTCGGCGTCACGAACGGCGCGCGGCTCATCGACTCCTCGCCGCCCGCGACGAACAGGTCGCCGTCGCCGGCGATCACCGCGTGGCAGGCGCCCACGATCGCGGCGAGGCCCGAGGCGCAGAGCCGGTTGACGGTGACGCCGGCGACGGAGTCGGGAAGCCCCGCAAGGAGCGCCGCCATCCGCGCGACGTTGCGGTTGTCCTCGCCGGCCTGGTTCGCCGCACCGAGCCAGACGTCCTCGATCTGATCCGCCGGAACGCCGGCGCGCGCGACCGCCTCGCGGATCACGAGCGCCGCGAGGTCGTCCGGCCGCACGCCCGCGAGCGCGCCGCCGTAGCGGCCGATCGGCGTGCGAACGGCGGAGAGGACGACGGCCCTGGCCACGCGCGGCGAAGTCTAGGCAGCGGCCGCGCGCGCGACCGAGCAGCCGCTCGATCGCGACGAGCCCCTCGTCGCCGATGTCGACGCTGTTCTCGTTGACGTAGAGCGCGATGTGCGCGGCGCAGACGTCGTCGGAGAGCTCCTGCGCGAGCGAGCGGACGTAGTCGCGACTCGCGTCGGGATTGCGCGAAGGCGTACTCGACCGACGCGCGGATCGCGGCCTCGGCGGAGGCGGCGAGCGCCGGCTCGAGATCCGAGCGCGCGAAGATCCCGGCGAGCGGAACGGGCAGGCCCGTCTCGCCCTCCCACCACTCGCCGAGATCCGCGACCGCGACGAGCCCGTGCTCGCCGTAGGTGAAGCGGCTCTCGTGGATGATCAGTCCCGCGTCCAGCTCGCCGGAGACGACCGCGCCGAGGATCCGGTCGTAGCGGAGCTCGACGACCTCGCCGAGGGCCGGCGCCGCGAGCCGGAGCAGGAGAAAGGCGGTCGTCTCGCGACCGGGCACGGCGATCCGCCCGCCGGCAGCCTCGGCGAGTGACATCGACTCGCGCGCGACCACGAGCGGACCGACGCCGTGCCCGAGCGCGGCGCCGCTCCGCAGGAGCCGGTACCGGTCGTCCGCGGCGGCAGCCGCGCCGAAGCTGAGCTTCGTCAGCTCCAGGTCGCCGTCCGCCGAGCGCCGGTTGAGCTCCTCGATGTCGCAGAGGACGGGCTCGACCTCGAAAGGCGCCGGCACGAGCCCGTGGACGAGCGCGTGGAAGGCGAACGCGTCGTTCGGGCAGGGCGTGAAGCCGAAGCGGATCACGCTCTGCCGAAGAACCAGCGCTCGAGCGGCTTGAGCAGCTCCTCGCGCGTGAACGGGCGGAGGTGCTCCCCGCGGCCGTCGGCCTCCGACACCGTGAGGTCGTCCTCGAGCGCTTCGTTCGCTTCCTGAAGCGCGTCCTCGAGCTCGTACCCCTCGAACACGTAGTCCTCCGGTCGCGGCCGCCGGACGGAGCGCCGGTCGGGATTGACCGCACGCCCGACCGCCCAGACGCCGCCCTCCTTCCGCTCGATCCAGATCACGACCGTTTCGGGATCCCCGGTCGAGTCGACGCCGTGGAGCACGCGCTCCGCGAACCGGCCCGGGTCGGTCGACGGCTGCACGACCCGACTATTGCAAGTCTCGCCCCGAGCCGGTCGAGCGAGCACGCTCGACGACGGTGGCCGCCGCCGCGACGTCCCAGGCGGCGAGGCCGTTGGACTTGAAGACGACGATGTCGTCGTCCGACTGGCGCCCGGCGAGCTCGCCGCCCACGACCTGCTGCAGCTCCTGCACCTCGAGCCAGTCGAGGACTCCCGACTCGACCGGCTCGATCAGGTCGGCGGACTCGAGCTTCGCGTCCTCGAGCGAGTCGCAGCACACGAAGGCGGCGCGCTCGAGGACGACGTTGTCCAGCTCGCGGCGGCGGCCGTCGTTCGCGCCGACCGCGCAGACGAGCGCGCCCGGTTGCAGCCACTCGCCGCGCAGGACCGGGTCAGGCGAGGTCGTCACCGTGACGACGACGTCGCAGGAGGCGGGGTCGCTGTGGCTCTCGCCGGGCTCGGCCCCGTGCTCCTCGCAGAAGGCGCTGAGCCGCTCCTCGCTGCGGCAATAGGCGACGACGCGCTCGAGCTGCGGCAGGGCCGCCCGGATGCAGGCGAGCTGGGACTCCGCCTGCCAGCCGCAACCGATCAGACCGAGGCTGACGGCGCCTCTCCGCGCGAGGAGACGCGCCGCGACTCCGCTCGCCGCGCCGGTGCGGAGCTGTCCGAGCTTGTCGGCCTCGACCACTGCCACGAGCTCGGGCGCGTCGGCACGGAAGAGCAGGACGACGAAGCGCGCACCGTCCTGGAAGCCCGCGTAGACCTTCGCGCCCGCGTAGCCGAGCTCGAGATCGGCGGCAGCCATCACCGCCAACGCCCCGCCGTCCAGCCGGAGCCGGTAGCGGGGCCTGTTCACGACGGCGCCGGCGGCCATGCGACGGAAGCAGGCCTCGATCGCCTCCACCGCTTCCGCCGGCGAGAGGAGCTCGGCGACGTCCTCCTCACTGAGATACAGCGGCACCAGCGGATTCTGGAGGAATCCAAGTTGGTCCGGCGTCGCGGGCCGGCCTCGGCGCGCTCTCAGCCGGCGCCGGCTGCTCGAGCTCGACGCCGCTGTCGTCGCGCGGGAGCGGTCGAGCCGCGCCGGCCCGCCACGGCGCGAGCTCGCGCCCCGAACAGATCCAGAGCGACGGCGATCACGAGCGCGCAGGCCAGCGACAAGACCACGCCGAACACGACCGCATCGCGGAAGGCGGCACTTCCGACGCCGACGGAGACGGCGACGAGCGGAATGCTCGCGAGCGCGAGCGCGGCCACGCCTCCGAGGAAGCTCGCAATCGTCCAGCGCAGGGTCGAGATCCTCACGCACCCAGGATCGACCCGCAGCGCGGCTGCGGCAACCGTAGTTCCACCGGGTCGGGCGCCCGCGAAAAACACGCTCCCAGCAGGCCGATGGCACGGCCCGCCCCGGGCGCTCTCAGCCGGCGCTCAGAACTTGCTCAGCAAAGCCTTAGCCGGCTCTGGTTGAGTCGCTCTCGGTGTTCTACCTCCGCTACGTCCAGCGCGAGCTCCTGCGGCGGCGGGCGCGAACGATCCTCACGGTCCTCGGCCTCGCGCTCGGCGTCGCGCTCGTGATCGTCATCTCCGGCCTCTCGAACGGGCTTTAGCACGCGCAGAAGAAGACGCTGAACCCGCTCTCGAGCATCGGCACCGACATGACCGTGACCCGCAGCGCGCAGACGAACAGCGGCGGCGGCGGCGGGCCTGGTGGCTTCGGCGGCGAGACGCGGCGCTGATTCAGGCGAACCAGTCGGTGATCACCGACCTCTCGAAGCTCGGCAAGCCGGGCACGCATTTCGTCCACGACTTCTTCCTGCCCGGCACGCAGCTCACCTTCCCGGCCAGCAGGCGACGCAGCTGAAGTCGCTCAGCGGCGTCGCCGGCAGTCTCGACCGGGCTGTCCTAGTCGCCGAGCACCAGTCGGGAACGGTGCCCAAGATCGTGGCGAAGCTGAAGACAGGCGGCCAGACCTTCAACATCCGCCGCCGGATCACGCCGCCCACCGCGGCCGAGCAGCACAGTGCAGGCGTGCCTGCAGAAGAACGGCGTCACCGATCCCGCTCCCAGGCAGCGGTGGCGGCCCGGGCAGCGGCTCCGGCGGCGGGAACGGCGGCGGCTTCGGCGGCGGCGGGAGCAGCGGGCGCCCTTCACCGGCCCCGGCGGCGGCGCTTCTCGAAGTGCCTGCCGAAGCGCTTCCAGCGGTTCGCACGCACGTTCACCACGCCGCAGCAGACGCTCAAGCAGATCCTCGACCCGCCGCAGACGAACATCAAGACGACGCCGTACACGATCGGCGGCGTCGACCAGACGCAGCCCGACATCGGCGCTCGTCACGCCGAGCCAGGTCACGAAGGGCCGCTACTTCACGAAGGCCGGCGGCGCACGAGGCGCTCGTCGCCAGCACCTACGCCGCCAAGGAGAAGCTCAAGGTCGGCTCGAAGCTCGACCTGAACGGCACCGTCTTCACAGTCGTCGGGCTCGTCTCGCCGCCGCTCGGCGGCCAGACGGCCGACGTCTACCTGCCGCTGAAGCAGCTGCAGACGCTCGCCGGCCAGAAGGGGCAGGCGAACGTCGTCCTCGTCCGCGCCGACAAGAGCAGCTCGGTCGGAAGCGTCAAGAAGGAGATCCAGGACGAGCTCGGCTCCGGGGCGCAGGTGGCGACGCGCGAGCAACGTCGCGGACAAGATCACGGGCTCGCTCGTCAACGCCTCGAACCTCTCGCACAGCCTCGGGCTCGCGCTCGAGATCGTCGTCGCGGCCGCCGCCTTCCTCCTCGCCGCCCTGCTCACCCTCTCCTCGGTCGGCAAGCGCGTGCGCGAGCTGGGGACGCTCAAGGCGGTCGGCTGGACGCAGAGGCTCGTCGTGCGGCAGGTCGTCGGCGAGTCGCTCGCACAGGGCATCCTCGGCGGCATCTGCTCGGCGTCGCCCTCGGCGTCGCGGCAGCCGAGCTCTTCGACGCCTTCGGGCCGAGCCTGTCCGCGAACTCCACCTCCGGCGGCAGCGGCGGCAACCTCCTCGGCCTCGGCAGCGCGAGCCCTACGCACCGCCAAGGACACGGTCGCCCTTCACGCGCCGCTCGACTGCTGGCCTCGATCATGCTCGGGATCGGGCTCGCGATCGGCGGCGGCCTCATCGCGGGGGCCGCTGGCGGGCTCCGAGCGAGCCGGCTCCGCCCCGCCGACGCGATGCGGAAGGTGGAGTGAGCGCCGCACCTGCCCTCTTCGAGCTGCACGGGGTGGCGAAGCGCTTCCGGCGCGGCGACTCCGTCGTCGCGGCCGTCGACGGCGTCGACCTGGAGATCGTCGGCGGCGAGCTCGTCGCGATCGAGGGGCCGAGCGGCTCCGGCAAGACGACGCTGCTCCAGCTGCTCGGCGCGCTCGACCGCCCCGACGAAGGCCAGATCTGCTTCGAGGGCCGCGACCTCGGCGAGCTCGGCGACCGGGAGCTCGCCGACCTCCGCCTCCACGCCTTCGGATTCGTCTTCCAGCAGTTCAACCTCATCCCGACGCTGTCGGCGCTCGAGAACGTCGAGGTCGTGCTCGCCCCCGCCGGCCTGCAGCGGCACCGAGCTACGGGAGCGCTCGCAGGAGCTGCTCGAGGAGGTAGGCCTCGCCCCGCGCGGCGAGCATCTGCCATCGCCACATCTCGGGCGGCGAGCAGCAGCGCGTCGCGATCGCCCGCGCACTCGCGAACAAGCCGCGCGTCATCCTCGCCGACGAACCGACCGGCAACCTCGACTCGAAGACCGGCGCCGACATCATCGACCTGCTCGCCGACCTCGCCGCCCGCCACGGCACCACCGTCATCGTCGCGACCCACGACACAACACTCGCCGCTCGCGCCCCGCGCCGGATCGCAATGCGCGACGGGCGCGTGCTCGACGACCCCGTCACCGCCCCGGCGGAGCCACCGCCCGTCGGTATTTCGAAGCACCGGAACACGTAGGGCGCACACCGACGCAGCGGCGTCGCGCTCGCGGCGTCGGCGTTCTCCAGGAAGACGCCGGCTCTTCAGGCGCGTCGTGCTGCCACGCGCAGCAGTCGTGCGACAATCCTCGCAGGATGCGTTCCCCTGAGGCGAGCGAGCCAACAGATCTTCCCGCCGCTCGTCTCAGTCAAAGCAGCGCCGCACACACGATGAGTCGATTCCGGCCAAGCGAGGAAGTCAATCCCGAGGTCGCACGCGCGATCGCGGACGCACAGCATGTCGCGGAGGCGCTCCGCGAGAACATCGGCATGGTGGTGCGCGGCAAGACGTCGGAGATCAAGCTCGTCGTCGCCGCCTTCGCCGCGGGCGGCCACATTCTCCTCGAGGACGTTCCGGGCACGGCCAAGACCGTTCTCGCCCGCGCGATGGCCGGCTCGATCGAGGGTGCCGTTCCCTCACGCGTCCAGTGCACGCCCGATCTGCAGCCGCTCGATATCACGGGTCTCACGATCTACGACCAGCCGAGCCGTTCGTTCGTCTTCCGGCCCGGCCCCGTCTTCGCCAACATCCTCCTGGTCGACGAGATCAACCGCGCGATGCCGAAGACTCAGTCGGCTCTCCTGGAGGCGATGGCCGAGAGCCAGGTGACGGTCGATGGCGAGACGCGGAAGCTCGGCTCGCCGTTCCTCGTGCTCGCCACGGAGAACCCTCTCGAGCATGCGGGCACCTTCCCACTGCCCGAGGCGCAGCTCGACCGCTTCTTCATTCGCATGCGGCTCGGCTACCCGTCTCTGGAGGACGAGGTGGACATTCTCGAGGCGCAAGTGATCCGTCACCCGCTCGCCGACCTGAAACCCGTGACGACGCTCGAGCAGGCGCGCCAGCTGCAGCATGCCGTCGAGCACGTCTACATCGCTCCGTCGTTGCGTCGCTGGATCGTGTCCCTCGTGTCGGCTACGAGGGAGCTCGAGGCCTCTCGCGTCGGGGCCTCGGTACGCGGCTCTCTCACGCTCGACCGCTTGGCTCGTGCCTGGGCGCTGCTCGGCGGACGCCATTACGTCGTGCCCGACGACGTCGAGTTCCTGTTCCCATTCGTGATCGAGCATCGTCTGATTCTCCGGCCGTCGCTCGACGGAAACATCAATCTCTGGGAGTCCTGCCTCGAACGGGCGCCGCGCCCGGGAACGTAGTGCGCGGATGAGCTCCTCGCCGCTGCTGGAGCTGGAGCCGCACGTGAGGATCATCGGCTCCCTGTTCGGGAACTCGCCGAGCCGTCGACGGGGAAGCTCGGACGACGTGGTCGGCGGCCGCCCGTATCAGATCGGCGACGACGTTCGGCGCATCGACTGGGCGACGTCGGCTCGGCTCTCGGCGCTCCAAGACAAGGACCACTTCGTCGTCCGCGAGACCTACGGCGAGGAAGCGCCGATCGTCTGCTTCGCGCTGGACCGCAGCTCGTCGATGGCGCTCTACCCCCGCGAATACCCCTGGCTCCACAAACCGGACGCCGTCAGGCGGATCGCGGAAGTCGTGGCCCTGTCGGCCAACCATTACCACTGTCCTCTCGCCTACCTCGATGCGGATACCTGGCAGTCACCCTCGACGTCGACCGGGCTCGAGGAGCTGGTGCAACTCCTCGATCAAGGCCGCTACGACCGCCCGGAGGACACGATCGACTCGCTGTTCAGGCGCCTGCGCACCGTCGAGCACTTGTTACCGGGCGGGAGCTTCGTCTTCTGCTGCTCGGATTTCATGCAAATGCCTTCGAAGCAGACACTGGCCATGGTCATCGACGCGGAATGGGACCTGGTGCCGATCGTCGTGCAGGACCCGCTCTGGGAGCAGAGCTATCCGGAGGCCACCGAGCGAGGTGGCTCTCCCCGTCTGCGATGAGACCGGGCGGCTCCGCCTCCTGCGCCAGAGCAGGGCCGAGGTGAGAGATCGGCGGCAGGCGCACGAAGCACGACTGAGGAACCTGGACGAGCTGTTCGCGAGCTACGGCTTCCCGCCGATCGTCCTGTCGGAGCTCGGCCCCGCGGCGCTGACCGATGCGCTGAGAAGCTGGCAGCTGCGACGGGGGCTGCTGCGATGATGCGCACCCGCGGCAGGCGGCTGCGTCGCCCGTCGGCGCCGGGCCTGCTCGCCTGTGTCGCGCTCCTCGCCTGTCTCGCTGCCGGCTCGTTGGTCCTCGCTTTCCACGGCAGCGGGGGCAGCGCGCCCGCCGGAGCGAAGCAGACGCTGTCCGCAAAGGCGACGCTCTCCAGCCGCAGCATGCTCTTCGGCGACACGGTGGAAGCGAGGCTGGACGTGATCCTGCCTCGCGGGACGAAAGAGTTGCACCTGCATGCCGTCTTCAGTCCGTTTCGGATCGTCTCCCGCCATGTCGCTCGAGCGGATCTCGGCGGCGGGCTGGAACGGATATCCCTTCGCTACGGGCTCACGTGTCTCTCTCTGCAGTGCGTTGGCGCTCGTCCGGTCACGCACGTGCAGTTCGGGCCGACGACCGTCTGGATTCCCGGCCGTCGCGTGCGTGCGGTCTGGCCCCCGCTCGTTCAGGTCAGTCGCGTACAGGACGTCTCCACTCCGGTCGCCGACGGTCTGGACTCGGGATCCGCGGCCTTGCCCGGCCTCCAGCCGCGCCGCGACACGTTTGAAGCGCTCGGCACTGCCGCCGTCTCGCTCGTCGTCCTGCTGGTGGCCTGGCTCTACCTGCGGCGCAGAGCGCAGCGCCGTCTCGCCCTGGCGGCTCACCGGGAAACTGTTCTCCAGGCTCTCCTCGCGCGGGTCGAAGCCGGCTTGCCGGAAGACGTCATGTACCGGCAGCGCCACGCGCTCGATGCGCTGGCAGTCGAGCTGCGCCATCGCCGCATCGACGGCTCGCTCGCCTTCCACGCCCAACGTCTCGCCTGGGCGCCCGAGCAGCCGAATCCGGACGAGATCCGCTCCCTGTGCATCCAGATTCGCAGGCTGGTGAAGGCGTGACCCTCGTCGCCGCCTGCGTTGGGTCGGTTCTCGTCTCGGCTGCGGCCTTCGTCCTGGCTCGACGCCAGGCGCAAGCCCAGCTCTTGCCGATAGACGCGGGCCGCCATCGCGGCCCCGAGCGGCGACTTCGAGTACCCGGCCGGCTCGTCTTTCTCGGCGCTGTCGCCGTCGTGGCCGTCGTGAGTGGACTGCTGGCCTGGACGGTCGACGGCGGCGAGAGCGGTCCGCCGGTTCTCCCCGGCGAGACCGTCCTCGTCATCGACCTCTCCGGCTCGATCACGACGCAAGGCGATCTGACGATCGCCCGGACGCTGGATGGCTTCCACAACTATCCACCGGATCGGCGCGCAGCGGTCGTCTACTTCTCCTCGAGCGCGGCGCTCGCTTCTCCGCCCTCCTCTCCGGCGGCCGACCTGACGGGGCTGGCGCGCTTCTTCGCTCCGTCCGCGTCGAGGGAGCGCGGCCCCTGGGCAGCGTCGTTCGACGGAGGCACGGTGATCTCTCGCGCCATGGCTCTCGCCAGGCGTGTCCTGAAGCGAACGAATGCACGTCAGGGCCGAGTCGTGCTCTTGAGCGACCTGCAGGACAACCCCAAGGATCTGCCACGGCTTCATGACAAGCTCGTGCTCCTCCAGCAAGCCGGCGCCCAGCTCGAGCTCTTGCCGCTCCCACCCACACGAGGAAACCCGATCTCCGTCGCGCAGCTCAGCGCGCCCTATCGCGCGGTGTTCGGCGACCACATCATCCTCTCGAAGCCGTTTCTCGTAGCCGGCACCAACGGCCTCCCGGTGCGACAGACGACAATCCTCCACCCGAGGTACCCGGCCCTCGCACTGCTGCTGGCGCTGATCCTGGGAGCCTCTGCACTTGTCGTCAGCTTCTTCCCGCGACTCGCCTGGCGGCTCGGATGACCCGCAGCGAGAGGAGATGGCTTCTGGCCGGCGCGATCGTGCTGGCGATCGTCTGCAGCGCGCTCTTCGCACGGGCCGTGCTCGCACAGCGGACCGCCGATCTCGCCCGCACGCAGGCTCGCGCCGCGCTCCTTCCCGCTCCGAAGTCGCCGGCGTCCGACTTCGCCGAGCGGGCGATGCTCGGGTGGAGCGGGGCGACCGACCAGATGCGGTACTGGCAGGCACTGCAGCGCTTCCGGCTCGTGACGACCGAAGCCAGCGGCGCGACGCAGTACACGCTGCTGCCGGCGTTGCCGCTCATCTTCAAGCTCGAGGAGACCGTGTCCTCCCTGAAGAGAACGGCTGCAGAGGACGACTCGCGCCAGCGCCGGTCGCGCCTGGAAGACATGCTCGGCCTCGCCTATTTCTACGACGCCAAGCTGCACCCGGGCGAAATTCCGGTCGAACCGCAGCTCGAGGGAAGTGCGACCGCCGCGTTCCGGAGCGCGGTGCTGCTCGACGGCTCCGACGATGCCGCCAAGACGAACCTCGAACTGCTCCTGCGGAAGCAGCGCCAGACACAGAGTCCGCAGACGCAGCATCCGAAGCTCCTGCCGGACCTGATCCGCGTGCTGGGGTTGGTCCAAGGCGCGAACGGGCTGCCGAGCCAGAACGGCGCCGTCGGTCGCCGGTTCCACGGAGGCTATTGATGGCGCTGCTCCATGCCGGCGGGTTGATCGTCCTCGTCCTGCTCGTGCCCCTCGCTGTCGTCGAGTGGCGGCGGATACGGCGGGAGCGGCGAGCAGCCCGCGCCGTCGGCCTCGAGCCGCAGCGGCTCTGGCGGACACTGCAACGCAGTGTCTGCGCCGGGCTCGTGATCACGCTCGCCGCGATCGCCGCGAGCGAACCGTCGCTGCGACAAACATCCAGCGTCGAGCTGCGGGCGAACGCAGAGGTCTATCTCTTCGTCGATGCCTCCGCCTCGATGCTGGCCGGAGCCTCGTCCCACGCACCGACGCGGCTGGAACAGGCACGACAAGCAGCCGCCGACTTCGCCCAATCACTGCCGAGCGATCTACCTCTCGGCGCGGGGGCTTTCCCGCAGTCGCCATTGCCGCTGACCGCACCGATCGGAGATCGTCAACTGTTCCTCACCGCGCTCGACCACCTGACGGCCCCGGGCACGCTGCCGGAGCACCTGTACGGCGGTGTGACCGCCACGAACTTCGCCAACTTGAGCACCCTCACGACGGCACACTTCTTCCTGCCGAAGACACGGCGGCGCATAGTCGTCTTGCTCACCGACGCGGAGGGGCCGTCGTTCGACGTGGCCTCGACAGCCGCGAGCTTGAAGCGCTTGCACATCCACCTCGTCTTTGTTCGCCTCGGCTCACCGCACGACCGCATCTGGATTCAGCGCAAGGGCGAGCGTCCGGTTGCCGACCCGAAGTACCAGGCGAACCTCGCCGACATCGGTGAGGTTCGGCTGCTCGCCAGGGACACGGGCGGCGCCTTCTACAGCCAGGGTCAGATCCGCAACGCCATCGACGAGGTGAACCGACTGAGCGGTCACGGTCCCGACCGCCCCGCGCAGACGCTTTCCCTCTACTCCGATTCGTTGGGTCAGTACTTCCTGCTCGCCGCCCTCCCGTGCCTTGCCTGGCTGGCCAGTGGGCTGTTGCCGTTCAGCGCACCGCTCAGGGCTCGAGCACGTCTTCGGCGTCGCCGGTCGGCTCGCCGCCATGGTTCCCGCACGAGCCCCCTCCTGCAAAGCCAAGAGGGAGAGCACGGAAAGATGCGCCCGGCATGATTCGAACATGCGACCTCTGCCTCCGCAGGGCAGCGCTCTATCCCCTGAGCTACGGGCGCCCGGGACGGTCAGTGTAGCGGCGCCCTAACTGCGGCCCAGCAGGCGGGAGAGCAGCCCCGGCCGCGCGGGGCGACCCGGCAGGTTCGCGGCGGCGGCGCACTCGAGGTGCGCGTGCCGGCGGCGACTCGTGTCCCCCTCCGGCGAGATCAGGACGTGGTCGCTCATCGCGTGCAGCCGGTAGCCGCACAGCGGGCACGTGTACGTCGCCGGCTTCAGGCTGCGCACCGGCCGGATGCTGTACCAGTCAGCCGGTTCGAGCCGCGAGCGCGAGCGGCGCGTCATCCGGCACCTCCGTCCGCACGTACGCGAGCGCGACGACCGTCCCGTCCTCGCGCCGCGCAGCGCTCGTCACCCGCCCGACCTCGCGCCCGTCGTGGAGGAGCGGCGCGTCGTAGTCCGGCACGTGGTCGAGCTCGACGACGCGAAGCCGCCGGTTCGGGCGGCCACGATGGCGCAGCCGCGCGACCGGTTCCTGCCCCGGGTAGCAGCCCTTCGAGAAGGAGACGTGCGTCTCGTCGAGGCCGGCCTCCGCCGGGAGGATCCGGTCGTCGATCTCGCGCGCCCACCGAGGCACGCCCGCCTCGATCCGCCGCAGCTCGAGCTCCTCCTCCGCCAGCGTCGGCTCGATTCGCGCGTCGAGCACCTCGACAGCGCCCGGCCAGTCGGTCGCGAAGCCGCCGGCCGCCTCCCCGCCGAGCACGAGCGCCGAGGAGTGCTCCTCCGGCTCGATCTCGCAGCGCGCACGCAAGCGCATCCGCGTCAGGTGCGCGCGCACGACCTCGCCGAGCTCGGGCTCGGTCAGCAGGAGGTAGTCCTCCTCGCCTCGGCGCAGCACGACGAGCGGCGCGATCACGCGCGACTTCGCCGTCAGGAGCAGCGCCGGACACGCCTCGCCCGAAGCGAGCGCCTCGACGTCGTTCGAGACCATGCGCTGCAGGTGGCCGGCCGCGTCCGGTCCCGCGACGCGAACGAACTCGCGCTCTCTCGTCGCCACTTCCACGGCATCTAGTGTTGCAACCCATGCCCTTGTTCCGTGGGAAGGCCGAAGCGAAGGTGCGCGCCGCAGGCTACGACCCGGCGCGCCTGCCGCCGGGTCAGTACCTGACGGAGAAGTGGCCCGTCCTCCACGCCGGCGACATTCCCGACAGCGACCTCGCGACCTGGACCTTCCGCGTCTTCGGCGAGGTGGAGGGCCCGCTCGAGCTGACCTGGGAGCAGTTCCAGGAGCTCCCGCGCACGGAGCACACGCAGGACATCCACTGCGTCACACGCTGGAGCCGCTTCGACGCGACGTTCCGCGGCGTCCACTGGCGCGATCTCGCGCCCCTCGTGCGGCCGAAGCCGAACGCCCGCTTCGTCGTCGCGCACGCGGAGCAGGGCTACACGACGAACGTCCCGCTCGCCTCGCTCGAGGAAGAGCTCGCGCTGCTCGCGACGGACGCGGACGGCGAGCCGCTGACACCGGAGCACGGCGGGCCGCTCCGCCTCGTCATCCCCGGCAAGTACTTCTGGAAGAGCGCGAAGTGGCTGCGCGGGATCGAGCTCTCGAGCGTGGACAAGCCCGGCTTCTGGGAGCGTTACGGCTACCACAACGACGCGGATCCCTGGCAGAGAGGAGGCTCGCGCGCTCCCTGCGTCCTTGTCTCGCCTCCACCATCACACCCGGTCAGCGCGGTCATTCGAACGAGTTCTGTCTCGCCGGCTTTCCGCCGATGAAACGCGTGAACGACCACCTCCCCTAAATGGATGCGGCGCCTGCGGGCGCCGTTTCCATATCCGCGCTTTCCCCCGATGCCGGAACCGACGACGGCACGAAAGATGGACCCGTGATGGTGCAGACCCCATTCGGCTCCGTCGAGGCGGTGCACGTCGGCACCGACCTCGAAGCCTGGTGGATCCTCAAGGACGAGGAGCAGATCGAGCCGGGACCCGCGGTGATGGACCGGGACGACCTCCTCTACGTGACCGAGGGCGCGCTGCGACTCGAGCTCGAGGGACGCGAGCCGGTCGTGCTGGAGGCGGGAGACGTCTTCGTCATCCCGGCCGGCATGCACTTCCGCGGCTACCGCTGGCCACGCGACAGCGGGCCGTGCCGCTTCCTCGCGGTCGCACCCGCGGGCGCGAGCTTCGATCGCCTCTGAGACGGCGAAGGCCCGCCGAAGCGGGCCTTCACGGCAGTGCGTGAGCCCTAGGGCTCGTTACATCATCCCGCCCATGTCCGGCATGCCGGCGCCGGCGCCCATCGGGTTCTTCTCCGGGGCCTCGGCGACGATCGCCTCGGTGGTGAGGATGTTCTTCGCGATCGACGCGGCGTTCTGCAGCGCCGAGCGGGTGACCATCGTCGGGTCGCCGATCCCGCTCTTGAGCAGGTCCTCGACCTCGCCGGTCTCGACGTTCAGGCCGTGGCCCTTCGCGGCGCCCCGCACCTGCTGGACGACGACGGAGCCCTCGAGGCCCCCGTTGTAGGCGAGCTGGCGGAGCGGCTCCTCGAGCGCGCGGAGGATGATCTGCGCACCCGTCTTCTCGTCACCCTCGAGCTTGCCGAGGAGGTCGTCCCTGATCGCATCCGCGGCGTTGATGAGCGCGACACCGCCGCCCGGAACCTGACCCTCTTCGAGGGCGGCGCGGGCGGCCTGCAGCGCGTCCTCGACGCGGTGCTTCTTCTCCTTCATCTCGGTCTCGGTCGAGGCGCCGACCTTGACCACCGCGACGCCGCCGGACAGCTTCGCGAGGCGCTCCTGGAGCTTCTCGCGGTCGAAGTCGGAGTCGGTGTTCTCGATCTCGGACTTCAGCTGCTTGATCCGGCCCTTGATCGCCTCGGTGTCTCCGGCCCCGTCGATGATCGTCGTCGTGTCCTTGTCGACGACGATGCGGCGGGCGTGACCCAGCTGCGAGACCTTCGTGTTCTCGAGCTTGAGACCCATCTCCTCGGTGATCACCTCGCCGCCCGAGAGGATCGCGATGTCCTCGAGCATCCGCTTGCGGCGATCGCCGAAGCCGGGCGCCTTGACCGCGACGGCCTGGAACGTGCCGCGCAGCTTGTTGACGACGATCGTGGCGAGCGACTCGCCCTCGACGTCCTCCGCGACGATCAGCAGCGGCTTGCCGGACTGGATGACCTGCTCGAGCACCGGCAGGAGGTCCTTGACCGCCCCGATCTTCTGGTTGGCGACGAGGATGTAGGGATCCTCGAGCACCGCCTCCATCCGCTCGGGGTCGGTGATCATGTACGGGGAGAGGTAGCCCTTGTCGAACTGCATGCCCTCGGTGAACTCGAGCTCGAGACCGAGGGTCTGGCCCTCCTCGACGTTGACGACGCCGTCCTTGCCGACCTTCTCGATCGCGTCGGCGATCACGTCGCCGATCTCCCGCTCGCGCGAGGAGACGGTGGCGATGCGGGCGATGTCCTCGCGACCGGAGACGTCCTTCGACTGCGTCTTGAGGTTCTCGACGACCGCGTCGACGGCTGTCTCGACACCGCGCTTGAGCGCCATCGGGTTCGCACCCGCGGCGACGTTGCGCATGCCTTCGCGGACGATCGCCTGAGCGAGCACCGTCGCCGTCGTCGTGCCGTCGCCGGCCACGTCGTTCGTCGACGTCGCGACCTCGCGCACGAGCTGTGCGCCCTGGTTCTCGAAGACGTCCTCGAGCTCGATCTCGCGAGCGATCGTGACGCCGTCGTTCGTGATGGTCGGGGCGCCGAACTTCTTGTCGAGCACGACGTAGCGCCCCTTCGGGCCAAGGGTGACCTTGACCGCGTCGCAAAGGATGTTCACACCGCGCTCGAGCGAGCGCCGCGCATCCTCGTTGAATTTCAGCTCCTTGTGAGCCATGTCTTCTTCTGACCTCCGATGTTCTCTCTAGGCCTTTGCGCCGGCCGGCTCGCGCGTCCCGACGACCTTCGCGAGTACGTCCGACTCGCGCAGGATCAGGTAGTCGTCCGTGCCGACCTTGATGTCGGTCCCGCCGTACTTGGAGAAGACGATCTCGTCGCCCTCTTCCAGGTCCATCGGGACGAACTTGCCGTTGTCGTCCCGGGAGCCCGGGCCGACGGCGAGGACGCGGCCGCGCTGCGGCTTCTCCTTCGCCGTGTCCGGAAGCACGATGCCGCTCGTCGTCGTTTCTTCCTCTTCGAGGACCTCGACGATGAGGCGGTCACCAAGCGGCTTCAGGTTCATGCAGAGCCTCCTGACTGCTACTCGTGACGGTTTCTTCGGCACTCTCCCCCCGAGAGTGCCGAACCATTCTACGGCTGGCACTCCGAGCGCGCAAGTGCCAAGTGCTAGAACCGTAGCCGTGGAGCGAGAGTTCTCGGCGGGAGGAGTGCTCGTCCGGAGGATCCGCGGCCGGGAGATGGCCGCGGCGATCCGGCCGCAAGGGAAGCCGGACGGCACCTGGGCCCTGCCGAAGGGGAACCTCGACGCCGGCGAGTCGGCCGCCGAGACCGCGGTGCGGGAGGTGCGCGAGGAGACCGGCGTCGAGGGCCGGCTCGTAGTGAAGCTCGGGGACGTCCGCTACGTCTACACCCGCCGCGGCGGCGAGCGGGTCTTCAAGGTCGTGAGCTTCTTCCTGCTGCGCGCCGGCCGTGGCAGGATCGGCGACATCGACGAGGCGATGCGGATCGAGGTGGCCGAGGCGCGCTGGCTGGCGCTCGCCGACGCGCCACGCCTGCTCTCGTACGGAGGGGAGCGAGACATGGCCTCGAAGGCGCTCGAGACGCTGGGCGCGGGATGATCAACATCGCCGACTACGTCGAGGCGGCGCGGGAGAGGTCCGACCCCGCGACCTGGTGCTACTTCGAGGGCGGCTCCGGCGACGAGGTGACGCTCCGCGCCAACGTCGCAGCGTTCGAGCGCTGGCAGCTGCGGCCGCGCATGCTCGTCGACGTGAGCGCGGTGACGACCCCGACCACGCTGCTCGGCACGGACGTGTCGATGCCGCTCGGGATTGCGCCGATCGCGATGCAGCGCCTGCTCCACCCCGATGCCGAGGTGGCGACCGCGCGCGCCGCTGCGGGCGCCGGCGCGCTCTTCTGCGTCTCGACGCTGACGACGAGCACGCATGCGGAGATCGCCTCCGCCGGGTCGGGGCCGCGCTGGCTCCAGCTGTACGTGCTCAGGGACCGGCAGCAGACGCTCGACCACATGCACGAGGCGCGGGAGGCGGGCTATTCGGCTCTCGTCCTCACCGTCGACGTCCCCTACGTCGGCCGGCGTGAGCGCGACCTGCGGCTCGGCTTCCAGAATCCGCCGCCCGACCTCCACCTGCCGTACGCGAACCTCTTCGAGACGACTCCCGCGCTGACCTGGAACGATCTCGAGTGGATCCGGTCGGAGATCCCGCTCCCGCTCGTGCTGAAGGGGATCCTCACCCGAGAGGACGCCGACCTCGCGGTCGAGCACGGCGTCGACGCCGTCTGGGTCTCGAACCACGGTGGGCGCCAGCTCGACGGCGTGCCGGCGGGCCTCGACGCGCTACCCGAGGTCGCCGAGGCGGTCGCGGGCCGCTGCGAGGTCTACGTCGACGGCGGCATCCGCCGCGGCACCGACGTGCTGAAGGCGCTCGCGCTCGGTGCGCAGGCGGCGTTCGCGGGGCGCGCGATCGCCTGCGCGCTCGCGGTCGGCGGGGAGAAAGGCGTCGCGCACGCGCTCTCGCTCCTCTCCGACGAGATCGCTCTCGGTCTCGGCCTCCTCGGCTGCACGTCGCCGGAACAGGTCACGCGGGCACACGTCCAACCTGCACCCCGCTAGCTGGCACACTGCCCGGGCGATGTACGCCCTCAACTTCTACTCCCCGCTCGTCGCCGACCAGCTCCGCAGCGGCCGCAAGTCGGCCACGATCCGGCTCGGGGACAAGTCCGGCAAGTACAAGAAGGGCATGGTCGTCCGCGTGCTGTGCGGAGTCCGCTTCAGCGCGCGCGAGCACGTATTCGACGCCGTGATCGACAAGGTCGAGGTCAAGACGCTCGACGAGCTCTCGCCGCGGGAGATCGAGCACGACAACCCGGAGATCCGCCGCACCGACGAGATGGCGACCTTCCTCGGCCAGCTCTACAACCGCGAGGTCGGCGCCGAAGATCTCGTCACGGTGATCCGCTTCTCGCAGATCATGAACGGCCCCGTCGTGCCCTCGTTCGAGAACGACCTCTTCTGATCCGACGCACGGAGCTCAGCAATTCCAAGGAGGCGTGTCGCAGGCGCGCGGGTCGTCAGCCGCGCCTGATCTTCGAGCCGAACAGCTCGTTCGGACGCACCGGTGCCCCGCACTCCTCGCAGTCGACCACGGCGAGCGAGGAGAACGGCGCGTTGCAGGCCTTGCAACGCCGCAGGAGCTCGCCGCCACACTGCGGACACTCGTCCGGCAGCTCCGCCTCGAACTCCTCGAACCAGCGGCGCGCGGCGCCGCAGCCCGTGCAGAACGCAACCCAGTCGCCGAGGACCTTCCGGCGCTCCTGCCTCAGCCAGTCGGCGGCCTTCGCCATAGGCTCATGGTATGCCGCAGCCCTTCCCGAAGATCGAGCTGCACGTCCACCTCGAGGGGACGGTGCGGCCGGACACGCTGCGCGAGATCGCGAAGCGGAACGACTACGCGCTCCCCGACGACCTCGAGTCGCTCTACCGCTTCCGCGACTTCGCCCAGTTCATCGAGGCGTGGATCCTCACCACGAACGCGCTCCGCACCGAGGCGGACTGGCGCCAGATGGTCGTCGACTACGCCGCGGAGGCGGCGGGCCACGGCTGCGTCTACCTCGAGGGGATCTTCAGCCCGGCCGAGCGCGTCCGGCGCGGCTGCGACTGGCAGGAGATCTTCGAGGGGGTCTGCGCCGGAGCGGACGAGGCGCGCGAGTCGCACGGCGTCGAAGTGCGCCTGACGCCCGACATCACACGCGGCTTCACCGAGGAGGAGGCGCGAGCGACGGTGGAGTGGGCCGCCCGGTACCGAGAGCGCGGCGTTGTCGGGGTCGGGCTCGGCGGGCTCGAGGCGGAGTTTCCGCCCGAGCCCTACGCGGGCGTCTTTGCGCTGGCGAAGTCGCTCGGACTCGGCTCCGTCCCGCACGCCGGCGAGGCAGCCGGGGCCGAGTCGGTGCGTGGCGCGCTCGAGGCACTCGGCGCCGACCGGATCCGGCACGGGATCCGTGCCGTCGAGGACCCCGGTCTCGTCCAGGAGCTCGCCGGACGCGGAACGGTGCTCGACGTGTGCCCGCTCTCGAACCTCCGCACCGGCGTCGTCCAGTCGCTCGAGGAGCACCCGCTGCCGCAGCTCGTCGCCGCCGGCGTCCGCTGCTCGATCTCGACGGACGATCCGGCGATGTTCGACACCGACCTCACGCGCGACTACGAGGCGGCCGCCTCGCTCGGCCTCTCCCCGCACGCCGCGTACGAGGCGGGCGTCGCCGGCGCGCTCTGCGACGAAGCGACGCGCGAACGCCTGCGGCAGATCGGCGAGTCCCACGGGTGGGATCGCTAGGGTTCCGCCGGATGGCGATCGCAAGAGAGGCAGAGCCAAGCGGCTCGCTGCAAGACGTGAGGGAGTCGGGTCTCGACCGCGAGGACCTGCTCGGCGTCTACCGCCACATGCTGATCACCCGCGGCGTGGAGGAACGCGGCCACATCCTCTACCGCCAGGGCAAGATCCCCGGCTCCTTCTACACCGGACGGGGCAACGAGGCGGCTGCGGTCGGCATCGCGACCGCGATGCGTGCCGACGACGTCGGTACCCCGCTCCACCGCGACATGGGCGTCCACATCGTGCGCGGCGTCGAGCCGTGGCGGATCTTCGCCCAGTACATGGGCCGCCAGGACGGGCCGACGCACGGCCGCGACGGCAACGTCCACATGGCCGACGCCCAGCTCGGGCTCATCGCCATGGTCAGCCACCTGCCGGCGATGCTGCCGGTCGCCGTCGGCTGCGCGCTCGCCTTCCGAATCCGCGAGGAGGCCCGCGTCGCCGTCGGCTGGTTCGGCGAGGGAGCCTCGGCGCGCGGGGACGTGCACGAGTCGATGACCTTCGCCGGGACGCGCAAGCTCCCGATCGTCTTCGTCTGCGACAACAACCAGTGGGCGTACTCGACGCCGACGCACCTCGAGTTCGCGACGGAGCACGTCGCCGACCGCGCGCAGGCGTACGGCTTCGAGGGAGTCGTCGTCGACGGCACGGACGTCCTCGCCGTCCACCGCGAGGCGAAGCGCGCCATCGACCGGGCGCGCGCCGGCGGCGGGCCGACGCTGATCGAGTGCCTGACGTTGCGGATGGAGGGCCACGCCGTGCACGACGACGCCTTCTACGTCCCGAAGCCGATGTTCGAGCGCTGGGCCGAGTCCGACCCGATCGAGAGCTTCCGCACCTGGCTGCGCGACAACGCCGACCTGTCGGACGAAGAGGAGGACGAGATCGCAGCGGGAGTCAAGAGGCTCCTCGCCTCGGCGCTCGAGCGCGCGGAGGATTCGCCGCTGCCCGATCCGTCCGACCTGGCGCAGGGCGTCTACGCGACGCCCGAGGACCTCGACACCCCGCATCACAAGTAATGGCCGAACTCACGTATTTGCAGGCAATTTCCGACGGCCTCCGCACCGAGATGCGGCGCGACAAGCGCGTCTTCCTGATCGGCGAGGACGTCGGCGTCTACGGCGGCGCCTTCAAGGTCTCGCTCGGCTTCCAGGAGGAGTTCGGGCCGTGGCGCGTGATCGACGCGCCGCTCGCCGAGACGGCGATCGTGGGCGGCTGCACCGGCGCCGCGATGATGGGCCTCCGCCCGGTCGCCGAGATGCAGTTCGCGGACTTCATCTCGTGCGCCTGGGACCACCTCGTCACGGTCGCGGCGAAGCAGCGCTGGCGCGCCGGACGCCGGTGCCGATCGTCGTCCGGCTGCCGTCGGGCGGCGGCTTCTCGGGCGGCCCGTTCCACTCCCAGAACCCGGAGTCGTCCTTCGCCCACATCCCGGGGCTCAAGTGCGTCTGCCCGGCGACGCCCGAGGACGCGAAGGGCCTCCTGATCAGCGCGATCGAGGATCCGAACCCGGTGCTCTACTTCGAGCACAAGCACCTCTACCGCCGGATCAAGGGCGAGGTGCCGGAGGAGCGGTACACCACGCCGCTCGGCAAGGCGCGCACGCATCGGGAGGGCGACGACGTCTCGGTGATCACCTGGGGAGCGATGGTGTACACCGCGGACGAGGCGGCGGAGCAACTCGAGGCCGACGGCGTTTCGGTCGAGATCGTCGACCTCCGGACGGTGATGCCGTGGGACCGGCAGGCGGTGCTCGAGTCGGTGCGGAAGACCTCGAAGGTGCTCGTCCTGCACGAGGACACGCGCACAGGCGGCTTCGGCGCAGAGATCGCGGCGACGATCGCCGAGGAGGCGTTCGAGGATCTCGACGCGCCGGTGAAGCGGATCGCCGCTCCCGACACGCCCGTGCCGTTCTCGCCGGTGCTCGAGAAGGCGTACATCCCGCAGGTCGAGGACGTCGTCGCCGGCCTGCGCGAGCTCGCGGAGTATTGAGCAAGGGGGGTCGATGGCCACGCAGACCGCAGTCGACGTCGTGATGCCGCAGATGGGCGTGTCCGTCTCGGAGGGAACGGTCACGCGCTGGCTCAAGCAGGAGGGCGAGCAGGTCGAGGCGGACGAGGCTCTGCTCGAGATCTCCACCGACAAGGTCGACACCGAGGTCCCGAGCCCGGGCACCGGGACGCTGACGCAGATCCTCGTCCAGGAGGGCGAGACGGTCGCCGTCGGCACGAAGCTGGCTCAGATCGGAGGCGAGGCCGGGGCACCCGCGCCGGCAGCCGGAGCCGGTCGCCGAGCCCGCGGCCGAGGAGGCGCCCGCGCCGGAGACTCCCGAGCCTGCAGCCACGCCGGCCGCGGTACCGGCCGCGCCCGCGGCCGCCGAGCAGCCCTCGGACAACGGGAGGGCCTTCGTCTCGCCGGTCGTCGCCCGCATCGCCTCGGAGCACGGCGTCGATCCGAGCCAGGTCGCCGGCACCGGCAGGGGCGGTCGCGTGACGAAGAAGGACATCCTCGCCTTCGTCGAGTCCGGCGGCCCTCAGCAGGCGCCGCCTCAGGCTCCGCGCGCCGCCGCAGCCTGCGCAGGCCCCTTCCGCCGCGCCTCGCGCCACCCGCACCGCCGCCGGTTCCGGCCGGCGAGACGAGGCCGGGGGAGACGCTCGAGCCGGTCACGCCGATGCGGCGCGGCATCGCCGAGCACATGCGCCGCTCGCTCGACACGTCGGCGCACGTCACGAGCGCGATCGAGGTCGACTTCTCGCGCATCGTCGCGGTGCGCGGGACAGCTGAAGAAGGAGTACCAGGCGTCCCACGGCGTCAACCCGACCTACCTCGTCTTCGTCGCGAAGGCCGCGGTCGAGACGCTGGCCGACTACCCGTACGTGAACGGGGAGCTTCGCGGCGACTCGATCGTCACGCGGAGCTTCGTCAACCTCGGCATCGCGGTCGAGCTCGCCGAGGGCAAGGGCCTGATCGTGCCGGTGATCCGCAACGCCGAGACGCTCAACCTGCTCGGGATCGCGAAGGGAATCGCCGACTACGCGGAGCGGGCGCGCACGAAGAAGCTCGTGCCGGACGACGTCCAGGGCGCGACGTTCACGATCACGAACCCGGGCGGCTACGGCACCTTCCACGGCACCCCCGTGATCAACCAGCCGCAATCGGCGATCCTCGGCACGTACGCGCTCGTCAAGCGACCCTGGGTGGTCGAGGACGAGCTCGGCAACGACGTGATCGCGATCCGGCCGATCATGAACATCACGCTCACGTACGACCACCGGCTCGTCGACGGCGCCTACGCCGGCCGGTTCCTGCGCGACCTCCGCGAGCGGCTCGAGGGCTGGGAGGGCGAGGGCGACTAGTGTCGCCGCGGCTCCCGGACTAGCGGCGCACGTACGCGAGCGCGGCGGCGATGTCCTCCGCGATCATCCTGCGCTTGCTCTTCTCGATCAGGAACGCCGGCCCGACGTCGAGGTACGACGGGAAGACGCGCAGGCCACGGAACCGGTAGTCGCCGCCGCGGATGCGGTAGGTCGCACCGGCCGGAACCGGCCGAGGCTCACGGTGGCGCTTCGCGATCGCGTTGACCGACTTGATCGCGGTATCCCCCATCAGCATCAGGACGCGAGCGAGAGGGAAGAGGCCGAGCTCCTCCTCGAGCAGGCGCGAGCACGACTCGATCGTCTCCCTCGAGACGGCGTAGCCCGTCTTGCCGCACTTGAGCGCGGTCGTCACGTAGACGCCGAGGGCCTGGACGTCGTCGAGCGTCTCGACCTCCTCGCCGGCGTCACGGAACGCCTCGGCGATCGTCAGCCAGTCGGCGGGATCCAGCGGCGACGCTTCTGCGACCATCACGATCGAGATCTCGTCCGGGTTCGCCGGACCGGCCGGGATCGCATAGCGGTCGCGCTCGACGTCGAGACACGAGTGCGTGTCGCAGCGGATCAGGTCCGCGACGTTCACGCCTCCAGCATGCAGCGGCCCTCGCGCCGTGCCATCGGTACTAAGCCGACCGGCGCGAGGACGACGGCCATCCCCGGAAGCTAGCCTGAACCCGTGGCCACCGGCGGCTATCTCCTCCAGCTCGGCGAGGTTCCGTACCTCGAGGCTTGGGATCTCCAGCGCTCACTCGCCGGCGCCGTCTCGCAAGGTGCGATCCCGGACACGGTGATCCTGCTCGAGCATCCTCCCGTGGTCACGCTCGGCCGGCGCGCGGACGAGACGGCGGAGCTGCACATCCCCGCGGGCGCGGAGGTCGAGATCGTCGAGACCAACCGCGGCGGCAAGTCCACGTACCACGGCCCGGGGCAGCTCGTCTGCTACCCGATCCTCAACCTGAAGCGGCACGGCCGCGACGTGAAGCAGTACGTCCGCAACCTCGAGGAGGCGCTGATCGGGACGCTCGCCCCGCTCGGGGTCGAGGGGACGCGGCTCGAGGGGCTCACCGGCGTCTGGCTGCAGCGGCCTTCCGGCGCCTCCCGCGCCTCGCTCGCAAGTGCAGGGAGCGGGGACAGTGCAGGTGGCACGGCCCTGCGACTGGAGCGCAGCGAGCAAGGCGAGCGCGCCGCGGAGCCCGGCTTCGCCGGGCGGGAGCGGCGCGCGGCGGGTGGCGCCGGGCCGCGCAAGATCGCGTCGATCGGCGTCCACGTCTCGCGCTGGATCACGACCCACGGCTACGCGCTCAACGTCGACCTAGACCCGGCCCCGTTCACAGACTGGATCACGGCCTGCGGGCTCGAGGACGCGACGTTCACGACGATCGCGCGCGAGCTCGACCGGCCCCTGACGGTCGACGAGGTGCGGCCGCACGCGGTCGCGGCGCTCGAAGACGTCTTCGGGCTCGAGCTCGAGGAGCTGCCCACTGAGGACGGCGTCGGCCTCTGGCCGCAGCCACTCCACGCGCAGCTGGCCGCGAAGGCCTAGGGAAGCCAGCCCTCCCGGAACTCGCCCTCCGTCCGGTCGGGAAGTCGCGCGTAGGCGACGTCCGGGTCGATCGTCTCCTCTTCGGCGCTCGCATCGTGCTTCATGGCGACGTCCGAGTAGGGGTAGCCGCCCCAACCGGGGCCGTGCTGGCGCTCGCGGGCGCCGAGCGCGAGGATCGTGGACGGCCGGTCGCCTGCGCCGACGATCACGTGGGGAACCGGAGCCGGACAGTGGAAGTAGTCCCACTGCCGCAGCGGCCGCTCCTCGTCCTCGACGATCAGGAGCGCTTCGCCCGAGAGGACGAGGAAACCTTCCTGGTCGGCCTCCCAGTGGTACATCGCCATCCTGTCGCCCGGCTCCAGGACGAAGAGGTTGACGCCGACTTGCTCGTCGTCGCCGACGAACTCGGTCACCCAGCCGCCAGGGCCACGCTTCCACCACTTCATGTCGCGGACGTTGCGGACGAACCAGCTCACGCGGTCCTTCACGTGCGGGACTCTAGACGACGCCCCGCGCCGTCCACGCGCGCGCCTCGACCGCGAACGGCGGTTGCCCGAAACGCTCGCGGCAGCGCTCGCGCAGGGCTGCGCGACCGTCGTCGTCGAGGGCGGCGACGTAGCTGCCGGCCGTGCCGACGCCGTACGTGAACGGCTCCCACCAGTCCTCGAAGCTGGCGAAGTCGGCGCGTGCCGAGAGCGTTGTCTCCTCGACCTCGCGCAGGCCGGCGCCGGTAAAGAGACCGTGCAGGTCACCTTGGCGGGCGCCGACGAGCTGCGACTCCCCCAGGACCTCGGGGTCGAGCTCTTGCGCCGCCTCCCAGAGCGGGCTGAGCGGCCCGCAACCGCTGCCATGGTCCCACACGGACGCCACCACGACGCCTTCCGGACGCGTGACACGCCGCATCTCGGCGACCCCGGCGGCCGGGTCGCTCATGAACTGGACGACGAGCTGCGCGAGGGCCGCGTCGAAGGACGCGTCGGCGAACGGCAGCTCTTCCGCCGGGGCCAGGCGAACCTCGACGCCCGGATTGCGCTCCCGCGCCGTCGCCACGAACGGCTCGGAGGGATCGACCGCAGCGACTGCGCCAGAGCCGAGGCGGGTGACCAGCTCCCCTGTCAGCACGCCCGGACCGCAGCCGACGTCGATCGCCCGCCGGCCGGCGACGATGCCCGCGAGGTCGCAGAAGGGCGAGGAGAGCTGCCCCGAGTACCGGCCCATGTAACGGTCGTAGGCTTCCGCGGCAACGGCGAACATCGCGGGATCCTACGACGCGCGCAGCCCGTCGAGCACGACGTCGAGGTAACGACGCCAGTGCCCGGGGGGAGCCGCGAGGAGAGCGGCGCGGAGGAGCGGGCCCACCTCCGCCGGACTGAGGTCGCTCCGCACCGCGCCCGCGCGTTGCGCACGCGCGACGACCTTCCGGCTGAGCTCCTCGAGCTCTGCGGCACCCGGCTTGCCGCCGCAGTGGACGACGCACTTGTGCAGCCCGGGCGAGGTCATGACCAGCTCGGCGACGCCTCGGGCGAAGTCGAAGAACGCGGCGCCCGGATCGTCCGACGCGAGCGCCTCCTCGGCGAGAAGGCGCATCCCAGCGACGTGGCGCTCGACGACCGCGAACATGAGGTCGTCCTTCGTCTGGAAGCGGCGGAAGACCGTCCCGTGCCCGACGCCGGCACGCTCGGCGATCTCGTCGATGCTCGCGTCCGGCCCCTCCGCGGCGAAGACCTCCGCGGCCGCGTCGAGCACGCGCTCGAGATTGCGTCGCGCATCTGCGCGCAGGTCGACCATCATGCCGCTTCTTCGAGGGCGGGCTGGAGCTCCCCGGTCGCCTGGATCCTCGCCACGTGGTGCTTCCGGAGCAGCGCGACCATGACGACGAGGCCGCCGGCCACGAAGAACGCCCCGCCCGCGAAGCCGTAGTGGGAGCCGTGGACGATGGCCGACGCCGTGAAGCTGCCGTGCTGGCGGCTCGCCGCGATCGTGGTGAGGATCGCCAGCCCGAGCGCGCCGCCGACCTGCTGCGACGTGTTGAAGAGCCCGGAGGCGAGACCCTGGTCCTCGTTCTCGAGCCCGGTCGTGGCCATGAGCGTCAGCGGCATGAAGATGGCGCCCATCCCGAGCGCGCCGAGGAGCATCCCCGGCAGCACGTCGCTCGCGTACGAGCCTCCCAGCGGCATCCGCGCGAAGAGGAGCATGCCGCCGATCGTCAAGACCATCCCTACGACGGCGATCGGCCGCACGCCTATCCGCGGCGCGAGATTCGAGGCGATGCCGGCGGAGACCATGATCCCGGCCGTGAACGGCAGGAACGACAGGCCCGCCTTGAGCGGGTGGAACCCGAGCACCTCCTGGATGTACAGCGTGTTGAAGTAGAACATCGCGAACATCCCGGAAAAGGCGAGGAACATCGCGAGGTTCGCGGTCAGGAGCGAGCGGACGCGGAAGATCGAGAGGCGGACGAGCGGCTCCGCGGCACGCAGCTCGAGCGCGACGAACGCGCTGAGCAGTGCGGCGGCGACCAGGAAGCCGCCCAGCGTCGTCGCCGACGTCCAGCCGTGGGTCTGCCCGGTGACGATCGCGTAGACGAGCACCATCAGGCCGCCGGTGACCGTCACGGCGCCGCCGAGGTCGTAGCCCCGGTGCGCGTGCTCGTCCTTCGATTCCGGCACGAGCCGTAGCGCCGCGAGGAAGGCCAGGATCCCGACGGGCACGTTGACGAAGAAGATCCACCGCCACGAGAACGCCTGCGTCAGCCAGCCGCCGAGCACGAGGCCGAACGCGGAGCCTCCGATCGCGATCGCCGCCCACACGCCGAGCGCCCGGGCGCGCTCCTTCCCCTCGGCGAACGTCGTCGAGACGATCGACAGCGCGGCCGGCGAGATGAGCGCGGCGCCGAGGCCCTGGAGCGCGCGGAAGCCGATCAGCATCCCCGAGCTGCTCGCCAGCCCGTTCAGCAGCGAGGCTGACGTGAAGATCACGAGCCCGACGAGGAAGAGCCGCTTCCGTCCCAGCAGGTCGCCTGCGCGCCCGCCGAGCAGCAGGAATCCCGCGAACACGAGCGTGTACGCGTTGATGATCCACTGCAGGCTCGCGTTGGTGAAGCCGAGCGCGAGCTTGATGTGCGGCAGGGCGACGTTCACGATCGTCGCGTCGAGGACGACCATGAACTGCGCGAGGCAGATGATGACGAGGACGACCCAGGGGTTCGTGGAATGGCGACTCATGCGGCTCCTTGCGTAAGCGGACTACTAAGTCCGGTTCAGGCTAGCAGCGGTGCCGAGGGCTAGGCGACATAGACTGGAGCGCAGGCATGAGCTCGTCGCTTCCCGTCGCAGAGAGGCCGCGCCGCCCCGAGTGGATGAAGGTGCGCGCGCCGTCGAGGGACGGCTCCTACTTCGACGTTCAGAAGCTCGTGCACGGGCTGTCGCTGCACACGATCTGCGAGGAGGCGCGCTGCCCGAACATCTCCGAGTGCTGGGGGCGCGGCACCGCCACCTTCCAGATCCTGGGCGAGACGTGCACCCGCGCCTGCCGCTACTGCTACGTCCACTCGGGCAAGCCGGAGTCGCCGCCCGACCCGCTCGAGCCGCTGCGGCTCGCGCAGGCGGCGGCGCACATGAAGCTGAAGCACGTCGTCGTCACCTCCGTCGACCGGGACGACGTCCCCGACCGCGGCGCCGGCCACTACGCCGCGACGATCCGCGCGCTGAAGGCGAAGCTGCCGGACGCGTCGGTCGAGGTGCTGACGCCGGACTTCCTCGGCGTCGAGGAGGAGGCGCTGCGCACGGTGCTCGCCGCCCGCCCGGAGGTCTTCAACCACAACATCGAGACCGTGCGACGGCTGCACGCGCGGATGCGCGGCGCGAAGGCGAGCTACGACGGCGCCCTCTGGCTGCTGCGCAGAGCGAAGGAGCTCGCGGCCTATGCTGAGCCTGCTTACCCCGTGCTGACGAAGTCCGGGATCATCGTCGGCCTCGGCGAGACGAATGACGAGGTCGTCGAGACCATGCGCGACCTGCGTGCGAACGGCGTCGACGTCGTCACGATCGGCCAGTACTTGCAGCCGAGCTCCAAGCACGCTCCGATCGACCGGTGGGTGCACCCGGACGAGTTCCGCTGGTTCCGCGAGCAGGGCGAGGCGCTCGGCTTCGGCTCCGTCTTCTCGGGCCCGCTCGTACGGAGCTCGTATCGCGCCGACGAGCAGAGGCATGCGGCCGTGACCGGCCGCGGCGCCGTCGCGTACTGACGCTCAGACGAGCCCGTTGTCGATCAGGAACGAGATGTGCGTGGGGCTCGACGTGATCACGTGCACGGTCTTCGTTTGCGCGCCGTGACCGAGCGCCTCGATCGTGTAGTCCCCGTCGGCGAGTGCGAACGCGAAGTCTGCCGTTGTCGTCCGTCGTCGTCGACGCGACCATCCCTCCGCCCTCGAAAGCCTCCACGGTGACGCCCCGCGCCGGTCCGGCACATGGGGACTGAGACTGGTCCGTGCAGACGTTCTTGATCGGATTCTCGACGACTCCCTCGACGTCCGTCACGAGCGAAGCGCAGCGGAGGTGGCGATAGACGGCGGCTCCTCCGCCGCAGCCCACCGCGCGAACGTCCACGCCGTGCAGGCCGGAGCCGCGGCGAGCCGGGCGCGGAAGCGTCCCTGCGCGTCGGCCACGACGCGGACGGGCGGAACCGAGAGCCCGCGCAGCGAGACGGTGACGTGCTCGTAGGGCGCGAAGCCGGAGCCCCGGAACGTGGGCGGGGTTAGTCTCAGCGCATGCAGCGAAGGGTGGACCCTCGCGCTCGCAGCTCCCGCCGAGAGCGTCAGAACCAGAAGGGCGGCGACGAACGCCTTCTTCATGCCTCGAGTATTGCGCGGCCCGTGTCAGCGCGCTGTAAAACCGGGCAACGGAAAGGGCCTCCTGCTGGAGGCCCTTTCCCTAGCTCATGGGGTTTGTGAAGGCCGGGCTGACTAGCCGCTGAGCCCCCACACGTACGTGCCCCAGTTGTCGACGGGGTCGACGCCAGCCGCCCCGTCCGTCGTCCGGCGGGACGTACTCGTCCGCCATCCAGACGTTCCCGTTGGCCGGGTCGAGCGCCAACGCCGAGTAGTCGCCCCAGCGCGCCTCGCCGAACTCGAAGTCCGAGAAGCTCATGTGCGGGCCGGTGCCCTCGCCCGTCGTCGTGATCGGCTTCCAACGTGTTGCCGGGTTCTTCGAGAACGTGTACCCCGTGCTCGGATCGCCAGTGTCCCGTCCGGCGCCCGTCAGGCTGAAGTCCATGAAGAGCGAGCCCGACTTCGACTTCACCGATGCTCGGATAGAGGAGGTTCGTTCCCTCCTCGCCGACGTAGCCCTGGCGGTCGACGATGAGGTTCTTCGTGTTGACGTCGAACCAGGCGGCACCGTCCCAGAGATCGGCTGGTTGGGAGTCACGGTGTCCCCCTCGCCGAAGTTCAGGGAGGTGTTGAGCGAGGTGTAGAGGAACCCGCCCGAGTACTGCACCTGATCGAGGCGGTTGTCGTCCGGGTTCAGGTACTGCTCGGAGGTGATGTCGCAGCCTCCGCCGTTGTAGTCCAGCAGTCGCCGTTGCCCGTGCTCAACGCCGGCACCGGCTGGGAGTAAGGCTCGCTGCGGATCTCCTCCCCGTCACAGGTAGGTCGGGACCGACCCCCTCGAGATGTTGTTGTCCCGGCTCATCCACCAGAAACCGAGGTTGCTCGCGGAGTCCTGGTAGTCACAGGTTACGGAGTACGGATCGAGACAGTCGGAGTTCAGGACTTGCGAGTTGAGCAGGTATTCGGTGTTCGTCCCGTCGCCAATCGCGGGCCGCAGCGTGAGCACCGGATAGTCGGGGAGAGTGAGCGGCTCCTCCGTATAGATGAAGTTCGGGTGCCGGAGAGAAGCTCGCAAGCTGCGACTTCGAGAACGCCCGACAGCCCCGCACCGTAGAAGAAGTCTTATCTCCGGCCCGCAGAACTCGTTGACCGTGACGTAGAACGCGTTGTTGTCGAAGCCGTTCTGCGGGAAGTCCGGGAAGCAGTAGCCCTCGGTACCCGGTGTCGAGCGTGTAGGCGGCGTAGCCGCTCGCGTTCATCACCACGAGATCGGTGGCGTAGAACTCAGGCCCCTCGATGTCGGAATAGACGCCGATCTCGGTGAAGAAGAACGCTTCGTCTGCGGGTCGTAGTTGCAGCTCACGTCCCCGCTGGCGTACCCGTCGCTGAAGAGGTCGGCGAGGCTGTCCGGCCCGTAGAGCAGGGCGCCGGTGTCGGTGTAGACCGAGAACGCCTCGTTGACGGGCTCGACGACCACTGACGAGTTACCCGGGACCGCGAGGTGCAGCGGCTCGAGCGCACTTGCCGGCCCCACGCACAGCCCCTGGTCGGGCGGCGTCAACTCGAAGTCTGGGTTGTCGTTGGCGATCTCGTTCTGCGTGTCGTCGACCCCGTTCCAGCCGGCGACCGGATTGGCCGACTTGTTCCTCGCCGTCAGGTTGTTCTGGCCGTTCGGCGCTCCGATCCCCGTCCCGTCCGGTGATTCGTCGTCGCCGCCGGCTCCGCCGAGGCAGCCGCTCGCAGTGATTTCCGACATGTTCGAACAGGCGATGAAGCCCGCGTTCGAAATCACGTTCGTGGGCAGCTTCGTGCCGTGGCTGACGCGCGCCACCGTCCCGTGGCCGAGCTGCACGGTTGTCAACTTGTTGGCCGCCTGCGCGCCGCCGGCATGGAACGCCAGCAGCCACACGAAAGCTGTGAGAGCGACCGCGAAGCCCACGAGCGCGAGCCTGTGCGGTCGCCTAGCAAGAGCGAATGACACGTTTGTGTCCCCCTTCTCTGAATCGACCCTGATTGACGACCAGTCCAGCATGGATGAAAGCTGGTGCACCGGCCGGAGTCAACCCTGACCAGCCGGAGAGAAACGGAAAGGGCCTCCGGTCTGGAGGCCCTTTCCAGGTCGAACGTGCGGTCTCTCGCGGTTAGCCCGAGAGCCCCCACACGAACGTGCCCCAGTTGTCGACGAGGTCGGAGCCGCCCTCGTCGGCCGGCGGGACGTACTCGTCGGCCATCCAGACTGTCCCGTTGGTCGGGTCGAACGCCATCGCCGAGTAGTCGCCCCAGCGTGGCCTCGGCCCCCGGTCCTCGGGAAGGTTGTCCGAGAAGCTCACGTGCGGGCCGGAGCCCACGGCGGTCGTCGTGATCGGGGTCCACGAGTTCCCGAGGTTCTTCGAGAGCGTGTACCCCGTGCTCGGATTACCAGTGTCCAGGTCCGGGCTGGTCGTGCTGAAGTCCATGAAGTACGTGCCCGACTTCGACTTCACCATGCTCGGATAGAGGAGGTTCGTCCCCTCCTCGCCCACGTAGCCCTGGCGGGTCACGTTGGCGTTCTTCGTGTTGACGAGGAACCAGGCGGCGCCGTCCCAGATGTCCGGCTGGTCGGGAGTCACCGTGTCCTCGTCGCCGAAGTTCAGCGAGGTGTTGAGCGAGCTATAGAGGTAGCCGCTCGAGTACTGCACCTGCTCCATCCGGTTGTCGTCCGGGTTCAACTGCGCCTCCGCAATGACGCAGTCGTCGTTGGGGGCCTCGACGGAGATGTGGTTGACGCACGTCGTGCCGTCACCCGTGCTGTCGGCGGGCTCGGGCTGGGAATACGTCTCGCTGCGGATGTTCTCCCCGTACAGATAGACCTGGTTGGGATGGGTCGCGATGTTGTTGTCGCGCGTCACCCACCAGAAGCCGATATTGCTCGCGTAGTCCTGGTAGTCGCCCTCGCTGTCGAGGACCTGCGAGTTGAGCAGGTACTCGGTGGTCGTCCCGTCACCGATCGCGGGCCGCAACGAGAGCGTGGGCGTGTCGCTCAGCCCGAGAGGCCCGAACAAGACCTCGCTCACGCTCGACGAGAGGCTCGCGAGCTGCGATTTCGGGTACCCGAACAGCCCTGCGCCGTAGTACTCCTCTTCGACCCCGCAGAACTCGTTGATCGTGATGTAGAACGCGTTGTTGTCGAAGCCGTTCTGCGGGAAGTCCGGGAAGCAGTCGCCGTACTCGCCGTCGATGGCCGAGGTGTCCGGGATCGAGTAGGCGGCGTAGCCGTTCGGTTCATCACCACGAGATCGGTGTCGTAGAACTCAGGATCGCCCAGGTAGAAGTAGACGCCGATCTCGGTGAAGAAGAAGGTCTTCGTCGCCGGGTCGTAGTTGCAGCTGATGTCACCAGCTGGCGATCGGGTCGTCGAACAGGTCGGAGAGGCCTGATCGGCCCGGCGATCAGAGCGCCCGTGTCTGTGTAGACCGAGATTGCCTCGTTGACACCCTCCACGACCACCGACGCGTTGCCCGGAACCGGAAGTCCATCGGCGCGAGCGCGCTCGCCGGCCCGACGCACAGCCCTTGGTCGGGCGGCGTCACGTGGAAGCCGCCGTTGTACTGTGCGTTCGATAGCGACATCCGACATGCCGTTCCAGCCGGCGACCGAATTGGCCGGAGCCGTCCCTCGCCGTGAGGTTGTTCTGAACGTGCCGGGGCTCCGACTCCCGTTGCCACCGGTCCGTTGTCGTCGCCGCCGCCTCCACTGAGGCAGCCGCTCGCGGCCACGTCCATCAAGTTGTTGCACGCGATGGCGGCAGTATCCGGCTGGATGCCAGCAGGCAGTGTCTTGCCGGGCCCGCCGCTGAGGCGCGTCAGTGTTCTGTGGGTGCCCCTGAGCGTCTTCACGCTGGACGCCTTGGCGGCGCCCGCGTTGAAGGCCATCAGAAAGACGATGGCTGTGAAAAGGATTGCGAGGCCGCCCAACGTAAGCAGGCGCGGCCGCGTCGCAAGACGCATGGACACGTTGCTCGTCCCCCTCTCTGAATGAATTTCGAGCAGGTCTGCGACGATGAAAGCGCGTTTCGGTCGGTGAGTCAACCCTCGAGCGGGTACCACGAAACGAAGATGCAGCCGCGTTCGGCCGCGCAGGTCGTCGAAAGCGGCTAGCGCACGACGAAGGAGCCGCTCCAGGCGCCGCGCGGCTTCGCCTCGACCGTGAACGCGTAGGTCCCGGCCCGAGCAGGATTCCCGAGGCCCGCCTTGCGCGTCAGCCGGATGCGGAGAGGACCCACGACGATCGAGTCGCACGTCACTCCGCCCGGCGAGGACGGCAGCAAGAGGGCGATCGTCTTGCCGTCGGTCCGGACGGACTGCACTGGCTTCCCGCCCACGCGCACGGTCTCGGCGCCGATCGAGCCGGGGACGCGCATCGCGCGCGGAAGCGCGAGAGACAGCGAAGAGAAGCTCGGACGCCCGCAGCGGAGCACGACGTCGTCGAGCACGATCGTCACCGAGACGTTCCGCGCGCCGGGAGTGGAGCTCGACAGGGTCGCTCCCGCGCCCCCTGCCGCCGAGGCGGCAGTCGCGGTGAGTAGCGCGACGGCGCCGACGAGTGCGAGCTTGCGCAGCACCTCGCGGCGAGCGTAGCTCGGGACGAGCCACCGCTTGTAAAGGCGGCGCAAAAGGAGAGCAAGGCCTCTCGAAGCGGCTCTTTAGCCGTGCGGCTTGGCCATCGCGCGGTAGTCGAGCGCCTCGTCGAGCACTGAGTCTTCGACGCCCTTCTCCCGCGCCACGTCACGCAGCGAGCGGCCGGAGGCGGCGGCCTCCTTCACGATCTCGGCCGCGCGGTCGTAGCCGATGTGGGGGTTGAGCGCCGTCGCCGCCGACAGCGTCAGCTCGGCGTAGCGCTCACAGGTCTCACGGTTCGCCACGATGCCGTCCACGCACTTCTCCGCGAAGAGGCGGGAGGAGCTCGCGAGCAGCTTGATCGAGTCGAGGATGTTGCGCGCGAGCAGCGGCACGAAGACGTTGAGCTCGAAGTGGCCCTGCATCCCGCCGATCGTGATCGCCGTGTCGTTGCCGATCACCTGCGCCGAGACCTGGGTCACGACCTCCGGGATCACCGGATTCACCTTGCCCGGCATGATCGAGCTGCCCTTTTGCAGCTCCGGCAGCGAGATCTCCGCAAGCCCCGCGCGCGGGCCGGAGCCGAGGTAGCGGATGTCGTTCGCCACCTTCGTCAGCGAGACGGCGACCGTCTTCAGCGCGCCGGACACCTCCACGATGCCGTCGCGCGCGGCCTGCGCCTCGAACGGGTCGGCCGGCGCCGAGATCGTGAGTCCGGTCTCGCCGGCGAGCAGCTCCCGCACGCGGGCGGCGAACTCGGGATGCGTGTTGAGCCCGGTGCCGGTCGCGGTGCCGCCGAGGGGGATCTGGCCGAGCCGCGGCAGCGCGTCGCGCACGCGCGCGGCCCCCTGCTGCACCTGGGCCGCGTAGCCCGAGAACTCCTGGCCGAGCGTGACGGGCACGGCGTCCATCCAGTGCGTGCGGCCGGACTTGACGACGTCGTCGAACTCCTTCGCCTTCGTCCCGAGCGAGTCTGCGAGCCGGTCGAGCGCGGGCAGCAGGTCGTGGACGATCTCGTCGAGCGCCGCGAGATGGACGGCCGACGGGAAGACGTCGTTCGAGGACTGCCCCATGTTGACGTGGTCGTTCGGGTGCACGTCCTCGCCTGCCAGCGTTGCGATCACCTCGTTCGCGTTCATGTTCGAGGAGGTGCCCGAGCCGGTCTGGAAGACGTCGATGGGGAACTGGTCGTCGAGCTCGCCTTCGACGATCCGCGCGGCGGCGGCTGCGATCCGCTCCGCCCGGTCCTCGTCGAGCAGCCCGAGCTCCGCGTTGACGCGCGCCGCCGCTCCCTTGATGCGGCCGAGCCAGCGCGCCACCGGCGCCGGGATGGGCTCGCCGGAGACCGGGAAGTTGGCGACGGCCTTCGCGGTCTCGCCGCCCCAGAGCTCGCGTCGCGCGTCGGTCTGGCTCACGCCAACGAGTGTAGGCGAGCGGCCTGGCCCGTCGCTGTGGGTATTCCGCAGACCTGCAGTCGCGGCTGTTTACGCGACCGAGGCGAGGCGGCCGCGGCGCGCGACCCGACGCTTCCGGTGCCGCCGCCGGTCGGCGTCGGTCAGCTCGACCGCCGGCGCCCAACCGAGGTAGCCGCACTCGGGGCACTCGGGGGCGTCGAGGTGCTTGAAAACGTCACGCTGAGTGGCCCGGGACGTGCCGCAGCGGAGGCACTGTACGACGAAGGTCTCCATGCCCCCGGTCCATCGGCGCTCGTGCGCGCCCTGAAGTCCCTCGTTGGAGGGACTAGGCGGAGCCGGACGCGACCCGCTCGGCGGCGGCCAGAAGCTCCTGCCACGAGCAGAGCTTCACCCGCGGCCGGCCGAGCTTCTCGCCTGCGGCCCGCTCGACCTCGTCGATCGCGTTCCAGCCGGCGTACTCGACGACTTGGACGCCGCGCTCCGCGAGCAATGCGTCGACGGCCGCAGCGCTCGCCTCGGGCTTGCGCTCGAGCCGACCTGCAGCGGCGTCGGCGAGCAGGCGTTCGACCGTCTCGGTCGCGTCCTTCTTGTTCGTGCCGATCACGCCCGTCGGGCCCCGCTTGATCCAGCCCGCGCAGTAGACGCCGGGCCCGACGCAGCCACGCTCGTGCGGGATCGTGCCGCCACGCTCGTCGAACGGAACACCGGGCAGCTCGACGCCGCGGTAGCCGACGCTGCGGAAGACGAGCCCGCACGGGAGCGTCTCGCGCTCGTCCGTCGCCACGGCCCGCTCGTTCTCGTCCAGCTCGTTCCGCACGAGCTCGATCGCCTCGACGCGATCGTCGCCGAGGATCGCGACCGGCGAGCGGAAGAAGCGGAAGACGACGCGCCGCGGCTTGCCCGCGGGCTCGCGCGCCGCGAGCTCGCGTAGCACCTCGAGGTTGCGCTCGGCGTTCGTGTCCTGCGGCTCCGCGCCCTCGAGCTCGGCGGGATCGACGATCACGTCGGCGCCGGCGAGCTCCCCCATCTCCTGCAGCTCGGGCGTCGTGAAGGACGCCTGCGCCGGGCCGCGGCGGCCGACGACGACGATCTCGCGGATCGGCGAGCTCGCGATCGCCTCGATCGAGGCGTCGGTCGCGTCCGTGACCGTCAGCTCCTCGCGGGTGAGCGCGAGCATGCGCGCGACGTCGAGCGCGACGTTGCCGATCCCGATCACGACGGCCCGCTCGACGTCCAGGCCGAACGCGAGCCGTTGGTAGTCGGGGTGGCCGTTGTACCAGGCGACGAACTCGGTTGCCGGCCACGAGCCCGGTAGATCCTCGCCGGAGATGCCGAGGCGCCGGTCGGTCTGCGCCCCGACCGCGTAGACGACCGCGTCGTAGAGACGGACGAGGTCCTCGTGCTGGAGATCGCGGCCGACCTCGACGTTGCCGAGGAAGCGGAAGCCGGGCCGCTCGGCGATCTTCTCGAAGGCACGGGAGACCGTCTTCAGCTTGGGATGGTCGGGCGCGACGCCTAGCCGGACGAGCCCCCACGGCGTCGGCAGCCGCTCGATCAGGTCGACCTCCGCAGGCGGGTCGGCGCTCAGCAGCGCACCGGCGGCGTAGAAGCCGGCGGGGCCCGATCCGACGATCGCTACGCGGAAAGGCCGGTCCACGAGGAGGATGCTAATTCGCGGACTACGGCTTCGTGATTCGGTTTTCCACCGAGATCATCACGCGGCGCAGGAGAGCATTGAGCTGCTCCATCTCCTTCGGCGTCAGCGCGGCGGCGAGGAGCTTCTCCTTCTCCCCCTGCACGCCCATCGCCGCTGTGAGCTTCTTCCGTCCCTTCGCGGTGAGCTCGACGAGCACGCTGCGCCGGTCGTCGGAATCGCGTATCCGGCGGACGAGACCCTCGGCCTCGAGCTGATCGAGCCGCGCGGTCATCGTCCCGCTCGTCAGCTCCGCGCGACGCGCGAGCTCACCGGCCGAGCGCCGGCCGTTCTCCGCCCAGCGAAGTGAAATGAGGACCTTCCAGTCGCCGTTCGACAGGCCTTGCTCCTCGAGCGTCTCGTCGAGCATCTTCCGGATCCGCCAGTCGAGACCGTGGATGCGGTCGACGATCCCCTCGACGTCGAGGTCGACCGAGGGCGGGAGATGCGGCGCGACCTCCGCGAGCCAGGAGTCGATGTGGTCGCGCTCGGGTTGCGTTCTGGCCACGTCTCCCAGTCTCGACGAAATTTCTCTTGACGTCAAGACATCTGGGCTGTTAGTTTGCCGTCAAATAGTTTGAGCCCAAGAGAGTTGGGCTCGAGAGGAGGCGCAGAACCACGTTCCCGTCAGACCCGCATTACGCACGGCTCGTCCACCAGGAGCACGCGGCCCGGCTGCGAGCCGCGGCATCGACACCCCTATTCAGGAGGCCTGAATGGCTGCAACTCAGACGGCATACGGAGTCGTCTCGCTCGGCGACGCTCTCGCCGAGGCGGACGACGACCGCGGCTTCGTCCGGCTGCGCGAGGATCTAGACGTAGGCGCCTTCGGCGTCAGCGCCACGTTCCAGCGGAAGGCCGGCGAGGTCCTCGTCCAGGAGCACGACGAGGCCGGGCCGGGCGCCGACCGCCACGAGGAGCTGTTCGTCGTCGTGCAGGGCTCGGCGACGTTCACCGTCGCCGGCACCGATGTCGAGGCGCCGCAGGGCACGGCGATCTTCGTCCGCGACCCGGACGCGAAGCGGAAGGCCATCGCGACCGCCGACGACACGATCGTGCTCGCGGTCGGCGGCCGGCGCGGCGAGGCGTACCGCCTGTCGCCCGCGATGTCCGCGTACGGGTTCTTCCGCGCCTACCAGGCGAAGGAGTACGCGGAGGCGCTCGCGGCCTGCAATCGCGGGCTCGAGTCCTATCCCGGCAATGCGCTACCTGCTCTACAACGTCGCCTGCATGCAGGCGCTGCTCGGCGACGGCGAGGCCGCCCTCACGGCCCTCGCCGACTCCGTCGCCCAGTGGGAGCCGTTCAAGGAGCTCGCGCAGAACGACGACGACCTCGCCGGGGTCCGCGAGGACCCGCGCTTCGTCGAGCTCGTCAGTTGAGGTGAGAGGTGCTCAGTGGGCGCAGCCGGAGCCGCAGCCGGCTGCGTCCGCCGGCGCCTCTCCGTCTTCCACCTGGAAGGAGTGGCCGCAGCCGCACGACGAGACCGCGTTCGGATTGTCGATCTTGAACCCGGACTCCTGGATCGTCTCGAGGTAGTCGACCTGCGCACCCGCCAGGTACGGCGCGCTGAAGGGATCGACGACGACCGTGACGCCCTCGCACTCGAACTCGTGGTCGCCCTCCTGGGCGCCGCGGTCGAAGCCGAGTCCGTACTGGAAGCCGGAGCACCCTCCGCCCTCGATGGCGACGCGCAGGACCGAGACGTCCTCCTCCGTCGCCATCAGCTCGCGGATCTTGGCCGCAGCGGCAGGCGTGAGGGAGACGATGCTCTCGGTGCGCTCGATCGTTGCCACGCGGCCATGGTACCAACGGGCCTCGTCGGCGGATCGAGAGCTCCTCTCGTCAGCGGGTGACGCAGCCGTGTTTCGCGTTGCTCCAGAGCTCGAACACGGGCACCGGCTTCCCACCGAGCCGCAGGACGCTGTCGTACTCGCCCGAGAAGCACGCGATCTCGCCGGTCTGCGCATTCCCGGTGAACCAGCCGTTTCCGAGCGGATCCACGATCATCGCGGCGACGAACATCGCCTCGTCCGTCAGCAGAGTGTCGAGACGCACGTCGTTGTTCGGGTCGTTCGAGGTCGCGATGCACGCGGACGCGGCGGGATAGGGGACGGCGGCGAAGGCAACCGGTTTGCCCTGCTGCCGGAATGAGCCGTGGCCGGCGCACTGGTCGCCCTCGGAGTCCGGGAACGTGCAGTCGTTGGGCGTGTAGAAGTGAGTGGGGTCGCGGCCCCCGCTCGGGGCAGTCGAGAGCCCGCACATCTCGGTCCGGTCGGCGGTGAAGACGAGGTAGAGCTTGCCGAGACCCGGCGTCCAGCCTTTCTTCGCGAGTGCGCGCTTCGCCGCGCCCGCGTAGTCGGAGAGCTCGAGCGGGTCCTTCGTCGTCCCCGCGTGCGGGTACGGCGACCTGTCGATCCACATCCCGCCGAAGCGGACCCGATCGGTTGCTCCGTACTGCGTCAGAACGCCGAGGTACGGCGTCCCGCTGAGGCTCTCGACGGTGTCCTTCAGCCTCGCCTCGACCCGAGAGTCGTCGCCCGAGGGTTCGATGTGCCGTCCGGCCGGGAGCCAGACGACGACATAGACCTTCGGCGAGCGGAGCACCGGACCGCCGTGGTTCGTCATGTTGCCCACCCCTGCCTGCGCACCGGCGACGCCGAACACCGCGGCCGCGAGGGTCACGACGAAAGCGGCTCGCACTCGCACCGGGCGAGTCTCCCAAATCCATGGGAGGAGTCAAGACGCGAGGCCCGGGCGATGCCCCGATCGCACATCACTTTGTAACAGCCGATGCAGGCCTGGCTGCGGCGATTCGCTACCCGAAAGTGCAGGGGTCGCGACATTGATAACGTCACCGATTCGGTGGATCGCTTCCGAAGCGCGAACGGCTAGGGGAGACGCGCACTCGATGCTGCACAGCTGGCTGCCATTCCTGATCTACGGCATCCTCGCGCTCGTCATCCCGGGCTCGATGATGGTCATGTCCTTCCGCTTCGCGCAGCAGCCCGCCCGCCGTACCCGCGCCCGCACCGTTCCGTTCGAGTCCGGAGTCTCCACCGGCCCGCTGCCCCGCCAGCGGTTCAGCGTCGCGTTCTACCTCACCGCGATGCTCTTCATCGTCTTCGACATCGAGATCGTCTTCCTCTACCCGCTCGCGGTGCAGCTCCACGCGCTCGGCTGGTTCGGCTTCGCCGAGCTCGCCTTCTTCATCCTCATCCTCCTGGTGGCCTACGTCTACATCTGGCGCAAGGGCGCCCTGAACTGGTGAGCCGGCATGGCTGACGAACCGGCGCGTCTGCGCGATTACGGCCTCCAGTCGGAGCGGCTGCTCTGGCCCACGAAGGGCCCGTCGCGCTTCGAGGAGGAGCTCGGCGTCGACGAGCTCGAGCAGGCGCTCGGGCTGACGACGCTCGAGAAGGCCGTGCGCTGGGCGCAGACGAAGTCGATGTGGCCCGACACCTTCGGGCTCGCCTGCTGCGCGATCGAGATGATGTCGATCGTCTCCGCGCGGTACGACCTCGCGCGCTTCGGGATGGAGGCCTTCCGCTCATCGCCCCGGCAGGCAGACCTGCTCATCGTCTCGGGTCGCGTCGCACACAAGATGGCGGAGCCGCTGCGCCAGATCTACGACCAGATGCTCGAGCCGAAGTGGGTGATCGCGATGGGCGCCTGCGCGAGCTCGGGCGGGATGTTCAACAACTACACGATCCTCCAGGGCGTCGACCGGATTGTCCCTGTCGACATCTACGTCCCCTTCTGCCCGCCGCGGCCCGAGGCGCTGATGGAGGGGATCATCCGACTGCACGAAGCGCACCTCGCCGGCGTGCCGCCCGCCTACGAACGTGTCGAGGTGGCGACGTGACGGACTGGAGCGCTCTGCCGGGCTACGTCTCGCACCGCGACGGCCCCGAGATGCCGACGGTCATGATCGCGACCGACCGGATCCGCGAGGCATGCGAGCACGCGCGCGACGAGCTCGGCTTCGACATGTGCGTCGACATCGTCGGCACCGACTACCTCGGCTGGGGCGACCAGGGCGTCTCCGGCTACATCGGCACCGCGACCGGGCGCGACCTCATGCACCCGATGACGCAGGGCCTGCAAGCGCTCCCCGAGAGCAAGCCGAAACGCTTCTCGCTCAGCTACCACCTGCTCGCGCTGCGGCACGGCGCGCCGCGCGTCCGGCTCCAATGCTGGATGGACGAGGACGAGCACGTGCCGAGCGTCGTCTCCGTCTGGCCTACCTGCGACTGGCACGAGCGCGAGCAGTACGACCTGATGGGGATCGCCTTCGACGGCCATCCGAACCTCGCGCGGCTGCTGATGCCCGACGACTGGGAGGGACATCCGCTGCGCAAGGACTATCCGATCGGCGGCGAGCCCGTCCGCTTCAGCGACGAGCAATGAGCGTAGGCTTGACGGAGCTCATCAAAGAGCGTAGGCGTCGGCTCTGCCGACGCCGGGAGCGGGGATGAGCACGACCACGCAACGCCCGACGACCTACGAGGGCTCGCGTATCCCGTCGCGCGTCCCGACCATCCTCGACGTCCCCGCGGAGCTGCGCGACAGCGAGAACGTCCTCCAGGTCAACTTCGGCCCGAACCACCCGTCGACGCACGGCGTGCTCCGCCTGATCGTCGACCTGCACGGCGAGGAGGTCGTCGGCGTCTCGGCGGTGATCGGCTACCTCCACACCGGCTTCGAGAAGTCGATGGAGTCGAAGACGTACTGGAAGTGCGTCACGTACCCGGCGCGGATCGATTACGTCGGCTACCAGAACAACGAGCTCGTGTTCGTGCTCGCCGTCGAGCAGCTGCTCGAGCTCGAGGTGCCGACGAAGGCGACCTGGATGCGGATGCTCCTCTGCGAGCTCAACCGCATCCACTCGCACCTCGTCTTCCTCGGGACGTCCGCGCTCGAGCTGGGGGCGATCTCGATGTTCTGGTACTGCTTCCGCGAGCGGGAGACGATCCTCGACCTGTTCGAGCTCGTCACGGGGCAGCGGATGCACACCCGCTACTTCCAGGTCGGCGGGCTGGCCGAGGACATCCCGGCCGGCTTCTTCCCCGAGTGCCGCAAGTTCGTCGAGTGGATGCCGCGGGCGCTCGACGACTACCGCGGGATCCTCCACCGCAACCAGATCTGGCTCGAGCGGACGCAGGGGATCGGCGTCCTCTCGGCGCAGGACTCGATCGCGCTCGGCCAGACCGGGCCGAACCTGCGCGGCTCCGGCGTCGACTGGGATCTCCGGCGCGACCAGCCCTACCTCGCCTACGACCAGGTCGACTTCCGCGTCCCGGTGTATCCGAACGGCGACGTCTACGACCGCTACCGCGTGCGCATGGACGAGATGGCGGAGTCGACGCGCATCGTCCGCCAGTGCCTCGACAGGCTCGACCGGATGGAGGGGATGCCGTGGATCGCGGACGACCGCAAGGTCGTGCTGCCGCCGCGCGAGGAGCTCCACACGTCGATGGAGTCCCTCATCCACCACTTCAAGATCGTCACGGAGGGCTTCCGCGTTCCGGCGGGCGAGATCTACGTCGCGGTCGAGTCGCCGCGCGGAGAGTCGGGCTGCTACCTCGTCTCCGACGGCGGGCCGAAGCCGTGGCGCGTCCACTTCCGGGCTCCGTCGTTCGTCGCGCTCGAGGCGACGGCGACCTGTCTCCACCAGGCGCTCGTCGCCGACCTGGTCGCCGTCGTCGGCTCGCTCGACGCCGTGATGGGAGACACCGACAGGTGAGCTCGTTCTATGAGGAGGTCCAGGACCTGCGCGCGCGCTACCCCGAGGGCGCGCGCTCGGCCGTCCTGCCGGCGCTGCGGCTCGCGCAGGAGCGGCACGGCTGGCTGTCCCGCCAGGCGCTCGAGGAGACCGCCGACGCGCTCGAGCTCACGCCTGCGTACGTCTTCTCGATCGCGAGCTTCTACGACATGCTCCATCTCGAGCCCGTCGGGCGGCACGAGATCGCCGTCTGCACGAACCTCCCGTGCGCGCTCTGCGGCGCACAGAAGGTCGTCGAGGCCTTCGAGGCCGAGCTCGGCCTCCACGCGGGCGAGACGACGGCGGACGGCGAGATAACGCTCCGCGCCGTCGAGTGCCTCGGCGGGTGCGGCTACGCGACGGTCGTCGCCGTTGACGACCGCTACCGGCATCACGTGCGCCCCGAAACGGTGGCGGAGATCGTGGAGGAGCTGCGTGGCTGAGCTGAAGATGCTCCTGGCGGGCGCGGACGAGCGCGACCTGGCGAAGCTCGGCGAGTACCGCGCGATCGGCGGCTACCAGGCGGTCGAGAAGGCGCGCGCGATGACCTCCGACCAGCTCATCGACGAGCTGCAGAAGGCGACGCTCCGCGGCCGCGGCGGCGCAGGCTTCCCGATGGGGCGCAAGGCGTCGCTGATCGACCGCAAGAGCGTCAAGCCGAAGTACCTCGTCGTCAACGCCGACGAGTCGGAGCCCGGCGCGTTCAAGGACCGCGAGGTGATGGCGCGCGTGCCGCACCGTCTGATCGAGGGCTGCCTGATCGCCGCGCACGCGATCGAGTCGACCAGCGTCTTCATCTACATCCGCGGCGAGTACCTCACGGAGTACGAGATCCTCGCGGGCGCGGTCGAGGAGGCTCGCGCGGCGGGAATCTTCGGCGAGGTCGAGATCACCGTCCACCGCGGCGCCGGCGCCTACATCTGCGGCGAGGAGACGGCGCTGCTCGAGTCGCTCGAAGGAAAGCGCGGACAGCCGAGGCCGCGGCCTCCGTTCCCGCCGATCCAGGGTCTCTACTACGCGCCGACGCAGATCAACAACGTCTGCACGATCGCCACCGTCCCGGCGATCCTCGCCATGGGCGCCGAGGAGTTCGCCAAGATCGGGGCGCCGAGCTCGCCCGGGACGGCCATCTTCTCCGTCTCGGGCAACGTCGCGCGGCCGGGCAACTACGAGCTCGCCCTCGGGACGCCGATGCGCGAGCTCATCTACGAGCACGCCGGCGGGATCGCCGGCGGCCGCGAGCTGAAGGCCGTCATCCCGGGCGGCTCGTCGGTGCCCGCCCTCACGCCGGACCAGATCGACGTCCCGCTCGACTACGACTCCCTAGGCGCGATCGGGACGTTCTTCGGCGCCGCCTCGCTGATCGTCGTCGACGACCGCTGCTGCATGGTGCAGCTCGCGCTCCGCTCGACGAAGTTCTACATGCACGAGTCGTGCGGCAAATGCACGCCCTGCCGCGTCGGGACGCGCTGGATGGTGCAGATCCTCGAGTCGATCGAGAACGGGACGGCGACGCGCGCCGACCTCGAGCTGCTCGACTCGGTCGGCGACAACATCCTCGGGAAGGTGCTGTGCGCGCTGGGCGAGTTCGCGGTCTATCCCGTCGCGAGCTACCTCCACAAGTGGCGCGGCGAGTTCGTCGCCCACGTCGAGCAGGGCGGCTGCCCGTTCGGAGGATCCTCGACGCTCGAAGGGATCCTCGCGCCGTCCGACCAGCACGCACCCTCCTCACTGGCGGCGGAGGCGCTCGTATGAGTACCGAGCTCGTTCGCGTCACGATCGACGAGCGGGACGTCCACGTGCCGAAGGGGACGGGCATCGTCGAGACGGCGCTCGCAGCCGGCGTCGAGATCCCGGTCTTCTGCTACGAGCCGCGCCTCGGCGCGCCGGTCGGCGCCTGCCGGATGTGCCTCGTCGAGGTCGAGGGCATGCCGAAGCTCCAGACCGGCTGCACGCTGACCGCGCAGGACGGGATGGTCGTGAAGACCGCGCGCACGTCGCCGAAGGCGGCGCAGGGTCAGAACGCGACGCTCGAGTTCATCCTCGTCAACCACCCGCTCGACTGCCCCGTCTGCGACAAGGGCGGCGAGTGTCCGCTGCAGGACCTCACCTTCCGCTACGGGCCCGGCAACACGCGCATGAGCTTCGACAAGCTCACCTTCGAGAAGCCGATCCCGATCTCGCCGACGATCTCGCTCGACCGCGAGCGCTGCATCCTCTGCTACCGCTGCACGCGCTTCAGCGAGAGCGTCTCCGAGGACCTGCAGCTCGTCGCCGTGAGCCGCGGCGCGATCTCGGTGATCACGACCTTCGAGGACCTGCCCTACACGGGCGCCTTCACCGGCAACGTGACCGAGCTCTGCCCGGTCGGCGCGCTCCTGCCCACGCAGTACCGCTTCGAGGGGCGGCCCTGGGAGATCGTCGACGTCCCGACCGTCTGCGGCCTCTGCCCGGTCGGCTGCAACATCCACGCCACGGTGCGCGAGGGGAACGTGAAGCGGATCCTCTCCCGCAACCACCCGGAGATCGACGAGGGCTGGATCTGCGACAAGGGCCGCTTCGCCTACACGCACCTGCGGGCGGAGGACCGGCTCGTGCAGCCGCTGCTGCGCGTCCGCCGCCACGGGCTCGAGGAGGTGTCGTGGGACGACGCCCTCGACGAGGCGGAGCGGCTGCTGCGGAACGCGCGCGGCCGCATCGTCACCGCCCTCTCGGGTTCCGAGACCGTCGAGCTCGCGTACGCGCTGGCCAAGCTCCTGCGCGTCGGGCTCGACTCGCACCAGGCGATGCTGCTGGAGGACGTCTCCGGCTGGCTCGACGCGTACCGGCTGCCGCTGTCGGCGATTCGCGACGCAGACGTCGTCGTCGTCCTCGGGGACGTGCCGGTCGTCGAGAGCGCGCCCGTGGCCGACCTCTGGATCAAGGCCGCGCGCCGCAACGGCGCCCGGATCCTCGACGATGCCTCCGATCCCGCGGTCGGCGAGGCGGAGCGCGTCGTCCTCGTCTGGTCGGGGCCCGGCGGCCACGGCGGCGCGACGGTCGCGAAGCTCGCCGAAGAGCTCGGGCTCGCCGGACGCGAGGGCTGCGGCGCCTTCTACCTCCCCAGGACGCCGAACGGCCGGGGCGTCGCCGACGCGTGGGCCGCCTGCTGCGACGAGGAGGGCGAGGAGGCCGAGGGAATCGCGCTGCTCGTCGTCTCGGGCGACGAGGCGGCCGCCGACGACAGCGTCCGCGCGCTCGCGGAGAAGGCCGACGCGACAATCGTGCTCTCGATGTTCGGCGGGCTCACCGCCGGCTGGGCGGACCTCGTCCTGCCCGGCACGAGCTACCTCGAGCGCGACGGCACGTTCGTCAACCTCGAGGGCCGGCTGCAGCGTCTCCGCCGCGCCGTGACGCCGCCGTGCCCCGACGAGCTCGAGTGGGTCGCCGAGCTTGCATCCCGTTTCGGCGTCGACCTGGCACCGCACGCCGCGGCCGTCTTCGCGGAGGTGTCGGAACGCGTCTACGGCGGCCTCTCCTTCGGCGAGGTGGGCGAGCGTGCGCCCCTGCGCGGCTATCCCGAGGCACAGGAGAAGGTCGCCCGCCCCGCTCTGCCGGAGCCGCGCCGCCGGCCGCAGCCCAAGGGAGCGATCCGGCTCGTCGCGTACAAGCCGCTCTTCTCCGGCGCCGCCGTCGAGCGGGTCGCGGAGCTCCAGTTCCAGCGACCACGGCCGGAGCTCGAGCTCTCGGCCGAGGACGCACGGCAGCGCAAGATCGCGACGGGCGACCTCGTCACCGTCGGCTCGAACGGCAGCGCGATCACCCTGCCGGCCCGCGTGAACCGGCGCCTGCGCGCGGGAGTCGCGCGCGTCGCGCTCGAGCATGCGAACGGCCTCCAGGGCGTCGTCGAGCTCGCCAAGACTCCCGAGGAGGCGCCTGCGTGAGCGAGCCGTGGTGGATCGCGCTGATCGAGGCGCTCGTCATCGTCAACATCGTCCTCGGCCTCTTCGCCTACCTGACGCTGATCGAGCGCAAGCTGATGGGCCGGATGCAGCTCCGCTACGGCCCCAACCGCGCCGGCCCGTACGGCCTGCTGCAGCCGATCGCGGACCTCGTCAAGCTCGTGCGCAAGGAGGCGTTCGCGCCGTCGGCGGCGATCGACCTCCCCTACATCCTCGCGCCGGTCGTCTCGGCGTTCACGGCGATCGCCGCCTTCTCGTTCATCCCGTGGGGGCCCGGCTGGACGGTGCACGGGTGGCGGATCAACGGCGAGATCGCGAACGTCTCGATCGGCCTGATCGCCATCTTCGCGCTCGGCTCGATCGGGGTCTACGGCTTCATCGTCGGCGGCTGGGCCTCGGAGTCGAAGTACTCGATCCTCGGCTCGATGCGCACGTGCGCGCAGCTCGTCTCGTACGAGGTCTCGCTCGCGCTCAGCGTGCTCGGGGTGGTCATCCTCGGCCGCTCGCTCAACCTGCCCGAGATCGTCGCGCGCCAGGGCTCCTTCCTGCCCTATGCGGCGCCCGAGTTCATCGGTCTGCTCGTCTTCTTCTTCGCCGGGATCGCCGAGACGAGCCGCGCCCCGTTCGACCTGCCCGAGGCCGAGCAGGAGCTCGTGGCCGGCTACCACACGGAGTACTCGGGGATGCGCTGGGGCCTGTTCCAGATGGCCGAGTACATCAACATGATCACGCTCTCCGGCCTGATGACGACGCTCTTCTTCGCGGGCTGGCACGGGCCGTGGGACATCGGGCCGATCTGGTTCCTGCTCAAGACGATGGGGGTGCTCTTCGTCTTCATCTGGCTGCGGACGACCCTGCCGCGGCTCCGCTACGACCAGCTGATGCGCTTCGGCTGGAAGGTCCTCCTGCCGGTGGCGACCGTCAACGCGGTGATCACGGCGGCTCTGGTGGTGGCGTTCGGATGAACCAGCCGCTCAACACGCTCAAGGGCTTCGGGGTCACGTTCAAGCAGATCTTCAAGAAGCCGATCACGCAGCAGTACCCGGAGTACAAGCGGCCGGTCTATCCACGCTTCCGCGGCCGGCACCGGCTCTGGCGGCACGAGAACGGGCTCGAGAAGTGCGTCGGCTGCTCGCTCTGCGCCGCCGCCTGCCCGGCGGACTGCATCCGCGTCGTCGCCGCCGAGAACACGCCGGACAACCGCGTCTCCGCCGGCGAGCGCTACGCGCGCATCTACGAGATCAACCTCAGCCGCTGCATCTTCTGCGGCTACTGCGAGCTCGCCTGCCCCTTCGACGCGATCACGCTCGGCAACGACTACGAGATCTCGGAGCACAACCGCGACGACCAGATCTACACGAAGGACATGCTGCTCGCGCCGCCCGTGAAGCAGACCCCCGTGGCGGACGCCGAGCTCTACGACACGCCGATCCCCTTCTACAAGTCGAGCTCGTGATGCACCCACTCGTCGCAGCCTCGGCCGGCGGAGTCCTCGTGTGGATCGTCTGGGTCGTCGCCGCCTTCTCCTGCCTCGCCTCGGGCGTGGCGGTGATCAGCTTCTCGAACCCGTTCTACTCGGCGCTCGCGCTGATCGGGAACCTCGGCTCGCTCGCGGTCATGTACCTGCTGCTCACGGCGGAGTTCGTCGCCGCGGCGCAGGTGCTCGTCTACGCCGGCGCCGTGGTCGTGATGTTCCTCTTCGTGATCGCGTACGTCGGCCCACGGCGGGAGACGCCCTGGTCGGGCCCGAGCTGGCAGACGGTCGCCGCGGTCGGCGCCGCGGGAGCGCTGCTCGTCGAGATCGTCGTCGCAGTCGGACTGCAGGCGAGCGGAAACCTCGCCCACAGCGCGCGCGTCGGTCCTGCCTTCGGCACGCCCGCCTGGATCGGACGGGTCTTCCTCGTCGACCACCTGCTCGCCTTCGAGATCACGTCCGTCGTCCTGCTCGTCGCGGCCGTCGGCGGCGTCATCCTCGGCTCGCACACACGGCGGCTCGAGCCGGAGAGCTCACGATGAGCGGGCCGAACATCGGCTGGTACATCGGGCTCGCCGCCGTCCTCTTCGGGATCGGCGCGCTCGGCGTCCTCATCCGGCGGAACACACTCGTCGTGCTGCTCTCGCTCGAGCTGATGCTGAACGCGGGCAACCTCGCCCTGATCGCGTTCGCACGACACTTCGCGAGCGGCGCCGGCCAGGTCTTCGCACTCGCGGTGATGGCGATCGCCGCCTCGGAGGTCTGCGTCGGGCTCGGCCTCGTCGTCGCCATCAACCGCCGCAAGCTCGCGCTCGACGTCGACGAGCTCTCGGAGCTGCGCGGATGATCACCGGCGCGTGGATCTGCCTGTTCTCGCCGCTGGCGGGAGCCATGCTCATCACGCTCGCGGGTGGACGCATCTCGCGCCGCACGGCCGGCTGGATCTCGACGCTGAGCGTGTTCGTCGCTTTCGGCGGCGCCTTGTGGTCGTTCTTCGGCCTGCAGGCCAAGAGCGACCGCTCCGGCTACCTCGACACGGCGTGGACCTGGCTCGCGACCGGCCATTTCAGCGCCGGCCTGAGCATCTTCGTCGACCCGCTGAGCGCGACGATGATGCTGATCGTCAGCGGAGTCGGCGCCCTGATCGTCCTCTACTCGATCGGCTACATGGACGGCGACGACGAGGAGCGCCGCTACTTCGCGTACATCGCGTTCTTCGTCTTCTCGATGCTGCTGCTCGTCGAGGGCGGCAACCTGCTGCTGCTCCTCGTCGGCTGGGGGCTCGTCGGCCTCTCGAGCTATCTGCTGATCGGCTTCTGGCACGAGCGGCCGAGCGCCGTGCAGGCGGCGAAGAAGGCCTTCGTGATGAACGCGTTCGGCGACGCGACCATGGCGCTCGCCTTCTTCGTCCTCATCGCGCACACGGGCTCGCTCTCGTTCGCCTCCGCGTTCAGCATCCACCTCTCGTCGACGACGGAGAGCCTCGTCGCGCTCGGCCTGCTCGGCGGCGCGGTCGCGAAGTCGGCGCAGATCCCGCTCCAGACGTGGCTGCCGGACGCGATGGAAGGCCCGACGCCGGTCAGCGCCCTGATCCACGCCGCGACGATGGTCACCGCCGGCGTCTACCTGATCGCCCGTACGTACCCGATCTTCGAGCAGGCGCGGACGGTCGAGCTGATCGCGGCCGGCACGGGCGCGCTCACCCTCCTCGTCGCCGGGCTGATCGCGCTCGTCCAGACGGACATCAAGCGCGTGATCGCGTACTCGACGATGTCCCAGATCGGCTACATGTTCCTCGGCGCCGGCGTGGGCGCGTACTCGGCCGGGATGTTCCACCTGCTCACGCACGCGTTCTTCAAGGCGCTCCTGTTCATGACGGCGGGCCTCGCGATCCACGCGCTCGGCGGGGAGCAGGACATCCGGAAGATGCGCGGCATCGGCCGGCTGATGCCGTTCACGAAGTGGTGCTTCCTCGCCGGCGCGCTCGCGCTCGTCGGCATCCCGCCTTTCAGCGGCTTCTTCTCGAAGGACTCGATCGTCGCGTCCGCGGCCGCGCTCGGCACCTGGTACGGCTGGGTCTTCTGGGTCTGCGGCGTCGCCGGCGCCCTCCTCACCGGCCTCTACACCTTCCGGCTCTGGTTCCTCGTCTTCCCGGGCGAGCCGAGCCCGTACGTGCGCGAGCATCACCACAAGCACGGCCGGCTCGAGGGGCACTGGACGATGCTCGTCCCGGTCGGCGTCCTCGCCGTCCTCGCGACCGGCGGCGGCTGGCTGCAGTGGTCGCCGAGATGGCATCCGTTCACGAACTGGCTCGCGCCCGCCGCGCGGACGCTTCCCGCTGCCCTGCCGACGAACACGCAGGAGTACGTCACCTCCGCCGCGACCGTCGCGGCCGGCGTCGTCGGGATCGCGATCGCGTGGGCGATCTACTCCCGGCAGCGGCTCGCGATCCCGGCCGCCCCGTTCTGGCGGCGCCTGTTCGAGGAGAAGTTCTACTTCGACGCCCTCTACGACGCGGTCTTCTACAAGCCGGCCGCCGCGCTGGCCGCCGGGCTGCGGCGCGAGTTCGAGGAGCCGATCATCCTGCAGACCGGGGACGACCTCGGCGAGACGGCGCTCGCCACCGGCGGGCTCGTGCGCCGCCTCCAGACCGGGCTGCTCCGCACATACGTGCTCGTGCTCGCCGCGGGCGCCGCCGTCGTCGTCCTCGCCTTCCTCATCGCCAAATGAGCGCCACGGCCCTCACCTCGATCCTCATCTGGCTGCCCATCGCCGGCGCCGTCGTCGTCTGGCTGCTGCCGCTCTCGCGCTACGCGACGGGGAGCCTCGCGCTGTTGGTCGCGTTCGCCGAGGTCGGCTTCTGGATCGAGCAGGCGACCCGCTTCGACTTCTCGCGCTCCGGCCTGCAGTTCTCGGAGCGCGCGAGGTGGTTCGGCGACCTCGGAGTCTCCTACCACGTCGGCGTCTACGCGTTCTCCCTCTGGCTCGTCGGCCTCACCGTCGTCGTCATGGCCGCGTGCACGAGCTACGGCTTCTGGGTCGGACGCGACCGGCCGCGCGCCTACTTCGGGCTGATGCTGCTGCTCACCGGCGCCACGGTCGGCGTCTTCGAGGCGCAGGATCTCGTCGTCTTCTACGCCTTCTTCGAGGCGATGCTGATCCCGCTCTACATCCTGGTCGGCGTCTGGGGCGGGGCGCGGCGGATGCAGGCGACGATCAAGCTCGTCCTCTACACGATGACGGGCTCGCTGCTGATGCTCGCCGCGATCGTCGCCTACGGGCTGCGGGCGGGGACGTTCGACCTCGTCGACCTTCCCGCGAGCCACAGCCGCTGGCTCTTCCTCGGCTTCATGCTCGCGTTCGCGATCAAGGCGCCGATCTTCCCCTTCCACGGCTGGCTGCCGGACGCCTACCGCGAGGCGCCGCCCGAGGTGAGCGCGGTGCTCTCCGGCGTGATCGCCAAGGCGGGGCTGTACGGGATGCTGCGGATCGCGATCCCGAAGTTTCCCGACCCCACGTCCTTCTACCGGACGGCGGTGCTCGCGCTCGCCGCAGGGGCCTTGATCTACGGCTCGCTGCTCGCCTTCCGCTCCGCCGACTTCCGCGGCGTCGTCGCGTACTCGTCGCTCGCGCAGTCGGGGCTGATCACGCTCGGCCTCTTCGCCGGCACGGACCTCGGCTTCGGCGGCGCGGTGCTGCAGATGGTCGCCCACGGCCTGGTCTCCGCCGCCCTCTTCCTCGTTGCCGGCACAGTCGAGCGGCGTACGACGACCGGCGAGTTCCGGCTGCTCGGCGGGATGGCGCGCGGGCGACCCGCACTCGCGACGTTGCTCGTGACGATCGGCGTCATCTCGCTGGCGGTGCCGGGATCCGCCCTGTTCGGCGGCGAGTTCCTCATCCTCGCCGGCGTCTTCCAGCGCGCCTGGTGGTGGGCCGCGATCGGCGCGGTCGGGATCGTGCTCGCTGCGATGTACATGCTGCGACTCATCTCCGCCGTGCTGCACGAGGCGCGCGGCTCGACCGTCGTCGACGAGGCGCTCGACCTGCGGGTCGGTGAGCTCGCGCTCGTCGTCCCGCTCGTCGGAGTCCTGCTCGCGCTGTCCGCCTGGCCGGCCGGGATCAGCCACCACTCCTTCTCCGGCCAGAGCCCGGCGGCGACCGTGAGGAGCCAGTTCAGGTGACGCTGCACACGTCCCACGTCGACTGGTTCGCGCTCGCCCCGATCCTCACGCTCGTCGGCGCGGCGTTCTGCGCGCTCCTCTGTGCCGTCCTAGCGCCGCGGCACGCACGCCGCCCGGCGGCGGCGGCGATCTCCGGCCTCGGCTTCGTCGCGGCGCTCACGCTCGCCGTCTGGCTCTACGTCGACAGCGCACACGGGCACACGGTCGTCTCCGGCACCTTCTATCGCGACCGGTGGACCGCCCTCGCCCAGGTGATCCTCTGCTCGATCGGCCTGGCGACGACGCTCCTCGCCGTCGAGCACGTCCCGGGTTGGAGCCGCACGGCCGACCCGGAGCGGCGGGACGACCACATCGCGGAGTTCTTCGCGCTCCTGCTCGCGTCCGGAGCCGGGATGGCCTTCTTCGTCGGCTCGGCCAACCTCATGGTGATGTTCCTCTCGCTCGAGTGGTTCTCGATCGCGCTCTACGTCATGTGCGCGATCGACTACGACCTCGAGGGCTCGCTCGAGGCGGGGCTGAAGTACCTCATCGTCGGCTCGTTCGGCGCAGCCACGCTCCTCTTCGGCTCGGCGCTCGTCTACGGCGCGACGGGGACGATCTCCTTCGCGGGAATCGGGACCGCGGTCGCCACGCGCGGGTTGACGACGAACGCCTTCCTCGCGCTCGGCCTGGCCCTGATCGTGACGGGACTCGGCTTCAAGATGTCGGCGGCGCCGTTCCACATGTGGACGCCGGACGTGTACGAGGGCGCACCGACGACCGTGTCCGCCTGGATGTCGTCGGCGACCAAGGCGGCGGCGCTGCTCCTCACGTTCCGGCTGATGCGGACGGCGTTCCCACACGACGCGTACCTCTGGACGTGGGCCTTCGCGATCATCGCGACGATCTCGCTCGCCATCGGCAACCTCGCGGCGCTCGTGCAGCGGAACGTGAAGCGGATCCTCGCCTACTCCTCGGTCTCGCACGCCGGCTTCCTGCTGATCGGCCTCAGCGCCGGCAGCGCGCTCGGCGGCCGCGCGCTCCTCTACTACCTCATCCCGTACACCGCCATGGCGTTCGGCTCGTTCGCGATCGTCGCCGCGCGCGAGCGCGAGCTCGGCGTGCCCGTGACGCTCGAGAACCTCGCCGGCTTCGGCTGGGAACGGCCGTTCCTCGGCGTCGCCATGTGGTTCTTCATGTTCAGCTTCGCCGGGCTGCCGCTCGGCGGCGGCTTCGTCGGGAAGTTCTACGTCCTCTCGGCCGCGTACCGCCACGGCTGGGTCTGGCTCGTGATCGTCGGCGTGCTCGCGACCCTCGTCAGCCTCTACTACTACCTCGGGATCGTCCGCGCGATGTACATGCGTCCCTCCGAGGAGCTGCAGCTGCGGCCTGAGGGCGGTGTCGCGGTGAGCGGCGGCGCGCCGCCCCGCGAGACGCTGCTCCACCTTTCGGTCGGCGCGGCGCTGGCGGTCTCCGTCGGGTCGTTGTTCGCGGTGCAGCCGCTGATCGACATCGCGCAGCACGCGACCTCGGCGCTCCCCTTCTGAAAAGAATCTGAAAAAGAAGGCGCCGGCTCGCCTGCATCCGATCGCCGGCCGGGTAGAAGCGCCCGTAGCGGAGCCCCCAACAAGGAGCGGACCATGAAACGAGTAACGCGTACGAGGCTGGCAATCGTGCTCGCGGTGGCCGCCGGCGTCGTGCTCGGCGCCGTGGTCGGTCAGCCGGGCAACGGCTCGGCCGCGAGTACAGCGGTACCCAAGAACAAGACGCTGCCCACGGTGTCCGGGACGGCCGCGGTAGGGCAGACGCTGACGGCGGCGGTGGGGAGCTGGAGCGGCAATCCGACCTCCTACCGCTACTCGTGGAGCCTCTGTGACGGCACGGGAGTCGCATGCCTCACGATCGGAGGCGCGACCGCGAAGATCTACACGGTCACGGAGAGCGACGTGGGGCACACGATCCGCGTGACCGTGACCGCACACAACGCGAGCGGCTCCGCGTCGGCGACGTCGGCAGCGACCGGAGCCGTGCCCACGAGCGGCTGCCCGGCCGGCACCGGCGTGATTCAAGTCGCCCAGCTGGCACTGCCGGCGCAGCTGGAGATCGTGGGAGACTCGCTGGGCTCATCCCTGACGCGCTCGACGACCACGATCCAGCTCCACTTCCAGATCGAGGCGTGCAGCGGGCGGCCGGTCCAGGGAGCGACGGTCTTCGCCACGGCGATCCCGTACAACCAGTTCGCAGGGGCCGAGGCGACGACGGCCGCGGACGGCACGGTCACGCTGACGGAGGCGCGGCGGAGCGGCTTCCCCGCCAGCCCGCATCAGCGTCTCCTGGCGGTGTTCGTCCGTGCGACGAAGCCGGGGGAGTCGGAGCTCGGCGGCGTGTCCACCCGGCGGGTTGTCTCGTTCCGGCTCACCCACCGGTAGCCACGAGCAGTCGGAGCGACGTGGCGGCACCTGCCCTTCCCGGGCGGGTGCCGCCGCTGCTCAGGCGACGCGGGAGAGAATCTCGGCCTCGGGCTCGGCGGAGCGCCGGCCGCGGCGCTCCGGACGCGACCGGGCGGGCGCGCGCACCGGCTCGAGCAGCCACGTGAGCGCGGGCAGGCCGTAGCAGCCGAGCGCGAGCACGAGCGACCAGGTCACGAGCCGCGGAACGCCGCCTCCGGTAGCGGCGTTCGCGCGTGCCGCGGAGGCCAGGACCAGGAGCGTGAGGGCGCAGGCGTTCGTCAGGGCGCGCAGGCGAGACGACCGCCCCTCGAGCGCGTCGCTGACCGCGACGAACGCGGCGGCGCCGGCCGGCGGGACGACCAGCAGCCCGAGCCAGAACGCGAGCCCCGGGAGCCCGACCGCCCCGGCCGCGATGGCAGATGCCGCGAGCGCCAGGGGCAGGAGCCGCGAACCCACTCCCACAGGTTCGTCTCCGCATCGGACGGTCCTCCCGAAGTAGGCTCGGCCCCATGGAACTCACCTGGCTCGGACACTCCACCTTCCGCCTCGACGCGGCGGGCAAGCGCATCTACATCGATCCGTTCCTCACCGGCAACCCGAAGTGCCCGGAGAGCGAGCAGACCCCGGAGCGCGTCGACGTGATCGCGATCACGCACGGCCACGGCGACCATCTCGGCGACACCGTCGAGCTCGCCAAGCAGCACGGCTGCACTGTCATCGCGCCTGTCGAGCTCGCCGACTGGCTGCAGATCAAGCACGGGCTCGAGAACGTCCTCGACCCGAACAAGGGCGGCACGGTCGCCGTCGACGACGTCCGCTTCACCCTCACGAACGCGCACCATTCGTCGTCGAACAACGACCTCGAGTACATGGGCGAGCCGTGCGGGATCGTCGTGCGCGCCGAGGGGAAGAGCGTCTACTTCGCCGGCGACACGTGCGTCTTCGGCGACATGCAGCTGATCGCGCGCCTCTACCAGCCCGATCTCGCGGTGCTCCCGATCGGCGACCACTACACGATGGGGCCGGAGGAGGCCGCGCTCGCGCTCGAGCTCCTCGGCACGAAGCGCTGCCTTCCCTGCCACTACGGCACGTTCCCGCCGCTCGTCGGCCGCCCTGCACAGCTGCGCGAGCTCGCGCCGAACGTGCAGGTCGAGGAGCTCGAGCCGGGCGGCTCGGTCGTGATATGACAGCTGCCGTATGAGGGAGCGGTGGTGGGGGGCGAGCGGCCGGCGCGTGCCGGAGCTCGCGGTCGAGGGAGACCCGGTCGTGCCCGTGGACGAGGCGCTCGTGCTCGACGGCGTCGACGATCTCGCGCCGATCGCCGAGGCGTTCGACGCGGGTCGCCCCGTCGTCGTGCGCGCGGCGTCGCCCGAGGCGGTGCGGGACGCGCTCTCGCGGCCCGAGGTCGCGGCGGTCGTCGTCCCCGAGGAGCGGCGCGAGCTGCTCGAGCTCGACCTGACGGAGCTCACCTATGGCTGACCCGCCTGTCGCGACGTACTCGATCGTCGCCTGCGACCTCGAGGCAGGACAGTGGGGCGTGGCCGTGCAGTCGAAGTTCCTCGCGGTCGGCTCCGTCGTCCCCTGGGCCGAGCCGCAGGTCGGAGCGATCGCGACCCAGGCGTACGCCAACCCGAGCTACGGCCCGAACGGGCTCGTCCTGCTTCGCGCCGGGCTCACGGCGAGCGAGGTCGTCCAGCGTCTCGTCTCGGAGGACGAGGGCCGCGACCAGCGGCAGCTCGGCGTCGTGGACGCGAGCGGCGCCGCCGCAAGCTGGACCGGTCCCGAGTGCAACGAATGGGCGGGTCACAAGACGGGCGCCGGCTATGCGGCGCAGGGCAATATCCTCGTCGGCGAGGAGACGGTCGCGGCGCTTGCGCGGACCTTCGAGGCGAATCCGGGGTTGCCGCTCGCGCGGCGGCTCATCGAGTGCCTCGCGGCGGCGCAGGCGGCGGGCGGCGACCGGCGCGGCCAGCAGTCCGCGTCCCTTCTCGTCGTCGAGCGAGACGGCGGCTACGCAGGCCTCTCGGACGTCCTCGTCGATCTCCGCGTCGACGACCACGAGCGGCCGATCGAGGAGCTGCGCCGCATCTACGACCTCCATCGCCGCCTGTTCGACGTCAGTCCGCGCGATGACTGGCTGCCGCTCGAGGGCGAGCTGCGGGCCGAGGTGGAGGGGCGGCTCGCGCAGCTCGGCCACGACTCGCTCGCTGCCTGGGCCGACGTCGAGAACCTCGAGGAGCGCGTGGACGGGACGGACGCGATCGACCCGGTCGTGCTCCAGGCGCTCCGGGAGGCGACAGCGTGAGCGACGGCTACGAGATCCTCTCCCTCGACGAGGTCGAGGCGGCGGAGCACCGCGGCAGCAATCTCATCCCGATCCGGCACACGCTCGGCTACCGCTCCGCGGGGGTGAACGGGTGGATCGCCGACGCGGGCGGCCAGTTGATCCCCCCGCACGAGGAGGACAGCGGCAACGAGGAGCTCTATGCGGTCGTCCGCGGCCGCGCGAGCTTCACCGTCGGCGAGGAGACGGCGGACGCGCCCGCCGGGACGCTCGTCCACGTGCCGGACCAGGTCTACCGCACCGCGATCGCCGAGGAGGACGGCACGATCGTCTTCGTCGTCGGCGCGACGATCGGCGAGGCGTTCGAGGGCGGCGGCTGGGACACGTTCGCAGTGGCCGACGCGCTCCGGCAGGCAGGACGGATGGACGAGGCTCGCGCCATCCTGCAGCAGGAGATGGCCTCCCGGCAGGAGACGTGGGCGCTTCCGTACAACGCCGCCTGCCTGGAGGCGCTGTCCGGGAACGCAGACGAGGCCATCGCGCTGCTCCGTCGGGCGCTCGAGCTGAACCAGAGCGAGATCTACGAGTACCTCCGCCAGGACAGCGACCTCGACAACATCCGCGACGACCCGCGCTTCCAGGAGCTGCTCGCATGAACCTCGTCCACCTCGACGAGCTCGAGGCGATCGAGCTCCCGGACGGCTTCGTCTGGCGTCCGGTGCGCCGGCACTTCGGCATCCGCGCCTTCGGCGTCAATGCCTACACGCCGGGCGTGAGCGGCCGAGTCATCGAGGAGCACACCGAGCGGCTCGGGCAGGAGGAGATCTACCTCGTACTGCGTGGCCGGGTGCGATTCACGATCGGCGGCGACGAGCACGAGCTCGGGCAGGGGCAGCTCGTCTACGTCCGCGACCCGTCTCTTCGGCGCGGAGGGATCGCCGCAACCGACGACGCCGCTGTGCTCGCGATCGGCGGGACGCCGGGCGAAGCGTTCGAGATCTCGGCGTGGGAGTACGTGTTTCCCGCCTTCCCCGACCTCAACGCCGGCCGCTACGACGAGGCGATGCGGATGCTCCTCGCCGGCTTGGAGACGAAGCCGGACAACCCGGCGATCCTCTACAACCTGGCGTGCGCCGAGGCGCTCGCCGGCTACTCGGACGCCGCGCTCGAGCATCTGAACGCGGCCGTCACGGGCGACGAGGTCTTTCGGGAGCCGGCCCAGACGGACCGCGATCTCGACTCGATCCGCGACGACCCGCGCTTCCCGCGCTAGCCGTCGCCCGGCAGACGGACGCCTGTGGCCAGAGCTCGCAGCGCCGGCACGGGATCCGACTCCGGCCGCGCGACGAGCAGGACGGCGCCGTGACCCTCCTCCCGCACGAGCGCGTCCACGAGCAGCTGCAGGCCGAGCGCAAGCGCGAAAGCCTTGTGGCCCTGCTCGCCGCCGAACGGGACGAGCTGCTCCTCCGAGGCGAGACCGGCGACGACGTCGCCCCAGGTGACGGCGCCCATCGAGACGTCGGCGACGAGCGGGTCGCCCTCGCCGCTCGGGATCCCGATCGCGAGCGGGTTCGTGCCTGCGAGCTTCGGGCCGCCCTGCGGGTGCGCCAGCCGGCGGGGCGAGGTCGCCGTGAGGACGCCGGCGAGACCGCCCGCGGCGAGCCGGCGGACGTGGTGGCCGAGCATCCCCGTGGGAAACGTGCGCTCGCAGACGACGAGCCGCGCGTGAGCGGGCGGCCGCTCGAGCTGCGCGCGGACGACGCGTCCGAGGACGAGATAGCCGATCGCTCCGCCGCCGTGCCAGCGCTCGAAGCCCTCCTCCCGCTCCACGAGGCGCGGCTCCGCGCCCGCGTCGTAGCCCTCGAGCCCCTCGAGCCACGGGATCCGCGCATGGCCGTGGCCGGCCTTGCCGCGCCGTTCCGCGCTGTCGAAGTGCTCCCACAGCTCCGCCGCGTCCGCCTCGCCGAAGCCGAGCGTGCGGAGCCGGGCAAGACCCTCAGGCGCGTCCACGGATGCTCCGGAGAACGAGGGCTGCGGCCCCCGCCAGGCCGGCGGCGAGAAGCGGCGGCGGGATCCGGCGCCGGGCGTGCGGATAGGCGCGGCCGCTGAACTCGAGCAGCGGCCAGCCGCGCTCGGCCGCGACCGCGCGCAGCGCCCGATCCGGGTTGACCGCGACCGGATGGCCCACGACTTCGAGAAACGGCAGATCCGTGTGGCTGTCGGAGTACGCAGTGCACTCGGCCAGGTCGAGACCCTCGCGCGCGGCGAGCTCGCGCAGGCATTCCGCCTTCGCCTCGGCGTGCAGCGCGCGCACCGCCCGCCCGGTGTAACGGCCGTCCCGCACCTCGCAGACCGTGCCGAGCGCGCCGTCGAAGCCGAGATCCTCGGCGATCGCCTCGACGATCTCCTGCAGCGTGGCCGAGACCACGTAGACGCGGTCGCCGCGGCTCCGGTGCTGCTCGACGAGCCGCAGGGGCTCGGCATAGACGAGCGGGCGCAGGACCGGCTCCATCGCCTCGGCGACCAGCGTGCGCAGCTCGTCCGGCGAATAGCCGGCGAGGACGCGCAGGCCATCCTCCGCCGCGCGCCGCACCGCCTCGTGGTCCGCGCCCCTGGCGACGAAGAGGAGCTGCCACGCCGCCGCGTGCAGGAGCTGGCGGCGAGAGATCCAGCCGCGGTCGCGGAAGGAGCCCGCAAGGGCGAGCGCCGACGAGCGGCGCAGGAGCGTCCGGTCGAGGTCGAAGAAGGCGGCCGCGGCCACCGCGCCACACTCTCAGCCGACGAGCGGCAGCGACTTGACGATGCCGCCGGTCTCGCGGCGGAGGGCCTCGACCTCCTGCGCGATCGCCACGATCGCGCGCGCCGAGTCCGAATCCGGTCGCGCAGAGACGACCGGCACGCCGGCGTCGCCCTGCTCCCGCAGCGCGGGGTCGAGCGGCACCGTCCCGAGCAGCGGCACCCCGAGCTCACGCGCGAGCTCCTCGCCGCCGCCGCTGCCGAACACGTCTCCGGACATGTTCTCGACGACCCCGAGCAGCCGCATGTTCGTCTTCTGCGCCATCGCCGCCGCCCGCGCCGCGACGTCCTGCGCCAGCTTCTGCGGCGTCGTGACCACGAGCACCTCGGCCCGCGGCAGCAGCTGCCCGAGCGAGATCGAGACGTCCCCGGTCCCCGGAGGCATGTCGACGACGAGCACGTCGATCTCGCCCCAGTGAACGTCCGTCAGGAACTGCTCGAGCGCGCGGTGCAGCATCGGCCCGCGCCACATCACGGGCTCGTTGCCGTCGAGGAAGAAGCCGATCGACATCAGCTTCAGGTCGTCCTTCACCGGCGGGACGATCAGGTCGTCGACCGCGACCGGGCGCTGGCGAATCCCGAGGATGTGCGGGATCGAGTGGCCGTAGATGTCTGCGTCGAGCACGCCGACCGCGTGGCCGAGCTGCGAGAGCGAGACCGCGAGGTTCGCCGCGAGCGACGACTTGCCCACGCCGCCCTTGCCGCTCGCCACGGCGATGACGCGGCAGCCTGCCGGGAGCCGGATCACGCCTTCGCGCTCCGGCGCGCCGCCGCGGAGCTTCTGCGTCAGAGCCTGCCGTTCCTCGGGCGTCATCACGTCGAAGGAGAGCTCGGCGCCCCGCACCCCGGGCACCTCGGCGAGGACCCGCTCGACCTGTTCCTCGAACGAGTTGCGGAGCGGGCAGCCGGCGACGGTGAGGACGATCGTGAGCGCGACGACACCGTCGTGGATCTCGACGTCGCGCACCATGTCGAGCTCCGTCACCGGCCGACGAAGCTCGGGGTCGATCACCTGCCCGAGCGCCTCGAGGACTGCTTCGTGTGTTGCCGCCACGAGGCGAATGTAGCGACTAGTGGTGTGACCGGGGACGTTGCCCGGTTCCTGGCGAACGTTGCCGGTTGCATCACTAGGTCGCCGGCTCAGCCGGCTCGTAAGGCATGAGCGGTGCTAGCAGGAGCACGCGCGTCGGCGGCGAAGCGCTCGCACATGGCGTCCGACTCGACCGGTTGGCCGCTGCTGGACGACCGTGCGCCCGTCGCCCGGCGGGCCGCCCGCACGCGCCGGCAGCATCGGCCTCGCCCGGCCTGGCTGCTCGCCGTCCTCGCTTTCGTCTGCGGCGGGCTCGTGAGCGCCGCAGGCTTCTCGGTCGGCTGGCGGCATCAGGCGCAGCGCGGCAGTGCGGCCGAGGCGTCGCTCGTCCAGGCCACTGCGCACGTGCACGCGCTGCAGGCGTCACTCGCCACGGCACACAGTGACGAAGCCGCGGCCCGGCGCGCCGAGAAGCGCGCGCACTCCGCGGCCGCGGCGGCGGAGGCGTCGGCGCGCTCCCTCGCAGCCGCTGCCGCAACGGTCGGCCGCGACGCGGCCGCCTCCCGCAACGACGCCGGCACGATCTCGGGCGAAGCGAGCGGCCTCACCTCGTCCACCGCCAAGCTCGCGAGCGAGCTCCAGACCCTCGAGACCTATCTGACGACTACGCCGCCCCGGCAGCTCGATGCCGGCTACATCGCGAGCCAGACCTCGTACCTCACACACAGGCTCTCGCAGCTCCAGACCGCCGGAGGCACCCTCGGCAGCGCCGTGGCGACGTTCGAGGCGGCCGCGCAGAAGCTTTCGCGTCAGGCGTCGGCGCTGTCCGGCGGCGGTTGACCGATCTTCCGGAAGTTCGTCTACCGTGTCCGCGTGAAAGTCGTTCTTTTCGGTCCTGTCGTCCGAGGAGCTGGTCTGTGATGCGGAAGATGCTTGTCGGCGCGCTCGTTGCGGGTGCGCTCCTGGTGGGCGCAGCGCCGGCCGGCACCCATGCCGCCGGCGCCGGCAAGACTCCGATCCTGGGCATCGTCCCCCACACGGGAGCGGCACCCTTCCTACCCGGTGCGCTCGGTGAGTCGGGCTACGGGCCTCTCGCCTACCACGGCGGCCCGGTGATGCGCACGAACACGACGTACGCGATCTACTGGTTCCCGAGCGGCTCGACGGTGAGCTCTCGCTACGAGAGCCTGATCAACAGCTACTTCGCGAGCGTCGCCGCCGCGAGCGGAACGAACGGCAACGTCTACTCGGTGGCCACGCAGTACTACGACACGACCGGCCCGATCGCCTATGCCTCCACGTTCGGCGACTACTACGTCGACACCGACGCCTTCCCGACGAGTGGCTGCGACGACGGCGTCGACCCGGTCTGCCTCACCGACGATCAGCTCCAGGCCGAGATCCAGCACGTGATCGCGTCGAAGGGCTGGCCGGAGGGGATGGCGAGGCTCTTCTTCATCATGACGCCGGACCAGGTCGGCATCTGCACCGACGGCACGGCCACGTACTGCACGTCGAACACGTTCTGCGCCTACCACAGCGCCTTCAACGACTCGAGCACCGTCGTCTACGCGGTCGAGCCGTATGACGCGACCATCGGCGGCGGCCTCGCCTGCTTCAACCCGGGAGAGCAGGGGAAGCCCAACAACGACGACGCCGACGTGACGATCAACACGATCAGCCACGAGCACAACGAGGCGATCTCCGACCCGCTGGGCAACGCCTGGTGGGCGGACGACGGCTACGGCGACGAGATGGCCGACCTCTGCGGCTGGGAGTTCGGAGCGGCGCTCGGCGGCACGGCCGGAGTCGATGCCTACAACCAGGTCATCAACGGCCACCACTACTCGCTCCAGATGGAGTACAGCAACGACAACGCGGGCTGCCTGCAGAGCTACATACCGCCGGTTCCGGCCGAAAGCGCCCTGCCGGCGGTCTCGGGCACCCTGGCGGTCGGCAAGACGCTCACCACGACGAACGGGACGTGGACGCACAACCCGACGACGTACGCCTACGAGTGGCTGCGCTGCGCATCCGACGGCAACGCCTGCACGACGATCTCCGGCGCCACCGCGGCGACGTATCCGCTGACTGCCGCGGACGGCGGCTACACCATCCGCTCGGCGGTGAGCGCGCACAACGCAGGTGGCACGTCCGCCTACGTGGACTCGGCGGCGAGCGGTGTCGTGGTTCCGTTGCCGGCAGCGACGACCGCGCCCGGAGTCTCCGGAGTCACCGTCATCGGCAAGACCCTGACGACGACGACCGGGAGTTGGAACTCGACGGTCACCGTGACCTACCAGTGGCTCCGCTGCGGCGCGGGAGGCAGCACTTGCAAGGCGATCCCGGGCGCCACGAGCACGACGTACGTCCTCTCGTCCAGCGACGTCGGGCACAAGCTGGTCGCACAGGTGACGGCCACGAACATCGCGGGCACGACTGCAACCATGTCCCAGCCGAGCGCGCTCGTGGTCGCCAAGCCGCAGCTCAAGAAGAAGCCGCACATCTCGGGAGCGACCCTGGTCGGGCACAAGCTCTCGGCCGGCAAGGGAACCTGGCACGGCTATCCGGCGAAGTACCGCTACCAGTGGCTCCGGTGCAACGCGCAGGGCGGCTCGTGCCTCCGGATCGCGGGAGCGACGAAAGCCAGGTATCGCCTCCAGAGCGGCGACGTCGGACACCGGTTGCGCGCCCGGGTCACGGCGCTGAACGCCGCCGGCCGCGGGCAGGTCGTCTCGAGCCCGAGCCGGGTTGTCCTGTCGTAGCGGCAAGGCCAGAGCAGGCGCCGGACTGAAGACGCTGCTCGCGCTCACCGTCGCCACGGGTGCGCTGCTGCTGGCGGCGACGCCCGGAAGCGTCCACGCCGGAGACCCTGCCCGCTCGCCGCTGCTCGGCGTCGTACCCCACGCAGGAGCGTCCGTCCACCCAGCCTCCGCGCTCGGCCGGGCGGCGCACGGCGGGCCGCTCGTCTACCACTACGGCGAGACGCTGCGGACGAACACCACCTACGCCATCTACTGGGTCCCGAGCGGCTACGAGGTCAGCTCGAGCTACGTGAGCCTCATCAACCGCTACTTCACCGACGTCGCGGCCGCGAGCGGCAGCAGCTCCAACGTCTACTCGACGGATACTCAGTACTACGACTCGAGCGGTCCGATCGCGTACCAGTCGACGTTCGGCGGCTCCGCCGTCGCCACGAACGCGTTTCCGGCCGGCGGCTGCAAGGATGGAAGCGACCCCGTCTGCCTGACGGACCAGCAACTGCAGGACGAGATCACGAACGTGATCGCCACGCAGCACTGGTCGGTGAGCGACACGAGCGTCTTCTTCATCATGACGCCGGACGCCGTCGGCGTCTGCTACGACTCCAGGCCGCCCTCCGCCGGGGGCGTGTGCACGACGAACGTCTTCTGCGCCTACCACGACAGCTTCGTCTCGGGCGCGCAACAGGTCATCTACGCCGTGGCGCCCTACGACCCGACCGTCAACGGCTGCTCGAGCGACGTCAGGCCGAACGGCGACGACGCCGACGTGACGATCAACGCGATCAGCCACGAGCACAACGAGGCGATCACCGATCCGACGGTTGCCGGCTGGTTCGCCGACGACGGCCACGCCGACGAGATGGCCGACCTCTGTGCCGGCGCATTCGGATCACCGCTCGGCACCGTGGCCGGGCAGCCCTACAACCAGGTCATCAACGGCGACCATTACTGGCTCCAAGAGGAGTACAGCAACGACGGCCACAGGTGCGTGCAGCGCTACGCGGCGAGCAGAGCGCCGGCGAACACCAAGCTGCCCACCGTGAACGGTGCGCCCGCCGTCGGGAAGGCCCTCGCGACGACGGACGGAGCCTGGGCTCCCACTCCGGCGGGAATCACCTACGGGTGGCTCCGCTGCGGAGCCGGTGGCGGCAGCTGCGCCCCGATCGCCGGCGCGACCACGTCGACCTACGTCGTCACCGCCGCGGACCGGGGGCACACGATCCGCTCGTCGGTGACTGCGAGCAACACGGTGGGGTCGGCCACCGCGGTCTCCGCGCCGAGCGGGCTCGTCGTGACCGTGCCCGCGCTCGCGAAAGAGCCCCAGGTCTCGGGGAAAGCCCGGGTGGCCCGGACACTCTCCGTCAACACAGGCGCCTGGCATCAGTCACCGGCCCGGTTCCGCTACCAGTGGCTGAGGTGCAACGCCACCGGCGCCTCGTGCCGGCCGATCGCCGGGGCGACGAAGCCGCACTACCGGCTGACGAAGCACGACGCCGGGCACCGCCTGCGCGTCCGGGTCACCGCGCTGAACGCCGCCGGCGGCTTGACTGCGCTCTCGACCGCGAGCGGCGTGGTCGAGGGCGGCTAGAAGACGCCCTACGCGGACAGGGCGCGGGCGATCCGCGCGCACACGTCCGCCGTTCCCGCGGCGACGACCCGCGAACGCTGTCCGAGGTCGAGCGGCGCCGAGCCGAACGGCTCCACCAGGTCGAACAGCTCGACCGGGAGGCCGAGCTCGCGGCAGAGCAGCTGGGCCGCCGCGATGTCCACCGAGCGCGCGGGCTTGAGCGAGCAGACTGCGTCGACGCGACCCGCCGCCAGATGGCAGAGCGAGAGCGCGAGGGATCCCATCACCCGCAGCCGGTGGGCGAGAGGCGCGACCTTCGGCGCATCGCGCGCGACGAGCGCGCTCAGCGTCGCCTCGAAGGAGAGGATCTCGATCTCGTCCTTCGGCCACACGGCGCCGAGCGGCTCGCCGTCGAGGAAGGCGCCGTCGCCGCGCCGCGCGACCCACTCCTCGCCGGAGCCGAAGTCGTGGACGAAGCCGAAGTGAACGTCGTCCATCGTCTCCCCGTCCGCGACGGCGATCGAGACGGAGAAGAACGGGATGCCTCGCTTGGCGTTGAGCGAGCCGTCGATCGGATCGATCACGACGACCGTCTCGCCGCCCTCCAGCCGTCCTACCTCCTCGGACACGATCGTGACCCCGAGCGCCTGGAAGCGTCCGACAATCGCCTCCTCCGCCGCGCGATCGACCGCGGTCGTCGCGTCGCCGCCGAGCCCCTCGCCGACCACGGGCTCGCGCTCGGCCCGCGTCGGCAGGCGCTCGAGCACCCTCTCGACGTCCGCCACGGCTGCACGGCACAGCTCGAGCCAGTCGGTCAAGACAGGGGCAGCATGAGCAGGCCGGAGGTCAGCTTCGGATAGAAGAACGTGCTCTTCTGAGGCAGCACGTCACCGCGGCGGGCGACCGTCCAGACGTCTGCGATCCGGGTCGGCCGCAAGAGAAACGCCGCGTCGGCCTCGCCGCGATCGACTGCCGCGACCGCCTCTTCCCGGAGCGGCGTGTAGACGACGCCGTGCGGTGCCGCGCGCTCGACGATCTCCGGGTCGAGACCGTCGCCGCCGAGCAGCTCGTAGCGCCCCTCGCGGTAGAGAACCGGCCCCGGCAGGACGTCGCCCGGCGGCTCGATCGCCTCGCCCGCGGCGGCGCCGGCCGACTCGGCGACACGGTGCGTGGGAAAGATGGTCAGCCCCTCCTGGTCCGTCGGGACGATCACCGCGAGCAGCCACGCGGACTCGTCATCGCCGGTCTCCTCGTGATACGCGAGCGCCGTCTCGTAGCGGTGGTGGCCGTCCGCGATCAGGAGCTGCGCGTCTCGCAGCTCCTCGGTGAGTGCCTCGCTGAACTCGGCGTCGAGACGCCAGAGCCGCGAGACGACCCCGCTTTCGTCCGCCGTGAGGTCGGGCTCGCCGAGCCCGGCCAGCTCGAGCGTCCCGTCCCAGAGGAAGAAGAGCGGCTCCAGCTCGGTGCGCGTCGCCCGCAGGAGGCGCAGCCGGTCCTCCTTCGGCCCGGCGTGCGTGCGCTCGTGCGGCAGCACGACACGGCTCTCGTAGGGCTCGGCACGCAGTGCCGCGACGAACCCCTGACGGCGGCGCGAGACGCCGTCCGGCCCGACGTACTCCTGCTCGAGCCACCAGCAGCACGGCTCGTCCTCCCGGACGAGGATCCCCTGCTCGCGCCAGTCCGCGAGCGTTGCCGCCGCCGCCTCGGACGAGCCCGGAAGCGTCAGGTGGACGACGTTGTACCGGCTTCGCCCGTAGAGCCGCTCGCGCTCTTCTCGCCCGACGACGTCATACGGCGGAGCGACGAGCGAATCGAGCGGGCCTGCAACAGCCTCGTCGTAGCGGAGTGCGCGAAACGGCCGTATCGCTGCCATGGAACCGACCGTACCAACCGGGCCGCCTCCACTCCGGCACGTACGGCCAGGCGCAGGACGAGCAGAGCCACCGCCTCCAGGCGGGGCAAGGCAAAGCTCGCGGACGCCCGCAACGCCGGACCCGTGCGCCGCTCGAGCTGCCGCAGCCCCCAGCGCAGGCGCACACTCGCTGCGCGCAGCCGGCGCGTCTCGACCGAGCCCTCGCGCGAGACGACGTCCCCTCAACTTCGATGCCCGAAACACCGCTCTAGACTCCGCTCCGTGACCGCGATCGCGGAGCTCGAGGAGAACCGGACCGTCGAGGGCGTGTACGCGGTGGCACGCAAGGAGCGCCTGCGTACGCGCGGCGGCGGCGTCTACCTCGCGCTCGAGCTCGTCGACCCGAGCGGGCGTATCGCCGCCCGCGTCTGGAACGACGTCGACCTGCTCGACGGACGCTTCCAGGCCGGCGACGCGGTGCGCGTGCTCGGACGCGTGGAGCGCTTCCGGAACGAGCTCCAGGTCGACGTCCGGACGCTGGAGCCGGCCGACGGCATCGACCCGGCGGCACTCACGCCCGGGCTGCGCCGCGACGCCGACGAGCTCGAAGGCTTTCTCGACTTCCTCAGCGGCGAGATCCACGACACGGGCATCCGCACGATCGTCTCCCGCGCCCTCGCGACGGCGCCGCTCCGCTCCTACCCGGCCACGCCCGACGGCCACCACTCGTACGCCGGCGGACTGCTCGAGCACACGGTCGGAGTGGCGACGCTCTGCCGCGAGCTCACCCAGATCCACCCCCGCCTGCGAGCCGACCTCCTCCTCGCCGCGGCCCTCGTCCACGACGTCGGCCGGACGCGCGAGCTCGGGCCCCCGCCGCTGTTCGCGCCGACGGAGAGCGGCCGCCTCCTCGGACACGTGCACCTCGGCCTCCGCCTGCTCGAGGAGGTCGACGCCCCCGCGGAGCTCCTCCACGCCGTCGCCTGCCATCACGACGCCCGCGCGGCCCGAACCGCCGAGGCGGCCGTCCTCTACCACGCCAACCAGCTCGACGCCGTCGCCGCCACCCGCCCGGTCAGCGAGTAACGGCGCTAGACGTTGAAGCGCACGTTCAGGACGTCGCCGTCCGCGACGACGTACGTCTTGCCCTCGAGCCGCTGCTTCCCCGCCCGCGCGGCCTCCGCGTGACCGCCGGCACCGACGAGGTCGTCCCAGCGCACGACCTCGCAGCGGATGAAGCCCCGGGCGATGTCGGAGTGGATAGTCGCCGCGGCATCGAGCGCCGACTCGCCACGCGAGAGGGTCCACGCCCGCGTCTCCTTCTCCCCTGCGGTGAAGAACGTGATCAGGTCGAGCGTCTCGACCAGACGGCGCACGACGGCCCCGAGCGCCGACTCGCCGCCGTCGCGGAAGGCTGCGGCCTCCTCGGGAGGCAGCTCGCCAAGCTCGGCCTCGAGCTCGAGGTCGATCCCCTCCGAGCCGTTGACGAGCTCGAGGAGCGGCTTCGTCGTGAGGGGCTCGAGCTCCGCCGACAGCTCGCCGTCCCAGTCCGCGAGCGCCCGGCCGGCGTCGAGGTGGGCGAGGAGGCGCTCGAGCTCCGCGACCTCCGCCCGCAGGCGCGGATCGCCCGACTTCGCCTGCTTCCCGACGCGCTCGAGGCGTCGCTCGACGTGATCCCGGTCTGCGACGAGGAGCTCGAGCTTCAACGTCTCCAGGTCGTCTGCCGGAACACGCGTGCCGGAAAAGCCGTCGAGCACGACGAGGAGCGCGTCGACCTGCCGCAGGTTGCCGAGCAGCTGCGGTCCCGTCCCGGGAACGTCCACGACGCGGACCGCCGCCGGCGTCACCTTCCGCGCGCCCACGACGCGGGCGAGAGCGTCGAGCCGCTCGTCCGGGATCTGCGCCATGCCGACGTGCTCCTTGCCCGAGTCGTGCGTCTCCGTCCGCGTCAGGGCGCGGAAGAGGGTCGTCTTCCCCGAGCTCGGCAGACCGACGATTCCCACCTCCAGCGCCACGCGCGGAGGCTAGCGGCCCTCAGACCTCCTGCCGTGCGATCTGCTTCTGCAGCGAGGCGAGCGCGCGGTGCTGGAGCGACTTGACGGCGCCTTCCGTCTTGTCGAGGACCGCTGCCACCTCGGCGTTCGGGAGGTTGAAGACGAATTTCAGCGTCAGCACCTGCTGCTGCTCCGGTGAGAGTCGCTCGATCAGCAGCAGCATCGACTCGCGCCCGATGGTGCTCATGGCCGCGAGCTCCGCGGACGGCTCCTCCTCGCCCGGCGGCTCGGGCACGTCCTCCTCGGGCTGCCAGCGGCGGCGGAACCGGAAGTGGTCCATGGCGAGGTTGTGGGCGATGCGAAAGAGCCAGGCGGAGAACGGCGCGGAGCGCCACTGGAAGCTGCCGATCTTCTCGAGCATCTTGAGAAACGTCTGCGTCGTCAGATCCTCGGCGTCATGGCGGTTGCCGACGCTGACGTGGAGGTAGCCGTAGATCCGGTCGAAATGGGTCAGGTACAGCTCCTCGAGCGCGTCACGGTCACCTTGCTGCCCTCGCTCGACGAGCTCACGCACGTGCTCGTTCGAGTCGCGCGCCGGCGTCCGCTCCGCAGGAGAGGTCATCCCCCGTCGGTTCCCCGCGACTGCGCCGGTCTAACTCGAGGCAAAGCCCACGCGGCCCGCGCGGACGACTCGCTTGAAGTAGGCGACGTGCACGACAACCACGTGCAGCGGCCCGTCCTCCGTGTCGAGCACGACCACGGGCTGGCCGGGGCCCGTCGAGCCGAGAGCCGCCTCGAGCGCATCCGCCGAACGCGCTTCGACGAACCCGCCCACGATCTGTCCACCGGCGAAGCCGAGCTCGATCCGCACCCGCTCTTCAGACAACTGCGACCACCTCCGACAGGACGCCGTGAATGGAATCGGGATGGACGAAGGCGACCTCGAGCCCGAACATGCCCTGTCTCGGCGAGGCGTCGATCAGCTCTGCCCCGGCGTCCGCGAGGCCCGCAAGCGCGGCGCGGATGTCGGCCACCTCATAGGCGACGTGGTGCATCCCAGGCCCCCGCTTGGCGAGGAAGCGACCCACAGGAGTGTCCTCACCGAGGGCGCCGAGCAGCTCCAACCGGCTCTCGCCGACCCGGATCGACGCCGCCTCCACGCCCTGCTCCACGACCTGCACGCGCTGCTCGAGGCGCGCCCCGAACAGCCGCTCGTAGGTCTCGAGCGCGGCGTCGAGATCCTCGACGGCCACCCCGACGTGGTGGATCGAGCGCGGTGTGTCCACGCGCCGATCGTATGTGAAAGACTCGGCCCGACGATGCCCAGGTCGGTCGCGCCACTGCTGTTCACGACCCTGCTGCTCGCCGCCTGCGGCGGGAGCGGCAAGCCGGCGACCACCGCGGCCCCGAACGGCGAGGCGTCGAAGAGCGCCACGCAGGTGCTCAAGGACGCCACGACGGCGGCGACCGACGCGCAGTTCGTCCGAATCTCCGGCACCGTGACTTCCGGCGGCAGGTCGATCTCGCTCGACCTCACGATCGCGAACGGCAAGGGCGCGAAGGGGACGATGAGCGTGAACGGGGCCAGCTTCTCGCTCGTGACAGTCGGCGGGAAGGCGTACATCCGCGGCAGCGACGCGTTCTACAAGCAGTTCGCCGGCTCGGCCGGCGCGGCGGCGGCGCAGCTCCTGCACGGGAAGTGGCTCGAGGGATCGGCGACGACGGGCCAGCTCGCCTCCCTGGCCGAGTTCACGAACCTCAGCCAGTTGTTCAAGCAGGTCGCCTCGGTCCATGGCACGCTCACGAACGGGGGCGAGACGACGTACCAGGGCCAGAGCGCAGTCGCGATCCACTCGACGACGCAGAACGGCACGCTCTACGTCGCGGCTTCCGGCAAGCCGTACCCGCTCGCGCTCGTCGCCACGGGAAAGAACAAGGGCTCGATCACGTTCAGTGATTGGAACACGAGCGTGTCGATCAGCGCACCGAGCGGCGCGGTCGACGTCTCGCAGCTCCTCGGCGGCTAGCCGAGCGAGGGGCCGCGCTCGCTCGCGACGACGCGGGGGACGCCGACCGTCTCGGAGGCGCGCGACTCCGGCTCGACGTCCGCGACGAGCGCCAGCAGCTCCTCCCGCACGAGCGTCTCCTTCTCGAGCAGCGCGGTTGCGATGCGGTCGAGCGGCGCCCGGTGCTTGCACAGCAGGCGGAGAGCCTCCTCGTACGCGCCGTCCGTGAGCCGCGCCTGCTCCTCGTCGCGCAGCCGCTTCGTCGCCTCCGAGAGCGCATAGTTGTCCGCGCGCATCGTGCGGGAGGCGACGGACTCGGCCATTCCCCACTCGAAGACCATCGAGCGGGCGATCTCCGTCACCTTCTCGAGGTCGTTCGCCGCGCCGTTCGTGACACGTCCGAAGACGACCTCCTCCGCCGCCCGGCCGGCGAGCGCGACGACCATGCGGTCGACGAGCTCCTCCTTGGTGTGCAGGTAGCGGTCTTCCTCGGGCAGGTAGAAGGCGTAGCCGAGCGCGTTGCCGCGGGAGACGATCGTCACCTTCTGCAGCTCCATGACGGAGCCCATCAGGTGAGCCATGAGCGCGTGACCTCCCTCGTGGTAGGCGAGTATCCGCCGCTCCTTCTCGGTCAGAACCTTGCGCTGCTGGAGGCCGGCGACGACCCGCTCGAGCGCCCAGTCGAAGTCGCTCTGCACGACGTAGCTGTCGCCCCGGCGACCGGCGTTGATCGCAGCCTCGTTGCAGATGTTCTCGAGCTCGGCGCCGGTGAGACCGGAGGTCTGGCGCGCGACGACACCGAGCTCGGTGTCCGGCGCGAGCGGCTTGCTGCGCGTGTGGACCCGGAGGATCGCCTCCCGCCCCGCGAGGTCGGGCGGCGGAACGAGCATCTGCCGGTCGAAGCGTCCCGGCCGCAGCAGCGCGGGGTCGAGATCCTGGATCCGGTTCGAGGCGCCCATGACCACGACCTGCTCGGCTCCCTCGAAGCCGTCGAGCTCGACGAGGAGCTGGTTGAGCGTCTGGTCCTGCTCGCGGTTGAAGCCGTGGCCGGTGCGCTGGGCGCCGACGGCGTCGAGCTCGTCGATGAACACGATCGCGGGCGCGTTCTTGCGGGCCTGGTTGAAGAGCTTGCGGATCCGCGCCGCGCCGAGACCCGCGAACATCTCGACGAACGAGGAGGCGCTCGCGGAGTAGAAGTTGGCGCCCGACTCGTGCGCGACCGCCTTCGCGAGCAGCGTCTTGCCGGTGCCGGGCGGCCCGTAGAGGAGGATTCCCTTGGGCGTCTTGGCCCCCAGGAGCTCGAAGCGCTGCGGCTCGCGCAGGAACTCGACCACCTCCATCAGCTCCGAGCGCACCTCCTCGACGCCGGCGACGTCGGCCCAGGTCGTCTGGGCGCGCGCCTTCTGCGCGAGGTTGACGGGCTTGATCCGCGGCATCATCCCGACCGTGCGCCACAGGAGCCAGGCGGTGAGGACGAGGATCCCGAAGAAGGCAAGCGGGAGCCAGGTCGTGGCGAAGTTCGCCGCGTCGTGGAACCAGTGCCCGACCATCTACGGCCTCATCGGCATCGACGGGCCGGCCCCTTAACCGAGGGACGCGGCCGCCTCCGCGGCCGTCGTGAAACGAACGCCACTCTCACGCCACGCCTCGGTACAGGCCGCGATTTGCGCCTCGTCGAGCCCGCGCGCGGCGTCCTCCACGACCGCGACGCGGCGGCCGCGGCGGAGAAGCGCCCGGACGGCGACGTCGACGCAGATGTCGGTCGCGACCCCGAAGAGGAGGATCTCGTCCGGGTCGAGCGCGTCGAGCATCGGCTCGGCGTTGGGATTCGTGAACGGGTCATAGTGCTTCTTGAGGATCAGGATCTCACGCCGGCCCTCGAGCAGCCGGCGCAGCATGGGCGCCGGCAGCGGCACCTGCGGGAGCGGCAGCGGGTCGAGCTGCCTCGTCTCCGGGATCTTCTCGGCGCCGCGTGTCCCGCGCAGGCAGTGCGGCGGCCAGGTGCTCTCGAGATCCGGCTCCTCCGAGATCTCCGGGTCGCTGAGCTCGTGGTCGTCGGCCGAGGCGACGTGGACGACGCCGGCGGCGCGAGCCGCCTCCACGAGCCGGCGCATGGCAGGCCTGGCCTCCTCCGCGCCGGCGAAGTAGAGCTTGCCGCCCGGCTCGACGAAGTCGACCTGGGTGTCGACGTCCCAGAGGATCGTCCCGGCCACGGCTGCGTTCTACCTCACGAACGGAGGCTTCGGAGCGCGGGCCCGAGCCGCTGTCGCGTCGTCAGGACGCCCGCAAAGAGGTCGCCGTGGCTCCGGATCCGCTCGAGGACGGCATCCATGGTGAAGCGGCCGGGCTCGAGGGAGCCGTCGAGCTCGTCCCAGCCGAGCGGCGTCGAGACCGGCGCGCCCGGCCGCGGCCGCACCGAGTAGACCGAGGCGATCGTCTTCCCCTCGCCGTTCTGGTTGGCGTCGATCAGGACGCCGCGCCGCTTCGCCTTCGACCATTCGGTCGTCGCGAGCCCGCGGTGCGCGCGCGCGATCGCGCCGGCCACGATCTCGGAGAACTCGCGCGTGTCGACGTATGTGTGCCGCCGCTCGAGCGGCACGAGGACGTGGATCCCGTCCGATCCACTCGTCTTCGCAAACGAGACGAGACCGAGCGCGTCCAGCGCCTGCTTGACGAGCAGCGCCACCTCCACCGTCTCGCGGAAACCGACGTCCTCGGACGGGTCGAGGTCGAAGAGCACGAAGTCCGGCCGGTCGGGCCGGTCGACGCGCGAGTACCACGTGTTCATGTCGATGCAGCCCATGTTCGCCATCCAGGCGAGCGCGTCCGCCTCGTTCACGATCGGCGCGTCGATCCATCTCTTGCGCGGCGGCCGCTCGCGCGTCGAGACCTCGACGTGGAAGGTCGGGATCCAGTCGGGCATGTGCTTCGGCGCGTCCTTCTGGAAGAACGCCTTGCCGAACGCGCCGTCGGGATAGCGCCGCATCGTGAACGGCCGGTCGCGCAGATGCGGGACGAGCACGTCGGCAACCGCGCGGTAGTAGTCGAGGAGGTCGCCCTTCGTGATCCCCTCCTCGGGCCAGAAGAGCTTGTCGAGGTTCGAGAGCTTCACGCGGCCCCCGTCCGCCTCGGCCGGCCGCTCGCGCCGCACCTCCTCGGGCGCCTTGTCGTCACGGAGCCCCTGGAACGACGGCGCGCGCAGGTGCCCGTCGTGCGTCCACTCGACGAATTGCACCTCGCACACGAGCTCCGGCTCGACCCAGACGACGTCGCCCTTGCGCACCTTCGCCATCTTCGGCGCCACCGGGAACGGAGTCGTCGCCCGCCGGAGCGGCTGGAGCCGCGCGAGCAGGTCGTCGATGTCGCGCTCGCTGAAGCCGGTGCCGACGTTGCCCACCCACGCCCACTCGTCACCGCGCTGGACGCCGAGGACGAGCGAGCCGAAGCGACCTTCCCGCCGGCCCTGCCCCTTCGTCCAGCCGCAGATCACGAACTCCTGGCGGCCGTGCGTCTTGATCTTCAGCCAGTCGCGCGTGCGCTTTCCCTCGGCGTACCGGGACGAGGCCCGCTTGGCCATCACTCCCTCGAGCCGTTGCTCCTCCGCCGCGTCGAGCAGCGCAGGTCCGTCGTCGAAGACGGCGGAGAGCTGGACGACGGCGTTCGGCGCGAGCAGTGCCTCTAGCCGCTCGCGTCGCTCCGTCAGCGGCAGTCCGACGACCGGCTCGCCGTCCACCTCGAGCACGTCGAAGAGCTCGTAGGCGAGGCGCCTGCTGCCCTGCTGCATCGCCGAGAAGCTCGCCCGGCCGGCGCCGTCGAACGCGATCACCTCCCCGTCGACGACCGCGTCGGGAGTGCGCAGCGCCTTGACGAGCTCCTTCGCGACGGACTCGAACCGCCGGGTGAGGTCGTTGCCGTTGCGGGAGAGGAGCTTCGCCTCGCCGCCGCGGACGTAGCCGAGCGCGCGATAGCCGTCCCACTTCGGCTCGAACAGCCAGCCCTCGCCCTTGGGCAGCCCCTCCGAGAGCGTCGCGAGCATCGGCGCGTAGTCGCGCCGGGCCGCGGGCGACCCCGCCCCGTCCTCGCGCTTGCGCAGGATGAGCCAGTTCTTCGGATCGCCCGAGAGGTGCGCCGGGACGAGCGCCCACGTCCCTGCGAGGCGCTCGCCGTGCAGTCGCACCGTCAGGCCGCCGTCGCGCTTCTCCTCGAGCAGCTCGTACGTGCCGCGATCCCAGATCTCGACCGTGCCGGCGCCGTAGTTCCCCTGCGGGATCTCGCCCTCGAAGCCCCCGTACTCGAGCGGATGATCCTCGACGTGGACCGCGAGGTGCTGCTGGCCCGGCTCGAGGGGCACCCCCTTCGGCACGGCCCAGGAGGCGAGCACGCCGTCGCGCTCGAGTCGGAAGTCGTAGTGGAGGCGTCGCGCATCGTGCCGCTGGACGACGAAGGTCGGCGCCCCCTCGCCGGCGTCGCCGCCGAACGGCTCCGGCGTCTTCTTCCGGTTGCGCTTGCGCTCGTATTCCGAGAGCTTCTCGCTCACGAGGCTGTTCTAGCTGATCCCGGATCGTCGGCTCGAAAAGCGCGAATTTGTCGCCCTCGAGTCGTACTCCTACCGTTCACACGACGCATACATAACCGGGGATAAGCCTGTGGACGGTGTGGACAGCGTCCGCGACGCGCTCGCCGGAACCTATGTCAACCTATACAAAGCTTCGCCGTCAGGCGTAGACGCCGAGTGAACGGAAGCGAGCCCGACGGCGGCGGCGGAGCTCGTCGCCGGGGATCCCGTCGAGCTCCGCGAGCGTCTCCTGGACCGCCTCGCCGAGGAGCCGGGCGGCCATGTCCGGATCGATCTGCGCACCACCCACCGGCTCCGGCACGACCTCGTCGACCACGCCGAGCTCGAGGCAGTGGATCGCGTCGGGCCGGAACGCGGCGGCGGCCTTCTTCGCCTGGCCGGCGTCGCGCCAGAGGATGGCGGCGCATCCCTCCGGCGAGATGACGGAGTAGATCGCGTTCTCCTGCATGAGCACGCGGTCGGCGAGCGCGATCGCGATCGCCCCGCCCGAGCCGCCCTCGCCGATCACACACGTGACGATCGGCACCGTCAATCGCGCCATCGTCGCCTGGGAGCGAGCGATCGCACCGCCCTGGCCATGCTGCTCGGCCACGACTCCCGGATACGCGCCCGGCGTGTCGACGAGCGTGACCAGCGGAAGGCCGTGGCGCTCGGCCAGCTCCATCGCGCGCATCGCCTTTCTGTAGCCCTCCGGGTTCGCCGCGCCGAACTGCCGGCGCACGCGCTCCTTGATGTCCCGTCCCTTCTGCTGGCCGACGAGCACGATCGTGCGGCCGTCGAGCTTGCCGAGGCCGGCGACCATCGCGCCGTCGTCCTGCGAGCCACGGTCGCCGTGCAGCTCGAACCAGTCGTCGAGCAGGCGCTCCACGTAGTCGAGCGTGTACGGCCGGTCGTCGTGGCGTGCGAGCTCGACGCGGCGCCAGATGTCGTCGTCCGTCGCCTCGTGGCCGATCCTGTCGATCTGGCGCTGCAGCCGCTCGAGCTCGCCGGAGAGCCGCGCGCCGCCGAGCAGGGGAAGGCTCTTCAGCCGTCCCAGCCGCTCGCGCAGCCGCAGCTCGTGCTCACTCTGGGGCATCGAACAGCCTCAGCAGGCGGGAGAGCGTCGCGCGAAGCTCCGGCCGGGGCACGATCGCGTCGATCTGGCCGAAGCGGAGGTTCTGCTCGGCGCGACCGAAGTCGTCGGAGAGCTTCTCGCGCGTGATCTCCTGCACGACGCGCGGCCCGGCGAAGGACATGAGCGCATTCGGCTCCGCGAGGAGAACGTCCCCGAGCGTCGCGAAGCTGGCGAGGACGCCGCCCGTCGTCGGGTGCGTCATCACGGAGATCATCGCCCGCCCGGCGTCGTGCAGATCCTCGACCGCGGCGACCGTCTTCGGCAGCTGCATGAGCGCGAGGATCCCTTCCTGCATTCGCGCGCCGCCCGAGCTCGTCACGGCGATGAGCGGCATCTCCCCCTCGGCGGCGTAGTCGCAGGCGCGCGACAGCTTCTCGCCCACGACGCTCCCCATCGAGCCGCCCATGAAGGCAAAGTCCATGACGGCGAGCTCGCACTGGCGTCCCTCGATCGCCGCGCGCCCGATCACCATCGCGTCGGCAAGTCCCGTCTTCATCTCCGCCTCGGCGAGCCGTTCGGTGTACGGGCGGAGGTCGAAGAAGCCGAGGGGATCCTCCGAGTGGAGCTCGGCCGCCTCTTCGGCGAAGGAGCCGGAATCGACGAGCGAGGCGATCCGGGGTCTCGCCCGCATCGGGAAGTGGTGGCCGCACTGCCCGCAGACCCAGAGGCTCGCGTCGAGCTCGTCGTCGCGGAAATGCGAGTGACAGCTCGGGCAGGTGTTCGGGTGGGCCGGAGGAGGGCTCGGCTCGTCTCTCGTCTCGACCGAAACGTCGATCTTCGCCACTTCGCCAGCTTAGACCTCGCGCTCCGGCGGCGGGTTGCGGGACGAGAGGGGCGCGGCGCGAACGTCAGTAGCCGAGCGCGCTCGCCAGGCGCTGGAGCTTGGCGACGTTCGCGGGGTCGGGTGCGAGACCCGTGAAGCCGACGCCGACGAGCTTTCCGCTCTCGCGGACCTGGACCAGGAGCCGCTCGACCTCGGCGAGGGAGGGACCGCCCGGCTCGGGCATGAAGACTGCGAGCTCGGCCGGGTCGAGCACGTCGCAGTCGAGCGCGACGTAGATCGCGTTCGCGCGCCCGAGGAGCTCCCCGGGATCGTCGCCGATCCCGGACCTGGCGATGAACTCCTCCTCCGGCGGATCGAGGTTCCTCGCGCCCCAGAGGACGAGGTCGGCCGCGTCGAGCGTGCCGCGGTCGAGCAGCATCCGCAAAGGCATCCCCCACTCGTTGCCCGAGGGCGAGCTCTCCGGCGTGTTGAGGTCGCCGTGGGCGTCGAGCCAGAGCACGCCGACTCGCCCGTGCCGGGCCGCGAGCCCCTCGACCGTCCCGACGTGGGAACAGCAACAGCCGCCGAGCATGAGCGGCCGCACCGGGCAGATCGGACGCGACGGCGAGCGTCTGCATCGCAAGCGTCTCCTCCTCGACGACGGCGACCTCCGGGTAGTCGAGCGGCAACGCGGCAGCCTCGACCATCGGCTCGCCGCCGTCACCCCAGGCGCGCGGGACCCGAACGAGCCCTGCACGAAACGTGCGCCCGCACGAGTGGCATTCGTAGAGGTCGTCGATCGCGACCGCGGTGAGCGTCCGGCAGTCGGGGCATTTCGCGCGCAGGATGCTCACGTCAGCATCTTCTCCCAGACGATCATCGCCATCTCAACGTGCATCCCGACACTTTCGTAGAGGTGCGTCGCGCCCGTTTCGTTGCCGGCGTCGACCCCGAGCGTGACACGCGGGAGGCCGCGCCGCTGGAACTCTCGGAAGCTGTGGAGAAGCAGCGCTCGTCCGTAGCCGCGACCGCGCCACGCGGGGCGCACGCCGAGCGCGCCGATGTAGCCGCGCGCCTCGTGTGTGTCGTTCCGACAGACCGCCGCGATCTCGTCGCCGTCGCGGATCACGAACCAGACGGACGCGTCGTACGTGGCGCGATTGCGCTGTCGCTCCCACCACGCCTCGAACGTCTCCGGCTCGTGGCCCCAGTGGTCGGCGAACGCCTCCTCGAGAGCCGCGTGGAACGCCGCCGCGTCCTCCTCCCGAAACGGCTCGACCGCTACGGCCGGCTCCGGGATCTCGCCGTCGAAGTCGATCGCCATGTCCCAGAAACGCCGCACTTCGCTGTAGCCGCGGCTCTGCAACAGCTCGCTCGCGCGGTCGTCGGCCGCAAGCGCGTTGTTGTGGATCCGCTCAGCGCCCTCCTCGCGGAAGCGCTCTTCGAGGAGGTCGACGAGCCGGCCGCCGAGCCCGCGGCCCCGCGCCGACGGCCGGACGGCGCCGGCGCAGTTCCCTCGATTGCCGTGCAGTTGTCCGAACGCTCCGGCAACGAGCTCACCGTCCTGCTCGATCAGCCACGTATTCGTCTCGAGAGCGACCGTCCCCAGCCACCCGTCCACGACGTCGGCGGTGAGATCCGTCGGCTGGGGCAGGAACGCGACCTCGACCGAGCGGAAGAGGTCGGCGATCGCCGGGTAGTCGCTCTTGGTGGCGGGACGGATATTCATGCGACCAGGGAGTCCAGGGCGCCGGCGAGCCCGTCGAGACTCTTCAGCTCGACGTCGGGCTGCGGCTCCGGAGTCTCGCCGAGCCGGTTGATCCAGACGGTGCGAAGACCCTGGGCGGCCGCCGGCGCGACGTCGTGGAAGAGGCTGGCGGCGACGTGGACGTGCCCCTCGCGGGGCGCGGCGGTACGCGCGAAGAACTCCTCCCAGTGGGTCGGGGCGGGTTTGTAGGAGCCGATCTCGGAGGCGACGATCGAGAGGTCGAAGGGGACGCCGATGCTGGCGAGCGAGGCGTCGACGAAGTCACGGTCGGTGTTGGAGAGGACGGCGAGGCGCCAGCCGCGGGAGCGCGCGGCTTCGAGCGCTGCCGGCACCTCGGGGAACGGCTCCCACGACGGCAGCGAGCGGGCGAGCGCGTCCTCCTCGGCGGCGGGCGCACCGAGCCGCGCGAGCGTGAGCGTCATGACGTCGCGATAGCTCCTGCTCGGATCCTCCCGCTGGATCTGCGGCTCGAGCCCGTGGTAGCGCGTGGAGCTGCTCGCCGGCACGGCCGGCGCCGAAGACGCGCTCGAGCTCCCGCCCGATCCCGGCGTTCCAGTCGATCAGCGTGCCGTAGCAGTCGAAAGTGGCCCAGCGCTCGCTCACGCCGGGAACCTACCTTCGCCGGCGCCTAGTCCTCGAAGCGCGTGAAGACGACGCAGGCGTTGTGACCGCCGAAGCCGAAGCTGTTCGAGACGGCGACCGCGACGTCGGCGTCGCGGGCCTCGTTGGGCACGTAGTCGAGATCGCACGTCGGGTCCTCGACCTCGTAGTTGATCGTCGGCGGGAGCTTTCCGTCGCGGATGGCGAGGATCGTGAACATCGCCTCGATCGCGCCGGCCGCGCCGAGGCAATGGCCGGTCGCGCCCTTGGTGCCCGAGACCGGCGTCGCGTAGGCGTTCTCCTCGCCGAGCGCGAGCTTGAGCATCTGCGTCTCGGACGAGTCGCCGACCGGAGTCGAGGTCGCGTGCGCATTGACGTAGTCGATCTCATCCGTCCCGACGCCGGCGTCGGCCAGCGCCATCTTGAACGCGTTGACGGGGCCGGTCGGATCGGGATCCGTGATGTGCTTCGCGTCGGCGGAGAGACCGTAGCCGGCGACCTCGGCGTAGATCTTCGCGCCGCGCGCCTTCGCGTGCTCGAGCTCCTCGAGCACGACCACCGCGCCCGCCTCGCCCATGACGAAACCGTCGCGCCCGGCGTCGAACGGCCGCGAGGCGCGGGCCGGGTCGTCGTTGCGCCGGGAAAGCGCCCGCATCGCGCCGAACCCCGCAATGCCGACCTTGCACACGGCGGCCTCGGTCCCACCGCAGAGCATCACGTCGGCACGCCCGAGCCGGATCGCGTCGGTCCCGTCTCCGATCGCCATGTTCGAGGCGGCGCAAGCCGTGCACTCCGACAGGAGCGGCCCGCGCGTGCCGAGCTCGATCGAGACCCAGCCGGCGCCGAGGTTCGGGATGATCGCCGGAATCGAGAATGGGTTGACGCGATCGGGGCCGCGCGTGGCAAGCGTGTCGTAGCACTCCTGGAACGACCGCAGGCCGCCGATGCCGGTCGCCACCGCCGCCCCGACCCGATCGGCCTCCTCTGAGATGTTCAGCCCGGAATCGGCCTCGGCCTGCCGCGCCGCGGCGAGGATGAGGTGGGTGAAGCGGTCCATCTTCCGTGCCAGCTTTCGCTCGATCCACTCCGTCGGGTCGAAGCCCTTCACCTCGCAGGCGAAGTGGACGGGATAGTCGGCGTGGTCGAACTGCGTGATCTCGGCCGCGCCCGAGTCGCCCGCGAGCAGGCTCGACCAGGAGGACTCGGCGTCGAGCCCGAGCGGCGTCACCGCTCCGAGTCCGGTGACGACGACGCGCCTCCGCCCGTTGTGAGAGCCGTTCTCCGCAGCCATTACATCCCCAGCCCGCCGTCGACGAGGAGCACGTCGCCCGTGATGAACGACGCCTCGTCGGAGCAGAGGAAGCGTACCGCGCCTGCGACGTCCGTCGGCTCCCCGAGCCGGCCGAGCGGCGTGTTCCCGAGCATCGCCGCCGTCGCCTCCTCGGGCAGAACGTCGGTGAGCTGCGAGCGCACGTAGCCGGGCGCCACGACGTTCGCGCGCACGCCGCGGCTGCCGAGCTCCCGCGCGAGCGACTTCGTGAAGCCGATGATCCCGGCCTTCGAGGCGGCGTAGTTCGTCTGGCCCCAGTTGCCCCGCAGGCCGACGATGGAGGAGACGTTGACGATCGCGCCCGCGCGCTTTCGCATCATCGGGCGGCAGACGGCACGGCAGGTGTAGAAGACCGACGAGAGGTTCGTCTCCAGCACCGTCCGCCAGTCGTCGTCCGACATCCGCGCGAGCACGCCGTCGCGAGTCAGGCCCGCGTTGTTGACGAGGATGTCGAGGTCGCCGGCCTCCTCGACCAGCCGCGCAGCCTCCTCCGCGCTGGAGACGTCCGCCTGAACCGCCCGGCCGCCGATCGCGGCGGCGAGCGCCTCGGCCTCCTCGCCGCCCGTGCGGTAGCCGACGACGACCTCCGCGCCGGCGCGGGCGAGCTCCTCGGCGATGGCCAGCCCGATCCCCTTCGACGCGCCGGTGACGAGAGCGCGCTTGCCTTCCAGGGAGCAGAAGCTCACGGATGCTCGGCGAGAAGCTCGGGCAGGAGCTCTAGCATCTCGACACTGTTGACCGAGACGGCCTTGACGCTCCGGTCGATCCGCTTCACGAGACCCGAGAGGACGTTCCCCGGCCCGACCTCGACGAACGTGCGAACGCCGACCCGCATCAGCTCGGACGCAGCCTGCGTGAACCGGACGGGCGCCGTGAGCTGGTCGACGAGCAGCGGGCCGAGCCTCTGCGCCGACTCCACGCGTGCCGTCACGGTCGACATGAACGGCGCGACCGGCTCCTGGAAACGGACCCGCTCGATCGCGGGCCGCAGGCGGTCGGCGGCGCGAGCCACGAGCGGCGAGTGAAAGGCTCCGGAGACGCGCAGCTTCACGGCCCGGCGGGCTCCCTCTCCCTGCGCCTGCTCGATGCACTGCTCGACGGCGAGGTTCTCGCCCGAGACGACGACCTGGCCGGGACAGTTGTAGTTCGCGGGCCAAACGCCGAGGATCCGCCGGCAAAGGGCTTCGACGATCTCGTCGGCCAGACCGAGGATCGCGGCCATGGAGCCGGGGTGGCGCGCGGCGGCCTCGGCCATCGCGAGGCCGCGCTCGCGGACGAGCGTGATGGCCTCTTCGATCGTCATCGCCTCGGCGGCGGCGAGGGCGGCGAACTCCCCCACCGAGTGGCCGATCACGAAGTCGGCCTTCACGCCGCGCTCGCGCAGCGCCGCGAGCATCGCGAGTGATGTCGCCACGAGCGCCGGCTGCTGGACAGCGGTGTCGAAAAGCTCCTCGGCCTCCGCGTGGAAGCAGAGGCGCTCGAGGTCGAGCCCGCTCGCCACGCTGGCGCGCGCGAAGACGTCTCGCGCCGCAGGTACGAGCTCGGCGAAGTCACGGCCCATACCGGCCTCGAACGAGCCCTGGCCCGGAAAGCAGAACGCGATCTTCGTCATCCCCCGGCCTCCGTCCAGCGCATCAGCGCGCTTCCCCAGGTCAATCCGGCGCCCATACCCGTCATGAGTACGAGAGCACCGGGCCGAAGCCTTCCCGCCGCCTGCGCGTCCTTGAGCGCAAGCGGGATCGAGCCGGAGGATGTGTTGCCGTACCGGTCGACGTTGACCACCACCCGCTCCGACGGTATCCCGAGCTTCTTGGTTGCGTGGTCGATTATGCGCACGTTCGCCTGGTGCGGAACGTAGACATCGACGTCCTCGATCCGTGAGCCGCAGCGCTCGAGCACAGCCTCGGCGGACTGGACGAGAACGCGCGTCGCGAACTTGAACACCTCGCGCCCGTTCATCTTCACCAGCCGGTCCGGCTCCGCGAACAGGCGGGAGCCGCTGCCGGGCAGCCAGAGGTACTCGCCGCCGGCACCGTCGGCGCCGAGCTCGAAGCCGAGGAAGCCCGGTCCTGGCGAGCGCTCGAGGACGACCGCTCCTGCCCCGTCGCCGAAGAGGACGACGGTCGAGCGGTCGCTCCAGTCGAGGATGCGGGAGAGCACGTCGCCGCCGACGACGAGCACCCGCTGCGCGAGCCCGCCCGCAACGCTGGCGTACCCCTGGGCGAGCGCGTACATGAAGCCGGTGCAGCCGGCCGAGAGGTCGTACGCGGCCGCATCGCGGGCTTCCAGCTTGTCGGCCAGGATCGCGGAGGTGGAAGGGAACGCCATGTCCGGCGTGACGGTGGCGACGACGAGGAGGTCGATGTCGGAACCGCGGACACCGGCCTGTCCGAGCGCCTCCTCCGCAGCGGGAAGCGCGAGATCCGACAGCGCCTGGGAATCCGCGGCGATCCGGCGCTCGCGGATACCGGTCCGCTCGACGATCCACTCGTCGGAGGTGTCGACCATCCGGGCGAGCTCGTCGTTCGTGATCACGCGCTCGGGCACGTATGCGCCGAGGCCGGTGATCGTGACGTGGACGTCGTCGCGAGCAGCCCCGATCACGTCGCGGCCGCCTCGGTCTCGGTGCCGACGAAGACCGTGAGCATCGCCTCGGCCGCCACCTCGCCGCCGACGCTCGCCCGTCCCTGGCCCTTCGCGATCGGCCCGCGCACGCGCAGGAACTCGCACTCCAGGTCGAGCACGTCACCCGGCTCGACGATTCGCTTGAAACGGCAGTCGTCGATCCCCGCGAAGAACGGGATCTTGCCGCGATTCCGCTCGTCGGCGAGCACGGCGACCGCGCCGCACTGGGCGATCGCCTCGAGCGTGAGCACGCCCGGCATCACCGGGCGGTCCGGGAAATGGCCCGGGAACCACCAGCCGTCGGCGGGAACCGTCAGCCGGCCGCGCACCCGGCGCCCCGGCTCGAGCTCCAGCACCTCGTCGACGAGGAGGAACGGCGGCCGGTGCGGGATGATCGACTCGACCACGTCCCGACCGAACGGCGGGGCGGGCACGTTCATGCGACGTCGCGACTCTGCAGGCGCTCGCGCAGCCGGTTGCGGCCACGGTGCGCATGGCACTTCGCCGTGCCGACCGGCATCCCGGCGGCAGCCGCGATCTCCTCGAACGTGTAGCCCAATGCATCCTTGAGCACGACGACCTGCGCCTGCTCGGACGAGATGCCGGCGAGCGAGTCGCACAGCTCGCGCCGCAGCTCGGAGATGCCGACGCTGCGGGCCGGGTCGTGCTCGAGATCGGCGCCGAGCTCCTCGGGGAGCTGCTCGTGCCTTCGTGTCCGCTGCCGTTCCGCCGCGTCGCGGCAGGTGTTGACGACGAGGCGATGCAGCCAGGTCGAGAACTGGGCCTCACCGCGGAACTGGCGGAGCCGAACGCAGAGCTTCGCGAGCGCCTCCTGCGCAGCGTCGCGCGCGTCCTCGGGGTCGCGGAGGAGATGCCGCGCGAGCCGTTCGACGCGTGGCGCATGACGGACGCACAACGCCTCGAGCGCGCGGGCGTCGCCGCTCTTGGCCCGGGTGACGAGGATCGGGTCACTCAGGCTCTCGTAGTCGAGTGGCTGGTCCCGCCGCAGCGGCTGACGAATCGCCCTCACTGCGGACTAGTCTAAGCCGCCGTGTCGGATCTGTCCCCCGGGGTCGTCTTGCCCCTGCTGGACGGTCGTCTCGGCAAGCCGTACCGCTTCGTCCCGGAGTGCGACTCGACGCAGCGGCTGCTCGAGGCGGACGCGCCGGAGGGCGCGACGGTCGCAACGGATCTCCAGACGGAGGGACGCGGCCGGCTCGGTCGCATCTGGCTCGCGCCGGCCGGCCGGGCGGTCCTGTTCTCGGTCCTGCTCCGCCCGGCGCCGACGGTCGTGCTGTGGCCCGAGCTGTCGATCATCGCGGGCGAGGCCGTCGCGGCGGCGCTTCCGGTCGAAGCCCGCGTCGCGCACCCGAACGACGTGTTCGTGGGCGGGCGGAAGATCGCCGGGATCCTGGCCGAGGCGAGCGACGGTCGCGTGGTGCTGGGGGTCGGCGTGAACGTCAACCAGACGGTGGACGAGCTGCCGGCGGAGGCGCCGAAACCGCCGACCTCCCTGCTGGTCGAGACGGGCCGCGAGTGGCCGCGGGCGCCGCTGCTGTCTTCGATCCTGCGCGAGCTCGAGCAACGCTACGACGACTGGCAGCGGCTGCACCCGAGGCGCTAGCTCGAGTTACTGCTCGAGCCCGTTCGCGCGCTGCTCGCGGAAGCTCCGGGCGGCTGCGATCGCCGCCCCGAGGTTGAGGCCCTTGTCCTTCGCCTGCTTGATCAGCATCACCGTCTCGAGCGCGTCGATGTCGTAGATGCGCTGCTTCCTGCCCTTCGTCGGAATCTGGGCCTTGTTGGTCCAGTAGTCGAGCTGCATCTTCGAGATGCCTGCGATCTGGCACACCTGGCCGAGGTAGAGCTCGACCTTGCCGAGATGCTCCGCCAGATTGATGGGTTCGAGAAGATCGACCTGCCGACTAACCGCCATCTCCGCCCCCGCGGCCGCTGGACGTGGAAACCTGCTGCGAGAGTTATAGAGACCTGGCGGAGCTTTTGGAAGAGCCGGCCTCGAAAACCAGATTGCGCGTCGTCAGCTTTCGGGGACTTCGGTCGGGACTTCGGGGACTTCGGCGTCTTCGGCGTCGCCCGGCGCCTCGTCGGAGTCGACGACGGGCGCGAGCGCCGAGACTCGCTCGTCCTCGCCGCGCAGGCGCATCACGATCACGCCCTGTGTGGAGCGGCCGAGTCGCTTCACCTCTTCGACCGGCATCCGGATCACCGTCCCGCCGGTCGAGATGAGCATCACCTGGTACCCGTCGCGCACGACTCGAGAGCCGACGAGGTAGCCACGCGCCTCGGTCAGCTGCACGGTCTTCACGCCCATCCCGCCGCGGCCCTTGACCGGGTACTCGGAGAGGCGAGTCCGCTTGCCGTAGCCGTTCTCGGTCACGACGAGCAGATCCGCGTCGTCCTCGGCGATGTTGATCGAGATCACCTCGTCGCCCTGGCGGAGCCTCATGCCGGCGACGCCGGACGTGTCACGGCCCATCGGCCGCGCGTCGGTCTCGTGGAAGCGGATCGCCTGGCCCTTGCGCGAGACGAGGAGAACGTCGTCCTCGCCGGACGAGTGGCGGACGCCGACGAGCTCGTCACCCTCCCGCATCTTGATCGCGATGATCCCGTCGGCCTTGAGCGGCGTGTTGTAGGCGGCCAGCTCCGTCTTCTTGACGACGCCTTTCTTCGTGGCGAAGACGAGGTAGCGCGCCTCCTCGAAGTCGCGCGTCTGGATCACGGCCCGCACCTGCTCGTCCTGGCGGAAGGGCAGGAGGTTGACGATCGCGCGGCCCTTCGACTGCCGGGAGCCGAGCGGGAGCTCGTGCACCTTGAGCCGGTAGACCTTGCCGACGTTCGTGAAGAAGAGGATGTAGTCGTGGGTCGAGGCGACGAAGAGGTGCTCGATGTAGTCCTCTTCCTTGAGCTCCATCCCCATCACGCCGATTCCGCCTCGGCGCTGCTCGCGGTAGGTAGTGACGGGTAGACGCTTGATGTAGCCCGAGCGCGTGATCGCGATCACCATGTCCTCCTCCGCGATCAGGTCCTCGAGCTCGAGCTCCTCCTCGGCCGCGACGATCTCGGTCCTCCGGTCGTCGTTCCTGCCGTAGATCTGCTTGATCTCGAGCAGCTCCTCGCGGATGACGCCGTCGATCCGTGCCGGGTCGCCGAGGATCTCCCGCAGCTCGGCGATCCGCTCGACCAGGTCGCGATGCTCGTCCTCGACCTCCTTGCGCGCGAGACCCGTCAGGCGCGCGAGCCGCATCTCGAGGATCGCCTCCGCCTGCGTCTCGCTCAGCGAGAAGCGCTCCATCAGCTGCTCCGCCGCCTCGCTCCTGTCGGCCGCGGCGCGGATGAGGGCGACGATCGCGTCGATGTTGTCGAGCGCGATCAGGTAGCCCTCGAGGACGTGCGCGCGGGCTTCGGCCTTGCGCAGCTCGTCCTTCGAGCGGCGGGTGACGACCTCGCGCTGGAAGTCGAGGTAGTAACGGACGAGCTCGAGCAGCGAGAGCGTGCGCGGCACGCCATCGACGAGCGCGACGGCGTTGTAGCCGAAGTTCGATTGCAGCGACGTGTGCTTGAAGAGCTTGTTGAGCGCGACCTGCGGCACGGCGTCGCGCTTGAGCTCGATCTGGATCCGCATCCCGGTCCGGTCCGAGTGATCGGCGAGATCCGAGATCTCGGTCAACGTCTTCTCCTGGACGAGGTCGGCGATCTTCCGGATCACGCCGGTGTCCCCGCCCTTCTTCACGCCGTACGGCAGCTCGGTCACGACGATTGCGGACTTGCCGCCTCGCAGCTCCTCGATGTGGGCACGGGCGCGCATGACGATCCGGCCGCGGCCCGTGCGATACGCGTCGCGGATCCCGCTGCGGCCGACGACGAAGGCTCCGGTCGGGAAGTCCGGGCCCTTGACGTGCTTCATCAGGCCTTCGACGTTGATCTCGGGGTCGTCGATCATCGCGACGACCGCGTCGATCGTCTCGCCGAGGTGGTGCGGCGGCATGTTCGTCGCCATGCCGACCGCGATGCCGGCCGCGCCGTTGACGAGCAGGTTCGGGAAACGAGACGGCAGGACGAGAGGCTCGCGCCGGCGACCGTCGTAGTTCGGCCCGAAGTCGACGGTGTCGGCGTCGATGTCGCGCAGGAGCTCCGTCGCAATTCGCGCGAGCCGAGTCTCGGTGTAGCGCATGGCGGCCGGCGGGTCGTCGTCGATCGAGCCGAAGTTCCCCTGCGGGTCGACGAGCGGATAGCGGAGCGAGAACGGCTGCGCGAGCCGGACCAGCGTGTCGTAGATGGCGAGGTCGCCGTGCGGGTGGAAGCTCTTCATCACGTCACCGACGACGCTCGCCGACTTCACGCGCGGGCGGTTCGGCTGGAGCCCGCCCTCGTGCATCGCGTAGAGGACGCGCCGGTGCACCGGCTTGAGCCCGTCGCGCACGTCGGGGAGCGCGCGCGAGACGATGACCGACATCGCATAGTCGAGGAAGCTCGAGCGCATCTCCTGCTCGAGCTCGCGCGGCTCGATCCGGCCCGGCCCGAGGGCGCCGGTCTCGACCTCAGACACTGCGCCTTCTAGACATCGAGGAACTTCACGTCCTTGGCGTTCTCCTCGATGAAGATGCGCCGCGGTTCGACCTGGTCACCCATCAGCATCGACATCAGCTGGTCGGCGGCGCTCGCGTCCTCGACGTCGACGCGGATCAGGAGCCGCTTCGCGGGATCCATCGTCGTGTCCCAGAGCTCGTCGGCGTTCATCTCGCCGAGGCCCTTGTACCGCTGGACCCCCTCCTCCTTGGCCAGCTCGAGCGACTCCGCGCGAAGTGCGGAGAAGCTGTCCGCCACAGCCGTTTTCCTGCCGAGCGCCAGGGAGAACGGCGGCGCCCCGATCAGCTCCACGAGCTTCTGGTACGCGCGGCGCAGGTTCGTGTAGATCGGCGACGAGAGCAGCTCCGCCGTGAGCACGACGGTCTGCGCCGCCGAGGTCTCCTCCTCGATCACCTTGACGTGGAGACCGTTCTCGTCGCGGGCGAGGACGGACAGCTTGTAGCCGTTCGGCGGCAGGGACGAGATCGCCGTCTCGATCTCTGCCGGCGTCGTCGCCTCGAGCTCGACGAGCCGATGGGAGACGGCCAGATCGGCCGCATGATGCCCGTAGTCCGCGCGCAGGCGCGCCGTCCAGCCCTCGAGCTCCGCGAGCGCGCCGACGAAGCGCTTCCAGCGGGCCTCCGTCAACTTCACCTCGCTGCCGGCACGGTCGCGCGCCTCGAGCTCGTCGAACCGCTCGCGGACGAGCAGCTCCTCGAGCTGGGAGTCCTTCTCGAAGTAGAACTCCTGCTTGCCGATCTTCACCTTGTAGAGCGGCGGCACCGCGATGTAGACGTGGCCGAACTCGAACAGCTCGCGCATGTGCCGGTAGAGGAACGTGAGCACGAGCGTGCGGATGTGCGAGCCGTCGACGTCGGCGTCGGTCATGACGATGACCCGGTGGTACCGCAGGCCGGAGATGTCGAACTCCTCGCCGATGCCGGTGCCGATCGCGGTGATCATCGCCTGGATCTCCGTGTTGGAGAGAACCTTGTTGATGCGGTTCTTCTCGCTGTTGATGATCTTGCCGCGCAGGGGCAGGACCGCCTGGTAGGTCGCGGTCACGACCCTGCTTGGCCGGCCCGCCGGCGGAGTCGCCCTCGACGATGAAGAGCTCGGTCGACGCCGGGTCGCGGCTGGAGCAGTCGGCGAGCTTGCCCGGCAGCGAGGAGCTGTCGAGAGCCGATTTCCGCCGCGTGAGCTCACGCGCCTTCCGCGCGGCGAGCCGCGCCCGCATCGCCGCGATGGCCTTGTTGCAGATCGCCCGCGCGTCCTGGGGATTCTCTTCGAGGAACCGGGAGAACGAGGAGTTGACCGTCGTCTGGACGACGCCCTCGATCCCGGGATTGCCGAGCTTCGTCTTCGTCTGGCCCTCGAACTGCGGGTTCTGGAGCTTGACCGAGACCACCGCCGCGAGCCCCTCGCGTACGTCCTCGCCGTCGAGGCTCTCCTCCTTCTTCAGCAGCTTCAGGTCCTGGGCTTTCGCGTTGAGCGTGCGCGTGAGCGCGCTGCGGAAGCCCGAGAGATGCGAGCCGCCCTCGACGGTGTTGACGTTGTTGGCGAAGGTGAAGACCGACTCCTGGTACGAGGAGTTCCACTGCATGGCGACCTCGACGGCGCCCTGCTCGGTCTCGGCGTCGATGTAGACGATGTGCTTGTGGATCGCGTCCTTCGACTCGTTGATGTGCGAGACGAAGTCGCGAATGCCGCCTTCGTAGTGGAACTCGACGGTCTTGCCGTCGGCGCGCTCGTCGACGAGCTTCACGTGCAGGCCCTGCGTCAGGAAGGCCGTCTCGCGGAGGTGCTGCGTGATCGTGGCGGCATCCACGTCGAGCTCCTCGAAGACGTCGGCGTCCGGGAGGTAGCTGATCGTCGTGCCGGTCGACTCGTCCGGCGCCATCTCGCCGACGACCTCCATGTCGCCGAGCGGCGCGCCGCGCTCGAACTCCTGCCGGTACACCTTGCCGTCGCGACGCACTTCCGCGACGAGCCGCTCCGAGAGCGCGTTGACGACGGAGACGCCGACGCCGTGCAGGCCGCCGGAGATCTTGTAGCCCTGGCCGCCGAACTTGCCGCCGGCATGGAGCTTGGTCAGCACGACCGTGAGGGCGGGCAGCCCCTGGTCGGGCATCACGTCGACCGGGATCCCCGAGCCCCAGTCGCGCACCGTGGCCGAGTGGTCCGGATGGAGGGTCACCTCGATCCGCTCGTTGCGGCCGGCGAGCGCCTCGTCGACCGAGTTGTCCAACACCTCGTAGAGGAGGTGGTGGAGGCCGCGAATGCCTGTCGAGCCGATGTACATGCCCGGCCGTAGCCGGACCGGCTCGAGGCCTTCGAGCACGGTGATGTCTTTAGCGGTGTAGTCCCTTTCAGTCATGAAAAAAGCCCTGCAAATGGGCTATTTGCGGGCAGTTGGAAGTGTATCAGATCGAGCGGTCGTCCGGGGTCCGAGCCAGAGCCGCCTTTATGGCTTTCGCGACAGATTCCCGCAGTTCCGGGTCGGTGATCGCGGACGCCATCTCGTCGGCGGCGCGCGCTTGCTCCCGAGTCGCCGCCGGCGCGGTCTCGGGAGGCGGCGGCGGAGCCTCCTCGGGAAGCGGGCCGAGGACGAAGCGGAGCCGGGGCCGGCCTCGCAGGCGGGCGGAGATCTCGCTCGCCTGCTGGGTGAGCTCGAAGCCCCAGATCGCGTCGCGCACGTGCACGACGAGCGTCCCGTCGGACTGCATCCTCGCCGGCCACGCGTTGCGGGCGATCTCCTCGCCGACGGCCTCGGCCCAGTGCGATCCGACGTCGCCGGCGCCACTCTCACCTCCGGCCCGCCGCACCTCCGCCCGGACCTCGGCGCCGATCGGCTCCATCAGGCGGTGACCTCGAACACCGCTCCGGGAGCCACCTCGAGTAGCTGATCCGGCTCGGCCGGCAGCAGCGTCGGGTCGGTGGCCGTGATCAGCGCCTGCCCGGCGCCGCGCACACGCTCGGCCAGGATGCGGCGCCGCTCCGGGTCGAGCTCCGAGAGGACGTCGTCGAGCAGGAGGAGCGGCGGCACGCCGCTGCGCTCGACGATCGTCTCGGCCTCCGCCAGCAGGAGCGCGAGCAGGACGAGACGCTGCTCTCCCTGGGAGCCGAAGCTGCGCAGGTCGCGGCCGGCCGAAGAGAGCCGGACGTCGTGGAGGTGCGGCCCGAGCGACGTCGCGCCGCGGTCGAGGTCCTGCCGCAGGACAGCGTCGAGCGCCTCGAGCGTCGGGGGCTCGCCCTCGTAGCGCAAGCCGGCACCTTCGAGCCCGAGCTCGGCCGCGCGAGCCCCGAACGCGGTCTCGAGTTGCGCCAGTGTGTCGAGGCGCGTCGCGACGAGCTCGGCGCCCAGCTCGACGACCCGCTCGCTCCACGGCTCGATGGCGTCGCGCCCCGAGAGTCCCGCGGCCGCGCGCCGGAGCGCAGCGTTCCGCTGTGCGACGGCAGCGCCGTACTCCACCGGCAGCGGCGCACGCGCCGGAGCGAGACGGCCGAGGACCCGGTCGAAGTAGGCGCGCCGCGTCGCCGGCGGACCTTTGACGACGCCGAGCCGGTCCGGTGTGAAGACGAGCGTCGAGACGAGCGTCCGGAGCTGCTCGGCGGCACGAAGCGGAGCCCCGTTCAGCCGTGCGCGCTTTCCCTCGCCGCGGCGCAGCGTCACCTCGAGCGACAGCGTCACCTCGCCCCGGTGGCCGGTCACGGCCGCCCGCGCGCCGTCGTCGCCGAACCGCACGAGCTGCATCTCGGTACGCGTGCGTGGAGAAAAGCCCTGCGTCGCGACGTGCACCGCCTCGAGCAGGTTCGTCTTCCCGACGCCGTTCGGCCCGACGGCGAGCACGAGGCCCGGCCGTAGCACCGCCTCGAGGCGCTCGTACGAGCGGAAGCTGCGGAGCGAGACGGTCTCGACGACCAGAGCCGGTCAGCCCGGCAGGCGAATCGGCATGACGAGGTACGTGAAGTCCTCGCCTTCGTCCGTCAGGACCGCCGGCCGCAGCGAGCTGATCAGCTTCAGGCGCACGTCCTCCCCCTCGACCGACTCGAGACCCTCGCGCAGGAATTCGGCGTTGAACCCGATCTCGAGCGGCTCGCCGGAGTACGCAACCGGCATCGACTCGCGAGACTCGCCGACCTCGTGCGTGCGCGCCACGACGGTGACCTGTCCCTCGGCGAAGTGCAGCTGGAGCGGCGTCGCACGCTGGATCAAGACGCTGGCTCGCCTCACGACGTCGAGCAGCTCGGCGCGGGGTACGACCAGCTCGTGCTCGAACGTCTCAGGCAGGAGCTGCCGGTAGTTCGGGAACTGCCCGTCGATTCGCCGCGTCGTCAGCCAGATCCCGTCGAAGGAGAAGAGCACCTGGTTCTCCTGCACGCCGACCGCGATCTCCTCCGCGTCGCCGGCGATCCGCGCCAGCTCTTGCAGCGCACGGCCGGGGACGATCGCCTCGAGCTCCGGCGCCGGCGCCGCGAGATCGGTCTCCTTGACCGCGAGGCGGTACGAGTCGGTCGCCGCCATCACGAGCTTGCCGCCCGCGAACTGGACGAGGACACCGGTCAAGACCGGCCTCGCCTCGTCGCGCGAGGCCGCGCGTGCGACGCGTGCGATCGTCGTCAGGAGCGACCCTCGATCGACGGCGAAGGTCTCCGTCGCGGTCACGTCCGGCAGTCGGGGGAAATCCTCCGCGTTGTAGGTCTGTAGCGCGTACGTCGCGCTGCCGGACGTCACATGGACGACCGACTCCGCAGCGCGGTGCTCGAGCGTGACCTCGTTCGCCGGCAGGAGCCGCGCGATGTCGAGCAGCGTCCTACCAGGCAAGACGACCGCGCCGTCGCCCTCCACACGAGCCGGCACCGTCGCGCGCATCGACAATTCCATGTCGGTCGCCGCCAACCGCAGCTCGCTGCCCTGAGCCTCCAGAAGAATTCCGGACAGGATCTGAATCGCGGTGCGGCTCGAGACGGCGCGCCCGACGAGTGACAGCCCTTGCGCGAGCTCGTCCTTGGCGCACGTAATCCTCAGGTCGGCGCCGACTGTAGTTTCACTCTCGATCATCTTCTGGTCCTCATAGAAGTAGTAGGGAGTGTGGATGACGGGGAAGACAGGCTCTTACGCGCATCACAGCGGGCTCGAGCGTGTGGAACCTTATTGTGGACGATCAGGCCGTTCCCACAAGGGAGCAAGCGCTACCGCACCTGCTTGACGCGTGCCGTGAGCTCTTGCACAAGGTTGTACACAGATCTGTCCTCACGGATCAGACGCGCGATCTTGGACGTCGCGTGGATCACCGTCGTATGGTCGCGGCCGCCGAACTCCCTGCCGATCTTCGGCAACGACGAGTCTGTGAGCTCGCGCGACAAGTACATCGCAACCTGGCGCGGATAGACGATGTTCTGCGAGCGCCTGTCGCCGCAGAGCTCGTCGAGCGAGAGCCCGAAGCGGTCTGCGACGAGATCCTGGATCCGCTTGATCGAGACCGCGGCAGCTTCACCCTGCGGGAACACGTCTCGCAGGACGTCCTGGGCGAGCTCGACCGTCATCGGGCGGCCCGTGAGAGAGGAGAAGGCGACGACGCGCGTCAGCGCACCCTCGAGCTCGCGGATGTTGGTCGACACGCGCCCGGCGATGAAGGTCAGCACCTGCTCGTCCCCGACGTGGATCCGGTCCACCTTGACCTTCTTGCGCAGGATCGCGATGCGCGTCTCGAGGTCGGGTGCCTGGATGTCCGTGATCAGGCCCCACTCGAAGCGGCTGCGCAGTCGTTCCTCGAGCGTCGCGATGTCGCGTGGCGGGCGGTCCGAGGAGAGAACGATCTGAGAGCCAGCCTCGTAGAGGGAGTTGAAGGTGTGGAAGAACTCCTCCTGGAAGCGCTCCTTGCCCTCGAAGAACTGGACGTCGTCGATCAGGAGCACGTCGTAGGCGCGATAGCGCTGCTTGAACCCCTCGATCCGCTTGTCGCGCAGCGAGTTGATGAAGTCGTTGACGAACGCCTCGCTCGTCACGTAGCGGACCGACAGCGAGGACGAGTGCTCGGCGACGTACTGCGCCACCGCCTGCAGGAGGTGTGTCTTGCCCAGCCCGGTGCCGCCGTAGATGAAGAGTGGGTTGTACGCCTGCGCCGGCGCCTCGGCGACCGCGAGCGCGGCTGCGTGGGCGAAGCGGTTCGACGAGCCGATCACGAACGAGTCGAACGTGTACTTGGCGTTGAAGCCGCCGCTCTCGGGTCGCGAGGTCAGGCGTTGGACCATGGGAACGAGGCCCTCCTGCTGCGTACCGCCCTCCGCGCCCGCGCTCTCGCGTATCCGCAGCTCGAGTGGGCGCTCGGCCCCGACGACGTCTCGCACAGCCGCGCCGATCAGACCGCGGAAGTGGCCCTCGATCCAGTCGCGGGTGAACTCGTTCGGAGCGGTGAGGACGAGCGTCTCGCCGTCGAGCTCGAGCTCGCGGACGTCACCGAACCATTTCCCGTAGGTGCGGTCGTTGAGCGCTTCCCTGAGCCGCCCCGAGATCTCCTCCCAGAGGTCCTCCGCAGACAGCTCGATTGGATCCTCCACCGACGCTTCGCTCCTCCCAGCTCAGCCCGAACGGCCAGCATAACAGCGTCGTGTGCACGGGCAAACTGGGGCGTTTTGCAGGGGTTTTCCACATCGGCCAGATCCCTCCACAGTTGTGGACAAGCGTGGGGGAGACTCTCTCCGACCGCATGCCTGCGCCTTCGGGCCCTGTGGAGAAGACGGTGGACGACCGTCGTCTATACTGGCCGTCGCACCCCGCCCGGCGCGGGGATTTTTCTGGCAAAGACGAGCCTTTTCCTGCCCTGTGAAGCGCACCTACCAGCCGAACGTCCGTCGCCGTAAGCGCAAGCACGGTTTCCGCGCCCGGATGGCGACGCGCGCCGGCCGGGCGATCCTCAAGCGCCGGCGCGGCAAGGGTCGGGCTCGGCTCTCGGCCTAGCTCCGACCGCTACTAAGCTGAGCCTCGTGAAGCGTGCCAACCGCCTGTCCCGCTCCCGGGACTTCGACGCGGTGCACCGCCGCGGCCGTTCGGTCTCGTCCCGCTTTCTCGTCCTCTACTGGCTCCCGCAGGAGGAGGCGACCGAGCCGCGCGTCGGCTTCGCGGTGCCACGTGCGGTCGGTGGCTCGGTCGACCGGAACCGGATCAAGCGCCGGCTGCGCGAGGTCTGGCACGAGCGGCTCGACCGGATCCCGCCCGGGTACGACTACGTGCTCATCGTGCGGCCCGGTCTCGCCGAGGCGGCGCAGGCGAACGGGTTCGCGTGGCTCGGCGAGCGTGTCGACGAGCTGCTCGAGCAGACCGGAGCCCTGGCCGCATGAGAGCGTTGCGGCGCTTGCCGGGCCTCGCCGGGGTCGGCCTCGTCTGGCTCTACCGCCTGACCTTCGGCGCGCTCTTCCCGACCACCTGCAAGTACCACCCGTCCTGCTCGGAGTACGCGATCCAGGCGCTGCGCCGGCACGGCCTCGTCCGGGGTAGCGCGCTCGCCGCCTGGCGGCTGCTCCGCTGCAATCCGTGGAGCCACGGGGGCTTCGACCCGGTCCGATGATGCTCTTCGCAATCCCGATCTTCAGCCAGCTCGAGACCGTGATGCGTCACGTGCTCAACTGGTTCCACTCGAACCTCGGGCTGACGTGGGCCTGGTCGATCGTGGCGACGACGATCGTCGTCCGGGTGCTCCTCGTACCGCTGACGATCCGCCAGATCCACTCGACACAGGCGCTGCAGAAGCACGCGCCGCAGATGAAGGAGATCCAGAAGAAGTACAAGCACGACAAGCAGAAGCAGCAAGAGGAGCTGATGAAGTTCTACCGGGAGAACAAGATCAACCCGGCTGCGGCCTGTCTGCCGATGCTGGCCCAGCTGCCGGTCTTCATCGCGCTCTACTACACCCTGAAGCACTTCCAGTCCAACTTCCACCCCGGGCTGCACGCGAACCTGTCGTTCCTCCACTTCATTCCGTCGATCTCGGACGGGACGACGGCGCACTGGGGCGGCTACGTGCTCCTCCTCGTCTACGTCGCGAGCCAGATGGCGTCGTCGTTCTTCATGATGACGACCGCCGACAAGACGCAGCGGCTGCTCTTCATGTTCATGCCGCTCGTCTTCGTCTTCATCATCGCCCGCTTCCCCGCCGGCCTCGTTCTCTACTGGGTGACGACGAACCTCTGGACGGTCGGCCAGGGGCTGATCACACGACAGCTGATCTCGCGCACACCGGCGCCCGCGGCCGAGCGGCGCAGCTCCCGGACGCCGCCGAAGGATGACGGCTCGAGCGGCAACGGCGCCGTTGCCGAGTCCTCGTCCCCGAAGCCGGCGCCCTCCTCGGCTGCTCCGCGGCAGGTCCGGCGCAAGAAGAAGCGCGCCGGCCGGCGATGAGCGAGGTCGCCCACCTCACGGTCGAGGCGACGGGCGAGACCGTCGGCGAGGCGAAGTGGGCGGCGTTGCGCGAGCTCGAGCGGCGCCATCCCGGGCTCGACAAGGCCGCCGTGCAGTTCGAGGTCGTGAGCGAGGGCGAGCGTGGTCTGCTCGGCGTCGGCTACGAGCCGGCGCGCGTCGTGGCGCACGTGCCGGCTGCTGCTGCGGCCGCCGCCGCTGTCGAGACCGACGCCACGGAGCAGGCCGCAGATGCGCGAGCGCTCGTCGCGGCGATCGTCTCCGCGCTCGGCGTCGACGCGGAGGTACGCGCCGCCGAGGACGCGGAGGCGATCGTGGTCACCTGCTCTGGGCCGGACGTCGGCCTCCTCATCGGCCGGCACGGCCAGACGATCGACGCGATCCAGTACCTGCTCAACACGATCGTCTACCGCACGTACGGAGTGGAGCGGAAGGAGGTCGTCGTCGACGCGGCCGGCTACCGCGCCCGGCGCCGGGCGACGCTCGAGACGCTCGCCGACAGGGTGGCGGAGCGGGTGCGCGATACGGGCGAGCGCGAGGAGCTCGAGCCGATGACGGCGGTCGAGCGGAAGGTCGTCCATCTGCGGCTCAAGGACGAGCGCGGGGTGGCGACGGCCTCGGAGGGGACGGAGCCGAATCGCTACGTCGTCGTCCTACCTGAGTGACTGGCTCCGCGCCGTCGCCGAGACGCGTGGCCTGACGGCGATCCGCGACCCGCACCGGGCGCGCGAGCTGCTGCTCGAGGACGCGCTGCGGGCGCTGCCGCTGCTCGAGCGCTACCCCGGATCCCTGGTCGACGTCGGCTCCGGTGGAGGCTCGCCGGGAATCCCGCTGGCGGCGGCGCTGCCGGACCGCGACGTGACGCTGCTCGATGCGGAGCAGCGGAAGTGCGACTTCCTGCGCCGCTGGGCTCCGCCGAACGCCCGTGTCGTGTGGGGCCGCGCCGAGGAGCAGCCGCTCGAGGCATGGGGCGTCGCGCTGGCGAAGGCGCTCGCCCGGCCGCCGGTTGCGGTGGAGTGGTGCCTGCCGCTCGTCCGTGCGGGCGGCGCCGCGATCCTGTGGCTCGGCGAGAGCGCCGACCTCGACCAGGTCGCGCGTGTCTCCCGGCAGCTCGGCGGCGGCTCGCCGGAGGAGCACGACGGCCTGGTCGTCCTACCGAAGCTCGAGGCGACTCCGCCCGGCTTCCCCCGCCGCGCCGGCGTGGCGAAGAAGCGTCCGCTGGCGTAGCGAGAATGGCTGCGGCCCATGGCCCGCATCTACGCAATCGCGAACCAGAAAGGCGGCGTCGGGAAGACGACGACCGCGGTCAACCTCGCCGCCTGCCTCGCCGAGGCCGGCGAGCGGGCGCTCGTGATCGACCTCGACCCGCAGGCGAACGCGACGTCCGGGCTCGGTATGAGCGCGAACGGCACTTCGAGCTACGACCTTCTCGACGGGGCGCCGCTCGCCGAGCTCATCCATCCGACCGCGTTCCCGAACCTCGACCTCGTTCCGGCGAAGCCGGCTCTCGCAGGCGCAGTCGTCGAGCTGGCGCGGCGGGATGACGGTGAGCGCTACCTCGTGGACGCCCTCGCCTCCGGCAGCGACGCGTACGGCTTCGTCTTCCTCGACTGCCCGCCGTCGCTCGGCCCGCTGACGGTGAACGCCCTCGCCGCCGCCGATCGCGTCCTCGTGCCGGTGCAGGCCGAGTACTACGCGCTCGAAGGCCTGACGCAGCTCCTCCACTCGATCGAGCTGATTCGCCGCCGCCTCAACCCGCGTCTCGGCGTCGGCGGGATCCTCTTGACGATGGTGGACGGCAGGACGCGGCTCGCGCAGGAGGTCTCCGACGAGGTGCGGCGCCACTTCGGGCCGCTCGTCTTCCGCACCGCCGTGCCGCGCTCGGTCCGCCTCGCCGAGGCGCCGAGTCACGGCCTGCCCGCGATTGCCTACGACCGTCGCTCCGCCGGAGCCGACGCCTACTGGAAGGTGGCGATGGAACTTGTCGAGCGCGCCTGAGCCCTCCCCGCAGCCGCAACCCGTTGCCGCCCCGCGCAGGGGCCTCGGCCGCGGTCTGGAGGCCCTGATCGGCGGTCACCCGGTCCCCTCCGAGCTGCTCGAGATACCCGTCGACGCGATCCACCCGAACGCGCGTCAGCCGCGGCGCCGGTTCGAGGCCGAGGCGGCGTCGGGGCTTGCGGAATCGGTGCGCCGCCAGGGCATCATCCAGCCGCTGCTCGTGCGGCCGCGCGGGGTCGGCGGCTACGAGATCGTTGCCGGCGAGCGCCGCTGGCGCGCGGCGCGCGAGGCCGGCCGCGCGACCGTGCCGGCCGTCGTCCGCGCCGTGGACGACCGCGAGACTCTCCTGCTCGGTCTCGTCGAGAACGTCGCGCGCGAGCAGCTGACCCCGATCGAGGAGGCGCGCGCCTACGCGGTCCTGATCGACGAGTTCGGCCTCTCGCTGGGCGAGGTCGCAGAGCGGGTGGGCCGGTCGAAGCCCTCGGTCTCGAACCGGATCCGCCTGCTCGAGCTGCCGGACGACGTGCTCGGCATGGTCGAGCGCGGGCAGCTGAGCGAGGGGCATGCGCGGGCCGTCCTCGCCGTACCCGACCACGATGGTCGCCGGCGCCTCGCGCGCGAGATCGTCCGGCGCGGCCTGTCGGTGCGCGCGGCCGAACAGCGTGCGAAGTGGGCCGGCGCGCGCCGGCGTCCGCGCACCGGTTCCGTTCCCGTCGACCCGGCGCTCGCAGAGCGCGTGCGGACGGCGCTCGAGCGGCTGACCGGCTTCCACGCGCGTGTCGCACCCGGCCGCGTCGAGCTGGCCTTCGCCGACGAGCATGATCTGGCCGAGCTCGCCGAAGCTCTCGAGAACGCAGCCGCGCGGCTCTGACCCGGATGAGGTCGGGGTAGGATCGGGCCTCGCGAGAAGGAGGTTCGAATGGTGGAGGCCCGCGCCGCATGACCGTCACGCCGCCGTCCCCGGTCTGCGGGACCTGTGGGCAGGAGAATCCGGACGGCGCGCGGTTCTGCCTCGCCTGCGGCGCACCGCTCGCGTCGTCCACGGCACGCGACGAGCGCCGCGTCGTCACGGTCATCTTCGTCGACCTCGTCGGGTTCACCGCCAGGGCCGAGCGGCTCGATCCCGAGGACGTCCGCGCGGTGCTCGCGCCGTACCACGACCGCGTCCGGCGCGAGATCGAGTCGTTCGGCGGCGTCGTCGAGAAGTTCATCGGCGACGCGGTCATGGGCGTCTTCGGCGCGCCGCTCGCTCACGGCGACGACGCCGAGCGGGCGGTGCGGGCGGCGCTCGTCGTGCGGGACATCGTCGGCGAGCTCGCGGGCGGCGACCTGCAGATCCGGATCGCGGTCAACACCGGCGAGGCGGTCGTCTCGCTCGGTGCCCGGCCCGCGCTCGGCGAGTCGATGGTCGCCGGTGACGTCGTGAACACCGCTGCCCGCCTGCAGGCGGCGGCCCCCGTGAACGGCATCGTCGTCGGCGAGGAGACGTACCTGGCGACGCGCGACGCGATCGAGTACGAGCCGACCGCCCCGTCGTCGCGAAAGGGAAGGCAGACACCCGTGCAGGCGTGGATCGCGATCCGCGCTCGATCACGTCGGCGGGCGAGCGGCCGATCGTCGAGCCGGTCGCTCGTCGGCCGCACGCTTCGAGCTCGCCATCCTGAATGCGCTCTGGGAGCGCGTGCAGAGCGAGCTGCTGCCGCACCTCGTCTCGCTTTTCGGGCCTGCCGGCGTCGGCAAGTCGACGCTCGCCGCGGAGTTCGGCGCGGCGTGCGGAGGAAGAACGGCGCCCGGTCGTCCACGGCCGTTCGCTGCCGTACCGCGAGAGCGGCACCTACGGCGCTCTCGCCAGCCAGGTGATGCAGCTCGCGGGCATCTTCGAGAGCGATCCGGCGCCGGTCGTCGTCGCAGAAGCTGCGCAGCCGCGGTCGCTGATCTTGCTTGCCGGATCGGCGGCCGATCCGGATGCGATCAGCCGGCGCATCTCGGCGTCGTCGTCGGTGTCGACGCGGGTGCGAGGCTCTCCGACCGGGAAGCGCTCTTCTACTCGGTCCGTGGAGTTCGTCGAGGCGGCGGCGCGTCGCAGTCCGACGATCCTCGTGTTCGAGGACATCCACTGGGCCGACGCCAACCTCCTCGACCTCGTGCTCACTGCTCGCGACGGCGCGTGCACGGGCTTGCCGCTCCTCTTCTGCTGACCCTTGCCCGCCCCGAGCTGCTCGACGCACGCGACGACTGGGGTGCCGGGCTCCCCGGCTACACGGCGCTGACGCTCGGACCGCTCGACGAGCAGCAGGCCCGGGAGCTCGCCGTCCGGCGTCTCGGGAGCGACGACCGCGCGCCGACGACGTGGTCCGCGATCGCCGAGGGCAACCCTCTCTTCATCGAGCAGCTCGCCGCGAGCGTCGGCGAGCTCGCTCCGGGGCAGTCTCCCCACGAACGTGCGCGAGATCGTCGCGGCTCGTCTCGACGCGCTTCCCGGCGCCGAGCGAACGCTTCTCCTCGACGCCGCCGTCGTCGGGAAGGTCTTCTGGCTCGACGCGCTTCGTGCGCTCGGGACGAACGGCGAGGTGCCAGGCCTGCTCGAGGAGCTCGAGCGCCGCGACCTCGTCCGCCGTGAGACCGCGTCGATCATCGAAGGGCGAGCAGCAGTACGTCTTCACCCGCATGCGCTCATCCGCGACGTCGCCTACGACCTCCTGCCGCGCGCCGAGCGCGCACACCGTCACGCGCTCGTCGCCGAGTTCTTCGGCAACAAGACAGGCGTGTCGAGCGACGCGATCGGGTGCCATGGCGCGGCACTGGCGCGCCGCCGGCGACCACGACCGCGCCGTGGAGCAGCTCGTCCGCGCCGCCGAGCTCGCCGAGCGCGGCTGGGCGAAGGACCACGCGGCGCTCCTCTACCGCGAGGCGTTCGAGCTCGTTCCGGACGACGACACGGAGCGCAAGAGCATGCTGCGGCGCCGACTCGCGCTCGCGAGCTCGGCGTCGTTCCATCTGGCGGACGTCAGACCGGGGGGAAGTCCGCAGGCGTGACGTCGCCGACGATCTCGTCGATCGAGTCGATCCGGTGCTGTCCGAGCCGTGAGGAATGCTGGAGCACGACGTCCTCGGTTCGGTGCGGCATAGACGCAGAAGGTCCGCACCTTGCCGGTGTCGTCCACGACGACGTGGCTGTGCTCCCAGGTGATCTCCGGGAACTCCGTCTCCACGATCTCGCGCGACCGCCGGCCGACCGCCGGGCATCTCGGCCTCCCCGACGTCGAAGCTCCTGACGATCATGTACCGCGGCACGGGCGGCACCATACAACGGGAGCGCGGCAGCCGTGCTCGAACCTTAAATCGCGCACGCCGGCACCGGGGCTTCGGCAGACTCTCGCTCTCCCACAGGAAAGGGAAGGCATGAGGAACAGGCGCCATCTCGCCGGCGCTCTCGCGGGCTTGATCGTCGCATCTGCGGTGCTGGCAACTGCCTCCCCGGCGTCGGCCACGAAGATCTTCGGCTCGGTCGTGCCTCCAAATCCGCCTCCGGCCGCGGCGTCTCGCGGCGCGAACAACGGTTCCACCACCCCCTCCGACCAGGGCGGCGCCGGCGCAGCCGTCACCACGGTGCCGAAGGGGCAGTCGGTCGCCGGCCTGCTCCTGCTGCTGGGGATCGGCTTCATCGCAGGGGTCATCGCCGCCGTGTCCCCGTGTGTTCTGCCGGTTCTGCCGATCGTGCTGGCGGGCGGGGCGGCCGGCGGGCGGCGGCGTCCGTACGCGATCACGGCCGGCCTCGTCGCGAGCTTCACGGTGTTCTCGCTGTCGGCGTCTGCGCTCCTGTCGGCGCTCGGCCTGCCGCAGGACGCGCTGCGCGACGTCGCCATCGCGCTCCTCTTCGTCGTCGCGGCCACCCTCTTCGTGCCGAGGCTGGGGGAGGTGATCGAGGCGCCGCTGTCGCGGCTGAGCCGCCGTCCGAGCGGCGACCTCGGCGGCGGGTTCCTGCTCGGCGCGAGCCTGGGCCTCGTCTTCGTCCCCTGCGCCGGCCCCGTCCTCGCGACGGTGAGCGTGCTCGCCGCCCAGCGCCGGGTCGGCGCGACGCTCGTCCTGCTCACGCTGTGCTATGCGCTCGGGTCGGGAGTCGTGCTGCTGCTCATCGCTGCCGGGGGACAGCGGGTCTCGACCCGCCTGCGCGCGACGCGCGCCTGGTGGAGGCCGGCGCTGGGCGTGGTGATGGCGGGTGCCGCGCTTGCGATTGTGTTCAACGTCGACCAGACACTCCAGACACGGCTCGGCTCGTACACGAGCGCCTTGCAGCGTCACACCGAGGAATCCGCCTTCGCGGGCGTCCACCTCGGGCGGCTGCGCGCAAACGTCCGGTGGCAGCCTGAATCTGGAGGCCGCGACTCCAGCGCGACCCGGCCAACTGCCGAACTACGGTTCCGCTCCGGACTTCGCCGGGATCGTGCACTGGCTGAACACGCCGGGCGACCGGCCGGTCACGCTCGCCAGCCTGCGCGGCAAGGTCGTCCTCGTCGACTTCTGGACCTACTCGTGCATCAACTGCCTGCGGACGCTTCCGCACCTGCGCGCCTGGTATTCGACCTACCACCGGGACGGTCTCGAGATCGTCGGCGTCCACTCGCCGGAGTTCGCCTTCGAGCACGTGCTCGCCAACGTCCAGGATGCGGTGCATCGCCTGCGCGTGACCTGGCCGGTCGCGCTCGACAACGACTTCGCGACCTGGAACGAGTACTCGAACAACTACTGGCCTGCCGACTACCTGATCGACCGCCAGGGCAACGTCCGCGACGTGACGTTCGGCGAGGGCGGCTACGCAGCGACGGAGACCGCGATCCGCAAGCTCCTCGGCGTCACCGGACAAACGACCGACGTCTCCAACCTCACGCCGACCGCCAACCCGGCCGACCACGCCGGAGACGTACCTCGGTCCGGACGGGCTGGACCCGACTCGCTACGCCGGCTCGTCGCCCGTCGAGGGCCGGCAGGCTCGTACCGGCTCGCTGCCTCGCTGCCCCAGAACGCGATCTCCTACGGCGGGCGCTGGAAGCTCGCCGGTCAGACCGCGATCGCCGGGCCGGGTGCCCGGCTCCGACTCCACTACTACGCCGAGGACGTCTTCGTCGTCCTCGGCGGCCACGGCCGCGTGACGGTCACTCGCTGACGGCCGGCCGCTTGCCGCGCGATCGACGTGACCGCCGACCGGCTCTACACCGTCCTCTCCGGAAGCAAGTGCAGAGGACGGGACCCTGGAGCTCGCGTTCACGCCGGGTGTCCGCGCCTATAGCTTCACGTTCGGCTGAGTCCGAGCCTATGGGCGATCCTGGATTCGAACCAGGGACCTCCGCCTTATCAGAGCGGCGCTCTAACCAGCTGAGCTAATCGCCCACGAAGAGGGAACTGCGGGGGGCCGATTGTAGCGGCGGCCTGTCACGTCCCAGGGTGCACGGGGATACGGCGGTTTTCGGCGCGAGGCCCTGAGCTATATTCGACGCGAGGTCCGGAGCCGCATGCAGGAGATGCTCATCTACGGCGTCAGCTTCGATCTGGTCGGCAAGCAGCCGATCGTCCTACTCAAGACCGCGGACGGGAACAAGTTCCTGCCCATCTGGATCGGACACCCCGAGGCCGCGGCGATCCTGATGAAGCTCCAGAGCCAGGCCTCGCCGCGCCCGATGACGCACGACCTCCTGAGCGACATGCTCGAGCAGCTCGGCGTGTCGATCAGCCGGATCACGGTCACCGAGCTGCGGGAGAACACCTTCTACGCGCAGATCACGGTCGTCCAGGGCGGGCAGGAGATCGAGGTCGACTCGCGGCCCTCCGACGCGATCGCGCTCGCCATCCGTGCCGAGGCCCCGATCTTCGCCGCCGACGACGTGATCGCCGAGTCGGCGATCGAGTTCGAGGGCGAGGAGGTCGACGAGGAGCAGCTCGAGGCGGAGGTGCTCCGCTTCCGCAGCTTCCTCGAGGACGTCACGCCCGACCAGTTCGTCGTCGAGAACGGCGACGAGGAGGACTAGCTAGCGCGCGACGATCAGGGCGAGCGCAGCTCCGTTGAAGAGCGCGTGCACGAGCATGCCCGGGAGGACGCTGTCCGTTCGGTCGCGCAGCCAGGCGAGGCCGATGCCGAAGGGGACGAGGACCAGCAACGCCTCGACGAGCCCGTGCGCGAGGCCGAACGCGACGCCGACCAGCAGGATCGAAGGCGTGCGACCGAGGAAGCGGAGCAGCGACTGGCCGGCGCCCCGGAAGGTCAGCTCCTCGACGAACGGCGCTATCACGGCGAAGAGGACGAAGTTGGCGGCGAACGCGCCCGCATGCGCCGGCTCCCAGTGCACGTTGGTGATGCCCTGCTCCTTGCCGGGGCTCTCGGGCAGCGGCAGGAAGGAGACGACGTATTCCCAGAGGAAGATTGCGACGATCACCGAGGCCACGCCGCCGAGGGCTGTACCCCAGCGTCGAGGCAGCCGAAGGGCGAGCAGGTCGAAGCGATCGACGACGATCAGGAGCACGATGCCGAGCCAGACCGCGTAGAGGACCGTGCCTCCGGCGAAGGTCGAATACGAGTAGACCTCCTGGCGCGAGCTTCCCCGCCCGACTCCGCCGCCGTCCGAGAAGCGCGCCGCGTAGTTGAGCGCGGCGATCAGGGCGACGAACAGCGTCCAGCAGATGACCCGCGTCGGGCTCGTACGCGCCGCCGGGCCTGCGCCTTCGACCTCCACGACGGCGCAGCATAGGGTTCGGCCCATGCGCCACTTCACCCCTGAGGAGGCGAACGCCGCGCTCGAGCACGTGCGGCCTCTCGTCGAGCAGCTGGTCGAGACGCGCCGCGAGCACGCCGCCGCGCTCGAGCGGCAGGAAGAGCTCGAAGGGAAGATCCGCGGCAACGGCGGCGGAATCCCCCCGGCCGAGCTCGCCTCCGCGACGGCCGCCGTCGACTCGGTCGCGCGGACGCTCGCGCGGCTCGTGGACGAGATCTCGAGCCACGGCGCGGAGGTCAAGGACCTCGACAGCGGCCTGATCGACTTCCCGGCTCTGCGCCGCGGCGAGACCGTGCTCCTCTGCTGGCGGCTCGGCGAGGAGGAGATCGGCTGGTGGCACCGCAGCGAGGACGGCTTCGCCGGTCGCCGTCCGCTCCCGCTCGACGACTGAGGAGTTCGCTCCCGGGTAGCGAACCGGGAAGGCGGATGAGCCCGTTCTGGAAGCACGTCGTGATCGCCGCTGCGATCTTCGTGGCGGTCTCGCTGCTGGCGCGGCTCGTCGACTGGTGGCTCGCGCGGCGGCCGCTGCCGCCCGAATCCGCGACGCGCTACCTCGTGCTTCGCCGCATCGTCATGGTCGCGATCCTCGTCGTCGGCCTCTTCTCCGCCCTGCTCGCGATCCCCGAGGTTCAGGCGGTGGCCGGCGGGCTGCTCGCGTCGTCGGCGTTGCTCGGGATCATCGTCGGCTTCGCCTCGCAGCGAACGCTCGGCAACATCGTCGCCGGAGCTGCTGATCGCGCTCTCGCAGCCGGTGCGAATCGGCGACCGCGTGGAGTACGACGGCGCCGTGGGCGTGATCGAGGAGATCGGCCTGAGCTACACCTTCATCCGCACGCGCGACCGGCGCCGGGTCGTCGTCCCGAACGAGAAGCTCGCGTCGGAGGCGATCGTCAACGCCTCGATCCGCAGCGCGGAGACATTCGCCGAGGTGACGGTGCCCGTTCCGCTCGGCGCGGACCTGGAGGCGGCGGTCGACGCGCTCCGCGAGGACGTGGCGGGCGAGCGTGACGCCGGGGTCTACGTGAGCGGGCTCGACGGCACCGCGACGGTGACGGTGCGTGCGGCGGCCGCCGACGAGGTTGCGGCCGAGCGGCTCGAGCACGAGCTGCGCCTGCGTGCCCACCGGCGGCTGCGCGCGCTCGGCGTCTGGGCGGCGTGACCCCGCCACGCCGGCGCAGGCGCAAGCCGCGGCGTCGGGTCGTCCTCGCCCTCGCCATCGCCGTCCCGCTCGCGCTGCTCGCGCTGACCGGCAGCCGGCGGCGCCGTCTACTTCAGCTCGAGCTGCGACCTCGGCGCGCTCCGGCCGGCGAGGCAGGCGGAGAGCTCGCTCGTCTACGGGGCCAACGGCGCGTCTCGTTGGCGTCCTTCCCGCGCTCGAGAACCGGACCGCGGTTCCGCGGAGCGCGATCGGCCGGTGGATGCCGAAGGCGACGGTCGCGATCGAGGATCGGCGCTTCTACAGCCACGGCGGCATCGACCCGGTCGGGATCCTGCGCGCGTTCGTCGCGGACGTCAGCGCCGGCCGGATCGTCCAGGGCGGCTCGACGATCACGCAGGAGCTCGTCCGCAACCTCTATCTCTCGCCCGACCGAACGGTGCGGCGGAAGGTCGTGGAAGCCTGCCTCGCGATCAAGCTGGCGCAGGCATGGTCGAAGGACAGGATCCTGACCGCGTACCTCAACGACGTCTACTACGGCAACCACGCCTACGGGATCGAGGCCGCGGCCCGGACGTACTTCTCCCTCCCCGCCAGCCGCCTGAGCCTCGAGCAGGCGGCGCTGCTAGCGGGCCTGCCGCAGGCGCCGTCCTTCTACGATCCGCTCCACAATCCGGCCGCGGCGCTTGCGCGGCGGGACGACGTCCTGCGTGCGCTGCGCAGAAGCGGGTACATCTCGCCGGCGCAGTTGACGGCCGCGCTGCGCGACCGAAGCCTGGGCCTGCGGCCGAGCCCGGCCTATGCGAGCGGGACGGAGCCGTACTTCCTCGGCTACGTCGAGGAGCTGCTCCAGCAGGCATACGGCGCTGCGACCGTGCGCGCCGGCGGCCTGCGGATCTACACGACCCTCGAGCCGCGCCTGCAGCGCGCGGCGACCGAGGCCCTGTCGCGCGTCCTCTACGCGCGCGGAGATCCGGCGGGCGCGATCGTCTCCCTCGACCCGAGGACCGGTGCGATCCGCGCGCTGGCGGCTGTCGCGCCCGGCACCCCGGACAACACCTTCAACCTCGTCACGAGCGCCGAGCGACAGGCCGGCTCGACGTTCAAGCCGATCGTGCTCGCCGCGGCGGTGGCGCGAGGCATGAATCCCTGGGCGACCCGCTACCTGTCGGCGCCGTTCTCGTACCCGCCGCTGGAGTGGAACGTCCGCACCTACGACGGGACCTATGCCGGCCCCGAGTCGGTGGCGGAGGCGACGATCCACTCGGACAACACGGTCTACGCGCGCCTCGCGCTCGACGTCGGTGCGAACGAGATCGCCGCGACGGCCGCCGATCTCGGCGTCCGGACGCCGCTCGACGCCACGCCGTCGCTCGCCCTCGGCACCGGCGCCGTCACCCCGATCGACATGGCGTCGGTCTACGCGACGTTCGCCGCGGGAGGGGTCTACAGCCGGCCGCTCGCGATCCGCAAGGTGGTCTTCCCGGGCGGCAAGGTCGACGCCGGTTGGGGCCGGCCGCAGCGGCGGCAGGCGATTCCCGGCTGGGTGGCGGCGACGGTGACGCGGATCCTCGAGGCGAACATGCTCCGCGGCACCGGTACCGGCGCACATGTTCCGGGGCGGGTCGACGCGGGCAAGACGGGCACGACCGACAACGACGCAGACGCCTGGTTCTGCGGCTACACACCCTCGCTCGAGGCGACGGTCTGGATGGGGTATCCACGCGGCGAGATCCCGATGCTCGACGTGCACGGGGCGGCGGTGTCGGGGCCAACGCTGCCCGCCACAGCCTGGCGGCTGTTCATGGAGCAGGCCGAGGAGGGGACGCCGAGCGCGTCGTTCCCGGCGCCTTCCTCGCGGCCGCAGTTCTTGCCGTGGGCCGGGGCCCACGCCGATCTGGCGCCCCGGAGGACCGTTACGACGTCGTAGTAGCCGGGCTCGTCGCGGTGGTCCCGGCCCGGGTGCCGCGACTACCGTATGCACCCGAAGTGGCGGTGCTACTCACACTCGAGGAGGCGCAGGCGCGGATCCTCGCGCACGTGCGGCCTCTCCCGCCCGAGTCCGTGGCGATCGGGGATGCCGCCGGGCGCGTCACGGCCGAGGACGTGCGGGCTCTCGTCGACCTGCCGCCGTTCGCCGCGTCGGCGATGGACGGATTCGCGGCGCGCTCGGGAGACCTGCCGGGAACGCTGCCGGTCGCGGGAGAGTCCGCTGCCGGGCGCCCGTTCGAGGGACGACTGGAGACCGGCCGGGCGGTCGCCATCTCCACCGGCGCGGTGGTGCCCGAGGGGGCGGATGCCGTCGTCCCCGTGGAGTTCGTTGTCCACACCGACAACGCGGTTCAGATCGACGGAAGTTTCCCGGCCGGCGCCAACGTCAGGCCGCGTGGGGGCGACATTGCCGCCGGCGACGTGGTCGTGCCGGCGGGCGTTCGGCTCGAGCCCGCCCGCCTGGCGGCGCTGGCGGCGGCGGGGATCGCCACCGTCTCGTGCGCGCGCCGCCCGCGGGTCGCCGTGCTCGCCACCGGCAGCGAGCTCGTCGCGCCGGGCCAGGCCCTCGGCCCGGGCCAGGTCTACGAGGCCAACGGGCTCATGCTCGGGGCTGCGGTCGCCGCAGTCGGGGCAGACGTCCTGGCCGAGCGTCCGGTCGCCGACGACGAGGCAGCCCTGCGCGCCGTCCTCGAGCGCGGCCTCGAGGCGGACGTGCTCGTCACGTCCGGAGGCGTCTCCGTCGGCGAGCACGACCTCGTCCGGGCGGCGGAGCGCGATCTCGGCGTCGAGGAGGTGTTCTGGCGGGTCGCGATCAAGCCCGGGAAGCCGGTCGCGTTCGGCGTGCGCCGCGGGACGCTCGTCTTCGGCCTCCCGGGGAACCCGGTCTCGGCTCTCGTCGGCTGCGAGCTCTTCGTCAAGCCGGCGCTGCGTGCCTTGCAAGGTCTGGAGCATCCGCTGCCGCGCCTCGAGCGCGGCCGGCTCGCATCCTCGCTGCGACGGAGCGAGGATCGGGACGAGTTCGTGCGCGCCCGCCTGCAGGTCGACCGGGACGAGATCGTGCTCGAGCCGGTAGCCGGACAGGAGTCGCACATGATCGCCCGGAGCAGCGCGGCCGACGCGCTCGTCCACGTTCCACGTGGAAACGGTGAGCTCGCGGCCGGCGCGAGCGTCTCCCTGCTCAGGCTGGGCGGCGCGTAGCCGTCGTTCGCCGCCGTTGCGCGAGGAAGAGCGCGCGGACCACCTCCCGGATCGGGCCGCGCCGCGGCCGGTCGTGTGGAGACGGATACGGGGCATAACGTCCGGCGGCAAGAGCGGCGAGCTGGCCTGCTCCGGCCAGCCACGCAATCGCGATCACCAACAGTGAGCGCGGGGCGTAGCCGGAGGCGAACAGCTTTGCGATGTACCACGGGGCGTCCCAGCCCAGGCCGTAGCGGGTTGCGAACCACCAGACGACGAAGGCGGGCACGGCGAAGCCGCCGAGCAGCGCGACGGCCCGGAACGGTGCGGGACGGCTCTGCAGCTGCGGCAGCCAGAGCCACAGGTGGAGCGACGGCAGGAGGAGCAGCAGCGCGAACGGATTCGTGGCCGCGACGAGAAGTCCGACGACTCCGAGCGCGAGCAGCGCGGCCGTATGCCCGGCCAGGAGCTCCTCCGGGCGGACTGCCCGCCGCGGCACGAGGCGATCGCGCGCCACGAGCCAGCCGAGGCCCGCGAGCGAGCCGAGCACGAGGAGAGCGCTCACCGGCCAGGCGACCTCCGCGAGCGAGGGCGGACGGCCGCTGCCGCCACCCCACGCGCCGAGGGCGCCGAACAGCGCGAACAGGACGCCGACCCACGCCCAGAAGCCGAGCCTGCTGCGGTAGCTGCGGAGCGCGGGAGCGATCCGGATCCGGCGGCGGCGGCAGCGGGCGAAGAGATCGATCGCGGCGGCGAGGAACGGCAGGAGCATCCCGACGAGAACGACCTCGATGGCCCAGCCGCGCACGAGGCGCTGGCCGAGAAAGATGTAGCTCGAGGGGCCCTGCGCAAGTGAGACTCCCTGCTCCATCGCATCGAGCGCGTCCTGGACGGCGAGACCGACCGCGCCGAGGTGCTTGAGGTCGAGGCGCTCGTGCGCGTGCACTGCGTCGCGCGGCGGTCGTGCGCCGGCCGTGGTGATCGTGACGGCGGGGATGCCGTGGCTGACGAACGGCGCCTGCTCATAGGTGCTGAAGGGGAAGGCGAGGCCGAGCAGCTGCCGCAGGCCGCTCGGCCGCGCCGGATCGCCGCCGAGCTGGTGCGCGAGGGTCGCCCGCAGCGTCTCGACGAGGCCGGGCGCCGGGGACCGTGGCGTGTCGCCGTTGAACACGAGCCGTGGGCGTGCTCGCCCCGCGACCGAGTCGAGGTTGATGACGGCGATCACCTGACTCCGGATCCCGCGCTCGGCGGCGAAGTGCGCGGCGCCGAGGGCCCCTTCCGCGGCGCCGTCCGTCGAGAGGAAGACGAGCGAGTAGGGAAGCGAAGTGGGCAGCGGCGTCCCGCTCGTCGCGTTCGAGCGGGCGAGCTCCACGAGCGCAGCCGTCCCCGACGCGTTGTCGTCGAGCCCCGACCCGACGCCGGAGTCGTCCCGGTGCGCCATGACGACGATCGCGCGCGACGACACGCCCGGCTTCTCCGCCACGAGATTGACGAGCTTCGTCCGCCGGCCCCGGATCCTCGCCGTGAACGTGTCGGCGCGGACGTGGAAGCCATAGGGCTCGAGCTGGCTCCGGAACCACTCCGCGGCGCCAAGGGCGCCGGCTGTGCCCGGTAGCCGGTCCGGGTAGCGCGAGGACAGGTCGAAGGCGCTCGCCGCCGCTGCGGCTCCGTCGAAGGCCGGCGGGAGGGCCGGCGCCTGGAGCGCGGAGGGACGCGCCACGCTGAACGCGAGCAGCACGAGCGGAGGCACGACGAGGAGCCATGCGCTGCGGTAGAGGCGCCCGTTCACCGGCCGCTCCAGCGAGCCCGGCCGCGACGGTCGGCGTTCGGATGCGTGCGAGGCGGCCGCGCTCACGATCGGGCAGTCTAGGCCGGTTTCCGCCTCGCCTTCGTTTCCCCGTGAAAACGTCGCGTTAGCTGCACGGCCGTTGCGGGAATCCGATGCCGGGCAGAGAAAGCCGCCGGATGCTGGTAGAAATCGGCGGGTTTGGAAGGGCGAACCTACGGGAACATGCTGCGAGGTTACGGAGATGAGCGAGGCGACACTGGCTGAGGCGTCGGGCGAGGAGCTCGAGGGCATGCGGACTGTCCGGCTGAGCTTCCCGGCTCGTGCGGAGTACGTCGCGCTCGCGCGCCTCGCGCTCACCGGTCTCGCGGACATCGCCGGTCTGCCGCCCGAGCTGCTCGCCGATCTCAAGCTCGCGCTCACGGAGGCGGTGTCGAACTCGGTACGGCATGCCTATGCGGACGGCGCCGGCTTCGTCTCCGTCGCCTACGAGCTGAGCGGGACGCGGCTCGCGGTCGAGGTGGTCGACGACGGGAACGGCTTCGACCCCGAGCGGCCACCACAGCTCGAGGGGGCGGAGCTGACGGAGGGCGGGCTCGGCATATCGATCATCCGGACGATCGCGGACGAGCTCGAGATCCAGTCGCAGCCGGGAGCCCGCGGTTCACGGCTTCGCTTCGTGAAGCGGCTGCAGCGCGCCGGCTAGCGTTGTCCCAGCAGACAACGAAGCGGCGGAAGCTCCTCGTCGTCGCCAACCGTGCCCCTGTCTCCTACGTGCGCGAGGATGGCGCGCGCGCCGCGCGGCGTGGCAGTGGCGGTCTCGTGACCGCGCTGGCGGGCCTGCTCGCGCAGCACGAGGTCACGTGGATCGCGAGCGCGATGTCTGCGGAGGACCGCGCGGTCGCCGCAGAGGCGGAGGGCTCGTTCGTGGAGACGACGCTCGGATGGCGCTGCCTACCGCCTGCGCCTCGTTGCGCACGACCCCGAGGCCTACGACCGTTTCTACAACGTCGTAGCCAACCCGACGCTCTGGTTCCTGCAGCACTACCTCTGGGGACTCGGCGAGGAGCCGGAGTTCGGGCCTGCTCTGCACGAGGCGTGGAGCGACGGCTACGCACCCGTGAACGAGGCCTTCGCGGCCGCGACCGTCGAGGAGCTCGGGCGCGAGCCCGCTGCGGCCGTGCTCTTCCACGACTATCACCTGTACCTCGCGCCACAGCGCGTGCGTGAGGCGCGTCCCGACGCGGTGACCTCCCACTTCGTGCACGTTCCCTGGCCGGGGCCGGACTACTGGCATGCTCTCCCGCCCGAGCTTCGGGTAGCCGTTCACGAGGGCCTGCTCGCCAACGACGTCGTCGGCTTCCATACCGACCGGTGGCGTCGGGCCTTCCTCGACTGCAGCGAGCGGCTGCTCGGCGCGGACGTCGACCGCTCGGCCGGGATCGTCGAGCACCGCGGGCGTGCGACGCGAGTCGTGGCCCACCCGATCGGCGTGGACACGGGCGAGTTCGAGCGGCTGCGGAACGCGCCGGCGGTGCTCGAGCGCGAGGCGGAGCTCGTCTTGCGCCGGCCGGAGCAGCTCGTCCTGCGCGTCGACCGTGTCGACCCGTCGAAGAACGTCGTCCGCGGATTCCACGCCTTTGCCCTGCTCCTCGAGCGGCATCCCGAGTTGCACGGCAAGGTCGGGATGGTGGCGCTGCTTGCGCCGTCGCGGGAGGAGATCCCGGAGTACGCCCGCTACGCGGCGGCGGTCGGAGTCGCCGCGCGCGAGGTGAACGACCGGTTCGGCCGTGAGGGCTGGACGCCGGTCGAGCTCGACGTCGCGGACGACTTCCCCCGCTCGGTCGCCGGCTACAAGCAGTTCGACGTCCTGCTCGTGAACGCCGTCTTCGACGGCCTGAACCTCGTCGCGAAGGAGGCGTTCCTGCTCAACGAGCGCGCGGGGGCGCTCGTGCTGTCCGAGAACGCCGGCGTGCACGAGGAGCTCGGGGAATGGGCTCTGACGGTGAACCCGTTCGACGTCTCCGGCCAGGCGGACGCCCTGTATGCGGCGCTCACCCTCCCGCCCCGAGAACGGCGTCGACGGGCAGAGGCGATCCGCGAGCAGGTCCGCCGCCACGACATCGACGAGTGGATCACGCTGCAGCTCGCGGACCTCGACGCCGTACGATCCGGGAGATGAGCGAGCTCTCGCACGTGGACGAGTCCGGCGGCGTCCGCATGGTGGACGTCGGCGGCAAGGAGGTCTCGCGGCGTCGCGCCGTCGCCCGGGCGGAGGTGCGGATGGCCGCGGAGACGGCGCGGATGCTGCGCGAGCTGCCGAAGGGTGACGCGCTCGCCGCGGCGCAGCTCGCCGGGATCATGGCGGCGAAGCGGACGAGTGAGCTGATCCCGCTCTGCCATCCGTTGCCGCTGACGCACGTCGAGGTCACGCTCGAAGTGCGCGAGGAGGCGGTCGAGATCGTCGCCTCTGCCGAGACGACGGCCCAGACCGGCGTCGAGATGGAGGCGCTGACCGCGGCTTCCGTCGCCGCGCTCACCGTCTACGACATGGCAAAAGCGGTGGACAAGCAGATGCGGATCGCCGAGGTCGCGCTGGTCGAGAAGACGAAGGAGAGCGTCAGCTGAAGACCGCCGTCCTGACGGTCTCGGACGGCGTCGCGGCCGGTACGCGCGAGGACCGCAGCGGTGACCTGCTCGAGGAGCTGCTGCGCGGCGAGGGCTACGCGGTCGAGCGACGGGTGGTCTCGGATGAGCGGGAGGCGATTGCGGCGGCGATCCGGGAGCTCGCGACGGAGGCGCGGCTCGTCCTCACCACGGGCGGGACGGGGCTCACGCCTCGCGACGTGACTCCCGAGGCGACGCGGGACGTGCTCGAGCGCGAGGCGCCGGGCATCGCCGAGGCGCTGCGAGCGGACTCGATCGCGAAGACGCCGCACGGGCTCCTCTCGCGCGGCAGGGCCGGCGCCCTCGGTTCCACGCTCGTCGTCAACCTTCCCGGCTCGACGGGCGGCTGCCGCGACGGGTTCGCCGTCCTGCGTCCTGCGCTGGCCCATGCGCTCGAGCTGCTCGCAGGCGAACGGGACGTGCTCCACCGGCAGACGCACGACGCGGCCGAGTGACGGCCGAGGCTCAGGGACTCGCGCCGCTGCCGGCGCGCTTCGCGCGGCTCGTCAAGGTCGAGCACACTCTCTTTGCACTCCCGTTCGCCTACGTCGGCGCCTTTCTCGCCGTACACGGGACGCCGAGCGGCCACGACCTGCTCTGGATCACGGTCGCGATGGTCGGGGCCCGCTCCCTCGCGATGGCGCTGAACCGGCTGATCGACGCGGGCATCGACGCGCGGAACCCACGGACGGCCGGCCGGGAGCTGCCGAGCGGACAGCTCTCCGCCGCGCAGGTCGTCCTCTTCTGCGCGGCATCGCTCGCTCTCTTCCTCGTCGCGGTCTGGCAGCTCGATCCGCTCGTCCGCTGGCTCTGGCCGATCCCGGTGCTCGGCTTCGTCGTCTACCCCTACCTGAAGCGGTTCACGTGGCTGTGCCATCTCTGGCTCGGCGCAGTCGACGGCCTCGCGCCGGTCGGCGCCTGGGTCGCGATCACGGGCCGGCTGCCCTGGCAGGCATGGCTGCTCGGGGCGGCCGTCGCGCTGTGGGTCGGCGGCTTCGACCTCTTCTATGCGCTGTTCGACGAGGAGGTCGACCGGCGGGAGGGGCTGCAATCGGTCGCGACGCGGTTCGGTGTCCGCGGCGCCTTCCTCGGCGCGAGGCTCGCACACGCGGCGACGGTCGCCTGTCTCGTGGCCGCGGGGCTCGGCCTACCGGTCGGCGCCCTGTACTGGGTCGGGGTGGCCGCCGTCGCCGTCCTGCTCGGCTACGAGCACTCGCTCGTCCGGCCGGGGGATCTGCGCCGCCTCGACACCGCCTTCTTCACGATGAACGGCGTCATCAGCGTCGCCTTCGCCGCCTTCGTGATCGTCGACGCCGTCACGTGACACGGGACCGGGAGCCCGAGGCGCCCGGTCCCGTGTCGTCCCTCCCCCTAGCCGTGCCGCAGTCGGTGCAGCAGGTGACGTACCAGCCAGCGGAGCGAATGCACGTGCCCGACGTGGCACGCGCCGGAGAGCACGACGCCGCTACCGCTCACGCTCCCCGTGCCCAGCGAGCCCGAGCCGAAGCCGGTGGCGGGGTCGAACGGGGCGGAGAGCGTTGCGACCAGCCTGCCGTCCGGATCGCTCACCCGAGCGGATAGCAGGCCGGACGCCTGACCGCTGTCGAGCGCAGCGTCGATGCTGCCACCGGCCGTGACGTCGCCGCTGGCGTTCTTGATCTGGAAGTCGCCGACGATGCGGCCGAGCCCGGTCGTCGCGTCGACGAGGCTCTGCGCGCGAATGGTGAGCGCCCCGTCGAGCCGAGCGTCAGTGCTCGATGCCGTCCCCGTGTAGGTCGCCAGCGTCGAGGCAAATGTGTCGCCGCCGTTGACCGAGCACGTGACGACTCGGGAGTTCGAGACGGTTGTGGCGGCGAACGTCGCCGACGCCGCCTGTGCGCCCGAGCTGACGGCGGCGAGGGCGACGCCCGCAGCCGTCAACGCTGCAACAACCGGTAGTCCGACGAGCAAGAGCAGCTTCCTGGACATGCTGGCCGTCCTCCTTGCGTAGATGGATTCGCTGCCACCGTGACGCGCGTGTGCACGAGCGCTGCAACGTCGCCGTAAAACACCTGTAAGGCGCGACGAAGCCCCTATGCTGGATCCGTGCTCACGGCTCGCGGGCTCGGCAAGAGTTATGGCGAGAAGCGCGTCCTCCGGGGGATCGACTTCGACCTCGCACGCGGCGGCTTCCTCGTCGTCACGGGCCCGAACGGCTCCGGCAAGACGACGCTGCTCCGCATCTGCGCGGGCCTCGCCACCCCGAGCGAGGGAACGCTCGAGCGCGACGCCGCGCGCGCACAGGTCGGCTACCTCGGCCACGAGCCGCTCGTCTACCGCGAGCTGACCGCGCTCGAGAACCTCGACCTCTACGGCCGGCTCTACCACGTCCCCGAGCGGCGCGAGAGGATCGGGATGCTGCTCGAGCGCTTCGGCCTCTGGGAGGTGCGCCACGGGCGGGTGGCCTCGTACTCGCGCGGCATGACCCAACGGCTCGCGCTCTGTCGCGTCCTCCTCCACGACCCGCAGCTGCTCGTCCTCGACGAGCCGTACAGCGCGCTGGACGAGGCAGGCGAGGAGCTGCTCGACGCGCAGCTCGACGAGCTGCGGCGCGAGCGAACCTTCGTCCTCGCCACGCACGAGCCGGCGCGCGTCGCGACGCTCGCGACGGGGCGGCTGGCGCTCGCGTCATGACCTATGTCCGGGACGTCGGCGCGCTCACGCGCAAGGATCTCCTCCTCGAGCTACGGGCGCGGGACACGCTGCCGGCGATGCTTCTCTTCGTCGCCGCGGTCTTCGTCGTCTTCCACTTCGCGCTGCCGGGAACGCCGTCTCGGCTCGAGACGAGCGGCCTGCTCTGGGTCGCGATCCTCTTCACGGCGCTGCTCGGGCTGGGACGGGCGTTCGTGCCGGAGCGGGAGCAGCGGACGCTCGACGCGCTCGTCCTCGCCCCGTGCGACCGGAGCGCGATCTGGCTCGCGAAGTCCCTGGCGACCCTCGCCTTCCTTGCCGCCGCCGAGGTCGTCGCGCTGCCGCTCTACGCGCTCTTCTTCCACCGGCGTCGGCGGCGCGACCGTGCTCGCCCTGATCCTCGCGGACCTCGGCATCTGCAGCGTGGGGACGTTCCTCGGTGCGATGGCCGTCGCGACGCGCGCTCGCGACCTGCTTCTGCCGCTGCTCTTCCTGCCGCTCGCCATGCCGATCGTCGTCGGCGCCGTCGGCGCGAGCGTCGCCCACTCCCCGGGCCGCTATCTCGGCTTCCTCGGGCTCTACGACCTGCTCTTCGCGGTCGTCTGCTGGGCCTCGTTCGAGTACGTCGTCGCCGAGTGAGCGCGGCTGCTGCGACAATGCGCGCCGTGGGTCGCGCCTCTCGCATCCCATTGCCGGTGCTGGCGGCGGCGTCGCTCGTGCTGGTCACGACGGCGCTCGCCTTCGTCTTCTTCGTCGTGCCGAACGACGCGAGTCAGGGCTTCTCGCAGCGGATCTTCTATTTCCACGTCTCGATCGCGTTCACCGCCTACGCCTGCTTTGCGGGTGGAGCGTGGAACGCGTTCCGGCATCTGTGGAAGCGGGATCCTCGCTCGGATCTCCGAGAGCTACGTCTGCGTCCACCAGGGGTTGATCTTCGGGACGCTCGTGCTGCTCACGGGCTCGATCTGGGCGAAGATCTCGTGGGGCCACTGGTGGCTGTGGAGCGAGGACGAGCTCGTCCTCTTCCTCGTTCTCTACCTCTTCTACTGCGCGTACTTCATGCTGCGCTACTCGGTCGATCCGGGGCCGCAGCGCGCGAACCTGAGCGCCGTGTACGCGCTGTTCGGCGTCGTCCTGATCCCGGTCAGCTTCGCCGCGATCCGGCTTGCGAAGACCTTCGTCCACCCCGAGGTGTTCACTCTCCACGGTCCGAACTTCGGCGGCTGGATCCTCGTCACGTACTGCATCGCGCAGGCTGCGCTGCTCGTGCTCGCCTACACGCTCTACCGGCTCGAGCTCGGGGCCAAGCGCCTCGACGTGCGCCTGCGCGAGCTGAAGGAGGTGCTCGCCTGACCACTGCGGAGAAGTACGTCACCGCCGCCTACTGCGTCGTGTTCGCGGTCGTCCTCGGCTACGTGCTGATCATGGCGCTGAAGTTGCAGCGGCTCGAGCGCGAGGTGGACGCTCTCGCCGCCCGTGGGGCGGCCGCCCCTGCGGGCGAGGAGGACACCGAGCGGGAGCCGGCGCGCGTTGGCTGAGATCCTCTTCTGGCCCGCGCTGCTCCTGTACGGCGAAGCGGCCGTCGGCTACCTAGGCGACGTGCGGCGGCCGGGTCGCGCGGGGCGCGCGGCGACGTGGGGCGTCCGGCTGGGCTGGCTTGCCCAGACGGGGCTGCTCGGCGTGCAGGTCGTACGCGACGGGGGCTTCCCGTGGGCGACCTGGGCGTCCTCGCTCGACCTGTTCGTCTGGCTCGTCGTCTCGGCCTACCTGATCTGGGGCTGCCGCCGGCCGTACCGGTTGCTCGGGCTCACCGTGATGCCGCTCGCCGCCGCGCTCCTCCTCGTTGCGCGTGCCGGCGGCGGAACGGGCCTCGGAAGCGCGAGCCACTACTCGAACCTCTTCCTCGTCCTCCACGTCGGCCTCGTTCTCGCCGCCTTCGCAGGCTTCACGCTCGCCGCGGCGCTGTCCGCGCTCTACGTGTGGCAGGAGCGGCGGCTGAAGACGCGGCCGGCAACCATCCTCCGCCGCCAGGTTCCGCCGCTCGCCACGCTCGACGCCCTCGCTCTGCGGACGGTGGCGTGGTCGCTGCCGCTGCTGACGCTGGGCGTCGGTGTGGGCGTCGCCCGTCTCGTCGTCGACGACCAGCGACTCGACGCCCTGATCGCCGCCACGGCCGCAACGTGGCTCGTCTGGTGCGCCTACCTCGTGCTCCGCTTCCTGGGGGGCTGGACGGGACGCCGGGCGGCATACGTCGCCCTGCTGGGGTTCGCGCTCGTAGTCGTCGTGCGGCTTGCGCTCCCTGCGACCCACTTCGCGTGATGCGCCTCGTCCTCGTCGGCACCTCGCACCATCACGCCCCGGTCGAGCTGCGCGAGCGGGTCGCGGTCGAGCCGGAGGAGGCGCGCGACCTGGCGGCGCGGCTCGCGGCAGGCGGTCGGGAGGTCGTCTGCCTCTCGACCTGCAACCGGACGGAGCTCTATCTCGCCGCCGAGGACCCGCACGCCGCCGAGCTGGATGCCGTCGTGGCGCTCTCTGCCCTTGAGCCCGAGGTCGAGCAGGCGCTGTACCGGCTGCACGACGGTGCCGCCGCCCACCACCTTTTCCGCGTGGCGGCGGGACTCGACTCGCTCGTGCCCGGCGAGGGCGAGATCCTCGGCCAGGTTCGCCTCGCGCACGAGCTCGGCGCGACCGGCCCGCTGCTCGACCGTGTCTTCCGCCAGGCGCTGCATGTCGGCCGCAAGGTGCGGGCGCAGACGGCTATCGGCGAGAGCCCCGCTTCGGTCTCCTCGGCTGCTGCGGCGCTCGCGGAGCAGGTCTTCGGCAGCCTCGCAGGGCGCTCGATCCTCCTGCTCGGCGCCGGCACAGTGAGCGAGCAGGCAGCCCGGAACCTCCGCACTCGAGGGGCCGAGATCGCGCTCGTCGCCGACAGCAAGACCGACCGCGAGCTGATCGAGGAGGAGCTCGCCTCGGCGGACGTGGTGATCGCGTCCACGAACGCATCCGGCCTCGTCCTCGATGCGGTTGTCGTGGCGCGTGCTGTCCGGCGCCGCCGCGGGCGCCAGCTGTTGCTCGTCGATCTGGCCGTGCCGCGCGATCTCGATCCGGCGATCCGCGATCTCGACGGCTGCTACCTCTACGACATCGACGATCTGGAGGAGATCGTCGCCGAGACCCTCTCGGGGCGACGGCGCGAGGCCGAGCGGGCCGAGACGCTCGTCGCGGTCGAGGCGGAGAAGTTCCACGAGTGGCACGCGTCCCTCGACGTCGTGCCGGCGATCGCCTCGCTGCGTGCTCGGGCCGAGGAGATCCGGAAGGCCGAGCTGCGCAAGGCAGAGACGCTCCTCGGCCGGCTCGACGAGAGCCAGCGGCGGGCGGTCGAGGTGGTGACGACGCAGATCGTCAACAAGCTGCTCCACCTCCCGACGGTGCGGCTGAAGCAGGCGGCCGCGGCGGCCGACGGCGTCCTCTATGCTGAGGCCGTGCGGCACCTGTTCGGTCTCGGCGAGGACGAGCGCTGACGGTCAAGCAGCTCACCGGCCGGCCCCTGCCGCTACAGGCGCCGACGGCGTTCATTCGGGTGCGTCCGCCGACGGCGACCTGCGGTACTCCTCTCCGGAAGCTGCCAGCCTGTGCTCGTCCGCGTCGGCAGTCGCGGCAGTAGGCTCGCGCTCGTCCAGGCCGAGCGCGCTCTCGCGTCGCTTCGGGCGCCGGGGATCGAGCTCGCCCTCGTCCCGATCACGACGGCCGGCGATCGCGATCGAACGCGCCCGTTCGGCGAGATCGGATCGCGCGGCGTGTTCGTGAAGGAGCTCGAGGAAGCGCTGCTCGAGCATCGCATCGACGTCGCGGTTCACTCCGCCAAGGACCTGACCGCGACCGATCCCGCAGGGCTCGTGGTCGGGGCTTTTCTGCCGCGCGACGATCCGCGCGACGCGTTGTGCGGCGCGGAGGCCCTCGCGCCGGGGATGCGGATCGGGACGGCGTCGGTGCGTCGCAAGGCGCAGCTGCTCGCGCTAGAGCCGAGCCTGTCGATCGAGCCCCTGCGGGGCAACGTCGAGACGCGGCTGCGCAAGCGGGGTGAGCGCGGGCTCGATGCGGTCGTGCTCGCGGCGTGCGGGCTCGACCGGCTCGGGCTCGCGCGCGAGATCGGCCTCCGGTTCGATCCGGGGGAGCTGCTGCCCGAGGCGGGGCAGGGCGCGCTGGCGCTGCAGGTGCGGGAGGGTGAGGCCCACCTCGTGGGAGCGGTGGACCACGCGGAGACGAGGGAGCGCGTGCTCGCGGAGCGGACGGTCGTCGCGGCCGTGGGAGGCGGCTGCCTTGCGCCGTACGCGGCCTACCACGACGGGGCGACGCTGACCGGGCTCGTCGCGGCGGAGGACGGCTCTTGGCTCGAGCGTCGGACCGGGTCCGACCCGGAGATGCTCGGTGAGGAGCTCGCGCGCGTCGTGGCCGTCCATGAGGCGTGACGAAAGATTGTTCCCGCCGCGACGGACCCGGCACGGACGGCGAACCCTTTTCGAGCTAGCGTCGGGCGCAGGTCACGCGTATCCCCTTGGGCGGGCGGGGGTTTGGGATGGAAGCAAGAGGTAAGCGTCCGCGCGTCGCGGTCACGCGTGCGGCGGGGCAGGTCGACGCGCTCTGCGACCGTCTCGTCGAGCTGGGCTGCGAGCCGGTCGTCTGGCCGCTCATCGCTATCGAGCCGCTCGGCGACGAGCCGATCGACCCGAGCGGCTACGACTGGGTCGTCGTCACCAGCCCGAACGGCGCCGCCGAGCTCGCCCGTCGGCTGGCGCAGCGGCCCCGCCGGCTCGCCGCCATCGGCCCCGGCAGCGCAGCCGCTCTCCGTGCGGGCGGTCTCGAGCCGGACCTCGTTTCGGCCGTGTCCACGCAGGAGGGACTGCTGGCCGAGCTGCCCCCTCCCGTCGGCCACGTGCTGCTCGCCGCCGCCGAAGGAGCGCGGCAACTGCTCGTCGACGAGCTTGGCGCCGATTTTCTGCCGCTCTACCGCACGCTCGAGCTCGACCCCGGGGAAGTGCCGGACCTCGACCTCGCGTTGCTCGCCTCGCCGTCCGCGGCCCGAGCGCTCGCGCGGACGGGTGCCCGCGCGACACCGGTGATCGTGATCGGCCCGCAAACCGCTGCCGCCGCCCGCGAGGTCGCCCTCCACGTCGTGGCCGAGGCCGAGACGCACGACCTCGAGGGGCTCGTCGGCGCCGTCGAGCGAGTGGTGCGCGGGACGGGCAGGTAGCCTCCCGCGCTGCGATGCCGGTCACCATCACCTTCCTCAGCGACTTCGGCCTGCGAGACGACTTCGTCGGCACCTGTCACGGCGTCATCGCGACGATCGCGCCGGACGCCCATGTGATCGACATCACCCACGGGATCCGCCCCGGCCGCGTGCTCCAGGGAGCGCTCGTCCTCGCGAACACGCTCGGCTACATGCCCCCCGGCATCCACCTCGCGGTCGTCGATCCGGGCGTCGGAAGCGGCCGGCGGGCTCTCGCGCTCCGCGACCGGGAAGGCCGACTCCACGTCGGCCCGGACAACGGCCTCCTGCTCGCCGCGGCCGACCGCTTCGGCGGCGTCGCGCAGGCACACGAGCTCGCCAACGCCGACTACTCGCTCCAGCCCGTCTCGCGCACCTTCCACGGCCGAGACCTGTTCGCGCCGGCCGCGGCGCACCTCGCACGGGGCGTCCCGATCGAGGAGCTCGGCCCACCCGTCGACCCGGAGGAGCTCGTCCCGCTCGACCTCCCGGAGCCCGAAATCGGGCAGAGCCGGATCCGGGCCGCCGCGCTCGTCATCGACCGCTTCGGGAACGTCGCGCTCAATCTCACGCGCGAGCATCTCGACCGCGCAGAGTTCGCCGCCGGCACGCGGGTCGAGCTGGTCTGCCGCGGCGAGCGCTTCTACGCCGTCGTCGCCCGAACCTTCGCGGACGCGCCGCGCGGGTCCCTCATCCTCTACGAGGACAGCTACGGCAGCCTCGCGCTGGCCGTTTCGAGCGGTAGCGCAGCCGAGCTGCTGCGCGCCGACGAGGGGACGGAGATCCTGCTCGGGATCGCCGCCGCGTGACCGGCGCGACGAGATTCGCGCGCCTCGTCACCGACGCCGTCGTGCGCCGGCCGGCGCTCTGGCGTGTGCTTCGCGCTCCGCTCCGCGCCATGTTCGATGGCCTCGCCCCCACGTGGGAGAAACGGATCGGGCCGCATCACCTGTGGGCGCTCGACCTCGCACTCGCCGACGTCCCTCCACCTCGGCGCGTGCTCGACGTCGGCACCGGAACCGGAGTCGTCGCGCAGGCGCTCGCCGAGAAGTATCCCGAGGCGGACGTGATCGGCATCGACGTCAGCCCGGCGATGGTCGACGCGGCGCGGCGGCTGCTGCCGCCGGAGCTCCTCGACCGCGTCGAGTACGAGATCGTCGACGCCTCGCGCGTTCCGTGCGAGGACGGCTTCTTCGACCTCGTCGCCCTGTCGAACATGATCCCGTTCTTCGACGAGCTCGCGCGCCTGACTGCTCCCGGCGGCACGCTCGTGGTCTCGTACTCGCGGGGCGCGGAGACCCCCATCTACGTCCCGGCGGGGCGCCTACGCCGCGAGCTCGTCCGCCGCGGGTTCGCCGACTTTGCGGACTTTTCCCAGCCGCCGGCGACGGCGCTGCGCGCAACGAGGCGATAGGCTCCGGCCAACGGGTCGTCCGCGACACGGTTGCACCGGTCCGAACGGCCTCGAGGCCCCCGAAGGCGTCACCGCCGCCGGGGGCCTCTTTGTCCGGGCTTGCAGGATCCTCGTGCCGCGACCGACATGCGCGGGCGCGGCACTTCGCACGAGCGGAAAGCGAAGCGCCAGCGCACGCGAGCGAAGCGAGCCTGCGCCAGCGAAGCGGGCGAGGGCTGGAACGAATGGCGAGGGCCGGACTCGAACCGGCGACACCCCGGTTTTCAGCCGAGTGCTCTACCAGCTGAGCTACCTCGCCGCCGCTGCGCGGCGCCAGTGTAGCCGCGGCGTGGCGCCGCGCGACCACGTAGCCTCCCCGTTCGTGAGCGTGGAGGAGGCTGTCCGCGAGGTCGCCGTGATCGGCGCGCCGCTCGACCTCGGGGCCGGTCGGCGCGGGGTCGACATGGGCCCGTCCGCGATCCGCTACGCGGGGCTCGACCAGTACATCGCCGACAAGCTCGGGGTCGAGGTCTCCGACGCCGGCAACGTCACCGCGCCCGTCGCGGAGACGGCGGCGATGGGTGACGAGCACGCCCGCTACCTCGTCGAGATCCTCGACCTCTGCGACCGGCTGGCTGCGCTCGTGGCAGCCGCGGCGGGCCGCGGCGCGATGCCCGTCGTTCTCGGGGGCGACCACTCCGTTGCGCTCGGCTCGCTCGTGGGGATGGCGCAGACGCGCGGACCGGGAGGAGTCGTCTGGGTAGACGCGCACGGCGATCTCAACACTCCGCAGAGCTCGCCGACCGGCAACGTGCACGGGATGGTGCTCGCGGCCGCGCTCGATCTCGCCGGCGACTCGTTCCACCAGCCCGGTTGGGCGCTGCCCGCCGTCGAGCCGGGGAAGCTCGCGCTCGTCGGCGTCCGCGCTCTCGACGACGGCGAGCGGGAGCTGCTGCAGAGGCTCGACGCGAAAGTGTTCACGATGAGTGACGTCGACCGGATCGGCGTCGAGCCGTGCATGCGCGAGGCGCTCGCGCATGCGTCCGGCGCGGCCTTCCTCCACCTCTCGCTCGACATGGACGTCGTTGATCCCGACTACGCGCCCGGGGTCGGGACGCCGGTCCGGGGAGGGCTCTCCTACCGCGAGGCGCACCTCGCGATGGAGACGGTCGCGGTTACGGCCCGCATCGACTCGATGGACGTCGTCGAGGTCAACCCGATCCTCGACCGCGAGAACGCGACGGGACAGCTTGCGGTCGAGCTCGTCGCCTCGGCGCTGGGCGCGACGATCCTCTGACGCTGGTGAGGCTCGAGGTTCGCGAGGGGGACATCGCGGCCGTCGACGCGGACGCCGTTGCGAACGCGGCGAACGACCGGCTGTGGATGGGGGCGGGCGTCGCGGGAGCGCTCAAGCGCGCAGGCGGCCCCGAGATCGAGCGCGAGGCGATCGCGAAGGGGCCGATCCCGCTCGGGACGGCCGTCGCGACGACGGCAGGGCGATTGCCGGCGCGGTGGGTGATCCACGGCGCCGTGATGGGCCAGGACCTCCGCACCGACGCCGACCTCGTCCGCCGGACGACGCGCTCTTGCCTCGAGCTCGCGGAGGAGCTCGGCTGCCGGTCGCTCGCACTGCCCGCCTTCGGCACCGGCGTCGGCGGCTTTGCGCTCGCGAAGTGCGCGCGGATCATGGTCGAGGAGGCGCGATCGTTCGAGCCGGCCGGGCTGGAGCGGGTGATCTTCGCCGTCTTCGGCCGCGACGCTTACGAGGCGTTCTCGTCCGAGCTCTCCTCGCCGGCGCCGGACGGCTCGTAGTACGTGCGGCCCGCCAGCTCCTCCGGCAGGTAGCTCGTCTCGAAGCCGCGCGGGTCGTCGTGCGGGTAGACGTAGCCCTCGCCGTGGCCGAGCCGGCGGCCGTACCAGGAGGCGTCGCGCAACGCCTTCGGCGGCCTGATCGCTCCGTGCTCGCGCACGTCGGCCGCCGCCCGGCCCAGCGCGACGTAGCTCGCGTTCGACTTCGGCGCCCGGGCGAGATAGATCGCGGCCTGCGCGAGGTTGAGGCGCGCCTCGGGCAGGCCGACGTGCTCGACCGCCTGCGCCGCGGCGACGGCGACGAGGAGCGCGCGCGGGTCGGCGTTCCCGATGTCCTCAGAGGCCAGCACGATCATCCGTCGCGCGACGAAGCGGGCGTCCTCGCCGCCTTCGAGCATCGCTGCGAGGTAGTAGACGGCCGCGTCCGGGTCGCCGCCGCGCATCGACTTGATGAAGGCGGAGGTGAAGTCGTAGTGCGCGTCGCCCGCCTTGTCGTAGACGACCGGAGGCGTCCGTGCCGCGTCCTCCACATGCGCCTCCGTCACTCCCGTGCCCTCGGCGCGCGCCGTCGCGGCCGCCAGCTCGAGTACGTTCAGCGCCGAGCGAGCGTCGCCGGCCGCCCGCCTCGTGACGAGCTCCACGAGCTCGCCTCCCAGCTCGACGTCGAGCTCTGACGCGCCGCGGCGGACGATCTCGGCGAGCTCCTCCTCCGCGAGCGGCTCGAGCTCGTAGACCTGCGTCCGCGAGATGAGCGCCGAGTTGACCTCGTAGTACGGGTTCTCGGTCGTCGCGCCGATCAGCGTCACGAGCCCCGACTCGACCCCCGGCAGGAGCGCGTCCTGCTGCGCCTTGTTGAAGCGGTGGATCTCGTCGAGGAACAGGATCGTGCGCCGCCCGCTCGTGCCGAGCCGCTCCCGCGCCCGCGCGAGCACCTCGCGGACGTCCTTCACCGTCGCCGACACCGCCGACAACTCCTCGAAGGCGGCGCCGGTCGACGCGGCGACGATGCGGGCGAGCGTCGTCTTGCCGGTGCCGGGAGGGCCGTGGAGGATCGAGGAGTGGACGCGGTCCTCCTCGATCGCGCGGCGTAGCGCCGATCCCTCGGCGAGCACGTGGCGCTGGCCGACGAACTCGTCCAGCGACGTCGGGCGCAGCCGCTGCGCGAGCGGAGCGAACTCGCCCGCGCGCCGGTCAGCGGCGTCGGAGAAGAGGTCGGCCACGCACCAAGTATGCTCCGGCCGTGTCCGCGACCGATCTGCGCGCGGAGGTCACGGATCTCCTCCAGCGGCTGATCCGCGTCGACACGACGAACCCGCCGGGCAACGAGACGGCGGCCGCCGAGCTGCTGCGCGACTACCTCGCGGCGAGCGGCGTGGCCTGCGAGCTGGTCGCCAAGGTGCCCGAGCGCGCGAATCTCGTCGCGCGCATCCCGGGCGGCGGCGGCCCGTCGCTCCTGTTCCTCTCGCACACCGACGTCGTCCTCGCCGACCCCACCGAGTGGTCGGTGCCGCCGTTCGGGGGCGAGCTGCGGGACGGGCAGGTGTGGGGACGCGGGGCGCTCGACATGAAGGGGCAGGTCGCGGCGAACGCCGTCGCGATCGCCTCGCTCGCGCGGGATGGCTTTCGCCCGAGCGGCGATCTGATCTTCGCGGCGACGGCCGACGAGGAGGTCGGCGACGACTTCGGCCTCTCCTGGCTCTGTCGCGAGCACCCGGAGGCAGTCCGCTGCGACTACGCGATCAACGAGGGCGGCGGCGACCGGATCGAGTTGACCGACGGCACGCCCGTCTACCAGGCGACGGTGGCGGAGAAGATGACGGCGCCGTTCCGGCTGCTCGTGCGCGGCCGCTCCGGGCACGCGTCGATGCCGGGCATCGCCGACAACGCGCTCGTCAAGGCCGCGCAGCTGATCGAGCGGCTGACCGCGTTCCACCCCGAGCCGCAGCTGGGGCCGGAGGTCGACGGCTTCCTCGTTGCCGTGCTCGGAGAGGTGCCGCCGCCCCAGGAGGCGGTGGAGCGCGTGCGCGCCGTCGCCCCGGACGCGGTCGGCGTCTTCGAGGCGCTGCTCGCGCCGACCTTCGCTCCGACGATGATCTCGGCCTCTCGCAAGCGGAACGTGATCCCCTCTCTCTGCGAGGTGGAGGTCGACTGCCGGCTCCTGCCCGGCCAGCACCCGAACCACGTCGAGCCGTTCATCCGCGCAGTCCTCGGGGCCGATCTCGAGTACGACCTCGAGTGGCTGGAGGCGCAGGGCGGCACGCGCTCGCCGCTCGACACGCCGCTGTGGCGGGCGCTCGAGGAGTTCGTCGAGGAGGCCGAGCCGGGTGCGAGGGTCGCACCGCTCGCCTGCGTCGGGTTCACCGACAGCCACTGGCTGCGGGAGGCCTTCGGCACCGTCGCCTACGGCTTCTTCCCGGCGAGCGGCGAGCTCCCCCCGGACGTCGCCGTCGCGCTCGTCCACTCGGCCGACGAGCGGGTCCCCGTCGCGGATCTCGAGCTCGGCGTGCGCTGGCTGCGCCACGCAGCGCGCTCCCTGCTCGCCTGAGCCACGGCCAGTACCCTTCGGCTCGTGGCCGAGGACAAGATCCGGCTCGGCGGGATGGCGCTCCCGAACGGCGTGCTCGTGCACGGACCACACTCGTGGGCGTGCGCGATCCGGCGTGAGGACGGCGAGATCGAGGTCGCGGCTCAGCGCAAGCGGTTCCAGGCTGCCCGGGTGCGGAATCCGCTCCTGCGCGGCCCCGCCCGGCTCGCGGAGGCGCTCGCGCTGCTGCCGCAGGTGAAGTCGAGGCTGCCGGAGGCGCGGCTCCCGATGGAGAGCCCGCGAGTGCTCGGCTCGATGCTCGGCGCCGCAGCGCTCGTGCGTGGCGTGCGTGAGTCGAGGCTGCGGCCGCTGGCGCGCGAGATCGTCTCCAGCCTCGCCTCGGTTGCGCCCGCCGTGCTCGCTCTTCGCTCCGGTGAGCTCGCCGCCTATCACGGAGCGGAGCACATCTCGATCGGCAGCTACGAGCAGGGAAAGCGCGCGACGCGGGAGCACGAGCGCTGCGGCGGGCACCTCGTCGGGCCGCTCGTCACGACCTCCGCCCTCGGCAACGCGCTCGCCGGTCTCGCCCCCGAGCGGCTCCGTCCGCAGGCGCGCGCCGTCGCCCAGATCGGCGCGATCGCGGCGGCGACCGAGCTCTTCGGCTGGATGACCAGGAACCCTTCGCACCCGCTGGCGCGGGCGCTCTCGAAGCCGGGTCACGAGCTCCAGCACCGCTTCTCGACCGCCGAGCCGAGCGCCCAGCAGCTCGAGGTCGCCGAGGCGGCTCTCGCCGCCTGTCTCGCGCTCGAGCACGAGGCGGACGATGGCGCCGGCAGCGCGTAGGGAGCGGCTCGCGCCCGAGGTCTTCGACCTGCCGGTCGAGAAGATGCGCGCCGGCTGGTACACGGACTCCTACTTCAACCACGCGCGGGAGACCCTCCTCGCGGGTGGCCGCCACCCGCAGGTCGTCGTCCAGGTCTTCCAGAAGAACGACGCCTGGCTCGGCGGGATGGACGAGGCGATCGCCGTCCTCGAGCTCTGCGCCCGGGAGCCGGACGCCTTGACCATCCACGCCCTCTACGACGGCGAGCGGATCGAGCCGTGGGAGACCGTGCTGACGATCGAGGGCGACTACACGGCGTTCGCGCACCTCGAGACGGTCTACCTCGGCACGCTCGCACGGCGGACGCTGATCACGACGAACGTCGTGCGCGTGCTCGAGGCGGCGAACGGCAAGCCGATCATCTTCATGCCGGCGAGGCACGACCACCACCGTGTCCAGGCGGGCGACGGCTACGCGGCGTACGTGGCCGGCCGGATCACGGGACTCGAGATCGGCGTGACGAGCGACGAGCAGGCCTCCTGGTGGGGCGGGCGCGGAATCGGCACGGTGCCGCACTCGCTCATCGCGGCCTACGGCGGCGACACCGTGCTCGCGGCGCGGAAGTTCGCCGAGTGGGCGCCGCCCGAGATGTCCGTGACCGTCCTCGTCGACTTCGAGAACGACTCCGTGCAGACTGCGCTCGCGGTCGCCGAGGCGCTCGGCGAGCGGCTGTGGGGCGTGCGGCTCGACACGTCGGAGACGCTCGTCGACCGCTCGCTCTGGGACGAGATGGGCGACTTCGGGCCGACCGGCGTGAACGAGCGGCTCGTGCGCAAGGTGCGCGACGCGCTCGACGCGGCCGGCTTCGGCCACGTGCGGATCGTCGTCTCCGGCGGCTTCACGGTGGAGAAGATCCGCGCCTTCGAGCGGCGCGGCGTGCCCGTGGACGCCTACGGGGTCGGCTCCTCGCTGATCCGGGGCGCGAACGACTTCACCGCCGACGTCGTCGTGACCGACGGCCGGCCTTCCGGGAAGTTCGGCCGGCACCTGCGCGCCAACCCGCGGCTGGAGCTCGTTACGTGAAGGTGGTCCCCGTCACGGCTGAGCGGTGGGAGGACATGGTCACGCTCTTCGAGCGACGCGGCCCGCGTGGTGGCCATCGCAACGTGCCTGCGTACGGGTGCTGGTGCATGTACTGGCGCGACCGGTCGATTCCTCACGGTGAGCCGAAGAAGCGTGCGATGGAGAAGCTCGTCCGCTGCGGGCGGGAGCCGGGGTTGCTCGCGTATGACGACGCCGGCGAGCCGGTCGGCTGGGTGTCGGTCGGCCCGCGTGAGGACTTCTCCGCGCTTCTCCGCTCGCCGCAGTATCGGCCGCGTGAGGGAGGAGGCGGCGACACGGTCTGGTCGCTCGTCTGCTTCACCGTCGACAGGAGCGCGCAGCGGCAGGGCGTCGCGCAGGAGCTGCTCGCCGCGGCCGTCGAGCACGCCTTCGCGCGCGGCGCGAGCTCGCTCGAGGCGTATCCGCACAAGACGGAGCTGACCAACTACATGGGCCACGTCGCGCTGTTCGAGCCCACGGGCTTCCAGCCCGTCCGGGAGACGAGCAAGCGCGTCGTGATGAGGCTCGAGCCCTGAAACGCCTCCTGCTTTCGTCGGCCTCGCGCGGGGTCGCCGCCCTGCCGCTCGCCGCCGGCCGGGACGTTGCCGGGCTGCGGTTCGCCTTCGTGCCGACGGCGGCAGGCCGCGACGGGATGAGCCAGCCCTGGGTGCAGGAGGATCGACGCCAGCTCGAGGCACTCGGCTGTGTGGCCTCGACGCTCGACCTCGGCGTCGCGGGGCCAGACGCGGTCGAGGCCGCGCTCGCCGGCGCCGACGGAGTCTTCCTGTGCGGCGGAAACGCGTACCTCCTCCTCTGGCACGCGCGCCGGAGCGGCTTCGCGGAGCAGGTCGTACCACTCGTCGAGTCCGGCAGGCTCCTCTACGCCGGCACGAGCGCCGGCAGTCTCCTCGCCGGTCCGGATGTCGGGCCGGCCGCGTCGGAGGACAACCGCGCCGCAGTCCCCGAGCTCGCGTCGAGCGAGGCGCTCGGGCTAGTCGGCTTCACCGTCCTCCCGCACGACGGCGAGCCGGATCGCGTCGGCCGCTACGACGAGCTGGTCGCCGCGTATCCGGAGCTCGAGTTCGTGCGGCTCACAGATGAGCAGGCCCTCGTCGTGCGCGGCGACGCCGCCGAGGTCGTCTCGGCGCCGGTGGCGTAGCGCTGCTCGTAGCGCCTACGCTTGCTCCGATGCTCGTGTCCGTCGTCACCCACAAGTCCTGACGCGTCGAACACGCCGAGCGTGTCTTGGCGGCGCTGAAGGAGCAAGAGCTCAGGAACGAGCTACGCGACTCGGGGTGGCGTCCGCGCCGACGCCGGCTACCCACGTGGATACAGCTGCAGCGAAACGCGCGGCGGGAAGTAGCTCCGGCAGTGGTTCCCGCGCCGCCAGTCCACCGTCACGCGGGCTCGTAACGTTCCGGCCTCGGTCCCCTGGACGAACGCAAGGCTCTGCAGCCCGTTTCTCCGGAACGGAAACCAGATCGTCTTCGCCGGCAGCTCTCGCCTGCGGGTGATACGGCCCGCGCGATAGGTGACGGCGGTCGACGCTTCGCCGTCCCACCCGATCCCGAGCGACCACTCGGGCGAGCGGTAGTGGACGCAGTCGTAGCGCCAGTAGACGGTGCCGACTTCCGCGATCGCGGTCAGGACGTACGCCCTCTGCCTGCCGCTCGCGGCCGAATCGGGCACGAGCAGGGCGACGGCGCCCGCGACGGCGGCGATCAGGGCGGCAGCTCGCACGAAGTGACTACGACGGCTGAGGCGAACCAGGTCCCTCGCCCAGACGCACCGCCCAGGCGGGATCCCACAGCCGGAAGCCCCCGGCGAAGGCGTTCTCGTTCGCGCCGCGACGACAGCCGGGCGGCAGTTCGTCGAGCTCGGCGGCGCCGCCGCCGCCGATGACGACCTCGTCCGCCTGCATGGCCGCGGCCAGCTGCTCGACGGTTGCGAACACCGCCTCTTTCCACTTCTTGCGGCCGCGTTTCTCCAACGCACGCTCGCTCACGTAGTCCTCGAACGTCTTCTTGCGGAAGGGAAGGTGCCCGAGCTCGAGCGGCTCGACCGCGCCCTCGACGATGAGGGCGGAGCCGAGCCCGGTACCGAGGCCGAGAAAGAGCATGCGGCCTCCCTCGTAGCTGCCGACCGCCTGCATGACGGCGTCGTTGACGATCTTGGTCGGTCGGCCGAACGCGGCCTGGTAGTCGAACCCGACCCAGCCGGCGCCGAGGTTCACGGGCTCCGCGACGACCTCGCCGCCGCGCACGGGCGAGGGGATGCCGACGGATACGACGTCCCACGTCCAGCCCTCGACGGCTTCGAGCGTGCCGGCCACCATCTGCTCGGGGGTGAGCGACCGTCCGGAGGGGAAGCGCCGACGCTCGGATTCGTTCGAGGCGAGCGCCTTGACGTGCGAGCCGCCGACGTCGACGGCGAGGACTACCTGGCCCGGCGCAGTCATAGCTGCTCAGAATGCCCGAGCTGGCCGAGCTCCGCGAGGTTCCGGTGGAAGAAGAGCGCCACCGTCCAGTGGATGACGATCCGCCATGCCGCTGTCTCAGTGGCGGTGGCGTTCGCGGAAGCTGCGCGCCTTCTCGCGGTTCCCGCACACCTCCATCGAGCACCACGCCCGCGAGCGGTTGCGCGACTGGTCGTAGAAGGCAACGCGGCAGTGCTCGTCGCGGCACGTCTTCAGCCGCGGCCACTCGTCCGTCCGGGCCAGCTCGGCGACGGCCGCGACGATCCGGCCGATGGCTCCCGGGACGCCGTCGCCGCCGCTCACGAGCAGAGGCCGGCCGTCCTGGAAACCGAGGCCGAGCCGCGCCTCGCGCGCCGCCTCGTCGAGAGTTGCGGAGGCGGGGCGGGTGTCGACCTCTACGCCGTTGTTGGCGAGCAGGAGGTCGCGGATCGCCTCGCGCACCGCGAGCGCGCCGCCGTGCTCGGAGGCCGTGGGCTCGACGAGGTCGTCGACGAGCTCGTTGTCCGAGAGCCAGGACGCGAGCTCGTCGGGGGTCGCGATCCGGTCGATGCCGGTCTCGAGGTCGCGCGTGTTGACGAAGTCCCTGACGAGGTCGAGGCGAGTGTCGGTATCCATAACCATCTAACTTGACTTGGGGGTTACGTAACTGGTAATCTCCGAACACTGGTTAGGGTACCACGACGGACAAGGAGAGCGCCATGCTTTTCATGCATCCCGAGATCGGCTTCCAGCTCGGACTCGACCGCGCAGCGACGCTGCGGCGCGAGGCCGAGCGGTACCGCCGCGCCCGGGCTGCCTCGGTCCACCCGCCGCAGCCAGTGCGGACCGCGATCCAGCTGCGGTTGAGCGCCTGCCGCGAGGAGCTCGAACGGCTGGCCGCGCTGACCGCCCGCCCGGCACGCGACGGCGACTGGCTCGTCGCCGAGGTCGACGGCGTACCGGTCGCGGCCGTCTCGATCGAGGACGGATCGACGCTCTACGACCCGTTCCGCCCCACGTCGCAGGTCGTCTCGTTGCTCGAGTTCCGGCGCAAGCAAGTCCTCGCGATGGCCTGAGTATGGCCGCCCGAGGCGCAGGGACGTGCGCCTTGTCATAATCGTGACATGGCGCACGTCGTCCTGCTGAACCTAATCTTCTTCATTCCGGCCACCTGCGGCGCGACGGCCTTCGCGCTCTTCATCCTCCGCTTCCTTCGCATGGACCCGCCGGAGCCGGAGCCCCCGCACGGCGGCAGCAAGATGCACTCGCCCCGCATCGGGCCCGATGACCTCGCACGCTCGGCGTAGCGGCTAGGAGCCGACGAGCCGGCGGCGGAGAAAGTTCCGCTCGCTCTCGCTCGGCGCGAGCTCGACCGCCCGGCGGTAGGAGACCTGCGCCTCGTCGTCGCGGCCGAGCCTGCGCAGGAGGTCGGCGCGCGCGGAGTGCCAGAGGTAGTAGCCGTCGAGTCCCGAGATCGCGTCCACGAGCTCGAGCCCGGCCGCCGCTCCTTCTGACATGGCGATCGCGACGGCTCGGTTGAGCTCGACGACCGGCGAAGGCGCGAGCTCGGCGAGCCGGCCGTAGAGGAGGGCGATCTGTGGCCAGTCGGTCTCCTCCTCGAAGTGGAGCGACGCGATCGCCGCCTGTATCTGGTACGGCCCGGCTCGGCGGTGCGCGAGCCCGCGCTCCAGTGCCCGGCGCCCCTGCTCGATCTCCTGCGCGTCCCAGAGCGCGCGCTCCTGGTCGGGGAGCAGGACGAGCTCGCCGACGGGCGAGAGCCGCGCGTCCCGGCGCGCGTCGTGCAGGAGGAGCAGCGAGTGCAGGCCGTGCGCCTCGGCCTCGTCCGGCATCAGGGTGGCGAGCACGGCGGCCAGCCGGATCGCCTCGCCGCAGAGCTCGCGCCTCACCGGCGGCCCGTAGCCGGCGTTGAAGACGAGGTAGATCGTGGCGAGCACGGTCCGCAGGCGGTCGGGCAACAGGTGCTCGGGCGGCACGCGCAGCGGGATGCCGGCGTCGCGGATCTTCCGCTTCGCGCGGACGAGCCGCTGGGCGAGCGTCGGCTCCGGGACGAGGAACGCGCGGGCGATCTCGGGGGTTGCGAGGCCGCCCACGAGGCTGAGGGTCAGCGCGACCTGCGCCTCCGGCGCGAGCGCCGGGTGGCAGCAGGCGAAGATCAGCTCGAGTCGCTCGTCGGGGATGGTCGTCTCCTCGTTCTCCGGGAGCTGCTCGGCGCGGGCGAGCAGGTCCGTCTTGCGTGCGAGCGTCTGTTCGCGGCGAATCCGGTCGATGGCACGGTTCCGCGCCGTGGCGACGATCCAGGCGCCCGGGTTGGCCGGGACGCCGTCCCGTGGCCAGCGCTCGGCCGCGCGGACGAAGGCGTCCTGCACTGCGTCCTCGGCGAGGTCGAGGTCGCCGAGGACGCGGCCGAGGATCGCGATCGAGCGCGCGCGCTCGTCGCGGTAGGTGCGCGCGAGCTCGTCTACGCGACCGTCTCGTAGTCGGTGACGACCGGTCGCACCTCGATCGTGCCGTACGCGGCGCCGGGAAGCTTCGCCGCCCACTCGAGCGCCTCGTCGAGCGTGTCGACGTCGATGAGGTAGTAGCCGCCGAGCACTTCCTTCGTCTCGGCGAAAGGCCCGTCGGTCGCGAGCGTCTCGCCGTCGCGGACGCGGACGGAGGTCGCGGTCGACGTCGGCTGGAGCGCGTCGCCGGCGACCATCTTCCCGGCCGAGCGGAGCTCGTCGGTGAACGCGAAGTACTTCGCGCCCATCTCGTGCTGCTGCTCCGGTGTGAGCGTCTGCCAGCTGCTGTCGTCTCCGTAGATCAGGAGCATGTACTGCATCTGTCGCCTCCTTCGTGGGTTGACGACTCTACGACGAACGGGCCCCGTGGAAATCGACATCACGAATTCGACATCCTCGTCAGCAGAGTCAGCGCACCGGCCTTGTCGAGGAACTCGTTGAGGTTGCCGCACTTCGGGCTCTGGACGCACGAGGGGCAGCCGTGCTCGCACGGGCAGCCGGCGAGGAGCTTCGCCGTGTCGGCGACCCAGCCCTCGAACTGGTCGAAGCCCCGCTCGGCGATCCCGACGCCGCCGGCATGCCCGTCGTACACGAAGACGGTCGGCGCGCCGGTGTCGAGGTGGAGGTTCGTCGAGAGGCCGCCGATGTCCCAGCGGTCGCACATCGCCCACAGGGGCAGGAGCGCGATCAGCGAGTGCTCCGCCGCGTGTAGGGACGAGAGCAGGAGCGGCATCGCCTCGAGCCCTTCGAGCTGGTGCGGGCGCGGCACGAACCAGACGGCCTCGGTCTCGAACGTCGTCGGCGGCAGCTCGAGCGGGATCGTCCCGAGCGTTGATCCGTCCGCGATCGCCTTCTTCTGGTAGCCGACGACCTCCTCCGTCACGGAGATGCGGCCGAAGGAGAGCTCCAGTCCGAGCCGCCGCTCGACACGCAACGGCTCCTCGATCGAAGTCCGGGTCTCCTTCTTCGCCTGCGTGTACCAGTCGCCGTCGAACGGCTCGACGAGCGCGCGCCGCGCCTCGAGGTCGAGCTCGCGGACGAGGTACTGGCGGCCGAGGTGGAGGTAGACAGCACCTTCGTGGACGGTCGAGTACGCCCGCTCGCGCTCGGCGAGCCCGAGCACGTCGCCGTTCGACGCGTCGACGACGAGAAAGGCGTCCGGCGAAGTCGAGCGGAGAGGGACGCGCGGGGCCGGAGCGTCCTTCCCGGCCCAGACCCAGCCGCGCGGCGTCTGCCGTAGCTCCGGCACGTGCGGCGCCCGCGCGAGGGCCTCCTCACCGAGCGTGGCCGCGTCCGCATCGTCGATCGGAGCCTCGAACGCGGCTGCCGCGACGTGCCCGTCCAGCACGCGCGGGTTCGCATGGTCGAGGATCGCCGCCTCGACGCGCCGCTCGAGCAACGCCGCCGGCTCGCGCATGAAGTACTGGTCGAGGGCGTCCTCGGAGGCGACGAGGATCGCGAGCCCGTGCCTGCGCCGGCCCGCCCGTCCCCACTGCTGGCGGAGGCTTGCCACCGTGCCCGGGAAGCCGACCGAGATGGCGCAGTCGAGGTCGCCGATGTCGATCCCGAGCTCGAGGGCGTCCGTGGACGTGACGCCGAGCAGGTCTCCCTCGACGAGGCGCCGCTCGATCTCGCGTCGCTGCTGCGGCGTGTAGCCGGCGCGGTAGGGGGCGAGCCGCGCTGCGGTGGCCGGATCGAGCCGGTCGCCGGCGAAGCGGTGGATCAGCTCGGCGGCTCGGCGGCTCTTCGCGAAGCAGATCGTGCGCAGCCCGCGGCCGGCGAGCGTGGCGAGCAGCCGCGACGCCTCGCCGAGCGTGCTCGCCCGCAGGCCGAGCTCGGCGTCGAGGAGCGGTGGGTTCCAGAGCGCGACCGTCCGCTGAGCCCGCGGTGCGGCGTCGTCCTCGACGACCGTCGCCTCCATTCCCGTGAGTGCCCGTGCGAGCTCGCCGGGGTTCGCGATCGTCGCCGACGCGAGGAGGAACCTCGGCTCGGCCCCGTAGATCCGCGCCAGCCGGCGCAGCCTGCGCAGGACGTTCGCGACGTGTGAGCCGAAGACGCCGCGATAGACGTGGGCCTCGTCGACGACGACGAAGTGGAGGTTGTGGAGGAAGTCGCCCCACAGATCGTGGCGCGGCAGGACGCCGACGTGGAGCATGTCGGGATTCGTGAGCACGAGGTTCGCCCAGCCGCGAATCTGCCGGCGCCGCGCGGTCGGCGTGTCGCCGTCGTAGATCGCGGCTCGCACGCCGGGGACGCCGAGCTCGGCGAGCGAGCGCGCCTGGTCCTGCGCGAGCGCCTTCGTCGGATAGAGGTAGAGGGCGCGCACGTGCCGGTCGGCGGCCAGCGCGTCGAGCACCGGCAGGTTGAAGGCGAGCGTCTTCCCCGAGGCCGTGCCCGTCGTGACGATGACGTTGCCGCCGCCGGCGGCCGCGTACGCGTCGGCCTGGTGTGAGTACAGCGCCTCGATGCCGCGCCGTGCGAGCGCGTCGCGCAGCGCCGGGTGGAGAGTGTCGGGCAGCGGCGTCGTCCGCGCCTCGCGCGAGGGCTCGCTCGCGAGGTGTGCGAGCTCCTCGCCGGCCAGAAGGTCGTCCCAGGTGACGACGCTGCTCACCGGCGCCATCTGAGCCCGAGCCCGAACGCGTATTCGCGCTCGTCGGGCTCCACGACGCACTCGAGCTGCAGGCCGGCGTCGAGGAAGGTCTGCAGGAAGAGCCCGAGCGGCAGGTGGCTCGCACCGATCCTGATCCGCAGGCCGGACGAGCGCCAGATGCCGGGAGCCTCGGTGTAGCGGCCCGTCAGGCGGTACCAGCCGGCATGGAGCTCGGGGGCCTGTCGGTCGATGTCGTAGACCGAATGCGGACCGACGAAGCACGGATGGATGCCGATGTAGACGAACGGTGCACCGGGGCGCAGGACTCGCACGATCTCGCGCACGACGTCCGCCCAGTCGCCGACGTCGGAGTGCGTGAAGACGGAGATCGCGGCGTCGAAGGATGCATCCTCGAACGGGAGCGCGGTCGCGTCTGCCCGGACGACGTCGACGCCTCGCTCGAGCGCCCGGCGCAGCATGTCTTCCGAGATGTCGGTGCCGGTCACCGTCCAGCCGAGCTCGGTCAGGCCGGGTGCGTAGGCGCCCGTGCCGCACCCGACGTCGATCAGGGCGCCGCTCCCCTCGCCGAGCAGCCGCACGAGTGTCCGCCACGTCTCGCTCTCGAGGGGGTCGGGCTGGAACTCCGTGTCGTACCAATCTGCGATGCCGTCGTAGCGCGCCCGACCCATGTGTCGATGCTAGTCCCCGCTAAAGTCGCTGCATGGCCAAGACAGGGAAGTTCCTCGGCGTCCCCTACGACTGGCGGCGGCCGACGCTCGCCCGGGCCAAGTCCCGCTGGTGGAACTACGAGGACCACAGGATCTTCACGCCGAAGACGTACGGCTGGGGCTACGACGTCAACCTCGCCGAGGTCGCGCGGCTGCTTCGGCTCCGGCGTTGAAGGAAGCGCGTTGGTGCCACGCTGCATCACGATCGCGGGCTCCGACTCCGGCGGCGGGGCCGGGATCCAGGCCGACCTGAAGGCCTTCGCCGCGGCCGGCGTGCACGGCACCACGGCGATCGTCGCCCTCACCGCGCAGAACACCGTCGGCGTGAGCGCGGTCCACGAGCTGCCGCCGTGGCTCGTCCGCGCGCAACTCGACGCCGTCGCCGACGACATCGGCCTGGACGCGGCGAAGACGGGGATGCTCTTCTCCCGCGCGATCGTCGACGCGGTCGCCGGCTGGCTCGAGGAGCACCGGCTGCCGCTCGTGGTCGATCCGGTGATGGTCGCGAGCTCGGGCGCCCGGTTGCTCGAGGCGGACGCCGTGAGCTCTCTCGTCGACCGGCTCTTCCCGCTCGCGACCGTCGTGACTCCGAACGTGTCGGAGGCTCGCGCGCTCACGGGCTCGCAGGCGCCTCCGGCAGAGCTCGCGGAGGCGCTCGTGCGGCTCGGCGCCCCCGCCGCGCTCGTCACGGGCGGCCATTCGGAGGAGCCCGTCGACCATCTCTTCGACGGGACCGAGCACCACCGGATCCCGTTCGAGCGGCACGAGGTCGCAGCGACCCACGGCGCCGGCTGCACGCACTCCGCGACGCTCGCCGCCCTGCTCGCGCGCGGCTACTCGCTGCTCGAGGCTGCGCGCGGCGCCGCGGCAGCCGCGTCGCGCGCCGTCGCACAGGGGCTCGCCGAGATCGGGGCCGGGGACGGCCCGGTGGACGTCCTCGGACTGGTCGCGCGATGAGCCTGGCCGCGGGAGCGACGCTGCGGGAGCTGCGGGAGCGCAAGCCGCTCGTCCACCAGATCACGAACTACGTCGTCATGAACGAGACGGCGAACGCGACGCTCGCCCTAGGCGCGCTCCCGGTGATGGCGCACGCGCCGCAGGAGGTCGAGGAGATGGTCGGCCTCGCCTCGGCGCTCGTGCTCAACATCGGCACGCTCTCGGACGCACTGGATCGAGGCGATGCTCCTCGCCGGCCGGGCGGCGAGCGCGCGCGGCATTCCGGTCGTGCTCGACCCCGTCGGCGCGGGCGCCACGAAGTACCGCACCGAGACCGCCCGGCGGATCCTCCACGAAGTGGCGGTCACCGTCCTCCGCGGCAACCAGGGCGAGGTCGCGACGCTCGTCGGCGCGGAGGTGGAGGTGCGCGGGGTCGAGTCGATGTCGACCGGTCTCGAGCCGCCGGCCCTCGCGCGCCGGCCGCGCGGCAGCTCGGTGTCGTCGCTTCGGTCACCGGCCCCATCGACCACGTCTCCGACGGCGAGCGAGTCTTCGACGTCGCCAACGGGCATCCATTGCTCGCCGCCGTCACGGGCACCGGCTGCATCTCGACTCGGCGCTCACCGGCTGCTTCCTCGCCGCGAAGCCGCACGAGCCGCTCGAGGCGGCGGCAGAGGCGCTCGCCGCGTCGAAGTCGCGGCCGAGGACGCCGCCGCCGGCGCCGACGGCCCCGGCACCTTCCACGCGAGCCTCTACGACGCTCTCGCCGCGCTCGATCCGGACACGCTCGACGGGCGGGCGAGGATCTCCGAGTCGTGACGACGCTCGGTGAGATCGGCGAGTTTGGCTTCTCGCGGAGCTCGAGCGCCGGGGCCTGGCACGCGGAATAGAGCACGACGCCGCCGTCGTCGAGGGGCTGGTCGTGACGCAGGACGCCCTCGTCGAGGGTGTTCACTTCCGATTCGACCTGCTCGGGTGGCGCGAGCTCGGTGTCCGGGCGGCGGCCGTCAACCTCAGCGATCTCGCGGCCTCGGGCGCGGAGCCGCTCGCGCTGCTCGTCTCGCTCGGGACGCCGCCCGAGACGCCGCTCGACGACGTCCTCGAGCTCTACGCGGGCCTGAACGAGCGCGGAATCGAGGTCTGCGGTGGCGACACGACCCGCTCCGACGTGGTCCTGCTCGCGGTGACGGCGCTCGGCCGCTCGGCTCGCATTCCGGGACGTGCGGGCGCGCACCCGGGCGATCTCGTCGTCGTGACGGGTCCGCTCGGAGCGACCGGCGCAGCGTTTCGTGGCGGCCGGCTCGCGCCGGTGCCGGATCGGATCGAGGAGGGGCAGCGCCTGGCGCCAGTCGCGACGGCGATGCTCGACATCTCGGACGGGCTCGCGCGCGACGCCGGGCACATCGCCGGACGGTCCGGTGTTCGCGTCGCGATCGAGCTCGAGCGTGTCCCGCTCGCGCCGGGAGCCGAGCTCGACGACGTCGGCTTCGGCGAGGACTACGAGCTGCTGGCGACGACGCCGGATCCGCTCGGCTTTCCCGTGATCGGCCGGGTCGAGGAGGGCGAGGGCGTCGAGCTGACGCTGGACGGAGACCGGTACGAGCTCGCTAGCTGGGAGCACTTTCGCTAGGAGCGAGCCAGGCGGCGAACTCCCGCTCGAAGTGGCTCTTCGGGCGCGCCCCGACCACGGTCGCCCGCGCTTCGCCACCCGTGAAGAGGATCACCGTCGGGATCGAGAGCACTTGGTGACGCGCGGCGAGCTCGGGGAAGCGGTCGACGTCGAGGCCCACGAACCCGACGCGTCCGGCGCTCTCCCGCTCGAGCTCCTCGAGCACCGGCCGGATCGCCTTGCACGGCCGGCACCACGGCGCCCAGAAGTCGACGACGACCGGACGTTCGTTCCGGAGCACCTCGTCCTCCCAGCTCGCCGCCTCGAGTTCGCGCACGCCGTCAATCTACAACCGGCCCAGCAAGGCCCGGGCCCGCAGCAAGGGCACCTTCCAGATCGCCTCGAGCACGATCGCGCGGCTCATCTTCGACTGCCCCGCCGTCCGGTCGACGAAGCGGATCGGCACCTCCACGACCCGGAAGCCCTTGCGCAGGGCGCGATACGTCGTCTCGATCTGGAAGACGTAGCCGGCCGCGTCGATCTGCTCGAGCTCGATCGACTCGAGCACCCGCCGCCGGAAGCACTTGAAGCCCCCCGTCGCGATCGTGCACCGGCATCAGGAGGACGCGCGTGTAGATCGAGGCCCCGCGTGAGAGCAGCCGGCGCACGAGCCCCCAGTTCTCGGTGCCGCCGCCGGGGACGTAGCGGGAGCCGAGCACGAGATCGGCGCCCGCCTCCGCGGCCGCGATCAGCCGTGGCACGTCGCCGGGCTCGTGGGAGAAGTCGCAGTCCATCTCGAGCACGAGCTCGGCTCCGCTCGCGAGCGCGTGGCGGAACCCGTCCACGTACGCGCGGCCGAGGCCCTGCTTGCGCGGCCGGTGGAGGACGTCGAGCCACGGCAGCTCGGCCGCGAGGCGGTCGGCGATCTCGCCCGTCCCGTCGGGCGAGTCGTCGTCGATCACGAGCACGCTCGCTCCGTCGGGCAGCACCTCGCCGAGCGCGCGCACCACCCGCTCGAGGTTCTCGCGCTCGTTGTAGGTCGGCAGGCAGACAACGACGCCCGGCATCCACCTATCATCGCTGCGTGGCCGAGCTTCCGCGGAACGCCGAGATCGCGGACCAGTTCGACCTCCTCGCAGACCTGTTCGAGCTCAGCGGCGAGGACACGTTTCGCGTGGTCGCCTACCGGCGCGCCGCGACGCGGGTGCGTGAGACCTCCGGCTCCGTCGCGCAGCTCGCGCTCGCGGGTCGCGCGAAGGAGCTCTCCGGGATCGGCAGGACGATCGAGGAGAAGATCGTCCAGATCGTCGAGCGCGGCGAGATCGAGACGCTGACGAAGAAGAAGGCGGGTGTCCCGCCCGAGGTCGTCCTCTTCATGAAGCTGCCTGGGCTCGGGCCGAAGACGGCGCGCGCGCATCTGGCGCGAGCTCGGCGTGGAGACCCTCGACGAGCTCAAGGCGGCCGCCGAGGGCGAGCGCCTGCAGACGCTGGCCGGGCTCGGCCCGAAGAGCGAGGAGAAGATCCTCGCCGCCCTCGCCTACCAGGCGCGAGAGCCCCGAGCCGGGCCGGCAGCTCCTGGGCCGCGGCCTGCCGGCGGTGCAGGCCGTCGTCGCCGCGCTACGCGACCTGCCGGCCGCGATCGCCGTCTCGGAGGCGGGCTCGGTGCGGCGCCGGAAGGAGACCTTCCGCGACCTCGACATCATCGCGAGCGCGACGACGCCCGCCGAGCTGACCGGGCACTTCACGCGCCTGCCGTGGGTCGTCGACGTCGCCGCGCACGGCGACACGAAGGCGACGGTCGTCTCGCGGGACGGCTTCAGGCTTCGACCTCCGGGTCGTCCCGCCGCGAGTCGTTCGGCAACCTCCTCCAGCACTTCACGGGCTCGAAGGAGCACAACGTCGCGATGCGGGAGGAGGCAGTGCGACGCGGCCTGTCGATCTCGGAGTACGGGGTCACGACCGTCGAGACGGGCGAGGTCTTCCGCAGCGCGGACGAGGACGCCGTCTACGAGTTCCTCGGCTATCAGCCGATCCCGCCCGAGCTGCGCGAGAACGGCGGCGAGCTCGAGGCCGCGCGCCGGGGCGAGCTGCCCGCGCTCGTCGAGCTGCGCGACGTCCGCGGCGACCTCCACACGCACTCGCACTGGTCGGCCGACGGCAAGAGCACGCTCGAGCAGATGCTCGCGGCGGCGGTCGAGCGCGGCTACGAGTACTACGCCGTCACCGACCACTCGCACTACCTCCGCGAGGGCCGGCTGCAGGCCCAGCTCGAGGAGATCGAGCGGCTGCGCGCGCGCTTTCCGAGCCTGCGCATCCTCGCCGGGGTCGAGGCGAACATCCGCGCGAGCGGCGAGGTGGACGTGCCCGAGGAGGACCTGAAGCTGCTCGACTGGGTCGTCGCGTCCGTGCACAACGCCCCCGACTCGCGGCCGACGGAACGCGTGCTCGAGGCGATGGCGAACCCGTACGTCGACTGCATCGGGCACCTCACCGGGCGGCGGATCGGGCGCCGGCCGCCCCGCGACGTCGACGTCGAGCGCGTGATCGAGGGTGCCCTCGCGACCGGCACCCTGCTCGAGATCAACGGCCAGCCCGACCGTCTCGACCTCCGCGACGTCCACGCGCGGGCGGCGAAGGAGGCGGGCCTGAAGCTCGTCGTCTCCTCCGACGGGCACGAGGTGGGCGCCCAGGCGTACGTCGAGCTCGCTGTCTCGCAGGCGCGACGCGGCTGGCTCGAGAAGGCGGACGTCGCCAACACGCGCACGTGGAAGCAGCTCGACAAGCTGCGGAAGAAGCGCTGATGGACTTCCGCGAGGACGGGGCGGCCGCTCTCGAGTGGGCGGCGCGCTACCTCGAGCGGGTGCCGGAGCTGCCCGTGCTCGCGCAGGTGAAGCCGGGCGAGCTGACGGCGCAGCTGCCCGAGGCGGCGCCGGAGCAGCCGGAGCCGTTCTCGGCTGTCCTGCGCGACCTCGACGAGCTCATCCTCCCGGCGCTGACGAACTGGCAGAGCCCGCGCTTCTTCTCGTATTTCGCGGTGACCTCGTCGGAACCGGCGATCCTCGCGGAGCTGCTCGCCGCGACCCTGAACCAGGTCGCGATCGTGTGGCGCGCGTCGCCGGCCTCGACGGAGCTCGAGCTGCGCGTCGTCGACTGGGTTCGGCAGCTGCTCGGCCTCCCCGAGGGATGGCACGGGCACATCGAGGACACCGCCTCCACGTCGACGCTCGCCGCGCTGATCGCCGCGCGCCACGTGACGGGCCGCAACGTCGTCGTCTGCTCCGAGCACGCGCATTCCTCGGTCGAGAAGGACGCACGGATGCTCGGGATGGAGCTGCGCAAGGTCCCGCCGACGACGAGCTCCGGATGCGAGTCGACGGCTACGACCTCGACGACGTCGCAGCTGTCGTCGCGACGGTCGGGACGACGTCGTTCGCCTCCGTCGACCCGGTGCGCGACCTCGCGGAGCGGACGCACGCTGCCGGGGCGTGGCTCCATGTCGACGCGGCCTACGCGGGCTCCTCGTGGATCTGCGAGGAGGAGCGGTGGTCGCAGGACGGGGTCGAGCTCGCCGACTCGCTCGTGCTCAACCCGCATAAGTGGCTGCTCGTGCCGATGGACTGCTCGCTCCTCTGGACCTCGCGGCCCGACGAGTTCCGCGAGGCCTTCTCGCTCGTTCCCGAGTACCTGCGCACGCCCGACGACGCGTACGCGCTCTCGGAGTACGGCCCGGCGCTCGGGCGCCGCTTCCGGTCGCTCAAGCTCTGGGCGGTGTTGCGCTGCTACGGCGCGAGGGCCTGCGCTCGATCCTCCGTGAGCACATCCGCCTCGCAGAGCTCTTCGCGGGTTGGGTGGAGGAGAGCCCCGACTGGGAGCTCGTCGCGCCGCAGCGCTTCTCGCTCGTCGTCTTCCGCCGCAACGGCACCGACGACGAGAACGAGGATCTACTCGACGCGTGTCAACGCGTCGGGTGAGATCTTCATCAACCACACGAAGCTCGCCGGGCGCTACGTGCTGCGGCTGGCGATCGGGAACGCACGCACGACGGAAGCGGACGTACGCCGAGCATGGGAGGTGCTCAATCGATGATCGTGACGACGATGAACGACATTCCCGGGCTACGCGGTCGACGAGGTCTTCGGCGAGGTGATGGGGCTGACGGTGCGCTCGCGCAACATCGGGTCTCAGATCGGCGCCGGCCTCAAGTCGATCGTCGGCGGGGAGCTGAAGGGCATGACGAAGGCGCTCACCGACAGCCGGCAGCAGGTGATGGCGCGGATGGTCGAGGAGGCCGAGGGCAAGGGCGCGAACGCGATCATCGCCATGCGCTTCGACACGTCCGAGCTCGGCACGGGCTGGACGGAGATCTGCGCCTACGGCACCGCGGTGAAGGTCAGGAAGGCAGCGAGAGTGCCGGCACTAGGCCGAACCAGGTCCGGACACGGCGGCTGCGGGCCTGCAGCGCGACAGAGCGACTTCGTCGTGATCCGCGTGCTCGGGACACGTCGTACTGGTTCCGGGCATGTCCGGCGGAGCCGTTGAGCCGGCGTAGCAGTGCGAGGAACTCCCCGTCGAGGCGACGACGAGGTCCGCCGCGTCGAGCAGCGCCGCGGCGCCTCGTCGGAGCGACCGCAACCCGGACCGCCAGCTCGAGCCCTCGAGCGCGGCGAACGAGTCGAGGTCCGTCGTGTCGTCGCCTGCGGCGAGCGCGCGCCGCAGGTCCCGTTCCTCGAGCAGGCGCCGCACCGCTGTGCCCTTGTGGGAGCCGACCGGGGGCAGCACCTCGAGAATCTTGCGTCCGTAGCGCGCGACGAGCCCCTCGTCTCGCGCCCGCTCGGCGATCCCGTCGAGCTCGCGCACGGCCTCGCGCCTCGTCCGCCCGCTCGCGGTAGTGGAGCGCGACCGCGAGCCCCTTGAGCTCGACCTCTCGGGCGGGCCAGGGCGCCTCGGCCGCGAACGCGGCGAGCCTGCGCCGCCAGCGATCTGCCTCGGGCTCGAGCTCGAGACCGTGCGAGCCGACGAAGACGACGCCGTCCACGCGGAACCCGCGTGCGCACGTCCTCGCTCGCGCGGCCGCTCACGATCGCGACGAGCGCGTACCGGGAGACCAGCCGCTCCAGCTCGGCGAGCGTCTCGCCGGCGGCGGCAGCACGTCCTCGGGCCGCTCGACGATCGGCGCGAGCACGCCGTCGAAGTCGAGGAAGAGCCCCGTCGCGGCGGGCTCCGCCGCCAGCTGCCCGAGCAGCGCATCCGACGTCGCGGTCACGCGGGAAGGATAGGCGCGCTCCAAACGGCCATAATCCAGCCGATGTCCGACCTCGACGAGCTCTGGATTCCTCTGGTCGACGAGCCGATCGGCCAGATCGTCGAGCGCATCCTCCGCGAGGATCCCGCGCTCGCCGCGCGCGTCGAGACACCGCACCGGATCCTCGCCTTCAAGACCTTCGCCTACATCCGCACGGGGATCCTGCTCGGCCAGCTCCTCTTCGATCACGACATCCCGGACTGGGACGGCTCCGAGAGCTGGATCGAAGCCCTGCTGCGCGAGCCGGCCCACCGGGCCGCGATCGAGCAGGAGGTGCGGGCCGTGGCGGAGGAGATCGCCGGCGACCCGGAGTATGCGGACGACGAGCCGCTCGCGCCGGACACGAGCGCGCACGACCGCTTCCGCGCCTTCGCGCGGGAGCACCTCGGCGCGAGCGGCTAGCCGGAGACGCTCTTCAGTCCGTCCGCCCCGCTCCGGCCCCGTTGCCGCCGTAGACGTAGTCGCTGTCGTCTGTGAACAGAGCTTCGAGAGCCAGCCGGCGCAGCGGCGGGCCCGTGACCGGATTGAAGAGGACGCCGAGCACGATCCCCGTGACAGGAGCAACGTGTTGCGCGCGCCGTGCCTCTCCTCGGTCTTCCGCTCCACGCCCTGGACGCGTGCCGCCGCGTTCCGGAGCTCCTCGATCGCGGTCCACAGCTCGTTGTGGACGTCCTTGTCGGTCGCGAGCCGGGCAGCGGCGCCCGCGACGTTGCGGCGCGAGACGAGCCGGTCGTAGAGCGCCCGTCCCGACGTGTACGCGTTCCGCACGCTCTGGTGCAGCTCCTCGTCGCGCAGCGCACGCTCGACGTACGGCCTCGCGTTTGCAGCTGCGTCCGCGACCCTGTCCTTCGTGTTCGGCATCGTCTCTGCTCCTTTCACCTCGTGAGCTCTGGCTGGTCTTCTATTGTCGCTCCTCTTGCGGTCGGGCGGAGCCGATCCTGGACTCGCCGTACCCTGTCGTCCGGAGTGGCAAGCATCCGCAGGATTCTGGGACTCTCCGCGGCCGTGCTCATGGGCCTGGCGAGGCTCTGGTACCGCGCCGTGCTCGCGGCGCCCGAGGTGAAGCGGCGGAAGGCCGCTAGACGGGCTCGGCGTTCCGCCCGGCCCGGGTGAGCAGCGCCTCCGCGAGCCTCCGCGAGGCCTCGTCGACGAGCTCGCCCTCGAAGCGGGCCGCGCCGCGCGCCGCGGCGAGGATCCGCTCGGCCCGCTCGAGCTCCGCCGGCGACGGCGTGAACACGAGGTGCACCGCCTCGATCTGGCTCGGGTGGATGACCCATTTGCCGTCGTAGCCGTGCGCGAGCGCCCGGCGCGCCGAGACCACGAGACCGAGGTCGTCGCCGAGTCGCGCGTGCGGGCCGTCGATCGCCTGCAGGCCGTTCGCCCGCGCCGCCGCTACGACGCGCGCGAGTGCGAAGCCGGTCGTGCCGGCGCCGATGGTGAGGACGGGGACGCCGAGCGAGGCGGCAAGGTCCGCCGGCCCGAGCACGAGGGCCTCGAGTCCATGGCCCGCAGCGGCGATGCGCTCTGCCTCCACGAGCCCGCGCGCGGTCTCGATCTGCGCCTCGAGGCCGGTTCCAGCCGGGAGCAGCTCGGCCGCTGCCGACACGTCTTCCGCGGACTCGACCTTGGGGAGTACGACGACGTCCGGTCGCGCCTCGGCAGCCGCGCGGAGGTCGTCCTCCCACCACGGCGTCCCGCGGCCGTTGACCCGGATCGCCGTCGTCGGCGCGAGCGGTCCGTGCCGCACCGCCGCGACCGCGAGCTCGCGCGCTGCCTCCTTGTCCGCCGGGGCGACCGCGTCCTCGAGATCGACGATCGCCTCGTCGGCTCCGAGCGCCGGCGCCTTCGCGAGCATCCGCTCGCTCGAGGCGGGGACGGTGAGGCAGGAGCGGCGCGGGCGAGGAGGCACGCGCGAACGCTACTTCTCCCAGACGGAGACGTGCTTCTTGCTCTCGGCGGTGAAGGGCGAGCGGTCCCAGTCCGCCCAGCGCTCGCGGAGCGTCATGCCGGCGAGGCGCGCCATCAGGTCGAGCTCGGCAGGCCAGACGGCGCGGAACTCGCTCGAGCCTCGCTGCCACCGCCCGTCGTGCAGCCCGAAGTGGTGGGAGACGAGCCGCTGGGTGTCTGCGTCGTACTCGTCGACGCCGACGTGCGTGTCGCTCAGGTCGAACACCAGTCCGCGGCGCGGGGTCGGCACGCCGACCTCGATCACGAAGCAGCCGCCGGGCGCGAGGTGCGCCGCCGCGTTCGCGAAGCTCGCGACCTGCGCCTCCTGCGTCGTCTGGTTGTTGATCCAGTTGAAGACGAGGTAGACGAGCGAGAACGTGCCCTCGACCCGAGTCGTCGCATAGTCGCCGATCGCGACCGGGATCTCGTCGGTCTTCTTCCGCAGCTGCTCGACCATCGTCGGGCGAGTAGTCGATGCCGGCGACCCGGACGCCACGGGCGGCGAGCGGCACCGCGATCCGGCCGGTGCCGATCGCCAGCTCCAGCGCCCCGCCGGCGGCGAGCGGCTCGAGGAAGTCGACGGCCGTCTCGACGTGGCCACTCGCGGCCGTCGACTCGTCGTAGCGCGCGCCGGCGTCCCCGTCGAACCAGCCCGTCATCCCGACCTCTTCAGCTTCCCGTGCCTCTTCGCGTATCGCTCGCCGACGCCGAAGATCGCGAGCCCGAGCGGCGTCGCGACACCGCGATGATCAGCAGCGGCCAGACGTCGCCCCACGCGAGCCCGGCGCCGTGGACGACCGAGGCCCGGTCGCCGCGCAGCGCGTACGTGGCCGGCGAGATCTTCGCGACCCACTGCATCCATTCGGGCATCACGGACACCGGGTAGTAGACGCCCGAGACCACGAGCATCAGCCCCTGCGCGATGAAGCCGAGCTGCGCGCCCTTCTCCGGCGAGACCAGCGGCAGCACCGCGGTCATGATCCCGATCCCCATGAACGAGAACGAGGCGATGCCGAGCAGCGCGAGGGCCGCGCCGTAGTTCGCGTACGGGACGTGGAGACCGATGAAGGCCACGACGGCGAAGAAGAGGATCGTCGCGCGGACGAGCCCGTACAGGACGGCGAACGCCGCCCTGCCGAACAGGTGCACCGCCGCGAGATCGGCGCCATGAACGTGTACTCGATCGTCCCTTCCCAGCGCTCCCAGGCGACGGTCTCGGTGACGAACTCGAAGATGATCCCGAGGTACGCCCAGATCGTCGCGCCGACGAGCAGCATCGTCGCGAGCGTGTTCTCGCGCGCCGGCGGCAGGTGCGCCGCCCGGGCGATGAACACGATCGTGAGCGTGTTCGCGACCGTCCAGACCATGAACGCCACGTCCCAGAGGAAGTAGCGCTTGGTGAGGTAGACGTTCCGCTCGACGATCCCGAGCAGGCCGACGAGCTGGTGCCTCATCTCCAGCGCGTACTCGCTCATCGCGAACACCTCCCTGTACTTGTCGTCCTCGGTCGCGTCCATGCCGAACTCGTGGCCGGTGGCGGCGAAGAACGCCTCCTCGAGCGACTCGACGCCGAAGCGCCGCTTCACGTCGTCGACGGGCTCGAGGAAGAGCAGCCGGCCGCGGTCGAGGATCCCGACCCGGTCCGCGAGCGCCTCCGCCTCGGCCATGTCGTGCGTGCAGAGGAGGATCGTCGCGTCGTGCTCCGTCCGCACCTCGCGGATGAACTCCTGCACCTCGAGCTTCGAGCGGGGGTCGAGGCCGGTCGTCGGCTCGTCGAGCAGCAGCAGGACGGGCGAGGTGAGGAGCGCCCGCGCGAGCGCGACCTTCTGCTGCATGCCGCGGGACAGGTGCTCCATCGACTCGTCGCGCCGCTCGGGCGGGAAGCCGACCTCTGGCCAGGATCTCGGGGATGGCCGTGCGCGTCTGCCGCGGCGTCATCCCGTAGAAGCGCGCCGCGTACGAGAGGTTCTCGGCCGCGGACATCTTCTTGAAGAAGCTCGCCTCGACCGAGACGCGGTTGACGAGCCGGCGGATCGTCGCCGCCTCCCTGAACACGTCGTGGCCGAAGACCCGCGCCTCGCCGTCTTCGTCGATCAGCAGCGTCGAGAGCAGGCGGACGAGCGTCGACTTCCCCGAGCCGTTCTGGCCGAGGATGGCGACGCACTCGCCACGGGCGATCGTGAAGGTGACGCCGGCGAGCGCCGGCCACGGACGCTTGCGCGCAAGGCGCGGTCCGCGGCGGTCGCGCCTGCGGAACGTCTTGTGCAGGTCGCGCACCTCGACGGCGGGTGTCTCACGGTCGAGACGTGGGATCTGGGTTGTCGGTGCTGCGAAAGTGGACATGCTGCTCCTTCTGGAACGAAGACGGAACGGAGGACGGGAGACCGCCGGCGAGGGCGGTGCGCGGACCTAGCGGTGGCCGCGCAGGCCGATGAGGCTGGGAATCCCGCCCACCGGCTTCCTGTCCGTCACGTTCGCGAGCAACATGGCCCACGAGGCTAGGCGCTCCGCGGGCTCGCGTCAAATCTCGCGCCTGAGCACGGCCTTTGCGCGTGTAGCTTCCGCGCCGTGCCCTCCTCGTCGACCTACGCCGTCTTCCTCGCGACCGCGATCGTGCTGCTGCTCGTACCCTGGACCGGCCGTCCTCTACGTCGTCACACGCAGCATCGAGATGGGACGGGGCGGCGGGCTCGCATCCGTCGCCGGCATCACGACCGGCACGTTCGTGCACGTTGCGCTGGCCACTGCCGGGATCTCGTCGCTCATCCTCGCCTCGAGGGTCGCCTTCGACGCGGTCAAGTACGTCGGCGCCGCCTACCTCCTGCTGTTGGGCCTGCGTCGCCTGCTCGGGCGCGGGCTCGAGGAGCCGGACGAGCAGGCCGCACCGCGCACGCGACGCCGCGCGTACACGCAGGGCGTCGTCGTCAACCTGACGAACCCGAAGACGATCGTCTTCATCTTCGCCTTCATCCCGCAGTTCGTCGACCCGCAAGCCCGGCACGCGTGGCTGCAGGTGCTCGTGCTCGGCCTCAGCTTCGCCCTTCTCGGCTGTCTCAGCGACAGCGTCTACGCGGTCGCAGCCGGGACGGTTGCCGACCGCCTCCGCGGCTCTGCGGGAATCGCGCGCGTGCAGCGGTGGGTCGGCGGCGGCGTGCTCGTCGGGCTCGGGATCCTCGCGGCCGTGTGGACGCCGAGCCGGGCTCGTTGAAGTCGGCTTGACGGCTCCCCCGGAAGTCGAGATGGTGTCGGCAACCGCATCCACCCGGAGGGGAGTGACCATGCAGAAGCCTCGGTGGCACGCACCGAGTCCGGCGCTGGTGATCTCGCTGATCGCGTTGTTCATCGCGCTCGGCGGAACCAGCTACGCCGCGATCACGGCCAGCCTGCCGAAGAACAGCGTCGGCTCGAAGCAGCTGAAGAACAACGCCGTCACCAGCAAGAAGATCAAGAACGGCGCGGTCACGGCCGCGAAGATCAACACGACTGGGCTCACGGTTCCGAATGCGGACCACGCGACGAGCGCCGACTCCGCGACGAAGGCGGCTCCCACCGGCACCGCCGGCGGGGCGCTGGCCGGCACGTATCCGAACCCCAGCCTTGCCCCGATCGAGGCCTGGCACGAGGTCGGTGCCGCAGGGCAGCCGCCATTCCAGAACGCGTGGGCGAACTTCGGGAGCCGTGGTCGTCGATGGCCTTCGCCAAGGACTCGTTGGGCTTCGTCCATCTGAAGGGGACGATCAAGGGCGGGACGTTCTATGCCGCCGTCTTCACGCTGCCGGCCGGCTACCGGCCGGAGCAGGACCTGTTCCTCCCCGTCGCGGAGCAGATAGGCGCGTACATCTCACGAGCGGGGAAGTTCAGATCGAACAGCTGGGCAGCAACCCCAACGTAGGCTTCGACGGCCTGTCGTTCAAGGCCGGCGGCTGAGCGCCTCGGCGCGCACGACGAGGCCCAGGCGGGACGCTTCGGCCCCGCCCGCTGCGGCCTCGATCCAAGGCATGCCGTGAGCACCCGAGTCCAGTTCGTGGACTGCCGCTGGGAGCTCGGAGCCCCCGAGCGGGGGCGCGAGCTCTACCTCGCCGGCCACGTTCCCGGCGCGTCCTTCCTCGACGTCGAGACGGAGCTCTCCGACCTCTCGGTGCCAGACGCGGGACGGCATCCGCTGCCGTCTGCCGAGACGTTCGCCGCCGCCGCCGGACGCGCCGGGATCGGGGCCGGTGTCTTCGTCGTCGCGTACGGCTCGATGGGCGGAGCCGAGCGCCTGTGGTGGCTTCTGCGCCACTTCGGCCACGACGACTGCGCCGTCCTGCTCGGCGGGATGGACGCCTGGGGCGGCGAGTTGCGCGCCGGCGAGGAGGAGATCGAGCCGGCGGAGCTCGTGTCGCGCGAGCGCGACGGAGACACGATCGCCGCCGCGGAGATCGCGCGCCGTCTCGCCGATCGCTCGCTCGTGCTCGTCGACGGACGAGCCGCGAGTCGCTGGCGCGGCGAGCCGAACGAGATCGACGACCCGCCCGGACGGATCCCGGGCGCCGTCAACGCGCCGTGGAACGAGCCGCTGCCTGAGCTCCCGCCCGGCGAGCTCGTCGCCTACTGCGGCTCGGGCGTGACCTCCTGCGTCACCCTCCACCGTGCCTGGCTCGCCGGCCGCGAGGGCCGCCTCTATCCCGGCTCGTGGAGCGAGTGGTCGCGGCGCGGCCTTCCGCTCGAGCGCGGCTACTAGCGCCGCGGCAGCCCGGCGGTCGCGGCAGAGAGCGCGAACTTCGTCAGCGACTTCGGCATCCGCTGCGCGTCGCGGATCGTCGCGCGCAGCGCGTCCGCGAACTCGTCCACGTCCTCGTCCGAGAGCGTCAGCGGCGGGAGGATCCGGACGACCGCCATGTCGTGGCCGGCGACCTGGGTCAGGATTCGGTGCTCGGTGAAGAGCGGCACGACGACGAGCTGTGCGAACAGTCCCCGCTGCGCGCGCTCGATCATGCGGTACGTCATCCGCCCGCCGCCCTCGGGCTCGCCGAACTCGATCGCCCAGGCGAGCCCGAGCCCCCGCACCTCGCGCACGACCTCGAACTCGTCCACGAGCGGCTGCGTCAGCTCGAGCAGTCGCTGGCCGAGCTCCGCGCTGCGCTCGACGAGGCGCTGCTCGCGCAGCTCGTCCAGGGTCGCGAGGCCGGCCGCCATTGCGAGCTCGTTCGGCGCGAAGGTCGAGCCGTGCGACATCGCGTGGGGCATCGAGTCGAACACGGCCTCGTGCACCGAGCGCGCCATGAGCAGCGCGCCGACCGGGACGTAGCCGCCCGAGAGCGATTTCGCCACCGTGACGAGGTCCGGCTCGAGCCCGAAGTGCTGGAAGGCGAACATCCGGCCCGTCCGCCCGAAGCCGGTCAGGATCTCGTCGACGCAGAAGAGCGTCCCGTAGCGGCGGCAGAGCTCCTGCGCTCCCTCGAGGTAGCCCGGCGGCGGCAGGTTGATCCCCTTCCCCTGCAGCGGCTCGACGATGAAGACCGCGACGTCCTCGCGGCGGAGCTGGTCCTCGAGCGCCTCGAGGTCGCCGAACGGCACCTGCTCGAAGCCGGGGAGAAGCGGCTGGAACCGGGCTGTGAACTCGGCGTTGCCGTTCGCGGAGAGCGAGCCGAGCGTGAGGCCGTGGAAGCCGTGCTCGGCCGAAAGGACCCGCTCGCGCTTCGTCGCTGCGCGGCCGAGCTTGAGCGCGGACTCGACCGACTCCGTGCCCGAGCTCGTGAACAGGCAGCGCTCGATCCGGCCGCCGGCGAGCCCGATCAACGCTTCCGCGAGCAGCCCCGGAAGGAGCGTCGTCCCCATGGCGAGCATCCCCGGCGTCTCGAGCGCGAGCGCCTCGATGAGGGTCGCCCGGACGCGCGGGTTGTTGCGGCCGACTGCGTACATCCCGAACCCGCCGAGCAGGTCGAGATAGCGCGTCCCGTCGGCGTCGTAGAGGTACGCGCCCTCGGCCCTCGCCCAGGTGCGGTCGAAGCCGATCGTCCGCAGCACGCGCACGAACTGCGGGTTGATCGTCCGCGCCCAGAGGTCGAGATCTTCGCCCTGCCGAGAGGTGAGCAACCCCTCGAGGCTGAAGGAGCTCATACGGTGACTGTACCGCCGGGACCTCTACGCGCCGAACTCGGCGAGCAGCCGCTCCGCGTACCAGTCCTCCCAGCGCGCGGCGGGCGACTCTGCGACGTAGTCGCGGTCGTGCTGGACGAGGGCGTGGACGAGGTGGCTGCGGACAGGCGTGGCGCCGAGCAGCTGCGGGAGCTCGGAGAGCGACAGGAGCCAGTCGGCGTACCAGGACGCCCAGTCGGGGTCGTCGCCGTCGACGATGCGGTAGACGACGTGGTGCGTCTCGGCCGCCTCGTGCAGGAGGTCGGAGATCGCAGCGGGGTCGCTCATGCCCGGCGATCCTCGCATGACCTCCGTCGCGGCACAATGTGCCGCGCGCCCCCGTAGCTCAGTGGATAGAGCAGCGGTTTCCTAAACCGCGTGCGCAAGTTCGATTCTTGCCGGGGGCATCGAAGAAACGCCTGCAAACGGCTGGCTTTCAAAGAGCTGAGTAGGCATAGTGTTGGTCGCCCCTTGCCAACCAGCCCGGCCGCATATGAGCAACGATTGCTCGCCCCCCATCCGGACCGCGCCGCCGCGCGCGAGCAAACGGTCGAGCTCGTCTGGGTCGGGCAGGAACCCGGGTGGTCGCGTCGGCAGTTCGATCACGTGCTTGCCGGCGCGTTCGACGAACCAGTCGTACTCCCAACTCGGCCGGGGAACCACAACCCCCGAGCCGTCGGGGCCGAGTACCTCGAGCACCATCGCCAGCCCCGACCGGGTTCCGGGCGTGAACAGCACCTCGTCGGGCAGGAACCGGACGTCCGTCGAGGGGTAGTCCTGGAGCCCGTCGCGATTGATGAACTCCACAACCTCGCCGCGGACGTCCACGCGACCCACCGCGGGCCCATAGCTGTGCACCGTGTTTCGCGTGAGCCGCTGGGCGGCCCGGACCACCTCAGGGTGGGGCGCGAAGTCGACGTTCTTGTAGTCGCCCTGGGTCAGGTCGAGTGCTCCCTCCTGCTGCACCCGCCTCGCGAAGGCGCGTACGAGCGGCTCGGAGGTGCCGAGCGCCTTCCGCGACAGCCCTGGCCCGGTCAAAGCGGACGACCCTGCGAAGGCCGGGACAGGCTCGTCAGCGAGAGGAGAGGCGGGCTGAGACACGGCTCTCACGGGCGTGGGGAGCGGCTGATCAGCCGAAGCCCTTTGGCGCCGCGGCAACGGCTCCGCGATCCGTGTCGAGCGAGTTCTGACGCCACGCTGGTTCAGTCGTCGACCGACGCTCCGGTCGCGGCAAGGGTGGCGTGCCCGTACAGGTCGGTCGCCCCGATCTCCGGCTCGTCCAGGTCGTAGGCCTGCTCGCCGTGCATTGCCTCGTCGAGGCCCATCTCGGCGGCTTCGCTCACCCGGACTGGGGTAATCACGTTGATGATCATGAGCATGAAATACGTGAAGAAGAAGGCATACGAAGCCGCACCGATTCCGGCGGCGAGCTGCTTGCCGAAAAAGGCGCCGTGGCCCTGGATCAGGCCCACGCCGCCCTTCGGGTTGATGACGGTGCTGCCGAAGACGCCGAGCATGACGATCCCGAGCAGACCGCCTACGCCGTGCACGCCCCAGACGTCGAGCGCGTCGTCCCAATGCAGCCTGTTCTTCATCTGCACCGCCCAGTAGCAGACGAACCCCGCAGCCACCCCGATCACCGGCGAGGCCCAGATCGGAACGTACCCGGCCGCCGGCGTGATGGTCGCGAGGCCGGCTACGGCACCCGTGAGAAGCCCCACGAAGTGCGGTTTCTTCGCGAACCACCACTCGACGAACAACCAGGTGACGGCCGCGAACGAGGCGGCGATGTCGGTGTTGAGGAACGCCAGGGCGGTGATGTCGTCGACCTTGAGCTCGCTGCCGGCGTTGAAGCCGTACCAGCCGAACCACAAGAGACCGGTGCCGAGGGCGATGAACGGGATGTTGTGTGGCGTGTCGACGAACTTGCGCCGGCCGACGTACATCACCGACGCCAACGCGGCGAAGCCGGCGGAGACGTGGACGACGATGCCGCCCGCGAAGTCGCGCACGCCCAGCTGGGCGAGCAAGCCGTCGCCCCAGAGCATGTGTACGAATGGGTAGTAGACGCAGAGCTGCCAGACGACGAGAAAGATCAGGAATGCCTTGAAGGTGATCCTGTTTGTGAACGCGCCCGTGATCAGCGCCGGCGTGATGATCGCGAACATCATCTGGTAGGCGATCAGCACCGACGAGCGGGATCTGCGACGGCGCATACATCGTGTGCGGGCCGACGTGGCGGAGGAATGCGAGATGGAAGTTCCCGAAGATGCCGCCGTGGCCGCCGCTGAAGCAAAGCGAGTAGCCGACCAGCCACCAGAGCACGGTGGTGATGCCCATCGAGGCGAAGCTCTGGATCATGATCGTCAGCGTGTTCGAGCGGCCGACCAGCCCGCCGTAGAAGAACGCGAGCCCCGGCGTCATGAGCATGACCAAGCTCGCAGCCAGGAGCATGAACCCGGTATTCGCGCCGTTGAACATGCGACCGATCCCTTTCTGCTCGTCTGCTGGTGTCTGGAGTCAACGGGAAGTTCCTGCAGATCCGGATTCGCCGCATCGGGACGACGCCGCACGACGCTCCGTACTTCGCCACATCAGCCAACCCGGCTACCCGCGCGCTGTCTCGGCTGGTGCTGGGGGTGGGTCGTTTCGCCGAATGAGTGAAAGCTGCCCTTCGGTTCTTGGGCAGCAGCCGGTGCAGCGCTGACACGAGCCGGCCCCTCCACGAGCCACGCCATAACTCTCCAAACCGGGCGAACCACGCCGTCTCCTAGCCCGCGTGCGCAAGTTCGATTCTTGCCGGGGGCATCAGCTGCTTGACACGAACTGCGGCCGTGCTAAGAGTCTCGTACCACGAACGAATGCCGTTCAGCCGGTGGCGGCGATCGAATCCATACACGGGAGGTAACAGATGTCGAGTCGTCGGGCCAGCGCACTCTTGAGACCTGGGCGGAGGGTCGTTCGTAGACTTCCGCTCGCGGTAACGGGCGTCACCTGTCTCGTTGCCGGGCTCGTGGGCGCCTCTGTGCTCCCCTCGCCCGCGCTGGCGATCCCGACGTGCCCGGCTGGTTCCCCCAACACGACCACCGTCACACCCGGCGACGGCTCGACCGCTTACACGGTGCCGTCGTCCGGCGTGAGTGCGCTGCAGGTCGTCGCGCAGGGCGGCCAGGGGGCGGCCACGTCGGGCACCTTCAACGGCATAGGGGGAGTGGCCGGCGGCCACGGCGCCGTCGTCACGACCGATCTCAGCGTGTCTTCGTCCGAAACCTTGACCGTGGCGGCGGGGAGCGCTGCTAGCGGCGGCTCGCCCGGCGAGACCGGTAACGCCGCCGGCGGGGCCGAGGGCGGGTCCGGTGGGCCGGCAGGCACCGTGGCGAGCGGGACGGTCCAGACCGGCGGCGGCGGTGCCGGCAGTACCGTCTACGACGGAGGGACGCTGCTCGTCGTGGCTGGCGGCGGTGGCGGCGGCGGGTACGGTGCAGGCACCGGTGGCAATGCCGCCACGAACTCTGGGGGTCATTCGGCGGGTGCGGTGACCTCGGGCGGGAACGGGACGGACAGCGGCGACGGCATCGACGGTGGAGGCTCAGGAGGCTCCAGCACACCCGGCGGTGGCGGCGCCGGCGGCGGGGCGACCGGGAGTGTGGCCGGGAGTCCGGGGAGCGGCATGGAAGGAGGCGCCGGAGGAGTTGGGGGCTACGGCGGCGCGGGCGGCGGCGGCGGCGGCTATGCCGGCGGCGGCGGCGGCGGTTCTGGCTCCTACGCAGCCGGCGGCGGCGCCGGCTCGTCCTACTCCACGGCGGCCTACACGCTTGGGGGCGGATCGGGTGACGGCTCGGTCACGCTGAGCTGGGAGGACCCGTCGATCACGAGCTCGAACCACGCGACCTTCGATGTCGGGACGGCCGGCAGCTTCAGGGTCTGCACGACCGGAGTGCCGACCGACACGATCTCGGCCGGGAGCGGCTTCCCGTCCTGGGCGACCTTCACCGACAACCACGACGGCACTGCGACGATCGCGGGCACGCCTCCGAACACCGCGGGCGGCAACTACACGTTCACGATCACGGCCGCGAACGGCAACGGGACGGACGCGACCCAGTCCTTCACGCTCAGCGTGCCGCCGGCGGTGACGGCCGTCTCCTCCACGGCGGCGAACGGATCGGCGTTCAAGGCCGGCGGCTCCGTTGCCGTCACGGTGACCTTCAGCGAGCCGGTGACGGTGACCGGGACGCCGCGGCTGGCGCTCGACTCGGGCGGGACTGCATCGTTCACGAGTGGTAGCGGCACGAGCACGCTGACCTTCACCTACACGGTGGCCTCGGGCCAGAACGCGAACCCGCTCGACTACACCTCGACCGGAGCCTTGTCGTTGAACGGCGGCACGATCCAGGACTCGGCCGGGAACGCCGCGGTCCTGACGCTGCCCACGACCGGCAGCGGCGACGGGCTCTACGACAAGGGCATCGTGATCGACACGACCAACCCGCTGATCACGCTCACGACGCCGGCGAACAATGCGGTGTACACGCAGGGCTCGACCGTGCACGCGAGCTACAGCTGCAACGACGGCAGCGGCTCGGGGATCGCGAGCTGTGTGGGGACGGTCGCGAGCGGCTCGCCGATCAGCACGACGAACGGACCGCACACGTTCACGGTCACGGCAGCGGACAAGGCGGGCAACGGGGCGAGCACAACCGTCCACTACGTCGTCGGGGCCCAGCTGTCTCCCGGCCAGACCAGCTGCAACGGCTACTACGCGGGCACCGGCCAGAGCGTGGTCGTCCCCAGGGGAGCCAACTGCACGCTCCTGTCCGGGACGCACGTGCTGACCGATGTGAAAGTGCAGAAGGGCGGCACCCTGACCATGAACGGAGTGACCGTCGGTCACGATCTGAGCGTCGACGGCTCCGCAATGATCTGCGGCAGCAGCATCGGGCACGATCTGACCGCGGACGGCTCCGTGACCGTCGGTGGCCCGACCTGCGCCGGGAACACGATCGGCGTCGACTTCACGGTGCAGAACGTCAAGGGCGGCGCGACGATCGAGGACAACACGGTCGGTCACAATCTCAACGTCCTCAACGACCAGGGCGCAGTCGACGTCGCGGACAACAGCGTCGGTCAGGACATGACCGTGCAACACGACGGATCGCCGACGACGGTCAGCGACAACACGATCGGTCACAACGCGACCTGCCACAACAACCTCGGGCAGACCGGCAGCGGCAACACCGCCGGCGGGTCCGACACCTGCCCCGCCTAGCAAGCGAGGCGGCAGGGCGTTCGAAGAGTGGAGGGCAGGGGATCCGGCCCTCCACTCTTCGCGTCTACGGGCCGTCTACCAGGACAATCAGGTCTCGATCGGAGTGTCGGCCAGCTTGCCCCACTCGACCCACGAGCCCTCGTAGACGCGTACGTCGGGGTATCCGAGCAGGTGGCTGAGCGCGAACCAGACCTGGCTCGCGCGGTTGCCGATCGTGCAGTAGGCGGCCTCGGATGCTGTCCACCGCGCCGAGTCGGCGCTCGCGCAAGAGGCGTTCCACCGCGCGTGGGGGCCGGCGCAGGTCGCGATGTTCGTCACCGCACGGCCGTTCCTGCCCGGGGAGGACGCGCCGTGGATCGATGAGACCAGGCGCTGGCTCGCAGACCTGCACCCACGTGCCCTCGAAGCGTACGCGCGCGCCGGGCTCGGCATCGGCGGCACCGAGCTCCCCGCCGCCGTCCGCACGGGCCGCAACCTGATCCGGCTCGAGCCTTACCGCGAGACCGGCTACCAGCTCCTCATGCGTGCGCTCGCCCGAGAGGGCAACCCCGCCGAAGCACTGCGCGTCTACGACCAACTCCGTCAGCGCCTCCGCGACGATCTCGGTGTCGCCCCAAGCTCCGAGGCGCAAGCCCTCCACAAACACCTGCTCGGATAGCCCAGCGGGTAAAGCGCCGGCGCATCGGCGCCGGACGGTCGGGGGAATCGTCAGCGCCGGGCAGTGTGAGTCGCCTCGTCGAGAGCCTCCGCCGTGAGCTCGAGCAGATGGTTCTCGATGATCTGGCGCCGGGGGTCGAACGGGCCGTTGATCGACTCCAGTCTCAGGTACCACTCCGCGCACTGCACGAGCACCTCCTGCGCGACGAGGCCGCAGATCTGCCCGCCGAGGACCGGTATCCCGAACCTGGCGGCCTCGGCCTCGATCAGGTTGAAGACTCTGTGGAGCGGAGTCTCGAGAGGGTCGGATATCTCCATCGAGACCGCGACGGCTCCGCGCTTCGTCAGCGGCAGTCCGATCGCACCCTTGATGTTGGCGAAGCCGCCGCTCCGTGCCCGCACGGCCCTGGCCAGCCGCTTCGCCACCTCGACGTCGGTCGTGCCGAGGACGACGTTGAAGTACGCATCGTGCGAGCGTTCCGCACCGACGATCGTCGCCCCGGCCGTGGGGTGCAGAGCCGCCGGCCCGATGTCGGGCGCCCGGCCCGGCTCGTGGACAACTCTCTTCAGCCCTTCGTAGTTGCCCGCGCGGATGACCGCAAGCGTCTTCCGCTCTTCGCACCGGGCGTTCTCGCCGGTGAAGTACACGGGTACCTCGTAGCGGGCGAATATCTCTCGGCCCAGCTCCTCGGCCATCTCGACGCACTCGTCCAGCGTCATGTCGCCGAGTGGATAGAGCTGGATCGTGTCGACGGCGCCGATGCGCGGGTGGTGCCCGTGCTGGCTCTCCATGTCGATGAGCTCGTAGCTCCTTCCCGCCATGTCGAGCAGCGCCTCCAACAACGCTTCAGGCGTCCCGATCACCTCGACGGGGAGCCGGTTGAAATCGGGGTCGGGCTCGTAGCCGATGAGCTTCACGCCGTCACGGCCGCGCAGCTCGCCGACGATTGCCTCGATCACGGCGGCATCGGTGCCGTCGCTCATGTTCGGATCGGAAAGGACGAAACGAGTCACGTGTACGCCTCCCGTATGCTCGCCGACGTTCCGCTCAACCTTGGACCGGAGCAGGCCCCGCGGCATCCGCGACACCCCCGATCTGAACGGCGATGTGTGGGGGCCGAACAACGGCGCTCCCACCGGCAGGCTGACCTTCGAGAGCGCAAGGACACGCGAGAGGGGCCGGGGCTCATTCCGAAGCTCCGACCCCTCCGTAGTTCGATCCTTGCCTGAACCGAGGGCCGGTCTACCGGCCCTCGGTTGCCTCGTCTTCTGGCAGCCTCAGCTACAGCGAGCGGGGGCAGGTGTTGTTGTTGCCGGCGGTGTTGCCCGAGCCGGTCTGTCCCTTGTTGTTCTTGCAGATCGCATTGGCGCCGACGGTGTTGTCGCTGACCGTGGTCGGCGATCCGTTGTCTTCACGCTCATGTCCTGGCCGACGTGTTGTCGGTGACGGCGACGCCGCCATGGTCGTTGAGGACGTTGAGGTTGGCACGACGCTGTTGTGCCTCGATGGTCGCTCCACCGCTTGTCCTTTGCACGCGTGAGGTCTTCGCCGATGTCGTTGCCGGTGCAGGCTCGGCCGCCGATCGTGAGGGGCGCCGTCTGCGGTCAGGTCGTGACCGACGTCGCTGTCGCAGATCGTGGCGCTGCCGTCGACCGTGAGGTCGTGGCCGATCGATGCCCCGTCCATGTTCAGGGTGCCGCCCTTCATCACCTTGAGGTCGTACGCGACGCCTCCTCCCGGCAGGATCGTGCAGGTCGCGCCCGCGGGGACGACGACGTTCGTGCCGAACCCGTTGTACGAGCCGTTACAGACGCTTGCGGCGCCTACCTGTTTGTCCGTGGAGCTCGTCCCGTTGACCGAGAACATCAGGTCGAGCTTGCCCGGCGCGCCGTCGTAAATGCCCTGGTGTAGCCGAAACACGTGGCGATGTCGGTCCATGCTCGGGCACCCCGAGCCCCAGTAGTCGGTCGGGTCCTCCCACTTGCCGGCGTGTTCGCGACGGCGCCTGCGGATCCACCAGTAGTAGTAAGCTCCGCCACCTGGCTCCACCGACACCCAGTAGTGGCCCGGCCCGAGGTGGGCGTCGATCGGGACCGTCAGGTCGCCGCCCGGATAGCCGAATCCCGCCCAGAGGAATCGGCCATTCGTGAACGAGCCCGACGGGACGGTGACCGTGTAGATCCGCGTGTCCCCGGCCCGCCGTTCGCATTCAGGTAGATCGGTCACCGTCACCGAGCTCAGATCGGCATATCCGCTCCTGTCGTGGCGACCGACGTCACGGTCCAGGCATGCCCGGCCGGAACGATGAAGTCGTCGGCCGCCCGGGCGTCGTAGTTGCTCGTGTACGTGTACGCGTCGCCTGCCCCGTCGTCGTTCTTCTGGCCGTAGAGCGCAGGGTCGACGACGAAAAACGGTGTCGTCAACGGCGCCACCGAGACGCCTCCGCCGCCGCCTGCGGCCCGGACCGTCGGCGCAGGCGCCGACTTCGCCGCCGCCGAGCCGGAGACTGCCAGCACGGCCACCAGTGTCCGCTATCGCAACGGCCAGGCCGGCAGGCCACCGCCACGTCCAACGCTTGTCGTCCGTCATCTGCCCCTCCACGAAAGATTTATGAGCCCCAAGCGGCAACGTACCGCTTCGGTGGCCGGGTTCAATGCCCCGGACGGGCTTGCTTCCTTCTCGTGGAGCCGAGGGCCGGTTTCCCGGCCCTCGATGTCTTTGTCTTCTGGCGGTGCCCGCCTAGGGGCAGCTGTTGTTGTTGCCAGCGGAGTTGCCCGAGCCGGTTTGTCCGCCGTTGTTCTTGCAGATGGCATTGGCGCCGACGCTGTTGTCGCTGACCGTGGTCGGCGATCCGTCGTGCTTCGACGCTCATGTCCTGGCCGACGCTGTTGTCGGTGACGGCCACGCCACCCTGGTCGTTGAGGACGTTGAGGTTGTGACGACGGTGTTGGCCTCGATGGTCGCTCCACCCTTGACGTTCTGCACGCTGAGGTCTTCGCCGATCGTCGTTGCCGATGCAGGTCGGCGCCGCCGATCGTGACGGGGCCGCCGGCTTCGGTCAAGTCGTGCCCGACCTCGCTGTCGCAGACCGTGGCGCTACCGTCCACCGTCAGGTCGTGGCCGATCGTTGCCCCGTCCGTGTTCAGGGTGCCGCCCTTCATCACCTTGAGGTCGTACGCGACGCCTCCTCCCGGCAGGATCGTGCAGGTCGCGCCCGCGGGGACGACGACGTTCGTGCCGAACCCGTTGTACGAGCCGTTACAGACGCTTGCGGCGCCTACCTGTTTGTCCGTCGAGCTCGTCCCGGAGACCGAGAACATCAGATCGAGCGTGCCCGGGGCGCCGTCCCCGGTGTAGCTGAAGCAGGTGGCCATGTCGGTCCATGCCGGGCACCCCAAGCCGAAGAAGTCGGTCGGGTCCCGCCACTGTGCCGGATCGTTCGCGATGGGCTTGCGGATCCACCAGAAGTAGTTGGTTCCGTCACCCTGTACCGAGAGCCAGTAGTGGCCCGGCCCGAGCGTGGCGTCGATCGGGACCGTCAGGTCGCCGCCCGGATAGCCGAACATGCCCGGCGCATCCGTGAACGAGCCCGACGGGACAGTGACCGTATACACCGGTGTCCCCGGCGAGCCGGACGATTCAGGTAGATCGTCACCGTCACCGAGCTCAGATCGGCGTAGTCCGCACCTGTCGTGGCGACCGAGGTCATGGTCCAGGCATGCCCGGCCGGGACGATGAAATCGTCGGCCCCTGGGCGTCGTAATAGCTCTGGACGTGTAGCCTTCCCTCCGTCGTTGTTGTTCTGGTTGTAGAGCGACACGGACGGGAAACGGTGTTCGTCAACGGCGGCGTCAGAAGTGGGTACGCCGCCGGCGCCCCTGCGGCCCGGACCGTTGGGCGCGGGAGCCCCAGAGCCCGAACCGGTCACTTCGCCGCCGCCGAGCCGGAGACGGCCAGCACGACCATCCGTCCCCGATCGCGGCGGTCAGGCCGACAAGCCACCGCCTCCTCGAACTCTTATCGTCCATCATCTTCCCCCTCCACGATAAATTTGTTGGTCGCTATCGAGCACTATCGCCTCCGCGAGCACGGTTCAATCCCCCGAGAGGCTTCCTCCTCGAGCCAGACGGCGCCGCCGTAGCTCAGGCCGTGGCGAGCGGAGCTCTGCTCGACGCACGCTTCGCCTCGAGGGAGTCGAGCAGCGCGCGTGCGTCTGCACGTATCTGGGGCGACTGGCCGGGATCGCCGGCGAGCGAGCTCAACACGGTCAGGACGGCGGCGCGGGCCGGGGGCTCCAGCGTGCCGTTGGCGCCACGCACACGTGCCATCTCCGCGCCCCAGAGGGCCGCTTCGCGCGAGTGCGGGACCTTTCCTACCGCGACGACCACGGACTGATGCTTGCCGCCGCCGCCGCCCGCGTCGTCCGGAATCACCCGCACCCGTGCCGGGTGTTTCCGCGTAGCCCGAAGGTTTTCGACTGTTAGGCTGAAACTGCCATGAGACTTGCGCTGGCCCAAGTCGACCCGGTGGTCGGCGACCTCGAAGGCAATCGCGACCTGATCGTCGCCCGGATCGAGGAGGCTCGAGCCGCGGGCGCCGACCTCGTCCTCCTCCCCGAGCTCGCGGTCACGGGCTATCCGCCCGAAGATCTCCTGCTGCGGTCGAGCTTCGTCCGCGCCGCCCGTGCCTCGCTCGACGAGATCGCGGCGCAGACGACCGGGATCGTCGCGCTCGTCGGCGCGCCCCTCTTCGACGGCGACCTCTACAACGCGTGCGCGATCTGCGGCGACGGCGAGGTGCGCGGCGTCTACCACAAGCGCTTCCTCCCCAACTACGGCGTCTTCGACGAGGACCGCTACTTCGCGCCCGGCCGCGACATCGCGATCGTCGAGGTCGCGGGCGCCCGGGTCGGCGTCACGATCTGCGAGGACATGTGGCAGCCCGGGCCGCCGGCGACCGACCTCGCGCTCGCGGGGGCCGAGCTGCTCGTGAACATCTCCGCCTCGCCGTTCCACGTCGGACGGGAGCGCGAGCGCGAGGCGATGTTCCGGCAGCGGGCGCTCGACAACGTCTGCTTCGTCGCCTTCTGCAACACCGTCGGCGGGCAGGACGAGCTCGTCTTCGACGGGCACTCGCTCGTCCTCGACGACGAGGGCGAGGTGCTCGCGCGTGCGCCTGGTTTCGAGGAGTGCCTCGTCGTCGTCGACCTCGATCCCTCGGCCGTCGTCGCGCGGCGGCTGCGGGACGTCCGGCGGCGGGCGCTCGCGCGCGAGCTGCCGGAGCTGCCGGAGGTGACCTCGATCGCGGTCGAGCTCCGGCCGCACGTCCAGGTCGAGCCGGTCGAGCCGGCCGTCGCCCCCTTCGCGGACGAGCTCGAGCAGATGCGGCGGGCCCTCGTCCTCGGCCTCTGCGACTACGTGCGCAAGAACGGCTTCGAGGAGGTCCTCGTCAGCGTCTCGGGGGGAATCGACTCCGCCGTGACCGCCGCGCTCGCCGTCGAGGCCCTCGGACCGGGGCGTGTCCACTGCGTCTCGATGCCCTCCCGCTACTCGTCGGAGGGAACGCGGAGCGACGCGCGGAGACTCGCGGAGAGCCTCGGCTGCGACTTCCGCGAGCTGGCGATCGAGCCGATGGTCGAGGCCTACCGCGGCGTGCTTGCCGACTCGTTCGCCGGCCTCGAGCCCGGCGTCGCGGAGGAGAACCTCCAGGCGCGGATCCGCGGCACGCTCGCCATGGCGCTGTCGAACAAGTTCGGCTGGCTGCTCGTGGCGAGCGGGAACAAGTCGGAGCTCTCGGTCGGCTACGCGACGCTCTACGGCGACATGGCCGGCGGCTTCGCCCTGCTCAAGGACGTGTTCAAGACGGACGTCTTCCGGCTCGCCCGGCACCTGAACGAGCGCGCGGGGCGCGAGCTCGTCCCGCAGTCGACGATCGACCGCGCACCCAGCGCCGAGCTGCGCGCCGACCAGCTCGACGAGGACTCGCTGCCGCCGTATGCGGAGCTCGACCGCGTGCTCGAGGCGTACGTCGAGGAGGACCGCTCGCTCGACGAGCTGAGCGCCGACGGCTTCGATCCCGACGTGGTCAGGCGGGCGGTCGCGCTCGTCGACCGGGCGGAGTACAAGCGCCGCCAGGCTCCTCCGGGCGTCCGCTTGCGGCCGAAGGCGTTCGGCCGAGACCGGCGGACGCCGATCACAAACCGCTGGCGGAGCTGATGCCGGTCGCGGAGGCGACCGTGGCCGCGGGGGAGCTCCGGCGCGACCCGGAGGAGGCGCTCGGCCGTCTCGCCGGCGGGGGCGAGCTCGTCTGGGTGCGCGCGGGCCGGCAGCGGTTCCTGCTCGTCAGCGGCGCGCACGCGGCTCGCGAGGTTCTGCTCGAGCGGGCGGAGGAGCTCGTGAAGCCGCGCTCGCAGGCGATCGGGCTCGGCGAGGCGAGACCGGAGCGGGTCGACGAGCGGCTTTCGCCGGCGCTGCTGCGGCGCGCGCTCTCGAAGGGAATGGGGTCCGATCGCGCGGCCGAGACTGCGGAGGCGCTGGCAGTCGAGGTGCGGGCCGCGACCGCGGCGTGGCGGGAAGGCGAGGAATCAGGCTCGTGCCATGGCTACGGCCGCTCGTCGTCCGGGCCGTCGTGCGCGGCCCGTTTGCGAGCAGCCTCTCGGACGACGACGTGGCGCGGCTCTGCTCCGTCGTTCGCTGGGCGAGCCGGACTCCGCGGGTCGAGACACGCGGGCCGACGCTGCACGGGCTCGAGCGCCCGCTCGCGCTCGCGCGGCTGGCGCACGTCGCGCGCAACGTGCTCGGAAATGCGGACCTCGCCCGGCCGTCGGAGTCGCGAGCGCTCCTGCTCGAGTCCGAGCAGTTCGCGCCCTCGCTGACCGAGACGGAGCGGCAGGCGCTCGCCGGCGAGCTGCTGCTCGGCGCTGCGGGCCCGCTCGTCCAGAGCGGCGGCTGGGCTCTTCTCCGCCTCGGGACCGAGCCGGAGGCGACCGCGCGCCTGCGTGGAGAGTGGGAGTCCGGCCCGCATCGTCTCTGGACGGACGCGTTCGTCCGCGAGGTGACGAGGCTCCACCCGACGAACCCGCGCCTCACGCGTGTCGCCGTGGCGGACACGACCGTCGCCGGCGAGCCCGTGCCCGCGCACGCACGCGTGATCGTCAACGTCACGGCACTCCACTGCGACCCGCTCGTCTACTCCGAGCCGCAGAGGTTCCTGCCGGAACGCTGGCTCGGCGGCAGGCTGCCCGAGCACCGCTTCTCGTACGCCGCCTTCGGGATCGGCGACCGCCGCTGCCTCGGCGAGGCGATCGCGACGAGGGCGCTCGCGGCGCTCGTGGAGGCCGTCGGTCGCGACTGGGACCTCGAGTTCGGCAACGTCGGCGTCGCAGCGCGCGGCCGCCGCCAGCTCGCAGACGACGCGCTCGTCACCGTGCGGCGGCGGCCAGCTCCCTGAACCACCGCAGCCGCTCCTTCCACGGCACCGCGGCGTTCGCGGGTGAGGTGGAGGGAAGGACGAAGAGCCGGGTCTCGGCGAGTCGCTGCTCCTGCCGGCCGAGCTCCGGCCGCTCGCCGAACGTCCCGCGGTACGCCTCCTTGCCCACGAACGCGAGCCAGGCGGGGCGCAGCTCCCGCGCGATCCGCTCCAGGCGCTCGGCCGAGCCCGCGAAGTCGGCGCGACGCAGGTCGCCCGAGCCGGGAGTCGTCCGGTAAGCGGCGTTCGTGACGCCGATCCCCTCTGCGAGCAGCGCGAGCTGCTCCTGCGGCTCGTAGAGGCGGGAGGTCAGCCCGGCCGTGTGGAGGAGGCGCCAGAAGTCGTTGCGCGGATTGGCGAAGTGAGCGCGGGCGGCGGCCGACACCCGGCCCGGATTGATGCCGACGAAGACGATGCGGAGCCCGGGTGCGAGGACGTCGGGGACGTCGCTCGGGGTCTCGTCGCTGCCGCCGTCGCGGGCTATGCGGCCTCGGCGGCGTCCTCGGGGCGCGCGTCGATCCGGGCCTCGAACTCCCGCCGAAGGTCTTCGCCCGATACCGGGAGCTCGTAGCGCGGGCGACGCGGCTCGAGCTTGACGATCGTCACCGTCGGGTCCCACCCGCCGTAGCAGCGGACATAGCACTCGGCCTCGGACAGCGGGCGGAGCCGTCGCACGGCCGCAGCGTAGGTCGGCCCCCGGACGGAGCCTGGTCAGCTCTGCTCGAGCGGAGCGAGCGTGAGCCCGTGCTCGCGCAGCTGCTCCCAGTAGAGCTCCGCCTGCTCGCGCAGCCCCGACCAGACGATCGCCTGGCCCGACTGGTGGATCCGATCCGCGAGCCGCAGCCCTGCGTCGTACGAGAGGCCCGGGACCACGCTCGACAGGGCGAAGGCGACGCCCTGGAACGTGTTGTGGTCGTCGTTGAGGACGATCACGTGCCACGGCCGCCCGAGGCCCGTGCCCTCGCCGCGGTCGAGCCGCTCCCGCGGCGGCGTCAGCGTCGTGCTCACCGCGGCCGAGTGTAGATAGCCTCGCGCCGTGGCAGCCGCCGCCCTCGACCTCGAATCGGTCCGTGCCCGCTTCCCCGCGTTCGGCTCCGGTGTCGCCTATCTTCGACGGCCCCGGCGGGACGCAGTGCCCGCAGCCGGTGATCGACGCGATCGCCGGGTACCTGCGCGACTCGAACGCGAACCTCGGCGGCGCCTTCCCGGCCAGCCGCCGCAGCGACGCCGTCGTCGACCAGGCGCACGCGGCCGCTGCGCGCGTTCCTCGGCTGTCGACCCGAGGAGACGATCTTCGGCCAGAACATGACGACGCTGAACTTCGCGCTCTCGCGCGCCCTCGCCCGCACGCTCCGGGCGGGCGACGAGATCCTCGTCACCCGCCTCGACCATGACGGGAACGTCGCGCCGTGGCTCGAGCTCGCCCACGACCTCGATCTGCGTGTCGGGCTCGTCGATGTCCACGAGGACACGACGCTCGACCTCGACGACCTCGAGCGGAAGTTGACCGGGCGGACACGGGTCGTCGCCTTCCCGCTCGCCTCGAACGCCCTCGGGACGCTGACGGACGCCGGGCGGATCGCGGAGCTCGCGCACGGCGCCGGCGCGCTCGCGTGGGCCGATGCCGTCCACTTCGCCCCGCACGGCCGCATCGACGTCGCCGCGCTCGGCGTGGACGTCCTCCTCTGCTCGCCGTACAAGTTCTTCGGCCCGCATCTCGGGCTCGCCTTCGGCCGTGAGGAGCTGCTGCGCGCCTGGCGGCCGTACAAGGTGCGGCCCGCGCCCGACGAGCCGGCCGGCGCCCGCTACGAGACGGGGACGCTTGCGCACGAACTCCTCGCCGGTTTCGTCGCGGCGGTCTCCTACCTCGAGGAGCTCGGCTGGGACGCGATCGCGGCGCACGAGCGCTCGCTCGGGCAGCGGTTCCTCGACGGGCTACCCGGGCGCTGCACGTTGTACGGGCTCCCGGTGATGGAAGGCCGCGTCCCGACCTTCGCGTTCCGGATCGAGGGCGTGCCGCCGCGGGAGGCGGCGGAGCGGCTCGCCGAGCGCGGGATCGCCGTCTGGGACGGCGACTACTACGCCGTGGAGGCGATGGCGGCGCTCGGGCTGCAGCCCGAAGGCGCCGTCCGCGCCGGCTTCGTCCACTACAACAGCGAGTCGGAGGTCGACCGGCTGCTCGCTGCGCTCGCCGACCTGTTGCACGGAACCCCGTCTGTACGATCGAGACCGTGAGCGTCTTTCGCCGGGACACGCTCGGGAACGGCCTTCGGGTGCTCACCGCGGACCTGCCGTACGCGCAGTCGGTCGCCGTGATGCTCATGCTCGCCGCCGGCTCCCGCTACGAGACGGCCGAGACGAACGGGATCGCGCATTTCTCCGAGCACATGTTCTTCAAGGGAACGGAGAGGCGGCCCACCGCGCAGGAGCTCGCCGGCGAGATCGACGCGATCGGCGGCGAGTTCAACGCCTTCACGAGCAAGGAGTACACGGCCTACTACGTCAAGTGCGCGGCCGAGCACCGCGACGTGGCGCTCGACGTGCTCGTCGACATGCTCCGCCACTCCCGCTTCGACGCCGAGGAGATCGAGCGCGAGAAGGGCGTCATCGTCGAGGAGATGAACATGTACTACGACACGCCTCGCGACTTCGTCGGCGGCGTGTACGAAGAGCTCCTCTACGGCGACCAGCCGCTCGGCCGGGACATCATCGGGCGCAAGGAGACGGTGCGCGGCGCGACGCGCGAGACGTTCATGGGTTACCTCGACCGTTGGTACAAGCCGTCGAGGCTGGTGCTCGGCCTCGCGGGCCGTATCGGCGCCGATGTGCTCGAACGGGCGCAGGAGCTGCTCGGCGATCTCGACGACGCGGAGACCGGCGAGCCCGAGCCGACGACGCCGCATGCGAACGGCCGTGTCCGCGTCTTCACGAAGGAGTCGGACCAGGCGCACGTCTGCCTCGGCGTGCACAGCCTCCCGCTCGAGCATCCCGACCGCTACGCGCTCCAGCTTCTCGCCACCGTGCTCGGCGGCGGCATGTCCTCACGGCTCTTCAGCGAGGTGCGCGAGCGGCGCGGGCTCGCCTACTACGTCCACGGCCTCAACCACAGCTACACCGACGCGGGATCTCTCTACGCGCAGGCCGGTGTCGACATCGGCCGGATCGACGATGCGGTCGCGACGATTGCGCGGGAGCTGCGCAAGGTGGCGGACGAACCGCTGCCGGCCGAGGAGCTCGAGAAGGCGCGCAACTTCGCGAAGGGCCGCTTCGTCCTCCAGCTCGAGAGCCCGCAGGGACTGCTGATGTTCGGCCTTCGGCGGGAGGTGCTCGAGCGGCGCGTGCCCGATCCGCAGGAGGTGTTGGACGGGCTGGAGGCGGCTACCGGCGAGGACGTCGCGCGGGTCGCGCGCGAGTTGATCTCGGCCGACCGCCTGCGCCTCGCGGTGATCGGGCCGTTCGACGACCAGGACCGCTTCGCGCCACTGCTCGACAGCTAGCGACCGGAGCGGGGGAGCCTGGAGGCTCCCCCGCACGAGTCGGCCTGCTATTCGGCCTGGCCGAACCGCTTGATCTCTTCGAGCTCCTGCTCGGAAAGCTCGCGCGGAACGTCGCCGTGGGCGACCTTCTCCGACCGGACGTGCTCGTTGATCTGCTCGACGATCTCGGGATTCGCGAGCGTCGTCACGTCGCCGACGTCGGTGAAGTTCGAGATGCTCGCGATCACGCGCCGCATGATCTTGCCGGAGCGCGTCTTGGGCATGTCCGCCACGACCCAGACGTTCTTCGGGCGCGCGATCTTGCCGATGTCCTTCTCGATCTGGGCCGAGACCTTCTTCGCGATCTCGTCCGGGTTGTCGAAGCCTGGCTTGAGCGCGATGTACATCTCGACCGCCCGGCCTCGCAGCTCGTCCATCACCGGCACGGCGGCTGCCTCGGCGACCTCCGGGACCTCGATCGCGGCCGACTCCAGCTCCTTCGTGCCGAGCCGGTGGCCGGCGACGTTGATCACGTCGTCGATCCGGCCGAGGATGCGGTAGTACCCGTCGGCCGACTGCACGGCGCCGTCGCCGGCCAGCCATGGCCAATCACGCCAGTCGGTGCTCTTGGGATTGCGGTTGTACTTCTTGTGGTACGTATCGACGTACCGCTCGTTCTGGCCCCAGATGGTCAGCATCCGGCCGGGCCACGGGTTGCGCATGCAGATGTTGCCGGCCTTGCCGGAGCCCTTGGGCACCTCGTCGCCGTTCTCGTCGTAGATCACGCCGTACAGACCGAGGACGGTCGGGCCGCAGCTGCCCGGCTTCATCGGCTCGAGCGCCGGCAGCGTCGACCCGAGGAACCCGCCTGTCTCGGTCAGCCACCATGTGTCCGTGATGGCCGCCTCGCCCTTGCCCACCGATTGGTGGTACCAGCGCCAGACGTCGGGCTCGATCGGCTCGCCGACGGTCGTCATCGTCTTGAAGTGGTAGTCGTACTTCGCCGGCTCGTCCGGGCCGAGCTTGCGCAGCATCCGGATCGTCGTGGGCGCAGTGTGGAAGATGTTCACGCCGAGTTTCTCGGCGATCCGCCACGGCCGCCCCGCGTCCGGGTACGTCGGAACGCCCTCGTACATGACGCTCGTCGTCCCGAGGGCGAGTGGGCCGTAGACGATGTAGCTGTGCCCGGTGATCCAGCCGATGTCGGCGAAGCACCAGTACGTGTCCTCCGGATGGATGTCCTGGTAGTACTTGGAGGTGCCGGTGACGTAGGACAAGTAGCCGCCGGTCGAGTGCTGGGCACCCTTCGGGCGGCCGGTGGTGCCGCTCGTGTACATGAGGAAGAGCGTGTCCTCCGCACGCATCGACTCCGGCTCGACCTCCTGCCCCGCGTAGTTCCCGAGCAGCTCGTCGACGAAGAAGTCGCGCCCCTCGACCATCGGGCTCTCCGAGTGGTACTCGCCTGGCTGGCGCCGGAAGACGAGCACCTTCTCGACCTCCGTCCCTTCCTTGCGTGCGGCCTCGATCGCCTCGTCGGCCTTCACCTTGTGATCCATCAGCTCGCCGTTGCGGTAGTAGGCGTCCATCGTGACGAGAATCGTGCTCTCCGCGTCCGCCATCCGGTGCCCGCAAGCCGCGCCGGAGAAGCCGCCGAACACCTCGGAGTGGATGACGCCGAGGCGTGCGCAGGCGAGCATCGCGACCGGCAGGTCGAGCACCATCGGCAGGTGGAACGTGACGCGGTCCTGCGGCTTCACGCCGCAGAAGTCCTTGAGCAGCGCCGCGAACTCGTTCACTCGCCGGTGTAGGTCGCGGTACGTGATCTCCTGCGTCTCGTGCTCCTCGAGCTCGGGCACCCAGATGAAGGCGTTCTCGTCGCCGCGCGTCTCGAGGTGCCGGTCGACGCAGTTGACGCAGGCGTTGAGCTTCCCCCCGACCCACCACTTGAAGAAGGGCGGGTTCGACGTGTCGAGAATCGTGTCCCACTTCTTGTCCCAGGTCAGGAGCTCGGCGTACTCGGTGAAGCACTCCGGGAAGTGCTCCTCGGCGAATCGCTCTCGGATCGCCGGGTCATTCGCGTTCGCCGTCTCCTTCATCGCGGCGGGCGGCGGAACGTACTCCTCCTCCCGCCAGTGAACGGCGATCTGGGCCTCGGAAACCTCCACGTCTTCAACGGTTCCCAACGTGCTCACCTCCTCGTGAGGACGAAGCTCGGGCTGGGTGGGCCCACCGGACGAGCCGGCGAACCCACCCATGTATCGCATTGAGATCCTATGTCAGGCCATCATCGGGCTGCCGACCGGGAGCACCTTCTTCCCGGCGACGCCGTTCATCACACCGGCCGCCGACGCATACCAGGCGACAGCCGCCGTTACGATGCCGAGCCAGCCGCCGGCGTGTAGCCACCACGCCGTGCCGCCGTGCGACAGGTTGAAGAAGCCGATCACGAGCAGGATCTCCGTGATCTCCAGCGTCAGGAAGACCATGAAGACGGCCATGTTCACGCGCATGCTGCCGATCAGCATGTACGTGTTGAAGACGGCGAACGCGAACAGGTACCAGGCGAGCGCGTTCGTCAGGTCGCCTCCGGTGTACCCCGACAGCCACCTGCCGTTGCCGACGCCGAGGATGATGAACAGACCGAGGCCCATCCAGAAGCCGCCATACGTCGAGAACGCGGTGGCCCCGAACACGTTCCGGTTGCGGAACTCCCACATCCCGGCGCAGAACTGCGCCATCCCGCCGTAGAAGATCGCGGGACCGATCCAGATCAGGTCCGGGATCCACGAGGCGTTGTGCCCGCTGAGCAGGAACGTCGTCAGGGCGAACCCCGCGAGACCGAGCGGAGCCGGGTCGGCGGCCGGGGTGCTCTCGACCACCTGCACGGACCGTTCGGAAGACAGTGAGCTCATCCACCCTCCCTCGGTTGGCCGGCGTCGGCGGACGAGACCCCCTCTGCTCAGAGCACCCACCAGCGCCTAAGTGACCGGGAGACTCTCTACGACGATCCGGGCCCAGTCAAGAGGAGGGCGATGTTGCTGTTGCGTCGCCGCGTTCAGGGCGCGAGGTCGTACGGGTACCGCGTGAGGTTCTCGGCGCCGCTCTCGGTCACGAGCACGATGTCCTCGAGGCGGACCCCGCCGTAGCCGGCGCGGTAGAGCCCCGGCTCGACGGTGACCACGTCCCCCGCGGCGAGCTCTCCTTCGGAGATCCGGCCCATTCCGGGCGCTTCGTGCACCTCGAGCCCGACGCCGTGGCCGAGCCCGTGGAAGAAGCCGTCTGTGAGCGGCTCGCCCGGCTTCTTCGTCCGCTGCGTCGGCTCGCCCGCCGCTTCGAAGATCTCGCAGCTGCCGTCGAAGATCGCCTGTCCGCCGGCGCCGGCACGGATCTCGGAGAGCGCGCGGTCGAGCGCCTCCTTGACGAGCCGGTGCCACTCCCGCACGTCGTCGGGGACGTCGCCGACGACGAACGTGCGCGTCATGTCGGTGAAGACGGCCGAGGCGTTGTCGCGTGGCCAGATGTCGACGACCAGCGGCACGTGCGGCGGGATCGGGCCGGAGCCCATGTCGTGCCCGACCGCTCCCTGGGCGCCCGGCGCGACGATGTACTCCTCGCACGTCGTCCCGTGGGCGGCGAAGACGGCGCTCATGGCCCCTTTGACTCGCTCGACGGTGAGCGGCTCGCCGTCGAGGACCAGCTCATCGCCGCGAATCTCGGCGCTGCGGAGCAGCTCCCGACAGGTATCCATCCCGGCCTCGGCCGCCTTCTGCGCCCGTCGCATCCCGGCGAGCTGCGCCTCGGTCTTGACACGGCGGCGCTCGTCGAACACGTCCTGGTCGACGTCGAGCTCGACGCCGTCGGCGCGCAGCCGGTCGGCGAGCCAGGCGGGGAAGTTCTCCGGTACCGCAAACCGCTTCGGGCCGAGGCTCGCCACCGCGCGCAGCGCGAGCTGGGCCGTCATCTCGCGCCGGCCGAGGCCCTGCTCGATCAGCTCGTCGACTCCGAGCTCCTCCGAGATGTGCACCTCGAACAGGCCGAGCTCGCGCATCCGCCCGGCCTCCATCGAATTCGAGAAGACGTGGCGGGAGCCGTTCGCCTCCGCGTAGAGAAACGGGTCGGGCACCGCGAGCGGTACCGCATGGCGCATGTCCGCCGAACGGAAGGTGTCGGCGTAGATCAGGACGGCATCGGCCATCGCGCCGCCGATCCTACAAGCACCCGCCAGCGCCGGCGTCAGGTGCGGCGGATCGCGTTGTTCCTCTGCGCTTTCTCACCTGGACGAGAGATACTCGCCCGGAGCGATGAGCGCGACCGAAGAGACAGACGGTCCGACGTTCCCCGTCGGGGCGGCGTGCCGGATCGACTCGCTCGCACCGTGGCGGCAGATCGCCGAGATCCCGGTCGGCCTCGATCCCGAGGGGATCGCCGTGGACGTCGCGCGCCGCCGCGCCTACGTGGCCTGCTCGCGGAGCGACTTCGTCTCGGTGGTCGATCTCGAGTCCTACGAGGTGATCAGCGAGGTCGGTACCGGCCAGGAGCCCATCGACATCGGGTTCGACGAGCGGACCGGACGCATCTTCACCGCCGACGCGCACTCCGATCAGGTGACGATCATCGACTCGGCGACGCTCGAGGTGGAGACGGCGGTGCCGGTGGGCGGCTATCCCTCGGGTCTCACGCACGTCCCGGAGCGGCGGCGACTCTATGTCGGCAACTCGCTCGGCTCGACGATGAGCGTGATCGACCTCGACACCCTCGAGACGCTCGCGACCGTCGAGGCGGAGCCGGGTGCGGGCGCGATCGGCGTCGACTCGACCCGGAACCTCGTCGTCTGCGTCAACTTCGTCGCCGCCTCGGCCACGTTCGTCGACTCCGAGTCCCTTGAGGTGGTCGACCGGCTGGAGCTCGGCATTGGCACGTGCGCGATCGGGATCGTGCCCGAGCGGGGGGAGGCCTTCATCGTCAACTCGATCGCCGGCACCGTGGCCCGGGTCGACCTCGACGAGCGGAAGGTCGTCGAGGAGATCCGCACCGGCTCGGCGCCGGTCGGCCTCACCGTCCATCCCGCCCACGACCGCGTCTACGTCACGAACCGGGGCGCCGGCTCGGTCAGCGTCCTCGGCGTTGCCGACGGGGTCGAGTGGTCGCAGATCCCGGTCGGCGGAGGCCCCGGGGGCGTCGTCGTCGACCCGTACGACGGCCGGGTGCTCGTCGCGAACGCGGGCAGCCAGACGGTGTCGATCGTCGAGGACCTGCTCGCCGCGCGGCCGCCCGCGCCGGTGGTGGAGGAGCCGAGCCCGTGGATCGGGCGCAAGCTGCCGGACTTCGCGCTCGAGGACTACCGGACCGGCGAGCGGCGCACGGGCCGGGACTGGGCGGAGAAGAAGTACATCCTCAACTTCTTCGCCTCCTGGTGAGGGCCGTGCAACGCGGAGGCGCCGTTCCTCGAGGAGCTGCGCGTTCGCGAGGAGGCTCGGTCGGGCCTCGAGGTCGTGCTCGTGGACATCTGGGAGGGAACCGAGCCTCGGCCCGAGGTCGAGCGGTTCTGCGACATGTGGGGGATCAAGGGGCCGATCCTCCTCGACCCGGGCGGGGAGCTCGCGAACACGCTCGGTGTGCGGGGCGTCCCGACGAACGTCGTCGTCGACTCGGACGGCACGGTTCGCGCGTTCGGTGCCTCGCGCCTCGACGAGCTCGAGCGCGCGATCGACGAGCTGTACGGCCGCTAGGGAACCTATTCGCTGAGTCGTACGCCGAGCCAGAGCCCGGCGAGACCGCCCACGAGCCCGAGAGCGAGGGAGAGGACGCCGAAGGCACTCCCGCCCCAGGCCTCGGGTACGAGCCCGCCGACCGTCAAGCCGGCGACGACGCAGAGCCAGATGACGCGCCTGTCCACGGCATGAACATCGGCCGGCGGGCTCGCGGGCTCAAGCCTCAGAGGCGGATCCGGAACGAGCGTGGGCGGCCGCCCGCCGACGGTCGGATTACGACGCGCGCGAGCACCGTGCCGCGTGCCCGGCCGCGGTAGACGAAGTCGGCGATTCCCGAGCTGTGCGGCAGCAGCTCCAACCGCTGTGGCCGCAGCGTCACCGGACGGTGGCCGAGACGGAAGAGCACGATCCGCAGGCGGCTCCCGCCGAGTTGCTCCGTCACGTTGCCGCGGTTGGCGAGGCGCAGCTCGAGCACGCGATGAGAGCCCTGGCGCCGGACGATCAGCGCCCGTGGCTCGAGCCGGCGCACGATCCGGCCCGGAACGCGGAGGCGGACGACGATGCCGACCCTGAGCCGCACCCGAACTCGCCGCGAGGCCACGGGCCGCGTCGTCAGGAGCACGAGCGCGGGATGGTCTCCGGGCGCAGCGTCGCGCGGCGGCAGCGCCGTGACGTGCAGCTTCGCCGCGCCATGCGGGCCGATGCGGAGCCGGCGCGGCCGCAGGCGCAGCCAGCCGGCCGTGGTGCGCGCGGCCGTTACGAGCGGGCGGCCGTGCAGCGAGCGTGCGAAGCCCGCACGCGAGACGTCGACGACGACGGATCGGCGACTGGGATTCCGCACCGTGACGACGGCTCGCGAGACGCCGGTGAGGGTCAGGTGCGCCGGGCTCGCGCTGAGCCCGACCGCGCCCGCGGCCGCGGCGCCCGGAGTGGGTGCCGCGGCCGCAGCGAGCGCTGCTACCAGGAGGAGCCGTCTCATCCGTCGATCACCGTGTAGGTGAGCGTGGCCGTGTAGTGGCCCGCGGGGACGGCGGGGAGCGGCGAGACGAAGCCGACGCTGGTCGCCCAGGAGTCGCCGCCGGCGGCGCTCGGCCCGCTCGCAGTCCCGAGGATCAGGTCGGGAGCGGGTGCGACTGGCACGGCCGCAAGCGGGCCGCTGCCGACCCCGATGCCGAGCGGGAGGTCGGCCGGGGCGAACGCCGTCCGGTGAACCTCGACCGTGTAGCCGCTCGGGTCGTTGCTCGTGACCGTGACGTGTTCGGGGAGCGCGTCGGGCGTCGTGCCCGGCACCGCGCCCGGGAAGCTCAGCGTCGCATGGTCGAGGGCGATCGAGAGCACGGGCTGCACGTCGACGTCCACGGCCGCGTCCTGGCCGACGCCCTCCGTCGGCGTGGAGCACGGCGACGCCGCTGCCGACGAGTCGAGCGGGTTCGGGGCGGCGGTCGCGAAGTCTGCCGCGTTGTCGTCCGTGTCCGTGCAGGCGCCGCCTGCGCGAGCCAGCGCGGTCGTGGCACTCGGCGCCGGTGCGGCGCCGCTGCCCTCGTAGTCGCCGGCGCCGCCGTAGCCGACGAGGTCCTCCAGCGCCGGAACGGACGAGCAGCTCCCCGCGGAGGCGCCGCACGAGAGCGCCGTCGTGTCGCTGACGAGAGCGACCTTCCCGCCGCTGACGGCGAGGTTCGAGGTGCCGGTCGCGTCCGGCGCCGGCAGCGCGGCGCCGTTCGTGCCGCCGGAGGCGAGCTGGACGAGATAGTGCCCGCCGGCGGGGATCGTCCCGGCGAGGCTCGTCGTCTGCCATGTCGTGCCGGCGGCCGAGGCGTACTGGAGCGTCCAGCCGTCGACGGCGACCGAGCCGGCGCCCCGGTTGAAGAGCTCGGCGTAGTCGTTCGAGTACGGCGCTCCGCTGTTGCCGCCGGCGGCGAAGACCTCCGCCACGACGACGTTGCCGGAGCCGCTGCCGCTCGCCGAGGCGGCCGCGAGCGGCAGAGCCAGAGCCGAGAGCAGGACGAGCAGGGCGATGCGCTTCATGGAGCCTCCGATCGGGGATGACGTGAGGCGTCCTTGCTACCGGCCCCCGCCGTGCGCCGAAAGTGTCCTTTGCGGAGTTGGCACGAAGGCGGCACTGCTCTCGGTAGATTCGGGGCGTGGAAGCGCTCGAGCGGGCACGGCAGGTCTCGGCGGGATGGGACGAGCGGCTGCGAGCCGACCTCCCTTCCGAGCTCGAGATCTTCGACGCGCACACCCATCTCGGCAACGACATCGACGGGATGGTCGGCCGCTACGAGGAGCTCGTCGGCTTGATGGAGCGCTACGGCATCGCGCGCGCCTTCATGTTCTGCCTCGACGAGCCCGACCGGCACCCCGGCTTCCGCGCCGGGAACGACCGGACGCTCGAGTTCGCCGCGCGCTCGGAGGGTCGCCTGATCCCGTTCGTGCGCCTCGCGCTCGACGAGGGGCCGATCGAGGAGGCGGAGCGTTGTCTCGACCTCGGCGCGCGCGGGATCAAGCTCCATCCGCGCGCCCAGAAGTTCCTGCTCGACGACGAGCGTCTCGCGCCGGTCTTCGCCCTCGCGGCGGAGCGCGGCGTCCCGATCCTCGTCCATGCCGGGCGCGGCCTGCCGCCGATCGCGGCGGAGCTCGAGCACCTCGTCGACTCGCACCCGGGCGCCCAGCTGATCCTGGCCCACGCCGGCATCGCCGACCTCGCCAACCTCGCCCATCGCTTCGCGGGCAAGCGCGGCGTCTTCTTCGACACCTCGGTCTGGAGCGCGTCGACCTGCTCGGCCTGCTGCGGCTCGTGGCGCCGGAGCAGATCCTCTACGCGTCGGACTACCCGTACGGACAGCAGCCCGGCTCGCTCCTGCTCTCGCTGCGCGTCGCGCGCGCGGCGGCTTCGACGAGCGGCAGCTGCGGGACATGTTCGCCGGCAACGCGACCCGGATCGCGGACGGCGAGGAGCCGCTCGAGCCCTCGCAGCCACAGGGGAGGACGACGCTCACGCAGCCGCTCGCGCAGGCGCGGATCCACCAGTACCTCTCGATGGCGCTGCCGCTCCTCTTCGCGCGCCAACCCGACGCCTTCGGAGCACTCGGGCTCGCGCTCAACGCGACCGAGGAGCCGAACGGCGCGCATCGCGAGGAGCTCGCGCAGATCCGCGAGCTGCTCGTCGCGGCCCGTGACCTGTGGCGGACGCTGCCCGAGGCCGAGGACGAGCCGAAGTGCGAGCGGTCGCGCGCTCGGCCGTCCGGATGATCCAGATCGCCGACACTCTCGCGGTGACAAGCTGCCATGAGCGAGCTGCGCTCACGATCAACGGCCAGGCGCACACGCTCGACGCGCCGGTCGGGACGAGCCTCTTCCACGTGCTGCGCGACGTGCTCGGCCTGACGGGGACGAAGATCGCGTGCAACGAAGGGCATTGCGGCGCCTGCACCGTCCAGGTCGACGGCGTGCCGGGCTCTCGTGCATCACGCTCGCGCACGCGGTCGAGGGCGAGGTGACGACCATCGAGGGACTGCGCGACCACCCGCTCGTCGACGCCTTCGTCCGCAGCGACGCCGTCCAGTGCGGTTTCTGCACACCGGGCAGGTCGTCTCGGCCGCCGCCCTCGTCGCGGCGAACCCGCAGCCGACGCGGGACGAGATCCGGCACGCGATGGCGGGGAACATCTGCCGTTGCGGCACGTACCCGAAGATCGAGGAGGCGATTCTCACGTGGCAAGACTGATCCGCACCGAGAAAGAGGTCGAAGGCCGGTTCGAGGAGGTCTGGCTCGTCGTCGAGGAGGATCCGCTCGAGCAGTGGCCGGCAGGGCCGCGCGCCGTCGTCGGGCGGCCGGCGACGCGGCAGTACGGGCTGGAGCGGGTGCGCGGCGAGGCGCGCTTCACCGCCGACATCAGCCTGCCGGGGATGCTGCACGCGGCGTTCCTCCGCTCCCCTCACGCCCACGCGCGCGTGAGGCGCATCGATCTCGCGCCGGCGCTCGCGATCCCAGGCGTCCGCGCGGCGATCGGCCCGGGCGAGGCGCAAGGACTGGTCGACGAGGCGGGCTTCGCCGGTGCGCCCGTCGCCGCCGTCGCCGCCGACACGTTCGGGCAGGCGCTGGCCGCCATGGCGCGATCGAGGTCGAGTGGGAGGAGCTCGAGGTCGTGCTCGATCCGGACGACGCCGTCCGGCGCGAGCAGCTCACCGCCGAGCCGCGCCGTTACGAGCGCGGCGACGTCGACCGCGCGTTCGCCGAGGCCGACGTCGTCGTCGAGGGCACGTATCGCACGCAGTCCGTCCTCCACAACTCGCTCGAGACGCACCAGGCGATCTGCGAGTGGCCGGCGACATCCTCAACGTCTACATCTCGACGCAGTTCATCTGGGGCGTGCGCGACGCGGTCGCCGGAGAGCTCGGATGCCGCCGGACAAGGTGCGCGTCGTGTGCGAGTTCATGGGCGGCGGCTTCGGCTCGAAGAACGGGCCGGACGAGTACACCTTCGTCGCGGCGGAGCTGGCGAAGCGGACGGGACGGCCCGTGCGCTGCGCGTTGACCCGGCGCGAGGAGCACACGGCAGCCGGCAACCGCAACGCGACGATCCAGCGGCTCCGCGCCGCCGCACGCAGCGACGGGACGATCGTCGCGCTCGACGGCGAGTTCACGAACGCCGTCGGCTGGTCGGGCTGGAACTCCTCCGACCGAAGGCCCGATGCAGATGCTCTACGCCTGCGAGAACGTCCGCACCGTCACCCACGGCGCGAAGATCAACACGCCGCCGATGAAGGCGTTCCGCGCGCCCGGCTTCGTCGAAGGGACGTTCGGCCTCGAGTGCCTAGTCGACGAGCTCGCCGCCAAGCTCGACATCGATCCGCTCGAGCTCCGCCGCCGCAACTACGCGGGTCGAACGAGGGACGCCGATCTCCTCGAAGAACCTCGCAGACTGCTACGGGCTTGCCGAGACGCACTGGGAGCGGCGCCACGAGGTTCGCTCGCGGTCGGACGCCGTGTGGAAGCGCGGCGTCGGCATGGCGAGCCAGATCTGGTACGGCGGCGGCGGCCCTCCCTCCTACGCGTGGGTGCGGATCGGCTCCGACGGCCGCGCCACCGTGATCACGGCGATGCAGGACATCGGCACGGGCACGCGCACAGCGATGGCGCAGATCGCCGCGGAGGAGCTGCGGCTGCCGCTCGAGCGGGTCGACGTCGTGCTCGGCGATTCCGCGCGCGGACCGTACGCGCCCTCTCCGCCGGCTCGTCGACGATGCCGTCCATGGGCCCGGCCGTGCGCGCGGCGGCCGCCGACGCGCGGCTAGCAGATCGACGACATCGCCGAGCAGCGAGGCATGCCGCGCGACGCGCCCGTCCACGAGGTCGTCGCGCTGCTCGAGGACGCGCAGATCCTCGGCAAGGGCGCCCGCGGCCCGAACCCGACCGGCATGAGCGTCCTCACCTTCGGCGTGCATGTCGTCGAGGTCGCGGTCGACGTTGAGACGGGCGAGGTCGTGCGTCGACCGGGTCGCGGCGATCCACGACGTCGGCCGCATCGTCAATCCGCTCGGCGCATCGAGCCAGGTCGAGGGCGGCGTCATCCAGGGGATAGGCCACACGCTCTCGGAGCAGCCGGCTCCTCGATCCCGAGACGGGCCGCGTGCTGACGTCGACGCTCGACGCGTACCGGATGCCGACGATCGCCGACGTGCCGGAGATCGTCTGCGAGTTCGTCGACAAGCCGGACAGCACCTGACGAACCTCGGCTCGAAGGGTCTCGGCGAGCCGCCGATCGTGCCGATCGCGGCCGCGATCGCGAACGCGATCCGCGACGCGACGGGCGCGGACATCCGCGAGCTGCCGATCTCCCGCGAGGAGATGCTGCGCGCGCTCGAGGCTGGGCGGGCGAAGGAGAAGGAACAGCCGTGGAGCTCCTGCGGCCGTCTAGCTCGCCGAGACTCGACGGCGGAGTCTTCGCTCCACGGCGGGCACGGAGGTCGTGCCGCTGCTGCAGGACGGCCTGCTGAGCGCGGAGATGCTCGTCGACGTGCGCGGCGTCGTGCCGCGCGGCGTCTCCGGCTCGACGATCGGTGCGGGCACGACGCTCGGCGAGCTCGAGGTCGAGCCGGCGATCCCCGATGCACTGCGCGAGGCGTGCCGGCTCGCGGCGTCGCCGCAGCTGCGCAACATGAGCTCGCTCGGCGGGAACCTCCTCCAGGCGACGCGGTGCTGGTACTGGCGGCTCGGGTACGACTGCCGACTCCACGGCGGTGACCGCTGCCACGCGCGCGAGGGCGAGCACCGCGAGCACGCGATCTTCGCGAACGACTTCTGCGCGTCGGCGCATCCGTCCGACATCGCCGCGGCGCTCGTCGCGCTCGGCGCGCGGCTGCGCACGAACCGCCGCGAGCTCGCGGTCGAGGAGCTGTACCGGCTACCCGACGAAGGCGACCGGCGCACGACCACGCTCGAGGACGGCGAGCTGATCCTCGAGGTCGAGTTGCCGGAGGTCGAGGCGAGCGTCTACCTCAAGGCGATGGACCGGAAGCGCTGGTCGTTCCCGCAGGTCGGCGTCGCCGTGGCGAAACTCAGTGGAGCCGTCGGCGAAGCGCGGCACCCGGCCAATTGGGGACGGCGAAATCGCGCTGGCCGGCGTCGCGCCGATCCCGTGGCGGATCGACGGGATCGAGGCGCTCGACGCCGCGACGCCGCTGCCGCGCACCGAGTGGAAGCTCCCTCTCGCACGCGCCCTACGCGCCGCGCCCTCACCGCACTCGGCGACGGACGTGTCCCCTCGAGCCACGTCCGGGCGTCTGACGCCGAGACGTGTTCTGTTGGGACACGGCCCGGTTCGACTTTCCGCAGTGGTAAGCGGTCGCGGTCCTGGAGGGACACGTCTTGGTGTCTGATACAGAGGCATGTCCGTTCACGCCATCGTCCTCGCCGCCGGAGCGTCGTCCCGCTACGGGACGGCGCGGCCGAAGCAGGTGGAGATGCTGCCGCGCGTGCTCGAGCGCTCGAGCGCAGCTGCGTCGACGAAGTCGTCGTCGTCAGCGGCGCGCACGCGCTGCCCGAGAGCGCGTCCGTTCCCCCGACTGGGAGCGCGGGCCAGGCGTCTCCCTCCGCACAGGCCTCACGGCGCTGCCCGACGACGCCGAAGCCGCCGTCGTCGTTCTCGCGGACGGACCCGACCTCGACCCGCGCGCAGTCGACCGCGTCGTCGCGGACTGGCGCGCGAACGGCGGCGACATCGTTGCGGCCTCGCTACGGCGGCGTCCGCCTCCACCCCGTCCTGCTCGCGCGCGCCGTGTGGGCAAACGTCCCAGACGAAGGCGCGCGCTCGCTCCCCGCGCGGCTCGTCCCGTGCGACGACCTGACGCCGCCGGGCGACGTCGACATATCTCCGTCGAGGAGCGCTACTCCAGCGGGATCCTGAGCGCCGACAGCTTCTGCCGCAGCTCGGGCCGCATCTGCTCCGCCGTCGCCTGGCGGACGTAGACCCGCAGGCTCTCCTCGAAGCGGTAGCGCCGCCGGCACGGCTCGCATTCGTCGAGATGGGACTCCGCCTCGGGCACTCCTCGTCCGTGAGGACATGGTCAAGGTACGGCTGCATCATCTCCTCGCAGTGCGCGCATGGATCGATGAAGCTCGTCATGTTCCAGCCTCCTCCAGCGGCCGACTCTGCGAGCTCCCGCTTCAGGATACGCCGGCCGCGATGGAGCCTGGACATCACCGTGCCGACCGGGATGTCGAGGATCTGCGCGGCGTCCGCGTAGCTGAAGTCTCCGATGTCGACGAGCACGACGACGTCGCGGAAGTCGTGCGGCACGGCTCGAGAGCGCCTCCACGATGTCGTCCTGCGACAAGCGCTCGACGACCCGGTCCTCGTCCGAGAAGCCGTCACCGCTCTCGGCGAGCCGGTCGTAGAGGAAGTAGTCGTTCGCCTCGAGCGGCTGCATCTGCGGCGCGCGCTGCTGGCGGCGGCCGCGGTCGATGTTGAGGTTCGTGAGGATCCGCAGGAGCCAGGCGCGGAGGTTCGTGCCGGGCTGGAACGAGCGCCAGCTGCGGAACGCGCGGGCGTACGTCTCCTGCACGAGCTCCTCGGCGTCCTCGCGCGATCCCGCGAGGTGGCGCGCGACGCGGTAGACCTGGTCGGCGAGCGCGAGCGCGTCCTCTTCGAAGCGGACCCGGTCGCGAGCTTCTGTCGCCAGCCGCTGTGCCTCCTCCGGCTCGGCGTCCACGCGGTCAACCGTACCAGCGGCGCTCATGGGTCCAGGAACGGCGGCGGGGCCGCTCCTATTCCTCGACTAGACAGTCGCGAGCTCGGGAAAGCCGGCTTTCGCGAGCTGCTCGACGATCGTCTCGCGGCTCGTGCGCTCGTCGTCCCAGGCGAGCGTGACCTGGCCCATGAGGTTCGCGTTCGCGGCCTCGAGGCCGGCATGGCCCTCGAGCGCCTGCGCGAGCCGCATGACGCAGCGCTCACAGCGCACGCCGCCGACCTGGATCGTCTCGGTGCGCGTCGCCACGCCGTCAGCCTAACGTCCGCGCCGCGATCTCCAGCAGCGCCTCGGCCGGCCCGAGCTCGAGCTGGCGGGCCGCTTCCGGGCCGGAGCCCTCGCGCGCCGCGCGTTGTCGTGCCGCCGTGTACTCGTCGCGGTCCAGCGGCTCGCCGCCGGCTTCCGCCGCCTCGCGCACGAGCTGCTGCACCTTCGCTGCGAACGCCGCCGTGCGGGCGACCGACGTCGGCTGGTCCATGACCCGCACCTCGAGCGTCCCGTATTCGGGACGCGGCCACGCGTCCCAGTGCCTGCGCGTGCTGTCGCCGCGCGAGGCCCGCCCCCAGTCGTCCCAGTCGTGCAGCACGGGCGGCGTGCCGCCGGTCGGCATCTCGAGGAGGATCTGCGACCGGATCGAGCGCCAGCCGCTGAAGGCGCCCTCCCGGAACGGCGAGTTGACCGATGCCGCGAGCAGCGCGGGCAGCCGGGGAACGAGTCCCTCGAAGGCGCGCAGGCAGGTATCGGCGTCGGGCAGCGAGACATGGACGTGGAGGCCGCAGACGGTCTGCCGGTAGAGGCGGGGCCCGAGCTCCGCCTTCATCCGCCGGTACCGCTCGACGGGCACGAGCGGGACGCGGGCGCGGGACGTCGGATGCGAGCCGGTGGCGAGGACGCCGAGCCCGTGCGCGGCTGCCCGCTCCGCCACCTCGAGCCGCAGCGACCGCAGCTCGGCCTCGACCTCCTCGGCTGTCTCGAGCGCCGGCGTCGCGATCTCGACGAAGGACTCGAACAGCTCCGGCTTGATGCGCTCGGTCGCCTCGCCGAAGACGCGCGAGTAGCCGTCGAGCGCCGGCTCGAGCGTCTCCGAGTCGACCAGCATCAACTCCTCCTCCACCCCGAGCGACCACGGCGGCGCGGAGCCGAAGCGGAATTCCAACTACTTGCCGCGAACGCCGTGCACGGGCCGTCCCGCGGCTTCCCACGCGTAGTACGAGGCGCTCGGGCCGAACCCGGTCTCGTAGGAGACGACGTGCGGGTTCCGGCCGACCTCTTTCGCCCGCTGGGCGTGGCGCAGGAGGTTCGGGTCGTCCTGCTCCTCCCAGACGAGCACGAGGTGGGCCGCGGTCATGAACTCGGCGACGAAGCTGCAGTCGGGCGCAGGACAAGGGAAAGGGGCGGTGGAGACACAGAACCAGCCGACGTGATCGTGGCCGTTCTCCGTCCAGAGCTCTTCGGATTCGACTGGGCCGGATTGCTCCACCGCGCGGATGCGGCCGACGTGGATCTCCCCTTGCTCCACCCGCGCAACGGTAGCGGCACCCCGGCGGCTTTCGTCGTCCTGGACTCGGCTACGGCATCATCGTCCGAGGCATGACGGCCAACGAGACACCGCAGCCGGAGCAGCTCGAGTGGCGGACGCCGTCGCCACGCCTGCTGCGGTTGCGACGGTTGGAGGTGGCGGTGCCGGCGCTGATCGCCGCGGTCGTCCTGGCCGCCTATGGCGGCGCCTCGAGGTCGCCGGCGTTCTTCGGCGGCGCTGCGGCTGCCGTGGCAGCGGGCCTCATCCTCCTCCGCTTCGTCGGCAGGCGGTACCGGTCGTGGGGCTACGCGGAGCGCGAGGACGACCTGCTCCTGCGGCGTGGAGTCCTCTTCGCCCGCCTGTCGGTGGTGCCGTACGGGCGCATGCAGTTCATCGACGTGACGGCAGGGCCGCTGGAGCGCTCGTTCGGCTTGGCGAGCGTCAAGCTGCACACGGCCGCCGCGGCGACGGACGCGCGCATTCCGGGGCTGGAGCGCGAGGAGGCGGCGCGGCTGCGCGACCGGCTGGCCGAGCTCGGCGAGGCGCAGGCGGCGGGACTGTGACCGAGAGCCGGGATTGGCAGCGGCTGCATCCCCTTTCGCCGGTGGTGCGCGGCGGGCGCGCCACGATCGCGATCGGGATCCTGCTGCTTCCCCTCGTGTTCGGACGCGGTCACCTCACCGACGCGGTGCCGCAGCTGATCGTCGTCGGCGTGCTCGTCGCCGCCGGCTTCGTCTCCTGGCTGGTGACGCGCTGGCGGATCGACGGCGACGACCTGCACATCGAGACCGGCCTGTTGCGACGAGAGTCGGTTCGCTTCCCGTTGTCCCAGGTGCAGGCAATCGACGTGGTGCGTCCGGGCCTCGCGCGGATGTTCCGCGTCGCGGAGCTGCGCTTGCGAATGGCGGGCGCGAGCGGTACCACGGCCCGGCTTGCGTACCTGCCGGAGCACGAGGTGGAGCCGCTGCGCAACCGCCTCCTGGCGCTTGCCGGCGGCGCCCGCGGCGACAGAGTCGAAGGCGACGAGGTGGTCGAGGGGCCGGCGCAGCAGGAGGAAGTCGTGCTGGCGAAGGTCGAGACGTGGCGGCTGGTCGTCTCGATCCTGATCAGCGACGTCGGACTGTTCGCAGAGCTGGTCCTCGTCGGCCTCGTGATTGCAGCCTTCACCGCGCCGCAGGCCGTCAGCGGGATCGGAACGGGAGGCATCCTCTGGATCGTCGGCGCGTTCACGGCCGTCTGGCGCAGGTTCAACCAGCTGTACCGGCTGACGGTCGCCGAGGGGCCGGATGGCCTGCACCTCCGAGGCGGGCTGGTCGCCCTGACCGCCGAGGTGATCCGGCCGGGGCGGGTTCAGGCGGTGCGGATGGTGGAGCCGGTCCTCTGGCGGCCGCTCGGCTGGTGCCGCGTGGAGGTCGACGTGGCAGGCCGGCAGCGCGGCAAGGGCGAAGGTGCGGCGCAGCGGGGCCAGATGCGAACGCTCCTCCCCGTCGGCGACCGCCGCCTCGGGCTCGAGCTCGTCGACCGGCTCGTGCCGGACCGGCCCCGCGAGCTCTGGCCGCCGCCGCACAGAGTCTTCTGGAAGAGCCCCCTTCGCTACCGGAAGCTCGCGTGGGGGCGCACCGATACCTCGGTGGCGACGACGAGCGGCCGGCTGCGCCGGGTCAGCAGCTGGGTGCCGCTGGAGAAGGTGCAGAGCCTGCGGTATGTCGAGGGTCCGATCCAGCGGCGGCTGGGGCTGGCCAGCGTCCACGTCGACACCGCCGGCAGGGCGGTGCACGCGACGTTGCGCGACCGTACCGCCGTCGAGGCCGCCCGGGTGCTCACCGAGCTGGCGGAGCTCGCCCGCGCGGCCAGGCGTGCGCCGGCGGCGGCGTAGACGACCGCTTCTCCTCTGGCGGCGCGGCGAGCAGAAGCGTGCCTCTGCTTGAATCGGAAGATGGAGCAGCTACGAGTCGGCGGCGAGACGTACGGATTCCACCGGCTCGACGCCGCCGCCCGCCGGCTCCCCTACACGCTCCGGATCCTGCTCGAGAACGTCGTCCGGAACGGCAGCGAGGAGGAGGTCGAAGCCATCGCAGGCTGGGCGGCCGACGCGGAGCCTTCGCGGGAGATCTCCTTCCACCCGGCGCGCGTCCTGCTCCAGGACTTCACGGGCGTTCCCGCCGTCGTCGACCTCGCGGCGATGCGCAACGCGATGCACGATCAGGGCGGCTCGCCGAGCGCGATCAACCCACTCATCCCGGTCGAGCTGGTCATCGACCACTCCGTCCAGGTGGACGAGTTCGCCTCGCGGCTCGCGATCGAGCGCAACGTCGAGCTCGAGTTCGAGCGGAACTTCGAGCGCTACGCCTTCCTCCGCTGGGGCCAGGGCGCCTTCGACAACTTCAAGGTGGTGCCGCCGAACACCGGCATCGTGCACCAGGTCAACCTCGAGTACCTCGCGCGCGTCGTCGAGGTGCGCGACGGCGTCGCCTTCCCGGACACCGTCATCGGCACCGATTCGCACACGACGATGGTCAACGGCCTCGGCGTGCTCGGCTGGGGCGTCGGCGGGATCGAGGCCGAGGCGGCGATGCTCGGGGAGGCTCTCTCGATGCTGGTTCCCCAGGTCGTCGGCTTCCGCCTGGTCGGCGCGCTGCGCGAGGGCGCGACGGCGACCGACCTCGTGCTGACCGTGACCGAGATCCTGCGGCGCACCGGCGTCGTCGGGAAGCTCGTCGAGTACTTCGGCCCCGGCCTCGGCTCGCTCGCCCTCGCCGACCGCGCGACGCTGGGGAACATGAGCCCCGAGTACGGGGCGACGTGCGGCTTCTTCCCGGTCGACGACGTGACGGTCAACTACCTGCGCCTCACCGGCCGCAGCGAGGAGCGTGTCGCGCTCGTCGAGGCGTACTGCAAGGAGAACCTCCTCTGGCACGACGCGGGCGAGCATCCGGAGTACTCGGAGGTCGTCGAGCTCGACCTCGGCGACGTCGAGCCCTCGCTCGCGGGGCCGCGCCGCCCGCAGGACCGCGTCCCGCTCGCGCGCGCGAAGGAGATGTTCGTCGACTCGCTCGGCAGCTTCGGCGTCGACTACACGAACGGGACGTACGACAAGGAGGTCGCGGACTCGTTCCCGGCGAGCGACCCGCCGACCGGTGACGGCGTGACCGACGACGAGTCGGCGCCCGCGCACACGGCGACGCTCGAGAAGAAGCGCGTCGAGGTGGCCGGCGAGGACTACGCGCTCGAGCACGGCTCCGTCGTGATCGCCGCGATCACGTCTTGCACGAACACGTCGAACCCGTCGGTGATGATCGCCGCCGGCCTCCTCGCGAAGAAGGCGGTCGAGCGCGGCCTCGAGCGCAAGCCGTGGGTCAAGTCCTCCCTCGCGCCGGGCTCGAAGGTCGTGAGCAAGTACTACCGGGCCGCCGGTCTCGACGCGCTATCTCGACGAGCTCGGCTTCAACACCGTCGGCTACGGCTGCACGACGTGCATCGGGAACTCCGGCCCGCTGCCCGAGGCGATCAGCGCCGCCGTTGCGGAGGGCGACCTCGTCGTCGCCGCCGTCCTCTCCGGCAACCGCAACTTCGAGGCGCGCATCCACGGCGAGGTGAAGGCGAACTATCTCGCCTCGCCGCCGCTCGTCGTCGCCTACGCGCTCGCCGGCCGGATGGACGTCGACCTGGTCAACGAGCCGCTCGGCCGGGGCTCGGACGGTGAGGACGTCTTCCTCCGCGACCTCTGGCCGAGCCGCGAGGAGATCGACGCGGTGATCGGCCAGTCGGTGCAGGGACAGATGTACACGGATGTCTACGCCGACGTCTTCACGGGCGACGAGCGCTGGCGCGCGCTCGACACGCCCGAGGGCGAGCTGTATGCGTGGGCCGACGACTCGACGTACGTCCGGCTCCCGCCGTACTTCGACGGGATGCCGCGCGAGCCGGAGCCGGTCGGCGACATCCAGGGCGCGCGCTGTCTCGTCATGATCGGCGACTCCGTCACGACCGACCACATCTCCCCGGCGGGCGCGATCCGGCCCGACTCGCCCGCCGGGAAGTACCTCGTCGACCACGGAGTCGAGCGGCGCGAGTTCAACTCCTACGGCGCGCGGCGCGGCAACCACGAGGTGATGATCCGCGGCACGTTTGCGAACGTCCGGCTCAAGAACCTGCTCGCCCCGGGCAGCGAGGGGACGTGGACCGTCCACCTGCCGGACGGCGAGGAGGGGACGATCTACGACGTCGCCGAGCGCTACCGCGCCGAGGGCGTGCCGACGATCGTGATCGCCGGCAAGGAGTACGGCTCGGGCTCGTCCCGCGACTGGGCGGCGAAGGGGCCGAACCTGCTCGGCGTGCGCGCGGCGATCGCCGACTCCTACGAGCGGATCCACCGCTCGAACCTCCTGATGATGGGGATCCTGCCGCTCCAGTTCATGCCCGGCGAGAACGCCGGGTCGCTCGGGCTCACCGGCCGCGAGGAGTTCTCCGTCACCGGCGTCGAGGGCGGCGAGGCGGACGAGGTGACGGTGCGTGCCGACGGGAAGGAGTTCCGCGCCCGCGTCCGGCTCGACACGCCGCGCGAACGCGAGTACTTCCGCCACGGCGGGATCCTCCCGTTCGTGCTGCGGCGGCTGCTCGCCGAGAGCTAGCAGCGACCCGTGGAGTCGCCGCTCCTGGTGATCGTGACCGGGCCGCCGGCGGCGGGGAAGACGACGGTCGCGCGCGGCCTCGCTTCGGGTCTCGGCCTGCCGCTGCTCGAGAAGGACACGATCAAGGAGGCGCTCTTCGACGCGCTCGGCGCCGGCGACCTCGAGTGGTCGCAGCTGCTCGGCGGTGCGACCTTCGAAGTCGATCTGGGCGCTGCTGGAGCAGTCGCTTCGAGCCGGCGCGGGCATCGTCGTGGAGGCGAACTTCAGCCACGGCGAGCACGAGGGACACTTCGAGCAGCTTCCGAGCGCACGCGTGGTCCAGGTGCACTGCGAGGCGCCGCTGGCGACGCTGCTCGAGCGCTACCGCGCGAGGCGCCGGCATCCCGGGCATGTCGACAGCCGGCGCATCGAGGCGTTGCAGGAGGCGGTCGAGTCGGGCCGGCACGCGCCGCTCGACCTCCCGGGCGAGACCATCCGCCTCGAGACCTCCGAGCCTGTCGACCTCGCGCCGCTGCTCGCGCGCGTGCGGCGGGCGGGCTCCGACAGGTGATCGGCGAGGCGGTCGGCCCCGCCGGCGAGCGGTCGATCCGAGCCCGCCGTCAACGGCGGCCTCGTCCCGTACGACTCACAGCGGGTGGGCGATTGCGCCTACATACGTTGCCGCCACGTCGGGCGAGAGGACCCTCGCCCAGGCGAGTTTGACTCCGCACTGCGGTGAGGGTGTCTGTCTGGGACGCTCGCCAGCCTGGTTGTCGCCGTGTCGTGTGTGACTCGTCGGGTGACTGGCCGCTTCGTGCGTGCCTTGGGAATGATCTGTCCACGCGTGCGCGGCGGCGCCGGTCTGGCGTCCGCTGCTGGCTTGATCAGGAGCTCGTCCGCCTTCGTCCGGCGTGACTCATCACAGTCCTGCCGCCGCGGTTTGCCTCGCTTCAGACCGGCACCACCGGACCCTACGAACGGAGTCGGAGGATCGAGTCGGATGCTTGCAGACGAGCTGGACTACGTGGTCGGCGTCGACACCCACCGCGACGCACACGTCCTGGCGGTCGTGACAGCGCCGGCGGGCGCTGCGCTGGCCGGGAGCGACGATGCGGCCGCGGCATAGTCGGCTATCGCGAGCGCTTCGCTTTGCGGAGCGCCACGCGTCGGGCCGCCGCGCCTGGGCGATCGAAGGGCACGGGAAGCTACGGCGCCGGTCTGCCCGCTTCCTTGCCGAGCGGGGCGAAGCTGGTGCATCGAGCTGAGCCGCCACCGCGAGCCGAGCGGCAGGCTGCGCTTGCAAGAACGACCGCTCGACGCCGTCCGCACAGCACGAGCAGCGCTGGCAAGCGACAGCTCGCGCTGCCGCGGACGGGTCGAGCGGCGCGAGGCGTTGCGGCTGCTCCGCTTGGTCGCACGTCGCAGTGCCGTCGACGTCCGCCGCCAGGCGCTCATCCAGCTCCGCGCCGCGATCGTCACCGCACCGGAGCCGCTGCGCGAAAAGCTACGCAGGCTACCGCCCGGCCAGCTGCTCGACCGCTGCAGCCGCCTTCGCCGTAGCGCGGAGCAGCCGACGAGCTCGCGACACGGCTCGTGCTGCGCAGCCTCGCCCGCCGTATCCAGGCAGCAACCAGCGAAGCCGCCGAACTCGAACAGGAGATCCTCGCCCACGTCCGCGCGCTCGCCCCGGCCCTGCTCGACGAGCCCGGCGTCGGGCCGATCGTCGCCGCACAGCTGATCGTCGCCTGGTCGCACCCAGGCCGGCTCCGCTCCGAAGCCTGCTTCGCCCGCCTCGCCGGCGTCGCCCCCGTCCCCGCCTCAAGCGGCCAGACCCAACGGCACCGCCTCAGCCGCGGCGGCGACCGCCAACTCAACCGCGCCCTGCACACCATCGTCCTCCACCGCCGCCAGCACGACCAGGCGACCAAGGACTACATCGCCCGCCGCATCGCCGAGGGCAAGACCCGCCGCGACGCCACCCGGCTCCTCAAGCGCTACCTCGCCCGCCACCTCTACCGGCTACTCGAACAGGAGCCACTCATGGCTTGACAAGTCATAGGAGCTTCGTCAAGCCCAGCTGACCTCAGGGGTCATTCCGGAACGCTGACCCAGCGGAGGTTTCTCGCACCTGGTAGCCTGTCTAGGGGATATAGACATGGATCCGCTCGAACAGGTCAAGAAGCTGCGCGAGGAGTACGAACGCTCGCTGGACGCGGCCGAGTCTCGCCGAGTCGCCTACCACGAGGCCGTCCTTGACCTCTACCGCAGCGGCACGCCGCTACGGGAGATCGCAACGGAACTTGGCCTCTCCCACCAGCGGGTGCATCAGATCGTTAGCGGTGCACCGCCGCGACACCGCAGCCTCGGCCGAGTCGCAGGTGGAATGGCTGGCGCTCTTGTCCTGATCGCGGCGATCTTCGGTTCGCTGCGCATCGCACACGCCCCGCCATTCGTCCAGACCACGACCGTGTCTCCCGCGATCACAACCCAGGCAAAGAGCAGCACCGCGGTCGTGATCGACCCAGCCACCGGCGCTGTGCTGCTCCGGTTCCAGGCCTTGCACCTTCGGCGGCCCGTGACGAGTGGGACGGCAGTCGTAATTGACCCGACCACGGGCGCAGTAATCCGCACTCGCTGAAGAGCGTCGTTCAGGCTCGGCATGACTCGGCGGGGCGGCGCGGGCCTGGCCTGCTCTTCAAGGTGCATAGCGGAGCACTCGCGCAGGCGGCGGACGGTTTGTTCGGAGCGATGCCGAGCGGCTTAGGGTGGGCGAATGCCCGCGTGGTCCGACCCAGCGTGGTTGAACGACGCCGCGGCCTGGATCGCGGAGCAGCTGGCTCGTCTCGGTCTGACCCCAACAGGCGGGGTCGAGCAGACTCATGTGCGGCCGTGGTCTACGGCGCTGCGTGTACCCGTGTCGGAGGCGAACCTGTGGTTCAAGGCCAACATGCCTTCGCTCGTGTACGAGGCGGCAGTCGTGAGCATTCTCGGTCGCTGCGGCCCGGATCGTGTCCCAGAGCTCCTAGCCGTTGATCTTGAGCGTGGCTGGATGCTGATGGCCGACGGAGGCGAACTCCTGCGGGATGTCGTCGCCCGAGAGCGCAGCCTTGATCGCTGGCTGGACGTCCTGCCGCTCTACGCGGAACTTCAACTCGCTGCGGCGGGCAACGTCGACGCGTTCGCTACCGCGGGTGTACCTCATCGTCGGCTCGACGACCTAACCTCTGAGTACGCACTCCTGCTCGACGCGGTGCGGGCACTTACACCGGAGGAGAGTTCGCGTCTCCTCGGCTTGCAGCGCGAAGTACGGGAGATGTGCGAAGAGCTCGCCGCGCTCGCGATTCCCGACACGATCCAGCACGACGACCTTCATGACGGCCAGGTCTTCGTCCGCGAGGGCGGCTACGTGGTTGCCGATTGGGCGGATTGCTGTGTCTCACACCCGTTCTTCACCATGGCTGTCACGCTCGAAGGGAATCTCGCCTGGGGACTAGACGACGTCGCCGACAGCGTCGACGTCCGGCCGTTCGCCGACGCATACCTCGAACCGTTCTCGGCCTTCGGGCAGCCCGCCGAGCTGAGGGCCGCGCTTGCGACCGCCCTCCGACTCGGATGGATCTGTCGCGCGATCAACATTCAACGGTGGGCGTCGAGTCTCGACCCGCCCGACCGTGACACGCATTTGGACGGGGTCGCGATCAGGCTGAGGATGTTCCTCGACGGACTGTGCTAACCCGACGTGCGCGCGGTCTCGGGCGTCATTCCAGACCACTGGCCCACTCGACCTTGCTGTGCCCCGGCTCGCTTCTCGCGGCTAAGGAGAACGTGCTTCGCTCGAACTAGGCGCTCGTTGTGGCGGAGGCCAGATGGAAGCGCTGACGACGCCGGGCAGCGCCTTCTCGAAGACGGCGGCGAGACGTTCGAGCTCGTGCTTGGTGAGCCGGCCGAGGTAGAGCTCGCGCACGGTGGCGTGGTGGACGACCTGCGCGCGTCGCAGCGCTTCGAGGCCGGGTCGGGTCAGCGCGGCGAACGCAGCGCGTCCGTCTGCCGGGTCGGGTTCCCGGCGAACGAAACCCTGTGCCTCGAGGCGAACGACCACTCGGGTGATCCCGCTCGGCGTGAGCATCCGTTGCGCGCCGAGCTCGCTCATGCGCAATCTCAGCCGCGGGGCGGTGACAAGCGTGATCAAGACGCCGTAGTCGGCGAGTGAAATCAGGCCGTCGTGATGGAGGCGACGGTCGATCTCGCGCATCACCGCTTCTCGGAGACGGATCAGTCCTCGCCATGCCTGGAACTCTTCTGGACTGAAGGCCTCTGGCTCCGGCAGCTCGTCGAGCCAGCGCTCCGAGTCTCCCATATTACTTGACACAGTGAACTAAATCCTCCACGATCTGTTTGCGTGTGTGAAGTATATCGGCCGGCCTTCGCTCGGCCTATCCAAAGGAGATGGCGATGACATCGCTCGTGCCCAAGGTCCTCGAGCCAAGAGAAGGACTGCGACTCCAGTCCGGCCCCGGACGAGATCTCGTCTTCAAGGTCACCGGGGAGGACACCGGCGGTGCCTTCGACTACTTCATCGTCGAGGTCGCACCCAAAGGCGGCCCGCCGCTCCACGTCCACCACAGGCAAGAGGAAACGATCCACATCCTTCGGGGCCAATACAAGATCCGGATCGGCGAAGAGACATTCCACTGCGGCGAAGGCGGCTTCGCCTACCTGCCATCGGGCGTCCCCCACGCATTCCTCAACACGACCGACGACCCGGGCGAGATCGTCGTGGTCTACACCCCCGGCGGCGGTCACAAGTTCTACGAAGAACTGGGCCCCCTAACCCGAAACGGAACACCCGACCGCGCAGCCGTCGCCGCCGTCTTCGAGAAGCACGGCATGACGCTCCTCGGGCCGCCAATCACCGACGACTAGACACCCCATCGGGCGTCACGCCCAACTCCGACCGTGCACGGACTACGGCTTGTGGACGCTGTGCAGGTTGATGACCTCTTGCGTGATCTCGAATGGGACGTTTGGCTTCACGTTCTCGTTGAACCAGGTGTCGTGCTGCTCCTGCGTCTCCCACACCTCGGCCACGACGAAGCCGCTGGCGTCTTCATAGGAGACGTGGAGCAGGAAGCCCGGCTGCTGCTTGATCGACTCGACGAGGGGCGGCGCGGCCTCGTCGTACTGCGCTGTGCTCATTGCGGCACGGTGGCGAATCAGGACAGCCATTGGTGAACCTCTCTTTCGTGGATACCGAGGCGGCCGTACTACGCGACGACTGACTCTTGCCTTCCCACCGTGAGCGTCTAGGCAGGCGACGATGCCCGGGGGTGGGATCGTCGCCGTCGTGAGTCCGGATACGAGCGCGCGGCTCTCGACGGCGCGTGCGCAACCTCTGACGGTTCAGACCTCAAGCCCGGCAGTGCACCGGCCGATACCCGCAGAGCCATGGTCGACGATCGTGCGCCACTCGGCCTCTTGATCGCCGCGCTCGGGGCAGCCGTGCTCGCCGTCTCGGTCTTTCTGCCCTGGTACGGGGTGAGCATCACCGCAGCCGGCGCCGCCTCGGCCCAACAGGAGATCGCCAGCGAGGCCCAGCAGTACGGGAACCCGGCCTTCCAGACGGAGGCGACCCAGGTGGGAGCGGGGTTCGGCTCACTCGCCGGGCGTCAGCTCGCCACCGTGAGCGGACACGAGGTCGTGAAGGACATCAGCGCGATGCTCCTCCTCCTCGCCGGCATCTCGCTTCTGGCGTCGCTTCTCCGGCTCGCAGGCGTCACTGGGCCGTTCGACGCCGGAGGTGGTCAGATCGCGCTCGCCGGCGGCGCGGCCGCGCTCTGCGTGCTCTTCCGGATGTTCGCGCCCCCTGGCGCGAAGACGGGCCTGCTCTCGCTCTCGCTCGACTGGGGCATCTGGCTCGCGCTCCTGAGCGCGGCGGCGATCGTCGTCGGAGGGCTCCTCTCCGGCTCCGGCCGCACTCGGCGACGCCCGGCCCGCATCGACTACGGGCCGCAGACCTGACCGCCCGAGCAGGTCGCGGCCCGGCGCCTGTCGTCCGGGTTGACGGCTCGGGCCCGGAATGAGACTGTCCCGCGTGACGTACCGGCGAAAGGAGCGGGGCAATGGCGTACGGCATCGTGCATCACTTTCCGGGCGGGACGCAGGAGCAGTACGAGGCGTCGATCGCGGCCGTCCACCCGAGCGACGGGAGCCTGCCGGAGGGGCAGATCTTCCATGCCGCCGGCCCGTCGGCGGGCGGCTGGACGATCGTCGCCGTCCACGAGTCGCAGGAGAGCTGGGAGCGCTTCCGCGACGAAGAGCTGATGCCGAAGATGGGCGCGGGCGTCGAAGGCGGCTTCCCAACACCTCCCGAGGAGACGGCCTTTGCCGTTCACAACCATCAGACCGCCTAGCCTGAGGGCGTGCCGAGCCGCCGGATCCTCGCAGGCTGTGCCCTGGGCGTCAGCGTCGCGCTGCTCGTGCTCGGCACGCGCAGCGGCGGCGACACGGCGTGGTGCTCGGCAAGAAGCACCTGCTTCGAGGCGGGATCGGCTGGGGCACGGCGCATCCCCGCCTGATCTTCAACGGCGGCGACCCCAGCGGCCGTGCATGGCGCCTGACCTGGCACGGCTGGGGCGCGCCCGTTGCTCACGCTCGCGGCGTGACCTCGATCTTCAGGCCGAAGGGCGGCTACTACCGCAAGCCGGGAGCGATCGAGCTGCGCGCGTCGCGCATCGGCCGCTGCACGCCGCACGGGCCGCGCGCGTACACCTTCCTGCAGGCGAGAGTGGCCGTGCGCCCCGGCGGGCGCCTCACCCACTGGTTCGCCTGGGGCGGCTCGAAGAGCATCTGCACCTGGGCGCCCTAGCGCCCGCGGCCAATACGACTCGGAGGGCCGGGGTGCCGCGGCCGGGCGGCTGAGATCACACCCGTCGAACCTGATCCGGGTCATACCGGCGAAGGGAGGCAGATGACGCAGGAACGGGCGCCGAGCTGGGGGATCACGCCGGTGCCGGAGCGGTTGCAGGTGCTGGGCGCCTTCGACTCGCTCCTGCTCTGGGGGAACCTCTCGGTCTCGCTGCTCGTGATCGTGATCGGCGCGCTGCTCGTGCCGGCGCTCTCGCTGCGCGACGCGCTGCTCGCGATCGTCGTCGGCGCCGTCGCCGGAAACGCGCTCCTCGGCGTCGCGGCCGCGATCGGCGCCGACGCGCGCGTGCCGGGGATGGTGCGTGCTGCGCGCGCCGCTCGGGCAGCGTGGCTCGTGGCTGCCGACGGCGCTCAACGTCGCGCAGAACGTCGGCTGGTCGACGTTCGAGCTGATCATCATCGCCACGGCCGCCGCCGCCGCGTCCCGAGCACCTCTTCGGCTGGCAGTGGCACGTGGCTCTGGACGCTCGTCTTCGGGACGCTGAGCTGGGGGCTCGGCATGCTCGGCCCGATCGGCTTCGTCCGCCGCTACCTCCGGAAGTTCGCCTCCTGGGCGCTCCTCTTCTCGATGGCCTATCTCACGTACTGGGCGATCTCGAAGTCGCAGCTGCACGCGTTCTGGGCGCGCGCACGGGCAAGGGCGGCTTCCCGACGCTTCGGCCAGGCGGTCGACCTCGTGATCGGGAGCGTCGTCTCGTGGACGCCGCTCGCCGCCGACTACACGCGCTTCGCCCGCGACCGCCGCAGCGCCGGGCTCGGCGCCGGCGTCGGCTACTTCGTGCCGACGATCTGGTGCATCGGGCTCGGCGTCCTCATCGTGCTCGCGCGCGGCGTCTCCGACGCGCAGGCGCTGCCGGCAGCCGTCGCCGCGGCGGGCGGGATCGCGTTCGTGGCGCTCGTCGGCGATCACGATCGACGAGAGCGAGAAGGCGTTCGCCGACATCTACTCGACCGCCGTCTCGATCCAGAACTTCCTCCCGCGCGTCTCGCAGCGCCTGCTGATCACGCTCGTCTCGGCCGTCGCGACCGGGCTCGCGCTCGTGCTGAACCTCGGCAACTACCAGAACTTCCTCTACCTGCTCGGCTCGTTCTTCGTCCCGCTCTTCGGCGTGCTCGTCGCCGACTGGCTCGCCGCGCGGCGCGCCACTACAGCGCGAGCACGATCTTCGCCGGGCCCGGCGTGGAGGCTCGACCAGCTCGTCGCCTGGATCGTCGGCTTCGGCCTCTACCAGTGGCTGTCGCCGGTCGGCCCGCGCTGGTGGACGAGCCTCGTCGCGCGGACGCATCCCGGTGACGTCACCTTCACCGCGTCGCTGCCGAGCTTCGCGGCGCGCGTTCGTCCTCGCGCTGGCGCTTACGCTTGCGAGCCGTGCGCGCCGCTCGGCGTGATCGGGCATCTCTCGCGTGACGTCTTCGCCGGCGGCGAGCCGCGCATCGGCGGCGGCCCCTGGCACGCGGCGCGCGCGCTCCGGCGCTGGGGCAGGAGGCTCTGATCGTCGCGAGCTGCGGCGTCGCGGACGAGGACGGCGTTCCGGACCGCGCTCGGCGCCCTCGGTGTCCCGTTCGAGCTCGCATGCCGCCGGCGCGACGACGACCTTCTCGCTCTCGTACGGCGCGGACGGCGCGCGCACGATGACGCGTCGACGCGATCGGCGAGCCGTTCGCACCGGAGATCGACGCCGACTGGCTGCACGTCGTGCCGCTCCTGCGCGGCGACTGTCTCGTTTCCGCGCGGCGCGGCACGTGCTGCTCGACGGCCACGGTCTCGTCCGAAGGCCGCAGCTCGGTTCGCTCCGTCTCGACGCGGACTACGACCGCGACGCTCTGCGCGATGTCGCGATCCTCAAGCTCGCCGAGGAGGAGGCGGCCGTCGTCGGCGCCGTCGACGTGCCGCGAGCTCGTCGTCACGCACGGCGCCGCGCGGCGCGACGGTGAACGGAACGTACGTCGCCGCGCGAGCCGGTCGACGCCGACCCGACCGGCGCGGGCGACATGTTCGCTGCCGCCTACCTCGCGGCGCGCGCGCGCGGCGCCGAGCCGGTCGAGGCGGCACGCAGCGCACGGCGCGTCGTCTCGGCCCTTCTCGTCGACGGGAGCCGGCGTGATCGCCGCCGTCGGCACCGTCGCGGGAGTCTTCCTCGTCGACGTCGAGGCGGAGTCGCTGCTCGGCGACGGCACCGAAGTGCCCGCGGCGGAGCGTCCCGACGTCGCCCTGCCGCGCGTCGTCGCCGCGGCCGGGCGGGCGCGACGGTCGCCGCGCGTCGTCGAGCGCCGCCCGCCGCTCATGCTCTCGAGCGACGGCGGCGCGACGTGGCGCGAAGCGGGCGGCGGACTGCCGCCGGGCTTCGCGGTCGCGATCGCCGAGGACGATCCCGACCGGATGCTCTACGCCGCGCGGAACCGGCTCTACGTCTCGACGAACGGCGGCGTCTTCTGGCGGTCGCTGCCCGTTCGAGCTGCCGGACGTCGACTCCGTCGCCTGGATCGACTGAAGCCAGGTATCGACGTCCTGCACGCGGACGACGTTGCGGCCGTCGAGGCGCGGCCGCCCATTTCGCACCGAAGCCGCGATGCGTGCGCAGAACCCACCAGACGATGGAGTCGCGCGAGAACGCGATCCGCAGCGACTCCCGGTTGCCGTTCCACAGCTCCTCGCGGCTGAGCGAGCGGCGGAGCGTGCGCCGCAGCACGCGCCGCAAGGCGCTGCCGTAGGAGATGTCGAGCCAGACGATCGTGTCCGCCCGATCGAGCACGAGCGGGCCGAGCTTGCCGTAGTAGTTCCCGTCCACGACCCAGCCGTCGGGTGCCGCTTCGAGCGCCGCGGTGACGCGCTGCTGCAGCAGCGCGGCGGGCGCCTCGGTCCAGTTGGCATCGTGGTGGAGCGCGTCGAGCTCGATGTGCGGCACTCCGAGCAGCGCGGCCAGCCGGCGCGCCGTCGTCGTCTTCCCCGCACACGAGGGGCCGATCACGTGGACGCGCCTCACGGGAGGCGGAACTCGCCGCGCGCGACGACGACCGCGCAGCCACCGACCTCGATCTCCTCCTCCGAGCGCGCCACGGCGTAGAGCGTCGACGGCCGGCCGATCTCCGCTCCCTGGCTGATCTCGATCTCGTCGCCGAACGCGATCCGTCCGTGCCGGGCCAGGTGGAGGGCGAGGGGCCCGGCGGCGGAGCCGGTGGCCGGGTCCTCGCTCACCGCGAAGGCCGGCGCGAACATCCGCGTCTTCCACCGGGAACCGGAGCCCGCAAAGCAGTTCACGCAAGCGTCGAGCGCGCCGAGGCGCTGGAGATCGGGTCGGAGCGCCGCGACCGCATCTGTCGATACGAGCGCGACATACGCGTGCGCGATGCCGTTGTCGTACAGCTCCACGGGGAGCTCCGACTCGACGCCGAGGATCTCGAGCAGCTCGTCGGCATGCGCATACGGCGCGATCGTCGGCTCCGGCTGGGCCATCCAGCCGAAGACGATCCGGGCGCCCTCGCGCTCGAGCCGGACGGGCACTGTGCCGCGCGCAGTCTCGATGCGGATCTCGTCGAGCTGGAGCGGGCCGGCAAGGACGAACGCCGTCCCGAGCGTCGGGTGCCCGGCGAACGGCACCTCGCGCGCGGGCGTGAAGATGCGCATCTTCACGTGGCCGTCCCTCTCCGGTGGGTAGACGAACGTCGTCTCCGAGAAGTTCGTCTCGCGCGCAAGCTTCTGCAGCTGCTCCTCGGGGATCTCGCGCGCGTCGGTGAAGACGGCGAGCTGGTTGCCGGCGAGCGGCACGTCGGTGAAGACGTCCGCCACGACATAGCGGAAGGTGCCCATGCGGCGACTGTACCGAGGCGCGGAGGCCTGCAGGCGTAGGGTTGCGCGATGGCCGACGTCGTCTACCCGGACGGGTCCCGGGTCCGAGCGTCGTCGGTCTACGAGCGCCGCGCGGAGGATCCCGATCGTGCCTACGGCCTCTACGCGGACGCGTCTTGGGAGCCGACCTGGCCGGCCGACGTGATCGCCTGGCGGGACTTCGGCCTGCCCGAGGATCCGGAGGTCGCTGCGCAACAGATCGCGAACGCGTTCGACCGGGCAAGCCGGGGCGAGCTGGTCGAGGTGGGGTGCGTGGGTGGTCGCGGCCGGACCGGAACGGTGCTCGCGTGCATGGCCGTCCTCGCGGGTGTCCCTCCCGAGGACGCCGTGCCCTGGGTTCGCGCGGCGTACCGGCCTGAGGCGGTCGAGACGGCCGAGCAGGAGGAGTGGGTGCAGTGGTTCGCCCGGTGGACGCTCTCCACGCCTCGCTCGGCTCCCGCTGCACCGTCTTGACGGGAGCCGCCGCGGATGATGAGGTTGCACCACGATGGCAACGAACCTCCGAATCACGCGGACCTTCGACCTCCCCGACGACCTCGCCGACGCGCTCGCCGAGCGTCTCACCGCGGCCGGCGCCCAGATGGTTGCGAGCCACATCACGTACGCCCGCACCGACCCGAAGGGAGCCGAGCTCCCGAGCGAGGACTGGCCGAAGATGCGCGCCGTGCTCGACGCCTGGGCAGGCGAAGGGGAGCTCGATCCACGGCTCGAGCAGCTTCGCCAGTTCGTCGGTCTCGACGCGGCGTAGCTCGCCGCCACCCGGCGGCCACGGGCCGGGTCGCGTCTATCCTGGCCTCCGGATGCCTGCGATCGAGGTCAGCGGCCTGCGCAAGGCCTACGGCAGCCTCGAGGCGGTGCGAGGGGTCGACTTCGAGATCGAGGAGGGCGAGGTCTTCGGCCTGCTCGGGCCGAACGGGGCCGGCAAGACGACGACGGTCGAGATCCTCGAGGGCTACCGCAAGCGAGACGGCGGCGAGGTGCGCGTGCTCGGTCACGATCCCGAGCGGGCCGGCCCGGATTTCCGCGAGCGGATCGGGGTCGTCCTCCAGCAGTCGCAGCTCTGGCCGAACCTCACCGTCCGCGAGACGCACGCGATCTTCGCCGGCTACTACGGCGCGCCGCGCGATGTCGACGAGGTGATCGCGCTCGTCGGGCTCGAGGACAAGGCCCGCGCCCGGGTCAAGACGCTCTCGGGCGGCCAGAAGCGGCGGCTCGACCTCGGCATCGCGCTCGTCGGCGACCCCGACCTCGTCTTCCTCGACGAGCCGACGACCGGCTTCGACCCCCAAGCGCGTCGCGCGGCCTGGGAGATGATCCGCTCGCTGCGCTCGCTCGGAAAGACGGTCCTCCTCACGACGCACTACCTCGACGAGGCCGAGCAGCTCTCCGACCGTGTCGCGGTGATGCGGGAGGGGCAGATCGTTCGCGTCGGCACTCCCGGCGAGCTGACGACGACCGAGCTGCAGACGGAGATCCGCTACCGCCGCGACGGCGAGGAGGTGCTCGTGCAGACCGACGAGCCGACGCGCGTGCTCGCCGAGCTGACGGCGGCGGCGGTGGCACGCGGCGAGGAGCTCGAGGGACTGTCGGTGCGCCGGCCGTCGCTCGAGGAGGTCTATCTCGCGCTCACCGCGGAAGAGAGCACGGAATGAACGCCGCCGCGGTCACCGCCTCCGCCCGCCGTCGCTCGCGCGGTCTCTTCCTCCACCAGTTCCGTGCCGAGCAGCTCGTCTTCTGGCGCAGCCGCGAGGCGGCCTTCTTCATCTTCCTGTTCCCGCTCCTGCTCTTTCTCCTGCTCGGCGCCGTCTACCGCGGGCGGTACCAGCACGAGCCGGTCGTGTGGGCGGTGCTCGCCGGGCTCATCGCCTACGGCTGCGCGAACACCGCCTTCGCCGGGCTCGCCATCCAGCTCGTCCTCCGGCGCGAGAGCGGCGTCCTCAAGCGGCTCCGCTCGACCCCGTTGCCGCCTGCGACGTATGTCGCGGCGCTCCTCCTGTCGACGCTGATCGTCTTCGCGCTGCAAACGGTCGCGCTGTTCCTCCTCGGCCGCGCGCTCTACGGGACGCCGTTCCCGTCCGACATCGCGTCGCTCGCCGCGACCGTCGTGATCGGTGCAGCCGCATTCGCCGCCCTCGGAACCGCGACCGCGTCGACGATCCGCTCCGCCGAAGGCTCGTCCGCTGTCGTCAACTTCATCCTCCTGCCCATGGCCTTTCTGAGCGGCGCCTTCGGACCGACCAGGGGCTATCCCGCCGTCCTCCGCGCAATCGGCGACGTGCTCCCGCTCAAGTACTTCGTCAAGCTCGTCGACGCCGTCTACCTGCACGGGCACGGCTTCTGGACGCAGCCCGGAGCGCTCGCCGTGCTCGGCGCGTGGGGCGCGGCCGGTCTCGTCTTCACCATGCTCAAGTTCCGCTGGGAGCCCAGGGGGGAGAAGTGAACGAGCCCGCGATCGCGCTGCGCGTCCGCGAGCACGAGGAGCCGGCCGTCGAGGTGCGGGTCAACTTCGGCATCTTCGCCGGCAGGAGCGTGACGCCCGCCGAGATCGACGAGCTCGCCGCCGCGTTGTGCGACCTCGTGCCGTCGTTCTCGATCGTCGCGGAGGAGCGGCACGAGTTCGGCGGCGCGGTCGAGGCGGCGCTGCACCAGGTCGTCGTCGAGGTGCCGCGCGAGCACGTGGGCGGCGAGCCCGACGTGCTCGCCGAGCAGATCGTGCTCGCCGCGAACGGCTGGGCGCTCGACTGCATCGCCGCGCGCCACGGCGGCGGCGACCTTTAGCTCACATTTGCCGAGTACGTCACCGTCACCGTCGCCTGGATCTGCTGCGTGCCGGCCTCGATCGGCGTGGCGGACTTCGCGGAAGCCGCGAGCCCCCGTACTTGATCGGCGTCGGCTGGCTGCCCTGGTCGCTCAGGTGGACGATGCCTCCGAGCGTGAGCCCGGCCGCAGCTGCGATCGCCTTCGCCTGCGTCTGCGCGTCGGCCACGGCCAGCTTCAGGGCCTGGGCGTAGTACGAGCTCTGGTCGCTGACGTCGAGGTTGGGGCCGTCGACGTTGTTCGCGCCGGCTCCGACCGCCGCATCGACGATGTCGCCGGACTTGGCGATCGACGCGGTCACGTTCACGGAGTTGGACGCCTGGTAGCCGGTGATCTGCGTTCCGTTGTTCGAGGTCTGCGGCCAGAGCGAGACCGAGGTCGTCTGGATGTCGGACGCGTCGATGCCCGCGTTCTTCAGCGCGGCGATGATCGCCTGCGCCTGCTGGCCGTCCTTGCTGAGAGCCTCTGAGGCCGTCGACGCATCGACCTGGACGCCGAAGTCGAAAGAAGCCTGGTCGGGCGTGGCGTTGGCCGTGCCGTTGCCGGTCACGGTGATGGTGGTGCTCGAAGGCGTCGCCGCGCCGCCGAGATGCGGCTGCGCCACGCCGGCGATCGCGGCCGCGACGAGGAGCACGCCGGAGAGAAGTAGGACGTACCGGAATCTGTTCATGCCCCACATACGGCGCCGCGCCGCTGGATGTCACAGCTCGCGTGTGGAGCGAAAACGAGGAGCGGGTCGCGACCGTGAGAGAGGGGATTCGGTCGCGACCCGCTCGGGCGGGACTAGCGGCTTCTGGGGAGGGCTAGGGTTGCCGCTCTTTGCCCCGGCGAAGGTTGTGTCTCTTGTTTGTCTCTTTCGCCGTGGGACTCACCTCCTTCGATCGATTGGTCGCTCTCATCACGCTGCGTGTAGGCCAGGCGGGTCGAAGCGCCTACCCGGATGTCCGCGGGCGGCGAGGTAGGCGTAGGGGTGCTCGTAGAGCTCGAGGGCGTTCTCTCGCTCGCGGACGTCGAGCTCGACGAGCTCGCCAGTGGCGTCGTCCTCGACGACGACGGCGGCGCGGTGCCGGCGACGGCTCCAAAGGAGCGCGATGTGGCTGACACCCGAGTCGCGGCGGGCGAGCTCCTTCGGGTTGGCGTCGAAGGTGAGGCGGTAGCGCTTCATCTGCGGTCTCCTTTCCATCGCCCCAGTTCTATGCCGGGGCGAGAAAGGGCCGGGCAACGGTTTGGCGGGCGATGGCAACGCTCCCGCCAAGAGTCGGTTAAGGCGTGGGCGGAGGTGCTGCTACGCGGTCGCCGGCAGGTAGGGCGTCCAGCCGGACGGGATCCGTGGGGCCGCGAGCTTGATGAAGAGCGCCGGCGCCGGCGGCCGCGGGTTCGTCCGCAGCTCCATGCCGGCCTGCTCGAGCGTCCGATCGCCCTTGTGGAGGTTGCACGGCGCGCAGGCGGTGACGACGTTCTCCCAGATCGACTCGCCGCCCTTCGACCGCGGGACGACGTGGTCGAGGGTGAGGCGCCCGCTCGAGCTGCCGCAGTAGACGCACCGCCAGCCGTCGCGGGCGAAGAGCGCCCGCCGCGAGATCTTGCGCTGGATCGCGCGCGGCACGCGGACGTAGTGGAGGAGCCGGATCACGTGCGGCCAGACGAAGCTGCCGGTCGACGAGCGGAGAGGCTTGTCGAGACGCTCGACGACCTCCGCCTTGCCCTTGTAGACGAGCACGTGGGCGCGCCGCACCGTGCACACGTTGAGCGGCTCGTAGCTCGCGTTCAGGACGAGAACATGCTGCAACCTGGGCGAAAAGTAGCAGGGACCTACTGCTACTTCGCCTGCGACCGCATCGCGCGCGCGACTGCCTCTTCTTCCTCCGGCGAGAGCGAGATGGCGGCCCTTCCCTCCTCGAGCTCCTTGACGTAGATCCGCGCGTAGTCGCGCCCCTGGATCGCGCTCAGGACGACGCCGCTCCGCGAGGCGTCGAGCAGCGCGACCGACGCCGACTGGTGGCCGCCCGTGTTCTCGTACGCGTCGTAGCGCACGATCGCCGTCCGCGAGATCGTCCCGTCGACGCGGTGTCCGAGGTGCGAGAGCGAGGCGACGACGTCGTCGAGAGCCCGGTGGAGGCTGTCGATCCGGCCCTGGAGCGAGACGGTGAAGTCGACGAGGTCGCGGCTGCCCGTGTCGACCAGCGCGAGCTGCGCCGAGCGCACCCGGCGGAGGCGGGCGCCGGCGACTGCGGCGAGCGCGAGCGCCAGGACAGCGACGGCCGCGGCCCCGATCGCGATTACGGCGGCGATCGAGGAGCTCACGGCCGGCTACCCACTCGTCGGAAGCCTGAAGAAGACCGGGTAGCTCGCCTGGTTGTTGTCCAGCCGGGTCTCGCCCGGCACCTTGCCGACGTCGACGGTGACGTGCGTCGTGTGCCCGAACGCTGCGGGCGGCAGCTGGATGTTCGTGAAGCTCACGGTCTGGTCCTGCTTCGCCACGATCTCGGCCACGGTCTGAGTCTTCGAGTACACGCTCTGGCCGGCGGTGACGATGCTGAGCGTGACCGGGATCTTGACCTCCGGGTAGTTGCCCGAGTCCTCGAACGTCACCTCGAGCGCGAGGTCGGCGGAGACGTCCACGGTCGCGACCGTCGTCAGCGAGAGCGTCAGGGTCTTGCCGCCGCCGGCCGCCACGGTGCTGATCAGCGCGCTGCCGTGCAGCCCCGTGACCTTGCCCCCGGTCGTCGCCGACAGGCGTGAGAAGACGATCGAGAAGGAGTGGGCGCTGACGACCTCCGGGTTCGGCACGACGAGGGACACCGGGACGATCACGCCGGTCACGCCCTCAGCCTTCACCTCCTGCATGGCACGCGTCCGGAAGAGCTCCCGCCAGACGATGTCGCTCGCACTGAGCAGCTGCGCCTGCGTCGCCAGCTCCTGCGCCGCGGTCGAGGCGGGCTGGGAGCCGATGCGGCCGAGGGTCACAGCGAGGTTGGACAGGCCGAGCGCGCGCAGCTGGAGCGAGGCGAGCGCCTCCTGATGCGCCGCCTGGAGCGGGCCCGGCGGTCGTAGGCGCTGCGCGGCCACGTACGCCTGCTGCTCCTGCTGCGCCCACTGCTCGAGCTTCGCCTTGAGCGTGCTGAGCGTGAGGCTGGCCGAGCCGAGCTCGTGCGCGAACTCCGTCCCCGGCCGGGCCGACTCCTGTGCGATCGGCCGCATGCTGTTCAGGTACGAGGCGTAGCCGGCATGGTTGCCCCGCCCGCCGATCCAGACTACGAGGCCGACGACGATGGCGATCGCGAGGGCCACGAGGCCGGCGAGCCGCGCGAGACCGACGGCCCCCGGCGGCGGCGCTGCGGGGCGCCGCGGGCCCGGTCCGCGCTGAGCGAGCCGCCGGCGCGCCGGCCGGGGCGCCTCGAGCGTCTCCGGCTCCTCGAAGAAGGCGAGCTCGTTGTCGTCGTCGTGGCTGCTCATGCGCAATCCGGCGGCCCCCACCCTACCGCGCATGGGAGGAACTTCCGACCGTAACGCCAACCTACGTCAGGCATGGGAGAGGCCGCTCCAGCCCTCGCCGTCCGCGAGCTCGTCCTCGACCGGTACCGCCCGTTGCGGCCGCTCGGCAGCGGCGGATCCGGCTCGGTGTGGCTGGCGCGGGACGAGCGCACCGGGCTCGACGTCGCGCTCAAGATCGTCGCGCGCGAGGGCAAGGCCGCGGCGCGGGCGGAGCGCGAGGCCGCGACTGCGGCGCGCCTCCGTCACCCGGCCTGCCTCCGCGCGTACGGGTTCGCGCGCGACTCCGGGCACGTCTACATCGCGTACGAGTTCGTTCCCGGCCGCACCTTCCGCGAGGCGCTGCGCGCCCGGGAGCTGACCGACGAGACCGCGGTCGAGGCGTGCGCGCAGATCTGCGACGGCCTCGCCCACGCGCACGCCGCGGGCATCGTCCACCGGGACGTCAAGCCGTCGAACGTGCTCCTCGCCGACGACGCCCGCATCTCCGTCCGGATCCTCGACTTCGGGCTGGCGCGGATGGCGCAGGCCGAGACGCTGACCGAGCAGGGGGACGTGCCCGGGACGCTTGCCTACATCTCGCCCGAGCGGCTGGCGGGGAAGGAGGCGGCGCCGGCCTCCGACGTCTGGGCCGTCGGCGTGATGCTCTGGGAGGCGCTGGCCGGGAGGCACCCGTTCTGGCGGGGCTCGATGCTCGAGACCGCCCGCGCGATCGAGGCCGGGGCGGCGCCGCTCGCTCGACTCCGCCCCGACCTGCCGAAGCGGCTGCTGCGCCTGGTCGACCGGGCGCTCGCGCCCGATCCGGCCGCGCGTCCGGCTGCGCGCGAGCTCGCCGATGCACTCCGCGGCGCAGGGCCGGCCGCTGCGCAGCCGCGTGTCCGTGGACTCGGGATTCAGGCGAGACCGGACGCGGAGCGGCTGCTCGCCGCCGCGCTCGCGGCGTTGCTCGCAGGCTGGACCGCGGCAGAGCTCCCGTTCTATCCCGGCGGCTGGGCCTTCGGCTTTGCGGCACTGGTGGTCGCCGCGACGCTCCTGCGCGAGCGGGCCGGCGTCGCGCTCGCACTCGCGGTGCCGGCGCTGCCGCTCGGGAACGTCTCCCTCGGGCTCGGGCTGCTCTACGCGGCTCTTGCGGCGGCCTGGCTGCTCGCGACCTGGCGGGAGCCGAGGGCGGCTCTTCTCTTCGTGCTCGGGCCGCTGCTCGCGCCGGTGGCTCTGCTCGGTCTCGTGCCGTTCGCGACGCTCCGCGTGCGCACGGGAGCGCTGAGGGCGCTCGCCGCGGGCCTCGCGGTGCTCGTGGCGGCGCTCGCCGCCGGGCTCCGGCACGCGGCCCTGCCCTTCACCGGAGCCGCCGCGCCGCTCGGGATCGGAGTCGGCGGCGCGCGCGACCCGTTCGACGTCGCCGGCTCGCTCGCGCGCGCCGCAACCGCCCACCCGTCCCTGCTGCTCGAGGCCGCCGCGCTCGCGCTCGTCGCCTTCGCCCTGCCGCACGTCCGCGGCCGAGGCCTCTGGGCGTCCGCCGGTCTCGGTGGCGCCATGATCGTCCTCACGGTTCTCGCCGTCCCGGCGGCGGCGCCTTTGCCGCTCGTCGCCGCGGCGTGGGCGATCGCCGCCTTCGCAGCCCTCCGTCCCGCGACGTGAGGAGCGTTGCTACAGCGGCGCTTAGGGGTACCCTCAGCGGCGATTGATGCTCAGGGCGATCGAGCAACGGCTGGAGCAGGTCTTCGAGGGCGTCTTCGGTCGCGCCTTCCGTACGAACGTCCAGCCGGTCGAGCTGGCGCGCAAGCTCGCGAAGGAGATGGACGACCACCGCTCCACCTCCGTCACGCGCGTCTACGCGCCGAACGAGTACACCGTCTACCTCTCTCCCGGCGACCGCGAGCAGTTCGCGGGCTACGAGAACTCGCTCGTCTCCGAGCTCGAGGAGTACCTCGCCGAGCACGCCTCCCGGGAGAACTACGCGCTCCTGACCGCGCCGCGCGTCGTGTTCGAGACGGACGAGGACCTCGGCGTCGGCGAGTTCGGGATCGCGACGCGGATGGCGCAGTACGGGCGCCGGGACGACGAGGAGGTCGAGGGAGCCGCGCCGGGCGGGACGATGGTCTACCGGCCGCGCACGCAGCCGACCGAGGCGGTGTCGCTCGAGGAGCTCGCGCTGGAGCGGCAGGTCGGTGTGCTGCGCTGGAACGGCCGGCGCCAGGTCCTGAGCAAGCCTCGCTCCGTGCTCGGGCGCGCGCGCGAGGCCGACATCCAGATCGAGGATCCGAACGTCTCCCGCCGGCACGCCGAGATCGTGCAGGAGGGCTCGGCGTACTGGCTCGTCGACCTCGGCTCGACGAACGGGACGGAGGTGGACGGAAAGCGGGTGCAGCGAGCACGGCTCGACGACGGCTCCCGCTTCACCCTCGGCGAGACGACCGTCACCTTCTCGACCGAGCAGGAGTAGAGGCCGATGGCGCTCGTAGCGTCGACAACGGTCGCGGAGGTCCTGCTCGTGCTCAAGATCGCCTTCCTCGTCCTCCTGTACCTGTTCGTCTGGCGCATCGTCCGCACGGCCGGGAGCGAGCGGCGGGTGCCGCATTCGGACAGCATGATCCTCAGCCCGACGGCCGCAGCGGCCGCCGGGCTCGGCCTGGCGCACGCCCCGCGCCGCGACGTCCGGCTCGTCGTCCAGCGCAGCCCCAGCCTCGAGCAGGGCCAGGAGTTTCCGGTCGACTCCGCTCCCGTGACCGTCGGTCGCGGCGGCCAGAACGACCTCGTGCTCGAGGGGGACGAGTTCGCCTCGGCGCGACACGCGCGAATCGAGCTGCGCGGCGACGGCGTCTGGGTGCAGGACCTCGACTCGACGAACGGCACCTACGTCAACGGCTCCCGCGTGGCCGGCGCGGAGCGGCTCGACGCGGGCGACGTGCTGCGCGTGGGCGAGACGGATCTTCGAGTCGAGGAGGTCTGAGTCGCGTGCCCGTCGGGACGTACGCGGTCGCGAGCGACACCGGGCGGAAGCGGCGCCACAACGAGGACAACTACGTCGTCGAGCCGCCGCTGTTCGCCGTCGCGGACGGCATGGGCGGCGCCCAGGCGGGCGAGGTCGCGTCGCGGCTCGCGGCGGCGGCGCTCGAGGGCGGCGACTCCGCCGGCCTCGCCGGGCTCGATCGCCTCCGTAGCCTGATCCAGGAGGCGAACCGGCGAATCTACGAGCGCTCCACGAACGACCCGTCGGCGTCCGGGATGGGGACGACGATGACGGTCGCGCTCGTCGAGGGGATGACCGTCGCCATCGGGCACGTCGGCGACTCGCGCGCGTACGTCGTCCGCGGCGAGACGATGGAGCAGCTGACGGAGGACCACTCGCTCGTGAACGAGCTGCTCAAGAGCGGCCGGCTGTCTCCCGAGGAAGCGCACGTCCACCCGCAGCGGAGCGTGATCACGCGCGCGGTGGGCACGGATCCGGATGTGGACGTCGACGCCTTCACGATCGCGGCCGAGGACGGCGACGTCATCCTCCTCTGCTCCGACGGCCTGACGGACATGGTCGCCGACGAGGACATCCTCGCGCTCGTCGATCGGCACCGCGACGACCTCGACCGGGCGGTGAAGGCGCTCGTGGCGGCTGCGAACCGCGGCGGCGGCGAGGACAACATCACGGCCATCGCCTTCCGCATCAGCGCCGAGCCTGCGGAGGAGGACACGATGCAGATGCCCGCCGTGCGGCTACCTGACCCGGAGCCGGACGAGCAGACGCGGGAATACCTCGGGGCGGGCGCGGGGGCGACACCCTCGTCGTCTCCCGTGCCGCGATCGAGCGTGAGCTGCTCGAGGCGCAGAAGGCTCGGCGCGTCGCCGGCCCGCGGCGTGTCGGGATCGCCCTGGCTGCGGTCGTGCTCGTCGCGGCGGCCGCCGCTCTGCTCGTGTGGGGGCTGCTCCGCTGAGCCTCCGCAACCGCGAGCTGGCGACGCTCCTCGGTGTCGGCCTCCTCACCGGCGTCGGCTTTGCGAGCGTCTACATCGCGCTCAAGGCGCAGATCTCGGGCGGCTCGCTCGGCTATGCCGTCTTCTTCTTCTGCCTCTACCTCGTCGCGCACGTCGTCGCGCGCCTGACTGTCCCGCTCGCCGACCCGTACCTGCTGCCGATGGCGGCGCTGCTGACTGCGATCGGCCTGACCGAGATCTATCGCCTCGGCCCCTCGGACGCCCTCCGGCAGGGGATCTGGATCGTGATCGGCGTCGCCGTGTTCGCTGCCACGCTGCTCTGGCTACGCAGCGACTATCGGGCGCTGGAGCGCTACAAGTACGTCTTCGGCGTCACGGCGCTCGTCCTGCTCTTCCTGCCGCGTCTGCCCGTGATCGGCGAGACGATCAACGGCTCGCGGCTCTGGATCCACGTCGGCTCGCTCCAGTTCCAGCCGGGCGAGCTCGGCAAGATCGCGCTCATCGTCTTCCTCGCCGCGTACCTGCGCGAGAAGCGGGAGGTGCTCGCCCAGGGGCGCCTGAAGGACTGGGGGCCGCTGCTCGCGATCTGGGGCGGAGCGATGCTCGTCCTCTTCGCCACGAACGACCTCGGCAGCGCGCTCCTCTACTACGGGATCTTCCTCGCGATGCTCTACGTGGCGACCGCGCGGATCTCGTTCGTCGCCGCGGCGCTCGGCCTGTTCCTCGTCGGCTCGTTCGCGGTCTCGGAGGCGGCGCCGCACGTGCGCGACCGGGTGCAGAACTGGATCTCGCCCTGGTCGGCCCACCCGATCTTCTGCCCCCTCAGCGGCCAGATGACGTTCCGCCAGGACTGCCAGAGCTACCAGGAGGTGCAGTCGCTGTACTCGATCGCCCACGGCGGCTTCGGCGGCACCGGCCTCGGTCGCGGCGTCTTCACGTCCGCGAGCGGCCACCAGATCGTTCCCGACCTGAACACCGACTTCATCTACTCGGCGGTCGCGCAGGAGCTCGGGCTGATCGGCGCCGCGGCGCTGCTTGCTCGTCTACATGGCCTTCGTCCTGCGCGGCTTCCGGATCGCCCTCGCCGCGAGCGACGGCTTCTCGAAGCTGCTCGCGGCCGGGCTCAGCTTCGGCTTCGCCTTCCAGACCTTCGTCATCGTCGGCGGGATCACGCGAGTCATCCCGCTGACCGGGATCACGCTGCCCTTCGTCTCCTACGGCGGCTCGAGCATCGTCGCGAACTTCCTGCTCGTCGCCGGCCTGATGCTGATCTCGCACCGCGCGAACCGGGCGGAGGCAGGCCAGTGAACAAGCAGCTCCTCCACGCTCTCGGTCGTCGCCCTCGTCCTCCTCGCCGTGCTCGTCGGCGCGACGACGTACTGGCAGACGTGGGCGGGCGCGGATCTCGCGAACCGGCAGGACAACGCGGTCGAGCGGGTCGTGCAGCTCTCGATCGACCGCGGCAAGATCCTCGCCGCGAACGGCGCGGTGCTCGCGGAAAACCGCGTCCACCGTCAGCACGGGCTCACGATCTACACGCGCCGCTACCCGTCGAGCGGGCTCTTCTCCCAGATCGTCGGCTACTCGACGGCCGCCGGGACCCAGGTCGGGCTCGAGCAGTCGCTCAACGACTACCTGACCGGCGCGAACACGAACCTCAGCAACACGTTCTCGCAGGAGCTCGACAGGCTCGGAGGCGAGACCGTGCACGGGGACAGCGTCGTCCTCACCGTGCGTCCCGCCGTCCAGGCGCTCGCGCTCCACGATCTCGCCGGCCGCTGCGGGGCCGTCGTCGCGCTCGACGCGAAGACGGGCGCGGTGCTCGCGCTGGCCTCGTCGCCGACCTACGACCAGAACCTGATCGACCGGCCGAACGGCTTCGCGAAGATCGCCAAGGTCAAGGGCACGTGCGGCGACGCCTCCGCCCTCTACGACTACGCGACCCAGGGCCGCTATCCGCCGGGCTCGACGTTCAAGATGATCACCGCGTCGGCGGCACTCGACACGGGCGCCGTCAAGCCGACCTCCGGCTTCTACGATCCCGGCTACTGCACGGAGTACGGGAAGCCCGTCTACAACTCGAGCTCTCCCGACTCGCCGACCGCGCACGAGACGTTCGGCAACGTCGACTTCGCGCAGGCGTTCGAGCACTCGATCAACGCTGTCTTCTGCAACGTCGGGAAGCAGATCGGCGCGGGCAAGATCCTCGACTACGCGAAGCGGTACGGCTTCTACTCGCTCGCCGCCGCTCGACACGCCGCCGGACGAGCGCGTCGCCAGCGGCCTCTACAACAAGGGCAAGCTCTGGTGGCCGACGCGACCCGGCGACGCAGGTCGACCCGGGCCGGCTCGCCTTCGGGCAGGAGCGGATGCTCGTCACGCCGCTCCAGATGGCGCTCGTCGCGGCGACGATCGCGGACGGCGGTCGCGAGCCGAAGCCGTACCTCGTCCAGAAGGTCGTCGCGCCGGACGGGTCGACCGTCTTCGCGACGCGCGCCGCAGTTCCTCGGCCGCCCGATCAAGCCGCAGACCGCCGCGGAGCTGAACCAGATGATGCAGCTCGTCGTCGCAGGGCGGCACCGGCACGAGCGCGCAGATCCCCGGCGTAGCGGTCGCGGGCAAGACCGGCACCGCGGAGGTCGGGCTCGGCAACGACTACGACGCGTGGTTCGTCTGCTTCGCCCCGGCGAACAACCCGCAGTACGTCGTCGCAGTCGTCGTCGAGAAGCAGCTCGACGGCTTCGGCGGCTCGGTCTCGGCGCCCATCGCCAGGGACATCCTCGAAACTCTCCTGCACAGGTGAACATGCCTCTACGCTTTAGCCGGCCGTGGCGGTAACCGACTCTTACGACGGGCTCTTCGACGGGCGCTATCGCATCATGCGCAAGCTCGGCGCGGGTGGGATGGCCGACGTCTTCCTCGCCGAGGACCAGGAGCTGGGGCGCCGGGTCGCGATCAAGATCCTCAACGAGCGTCACGCCAACGACGGCCAGTTCATCGAGCGCTTCCGGCGGGAGGCGAAGAACGCCGCCGCGCTGAACCACCCGAACATCGTCTCGATCTACGACCGCGGCGAGGCCGAGGACACGTACTACATCGCGATGGAGTACCTCGACGGCCGCTCCCTCAAGGAGCTGATCGTCGGCCACGGCACGGCGCCGATCCAGGTCGCGGTCGAGTACGCGCGCCAGATCCTCTCCGCGCTCCGCTTCGCGCACCGGCACGGGATCGTGCACCGCGACATCAAGCCGCACAACGTCCTCGTCGATCGCGAGGGCCGCGTCAAGGTCACCGACTTCGGGATCGCGCGCGCCGGCACGAGCCAGATGACCGAGACGGGCTCGATCGTCGGCACGGCGCAGTACCTCTCGCCCGAGCAGGCGCGCGGCGGCGAGGTCGACCAGCGCTCCGACCTCTACTCGCTCGGCGTCGTCCTCTACGAGCTGCTCACCGGACGGACGCCGTTCGAGGGCGACACCCCCGTCGAGATCGCGATGAAGCACCTCTCGACGGCGCCGGAGCCCCCTTCGAGCCTGCGCCCCGACATCCCGCGCGAGCTCGACATGGTCGTCATGCGCGCGCTGGCGAAGGATCCCGAGCAGCGCTACCAGAGCGCCGAGGAGATGGACGCGGACCTCGAGCGGGTCAGCCGCGGCGCGCCGGTGTCGGCGGCCACGGAGGACTCGGCGACGCGGATCATCCCCGTGGCGCCGGCCTTCCCGGAGTCGACGGAGGAGACGATCGTCGCGTCGCGCCGGCGCACCCCCGCCGACTACGGCCAACCGCCGTTCGTGGAGCAGGACGAGGAGGAAGGGGAGCCGCCGGAGCGGCCGGTCTGGCCGTGGCTGGTGGCCTTCCTGTTCGTGCTCGCCGCCGCGGTCGCGGGCTACTTCGTCTGGCACCAGCTGTCCGGTACGACTGTCGAGCGAGCCCGTCGGCCTCTACCAGGGCGAGTCGGTGGCGCGGGCCGTGCGGCAGATCAAGAACGCCGATCTCGTCGCGAACGTGCAGCGCCAGTCGAACGAGCACGAGCGGGCGGGTCTCGTCTTCAAGCAGGATCCGGCCGCCGGCACGCACCTAGGCAAGGGCAGCACAGTCACGATCTGGGTCTCGACCGGCAAGCCGAGAGTGCCGGTGCCCGACGTCCGCAACCAGCAGTGGAAGGATGCGCAGAAGGCGTTGACGGCCCTCGGGCTGAAGCCGCAGGAGCACATCGTCCCCGGCAAGACCAAGGGCCTGGTCACGGCGACCGACCCGCCGCCGAACACGAACGTCGTCCAGGGCTCGACGGTGCGCGTGAACGTCGAGAGCGGGCCGGTGGTGTCGGCCGTGCCCAGCGTGACGGGTGAGTCCCTGACTCAGGCGGCCGACGATCTGCACGCGGCGGGTTTCAACGACGACGTGGCCGGGACGGTGCCGAGCGACCAGCCGGCGAACACCGTCGTGAAGCAGGATCCGACCGCGAACTCGCAGGCGAGCCAGGGCTCGATCGTCCACCTCACGCTCTCGGCCGGTCCCCCGCAGGTGACGGTGCCGCCGGTGGTGAACGAGACGTCCGAGCAGGCGACCGCCGACCTCGAGCATGCGGGCTTCAAGGTCACCACGCAGCCACGTGAACGTGAGCGACCCGAGTCAGGACGACATCGTCCAGTCCGAGAGCCCGGCCGGCGGCACGTCCGCGGCGAAGGGATCGACGGTGACGATCATGGTCGGGCAGTACTCGGGGCCGGGGACCACGACGAACTCCTCCGGGTGAGCTCCGCCCGCCGCCGGGTGCGCCTCGCCGTCCTTGCCGGCGGGCGGTCGAGCGAGCACGAGATCTCGCTCGCCTCGGCGCGCTCGGTCGTCGCCGCCCTCGACCCGGCCCGCTACGAGGTGCTCGAGATCGGCATCGGGCGCGACGGCCGCTGGGAGCTCGAGGCCGGCGAGCGGCGCGAGCTGCCCGAGGCCGGCAGACGCGGAGGCCTCGGCCGCCGAGACCCTTGCCCGTTCCGGCCGGGAGAGGCACGCTCGAGGCGGTCGACACCGTGGATGTCGTCCTGCCGATCCTCCACGGCCCGTTCGGCGAGGACGGAACCGTCCAGGGGCTGCTCGAGCTCGCCGGCGTCCCGTACGTCGGGGCCGGCGTCGCTGCCTCGGCCCTGGCGATGGACAAGGACCTGTTCAAGAAGGTCATGCGCGACAGCGGCATCCCGGTCGCCGCGCCATCACGCGATCCGGCTCGGCGACGCGGTCGAGAACCCGCTCGGCTACCCGGTCTTCGTCAAGCCTGCGCGGCTCGGCTCGTCGGTGGGGATCACGAAGGTGCACTCCGAGGAGGAGCTCGCGCCGGCGGTGGAGCTCGCCTTCCGGCACGACGAGAAGGTGCTCGTGGAGGAGTTCGTGGAGGGGACGGAGGTCGAGGTCGGCGTGCTCGGGAACCGCGTCCCGCCGCCGATCGCCTCGCTACCGGGTCAGATCGACACCCTCGAGCACGAGTGGTACGACTACTCGTCGAAGTACGACGAGGGCGGGATGGAGCTGCTCGTGCCGCCGCCCGACCTGCCGCAGGAGACGATCGAGCTGCTGCAGCGGCGCGCCGTCGACTCCTTCGTCGCCTGCGAGTGCGAGGGTCTCGCCCGCGTCGACTTCTTCGTGCGCGCGAGCGACGGCGAGGTCGTCCTCAACGAGCTGAACACGATGCCGGGCTTCACGGCCACGAGCGTCTGGGCGCGTCTGTTCGACGCGTCGGGGATCGGCTATGCCGAGGCGCTCGACAGGCTGATCGAGCTCGCCCTCGAGCGGCACGAGCGCCGCTCGAAGCTCGAGTACTTGGTGTGGCCGGGGACGTGCCCGGTTCCTGGGTCGCGAGCACCAAGCGATGCAAGGACGCAGGGAGCGCCGATAGTCGCACTATCGGCGTGACCGAGACGCCGCAGCGCGCCGCGTGATCGCGGGCCAGGGACCCGGCGAACGTTGCCGGTTACACCTCTAGCCGCTGAACCGCTTCGAGCGCCTCTTCCCAGACGTCGAGCGCCTCCTCGAGCTCGGCGTCGGTGATCACGAGCGGGCAGAGGACGCGGTTGCAGTTCGAATGGACGCCGGCCTTGAGCAGGAGCAGCCCGCGGGCCGCCGCCTCCTCGGCGACCTGGGAGGCGATCGCCGGCGCCGGCTCCTTCGTCTCGCGGTGCTCGACGTACTCGACCGCGAGCATCGCGCCGAGGCCGCGCACGTCGCCGATCTCCTGGAACCGCTCCTGCCAGGCGAGCATCCGGGCGCGCATCGTCTCGCCGATCCGCTCGGCGCGCTCGACGAGTCCCTCCTCCTCGAACACGTCGAGGACGGCCATCGCCGCGGCGAGCGCGACCGGATTGCCGACGTACGTCCCGCCGACCGCGCCGTCCCAGAGCGCGTCCATGATCTCCGTTCGGCCGACGACGCCCGAGAGCGGCAGTCCGGCGGCCATCGACTTCGCGATCACGAGCAGATCCGGCTCGAAGCCGTAGTGCTCGACCGCGAACATCCGGCCCGTGCGGCCGAACCCGGTCTGCACCTCGTCGACGACGAGGAGGATCCCCTCGCGGTCGCAGATCGCGCGCAAGCCCTCGAGGAAGCCGGGCGGCGCCGGGACGAAACCTCCCTCGCCCTGCACGGCCTCGATGACGATCGCGGCGACCGTCTCGGCCGCGACCTGGGTGGAGAGCGCGCGCTCGAGCGAGTGGAGCGCGTCGGTCGCGGTGATTCCCCGGTACTCGTTCGGGAACGGGACGCGGTAGACCTCCGGCGCGAAGGGGCCGAGGCCCGCCTTGTACGGATGCGTCTTCGACGTAAGGGTGAGCGAGAGGAGCGTCCGGCCGTGGAACGCGCCCTCGAAGCCGATCACCGCGGGCCGGCCCGTATAGCCGCGCGCGAACTTGACGGCGTTCTCGACCGCTTCGGAGCCGGAGTTGAAGAAGGCGGCCTTCGCCGGCCCGGCGAACGGGGCGACCGCCAGAAGCCGCTCCGCGTACTCGACGTAGATCTCGTAGGGGACGATCGTGAAGTCGGTGTGGAGGAAGCGGGCCGCCTGTTCCTGCACCGCGGCGACGACGTGCGGGTGCGCGTGCCCCACGTTGAGGCAGCCGACGCCGCCCGTGAAGTCGACGTAGGTGTTGCCGTCGACGTCCGTGACGGTCGCGCCGCGCCCATCGGCGATGAAGATGGGGAGGTAGAGCCCGAGCGGATCGGCTACGACGCGCTCCTTCCGCTCCGCGAGCTCGCGGGAGCGCGGGCCCGGAATCCGGGTGTTCAGCTCGATCGCACGCGTCACGGCCACGAGGCTCACGATATCCGGTGCGCCCGACGGGGAACGGCTTCATACAATCGCCGCGATGGTCCTGTCAGACACGACGATCTCGCGCCTGCTCGCCGAGGGGCGGATCGAGATCGATCCCTACGACGAGTCGCTCCTGCAGCCCTCGAGCGTCGACGTGCGCGTCGACCGGCTCTTCCGCGTCTTCCACAACAACCGCTATCCGTTCATCGACGTCAAGGTCGAGCAGGCGGAGCTGACGGAGCTCGTCGAGGTGGACGACGAGCAATCCGTTCGTCCTCCACCCGGGGGAGTTCGTCCTCGGGTCGACCCTCGAGCGTGTTCGCCTGCCCGACGATCTCGTGGCGAGGCTCGAGGGGAAGAGCTCCCTCGGCCGGCTGGGCCTGCTCATCCACTCGACGGCCGGCTTCATCGATCCGGGCTGGGACGGTCACGTCACGCTCGAGCTCTCGAACGTCGCCAACCTTCCGATCACGATCTATCCGGGGATGAAGATCGGGCAGATCTCCTTCATGCAGATGACGGAACCCGCGGCGATCCCGTACGGCGCCGACTCGATCGGCTCGAAGTACAAGGGGCAGCGCGGCCCGACCGCGAGCCGCTACTGGAAGAACTTCGAGTGACCGTTCTCGTCACGGGCGCGACCGGCTTCATCGGGCCGCACGTCGTGCACGCGCTGCGCGCGCGGGAGACGCCGGTGCGCGCGCTCGTCCGGACTCCCGCCGCGCGCTGCGCGCCTCGCTGCGTGGGGGACGGAGCTCGCCGTCGGCGACGTGACGGATCCCGGCTCCCTCGGAGCCGCGTGCGAGGGAGTCGACTCCGTGATCCACCTCGTCGCGATCATCCGTGGCCGGCCGCAGGACTTCGAGCGCGTGATGGCGGAGGGGACGCGCAACCTCGTCGCGGCGGCGAAGGAGGCCGGGGTGCGGCGGCTCGTCCTCGCGAGCGCGCTCGGCCTCGACGAGCGGACGAAGGACGTCGTGCCGTACTTCCGCGCCAAGTGGGAGATGGAGCGGGCCGTGCGCGACTCCGGGCTGGAGTACGTCGTCTTGCGGCCGAGCTTCGTCTTCGGCCGCGACGGCGGCGTCCTCCCGACCTTCGTCCGGCTCGCGCGCTTTGCGCCGGTCACGCCGATCGTCGGCCCGGGGACGCAGCGATTGCAGCCGATCTGGGTCGAGGATCTCGCCGAGCACTACGCACTCGCGGTGACCGAGCCCGCGGCGGCGAATCGGACGTTCGAGCTCGGCGGGCCGGACGCGGTCACGTGGAACGAGTTCTGGGCGCGGCTCAAGCGGGTGCTTGGCGTGCGGCGTCCGTCCGTCCACGTCCCCTTCAGTGTGATGCGGGCGCAGGCGGCGCTGACGGAGCGCCTGCCGGGCGCGCCGGTGACGCGCGATCAGCTGACGATGCTGGCGCTCGGCGACAACGTCGTCACCGACCCGAGCGCGGTCGGGGCGTTCCGGCTGCCGCTCGCGCCGCTCGACGAGCAGCTGCGGCGGGCGAAGTGACCCGCGGCCTCGTCTTCGCGGAGCCGGACGCGCAGCCGGCGATCGAGGAGCTGACCTTCGATCCGCCCGGCCCGCGCGAGGTGCTCGTCCGCGTCGAGGCGTGCGGCCTCTGCCACTCGGACCTCCACGTCGTCGAGACGAAGGGGTGGGGGATGCGGTTTCCGATCCTGCTCGGTCACGAGGGAGCCGGGATCGTCGAGGAGGTGGGGAGCGAGGTGACGCTCGTGGCGCCCGGCGACCGTGTCGTCGTCGCCTGGCGGGCGCCGTGCGGCGAGTGTCCGCAGTGCGGTCGCGGCGACCCGCGTCGCTGCTCCTCGCAGCTGCGGGCGAGGCGGAGGATGCACCGGGCCGCCGACGGCGCGCTCCTGACGCCCGTCCTGCGCTGCGGCACGCTGGCCGATCGCGCGGTCGTACACGAGGCTTGCGCGGTGAAGGTGCCGGAGGAGCTGCCGGTCGAGCAGGCCTCGCTGCTCGCCTGCGGCTTCTCGACCGGCGCCGGCGCCGCGCTCTGGGCGACGCCGGTGCGCGCGGGCTCGTCCGTCGCCGTGATCGGCTGCGGCGGCGTCGGGCTCGCCGTCGTGCAGGGCGCGAAGCTCGCCGGCGCCGAGCGAATCGTCGCCGTGGACGTCTCGCCGGTGAAGCTCGAGGCCGCCCTCGAGCTGGGCGCGACCGACGTCGTCGACGCCTCGTCGGCAGATGCGGTCGAGGCGGTGCACGAGCTGACCGGCGGCCGCGGCGTCGACTTCGCCTTCTCCGCGGTAGGGGCGGGTGCCGCGCTCGTGCAGGCCATCCGCATGTGCGCCTACGCGGGGACGGCGACGCTCGTAGGCCTCCCGCTGCCCGGCGCGGCGCTCGACGTCGACCTCGCGGCCGACGTGTTCGATCCCAGGGTGACGATCGCGGTCACGCACGGCGGCGACACGATCCCGCAGGAGGACTTCCCGTTCCTCGCGCAGGCGGCGCTCGACGGGAGGCTCGACCTCGCCCGCTTCGTGACGAGCACGATCCCGCTCGACGAGGTCCCGGAACGCCTGCCGCGGATCGGCGAAGGGCGCGAGATCCGAACGGTCGCCTTGCTCTAGCTCGCGAGTGCTGCGCACTCGCTCGCTCTTGAGGGAACTCCGCCGGCCGGAGAGCGCGGTCTCCGGCCGGCTCCGTGCTGAGGGCGTATTGGGCTGCGCGGGTTCCGAGCCTTCTCCCGTCGCGGGCGTGCAGGCTGCGCGTGCTCGCCCGCTGGTTCGCGGCGGCGTAACGCGTCGTTACGCCGCCGCCTTGGCGCCAAGAGGGTTCGAACGCTTCAACCATCCGCTGCGCAACAGGCCGGGGCTAAGACGTCCGCGTAGCGGCGGCTTAGCCGCAGGCCGGACTGCGCTCGCGCCGGCCTCCGCCGCGCGCGAGCGCACCAGAGCGGCCTCTCGTCCAGACCACCCAAAGACCAACAGCACGGAGCGGGCCGGAAACCACGCTTTCCGGCCCGCGCAGTACCTTCAAAAGCGAGCGAGACCAAAGGTCTCGCGAGTCTACGCGAGGCCCTGGCGGCGCGGCAGGTCGACCTCGGGGTTCACGAGGTGCCCGTCGCGCTCGACGTAGCCGCCCTTGCCGCCGACGACGAAGACGACCGCGTCCTCGTCGCCCGCGTTCGAGATCCGGCGGGGTGTCGTCGAGCTCGCGTGGAAGAGACCGCCCGCGCCGAGCTCGCGCGACTCGCCGTCGACGTCGACCCGGATGCGGCCCTTGTGGACGAAGTAGAGCTCGTCCTGCGTGTCGTGGTAGTGCTCCGGGCCTTCGTACCGGGGCGGATAGACGATCGCGTTCACCCCGAAGGCCTCGACGCCGAGTGCCTGCCGGATCTTGCGGAAGCCGTAGCCGTCGCCGAGCTCGTCGAGCGAGGAGAACGCGTGCGTCATTCCGAGCAGGCCTCCGACGTGCGGGCGAGAGGCAGCCGTCCGAGCAGCTCGGCGAGATGCTCGCGTTCCTTCGGCTCGAGCGGCGAGCCGAACAGCTCGTCGACGTCGGCGAGATGCGACTCGCGCGCCGCCTCGACCTTCTTCACTCCGGTGTCGGTCAGCACGGCATAGGTGACGCGCCGGTCGCTGTCGCAGTGCTCCTTCTCGACGAAGCCGCAGCTCTCGAGGCCGTCGAGCAGACGCGTGATCCCCGAGGCGGTGAGGAGGACCGAGCGCGCGAGGTCGATCCTGCGCATCCGCCTCCCTTCGGCGGAGTAGAGCTGGATCAGCACGTCGAAGTCGCTCAGCGACAGCCCGTGCAGCGCTTCGAGCCGCGACGACAGCTCCCGTGTGAGCGCCGCGTGCGCGCGCAGGAACCGCGTCCAGGCGACGAGCGTGGAGTCGGTGACTTCTTGAGCGATCAATACTTGACTAGACAATCTTTCTCCTCTATAATCCTTGCGAACTCAAGTATACGAGGAGATGACACGCATGTCCACCATCACCACCACGAAATCTGCACCGGCCGGCTCCTGGAGCGCCGACCCGGTCCACTCCCACGTCTCGTTCGAGGTCGCCTACGCCGGCACGAACACCTTCCGCGGCGGCTTCCGCGAGTACACGGCGACGCTGCAGGACGGTGTCCTCGAGGGCTCGGCCGAGGTCTCGAGCGTCGACGTGAAGGACGAGCAGCTGAACGGCCACCTCCAGACCCCCGACTTCTTCGACGCCGAGCGCTTCCCGGAGATCTCGTTCCGGACGAGCGACCTCGAGCGTGGCGAGCTGACGATCAAGGGCGTCACCCGCCCGGTCGCGATCGCGGCCTCCGTCTCCGAGCCGAACGTCGACCCGTTCGGCCGCGAGCGGGTCGGCATCACCCTCGAGGCGACGGTCGACCGCAACGAGTTCGGCGTCAGCTGGAACGCGCCGAACCAGGGCGGCGGCGACTACCTCGGCGACGACGTCACGATCACGGCGGAGCTCGCCCTCGTCAGGCAGGACGCCTGACGATGAGGATCCTCGCCGTCTCCGGCAGCCTGCGGGAGCGCTCGTTCAACACGAGCCTCCTGCGGGCTGCGATCGAGGCCGCGCCCGAGGGCGTCGAGCTCGAGCCGTGGGAAGGGATCGGCGAGCTGCCGCTCTACGACGAGGACCTCGAGGCCGACGACGTGCCGGAATCGGTGCGGCGCCTGCGGCAGGACTGGGCCGCGGCCGACGCGATCCTCTTCGCGACGCCCGAGTACAACGGCTCGGTTCCCGGCGGCCTCAAGAACGCGATCGACTGGGCCTCGCGGCCGAAGCTCGAGGCCGTGCTCCGGAACAAGCCGGTCGCGGTCGTCGGCGCGAGCACGGGCCAGTTCGGCGCCCTCTGGGCGCAGCAGGACCTGAAGCGGATCCTCGGCATCGCCGGCGCCCGCGTCGTCGGCACCGAGATCCCGGTCGCCCGCGCCCACGAGCGCTTCGACGAGCACGGCCGCCTGCTCGACGGCGAGCTCTTCGAGCAGCTGCGGCTGCACCTGGCGACGCTGGCGGCCGAGGCCGCGGTCGTCCCCAGCCCCCAAGCTCTTGGGCCGGATGGGGCCGGCTTGGCCGGCGCCGTTTCCAGCCCACAGCGCCTCGCCGCCTGACCAGTCCGGAATAGACGAGGGGCCGCTTGCGCGGCCCCTCGATCCGGTTACCAGCGTGTAGTGGCAGAGGCGCTTTCCTGCGCCGGCCACTGGTAGTTCGGCCGGGCGGCGCGGATCGCGTCGTCCCCTACGCTGGCTAGGCGTTTCCCGGTGGTCCCGGGGACAGCGCCTCTACCCGCTGGTACCTCCACTGCCCGTACTGTCTGAAGTCACTGCCGGACCACCTCCTTTCCGCGGTACCGGCACGATAGCGAAGCCGGCCGTCGGCGCAAAAGGGAAATCAGCCCGCGTCGGCGGCGCGCAGTCGGCGCGCGAGCTCCTCGGCGATCACGATGGCGATCGTCGGCTCGGCGCGGAGCAGCGTCCGAAAGCGCGCGGCCGGGACGGCGAGCGTCACGACCTCGCCCTGCGCGACGACCGTCGCCGTCCGGGGGCCGCCGTCGAGCAGCGCGAGCTCGCCGACGACGGTACCCACGCCGAGCGTGCGCGCGGCACGGTTGGGTGGGCGGACCGAGACGCTGCCGTCGAGGACGACGTGGAGCGCGTCTCCGGCCTGGCCGAGCCGCACGATCGGCGCGCCGTCGGCGAAGCGACGAATCCGCGCGAGCGACGCGACCTTCCGGCGCTGCCGGGGGCCGAGCTGCGCGAACAGCGGCACCTCGGCGAGGACGTTCGTCCAGCCGCGCGCGTCCTCGGCTCGGAAACCCGGCGTGAGCACCACCGTGACGAGCGAAGATGCGGGGGACGGCATCGGCGCGACCTTACATCAGGCCAGCACGACGCTCAGCTCGAGCCCGCGGTCGAGCGGCACGGTCACGCTCTCGAGCGTCGGGTCGGCCTGACGCGCGGCGCGAGTACTGCGCGAGCGGGTCGGGATGGGAGAGGACGTTGTCGGCGACGAAGAGCGCCCCGGGCTCGACCTTGTCCGCGCGCGAGCCGGAACAGCTCCTCGTAGTCGTCCTTCTCGGCGTCGATGAAGACGACGTCGAACACGTCGTCGATCTGCGGCAGGAGCTCGAACGCGTCTCCTTCGAGGAGCGTCGCCCATTGCTCGAGCGCCGGCCTCCGTCGACGTTGCGGCGCCACGCCTCCGCCTTGAGCGGGTCGTGCTCGACCGAGAGCACGCGCCCGCCGAGATGGCGGACGCCGGCGGCGAGCCAGATCGTCGAGTAGCCTCGCGAGCCGCCGAGCTCGAGCACCTCGCAGTCCGTCTGCGGCGCCACGAGCGACAGGAGGAAGCGTCCCGTCGTCGGCTCGACCTGTCGCGCCCGCAGCTCGCGCGCGACGCCCTGCCGCCGCTCCTCGGCGTCCTCCTGCTCGAGGCGCTCCAGCACGGCGCGAACGCGGTCGTCAAGCATTCCGCTCCCGTTCCACCGCGTCGTGCACCCAGCAGTCGGCTGCGGTGGCCGTTGACGATCCCGCAGGCCTCCAGCGCCGAGTAGACGGTCGTCGGGCCGACGAAGCGGAAGCCGCCTTTCTTGAGCCGTTTCGAGAGCTCGACTCCGTCGGCGGCGTCGCGGTACTCCCACATCAGCTCTGCGAGCGGGGTCCCCGCCTCGCGCAGCGCGAGCGTCGCGCGTGCGTTCGCGATCGCCGCCTCGATCTTGCCGCGGTGGCGGACGATGCCGGCATCTCCGAGCAGCCGCTCGACGTCGCGTCCGCCGAACCGCGCGACGCGCTCCGGGTCGAAGCCGGCGAAGGCCATGCGGAACGCCTCGCGCTTGCGCAAGATCGTGATCCACGCGAGCCCGGCCTGGAAGCCCTCGAGGCAGAGCCGCTCGTAGAGGCCGCGCTCGTCGCGCACCGGCCGTCCCCACTCCTCGTCGTGGTACGCGGCGTAGAGCGGGTCGTCGCTCCCCCAGCAGCGGATCGGCTCGTCGGGCACGACCCGAGCGTATTGCTTGCGCAGCGGCTAGACGCCGGCGAGCGCAGGCACCGGCGCTCTCGCGGGGGCCTTGCGCGGGGCGAGCAGGCGATAGAACGTGAGCCAGAGGACGGGCCCTGCGGCGAGGAGCGCGGTGATCGGGCCGCCGAAGCCCTTCAGGTCCGTTCCGACGAGCAGCGCATGTCCGAGCGCCAGCCAGAAGGCCGCGAAGCTCGCGTAGTGGAGCCGGCGCCAGCCCTTTTGGCCGATCCAACGCTTGCGCCTTGAACGAGGCGGCCAGGGCGAGGCTCAGCCAGCCGGCGACTACACCGAGCGCCACTGCTCCGGGCCTCCAGGCCGCGGCGCCGGGCACGAGCACCGACAGGGCGCCGAAGTGCATGACCGGGTCGAGCAACAGGCCGACGATGTGGAGCCCGACCATCGAGAGCCCCGTCCAGGCAAGCGTCCGGTGCAGAGCGAGGAGCGGCTTCTGGCGCTTCGGGGGGAGCAGGCGGGTGCTCATCGCCAGGCCGGCCCAGACCGTGAGCGTCAGCAGGCCGAACGCCACGAGCCCGGATGCCCGCGCGACGAGCCAGGCGACGGATACTCCGGTCACGCGGCGTTCACGACGAGCTGCTGCCGGGCGAGGGGCGGGGCGCCGAGCGGGATCGGCGGCCCCGCGAGGGGCACGTAGAGAGCGGAGACGGCCGGCCTGGCGGCGACGTACGCTCGTGCCTCGTCCAGTGCGCCGATCGCGAGCGTCGTCGCGTGCGCCTCGGCCTCCGCTGCGTCGCGCGCCACCACGGTGACGGTGAGCGGCCCTGCGTACGCCGGCTCGCCCGTCTCCGGGTCGATCAGGTGGTGGAGCGACCGGCCCGGGCCGAAGCGGCGGGCGTCCCGGCCGGACGTCGCGACGCCGCCGGCCGCGAGGGCGAGGACGCCGAGCGTCTCGCCCCGGCCGGCGCGGGTCGGCGACGGCGATGCGCCAGGCGCCGCCCTCGGGCGTCTCGCCGCGGACGGCGATGTCGCCGCCGAGATCCACCAGCCCGCCGCGGTGGGCGGGGCGGCCGCGAGCATCGCCTCGAGTGCGCGCCGGGCCGCGTAGCCCTTGCCGATGCCGCCGAGGTCGACGGCCGCGCCGGGCTCGAGCCGGGCACGGCCCCCGAGCTCGTCGAGCTCGATTGCGGCGCCGGCGCGCCAGCCCTCCGCTCGGGCTGCGGGGCGCTCCTCGAGCAGCTCGAACGAGCGGTCGTAGCCGGCCGCGACGAGCGCGGGGAGGACGGTCGGGTCGAAGCGGCCGCCGGTCTCCTCGCGGGCTCGGAGCGCGAGCCGCAGCGTCTCGAGCGAGGCGCCGGCCGACGGGGCCCACTCGCCGCCGGCCGCGTTGAGCCGCGACAGGTCGCTGCTGGGCCGGAAGCGGGAGAGCTCCTGCTCGCAGGCCTCGACCTCCTCCTGTGCCGCGGCCAGGGCGACCTCTGCCGCGAGCTCGTCGCCGGCCTCGGTGGTGACCGCCGCGGAGCAGCTCGTCCCGACGGCGCGCCACTCGACGCGCGCGAGGGGCGCTCATGGCCTTACCACCCCGGACGTCGCGGTCGTCGCGTGCGTGGGCGAGGAGACACGCGACGAGGTGTTGCTTGCCGTTCGCTCCCTTCACGAGCACCGACTGCGCGGACGCAGCGGGGAGCGGAGATGCCGCCGGGCGCGACGACCACGCGAGCACGGCGACGATCGCGAGCATGGCCCAGACGGACAGGACGACGATCCAGATGCGTTGCATCGTCAGTCGCCTCCTTCGTGCCAGGACTGCGTGACGGGAGCCTGTTGCTGCACGACGGCGGCTGCGGGTGCGGCCACCGGTGCAGGCCGGTGTGCGATGCCGGCGATGGCCGCCCCGCCCGTGAGGACGGTGGCGGCGAGCACGGCCGCGAGTGCGAGGATGGGGCGGTTCGTGTTCATGCCGCCCTTCTACGCCCATGCGGGCAAGGGCGGGGTCAGGGAACGGACAGGCTTCGGTAACGATTCAGGCAGGACGGAGCCGGACGACTGCGTCCACTCCGCCGCCGGGCGCCTCGCCCAGCTCGACCTCGCCCTCGTCGGCTGCGACGAGGCGGCGGACGATCGCGAGGCCGAGTCCCGAGCCGCCGCCTCCGGAGCCGACCCGCCAGAAGCGGTCGAAGGCGCGCGCGCGCTGCTCCGCGGTCATGCCCGGCCCGTGGTCGACGACGTGCAGCTCCACCCACGGCGGCGCGGCGAGCGCGGACAGCGTGACGGTCGTCCCTGCCGGAGAGGCCTCGAGCGCGTTGGCGAGGAGATTGTCGATGACCTGGGCGAGACGCCCGGGCGCCGCCCGCACCGGCAGCTCTCCGTCGAGATCGAGGTGCAGGGCGCGCCCGTCGCTCGCCGGCGAAGGGCCGCCAGGCCTCGGCGCGCTCGCGGAGAAGGGCGGTCGCATCGACGCGGGAGGCCGCTTCCGTCCCGGAGTCCGCCCGCGTCAGCGCGAGCAGTCCGTCGACGAGCTCGCCGAGGCGCCGGCTCTCGCGCAGCGCGGCGTCGCGGTCCGCGCCCGGCGGCAGGCTCTCGAGCCGGAGCCGGAGCGCCGTGAGCGGCGTGCGCAGCTCGTGGGACGCGTCGGCGACGAACTCCTCCTGCGAGCGCAGCAGCCGCTCGAGCTTCGCGACCGTCTCGTTGAACACGGTGGCGAGCGACCGCACTTCCGGCGGCCCCTCCTGCTCGGCCGCGCGAGTCTCGAGTTGCCCTGCCCCGACCGCCGCCGCGGCCTCCTCGAGGCCTCGCAGCGGCCGGGTGACGAAGCGGGCGAGGCCGATCCCGACGACGGCGGCGCCCGCGAGGATCACCACGCCGATCAGGCCGAGGATCAGCCAGTAGTGACGGATCCGCGTGTCCAGAGTCGAGAGCGGATACGTGATCCGCACGGCGCCGTGAACCACTCCGGTCGACGCGATCGGAACGGCGACGTAGAGCAGTCGCTCGTGCAGCGTCCGGGAGTAGCGGACCCCGTTTGGGTACTTGCCGGCGAGCGCGTCCTCGATCTCCGGGCGCGAGGCGAAGCTCTCGGTGCCGCTCACACGGGCGCTCGTGTCGAGCACCGCGCGGCCGTCCCGTTTGACGATCACGACGCGGCCCCCGGTCCGGCTCGCGTAGGAGGCGGCGATGCCGCGAGCGCGGCGAGTTGCTTGGGCGCCTTCCGGCCGGTGCCTGCACGGCGTCCTCGGCGTCGGCGGCGAAGACCGTCGCGTTGTGCGAGACGCTCGCGGTCAGGTTCCGGCGCTCGCTCCTTTGGCTCTGGATGCCGAGCGGCACCTCGAGGCTGGCGAGCACGAACAGCGTCACCCCGAGGTAGCCGAGGAGCAGACGGCGCGTCACGGCTCGCGCAGGCGGAACCCCACGCTGCGTACCGTCTCGATCCAGTGCGCGTCGCCGAGCTTCTTCCGCAGCGCGGCCACGTGGACGTCGATCGTCTTCGCCGAGCCGTACCACGAGGTCTGCCAGACCTCGGCGAGCAGTCGCTGCCGGCTGACCGCGGCGCCGGGATCGCGCGCGAGCGCGGCCAGCAAGTCGAACTCCTTCGGCGTCAGCTCGAGCTCGCGGCCGTGGAGGGTGGCGCGGCGGGCGCGCTCGTCCACCTCGAGGCCCCCCACGCGCAGCGGCTCGCCGCTCGCTCCCAGCGACGACGTGCGCCGCGTGACCGCGCGGATCCGCGCGATCAGCTCGCGGAGCCCGTACGGCTTGACGACGTAGTCGTCGGCGCCGAGCTCGAGACCGACGACGCGATCCGCCTCCTCGCCCCGCGCGGTGACGACGATGATCGGGACGCGCGAGCGCTCCCGCAGCCGCCGGCAGACGTCGAGGCCGTCCACGTCGGGGAGGCGGAGGTCGAGCAGGACGAGATCGGCGGGCGCGGCCTCCAGGGCCGCTTCGCCGGTCGCGACGCGTGTGACGTCGAAGCCCTCCCGCCGCAGGCCGTCGACGAGCGGCTCGGCGATCGCGTCCTCGTCCTCGACTACCAGGATCTGCATGTTCCGAGTGTGAGACCCGCATGCGGGTGCGGCATCGGCAGTTAGCCGAACCTTTACCACGCCTTGGGAGAAGGCTTGCGAAGCCCTCTCCCGCGCCTCACCGGCGGCTGCCTACGGTCGTCGCCATGCACAAATTCCATGTCACCGCCCTGGCACTACTGCTTGCAGGAGCCGCCGTTCTCGGGACCGTCGCCGTTTCACGGACGACCGGCCTCGGGCGGCCGCGCGGCACCAGAACGACGCCGCGATCACCGCCCGGACGAGGCAGCTCGTCGACTACGCCGCCAAGCTGCGGAAGCAGCTGGCGGCGAAACCGCCGGCGCTGCCAGCCGTCCCCAAGCCCGCGGCCGCCGCTCCGGTCGTGCAGGCGACGCAGGCGCCGCAAGCGCTGCCAGCACCGTCGGCGGCGCGCATCGTCTACCACCGGCCGCCGCCGATCGTCGTCACCGTCCACCACCACGGGGACGACGGCTCGCACGACGGCGGGGGGCGCGGAGGCGGCGATGACTAGTCACCACGGTCGCGTGTACGCGCTTGCACTTGCCCTCGTCGTCTTCTTCCTCGCTTGGGCGGTCGTCGCCGCGCACCCCTGGGCGACGGCATCCGCCGATCCCCGCCTGCGCGTCCTCGCCGTCCGTGAGACCCAGCTCCGGCACGAGGCGAAGCTCGTCCAGAAGGTCGCCGCCGCGCGCTGGGCCAGGTATCGCGTCCAGCTGAAGCTGCGTCAGGCGCAGATCGCGAAGGTGACGGCGGCCGCGTCGGCCGCGGCGGCCGCGGCGGCGCTACCCGCAGCACCCACGCAGGCCGCCGCCGCCGCACCCGCCGCCCCGTCCGTGCGGGTCGTGAACCTGCCCGCGCACGTGATCACGAGGACGTCGTGAAGACCGATCCGACGTTCTGGCTGCTGGCTCGCGCGAGCGGGTGGACGGCATACGGGCTGCTCACGGCCTCTGTGGTCGCCGGCCTCGTGCTCAAGTCGAGGCCGTTCGGCCGCGCTCTGAAGCCCGCGTCGGTCATCGACACGCACCGCTTCCTCGCCCTGCTCGGCCTGGGGATGCTCGGGATCCACGGCGGCACGCTGCTGCTCGACGGCACGCTGCACATGCCCATCGCCGGGCTGCTAGTCCCGGGCTCGTCCCCCTACCGCCCCGCGGCCGTGGCGGCGGGTGTCGTCGGGGCCGAGCTGATGGCGCTCATCTATCTCTCGTTCGCCCTGCGCCGCAGGATCGGCGTCCGCAACTGGCGCCGGCTCCACTGGGCCACCTACCTCGTCTTCGTCCTCGCCACCGTCCACGGCGTCGCCTCGGGCACCGACTCGGCGCAGCCGTGGGCCCACGACCTGTACCTCGGGGCGGTCGGCGCCGTCGCGTTCGCCACTGCCTGGCGGGCGCTCGGCGGCGGCGCCGCACGTCCCGCAACCGAAAGGAGCACGTGATGTACCGGATCTCGATCGACCGCTCGCTCTGCAACGGCTACGGCGTCTGCGAGGCGCTCGCCCCCGACGTCTTCGAGCTGGGGGATGACGGGCTCGCCGTCCTCCGTACCGGCGTGAGCGCGGACGAGGCCGTCCGCGAGGCGTGCGACTCGTGCCCCATGGGGGCGATCTCGATCGCACGCGTCGAGGCGGCGTGACGCGGAAGCTGCTCGTTCTGGCGGCCGTGGCCGCTGCGGTCGCGGCCGCCGTCGTCGCCAACCTCGTGCTGCTCGGCAGCGCGGGCGCCGGCGGCGACTCGGTGGGTCCGCTCAGTCCGCGCGCCCACCTGCCGGCCGCGCCTCACTGGATCGTTCGTCCGACCACGGGGCACCCGCACGACGGGGGCGCGGACGACTGAGCCGTCAGGGCAGGTCGACGAGGATCGAGCCGTCCACGATCCGCACGGGATACGTGGCGACCGGCTCCGTCGCCGGCAGGGAGCGCGGCGTGCCCGTCGCAAGGTCGAAGGCCGAGCCGTGACGAGGGCAGATCACGCGGCAGAGATCCTCGTCCCAGTCGCCCTCGCAGAGCGGCCCGTCGTCGTGCGAGCAGCGATCCTCGATCGCGTACAGCTCGCCGCCGCAGTTGTAGACGCCGACGAAGAGGGTGCCGTGCTGGACGATCTTCGAGGAGCCGGGCGGGAACTCGGCCGCCACGGCGACATGAAGGTCAGGCACTAGACTCAGGTCCAGATCGTCGAAGCCCGGCAAGTCCCTCAGGCAGCGGCGTGCCCTTCGACTTGTGCAGCGCGACCTTGAGCGTCGTCAGGCCGAGCATCGCGCACTTGAGCCGGATGGGCGTGAGCGGGACGCCGATCTCGGCGAGCAGCTCGTCCTTGTCCATCGTCGCCACCTCCTGCGCCGTCCGCCCCTTCGACATCTCCATCAGCATCGACGTCGCCGCCTGCGAGATCGCGCAGCCGCGGCCGGAGAACTTCACGTCGTCGATCGTCTCGCCGTCCTCGCCGAAGGCGACGTAGATCGAGACCTCGTCGCCGCAGAGCGGGTTCTGCCCCTCGGCCTCGGCATCGGGATGCTCGAGCACGCCGTGGCCGCGCGGGTTCTTGTAGTGGTCGAGGATGACCTCGCGGTAGAGGTCGTCGAACGCGGCATCGCTCATGCAAACACCTTACGGACGGCGTGGAGGCCGTCGACGAGCTGGTCGATCTCCTCCGGAATCGTGTACAGGTAGAAGCTCGCGCGGTTCGTCGCGGCGACGCCGAGCCTGTGCATCAGCGGCTGCGTGCAGTGGTGGCCGGCGCGGATCGCGACGCCCTGGCGGTCGAGGATCTGGGAGACGTCGTGGGGATGCACGTCCTCGACGTCGAACGAGATGATTCCGGCGCGGCGCTCGAGCGGCGGCCCGAAGACCTTCACCCAGGGCAGCTCGGACAGCCGCTCGAGCGCGTAGGCGGTCAGCTCGTGCTCGTGCGCCTGGATCGCGTCGAAGCCGATCCCGTTCAGGTAGTCGATGGCCGCGCCGAGCCCCACGGCCTCGACGATCGCCGGCGTCCCCGCCTCGAACTTGTACGGCAGGTCGTTCCACGTCGTCCCCTCGAGCTTGACCGAGCGGATCATCTCGCCGCCGGTCTCGAACGGCTCCATGGCAGCGAGCAGCTCCTCGCGTCCCCAGAGGACGCCGGCGCCGCCCGGGCCGCACATCTTGTGCGAGGTGAAGCCGAGGAAGTCGCAGTCGAGGGCCTGGACGTCGAGCGTGCGGTGCGGGGCCGCCTGCGCGGCGTCGACGACCATGATCGCGTCCTGCTCGTGCGCCCATTCCGTCAGCCGCTCGATCGGGTTGATGGTGCCGAGGGTGTTCGAGATGAGGTTGGTCGCGACGACACGGACGCGTCCGGCGGAGGCGATCTCGTCGAGCGCGTCGAGCTGGAGCTCTCCCCTGCCCGGTCGACCGGGATCGCCCTGAAGGTCGCTCCGGTTCGCCCGGCGATGTACTGCCAGGGGACGAAGACGGCGTGATGGTCGAGCTCGCTCACGACCGCGACGTCGCCGGGCCCGAGATTCGAGAGACCCCACGCGTAGGCGACGAGGTTCATCGCGTGGGTCACGTTCCGCGTGAAGACGACCTCGTGCGCCGACGGCGCGTTCAGCAGCCGCTGCACCTTCAGCCGGGCTCCCTCGTAGGCCTCGGTGGCGCGCTCGGCGAGCTCGTAGACGCCCCGGTGGACGTTCGCGTATCCGTGCTCGTACATGTCCCGCATGACGTCGAGCACCTGGCGCGGCTTCTGCGAGCTGGACGCCGAGTCGAGGTACGCGAGCGGCTTGCCGTGGATCTCCTGCTCGAAGACGGGGAAATCGCGCCGCAGCGCGCGCGCGTCGAGCTTGGTGCCGACCGTGGCCGAGGACATCCATTCATCGTAACGGCCGCGTTCACACCGACTTTTCAGCCGGCTCACATCGCTGTCTCATCGGTGCCCGGGCACACTGCTCCTCGCATGGCCAAGGACACGCGGATCGAGCGCGCCCGGGCGCGGGCGCGCGGGGCGAAGGTCTCGCTAGCTGCTGTGACGGCGCTCGTCTTCGGCGTCGCGTTCGTCGGGGCGAAGACGCACGCGCCGGGGCACACGAAGGGGAAGACGAAGCCGCTGGGCGCGCCCTCCTCGTTCGAGCGTGCCGTCCGGAAGAGCATCGCCCAGGGCGGGCAGATCGCGCCGGCCGTGCAGCCACCGCCGGTCGTCAGCTCCACGTCATGACGGACCCGAGCGTGCACCGGCTGCGCGCCATGGGGTGCGAGGTCGTCGTCGGCGGTGGCGATCCCGCCGCCGTCGCCGCCGTGCTCGAGCGCTGGGAGGCGGCCTTCAGCCTCTTCCGGCCCGAGTCCGAGCTCTCGCGCGTGAACCGCTCGCCGGCGCGGGTGCTCACCGTGTCGCCGCTCTTCGCGACTGCGGTCGCCGTCGCGCTCGACGCCGCGGCGGAGACGGACGGGCTCCTCGACCCGACACTCGTGGGCCGGTGGACGGAGGTCCGCCTCGGCGGCCGGCTGCTCTCCCGCCCGCCTGACGTGAAGCTCGACCTGAACGGCGTCGTCAAGGCGCTCGCTGTCGACGAGGCCGCCGGGGTGCTCGCCGGCCCCGGCTTCGTCTCGGTCGGCGGCGACCTCGCTGTGCGCGGGCCCGTGGACGTCGGGCTCCCTGGAGGCGACGCAGTCCGCGTCGTCGAGGGCGGCCTCGCCACGAGCGGCGTCGTGTCGCGAGGACGGCACCTGATCGATCCGCGAACCGGTCGTCCCAGCGAATCCCCCTGGAGCCAGGTCACGGCCTCCGGCGCGAGCTGCCTTGCCGCGGACGTCGCCGCGAAGGCGGCCTTCCTGCTCGGCGAGCACGGGCCCGGCGTGGCTCGACGAGCGCGGCGTCCCTGGCCGCTTCGTCGGCCTGGACGGAGACGTCGTCGAGAACGAGACCTGGACGCGCGCGCTGGCGGGGGCGGCGGCATGCACGTGAGCTCGAATCCCGCGATCTGGTACGCGGCCCGCGCCTCGGGCGTCGCGGCATACGTCGTCCTCAGCATCGTCGTGTGCGTCGGGCTGGGGCTCGGCGGCAAGGCGCAGAACCGCCGCTGGCCGCGCTTCTCGGTCGAGGACGTGCACCGGTTCGGCGGCCTGCTCGTCGGCTCCCTGATCGGGATCCACGTGCTGACGATCGCCGCCGACTCGTTCCTGCCCTTCTCGCTCACGCAGCTGCTCGTGCCGTTCACGTCGAGCTACCGGCCGATCTGGACGGGCCTCGGGATCGCGTCCGCCGAGCTGCTGTTGGCCCTCGCGATCACGAACCACTATCGAAAGCGGCTCCCGTACGCCTTCTGGCGGAAGGCCCACTACCTCAACTTCGCCGTCTGGGGGCTCGCGTCTCTGCACGGGCTGATGTCGGGCACCGACCGTGGCGCCGCCTGGCTCGCGATCGTCTACGGCGTCTGCCGTCGCGACGGTCGCGATGCTGCTCCTCTGGCGCGTCAGCGGCGGCGTCCTCCGCTCTCCGCGAGTCGCGACGGCCGGCCTCGTGACAGTGGTTGCGCTGCCGCTCGTCATCCTCGGGCCCCTGCACCGCCCGGCGCCGCTCTGGGATGCCGCCAACGTGAGCGAGACCCTCAGCGGGACCGTGACCCGGAACGGCACCCAGCTGAAGCAGATCGTCTCCTTCGTCGGCCAGGCGCAGCAGCCGCAGAAGCTGCTCGTGCGCGCCGACCTGCTCGTCTCGCCCCAGGGGCTCGACTCGACGTCGTTCCAGGTCGAGTATCTGCCGAGCGGCGACATCTGCCGGGGGCACGTATCCGGCGTCGGCGGTACGAGCTTCAGCGGGACGTGCCGGCTCCCGAACGGTAAGACTCGGAGTGTCGATGCGAGCTGGATCCCGAACGAGTCGCAGACCGGCGTCGTCGGCAGCATCAAGCTGCAGGGCTAGAGCGCTCGCGGCCTGTGCGGTCGTCGTGCTCCTCGCCGCGGGCTGCGGCTCGGCGCCGACCTCGGGCTCGACCGGCACGGGCGGCAGCTCCTCGACGCATGGAACGGCGCGGCTGCGGGTGACGCGGGTCGGCTCGCTGCCGTACACGGTGGCGAAGGCGGCTGCGGTGGCGCTGCCCGGCGGCCGGCTGATGGTCCTCGGCGGCTACGCGCACCACGCCTCTCTGGACGGGATCCTCGAGGGCAAGCCGTCGCGCCTCCACACGGTCGGCCACCTGCCGCAGCCGACCCACGACGCTGCGGCCGCCGTGCTCGGCGGCTCCGTCTACCTCTTCGGCGGCGGCGAGACGGCCTCGTGGAATCACGTCGCCCTGATCGACCCGACGACGGGCGGCTCGGCCCTCGCGCCCCAGCTCGACGAGTCGCTCTCCGACCTCGGCGCCGTCGCGATCGGCGGCCACGCGTATCTCGTCGGCGGCTACACGGGTGCGGTGTTCGCGTCGGCGGTCCTCCGCTACCTGCCCCAGGGCGGCACGGCCACGGTCGCGCGGCTGCCGGAGGGCACGCGCTACGCGGGCGTCGCCGCGCTGGGAGGGACGATCTACGTCGCCGGCGGCCTGACGGCGACCGGCGCTACCCGCGCCGTCTATGCCGTCTCGCTCGACGGCCGGGTTCGTCACGTCGCGACCCTCCCGGCGCGGGAGGACCATGCCGCGCTCGCCGCCCTCGGCGGGAGGCTCTACCTCGTGGGCGGCCGCCGGGTGCTCGCGATCGACCCCCGGACGGGAAAGGTGCAGCCGGCGGCGACGCTTCCCGTCCGGCTCTCGCCGACCCGACCGCGACGACGGTCGACGGCCGGATCGTCGTGACCGGCGGCGGCACGAACGGCGTCTGGGCGCTCGCGCCGAGATAATCCACCCCGGCATGGCTCCCACCGACGTCCAGAGTCTCGTCGAGCGCTACCGGGCGGGCTGGTTCGGCCACGACGTGGACGCGATCATGGCCGTCGTCAGCGACGACGTCGTCTTCGACAACGTGACCGCCGGCGAGCGCGTGGAGGGTGCGGAGGCGTTTCGGGCGCACGTCGCCGGGATCCACGAGCGCTGGCCCGATCTCGGCTTCGAGGAGCGCGCGTCTGTACTTCGCAGCCGACGCGGGAGTGGTGGAGTGGACGGCCCGCGGGACTGCTCCGGACGGGCGCCGCCTCGAGTGGGACGGGATCGACGTGATCAACTGCCGCGACGGCCTGATCACGCGCAACGCCGTCTACTCGTCGGGCCACGCGCCGCGCGTGCTCGGCTGACGCGCGCACCGCGGCTATCGTCCGCCGCCGATGGCGAGCGAATACATCTTCACGATGTACCGGGTCGACAAGTTCTACGGCCCGGACCGGCAGGTGCTCTCCAACATCTCGCTCTCGTTCCTGCCGGGAGCGAAGATCGGCGTCCTCGGGCCGAACGGCGCCGGCAAGTCGACCGTCCTGCGCATCATGGCCGGCAAGGACGAGCCGTCCTCCGGCGTGGCCGAGCTCGCGCCGGGCGCGTCCGCCGGGCTGCTCGAGCAGGAGCCGTGGCTCGATCCGGCCAAAGACTGTGCGCGAGAACGTCGAGGACGGCGTCCGCGCGACACGCGACCTCCTCGACCGCTTCAACGAGATCGCCGCGAAGTTCGCCGAGCCCGACGCCGACTTCGACACGCTCCTCGCCGAGCAGGCGAAGGTGCAGGACGCGATCGACCGCGCCGGCGCGTGGGAGCTGGACGACCACCTCGACCATGCGATGGACGCGCTGCGCTGCCCGGAGGGCGACCGCGACGTCGAGACGCTCTCGGGCGGCGAGCGTCGCCGCGTCGCCCTCTGCCGGCTGCTCCTGTCGGCGCCCGACCTGCTCCTGCTCGACGAGCCGACGAACCACCTCGACGCGGAGTCGGTGCTCTGGCTCGAGCGCTTCCTCGCCGACTACAAGGGCACCGTCGTGGCCGTCACGCACGACCGCTACTTCCTCGACAACGTCGCCGGCTGGATCCTCGAGCTCGACCGCGGCAAGGGGATCCCGTTCCAGGGCAACTACTCCTCGTGGCTCGAGCAGAAGCAGGCGCGGCTGGCGCAGGAGGAGAAGAAGGAGTCGGCGCGCCGCCGCACGCTCGCGCGCGAGCTCGAGTGGGTGCGCGCGAGCCCGCGTGCGCGGCATGCCAAAGCGAAAGCTCGGCTCGGCGCGTACGAGAAGCTGTTCGCCGAGGAGCAGAACGTCAAGCTCGACCGGGTCGAGATCCACATCCCGCCCGGCCCGCGCCTCGGCGACCTCGTGATCGACGCGGAGGGCGTGCGCAAGGGGTACGGCGACCGGCTGCTCGTCGACGACCTGTCCTTCTCGCTCCCGCCGGCCGGGATCGTCGGCGTGATCGGCCCGAACGGCGCCGGCAAGACGACGCTCTTCCGCATGATCGCGGGCGAGGACGAGCCCGACGAGGGGACGCTGAAGATCGGCGACACCGTCGAGCTCGCCTACGTCGACCAGGCGCGGGCCGACCTCGACCCGGCGAGCACGGTCTGGAAGGAGATCTCGGGCGGCCACGACACGATCGAGCTCGGCAGGCGCGAGGTCAACTCGCGCCAGTACACGTCCTGGTTCAACTTCAAGGGCTCCGACCAGCAGAAGCGCGTCTCCGACCTCTCCGGCGGCGAGCGCAACCGCGTCCACCTCGCGAAGCTGCTGCGCTCGGGCGGCAACGTCCTCCTGCTCGACGAGCCGACGAACGACCTCGACGTGGACACCCTCCGCGCGCTCGAGGAGGCGCTGCTCGACTTCGCCGGCTGCGCGGTCGTGATCACGCACGACCGCTGGTTCCTCGACCGCGTCGCGACGCACATCCTCGCCTTCGAGGGGAACAGCGAGACGATCTGGCACGAGGGCTCGTGGGCCGAGTACGTCGAGTGGATGAAGGAGACGCGCGGCCCCGACGCGCTCGAGCCGCACCGGATCAAGTACAAGCCGCTCGTTCGCGGCTAGCGCACGCCGACGGCGCGGTCTGTTCCGGCCACTTTCGCTCGCCCCGGGTCGTCTCTACCATGACTTCGTGGCCGTCAAGAGCGTCGATCACCTGCGCGTGACAGCAGTGTACGAGCCCGACGAGAGCGGGTGGATCAACGCACACGTGCTGGAGATCCCCGGCATCAACACGTGTGCACCGACCGAGGAGGAGGCGAGAGTGATGCTCGCCGACGCGGTTCGGGAATTCGTCGCCGCCCTCGCCGACCTGGCGGAGCGGGACTCCTCCGGCGAGACGCGATACGAGCCACTCGAGATCGACCTCGGTTGAAGCGAGCGCAACTCGAGCGTCATCTCCGGCAGCACGGTTGCGAGCGGTTGCGGCATGGGGCGCGGCACGACGTCTGGATGAACACTCGAACCAGCGGGCTCTCGACCCTGCCGCGCCACCGTGAGCTGACCAGCGGTAGCACTCGCTCGATCTGCCGCGACCTCGGCGTCCCGCTCCCGCGAGAGCTCACGTGACGACGAGGAGGCGCTGCTCGACTTCGCCGGCTGCGCGGTCGTGATCACGCACGACCGCTGGTTCCTCGACCGCGTCGCGACGCACATCCTCGCCTTCGAGGGGAACAGCGAGACGATCTGGCACGAGGGCTCGTGGGCCGAGTACGTCGAGTGGATGAAGGAGACGCGCGGCCCCGACGCGCTCGAGCCGCACCGGATCAAGTACAAGCCGCTCGTTCGCGGCTAGGTCTCAGATCATCTGTGGAACGCAGCAGGCCCGAGCTGCGATCACGATGCCCGCTCTCGCAGACGCTTCTCGATAAGCGCGAGATCGAAAAGGTGAAGGTGACGATCTGTGTGACTTAAAGTCTGTAGACTTATAGTGCGCATACCGCTCCAATCCGGTCGTGTCGCAAAAGGCGAACGACAAGCGGGTCTTCAAGGCGTTCGGTGATCGTGTGCGAACACGCCGCGCCGAGCTGGCCCTCTCGCAGGAGGCCCTTGCGGAACAGAGCGGCTTGCATCGGACTTACATCAGCTCGCTCGAACTTGGAGGCCGGAACGTCTCCCTCGCAAACATCCTTCGCCTCGCTGCGGCGCTGGGTTCGGCCCGGAGCTGATCGGAGGGCTGCAGCTTGATCGAGGAGTCTCTCGACGAGCGGCGCGCTGGTTGGGGGCGAAGTGTGATCACGCGGAAGATGCGTTCCAACGCGAGTTCGACCTCAGGCGGCCTCTCGATGACGATGAGTTAGGCGCCCTCTCCGAGATCGCGGAGGCTCTCTCGGAGGGTGCGGACGACGAAGAGGTCGCAACGATCGTGCGCGACGCGGGGCGCGGCGACGCGGGCGTCTTCCTGACGATCATGCAGCTCGTCGGGCTGACGAGGAACAAGATCATCACCGATTCCTGAAGGCCTCGGCTGCGGCGCGCGGCACCCGCGTTCCTTCGACACCTGATCAGCTCCCGCGATCCGATGCCTGGCGCTTCGCAGGACCGTATCTGCTGAACGGCTCCGCCGGGTCATCGGGCCACTAGTTGTTGGTGGCGAAGTGTTGCCGAGCGCGTTCGAGGCGCTCAACCAAGCGACGTATCCCGGTTGGATCCGGCAGCAGTGGGCGAAGCTCAGCGGTCACGAGGCGGAGTATCGGCTCGCCGTGTTGCTCGACGAGTGCGGATTTCCGTTCGAGCCGCAGGAGAAGAAGGACAATCCGCTCTGTCAGGACGCGACCGTCTTCAACGTTTCGTTCGATGTCGTCGTCCCGAACGCGCGTGAACCTCGGATGTGTGTGAAAGCCACCGTGCATACCTCGAATATCGGCCAGTTCGGCGAGTCGAAGGACGCGCTAGAGATGTCAGAGGCGGCGGGCATGCTCGATGAACATTTCCGGCTCCGATCGGCCCCGCCTTCGCTCTTGACGGCGTTGGCTTTCGCAGCAACAGCGCGGGCCTCGACGGCGTCCTAACCACCGCCGACGAGTTCTGTCAGTTCCAGTCCATCTGGAAAGGCGCTGCCGTCGCTGCGTTCGCTCTCTCCCGACCCCTGAGGGTCGCGCTCCCTGAACAACACATCCCTGCGCACGAGTCGTTCTTCGAGCGGCATGAAGAGTTCGTGTCCGCCGTTCCCCTGACCGAGGCGTTCCGTGCCTCGGGCGGCCGGCGCGGGCTCGTCGACGCGGGCGAGGCCGTTCTCGAAACGCTCCCGCTTTGCGCCTCGAAGCTTCGAACAGTCCTGCTTGGTGATCCGCCGCTTTCGCTCGCCGTAGATGGTGCATCTTGTCGTGGCTTCGTCATCCCCGGCTCCATCGTCGAGGAGTCGGAGAATGTCAAGGTCGCGCGAGTCGGGAACCTGCCATGGCTCGTTGATGCGCCTTTCGATCAGAAGTTCGAACTCCTCGTCGATCTCGAATCCGATCCCGCGGCGCCCCATCCAGCGCGACACCTTTAGGGTCGTGCCCGATCCGACGGAGGGATTCAAGCACTACGTCGCCGGCGTCGTGTAGCTCTCGATCATCAGCGCAGCGAGTTCTTCCGGGTAGGCCGCAACGTGGTAGCCCAGCTCCTTCACGTTCGGCGGCCGATACGCGGGTATGCGGATGACGTTGCCGAGGCAGCGGCCCCGTGCGTTCTTCTTGTGACGCGAGGATCAGCGGTGACGTATTTCTGCGGGACGCGGGGTTTGTGAAACTTGTAGCTCAGTCCCTCGTCCTTGATGAAGATCAAGAGGAACTCGAACTTGTTGTCGAACAGCCGCTCGATGTAGTGATTCGGCTGTGGAAGCGCGTTCGGGACATACCAGATCACGATGTCCCACAAGCTGCCATCCGCTCCATCTGATCGCAATGTCAAACGCGATCGGATAGAAGCGCTTTGGTGGCGGCGGTTGCCGATGTCGATGACCATGACACCTTCGTCCTTCGCGGCTGCGAAACACGCCGCCCACACGGAGGTCAGCCGTGCGAGGTAATCCTCGTACGAGGATGCTCCGATCTGATCCGGCTGTTCGTAGTCCTTCAGGTTCCAGTAGGGCGGGCTAGTGACTACCAGATCCACACTGTTCGGAGCCACGACTCCCGGTGTCTCCGAGGAACCGAAGATGACGCGTTGATCGTGGATCTCGCGTTGACGGTGTGTTTGGTGAGCGTTACTCATAGTGTGCAGTGTAACAGCACTGAGAGGGGAAATAATGCTACCGCGCGTCCCGGACGATGACGTGCGCCCCATCTAGATTTACCGGGTGAGGCGGTATTTCGATAGCGCCCTGGTAATCGGGGGCCGCTGGTGGGCGCTCTTGGGGACGATCTTCGGCATCGGGCGTGTGGAGCCTGGTTCGCCGTCCGCCCGTGCCCTGGTGGATCCTTGTGATGGGCGGGGTCCGCGCTCCTAGTCGTCGCTCTGTTTCGGGGGCACTCACTCAGTTCTTGCCACCGAGAATGTCGAGCTTCGCAAGGCACCTGATGATGTAGCCAAGGAGTGGAACGAGCGCCTCAGGCGGGAACTCGAGAGGCGTCAGACGGAAAGGAGGAGCGACGCCGACAGGAGCGGCGGACGCGGCGTGACGAGCTTCAGGAACTGATCAACCGTCCAGACGATCTCTTCGGCGCTCTCACGACGCGTTTCGTAGCTCTCCGTTTGAGTGGTCAGCATGGGTCGACGAGTTCGAGTGGTGGAAGAGGAGTCAGGGATCTGGCTGGAGATGAACGCGGGCGCGCCAGAACTCGCGCACTTCAACGCCTCGGCGCCGTCACCGGGCATCTTCCGAGATAGCCCTAGCGCCCCGTTGGATGCCCGTACTCACGAGCTGACGTGGAGACGCGACGGATTGCGGGAGATTCTGCGGGACAGCTTCCAGCCGCTGTGAGTTAGCGCGGTCGCCCGGCACGCAGCGTTATCAGCTCGAACAGGCTAGGCCTGCGGAATCCGCGCCTCGAGCGCGGCCGTAACCGCCTCGCGCACGGGCTCGAGCTCGATCCGGTCGAGCACTTCCTGGAAGAAGCCGCGCACGATCAGCCGCTCGGCCTCGAAGCGCGGCAGCCCGCGGACATCAAGTAGAACATGTCCTCCCGGTTCACCCGCCCGACCGTCGCCGCGTGCGTGCAGCGGACGTCGTTGGCGAGGATCTCGAGCCCGGGGATCGGCACCGCGTGCGTCGTCGGGCTGAGCATCAGGTTGCGGCACTCCTGGTACGCGTTCGTCTTCTGCGCGTCCTTCTCGACGCGGATCATCCCCCGCCAGACCGCGGTCGCCGAGTCGCGGAGCGCGCCCTTGAAGGCGAAGTCCGACTCGCAGTCGGGCGCGATGTGCTCCTGGAACGTGTCGTAGTCGAGGTGCTGCGTGCCGTCGGCGAAGTACGCGCCGGTCACGCGCGAGGTCGCGCCGCGCCCGTTGAGGTCGTTCTGGATCCGCGTCTTGCCCTTCTTCGAGCCGAAGCCGCCGGCGACCCAGTCGAGCTCGGCGTCGCGCTCGACGCGCGCGTGATGGCTCGCGAAGTGCCACGTCTCCTGCGACAGGTTCTGGAGGGAGACGTACTCGAGCTTCGCGGCCGGCTCGACGAACAGCTCGGTGACGGCGTTCGAGTAGGCCTCGGTGTCGGGCGCCGGTGAGGCGTACTCCTCGATCAGCGAGGCGCGCGCTTCCTCCTCCGCGACGACGACGAGCCGCCAGAACGTCTGGCCGGTCGCCGCGATCCGCACGTACAAAGGCTTCTCGAGCACGACGCCCTTCGGGATGACGACGAGGAGTCCGTGCTTCCACATCGCCGCGTTGTGCGCCGCGAACTTCTCGTCCCAGCCGACGAGCGAGTAGAGGCGCTCGTGCTCCTCCGGCAGCGGCTCGAAGGTCACGCCCTCCGGAGCCTTCTCGATCTCGATCCCGTCGGCGGTCACGGTCGCGTAGCCGGCGACGTCGAGGTCGAGCATCGTCTCGATCTCCGCGGAGGCGGCGCCCGCGAACGCGTCGGGGTCGAAGCCGCGCAGGTCGGTGAAGCGCCAGTGCTCCTCGGTCGTGTCCGGAAGCGGCAGCGCCTCGTACGCGGAAAGCGCCTCGCTACGACTCACGCGGTGCGTACCTGCGGTGGAGCATGAGCGAGTTCCCGTCCGGATCCGCGAAGAACGCCATGTGGCAGACGCTCGTGTCCATCGGCTCGCCGCGGAACTCGACGCCCTTGGCCTCGAGCTCCTTCTGCGCCTCGTGGACGTCCGGCACGCGGATCGCGATCGACGCGGTGTGCGGGCCGGTGAACGAGCTGCCGATCTTCTCCATGTCGAGGAGATAGAGGCTGACGTTCTCGCCGAGCTGGTACTCCGGGAAGCCCTGCTCGGGATGCTCGATCTCGGGCAGGCCGAGCGTCTCGCCGTAGAACTGCTTCGCCCGCTCGACGTCGGTGACGGGGACGGAGATGAAGTCGACGCGCTCGACGTCCACTAGCCGACCGAGCCTTCCATCTGGAGCTGGATCAGACGGTTCATCTCGACCGCGTACTCGAGCGGCAGCTCCTTCGTGATCGGCTCGACGAAGCCGCTCACGATCATCGCGCTCGCCTCCGCCTCGGTCAGGCCGCGCGACATGAGGTAGAAGAGCTGCTCCTCGCCGATCTTCGAGACGGTCGCCTCGTGGCCGATGTCGACCTCGTCCGCGTCGATCTTGATGTACGGATAGGTGTCCGAGCGCGACTCCTCGTCGAGGATCAGCGCGTCGCAGACGACCTTCGACTTCGAGCCGACCGCGCTCTTGTCCACCTGCAGCAGGCCGCGATAACCGGCCCGGCCGCCGTTCTTCGAGATCGACTTGGACGTGATCACGGACGTCGTGTTCGGCGCGACGTGGACGCACTTGCCGCCCGCGTCCTGGTGCTGCCCCGAGCCCGCGAAGGCGATCGAAAGCACCTCGCCGTGGGCGCGGTCGCCCATCAGCCAGATCGCCGGATACTTCATCGTCAGCTTCGAGCCGAGGTTCCCGTCGACCCACTCCATCGTCGCGTCCTCGTAGGCGACCGCCCGCTTCGTGACGAGGTTGTAGACGTTGTTCGACCAGTTCTGGATCGTCGTGTAGCGGCAGCGGCCGCCCTTCTTGACGACGATCTCGACCACCGCGCTGTGCAGCGAGTCGGTCGAGTAGATCGGAGCCGTGCAGCCCTCGACGTAGTGGACGTACGCGCCCTCGTCGACGAGGATCAGCGTCCGCTCGAACTGGCCCATGTTCTCGGCGTTGATCCGGAAGTAGGCCTGCAGCGGCATGTCGATGTGCACGCCCGGCGGCACGTAGATGAACGAGCCGCCCGACCAGACGGCCGAGTTGAGCGCCGCGAACTTGTTGTCGTTCTGCGGGATGATCGTCCCGAAGTACTCCTTGAAGACGTCCTCGTGCTCCCGGAGCGCCGAGTCGGTGTCGAGGAAGATGACCCCCTTCGCGGTCAGATCCTCCTGCAGCTTGTGGTAGACGACCTCCGACTCGTACTGCGCGCCGACGCCGGCGAGGTACTTCTTCTCCGCCTCCGGGATGCCGAGCTTGTCCCAGGTGTCCTTGATGTCGGCGGGCAGGTCCTCCCAGGAATTGGCCTGGTTCTCGGTCGGCTTGATGTAGTAGAAGATGTTCTCGAAGTCGATGTCGTTCAGGTTGCCGCCCCACTGCGGGATCGGGCGCGCGTAGAAGTAGTCGAGGCTCTTGTGCCGGAACTTGCGCATCCAGGCCGGCTCGTCCTTGTGCGACGAGATCGCGTCGACGAGCTCGTGCGAGAGGCCGCGACCCGACTTGTAGAAGTAGTCCTCGGTGACGGAGAAGCCGTACTTGATCGCGTAGTCGGAGCCGATCCCCTGGACGACTTCGGTCTCTGTCTGGCTCATGCAGGCACCTCCTCATCAGGGAGCGTAGCCGTCCTTCTCGAGCTTCTTCGCCAGCTCTGAGCCGCCTTCTTCGACGATGCGGCCACCCACGAAGACGTGTACCCGATCGGGAGTGATGTAGTCGAGAATCCGCTGGTAGTGCGTGATCACGAGCGCGCCCATGTCCGGGCCGACGAGTTCCTTCACGCCGCCGGCCACGACCCTCAGAGCGTCGATGTCGAGGCCGGAGTCGGTCTCGTCGAGCACCGCGATCCGCGGCTTGAGCATCGCCATCTGCAGGATCTCGACCCGCTTCTTCTCGCCGCCCGAGAAGCCGTCGTTGAGGTAGCGCGAGGCGAGCTCGCGGCTGACCTTGAGGCCGTCCATCTGCGCGAGGAGCTCCTTGCGGAACTCGGGGATCGAGATCGGATCGTCGACGCCGCCGTTGCGCGCCTTGCGCACGGCGTTGATCGCGCTGCGCAGGAAGCTCGTCACGGTGACTCCGGGGATGGCGTGCGGGTACTGGAAGGCCAGGAAGAGCCCGCGCTGCGCGCGCTCGTCGGCGCCGAGCTCGGTCACGTCCTCGCCGTCGAAGAGCAGGCGGCCCTCGGTGATCTCGTAGGCGGGATGGCCCATGAGCGCGTAGGCGAGGGTCGACTTGCCGGAGCCGTTCGGCCCCATGATCGCGTGCACCTCGTTCGTGTCCACCTCGAGGTCGACACCCTTGACGATCTCGGTGCCGTCCTCGAGCGCGACGTGCAGGTTCTCCAGCTTCAGCAATGCCACGCGATCCCTCTTCTCAGCCTCTTCACCACCCAAATAGCGGGGCTTTCGCCCCGCCCCGCCAACTGGGACAAGTCTAGCTGAGCCGTCTCCGTGCCCGGGGCGGGCCCAAACGCGCTACCCTCCAGGCACGATGACCGGCTGGACCAGTCCGACCCACATCATCCTCATCCTCCTGCTCGCGCTGCTGCTCTTCGGCGCGAAGCGGCTGCCGGAGATCGGGCGCTCGCTCGGCACCGGAATGCGCGAGTTCAAGGACTCCATCTCGGGCCACACGCCGGAGGAGCCGCAGCAGGAGCTGCCGCCCGCCGCGACGGTGCCGACGCCCGCCGCGACGGTGCCGACGCCCGCCGTGACGGTGCCGACGCCTGCCGCGACGGCGCCGCCCGAGCGCGAGACGCTCTAGCGGGGGCATGAGAGGGCTTCCCCGCCGCCTCGGCCACGGGGAGGAGGCGACGCTCGTAGAGCACCTCGAGGAGCTGCGCGTGCGGCTCTTCGTCGTCATCGGCGCGCTCGTGCTCTTCTCGATCGTCGCGTTCGTCTTCCAGGGGCACATCCTCGAGTGGCTGAACCGGCCGTTGCCGCCCGACCGGCGGCACCCGATCACGATCGGCCCGGCCGAGCCGTTCGTCGTCGCCGTGACGGTGAGCGTCTACGCCGGCTTCGTCCTGTCACTGCCGGTGACGCTCTGGCAGGTCTGGTCGTTCTTCGCGCCCGCCATCGACTCGTCGGTCGAGCGGAAGACGATGGCGCTCGTCGCCTTCGCAACCGGCCTCGCCGCGAGCGGGCTCGCCTTCGGCTACTGGGTGCTGCTGCCGCGCGCGCTGCACTTCCTCACCCACTACGACGACCGGCACTTCCACATCTTCATCCAGGCGAAGGCGTACTACTCGTTCGTCGCCACCGTGCTGCTCGGCATCACCATCGTCTTCGAGCTGCCGCTCGTCGTGCTCGGGCTCGTCTACCTGGGGGTCGTCTCGTCGCAGACGTTGCGCCGGCAGCGGCGCCTCGGCTACTTCATCGCCGCCGTGATCGGATTGGGGCTGCCAGGCCCCGATCCCGTCACGACCGGCCTCGAGGTCCTGCCGATGTGGGTGCTCTTCGAGAGCTCGATCTGGCTCGCCGTGCTCGTCGAACGACGGCAGGCGAGGGCGGTTCCACAGTCGGCTACTCTGGGCGGCTAGGTGGCCCTCCAGCGAATGTCAGCCACGCCCCCGGCGGCTGCAAAGCAGCGCGTGGCGGCGTCCTCAGTCGCCTCGATAGCACCGGCTATCGAGGCTCCCTGCGTCCTTGCCACGCTTGCTTTTCGCTCGCCGGTGACGCAGCAACATCCACTGGAGAGCCACTAATGGCCCGCGCCGCAGTAAAAGCGAAGCAGCAAGAGCGCGCCAAGGCCCAGACGGCGAAGCCCGCGCGCAGCAGCCGCGGGCGCCGCAGGCACGCGGGCGGCGGCGACCCGAACCAGCAGCTCTTCTTCACCCGGTTGCGGCGCCGGCAGAAGTGGGTCTTCCTCGCGCTTGCGATCGTCTTCGCCGCGACCTTCGCGGGCGTCGGCGTCGGTTCCGGCAACAGCGCCGGCCTCAGCGATCTCTACTCCGGGCTGTTCGGCGGCAGCGGGAACGACATCTCGAAGGCGCAGGCGGACGTCAAGCTGCATCCGGTCAAGGGCTACCGCGAACTTGCGACCGCCTACGAGGCGAAGAGCGACAGCGCGGACGCGATCACCGCGCTGCAGAGCTACCTCGGGCTGAGGAAGAAGGACCCGGCGGCCTGGTCGGAGCTCGGCGGGCTCCAGCAGACGCAAGGGCAGGCGTACGCGCAGCAGTACCAGCAGGTCCAGCAGGCCGCACAGGCCGCCGACCCCGCATCGTCGTTCACCCCGGGCGGGACGCTCGGCCAGGCGATCGGCTCGAATCCGCTCTCGCAATCCTCCTCGCAACAGGTGACGAGCCAGGAGAACCAGCTCTACCAGCAGGCGGCCGGCGCGTTCAACAGTGCGCTGACCTCGTACCAGAGGGCGGCCAAGCTCCAGCCGCACAGCGGGGAGGCGCAGTTCCTGGTCGCCACGGCAGCCGAGAACGCAGGCCAGTACCCGACCGCCGTCACCGCGTTCAAGCGCTACCTGCAGCTCGATCCGCACTCCCCGCAGAAGGCGCAGGTCGAGAGTCTCATCCAGCAGCTCACCGCGGCGACGAAGAAGAAGAAGTAGCGCGATTCGCGCGTCCGCCGCGCGGATAGACTCTCGCGCGAGCGGCCTGTGGAGAAGGCCGGCGAGCGAGTCCGGGGGGATGCGCGCATGAACTTCGACATCAAGACCGAGCAGCTTTCAGGCGACGGGTACGTCATCTCGCTCACCGGCGAGGTCGACCTCTACACGGCGCCGGAGTTCAAGCAGCAGCTGCTCGAGGTCATCGACCACGGGGGCAAGGACGTCGTCGTCGACTTCAGCGGCACGACCTTCATCGACTCCACGACGCTCGGCGTCCTCGTCGGCGGCGTGAAGCGGCTGCGGTCGAACGAGGGACAGCTCTCGCTCGTCTGCGCCGACCGCAACATCACGAAGATCTTCGAGATCACGGGCCTCGACAAGGTGTTCACGATCTATCCCAACCGCGACGAGGCCGTAGCGGCGATCGGGGTTCCGCAGGGTTGACGCGGACGCATCGGGTCGGGGTCCTGGGGGCGGGATTGGCGGCGCTCGCGCTGCTGGCCGCAGGCTGCGGTACGGGCGGCGTGGCGAGCGCTGGGCGGTCGCCCGACCTGCAGAACGGACAGCAGCTGTTCAGCTCCAACTGCGCTGCCTGCCACACGCTCGCGGCTGCGAGCGCACAGGGGACGATCGGCCCGAACCTCGACGACGCCTTCTACGCCGACCGGCAGCAGGGCTACCCCGACAGCTCGATCGAGAACGTCGTCCTCGACCAGATCAGGCTCGGCTCGGGTCCGATCGCGACGTACACGACGAAGCCGAAGGGCGGGAAGGGGCTCACGTCGCAGACCCAGATGCCGGCGAACATCGTCAAGGGGCAGGACGCGATCGACGTCGCCGCCTACGTCGCCTCGGTCGCCGGCATGAGCTTGGCCGGGGCCGTGAACTTCGCGAGCCTCGGCACGAACGGCGCGGCGATCTTCAAGGGAGCGGGGTGCTCCGGCTGTCACACGCTCGCCGCGGCCAAGGCGACGGGGACGGTCGGCCCGAACCTCGACCAGCTCAAGCCCGCCCTGTCGCTCGTCGTCCAGCAGGTGACGGTCGGCGGCGGCGTGATGCCCTCCTTCAAGGGCAAGCTGAGCGCGGCGCAGATCCAGGCGGTCGCGAAGTACGTCTCCTCCTCCGCCGGCAAGTAGACCGGTGCGCGTCCGGCCCGCGCGTCTCCCCGACGCCGCGGCGGTCGCGGAGGTACACGTGCGAACGTGGCAGGTCGCGTACGAGCACGTCTTCGGGGCCGAGCGGCTGGGCACGCTCGACGCGGACGAGCGGCGAGCGCGCTGGGAGAAGCGGCTGCGCACGCCCGAGGCGCGAGTTCGGACGTTCGTCGCCGAGGACGAGGACGGGCGCGTCGTCGGCTTCGCAACGGCCGGCGAGAGCCGGGACGCGGACGCCGAGGGCGAGCTCTACGGCATCTACGTGCTGCCGGACGGCTGGGGCAGCGGCGCCGGACCTGCGTTGATGCACGCCGTGCTCGAGACCCTGCCGGCAGACGGCTTCGACACGGCGACACTCTGGGTGCTCGAGGACAACCCGCGAGCCCGGCGCTTCTACGAGCGAGAAGGCTGGGCGGTCGACGGTGGCCGCCGCGAGGGCGAGCATCTCGGCGTCCGGACCGTGGAGATCCGCTACCGGATTTCGCTGGAGCGGCTAGACGCGGGTGACCGGTAGCGCGACGCGCTCCCGGATCGCCTCGACCATCTCCTCGTCGCCCGCCACGATTACCTCGTCGGCTCCGAAGACCCGTAGCGCGTCCTCGACGGCGAGCACGGGATCGTCGGCCCCGATCTCGACGCGCGCACCCGGGAACCGCTCGCCCAGGGCGGCGGCCGTCGCCTCGGCGTCGCCGCGTCGCTCGTCCACGGCGCCGGTCAGCGCCTCGACGGGAGCTGCGAGCGCCGGCACGACGACGAGCACCTCCGCCTCGCGCGGCAGGGGCACGTTCTCCGTTCCCGGCGGCGCCAGGACGAGCAGGCGCCGCACTCCGGGAGGCGTCTCGGAGGTGAGCCGCGGCGCCGGCTCGGCCGCTCCCGGCACCGGCTCGTGCGTCAGCCACCAGCCGAGCGCGGCGAACGCGAGCACCGCGGCAGCGACTCCGGCCCACGTGTTCGCGTACGCGGCGCCGATGACCACGCCGGCGCCGACGACGACCAGGCCGAGGAAGCGGAACGCGGCGGCTTCGCTGCGGAGCGGGTTGCGCATCGCCTCCCGCCTGCCCCGATATCAGAGGATGTAGACCGTCGTGAACACGACGATCCACATCACGTCGACGAAGTGCCAGTAGATCCCGCCGATCTCGACCCCGTGGTGGTCCTGCGCCGAGAAGTGGCCACGGAAGGCGCGGATCGTCATGAAGGCGAGGATCGAGAGCCCCACGAACACGTGGCAGCCGTGCAGGCCGGTGAGGCAGAAGAAGATCGTCGGGAACGCGCCGTCGGACGTGTTGAAGCCGGCTCGCAGGTACTCGAAGACCTGCGAGATGAGGAAGGCGAGGCCCATCAGGAACGTCAGCAGCAGGCCGGCGCGCATTCCCCACACGTTGCCGCGCTTGATCGACACGGTCGCCCAGTGCATCGTCGCGCTCGACGTCATGAGGATCAGCGTGTTGATCGTCGCGACGAAGACCGGGAGGTGGTACGGCGGCGTCGGCCACGGCACGCCGTTCACGATCCGGACGAAGAAGTAGGCCGTGAAGAACGAGCCGAAGAGCATGATCTCCGACCCGATGAACAGGTACATGCCGAGCGTCTCCGGCAGGATCCGCGAGCTGTAGTGCGGCGTCGGGGGGCCGTGGTGCTCGTCGTCTGCGGGAGGCCCTCGACGTGCGAGTACGTCGTCAAGCGGGTACCCCGCCGTGCCGCACCGAAGGCGCGGCACGGCGCAAGGGGGAGCCCCGGTCCCCCGAGCCCCTCCCCGCGTGAGCGCGTTCGCGCTCACGCCGGCACCTCCGCCGTCTTCTCGACGACCACGTGCTCGACCGGGACGCCGGTCTCCTTGCGCAGCCGTCCCACGAGGTCCTTGCGCAGCCAGCCGGAGCTGAGCGGCTCGAAGGTCGAGACGATGATCTCGTCCACGCGCTCGTCGTGCACCGCCTCCATCGCCGCGCTGAAGGGATCGGGATGTGCCACCTGGCCGTGCGCGTCGATCCCCTCGCCGCGGAGCTGCGCCAGCGCCAGCTTCAGCCGCCGCTCGGCTCCGGGATGGTCGGCCGGCGAGGGATCGCTCTGCGGACAGACGACGAGGAAGCTCGCAGGGCTCCCCTTGGCACGCTCGCGGATCTTCTCCAGCAGCGGCTCGCCGAGAACGGTCTCGTTCGCGATCACGAGCACGTTCGCCTCCTCCGGGCCGCCGCCGTCCGAGACGAGATGCTCGACGGGCACGTCGCCGGCGGAGGAGCGAATCTGGTCGAGGACGTGGCGGCGCAGCCAGCCCGACTTCTCCTTCGGGTGCGTGGAGACGAGGATCGCGTCCACCGGCGGCTCGAGCTGCGCGAGCGCGTCCCGCACCGCGGCGGCGGGATCGGCCTCGACGACGTAGCCGTCCGCGGACACGCCCGCCTCGCGCAGGTGCACCAGCGCGCGCTCGAGCCGGCGCTGCGCGGAAGCGTGGCGCGTGTCCCTGTAGACGACGTATCCGCGGCGGGGCTCGTTCACGGGCGAGACGACCGTGACCTGGAGGTCGCCGTCCCGCTCGCGCAGCGCTTCCCGCAGCGTCCGGGCGTCGACCGTCTCGTTCGCGACCACGAGCAGATGCATCAGACGGGCACCTCCTCCAGCTCACGCGACCGCGACGGCGCGAGGATCGCGTGCTGCGCGCCCGGCACGCCGTACTCGTACGGCGAGCCGACGACCTGCGGGATCTCGTCGAAGTTGAAGATCGGCGGCGGCGACGAGACCTGCCATTCGAGCGTCATCGCCCGCCACGGGTTCGCCGGCGCAGGCTCGCCGAAGCGCCAGCTCGTGATCATGTTGTAGAGGAAGACGATCGCCGAGGCGCCGAGCCCGAACGAGGCGAGCGAGATGAACATGTTCAGGTCGGCGAACTTCGGCAGATAGTCGGCGACGCGCCGGTTCATCCCCTCGGTCCCGAGGATGTGCATCGGGAAGAAGGTGAGGTTGAAGCCGACGAAGGTCAGCCAGAAGTGGAGCTTGCCGAGCCGCTCGTCGTACATGCGGCCCGTCATCTTCGGGAACCAGTAGTACATCCCGGCGAAGATCGTGAACACGGAGCCGCCGAAGAGCACGTAGTGGATGTGGGCGACGACGAAGTACGTGTCGCTCATGTGGATGTCGACCGGGACGGCGCCGAGCATGACGCCCGAGAGGCCGCCGATCACGAACATCGAGAGGAAGCCGAGCGCGAACAGCATCGGCGTGTTGAAGTGGAGCTTCCCCTCCCACATCGTCGCGAGCCAGCTGAAGATCTTGATCCCGGTCGGGACGGCGATCAGGAGCGTCGTCACCATCATCGGCACGCGCAGCCACGACGCCATGCCGCTCACGAACATGTGGTGCGCCCAGACCGAGAAGCCGAGCACGACGATCGCCATCAGCGAGAGGGCCATCAGCCGGTAGCCGAAGATCGGTTTTCGGCTGAAGACCGAGATCACCTCGCTCATGATCCCGAAGCCGGGCAGCATCATGATGTAGACGGCCGGGTGTGAGTAGAACCAGAAGATGTGCTGGTACCCGAGCGGGTAGCCGCCGCCGACCGGGCTGAAGAACGACGTGTGCATCACGTGGTCGAACATGGAGAAGAACTGCGATCCCGCGATGAACGGCGTCGCGACCACCACGAGCAGCGACGTCGTGAAGTTCGCCCAGACGAGGAGCGGCAGCCGCCAGAACGTCATTCCGGGCGCCCGCATCGTGATGATCGTGACCAGGAAGTTGAGGGCGGTCATGATCGAGGAGGCGCCGGCCCACTGCACTCCCTGGTTGAAGAAGATCGCGCCGATCGGCTGGTGCGTCGAGCAGAGCGGCACGTAGCCCGTCCAGCCGCAGGCGAAGGCGCCGCCCGGCATCGCGAACGAGCTCAGCATCATGATCCCCGCGATCGGGAGCAGCCAGAACGAGAGCGCGTTCAGCCGCGGGAAGGCCATGTCCGCCGCGCCGAGCATCAGCGGCACGACGAAGTTCGCGAGGCCGGCGAAGGCCGGGATCACGAAGAGGAAGATCATGAGCGAGGCGTGGACGGAGAAGAGCCCGTTGTACGTCTGCGGGTCGAAGTACTGGATGCCCGGCTTCGCGAGCTCGGCGCGGACGAGCAGCGCGAGCATCCCGCCGGCGAGGAAGAAGAAGACGGTCGTGACGAGGTACTGGACGCCGATCACCTTGTGGTCGGTGTTGACCCGGAAGTAGTCGCGCCAGCTCTGCGCGCCGTGACCGGAGTGGTCCTCGAGGCGTGTCGGGCGGCCGAGCGCGTAGTACACCCAGTAGTCGAATGCCCCGATGCCGGCGAGGAAGCCGATCGGCGCGGCGACGAGCGCGGCGATGAGGACCAGCGGCGCGGTGGCGAGGATCGGATGCCAGCTGCCCGCCCAGCGTGCGAGGACGACGAGCCCGAAGCCGATCCCGCCGAAGAGCGGCATCATCCAGACCGCGCGGAGGAGGCCGCCCCGGTAGAGCAGGCGCCAGCCGCCGCCGGCCGGCGCGTGGTGGACGTCGTGCGTCGTCGCGGTCGTCGTCACGGATTCATCCCTTCGTGCTCGCCGTCTGGCTCGACTGGACGAGGAAGCTCACGAGCGCGTCGAGCTGCGTCTTCGAGAGCGTCTGTCCGAAGGTCTGCGGCATGACGTTCTTCGGAAAGCCGGGCTGGACGTACGCGTTCGGGCTCGCGATCGACTCGTGGACGAACGCCGCGAGCGGCTGGTGAGCCTGCTGCGCGTAGGCGACGAGGTTGTCGAGGTCCGGCCCGACCTTGCCGGTGGCGCCGGCCGCCTGGAGCGTGTGACAGCTCGTGCAGCCGTTCGCCTTGAAGAGCGAGAGCCCGCTCGCCGTCGTCGTGCCTCCCGAGCTTCCGCCCTGCTGCTGCGGCTGCTGCTGCTTCAGCCACTTGTCGAACGCCGCCGGCGTCATCACGATCGCCTCCGAGCGCATGAGCGCGTGGCCGAGGCCGCACAGCTCGGTGCACACGACGGGGAAGGTGCCGAGCCGGTCGGGCGTGATGTGGAGCTGCGTGACGAGACCGGGGACGGTGTCCTCCTTCTGGCCGAACTGCGGCACCCAGAAGGAGTGGATGACGTCCTTCGAGCGCAGGTAGAGCTCGACCGAGCGTCCTTCCGGCAGCCGCAGCACGGGGCTCGTGACGTTGCCCGCGTCCGGATAGCTGAACGACCAGAGGAACTGCTGCGCCGTCACGTCGATCCGCAGGGTGTCCTGCGCCTGCGCGTCGTTCCGCGAGAGCACGATCGCGCTCACGATCGCGATCGCCGTGACGAGGACGAACGGGATGAGCGTCCACCCGATCTCGAGCCCGGTGTGCCCGTGGATCGGGGGTCCGTCCTCGTGGTCGTCGGGCTGCACGCGGAAGCGGACGATCGAGTAGATCATCACGGCCGCGACGAGCGCGAAGATCGCGATGCAGATCACGATCACGAACCAGATGACGAAGTCGATGCGGCCGGCTTCCCGCGCCGCCGGGGTCGGCAGCCACTTCGGCACGAGCGCGACTGCGGCCGCCACACCGCCAGCCACCAACCCGATCCCCAAGAGGGCGACGATGGAGCCCCTGCGCATCCGGCTCGGAGCCTAGACGAAAGCTCGGTTCCCCAGCGAGCGAAGCCTGCGGCTCTCGCTCGCTCGGTTTCTGGGGGAAGGATACTGCGCGGGCCGGAAAGCGTGGTTTCCGGCCCGCTCCGTGCAGTAGGGCTTGTTTTGGGCTGGGGTGGGTTCCGGACCGCTGTGCCGTCGCGGGCGAGCAGGCTGCGCGTGCTCGCCCGCTGGTTCGCGGCGGCGTAACGCGTCGTTACGCCGCCGCCGGAGCGCCAAGAGGGTTCGAAGCGTTCAACCATCCTCGGCGCCAGGGGCCGGAGCGCTACGCGCGAGCGTACTTAGCGGAGGCCGGACCGCGCTCGTGCCGGCCTCCGCCGCGCGCGAGCGCACCAGAGCAGCCTCCCAGCCAGATCACCCCAAAGACAAACAGCACGGAGCGGGCCGGAGACCACGCTCTCCGGCCCGCGCAGTTCCTCTCAAGAGCGAGCGAAGCGCAGCTTCGCGAGCTACGCGATCGGGAGCTCGACGAAGAAGGAGGAGCCGTCGAGGCCGTCCGAGACGACCCAGATGCGGCCGCTCATCCGCGTCACGAGCTCGCGCGAGATGTAGAGGCCGAGGCCCGTCCCCCCGACGCCTCGCGTGAGGTTCGGGTCGAGCCGGAAGAACTTCTCGAAGATCCGGTCCTGCTCGGCCGGCGGGATGCCGAGGCCGTGGTCGCCGACCCGGAAGCGGACGCGGCCGCCGCTGCGGCCGAGGTCGAGCTCCACGCGGCCGCCGTCGGGCGAGTACTTGATCGCGTTGTCGAGGAGGTTCGTGAGCACCTGGCGCAGCTTGTCCGGGTCGGCCGCGACCCTCGGCAGCCCGCGCGCGGCGCTCACGACGAGCTCGACGTTCTCCGGCGCACGGGCACGCAGGACCTCCGCCACCTCGTTCGCGAGCAGGCGCGCGTCGCAGCTCTCGATGGCGACGCTCATCCGGCCCGACTCGAGCCGGCTCGCCCAGAGGATGTCGTTGACGATGCGCGCCAGCCGGTCCGACTCGCTCGCGATCACCTCGAGCAGGCTCGAGCGCTGGGCTTTCTCGAACGTGAGGTCGTCGCGCCGCAGCGTCATCGCGGCGCCGTAGATGGCCGCGAGCGGCGTGCGCAGCTCGTGTGAGACGGTCGAGACGAAGTCGCTCTTCAGCTGCTCGACCGCGCGCTCGTCCGTCACGTCGCGGAAGGCGTAGACGGTGCCGCCCCTGAAGCGGACGGCGGTGAGGGAGAGCCACCGCTCCTCGCCGTGCACCTCCACCGGCAGCGTCTCCGCGCGCGCGACGCCCGGCTGGGGCTCGGACGCGACCGGGATCCTCGCGCGCAGCGAAGGCCAGTCGTCGACGAGCTCCACGATCGGCCGGCCCACCGCGTCGGAGGCCGGCCGGCGCAGGCTGACCGCTGCGGTCGGGTTCCAGAGGCGGACGATGCCCGTCTCGTCGACGAGGAAGACGCCGTCGGCGACGTACTCGAGCGCCTCCGCCGCGTGCGCGCGCTCCTGCGCCTCGGCGAACAGGCGCGCGTTGTCGAGGGCGAGCGAGATCCGCCGCGCGAGCTCCATCGCCATCTCCAGGTCGGACTCGTCGAACAGCGGCTGCGACTGGATGGTCCCGAGGCTGATCGCGCCGAGCGTGCGCCCGCGCGCGACGAGCGGCGCGACGATGCCCGAGGTGTTGGCGATCCGGCGGATCGCGCGCGCGTGCTTCTCGTCGTGCGCCATCGCCTCGACGCTCGCCTGGAGATCTTCGAGGAGCTGGGCCTTCCCCGTCCGCAGGGCGACCTGGACCGGATGGGTCGGCAGCGAGGGCGGATAGGCGAGACGCAGCCGGCGGACGAGCTTCGTCTTCTCCGGGTCCGCGTGGGTGGCCACGACGCAGTGGAGCTCGTCCTCGTCGTCGAACAGGTCGACCACGAGGTAGCCCGCGAGCGCGGGGACGGCGAGCTCGGCGACCCCCGCGAGCGTCTGCTCCCAGTCGAGCGAGGCCACGAGCAGCTCGCTCGCCCGTCCGAGGAAGCCGAGCCGCCCTTCCGAGCGCGCCCGGTCGCGCGCGGCGCGTGTCTCCTCGGTGATGTCGCGCGCGACGTTGACGACGACCTCGACGGTGCTTCCTGCGCCGAGCACCGGGTTCGCCCGCAGCGCGAGCCAACGCTCGTCTCCCGTCTCGCGGTCGCGACGCCGGATGACCAGCGAGCTCTCCCGGCCCGAGAATGCGTGCCGCGTGGGAAGGTCCTCCGCTCGCAACGGCCGGCCCTCGGCGTCGAAGAGCTCGAAGCGTTCCTGCCAGTCTCCGGCGGGAGCGGCGAGAAGCTCGTCGACCGATGCCTTCCCGAACTGCCCCGCCGCCGCCTCGTTCGCGAAGAGGAGCCGCCCTTCGGCCGTCGTCAGCGTGATCCCCTCCTCGACCGTGCGCAGGATCGTCGCCAGCTGGTCGCGCGAGTCGTGCAGCGCCTCCTGGGCGCGCGTGCGCTCCGTCACCGACGCGAGATGGTTCGCGATCGTGCGGGAGAGGAGCACCTCGCGCGGCGTCCACTCGTGCGGCGTGTCGTGGTAGAGCATGAACTGCCCGAGCAGGCGGCCGCCGCGGACGAGCGGCACGAAGGCGAGCGCCGCGATCCCCTCACGGCGCACGGCGCGCTCGAGCTCCGGCTCGAGCTCGGCGGCGGCGACGTCCTCGACGAGCACGGGCTGCGGCTCCTCGACGTCCGGCGGCCACGGCGAATGTCCCTCGGTGGAGGCGCGATAGCGGTCGGAGAGGCCGCGCCAGGCGCTGAAGCGAAGCACGCCGTCCTGGTCGGCGAGGAGAACCGAGGCGCGGTCGGCGCCGGTCGCCTCGAGCAGGGCGTCGAGTGCCGCCTCGAGCACCTCGTCGAGCTCGCGTGCATCTGCGACGGCGTCGGCGAAGCGGTAGACGGCGTCGAGATCCCGGAGCCGGGAGCGCAGCTCCTCCCGCTCGCTCACGTCGCGCGCGATGCCGAGGAGGAAGCCGACCGCCCCGCTCTGGTCGCGCACCGGCGTGCCGTTGACCTCGAACCAGGCGAAATCGCCGCTCGCCTTGCGCAGCCGGATGACGACCGCGTCGACGGCGGATCCGGCGGCGACCCGCTCCCAGGCGTCGGTCGCGGCCCGGGCATCCTCCGGATGGACGAGCTCGAGCACCGGGGTCGCGGCGAGCGCTCCCGGATCCCAGCCGAGCGCCGCCCACGAGGGCGACGCGTACACGATCGCGCCGCTCGGATCGCAGAGCGCGATCAGGTCGTGCGAGCGCTCGACGACGAGTCGCCGAACGTCGTCGTCGACCGTCTCCGCCGCCGTCGCGAGCCGCTTCGCTCCGGTGCCCGTAGCCCTCCCCCCAACTCCGTTCGTCCTGTGGCGGGAGTCTGCCCGATCGGGCGATGATCGAGCAAGCCGATGAGACGCCCGTTGCGCCTACTGCTCCTGCTCGCACTCGGCCTGCTGCTCGCGTCCGGCGCGACGGCCGGAGCTGCGAAGCTGCCACCAGGGGGCCGGCTCGCTCGCATCGAATACGTCATCGACGGTGACACCGTCCAGCTCACGAACGGCCGGCGCGTCCGCCTCGTCCAGATCGACACGCCCGAGGTCTACAACTCGCCCGAGTGCTATGGCGAGCAGGCGTCGAAGGCCACGAAGCGCCTTCTCCCGCCCGGCACCGCGGTGCGCCTGTACCCAGAACCGAAGACGGACGACGTCGACGAATACGGACGCCTGCTCCGGTACGTGTTCCGTGTCCGCGACGGTCTCGACGTCAACGTCCACCTGGTGCGTGTCGGGGCGGCTGCGCCGTACTTCTACGACTACCGGCGCGGACGTTACGCCCCACTTCTCGTGCATCTCGGCCTCAGGGCGCGGGCTCGGCATCTCGGCCTGTGGGGCCGCTGCCCCGGGACGCCATGGGATCCGAACCACGGCGTCTCCACCGGGCCGCCGTGAGCAGCCACCGTGTCAGTGGGCCGTGCAGGGATCGAACCTGCGACCTTGGGATTAAGAGTCCCCTGCTCTACCAGCTGAGCTAACGGCCCGAAGCCGGCGGCATTGTAGCCTCGTCCCGGTGAAGGTCCTGAGCGTCGTCGGCAACCGGCCGCAATTCATCAAGTCCGGTCCCGTCTCGGCTGCGCTCCGCGCGGCGGGGATCGAGGAGGTCGGCCTCCACACGGGTCAGCACTGGGATCCCGAGCTTTCGGACGTCTTCTACGAGGAGCTCGGGTTGCCGGAGCCGCGCTACCGCCTCGACCTCCACACCGCGGCCGTCGAGACGATGCGGCCGCGCATTGCGGAGGCTCTCGAGCGGGAGCGGCCGGACTGGACGCTCGTCTTCGGCGACACGAACTCGACGCGCGCCGGGGCCGAGGCGGGAGCCAACGCGGCCGTTCCCGTCGCGCACGTCGAGGCGGGGCTTCGCAGCGGCGACCTGTCGATGCCCGAGGAACACAACCGGATCGCCGTCGACGCCTCTGCCGCGCTCCTTCTCTGTCCCGACGACCGCTCGCGCGAGACGCTGCTGCGGGAAGGCGCGGCCGGCCGGATCGAGGTCGTCGGCGACGTGATGGCCGATGCCTGCTTCCGGCTTGCGCCGATCGCGCGAGACCGGTCCACGGTCCTGCGGCGGCATGAGCTCGCGCCCGGCGAGTACCTCGTCGCCACGATCCACCGCGAGGCGAACGTGCGGCCGGAGCGGCTGGCGCGCATCGTCGACGGCCTCGGCCGCACCGGTGAGCGCGTGCTGTTCCCCGCCCATCCGCGCACTCGCTCCGCGCTCGGCGACGTGCCGCCGAACGTCGAGGTGCTGTCCCCGCTCGGCTACCTCGACATGGCGGCGCTCGTCTCGCAGGCCCGCGTGCTCGTCACCGACTCCGGCGGGCTGCAGAAGGAGGCGTACTGGTACGGCGTCCCGTGCGTGACCGCACGGCCGTCGACGGAATGGGTCGACACGGTCGAGGCCGGCGCGAACGTGCTCGTGGACGACGACCCGGCGCTGCTCGCGGCGGGGGTCGCCGCGGCGCGGATGCCGGAGGAGCGCCCGCAGCTCTACGGCGACGGACACGCCGCGGAACGGGTCGCAGCTAGCCTTGCCGCGGCATGAGGGAGGGCGCTTCCTACGATGTCGCCGTCGTCGGCGCGGGCTACGTCGGGGTGCCGCTCGCGGCCACCTTCGCGGAGGCCGGCTGCCGGGTCGTCGTCGTCGACGTGCTCGAGGATGTCGTCGCGGCCCTCAACCGCGGCGAGTCGCACATCGAGGACGTTCCGAGCGCCCGCCTCGCCGCCGCTGGTCGAGCGCGGCCTCGTCCGCGCCACGACGGACTACGCGGAGCTGCGCGACGCCGAAGCGATCCTGATCGCGCTCCCGACGCCGCTCTCCCGCCAGCGCGAGCCCGACCTCTCGATCGTCGAGGGCGCCGCGCGGCGGCTCGCGCCGGTGCTGCGCGAGGGCCAGATCGTCGTGCTCGAGTCGACGACGTGGCCGGGCACGACGCGCGAGCTGCTCCAGCCGATCCTCGAGGAGGGCAGCGGCCTCGAAGGCCGGCAAGGGCTTCTTCCTCGCCATGTCGCCCGAGCGTGTCGACCCGGGGCGCGAGGACTGGACGACCAAGACGACGCCCAAGGTGCTCGGCGGGATCACGCCCGAGTGCACGAGCCGGGCCGCGGCCGTCTACCGCCAGGCTGTCGACACGGTCCACGAGCTGTCGAGCCCCGAGGCCGCCGAGCTGACGAAGCTGCTCGAGAACATCTTCCGCTCGGTCAACATCGCCCTCGTCAACGAGCTGGCGATGCTCTGCGACCGGATGGGAATCGACATGTGGGAGGTCGTCGACGCGGCCGCGACGAAGCCCTTCGGCTTCATGCGCTTCAGCCCCGGCCCGGGCCTCGGCGGCCACTGCATCCCGGTCGACCCCTTCTACCTGACGTGGAAGGCGCGCGAGTTCGGCTTCTACACCGAGTTCATCGAGCTCGCCGGGAAGGTCAACGAGGAGATGCCGTACTTCTGCCGCTCCCTCGTCTCGCAGGCGCTCAACCACCACGCGCAGAAGGCGATGAAGGGCTCGCGGATCCTCGTTCTCGGCGTCGCGTACAAGCCGGACATCGGCGACCTGCGCGAGTCACCGGCGCTGAAGCTGATCTCGCTGCTCCGGAACGCGGGCGCGGAGGTCTCGTACCACGACCCGCACGTCCCGAGCGTGAGCGAGCATGGCCTCGAGCTGGCCTCGGTCGAGTACGAGCCGGACGCCTACGACTGCGTCGTCGTCGTCACCGACCACTCGGCCCTCGACTACGACGAGCTCGTCGACCGCGCGCGGCTCGTCGTCGACCTGCGCAACGCGACCGGCGCCAAGGGCACCGCGGCGGAGCACGTCTTCAAACTGTGAGCGAGAAGCTGCGCGTCGGCCAGGTCGGGCTCGGCTACTGGGGGCGCAACCTCGTCCGGAACTTCGACGACCTCGCCGGCCTCGGCTGGCTCTGCGACGCGAGCGAGCCGCTGCGCGAGGAGTTCGCCCACCGCTATCCCGACGCGCGCATGACGGGCGACTTCGAGGAGATGATCTCCTCCGGCGAGCTGGACGCCGTCGTGATCGCCACGCCGGTGCCGACGCATTTCCCGCTCGCGAAGGCTGCCCTGGAGGCGGGCACTGCACGTCTTCGTCGAGAAGCCGCCCGCGATGCGCGTGGCCGAGATGGAGGAGTTGATCGGGCTCGCCGAGGCGGGCGGGCTCGTGCTCATGCCGGGCCATCTCCTCCTCTACCACCCGGCCGTGCAGAAGCTGAAGAAGCTCGTCGAGGAGGGCGAGCTCGGCGACGTGCTCGTCGTCTACGGGAATCGCCAGAACCTCGGCAAGATCCGCAAGGACGAGAACGCGCTCTGGTCGCTCGGCGTCCACGACCTCTCGGTGATCCTCTATCTGATCCGCGAGGAGATCGTCGAGGCGGCCGCGCACGGCCACGCGTTCCTCAACGAGGGTGTCGAGGACGTCGTCTTCTGCTACCTCCGCTTCGCGTCGGGGAAGATCGCGCACATGCACCTGTCGTGGCTCGACCCGCACAAGATGCGGCGGCTGACGGTCGTCGGGCGCGACCGGATGGCCGTCTTCGACGACATGGAGCTCGAGCGCAAGATCACCGTCTACGACAAGGCGCCCGAGCAGCCATCGGAGACCTACGGCGAATGGCGCACGCGGACGGGCGACATCTTCAGCCCCAAGCTCTCCAACGCGGAGCCGCTGAAACTGGAATGCCAGCACTTCGTGCGGCTCGTGCAGGAGGGTTGGGACGGGCGCGAGATGCACGACGGGCTCGAGGTCGTGCGCGCGCTCGAGTTGCTGACGGAGAGCCTGCATGCCGGCTGAGCCGGAGGTCCATCCGACCGCGGTCGTCTATCCGGGCACGGTGCTCGGCGCAGGCGTGAAGGTGCTCGAGCATGCCGTCGTCGGCAAGCAGCCCTCGCTGTCACCGCGCTCGACCGCGAAGCGCGAGGCGCTCCCGCCGGCCGAGATCGGCGACGGGACGATCGTCTCGACCGGCGCCGTCGTCTTCGCGGGCGCTCGGGTCGGCGCCCGCGTCATCCTCGGCGACCAGTCCTGCGTCCGCGAGCGCGTCACCGTCGGCGACGACGTCGTGATCGGCCGCGGCTCGCTCGTCGAGAACGACACGACGATCGGAGCGATGACGAAGATCCAGGCGGACGCGTACATCACCGCCTACTCGACGCTCGAAGAGCATGTGTTCGTCGCACCCTGCGTCGTGACGACGAACGACAACTTCATGGGGCGGACCGAGAAACGCCGCGAGCTGATCAAGGGGCCGACGATCCGCCGCGGCGCGCGTATCGGCGGGGGTGCGACGCTCCTGCCGGGCGTGGAGATCGGCGAGGAGGCGTTCGTCGGCGCCGGCGCGGTCGTGACGAAGGACGTCCCGGCGCGAATGCTGGTCGTCGGGAACCCGGCACGGGTCATGCGGGCCGTGCCGAAGGACGAGCTGCTCGAGAGCCAGTAGCGGGAGCCCGCTACGCGGCGACCGAGGCGCCCGGCGGCCGGAGCTTCTTCAGCTCCAGCGTGTAGGCGCCGGCTCCCGGCCGGACGACGTCGACCTCGACGTAGTACCAGCCGGCGGTCCGCACGCGGTACGAGAGATGCTGCGCCGCGCCGGGCCGGCTCCCCTGGGCCGCGCGGCGGCTGCGCGCGTTGCCGTGCAGGACGGGCGGCGTCCCCGGCTGCCACAGGGTGAGGCGGACCCTCGCCCCGGCCCACCTGGCCTGCGCACGCGCCTGCAGCCGCTGGCCCTTGTCGAGCTTGATGCGATACCAGTCGACCGGGTCGTTCCAGAAGTCGAGCGTCGCCCGGAGGTCGGGCTCGCTCCCCCAGAGCTTCTTCGCCTGGCGCATATCGTCGTTCGGCTCGTAGCGGTCACTCGGCGGGAGCACTCCGGAGCTCAGGAGGTCGACGGCCTGCGCGACGTCCAGCCGACCCCAGCCCGTGAACTCGTCACGGCCCGTCGGGCAGGCGGCGCAGCCGTTCGAGGCGTTCACGTCGTCGGCCGAGTGCTCGAGGATCCAGGTGACCTGGCTGCTCGTGAGCGCCGGGTCGAGCCCGAGCAGGACGGCCGCCGCGGCGGAGACCTGCGGAGCCGCGAACGAGGTTCCGTCGGGGTGCGCGTAGTCGCCGGCCGCGCAGTCGGTGTAGCCCTGGGGAACGCAGTCCTGCTGCTGGGCGGTCAGGTCGGCGGGGAAGGTCGAGAAGATGTCGACGCCGGGCGCGGCGAGGTCGACGTACCGCGGATCCCGGTCGGAGAAGTCGGGCACGTCGCCCGAGCGCGTGAGCGCGGCGACGCCGATCACGTGAGGAAGCGCGGCCGGCCAGCTCGCGTAGTCCCACGGAGTCGCGTACGCGTCGTCGGCGTTGCCGGCTGCGGCCACGACGACTGCTCCCTTGGAGACCGCATATGCGACAGCGCTCGCCTCACGGCTCGAGTACGTGTCGCGCGCCGGATCCTGCGGGTCGCGCACGCCGCCGAGGCTGAGGTTGACGACCTGCGCGTGGCCCTCGTCCACCGCCCACCGGATCGCCTGCGCCTCGGCCTTGAGCGGGATCGAGCCGTCGGGACTGACGACCTTGGCCACGACGAGCTGAGCCGTGTAGGCGAGTCCGACGATGCCGGTGGAGTCGAGACCCGCGGCGATCTCGCCCGCCACGATCGTCCCGTGCCCGTCGGTGTCGGTGCAGGGGTCGCCGCCGACGAAGCTGCGGGAAAGCGCGATCCGGCCCTGGAAGTCCGGCAGCGAGCAGTCGACGCCGGAGTCGATGATCGCGACCCGGACCGGCTGGAGCACCGGCGGCGCCGGCCAGGCGTCGAAGGCGTGGTCCTGCGCGAGATACCACTGCTTCGGGTAGAGCGGGTTCTGGGGCGTGAACGCGGATGCCGACGCAGCCGCCAAGAGCGCGGCCGCTCCCGCGCAGGTCAGGACGACCCGGAACTTCACTACGGCACGGTAGCCGCAGTCGAAGCGCCCGGCCACCAGCCGCTGCCGGGCACGACGACGGCGCGCACCGCTCCCGCCTGCAGCGAGGCGGGGACGGTGAAGCTTCCGTCCGAGCCGACCGTGCCGCGGGCGACGGTCTGCCACTTCTGCGAGCCCGGCGCGAGCTGCTGCACGAGCACCGCCGCGCCAGGCAGGACCGGCTGCTCCGTTCCGGAGACCGAAGCGGCGGTCGCCGTCGAGATCGCGACCCGCGGAGCGACGCGAATCCGGACGAACGCCGTGGCGTCCGCCGTGGTTGCGACCCGGTAGTCGGTCGTCTCCTGCGGCTCGACGGACAGCGTGAACGCGCCCGTCTTGCCGGCGGGCGCGACCGGCGCGAGCTGGGCCCACCCGACGTCCCGGGTCCGTGCTTCCACGGCCGCAGCGCCCACACCGCGCGCGACGCCCGTCAGGGTCACGGCCGTCCCGTACGGCACCGGCAGGTTCGGCTGCGGCGGCTGGAGCGACAGGACGCCGACGCTGAACCACGTCGAGCGCAGTCCGAGGGAGGACGCGGCCGTACCGCCGCTTACGTCCGCCGTCGACTGGATCCCTTGCGCGAGGGAGGTGAGGTCGAGGTCGGCGACCCGCTTCGACGAGTTCCGGGTCACCGTCGCGTCGAGCACGCGACCCGCGACTCCGAGCGCGTGCGCGAGCTTCTTGCCCGTCACCGCGACCGGCCCCCAGTCGTGGTACGGGGAGATCGTGTCGTAGGGATCGACCACCGAGACGAGGTACGGCTTGCCGGCTCCGCCCCACGCATCGGCCGCCGACTCCGTGCGGCCGCCGGAGCTCGACGAGAAGACGGTCGTGGCGATCCGGTTGCCGTACAGCAGCACCTGACCCGCCGTCGCATCCACAGCCTGGGTCGCCTGGAGCCGCTCGGCCGAGACGCCGAGGTAGGCCTGGCTCCGGGTGTCGGCGTAGACGTCGAACGGCGCCTCGGCCTTACGGCTCGCCAGCGCATAGGAGCGGGCGGCCACCGCCTGGGCCTCGAGCGCGGCCGGCTGCCACGACGACGACATCTCGGCCGGCACGACGCCGTACAGGTACTGCTCGATCGGGACCACGTTGATCGCCCGCAGCTTCCCGTCGACGAGATCGACGACGATCTTGCCGCGGTACTCGCGACCCAGTGTGAGCGTGGAGCCGGCCGCAGGCGCGAAGGTGAGGGGAGGCTGGAGCGGCTGCGGCGCGCCGCCGTCGACGGCGAGCTCGAGCGAGGGCTCGAGCTTCGTCGCCCCTGCGGCGAGGGTGTGCTTGGAGCCGTTGACGTCCGTGACCGTGATCGGCTGGTCCGAGGAGATCCTCAGCGTCTTCCGTCCGACGGCGAGCAGGACGCGGATCGGCTTGTTCGCGACCTGCCCGAAGGTCGTGTCCGGGTAGTAGGCGGCGAGGATCTGCTGGTACGTGTAGCTCTGGATCGCGTAGCCCTCGGCGCCCCACTGTCCCATCCCGACGCCGTGGCCCCAGCCGTGCCCGCTGATGAGGAAGACGGCGCCGGAGCCGGCGGGCGCGACGTACGCGTGGCTCGTCCCGGGCGCGGCCTGCGGCGAGCCGGCGAAGGCGGCGGCCACGATGAGGGCGGAGACGGCGGCGAGGCTACGAGGCATGCGAAGGCGCGTCCTGCGAGGGACCGTATCGGTCGTCAGCTTCGGGATGCCGAGCCCGGATCCCTGCTTCTTACAGGACCTTTACGACGTCGTCAGGGAGCGGGCACCGGCGGCGGCGGCGCGGCGCCCGAGCCGAGCACGCGCGGCAGCCACCAGTTCCACTCGCCCGAGCAGGCGCATCGCCGCGGGGACGATCACGAGGCGCACGAGCGTCGCGTCGAGGAGGATCGCGACGCCGAGGCCGACGCCGAGCTCCTTCAACGCGGGCGAGCCGGCGGCGGAGAAGGAGGCGAAGACGGCGACCATCACGGCCGCCGCGCTCGTGATCGTCCGCGCCGAGCGGACGAGTCCCTCGGAGACGGCGCGCTCGTTGTCGCCGTGGACGAGCCAGCGCTCGCGGATCCGCGTGAGCAGGAAGACCTCGTAGTCCATCGAGAGCCCGAACGTGACGGCGAGGACGAGCGCCGGTACGACCGTGTCGACGTAGCCGGGCGCTCGATAGCCGGTCCAGTCGAACCAGCCCCACTGGAAGACGGCGACCAGGACGCCGTACGCGGCCCCGACGCTGAGAAGGTTCATCAGCACCGCCTTGAGCGGCAGGACGGCGCTGCGCAGGAGCAGGAGCAGGACGAGGTACGAGGCGCCGAGGATGAAGACGAGGATCTTCCAGAGGCCGCCGACGATCGCGTGCTCGACGTCCTGGTCGAAGACCGTGGAGCCGCCGAGCAGCGCCTGCGGGCCGGTGACGGCACGGATCCGGGCGACGATCCGCCGCGCTGCGGCTCGACTCCGCCTGCGCATCGATCCGCGCGTCGACGAGCCACAGCCTTCCTCCGGCTTCCCGCGCCGGCCGCGTCACCGAGACCACGCCTGGCACGGCAGCGATCCGGCGCGCGACCGAGCTCGCGTCGCGGCGCAGGACGACGTGCACGGGCGCCGCGAAGCCGGGCCCGGCGAGCGCCATCGCCTGCTCGGTGGCGGTGCGCACCTCAGAGCCCGGCGGCAGCTCGTTGAGGCCGCGGTTGAACGTCTGCATCGCGAGCAGCGGCGAGGCGAGGAGCAGCATCGTCGCGGCGCCGCCGAGGAGGAACGGCCACGGCCTCCGCATGACCCGCCCCGCCCAGGCGACCCAGAAGGGGCCGCCGCGCTCGCCTCCGGCCGTCCACGGCAGCCGCAGGCGAAGCCGGTCGACGCGCCGGCCGGCGAGGGCGAGCAGCGCGGGAAGGAGGGTGACGGCGGCGAGGACGGCGATCGAGACGACGACGATCGCGCCCGTCGCGAGAGAACGGATGCCGTTGACGTCGATCGCGAACAGCCCCGCGAGCGAGACCGCGACCGTCGCGCCGCTGAAGACGACCGCCTTGCCCGAGGTGGCGAGAGCGCGACGCAGCGCGGCCTGTGGCTCGGCCCCGTCCGCGAGCTCCCCGCGGTAGCGGCTGACGATGAAGAGCGAGTAGTCGACCGCGACGCCGATGCCGATCATCGAGGCCATGTTCGTGACGTAGACCGAGAGCTCGGTCGAGCGGGAGACCCAGTAGACCGCTGCACCGGAGAGGAAGACGGCGGCGAAGCCGAGCGTGAGCGGCGCCACGGCGGCCACGAGCGTCCCGAAGGCCGCGAGGAGGATGAGCAGGATCAGCGGGAAGCCGAACTCCTCGCTGCGGGCGAGCTGGTGCTTCGCGACCTGCTGGAAGTTCGACCAGATCGCGGGCTCCCCGAGCACGCGCGTCTCGACGTTCGGGCTCGTCTGCACGAGCTCGTGCCGCAGCTTCGTCGCCTCGTCGATCGCCTGCGAGCTTCCCTTCGGGTAGGCGACGGGGAGGAGCGCGGCGCGGCCGCCGGAGAGGAGCACAGGCGATCCGGGCTTCAGGGCCGGCTGGCGCCGGAGCGCGGGGAGGACGGCGTCGAGCCGCTGCCGCACGGCCGCCGGGCTGTCGCCGGTGACGAAGAGCGTGAAGGCCGGAGGCGTGACGCCGGGGAAGCGGGCGAGCAGCCGCGAGACCCGGAGCGACTGGCTGCCCGGCACGTCCCAGCCGCCGCCCGAGAGGTGCGACGTCTGGTGGAGCGAGAACCAGGCGCACGAGGCGAGGAGCGCGATCCAGACCACGACCACGGCGCGCCGGCGCCGCCAGACGGCGTCGGCGAGCCGTGCGAGAAACCGCTCGGCCGCCACACACCGAGCGTAGTCCCGACCCCGCCGACCCGACAGGTAGACTTCCCGCAACGTGTCGAGGCGACGAGGCCTCGGCTGCCACATCAGGTGGCGGCCGGGGCTTTTTTGCATTCAAGGAGGGAGAATGGCCTACGTGGAGAGCAGGAACCGGGCGACGTCGGATCCGGAGACCCGCAAGGAGGTGCTCGCGGAGATCGAGTCCCGCGGCATCGAGGACGTGCTCCTCTGGTTCACGGACCTCGAGGGGCACCTGAAGAGCTTCTCGATCACGCGCACCGAGGTCGAGGGCGCGCTCGACGACGGCATGGGCTTCGACGGCTCGTCGATCACCGGCTTCAACGCGATCGAGGAGTCGGACATGGTCGCGATCCCCGACCCGGAGACGTTCCGGGTGCTGCCCGACGGCCGGGGGGCTCGGATGATCTGCGACGTCGTCACGCCCGACGGCGAGCCGTACACCGGCGATCCGCGCTACGCGCTCCGCCGCGCGCTCGAGCGGATGGAGGCCATGGGCTTCGACACGTTCAACGTCGGCCCGGAGGCGGAGTACTTCCTGTTCAAGGACGAGCACGGGACGGAGACGCTCGACGAGGGCGGCTACTTCGCGCAGACGACGCTCGACGCGGCGAGCGGGGTCCGGCGCGAGACCATCCGGGCGCTCGAGTCGATGGGCATCCCGGTCGAGTACCACCACCACGAGGTCGGTCCGTCGCAGCACGAGATCGACATTCGCTACGCGGGCGCGCTCGACATGGCGGACTACATGCTCACGTACCGTCTCGTCGTCAAGGAGGTCGCCAAGCAGCACGGCTATCACGCGACCTTCATGCCGAAGCCGTTGTTCGGCGAGAACGGCTCGGGCATGCACACGCATCAGTCGCTCTTCGCGGGCGGTCACAACGCGTTCTTCGACGAGGACGACAAGTGGCACCTCTCCGGCGTCGCCAAGGCGTTCATCGCGGGGCAGCTCCGCCACGCGCGCGAGCTCTCGGCGGTCTTCGCGCAGTGGGTCAACTCGTACAAGCGGCTCGTGCCGGGCTTCGAGGCGCCGGTCTACGTCGCCTGGTCGCAGCGCAACCGCTCCGCGCTGATCCGGATCCCGCTCTACAAGCCGGGTTCCGAGCAGGCGACGCGGGCCGAGATCCGCTGTCCGGATCCCGCGTGCAACCCGTACCTGACGTTCGCCACCCTTCTCCACGCCGGGCTCGAGGGGATCGAGCAGGGCTACGAGCTCCCCGAGCCGATGGAGACGAACCTCTACCACCTCACGTCCGAGCAGCGCCGCGAGCGGGGCATCGTCTCCCTGCCGGAGACGCTCGGCGAGGCGACCGACGAGCTCGCGCAGTCGGAGCTGATGCGGAAGGCGCTCGGCCCGCACATCTTCGACCGCTACGTCGAGCTGAAGCGGAAGGAATGGGACGAGTACCGCGTTCAGCTCACCGAGTGGGAGATGAAGAAGTACCTGGCGGTTCTGTAGCCGCCCGATGCGAGGCAGCGGCGGGCGGTGGTCCTCCTCCGTCCGCCGCGCCCGTACTTGAATCGCCGTCCGCGGGGTGATAGGTCCGGACGCGAGCAATCGAAGAAGGAGGACAGGATGCGGGTCGAGGGCTCCGTCACGGCGATCTCATGGATTCCGTCGGAGGCGATCGAGGGACTGCCGAAGCTGCCGTTCGAGTTCGGCGTCGGCCACTACGACGAGCCGCCGCCCGACCAGCTGGCGTCTGGCGACCTCGAGCGGTTGCGCGACGCCGACCGCTTCCGCGAGGCGAACCTGCTGCAGGCGTGGATCGAGGTCGAGGACGGCGCCGTCGTCGGCGCGGGCTACGAGGGGGGCGGTCTCGTCGGCTCGACGACGTTCCGCTTCGGGCCGAAGGCGATCATCGTCCCCGGTGTGGCGTTCGAGGTGCTGCGGAGCGAGCCTGAGATCTCGGGCGACCAGGCGCGGTTCGTCCAGACCGTCGGCGGACGGGCGGGCTTCCCGGCGCCGCGGCGCGTGAAGGGCGGGCCTCTGTTCCGCGTCCACTCGGCGACGGCCTGGACGACGCTCGCGCTCACGCTCCACGCGGACGGTCGCGTCGAGCACGAGGTCGTCGGTGCGAGCCTCTTCCCGCGCCACTGGATCTACGACACGAACGGCGGGCTCGCACAGAAGACCGGCACCGTCGACTTCAAGACGTGGTACCGCGAGTCGCACGGCGACAACACGCCGTGGGGCGACGTCGAGTCGCCCGCCGTCGTCGCGGCGGCGGAGAGCGCGCTCGAGCGGGAGCTGTCGCGGTCACTCCTCTCGGGGGACGTCGACTTTCAGCGGCGCAAGCTGGACGAGGGCGAGGTGCTCGTCGAGCAGGGCAGCGAAGGCCACGATCTCTATCTCCTCCTCGACGGCGTGCTCGGCGTCGAGGTCGACGGCGAGCTCGTCGCGGAGATGGGACCGGGAACGATGCTCGGGGAGCGTGCTTCGCTCGAGGGCGGCGTCAGAACGGCGACGCTCCGCGCCATCACGCCGTGCCGGCTGGCGGTCGTTCCCCCCGGCTTCCTCGCGGAGCACGACCTGGAGGCGCTCGCGGAGGACCGGCGGCGCGAGGACTGAGGCCGAGCCGGGCCTGTTCGGCTTGAGCCAGTACTGCGGCGGGCGGGCTCGGTCCGTCCGCCGCAGCCCGCATCTTTTAGGCCGTGGCCGGGCTCGCCTCGCCGTTTCTCCTGCTGATCTTCCTGGCCGGCGCTGCCGCGACGTGGCTGGCAGGTGTCTCCCTCTCGAAGACCACCGACTGCCTGGACGCCCGCCTCGGCCTCGGTGACGAGCTCGGCGGGCTGATCCTCCTCTCGATCGCCGGCAGCCTGCCCGAGCTTGCGATCACGGTCTCGGCGGCCCTGCAGGGGAATCTCAAGCTCGCGGCAGGCAATCTGATCGGCGGGATCGCCATCCAGACGATGGTGCTGCTCGTCTGCGACGTCGTGGCCGGGCCGGAGCGGCCGCTCACGTACCTCGTCGGGGCGCTATCGCCGGTGCTCGAGGGGCTGCTCGTGGTCATCGTCGTCGCGGGCGTCGAGATGGGAGCGTTGCTGAAGCCTTCGGTCGCGATCGCCGGCAGGGTCAGCCCCGCCTCGCTCGCGATCGTGGTGATCTGGGTCGTCGGCCTGTACGTGATCAACCGGGCGCGGAAGGATCCCCGCTGGTCGGTCTCGATGCCGGGCAGCCACCCGGGACGACGGCACCGGCGCGACCCGCATCCCGAGCAGCCGCATCCGTATCCGCGCCTGTCGACCGCGCGGGTCGCGGTGATGTTCGGAGCCGCGTGCGCGGTGGTCCTGGTCGCGGGCGTCATGCTGGAGGAGAGCGGCAACGAGCTCGCGAACCGGGTCGGCGTCAACGGCGTCATCTTCGGGGCCACGGTCCTCGCCGCGGCCACCGCGCTGCCGGAGATCTCGTCCGGGATCGCGGCGGTTCGGCTCGGCGACCATGCGCTCGCCATCGGCGACATCTTCGGCGGCAACGCCTTCCAGGTCTGCCTCTTCCTCGTGGCCGACCTCGTCGCGGGGAAGCCCGTCCTGCCGACAGCCGGGCCGCTCAACGCGTGGCTCGCCGCGCTCGGCGTGGCGCTCACAGCCGTCTACGGCTTCGGGGTGATCGGCCGGCCGCTCCATTGCCGTTTCCGGCTCGGCCCCGACTCGATCCTGGCGCTCGCCGTGTTCGGCCTCGGCATCGCGGGCCTGTTCTTCGTCCCGTCGTAGCTATCCGGGCGGCGGAGCCGCCCGGAGGCGGCTCCGCCGTCGCTCCCCGTTACCAGGGCTGCGCGTCCGGCGTGTTCACCGGTGCGGTCCCCGGTTGTCCCCAGGAATAGTGCGAAGAGGACGTGGTCAGGAGCCCGATCGCGGCTGCTGGAGCAAACGACAGCTGCGGTTGCGCGCAGGGTGTGTACACAGGCGCACAGCCGGGCTGTTGCCACTGGTACGGGGAGCCGGGTGGTGTTGCTCCCGCCGCCGAGACGGCCCCCAAGAACAAGGCCGCGCCGACGGTTGCAAGCACCAGGAGACGTATACGCATTGCGTGCCTCCTTTCGCATCGGATGATCCTCCGGCGACGACACTTGCGCATCGGTAGAAGCGGGTAGGTGCGTGCGGCCTACTGGCAGAGCATGACTACTGCCAGACCATCAGCCCGAGGATCGCGAGGAGCAGGAGCCCACTCGCGTAGCTGGCCCACAGCGGCCCGCGGGCCGCGACGAGGGCACGCAGTTCCGCGCTCGGCGCGTCGCCCTCCCCCGCCAGCCGCTCCGCGAGATGGCGCGCGTGCTGCGCCGTGCGGCCGCCGTAGGCACCGAGCGCCATGCTTGCGACCCAGAGCCCGAGGGCGGCCCGGATCCACGCCGGCGAGAAGCCGAGCCCCTCGTGCTCGGCGAGCGCACATCCGAAGCCGAGCGTCAGCACCGCGCCCACGCCGACGAGCGCGACTCCGGCTCGCGTCAGGCGAAGCAGCGCATGGATCTCGCTCGGTCGCTCGCGCCGGATCGCGGCGAGCTGGAGCGTCCCGGCGACCGCCGCGCCGGCGAAGAAGCTGACGGCGCCGAGCAGGTGGAAGAAGAGGAGGACGTTCGTCACGGCCGCACGCTCCTACGATAAGCAGGTGGACGCGAGCGAACGCCATCTGCGGCTCCTGACCGAGACGAGCGCCGCGGTCAACTCGACGCTCGACCTCGAAGAGGTGCTCCATCTCGTCGCGGACAAGGTCGCGGCCGCGCTCGGCGCCGACGCGTGCTTCGTCTACCTCTACGACGAGCGCGCCGGCGAGCTCGTGCTCCGCGCGACGCATGGCACCCGGCTGGACGAGATGACGCGCCGGCCGCGGCTTCGGCCGGGCGAGGGGATCACCGGCACCGCGGCCGCCGAGCGGCAGTCCGTCGCGATCGCGGCGAACGCGCACCTCGACCCGCGCTGGAAGGAGTTCCCGAACCTCCCCGAGTCGGAGTACGAGTCGATCCTCGCCGTCCCGATCCTCGCGCGCGACCAGCTCGCCGGCGCGCTCAACGTCCGCACGCGCGAGCCGCGTGAGTTCCGGCCGGACGAGATCGAGCTCCTGGAGGCGATCGCGAGCCAGGTCGCGCAGTCGATCGTCCACGCGAAGCTCTATGCCGACGCCCAGCGGCGCGTCGCCGAGCTCGAGGCGCTCGCGCGCATCTCCGAGGCCGTGTCAGAGTCGCTCTACCTCGAGGAGTCGCTCCAGGCGATCGTCGAGACCACGATGGACGCGGTGCAGGCGACGGGCGCGGCCCTCGTGCTCGAGGACGGGCGGATCGCGTGGCCCGAAGGACGCGCCGGCATCCACGCCGTGCGGACGCCGCTCCGCTGGAAGCGGCGCCAGATCGGCGAGCTCGTGGCCGACAAGGATGTCCCCTTCACCGACGAGGAGCGCGCCCTCCTGGAGGCGATCGCCCACCATGCCGCGGTGGCGCTCGAGCACGGGCGCGCCGTGATGCGTGGCGTCCTCGCCCAGGAGATCCACCACCGGGTCAAGAACAACCTCCAGACCGTCGCCTCGCTGCTGCGCCTGCAGGCGCGCGCCGAGGGAGTCGACCCCCGCGAGGCGCTCGAGCACTCCGTCAACCGCATCCTCGCCATCGCCGCCGTGCACGAGGCGCTGACCGAGCAGCGGGAGGAGGACGTCGAGCTCGCGGAGCTGATCGACAGGCTGCGCGCGATGCTCGTGCAGGGGCTCGGCGGCGGCCGCGACGTGGAGGCGCGGCTCGAGCCCGTCTCCCTCGCCGGCAGCCGCGCGACGGCGCTCGCGCTCGTCTGCTCCGAGCTGCTCCAGAACGCGCTCGAGCACGGCGCCGGCACGGTGCGGATCGAGCTCGCGAGGCGGGACGGGGAGGTCGTCCTCGCGATCTCGGACGAGGGGCGAGGCACGGACGGCGCGGGCGACGGCACCGGGCTCTCGATCGTCCGCGCGCTCGTCGCCGACGAGCTGCACGGCACCTTTGCGCTCGCCGGAGCGCGCGCCGAGGTGGTCTTCCCGGCATGAGCTGGCTGGTCATCCTGCGAGCCGCCCGCGATGGAGTCGAGGACGAGCGCGAAATGCTCGAGGCGCACTGGGCGTACCTGCGCACGCTGCACGCCGAGGGGAAGCTCGTCGTCGGCGGGCCGTCGTGGACGGGGGACGACCCGTACGGCATCGGCGTCTTCGACCTCCGCGAGCGCGACGAGGTCGAGGCGCTGCTCGCCGAGGACCCGGCGATCACAAGTGGCGCCATGCGCGCCGAGATCCGGCCGATGCGGATCGTCACCCGATGACCCGCGAGTGGAGTGGGTCCTGATCCACGTGCGCCGCGGCGACGAGTTCCTCGTCGCGCACCGCGCACCAGACCACGGCGGCTACTGGCACACGATCGCCGGCGGCGTCGAGGCGGGCGAGGAGTGGCACGCCGCGGCCCTGCGCGAGCTGCGCGAGGAGACCGGCTTCGACGCCGAGAGCCTCGAGGCGCTCGGCGAGTTCACGTACGTGCGGGAGTCGTGGGAGTCGGAGCCGGGTCTGGGCGTCCAGGTTCGCGCCTTCCTCGCCGTCGTCGAGCCGGCGTGGGAGCCGGTGCTGAACGACGAGCACGACGAGTACCGCTGGCTGCCGCGCGACGAGGCGGCGCATCTCCTCTTCTGGCCCGAGCCGGCGGCGTTGCTCCGGTCGTTGCCGTGACCGAGCTCTGGCATGTGAGCGAGGGCTCGACCATCGAGGTCTTCCCGTGAGGATCCTCATCGCGGAAGACGAGACGATCATCCGGCTCGACCTGAAGCAGCTACTCGAGCGGGCCGGCTTCGACGTCTGCGCGGAGGCGAAGGACGGCGAGGAGGCCGTCGAGCTAGCGCGCTCGACCCAGCCGGACCTCGCGGTCCTCGACGTGAAGATGCCGAGGCTCGACGGGATCGAGGCCGCGCGAAGGATCCTCGAGGAGCGGCCTGTCCCGATCGTGATGCTGACGGCGTACGGCCAGCAGGAGCTCGTCTCGCGGGCGGTCGAGGCGGGCGTCTTCGGCTACCTCGTCAAGCCGTTCCGCGAGCAGGATCTCCTCCCCGCCATTGCCGCCGCGAACGCCCGCCACGAGGAGCTTCAGGCTGTGCGCGCGGAGGCCGAGTCGCTCGCGGACGCCCTTGCCGCGCGCAAGGTGATCGAGCGGGCGAAGGGGCTGCTGATGGAGAAGGAGCAGCTGAGCGAGGGCGAGGCGTTCGCGCGGCTGCGGAAGGCCAGCCAGGCGTCCGGCCGGAAGCTCGAGGCGATCGCGGAGGCCGTCGTGGCGACGCTCGCGGGGGACGACACGTGAGCGACGAGCACCCGAACGCCGCTCTCACGCGGCGCGTCTTCGCCGCGTTCGGGAAGGACGCGAAGGCCGTCTCCGCCGCCTTCGATCGCGAGATCGTCTGGCGGGTGCCGGGGCACACCGTGATGAGCGGCGAGTACCGCGGCCGTCGTGACGTCGTCGAGTTCCTCCGGCGCACCGGGATCGAGACCGACGGCACGTACCGGAGCCGGCTGCACACGGTCTTCGCAGACGACGAGTGGGCGGTCGCCATCTACCGCGCCACCGGCCGGCGGAACGGGATCGACCTCGACGTCGAGCAGGCGCTCGTGATCCGGATGCGCGACGGGCTGTGGCAGGACGTGACCGCCCTCCCGCTCGACTCGGCCTTCGAGCGCTTCTGGAAGTAGCTCGCGAGTGCTGCGCACTCGCTCGCTGGGATAGGGACTGCGCGGGCCGGAAAGCGTGGTTTCCGGCCCGCTTCGTGCTGTTTGTCTTTGGGTGGTCTGGTTGGGGGGCTGCTGTGGTGCGCTCGCGCGCGGCGGAGGCCGGCGCGAGCGCTGTGCGGCCTGCGGCTAAGTCCGCTGCGCGGGTCTTAGCCTCCGGCCCTGGACCGAAGGATGGTTGAAGCGTTCGATCCCTGTTGGCGTTCGGGTGGCGGCGTAACGGCGCGTTACGCCGCCGCGGGCCAGCGGGTGAGCACGCGCAGCCTGCTCGCCCGCGACCGGAGAAGGCTCAGAACCCACGTCAGCCCAATACGCCCTCAGCACGGAGCGGGCCGGAAACCACGCTTTCCGGCCCGCGCAGTTCCCTGTCCCAGCGAGCAAAGCGTCAGCTTTGCGAGCTCGCAAAGAGCTGTTCCCAGCGTGCGAGCAGCGCCGTGAGCGCGTCGCGGCTGCGCTTGTGCGCGGCGAGCACGTCTACGTCCGTCCAGTTCTCCGCGAGCTTCGTCTCGAGCTCGGCCACCTCGGCCTCGCGCGCGGCGATCTCCGCCTCGAGCCGCTCGAGCTCGGACGGACGCCGCTTCTTCGGGGCCGCGGGCTTCGGCTTCGACCTCGGCGCCGGCTTGGGCCTCTCGACCGGCTCCGGCAGCGCCGCGCGCGCTGCCCGCTCCTCGCGCCGCCGCAGCAGCTCGGCCCAGCCGCCGTCGTAGCCGCGCAGCTCGCCGTCTTCGATCGCGAGCGTCCGCTCGGCGATCGCGTCGAGCAGCGCGCGGTCGTGCGAGACGAGCAGCACCGTCCCCGGGAACGCGTAGAGCGCCGCCTCGAGCGCCTCGCGGCTCTCGAGGTCGAGGTGGTTCGTCGGCTCGTCGAGGACGAGGAAGTTCGCGCCCGACGCGACGGTCACGGCGAGCGCGAGCCGCCGCCGCTCGCCGCCGGAGAGCACGGCGGCGGGCTTCTCGTGTGCGTCCCAGCCGGAGAAGAGGAAGCGGCCGAGCAGCGCCTGGGCGTCCGGCCGCGCGAGCCCCGTCATCGCCTGGACGCACTGGAGGACGGAGCCGCGCGTGTCGAGCTCGGTCTCCTGCTGGGAGAAGTAGCCGATCTGGACGCCGTAGCCGAGGTGGACGTCCTCGCCGCGGACGATCCGTTCGAGCAGGGTCGTCTTGCCCGAGCCGTTCGGCCCGACGAGCGCGACGTGCTCGCCTCGCTCGAGCGCGAAGCTCACGCCGGGCAGGAGCACGCGTCCGGGCACGGCGACCTCGAGCCCGTCCGCCTCGACCACCGTCCGGCCGCTGCGCGCCGGCTTGAGGAACTCGAAGCCGAGCCCGCGCGTGCGGCGCGAGAGCAGCGCGACCTGGTCGGCGTGAACGGCCTTCTCCTGCTCGAGCCGCCCGATCTGCGTCAGCTTCGCCTGCGCCTGCTTGGCCTTGCTCTTCTTGTAGCGGAACCGCTCGACGAAACGCTCGAGCCGGACCAGGTCCGCCTCGACGCGCTCGACCTCCTTCTGCGCGTGCAGCATCCGCGCCGCCTTCTCGCGCCGCCACGCGTGCCACGGGCCGGGGAAGAACGTCCCCTTGCCGGCGTCGAGCTCGAGCGTCGCCGTCGTCACGGCCTCGAGGAACCAGCGGTCGTGCGCGACGAGGATCACCGCGGCGTCGAGCGACGCGAGCTCTCGCTCGAGCCACTCGAGGTTCGCGACGTCGAGGTGGTTGGTCGGCTCGTCGAGGAGGAGCAGGTCGGGATCGCCGCCGAGCGCGCGCGCGAGGGAGGCGCGCGTCAGCTCGCCGCCGGAGAACGTCCGCAACGGCCGGTCGAGATCGTCCTCGACGAAGCCCAGCCCGCGCACGACCGAGGCCGCCCGGTCGCGCCAGGCGTAGCCGCCGGCGTGCTCGAGCCGCGCCTGAGCTCTCGCGTAGCGGTTCAGCGTCGCCTGCGCATGGTCTCCGCCGGCCATCGACTGCTCGAGCCGCCTCAGCTCGTCCTCGAGCGCGACGAGGTCGCGCGCGCCGGAGAGGACGTACTCGCGCAGCGTCAGCTCCTGCTCGAGCGGCGGGCGCTGGTCGTGCAGGGCGACCCGCGTCCCCTTCGCGAACGCGAGCTCGCCGCCGTGCTTCTCCGTCTCGCCGGCGAGGATCCGGAGCAGCGTCGTCTTGCCGGCGCCGTTCGGCCCGGAGAGCGCGACGCGGTCGCGCCGCTCGACGGAGAACGAGACGCCGTCGAAGAGGACGGTGCCCGCGAGCTCCTTGCGCAGGTTGGAGGCGATCACGACTGCCATGGCCGGGCCACTGTAGATCCGATGCGTTCCCGCCCGAGGTGGTCGAGCTGCTGCGCTGACACCACACCTTCTCCACGCGTGGAGGGGACGGAGCCTTATGGTTCGACGGATGCCGAACACCGAGCTCGAGCAGCGCTCGATCGACACGATCCGGACGCTTTCGATGGACGCCGTCCAGCAGGCGAACGCGGGCCACCCCGGCACCGCGATGGCGCTCTCGCCGCTGGCGTATCTCCTCTACCGCGAGGTGCTCCGGCACAGCCCCGCCGACCCGCACTGGCCGAACCGCGACCGCTTCCTCCTCTCGGCCGGCCACGCCTGCATCCTCCAGTACACGGCTCTCCACCTCGCGGGCTACGACCTCTCGCTCGAGGAGCTGAAGCGCTTCCGGCAGTGGGGATCGATCACGCCCGGACATCCGGAGGTGCACCACACGCCGGGCGTCGAGGCGACGACCGGGCCGCTCGGGCAGGGCTTCGCGAACGGCGTCGGGATGGGCCTTGCGGAGCGCTTCCTCGCCGAGCGCTACAACCGGCCCTACGACGAGATCGTCGACCATCGCGTCTACGCGATCTGCTCCGACGGCGACCTGATGGAGGGCGTCTCGAACGAGGCCGCGTCGCTCGCCGGCCAGTACGGGCTCGGCAAGCTCGTCTACTTCTACGACGACAACCACATCACGATCGACGGCACGACCTCGATCTCCTTCGTCGCGGAGGACAAGGGCGCGCGCCTCGCCGCCCAGGGCTGGCACGTCCAGCACGTCGACGACGCGAACGACCTCGACACGCTGCGCGAGGCGATCGCGAACGCGCAGGCGGAGGAGGAGCGGCCGTCGCTGATCGTGATCCGCTCGCACATCGCCTTCGGCGCCCCGCACGCGATCGACACGGCGAAGGCGCACGGCTCCCCGCTCGGCGAGGAGGAGGTGCGCGCGACGAAGGAGGCGCTCGGCTGGGATCCGGACGAGAAGTTCTTCGTGCCCGACGAGGTACGCGAGCACATGAAGGTCATCGACCGCGGCAACGAGTACGAGCTCGAGTGGGAGCGGCGGGTCGAGGCGTGGGCGGCGAAGTACCCGGGACTGAAGGAGGACTGGGAGCAGGCGCAGAGCGGCAAGCCGCGCCCGGGCTGGCTCGAGGCGCTGCCGGAGTTCGAGGTCGGCGAGGAGCTGGCGACGCGGAAGGCCGGCGCGGACGTGATGGAGGCGTTCAAGCGCTTCACGCCGACGATGCTCGGCGGCGCGGCCGACCTCGTCGAGTCGACCTACACCGAGTTCAAGGGCGGCGGGCTCTTCTCGGCCACACACTCCGGCCGCAACGTCCCCTTCGGCATCCGCGAGAATGCGATGGGCTCGATCGTCAACGGCCTCGCGCTCCACGGCGGGATCGTCAAGCCGTACGGCTCGACCTTTCTCGTCTTCTCCGACTACATGCGGCCGGCGGTTCGCCTCTCCGCGCTCTCGTCGCTGCCTGTCGTCTGGGTCTGGACGCACGACTCGATCGGGCTCGGCGAGGACGGCCCGACGCACCAGCCGGTCGAGCACTACGCCGCGCTCCGCGCCATCCCGAACTTCTGGTTCGTCCGGCCCGCGGATGCCACGGAGACGGTCGGCGCCTGGCGGATCGCGCTCGAGCGGGAGGGCGGCCCGGTCGGGCTCGCTCTCACGAGGCAGAAGGTGCCGACGCTCGCCGAGACGAGTGTCGACGGCGTGACGCGCGGCGGCTACGTCCTCTGGGAGAGCGCGGACGCGAACGGCTCGCCCGACGTCGTCCTGCTCGCGACCGGCTCGGAGGTGCACATCGCGCTCGCAGGCGCGAAGCGGCTCGCCGAGCAAGGGTCGAGCGCCCGCGTCGTCTCGATGCCGTGCTGGGAGCTGTTCGAGGCCCAGCCGCAGGACTACCGCGACGAGGTGCTGCCGCCCGACACGAAGGCGCGGCTCTCGGTCGAGGCCGGCGTCGCGCTCGGCTGGGCGAAGTGGGTCGGCGACGAGGGCGACTCGCTCTCGCTCGAGCGGTTCGGTGCATCGGCGCCGGGGGCGACCGTGCTCGAGAACCTCGGCTTCACCGCCGACGCCGTCGTCGAGCGGGCGCTCGCCCTCCGCACCCGCGTCTCCTCGTGAACGTTTCCCTCACGTTCCTGGGGCGACGCTGGCAAGGACGCCAAGCGCGCGCCGCGGAGGACAGTACGGCGGGGTACGGCCGAGCGGCGAGTGTGCAGGCGGCCGCTGCCAGCATCGTCAGCCTTTCGCGGAGCCCGGCTTCGCCGGGCGGGAGCGGAAGGCGGCCAGGGGCGTGAGGGTCGCAGTCGCCTTCGATCATCGCGGGGTGCGCCTCCGCGACGCCGTGCTGGACGCTCTGGCCGACCACTCGGTGGTCGACCTCGGCACCGACACCGACGCCGTCCGGATCGACTACCCGGACAAGGCGGCGGAGCTCGGCGCGGCGATCAAGGGCGGACAGGCCGAGCGCGGAGTCCTCGTCTGCGGCTCCGGCGTCGGCGCGTCGGTCGCCGCGAGCAAGATCGCCGGCATCCGCGCGGCTGTCTGCCACGACGTCTACTCCGCCCACCAGGGCGTCGAGCACGACGACATGAACGTCCTCTGCCTCGGCTCGGAGGTCGTCGGGCCGAGCCTCGCCGCGGATCTCGTGCGGGCCTTCCTCGCCGCGCGCTTCGACGGAGGGGAGCGCTACGTCGCCAGACTGGAGAAGGTGAAGCGGATGGAAGAAGGGATGGTCGATGGTTGAATCGCGGCTCCACAAGCTGAGCGCGCGCGGGCAGTCGGTGTGGATCGACTACCTCTCGCGCGACCTCCTCGAGCAGGGCGAGCTCGCGCGGATGATGAAGGAGGACGCCGTCGTCGGCGTCACCTCCAACCCGACGATCTTCCAGAAGGCGATCTCGCACGGGAACGCCTACGACGAGCAGGTGAAGGAGCTGCTCGACGAGGAGACCGATCCGAAGGAGGTCTTCCTCCGGCTCGCGCTACGCGACGTCGAGGCCGCGCTCGACCTGCTTGCGCCGGTGCACGCGGCGAGCCCGCAGGACGGCTACGTCTCGATGGAGGTCGATCCGAACTTCGCCTACGACACCGAGGCGACCTACGGCGAGGCGATCCGCCTGCACGAGTGGATCGCCAGGCCGAACCTCTACGTGAAGATCCCGGCGACGCAGCCGGGCCTGGCCGCGATCGAGGACTGCATCGCCGGCGGCCGCAGCATCAACGTGACGCTGATCTTCTCGCTCCAGCGCTACCGCGAGGTCGTCGAGGCCTATCTGCGCGGGCTCGAGCGGCTCGTCGCCTCGGGCGGGCAGCCGGCGCAGGTGCGCTCGGTCGCGAGCTTCTTCGTCTCCCGGGTCGACACCGAGACCGACAGGCGGCTCGAGGAGATCGGGACGAAGGCGGCCCTCGGCCTGCGCGGCAAGCTCGCGATCGCAAACGCGAAGCTCGCGTACGAGCACTACCTAGAGGCGTTCTCCGGTCCGCGCTGGGAGTTCCTCGCGGGCAAGGGCGCCTTCCCGCAGCGCTGTCTGTGGGCCTCCACCTCGACCAAGAACCCCGCCTACCGGGACGTCCTCTACGTCGAGGAGCTGATCGGGCCCGACACCGTGAACACGATGCCGGAGGAGACGATCGCCGCATTCCAGGATCACGGCGAGGTCGACGGCGACGCGGTGGCGAAGGGCATGAAGAAGGCGCACAAGCTCCTCGAAGAGCTCGCCGAGGTCGGGGTCGACTACGACGACGTCGTCCTGACGCTCGAGCAGGAAGGGGTGCAGAAGTTCGCCGACTCGTTCGCAGAGCTGCTCGACGGGGTGAGGGCGAAGCGGGAGACCGTCGCCGCGTGAGCGGCCACGAGCTCGTCGAGGGCATCTGGGCGCGCGATCCGACCGTCTGGACCGGGGGCGACGAGGCGCGGTGGCTCGGTTGGCTCGACGAGCCGCTGCGCATGCAAGAGCTGCTCGACGACGTGCGCCGGTTTGCAGAGTCGCTGCACGAGGCGGTCGACGACGTCGTCCTGTTCGGCATGGGCGGCTCCTCGCTTGCCCCGGAGGTGCTGCGGCGGACGTTCGGCGCCGGCTGGTTCCACGTCCTCGACACGACGCATCCCAAGGCGATCCGCGCGCTCGAGCAGAAGATCGACTCCGCCCGCACGCTCTTCGTCTCGGCCTCGAAGTCCGGGACGACACTCGAGACGCGCTCCCATACGGCCTACTTCCTCGAGCGCGGCGGCATGTTCGCGGCGATCACCGATCCCGGCTCCGATCTCGAGACGCTCGCGAAGCAGAAGGGGTTCCTCCACGTCTTCCACGGCGCGCCGTCGATCGGAGGCCGCTACTCGGCGCTCTCGCCCTTCGGCATCGTGCCGGCGGTGTTGATGGGTGTCGACGCCGCCCGTCTGCTCGAGCGCGCGGCCGAGATGCGCGACGCGTGCCGTCTCGGCGACGGCAACCCGGGCTACGAGCTCGGCCGGCAGTTCGGCGAGGGCTGGCGGGACGGTCGCGACAAGATCTGCATCGCGGACACTCCCGGCGAGTTCGGCCTCTGGGCCGAGCAGCTGATCGCGGAGTCGACCGGCAAGCAGGGGAAGGGCCTCGTCCCGGCGCCGGGCGAGTCGCCGGAGGGACCCGACCGCCAGGCGGCGACGCCCGAGCTCCCCGATCCATATGCGCTCGGCGCCGAGTTCTTCCGCTGGGAGTTCGCCGTCGCGGTCGCCGGCGCCTACCTCGAGATCGATCCCTTCGACCAGCCGGACGTCCAGGCGGCGAAGGACAAGACGAACGAGGTGCTCGCGACGGGGGAGGAGCCGGCGCTCGAGCCTCAAGGCTCGGTCGAGGAGCTTCTCGCGCACGCGCAGGACGGCGACTATGTCTGCGTCCAGGCGTTCGTGCAGCCCACCGAAGAGAACGACGGCCGGATCGCGAGCCTCGTCGCGCGGCTCCGCCGCGAGAGCGGCCTCGTCGTCACGCACGGCTACGGGCCGCGGTACATGCACTCGACCGGGCAGCTCCACAAGGGCGGCCCGAACACCGGCCTCTTCCTCCAGGTCGTCGACGATCCCGGCGACGAGCTCCCGATCCCCGGCGAGCGGTTCGGCTTCCGGCGCCTGATCCGGGCGCAGGCGGCGGGGGACTTCCAGACGCTGCAGGAGCGCGGCCGGCGGATCGCGCGCGTCCGGCTGGAGGAGGTGTAGCGGTGCAGCTGGGGATGGTCGGGCTCGGCCGGATGGGCGCGAACATGACCGAGCGGCTGCGCGCAGCGGGTCACGACGTGAAGACGTTCGACCCGAACGTCGAATCGACAGCGTCGTCGCTCGAGGAGCTCGTCCGGCAGCTCGACGCGCCGCGGTCGGTCTGGCTGATGGTTCCGGCCGGAATCGTCGACTCCGTGGTGAGCGAGCTTGCGCCCGCGCTCGCGGCGGGCGACACGATCGTGGACGGCGGAAACTCGTACTACGTCGACGACCTCCGCCGCTCGCACGCGCTGCGCGACCGGAGCGTCCACTACGTCGACGTCGGCGTCAGCGGAGGCGTCTGGGGCCGTGAGCGCGGCTACTGCCTGATGGTCGGCGGGGACGATGAGGCGGTCGCTCGTCTCGTGCCCGTGCTCGAGGCGCTCGCCCCCGGAGCAGCTACCGCCGTCCGCACGCCCGGCCGGGAGGGCGACGCGGCACCCGAGGAGCAGGGCTGGCTGCACTGCGGCCCGTCGGGCGCTGGCCACTTCGTGAAGATGGTGCACAACGGGATCGAGTACGGCCTGATGCAGGCGTACGCCGAGGGCCTGAACGTCCTCAAGCACGCCGACGTCGGCCTCCACGCGCAGGAGACGGACGCCGAGACGACGCCGCTGCGCGACCCCGACCACTACAAGTACCAGCTCGACGTCGCAGCGGTCGCGGAGCTCTGGCGGCGCGGCTCGGTGGTCAGCTCGTGGCTGCTCGACCTCACGGCGGAGGCGCTGCACTCCTCGCCGAACCTCGACGAGTACGCGGGCCATGTCAGCGACTCCGGTGAGGGACGGTGGACGGTGCAGGCGGCGGTCGAGGAGGGCGTGCCCGCTCCGGTGCTTGCCGCCTCGCTGTTCGACCGCTTCGCGTCGCGCGGCGAGTCCGACTGGGGCAACCGCATCCTCTCGGCGATGCGGAAGGGGTTTGGCGGCCATCAAGAGAAGAGCCCGGAGCAATGACCGAGACCGTCGAGCCGCGGCAGGAGGAGAACCCGCTCGCCGCCGGGCTCGCGCTGAGAAGCGCGCCCGACCCCTGCGCGCTCGTCATCTTCGGCGCCTCCGGCGACCTCACGCACAAGAAGCTCATGCCGGCCCTGTACGCGCTCGCCGTCCGGCGGCTGCTGCCCGAGCGCCTGGCGATCGTCGGCGTGGCGCGCACGGGAGGCGACGACGAGACGTTCCGGAACGACATGCAGACGGCGGTGCGCGACCACGCGCGCGACCCGTTCCGGCAGGACGTCTGGGACGAGCTCGCGCCCCGGCTCCACTACGTCACGAGCGACTTCGCGGACGCGGGCGGCGAGGACGCGGTGCACGACCTGCTCGGCCGCCTCGACGACGAGCAGAAGCTCGGCGGCAACCGGGTCTTCTACCTCGCCGTGCCGCCGCCGGCGTTCCCGACGATCGTGGAGGCTCTCGGCAAGCGGCGTGGCGATCACGGCTGGATCCGGCTCGTGGTCGAGAAGCCGTTCGGTCACGATCTCGAATCGGCGAAGGAGCTGACCGCGACGCTGCTCGAGTACTTCCGCGAGGACGAGATCTTCCGCATCGACCACTACCTCGGCAAGGAGACGGTGCAGAACATGCTCGCGCTCCGCTTCGCGAACGGGATCTTCGAGCCGATCTGGAACCGGCAGTTCATCGACCACGTCCAGATCACCGTCGCCGAGTCGATCGGGATCGAGGCGCGCGCCGGCTACTACGAGCAGGCGGGCGCGATTCGCGACATCTTCCAGAACCACCTGCTCCAGCTGCTCGCGCTGACGGCGATGGAGCCGCCGATCGATTTCACGTCCGACTCGGTGCACAACGAGAAGGTGAAGGTGCTGAAGGCGCTGCACACGCCGGGGCCGAAGCTCGTCGTCCGCGGCCAGTACGGGCGCGGCTTCGTCGAGGGCGAGGAGGTCGTCGCGTACCGCGAGGAGGAGGGAGTCGCGCGCGACTCGATGACGGAGACGTTCGTGGCCGCGAAGCTCTACGTCGACAACTGGCGCTGGGCCGACACGCCGATCTACGTGCGGATGGGCAAGCGGCTGGCGCGGCGCGAGACGACGATCGCCATCCAGTTCAAGGAGGCGCCGCACCCGCCGTTCGAGGAGACGGCGGCCGAGGGCCTGCGTCCCAACGTCCTCATCGTCCACGTCCAGCCGGACGAGGGGGTCTCGCTCGCGATCGGCGCCAAGGTGCCGGGTCAGGGCATGACGATCCGTACGGTGCACATGGACTTCCTCTACGGCGGCGCCTTCCGCACCGGCATGCCGGAGGCGTACGAGCGGCTGATCCTCGACACGATGCTCGGCGACTCGACGCTCTTCACGCGCGGCGACGAGGTCGAGGAGCAGTGGCTGCTCGTCGATGCGATCGTCGCGGCCTGGCAGCGCGACCGTCCGGCGTTCCCGAACTACGCGGCCGGCTCGTGGGGGCCACCGAGCGCGGACGACCTTCTCCACCGGGACGGCCGGTCGTGGCGGCGCCACTGAAGGACCTCACCTGGTTCGGCGAGGACGTCAGCCTCGGGGACGTGGACACGGCGCTGGCGCGGCTCCGGTCGGAGGCGGCGGCCACGGCGGCGAGCATGCGCACGTCGGTGATGACCCACATCGCCTGGGTGCCGGACGCCTGGGTCGAGCCCGCGCGGCAGGCGCTGGCGGGCATGGCCGAGCAGCACCCGTCGCGGACGATCCTGCTCTTTCCCGAGGCCGACGCTGCGGACAACCGGATCGACGCCTGGGCGGCCGTCGAGCGGTGGGAGGTGCCGGGAACGGATCGCCGCCTTGTGACCGAGGTGGTCGAGCTGACGCTGCGAGGCGTGCGCGCCAAGGCGCCGGCGAGCATCGTCGAGCCGCTGCTCATCTCCGACCTGCCGGTCTTTCTCCGCTGGCGCGGCGAGCCGCCGTGGGGCGCGGCGGAGCTCGAGCAGCTCGTCGGGATCGCCGATCGACTGATCGTCGACTCGACCGAGTGGGACGACCTCCCGTTCCTCTACCGGCGGCTGGCTGAGCTCTTCCCGCGCACGGCCACCTCGGACATCGCCTGGGCCCGTACCTCGCGCTGGCGGGCCCACCTGGCGACGCTGTGGCCGGCGATCGCGGATGTGGGGACCGTGCGGGTGCGCGGGACCGCGGCGCAGGCGTGGCTGCTGTGCGGCTGGCTTCGCTCGCGGCTCGGCCGCGACGACATCTCGCTCGAGCACGATGCGGCGGAAAAGCTCCTCGGCGTGGAACTCGACGGCGAGGCCGTGCCGCTGCCGCCAGGCGATCCGCCTACGCCGAGCGACGTCCTGTCGGACGAGCTCGAGCGGTTCAGCCCGGATCCGATCTACGAGGCGTCGGTACTCGCGGCGTGCACTAGGGCTAGCGCTTCGCCGAGGTGACCCTGAACTTCGGTGCCGTCACGACGAGCTGCTCGGGCGGTGACCACGCCATCTGCTGCGCTCCCGTCGGCAGGTTGTAGTCGAAGCCCCGCACGCGGTACCACCACGTCCCCGGCCGGAGCGGCAGGATCGCGGAGGTGGAGAGAGACATGAAGCCGCGCGTGCCCGTCTGCGTGTCGGTCTGCGCCACGAACGGGTAGCGCTTGTGGCTCCACTGCACCTCGTACACGCTCGCCCCGTAGGCGGGCGTCCACGCCACGAGCGGCTCGCCGTAGAAGACCCGCGTCTGTGCGGCCGACACGAGCCGTCCCTTCGACGACAGGCCCGTCGCGAACGGCGCACGCCAGCTCGTCAGCGAGGGCTCGCTCGAGATCCCGAAGCGCTGGACGCGCCCCGCCGCGCAGGCGTCCTGCGGCAGCTCGAGATCCTGGTACCGGATCGGCCGGAGGATCGGGTCGCCCGGCGGGTGATCGTGCCCCAGGGGCGCATTGAGCGTGATCGTGCCCGCGCCGATCGCGACGACGGTGCCGCTGTCGGAGTTCGGCGACACGCCGATCGTGACCTTGTCGCCCGTCTCGAAGCCGAGCGTCGAGCTGACCGGCACGACCGTGGCGCCGGCATCGGCGCCCGGGGCGACGACGGTCGTCGCGTCGGCGCCCACAGCGAGCACCGGAACGACCGTCCAGTAGTAGCCGCTCGAGGGCCAGTCGACGTCCCAGAGGTCGATCGGGGCGCCGGGCGAGGCGCTGGCCGTCACGCTGCCGGTGCTGCCGGTGCTGCCGGTGCTGCCGGTGCTGCCCGCCGTGCTGCCGGTGGTGCCGCTGCCCGGCAGCGAGGTGGTCGGAGTCGCCGCCGGCTGCTGCTCCGTGGGCGTGACCGGCTGGCCGTCGTAGCTGAAGCTCTCCGTCTCGGGGCCGTCGCCGAGGAAGCTCTCCTCCGCCGTCGCGAGATCCGTCGCGTTCGCGGGCATCGCGAGCGGGCCGCCCGGGCGGGGCGCGTAGGCGGGCGACGAGACGATCGCGCCTGCAAAGACCTGGTTGACGCACTGCCGGTCGGTGTAGACGTAGACGCGGAAGAAGTCCGCCGGGGTGCCGTTGAGCGTCTCGTCGCCCGACCAGGAGAACGCCGGCATCAGCTCGTGCGCGGGGGCCGAGGAGCTTCCGTCGGAGTAGACGTTGGACAGCGTGCCCATGAGGTGGATCGGAGCATCCGTCGGCGTCGGGTTCGTCGACGTGTAGACGGAGCTCCAGGGGCCGTAGTGCGCGACGGGGATCCCGTTCAGGCTGCTGAGGACGTTCGTCCGCAGCGCCCGCACGCGCCACCGCACCGTGCCGATCCAGCTCTGCGAGTCGTGGAAGGCGTAGTACTCGCGCTCGTCGAGGACGTTCGTGTTCACGGTCTCGATCTTGTTCGCGTCGAGCAGCCAGACCTGATAGCCCTCGGCGCCGTCGACCGGCTCCCAGCGCAGCAGGCCGTCGGCGCTCGCCATCGCGGCCGGAGCCGGTGGCGGAACGATGTCGAAGCCGAAGGGCTGGCTCCACGCCGACTCGCCGCCGGGGGAGAGCGCCCGCACGCGTGCGTAGAGCGAATGCGGCGAGCCCGTCGTCCACGGCAGCGTGAGCGAGGGAGCGGCGACGGGCGTCAGCAGGCTGTTGTCGTCGTAGAGGATCCCGTTGTCGCGGAAGGCCGAGCTCGTCGAGAGCTGGAGCTCGTACTTCTCCGCCCCCCGGACCGGCGACCAGGCGAACGAGGGCGTGCGGTGGAAGGTCGTCGTGGGCGACTCGCTCGGGACGAGGAGGAAGCCGTGCAGCCCGGTGGGCGCCGGCACGGCTGCGGACGAGGCTCCCGTGAAGGCGCCGATCCCGAGGGCGGCGAGCAGGATGGTTAGGCGGACGATGCGCATCGTCCCCATCGTTGTCGGCAACCGCTAGCCCGCGGCTGCCCCCCGAAGGAGGGATGCCAGGAGTCGGCCGGCGGCGAGGACGCGCGCGTCCTCGCCGCTTCGGCCGACGAGCTGCAGCGACGCGGGCAGCCGATCCTCGGCGCGGCCGCACGGGAGAGCGAGGGCCGGCCGGCCGAGCACGCTGAACGGGTACGTGAGGAGCGTCCCCCTGCCGCGCAGGGTGGTCTCGTCGACGTCGGCCGGCGGCGCGACGAAGGCCACCGTCGGCGTGACGACGAGGTCGACGTCTCCGAGAGCCTCCGCCGCACGCTCCTTGTAGCCGTCGTGCTCGCGCCGCGAGCGCTCTGCGGCGTCGTCGGTCACCGCGAGGCAGCGTTCGATCTTGCCGCGTACGTTCTCGCCGTACAGCTCCTCGTTGCCCGGGAAGAGAGCTCGGTGGACGTCCGCCGCCTCGCGCATGAAGAGCGAGCGGTCGTCCGGCGGGAACGGGAGCTCGAGCGGCTGCAGGCGCGGGAACAGCGCAGCCGCCTCCTCTACCCGCTCGGCGACGAGCGGGTCGGCGTGCTCCGTCCACGCGATCCCCACGGTCAGCTCCTCGAGCGACTCGAGCGCGAGCTGCTCGTAGCCCGGCACGAGCACGCCCAGAAGCTCCTCGCACCCCTCGACCGTCGACGCCATCGGCCCCACGTGGTCGTAGGTGGGGGCGAGCGGGAAGCAGCCGTCCGTCGGCACGAGGTCGAACGTCGGCTTGAAGCCGACGACGCCGCACCAGGCGGCGGGGATCCGGATCGAGCCGGCCGAGTCGGTCCCGAGCGCGAGCTCCACCTCGCCGCCCGCGATTGCCGCGGCGGAGCCGCCGCTGGAGCCGCCCGCGACCCGGCCGGGCGCAGCCGGGTTCGGCACCGTGCCGTAGTGCGGGTTCTGCGATGTGATCCCGTAGGCGAACTCGTGCAGGTTCGTCTTGCCGGCGACGGCGTAGCCGGCCGCCTCCAGCCGGCGAACCGCCTCCGCGGTCTGCGCGGGAACGTGGTCGGCGAAGAGCGCCGAGCCGTACGTCGTCGTCAGCCCGGCCGTGTCGAGCAGGTCCTTGACGGCCACGGGCACGCCGGGGGACGGCGTGTCCGGCCGCGCCAGCCAGATCCCCTCCACTACTGGAAGTGCAGGTACAGGAAGGCGACGCCGATCGTGCCGGCGAACAGGAGCAGGAAGACGCCGAACAGCAACCAGCCGAGGCGGAGGTTCCTGCGTGCGAGCTCGGGATCCATCGGTTCCTCCTAGACGACCGCGTCGACGGCGAGCGCCGCGAACAGCAGCGCGAGGTACAGGAGCGAGTAGTGGAAGAGGAGCATCGCCCGTCGAGGCGTCGTCTCGCGCCGCAGTCGCTCGGCGAGCCAGACGAAGACGGCGCCGAGGGCGAGGGCGCAGACGACGTAGAGCGGGCCAGCGCCGCCCCAGGCCCACGGCAGCAGCGTCGCTCCGACGAGGACGAGCGAGTAGAGGACGATCTGCCGCGCCGTCTCCCGCTCGCCGCGGACGACCGGCAGCATCGGCACCCGCGCGGCGGCGTACTTGTCGCGGATCAAGATCGCGAGCGCCCAGAAGTGGGGCGGCGTCCAGAGGAAGACGATCGCGAACAGGAGTAGCGCGGCGATGCCGATGTGGTCGGTCGCGGCGGCCCAGCCGACGAGCGGCGGCACCGCGCCGGCTGCGCCTCCGATCACGATGTTCTGCGGCGTCGACCGCTTCAGCCACCGCGTGTAGACGAGGACGTAGAAGGCGTTGCCGACGAGCGCGAGCACCGCGGTGAGGACGTTCACCGTGCTCGCGAGGAGGACGAAGGAGAGGGCCGAGAGGGCGAGCCCGAACTCGAGCGCTCGGCTCGGCGCGACGCGACCCGAGGCGACCGGGCGCTGCTGCGTCCGCTTCCCCATCAGCGGGTCGATGTCGCGGTCGAGCAGGTGGTTGAGCGCCGACGCGCCGCCGCAGGCGAGCGCGAGCCCGAGCATGGCCGCGCCGGCCCGCTCGGTTCCGGGCCAGCCACGGGCGCCGGCGATCATCCCGCAGAAGCCCGTCACCAGCAGCAGCGACATGATCCGCGGCTTCGTCAGCGTCACGTAGTCGCGCCAGCTTCCCCACGGCACGCGCTCGCCGCGGAAGCTCTCCGCGACGACGATCACGAGCGCCGCGAGCGCGAAGGCCGCGAGGCCGGCGTGGGCGTGGTCCCCCGGCACGGCCGCGGCCGCGGCGAAGAGGGCCGAGGCGGCGAGCGCTGCGGGGACGAGCCGACGGTGGGCGAGCCAGGCGGAGACGACGAGCGCTGCGAGCGGCGGGGCGACGAGGGCGGCCAGCAGGCGATGCGCGGTGCCGAGGTCGGAAGCGCCGGAGACCACGGCGAGCACCGTCCCGCCCGCCGCGACGAGCGCCGAGACGCGAAGCCACGGGCCGGGACGCGCGGTCGGCGACGCGAGGCTGGTCGCCGTCTCGGTCACTGGGGCTGCTCCGCGAGGCGCCGGCGCAGGTCGCGCAGCGGCCGCGCGCTCGTCACGTAGGGAACGGTGTCGAAGTTGTGCGGCGGCGGCGGCGAGGTCGTGTACCACTCGAGCGTGTCCGCCAGCCACGGGTCGTTGTCGACTCGGACTCCGCGGCGCAGCCGGTGCGCGATCCACACGTTCGCCGCGAAGACGAGGATCGAGACCGCCATCACGCCGGAGCCGACCGACGAGATGAGGTTGTAGATCTCCCACAGCCCGCCGTGCTGGTACGTGTAGACGCGGCGCACCATCCCCAGCAGCCCGAGCATGTGCATCGGCAGGAAGGTGAGGTTGAAGCCGACGAACATGAGCCAGAAGTGGAGCTTGCCGAGACGCTCGTCGAGCATCCGCCCGAACATCTTCGGCCACCAGTAGTAGAGGCCGCCGAAGAAGGCGAACGCGGTGCCGCCGAAGAGGACGTAGTGGAAGTGGGCGACGACGTAGTACGAGTTGTTCAGCTGCCAGTCGACGGGGAAGGCGGCGAGGAAGATCCCGGAGAGGCCGCCCATCGTGAACAGGGCGATGAAGCCGAGCACGAACAGCATCGGCGTGTCGAAGATGAGGTTGCCGCGCCAGGTGGTCGCGATCCAGTTGAAGATCTTGATCCCGGTCGGGACGGCGATCACCAGCGACGAGATCATGAAGAAGGAGTCGAGGCCGATCGGCAGGCCGACCGTGAACATGTGGTGCGCCCAGACGAGCAGCGACAAGAAGGCGATGCCCATCGTCGAGAAGACGACGGCCTTGTAGCCGAAGATCGGCTTGCGCGAGAAGACGGGCAGGATCTCCGAGACCATCCCCATCGCGGGCAGCACCATGATGTAGACCTCGGGGTGCCCGAAGAACCAGAACATGTGCTGGTAGAGCACGATGTTCCCGCCCTGCGACGGGATGAAGAAGTGCGTCCCGACGGTGCGGTCGAGCAGGAGCAGCGTCACGGCGGCCGAGAGCGACGGCAGCGCGACGAGCAGGAGGATCGCGTACGCCTCGATCGCCCAGACGAAGAGCGGCATCCGCATCCAGGTCATCCCGGGGGCGCGCATGTTGTGGATCGTGACGATGAAGTTGATCGCGGCCAGGAGCGACGACAGCGAGAGGATGTGGATCGAGAGGATCCAGTAGTCCTGCCCGTGGCCGGGGCTCGCCCAGGGCATCGCCTCGGAGAGCGTCGGGTAGGACCACCAGCCGGCGTGGGGCGCCCCGCCGGTCGAGAACCAGCTCCCCCAGAGCACGAGCCCGCCGAGCATGTAGAGCCAGAAGGAGAGCGCGTTGAGGCGCGGGAACGCCATGTCGCGAGCCCCGATCATCAGCGGCACGAGGTAGTTGCCGAAGCCGGCGAGGATCGGGACGACGACGAGGAAGATCATCGTCGTCCCGTGCATCGTCATGACCTCGTTGTACGAGTTGCCGGTGAGTAGCTTCTCGTTCGGCGTCGCCAGCTGGGCCCGCATCAGGAGCGCGAGGATCCCGCCCGCGCCGAACCAGAAGAGCGCGGTCGCGATGTACATGATCCCGATCCGCTTGTGGTCGACGGTGACGAGCCAGGCGGCGATACGGCCGCTCTTCCAGCCGACCGGGTAGGCGGTCTCCGATCTAGCCGCCACTCGTCGCTCCAACCGGGGCCGGCTTGTAGATGTGCTTACCGGCGTACGCGACGAGCGCGGCGATCTGCGCCTTCGTCCACGTGCTGCCGACCGGCGGCATCGCACCGGTCGAGCCGGTGACGCCGTTGCGGAGGACGTTCGTCAGCGCCGACGTCTGCGTCAGCAGCGAGTTCGTCGAGATGTCCGGCCCGTAGCCTCCGCGGCCGAGAGCGCCGTGGCAGGTGGCGCACACGCCGGTCCACTCCTGCCGGCCGATCGTCGCCGCGGCCGTCTTCGTGATGTACCTCCGGTACGCGGTCGCCGACTGGGCGTCGACGCGCGCGAGCATCAGCGCGTGGAAGACGCCGCAGAGCTCGGCGCACTGGCCGTGGTAGACGGCCGCGGTGTCCGCGCGGAACCAGATGTGGTTGACGCGCCCCGGAATCGCCTGGATCTTGCCGCCGAGCTCGGGGATCCACCAGCTGTGGATCACGTCCTGCGAGACGACCTTCAGCTCCACGTCCTGGCCGACTGGGACGTGGAGGGTGCCGATCGAGTGGGCGCCGTTCGGGTAGTCGAACTGCCAGTAGTACTGGTGCCCCTCGACGGTGACGTGGATCGGGTCGCTCGCCGCCGGCGCCGAGTCGATCTTCGGCAGCTCCAGGAAGACGACGACGCCGATCGCGCAGAGGATCAGCGCGGGGATCACCGTCCAGATCAGCTCGAGGCGCGTGTGCCCGTGCACCTGCGCTCCCTCGACCGTGCGGTCGCGGCCGCGGCTCCGGTACTTCCAGACGAAGAGGACGAGGAGCACCTCGACGATGACGAAGATCGCCGCCGTGAAGCCGAGGATGACGTCGTACGCGGTCTCGGTGTGGCTCGCGTTCGGCGAGTGGGGCTGCAGCGGCGTGAAGCCCCCGTTCGCAGCTGCGGCGACGACCGGCCGTCGCAAGCGCGACCAGCACGACGAGGACGAAAGACGGCAGCTTCCGGCGCACCCGCACGGCATTCTATGGACGTGTCGGAACCGTCGCGGATCGACCTGCCGGACCACGTCCCGCCCGTGTTCGAGGTGTACGTCAACGGCGTCCGGCAGAAGCCCGGACTCGACTACGAGGTCGAGGGCCGGTCGCTCGTCTTCCCGCGTGCTCTGGCCCAGGAGGGCCGGCTCGGTTTCTGGCGCTGGGCTTCGATGTGGCTCGGAATCGCGGGCACGTACCGGAGGCACGAGACCGTCGACGTGGCGTACGAGGTGGACGGACGGCGCCAGGTCGAGACCGGCCTTCGCCCGTACTAGAGAGCTCCCGCGAGCTCCAGCGGCCGGCGCGCGGCGACCGCGTCGAGCAGCACGGCGACCGCGTCCGCGAAGACGTTCCGCTGCGGCGCGTAGAGCGGCCGGAAGTCGACAGCGCCGTTCACCTCGAGCACGACGAAGCCGTTGCGCGTCGGCAGGAGGTCGACCCCAGCGAGGTCGGCGCCTGCCGCCTCCACCGCCGCCAGCGCGAGCGTGCGCGCCAGCGTCGGAGCGTTCACCGGCTCGACGCGGGCGCCGAGCGCCGCGTTCGTGCGCCACTCGCCGGCCGAGGCGACCCGCCGCGCCGCGCCGACGACGCGGCCGCCCGCGACGACGACGCGGAGGTCCCAGCCACGGGGCTCGACGAGCTCCTGCGCGAGCGCTCCCTGCTCGCGGAACCAGGGCTTCGCCTGCAGCCGGAGGAGCGCCGCCTCGAGCTCGGGCGGGGTCGTGCAGAGCTCCACGTCGCGGCCCCAGCTGCCGAAGCGAGGCTTGAGCACGAGGGGGAGCTCGGGCACCGCGGCCGGCAGTGCCGGCGCGAGCAGCGTCGTGTGCGGGTGCGGCAGGCCGGCGAACCGGAGGGCGCGAGCGGTCAGCAGCTTGTCGTGGGCGACGACGAGAGCCCTCGGTGGGTTGAGCACGTCGACGCCGCCCGCTGCGAGCCGCTCGAGCTCGCCGGTGCCGCTCTCGATGCCGTCGAGCCCTTCGCGGACGTCGAGCCTCGCGAGTGCGACGTCCTCCGGCTCGAGCAGCGTCAGCGCGCGGCGAGGCTCGACGAGGGAGGCCTCGAGCCCGATCGCGCGCGCTGCCGCGACGAGCGCTTCGTTCGTCGCGCTTCGCCGGTGGGCGACGACGGCGAATCTCATCGCGCCGATGGTGCGGTACCGGCGGCGCGGGATGGGGGTCGAAGCGGTGAAGCGCTGGTGTCGGAGCCGCTACGCGGGAACTGCGTCCTTGGCGACCGGCTCGAGCCGGTAGCCGACGCCGTAGCGTGTCTGGATGAACGTGTGCCGCGACGACCGGCGGTCGACCTTCTCCCGCAGGCGGCGGACGAAGACGTCCACCGTCCGGTCGCGGTGCGACTCGCGCCGGCCCCAGAGCTTCTGCAGCAGCTCGTCACGCGTGACGACGCGGCCACGGTCGAGGGCGAGCTGGTAGAGGAGCCGGAACTCGGTCGGGGTCAGGTCCGCGCTCTGGCCGTCGACGTAGGCCTGCACTTCGAGTGGGTCGATCCGCAGCTCCTCGATCTCGATCGGCTCGCCGCGCGGCGTCTCCTCGCGGCGGATCGAGCGGCGGGAGGCGGCCCGTACGCGCGCCACGAGCTCCTTCATCGAGAACGGCTTGACGAGATAGTCGTCGGCGCCGATCTCGAGCGCGTGCACGCGGTCGTGCTCGGTGCCGCGGGCGGAGACGACGACGATCGGCGTCCCGATCCCCTCGTTGCGCGCGGTCTCGATCACCTTCCAGCCGTCGACGCCCGGCAGCATCAGGTCGAGCACGCAGACGTCCGGCTTCTCGTAGCGGAGTCGCGCCAGCCCCTGGCTGCCGTTCCCGACCGCCACGGGGTCGAACCCGGCGGCGCCGAGATGGCGCGACCATTCCCTGCGCGATGACGTCGTCGTCCTCGACGATCAGAACCTTCGGCATGCTTCACTCCATTATCGGTCGCTACCGGTGTGCGAAGGGTAGAGGAATGGTGAAGGAGTGGTGAACGGGCGTCATGGCGAAACGGCCCGCGCGCTCGTGGAGAGCTGCGACGGGCCCGTGGTCGTGCTCGACAGCGAACGGCGCGTGGTTGCAGCGAGCCCGGCGGCGCGAGCGCTGCTTCCGGCGACCCAGACAGGCGCGTGGCTGACGGAAGAGGCCGCGGTCGCGGCGGCGCCCGAGGTGCTCGTGCTCTTCCTCGACTCTCCGCCGGAGCTCTCCGCCTACCAGGAGCTGCGCGCCGGCTTCACCGCCGCCGTGTCGCACGAGCTCCGCACCCCGCTCGCGCGGCTGCTCGTGCTGCTCGAGAACGCCACCCTGCCGGGGTCGGACGTGGCGGAGGTGATGGCGCAGGCGCGCGCCGAGGTCGAGCAGGCGCGCGAGCTGATCGACGACGTGCTCTTCCTCGGGGAGCTCGAGACGGGCCGCGAGGTCGTCGCCCTCGGCCGCACGCTCGCCAAGCCGGTCGTCGACGACGTCGTGGCCTCGTTCGCCGACCGCGCCGACCATGCGGGAGTCGCCCTCGTGGTCAGCGCCGACGAGACGGTCGAGCTCCCGCTCCGACCGCGCATGCTCCGCGTCGTCCTCGAGAACCTGCTCGCGAACGCGATCCGCTACGCGGGCCAGGGCAGCACCTGCACGGTCGAGCTGGCGGCTTCGGACGGCGGCGCGCTCCTCTCTGTGACCGACGACGGCAAAGGAGTCCCGGCAGTCGACCTGCCGCGCCTGTTCGAGCGCTTCTACCGCGGAGACCAGGCGCGCACGAGCCGCGGCACCGGTCTGGGCCTCGCCATCGTCAAGCACGTCGTCACGTCGGCGGGCGGCGAGGTGGATGCCCTCAGCCCGCCGGGGCGTGGCCTCGCCATACGCGCGCGTTTCCCGCAGGCGTAGCCAGGAGCCGGCTGGCGTAGCAAAGCCGCAGGCCTGCTTTCAGGCGGGTAGGGGGCCGGCCGACCAGAAGCGGCGCGCCCAGAGCGCGACGTAGACGAGGCTGACGAGGACGGGGACTTCGATGAGCGGCCCGACGACGCCCGCGAGCGCCTGTCCGGAAGTGGCGCCGAAGACGCCGACGGCGACGGCGATCGCCAGCTCGAAGTCGTTGGAGGCAACGGTGAAGCCCATGCTGGCGGTTTGCGCGTAGGGCAGCCCGATCGCCTTGCCGATCGAGAAGCCGGCGACCCACATCACGGCGAAGTAGGCGAGGAGCGGGAGGGCGATCCGAGCAACGTCGAGGGGTTGCGAGGTGATCCTGTCGCCCTGGATGGCGAACAGGAGCACGATCGTGAAGAGCAGCCCGTAGAGCGTGATCGGGCTGATCCTGGGGAGGAAGCGAGTGTCGTACCACTCGCGTCCTTTGCGCTCGAGGCCGATCCTGCGCGTGAGGAAGCCGGCGGCGAGCGGGATGCCGAGAAAGATCAGCACCGTCTTGGCGACCGCCCAGATGCCGACCTGGAAGCCCTGCGTGTTGAGGCCGAGCCACCCTGGCAGCACGGTCAGGTAGAAGTAGCCGAGCAGCGAGTAGGCGGCGACCTGGAAGAGCGCGTTGAAGACGACGAGGAGCGCGGTGCGGTCGCGATCGCCTTTGGCGAGGTCGTTCCAGATCAGGACCATCGCGATGCAGCGGGCGAGGCCGACGATGATCACACCCGTGCGGTAGGCGGGCTGGTGCGGCAATAGCAGCCAGGCGAGCGCGAACATCAGCGCGGGTCCGACCATCCACGAGAGGAAGAGGGACCAACCGAAGAAGACGCGGTTCGAGACGCCGTCGTGTCGGGCTTGGCCGAGCTCCTCGTACCGCACCTTCGCCAACACCGGGTACATCATCAGCAGCAGACCGAGCGCGATCGGCACCGAGACAGTCCCCACTTGAAGCTTGTTCAGGCCGTCGTTGAGGGAGGGGATCAGCCTGCCAAGGCCGAGCCCGCCTGCCATGGCGAGCCCGATCCAGAGCGGTAGGAAACGGTCGAGCCTGGACAGCCTGGCGAGAACCGCCGCCTGTTCTGCTGGACGGTCAGCGGTTCTCGGTTGCCAGCCCGTCTCAGTCGCAGCCACTGTTGTCCACTTCCACCGCGTCGTCGAGGACGCCGCCGACGAGGTCGTGCAGCTCCGCGAGACGCTCGCGGCTCGCCCAGTAGCAGATGCGCGGACCCTCGATCTCTCCCGCGATCAGCCCAGCGTCCCTGAGAACCTTCAGGTGCTGAGAGACCGTCGCCTGCGCGAGCGACAACTCGTCTACGAGCTGGCCGCAGTAGCAGGCGTCGCGGGCGAGCAGCAGCCGCATGATCCGCACCCGCGCCGGATGTCCCAACGCTTTCGCCAGAACGGCGACCTCTTGCTCGACCGTCGTCTCGGTCGTGACCGTCACGAGACGCCGGCCGCAGTGTGGTGCCGGGCCGACGCGGCGATCCCCGCCGGGACGCCGCGCAGGGGCTTGACCTGCGGGATCTCGTGGGAGCAGGCGTAGTGGGTGCCGCCGACGGCGAACTCGTGCGCCTCGATCAGATGGTCGAGGCAGAGGCCGACGCCGCAGTGCTGACAGAGGCCGACGGCCGGAACCGTGTCATTCACCCTCGCGCACTCGAAGCAGTTCATCGCAAACCTCCTGATCGTCAATCGCAGATCAACGATCGCCCGCCGCGGCGTCGAGGGCATCCGGCGTCGCGCGGCCCCGAGATCAGTGGTTTCTACGCGTCCGGGTCGTGATCCGACCGATGCCCCAGCGTCCTTCGGAAGGCAGCCGAGCGGCGGTGGCTTGGCTACCTAGCCGAAGCGGCCGGTGACGTAGTCCTCCGTCCGCTTGTCGGACGGAGCGGTGAAGATCTTCTCGGTCGCGTCGTACTCGATCAGCTCGCCCCAGCGCTCGCCCTCCGCGCCGCGCGAGATCGAGAAGAAGGCCGTCATGTCGGCGACCCGCGCCGCCTGCTGCATGTTGTGCGTGACGATCACGAACGAGTACTCGCTCTTCAGCTCGTGGAGGAGCTGCTCGATCGACTGGGTCGCGATCGGGTCGAGCGCGGAAGCCGGCTCGTCCATCAGGACGACGTCCGGCTCGACCGCGATCGCCCGCGCGATGCAGAGACGCTGCTGCTGGCCGCCCGACAGCGACAGCGCGCTCGCCTTCAGCCGGTCCTTGACCTCGTCCCAGAGCGCAGCCTGCGTCAGCGCGCGTTCGACCCGGTCGCTCATGTTGTCCTTCATCCCGAGCACCCGCAGGCCCCACGCCACGTTGTCGTGGATCGACTTCGGGAACGGGTTCGGCCGCTGGAAGACCATCCCGATCGTGCGGCGGACGGCGACCGGGTCGACGTCGCGCCCGGAGATCTCCTGGCCGTGGTAGAAGATCTGCCCGTTCTGGCGGAAACCGGGGACGAGGTCGTTCATCCGGTTCAGGCAGCGGATGAAGGTGCTCTTGCCGCAGCCGGACGGGCCGATGATCGCCGTCACGAGGTTCTTGTGGATCTCGAGCGAGGCGCCCTTGATCGCCGGCTTCGAGCCGTAGATCGCGTCGAGCCCCTGGATGTCGAACACGGTCTCGAGGCCCTCGCGCGGCGGGAGCGGCTGGCGCTTCGTCTCGACCCGCACGGTGGGCTCGATGCTACTGGACACAACCATCATTCTCCCTTCTCATCTACTCGCGCGCGTGATCTTCCGCCGACTGCGGGTGGCGAGCCAGCGGGCCCCGAGGCTCGCGAACAGGATGAACAGGATCAGCACGAGCGCGCCCGACCAGGCCCGTGCGTGGTCCTGGGGGTACGGCGACTCGGACAGCTCGAAGATCGCCAGCGGGACGCTCTGCAGCGCATGCGTCGGATTCCAGCTGACGCCGTTGGCGACGATCGAGGACGTGAAGAGGAGCGGTGCGGTCTCGCCGGCGATGCGCGCCACCGCGAGCGTCGTACCCGTGAGGACGCCGCCGATCGTCTGCGGCAGCACTATCCCGAGCGTCGTCCGCCAGCGCGCCACGCCGAGGGCCAATGAGGCCTCGCGCAGCGAGTTCGGGACGAGCGCAAGGATCTCGATTGTCGTGCGGGCGACGAGCGGAAGCATGAGGATGGCGAGCGCGAAAGAGCCGGCCAGTGCGCTCTGGCCGTGGCTGACCACGATCAAGCCGAAGACGAAGATCGCGATCACGATCGCCGGGATCCCGTTGAGGACGTCGAGCCCGAGCGAGACGGCGTTGCGGATTGGCCGCGACGCGAACTCGTTCACGTAGATGGCGACGAGGATCCCGACGGGCAGCGCCATCAACGTCGCGATGCCGACGATCACGATGGTGCCGACGAACGCATTCGAGAGCCCCTGGGGGACGGTTGGATCGAAGCCGGCCTGCGCCTTCGTGAACAGGCTGAAGTTGAGCTCGCTCGCGCCCAGATGGGCCACCGACTGGACGAGGAGGACGAGAATCGTGACCGCCAGTGCGGCTGCGAGCCAGGCGATCAGCTCCATGCCGCGGTTGACTGCCCTGCGCCGCCGCAGGCGGTCGTTCGGCCGGCCGAGCGGGCTGACCTCGGCGCTCATCAGACGCCGATCCCCTGCCGCCGCCCGGCGCGGCGCACGATCACCTGCGCGGCGAGGTTCACGACGAGCGAGAAGACGAGCAGGATCAGGGCCAGGTAGAAGAGCGAGGGTTGCTCGAATCGCCCTGTCGCCCCCTGATAGTCGGAGGCGATCTTGCTCGCGAGGGTGTCGCCGGGGTTGAAGAGGTTCCAGCTGATGTGGTTGCCGGTGAGGCCGCCGATCACCTGCGTGACCGCGATCGCCTCGCCGACCGCCCGGCCGAGGCCGAGGATCATCGCGGCCGCGACACCGCCGCGGGCGTAGGGAAGCACGACGCCGCGCACCATCTCCCAACGCGTGGTGCCGAGCCCCAACGCAGCTTCCTTCAGCTCGGAGGGCACGCCGAGGAAGAGCTCACGCGAGATGCTCGAGATGATCGGCAGGATCATGATCGTCAGGACGACGACCGCGGTGAAGACGTTCGACGCGTAGGTCGTGGGGCCGAAGAGCGGGATGAACCCGAGCGCGGAGTGGAGCGCCGGGTCGACGTGATGGAGCAGGAACGGGCCGAGGACGAGGATCCCCCACAGGCCGATCACGACGCTGGGGATCGCCGCGAGCGTCTCGACGAGCGCCGTGACCGGACCGCGAATCCAGCCCGGCGCCAGCTCGCTCAGGAAGAGCGCGATCCCGAGCGCGAGCGGCGTGGCGATCACGAGCGCCCCGATCGAGGTGACCGCGGTGCCGAAGAGGAAGCCGCCCGCACCGAAGACGTTGTGGACAGGGTCCCAGGCGATCTTGGTGACGAAGCCGAGACCGAAGGTCGAGAGCGCAAGCCGGGAGCCCTCGACGACCTTGTACGCGATGAGGCCGACAAGGAACATCGCCCCCGCCGACGCCAGCCCGGCGGTGCTCTGCAACACCAGGTCGCCGAGATGCACCCGCCGCCCCGAGAAGGGGCGGCGGGCGGTCTCAGTCGGAGTGTCGAGCGTGCTCACCAGCGTTCGAGCGATTCTCTCCTACGAGTGGATCTTGGTGATCTGCTTCTTGTCGTACGTGACGAGCCCGGCCGGCAGCGGCACGAAGAAGATGGCCGGCCCGTAGGACTGGCCCTTCGTGACCGCCCAGTTCAGGAATTGCTTGATCGCCGTGGCGTTCTTCGACGAGGTCTGGACGTCGACGTACGTGTACGTGCAGATCGGGTAGGCGTTCGCGTACTTCTTGCTCTTGCTCTTCGGCGGGTTCACGATCGAGAGCGAGCCGTCCTTCGCGGGCGTCGTGTCGAGCGACGACGCGATGGACATCGTCTTCAGGGTCGGGGTGACGAACTTCCCCGAGGCGTTCTTGACCTTGAAGAAGTCGAGATGGTTGACGTGGGCGTAGTCGACGTCCGCATAGCCGATCGCGCCCGCCGTCTGCCGCACGATCGCGGCGACGCCCGAGCTGTGGCTGCCGCCGATGCCCGTCGGCCAGGCGACGGTCGTGTTCGTCCCGACCCGGCTCTTCCACGTCGGGCTGATGCGGGAGAGGTAGTCGGTGAAGTTGTACGTCGTGCCGGAGCTGTCGGAGCGGTGGACGACGGTGAATGGCGTGTGCGGGAGGTTCTTCCCCGGGTTCAGCCCCTTGATCGCGGGGTCGTCCCAGTACTTGATCTGGCCGAGGTAGATCTTGGCGAGCACCGGGCCCGTGATCTTCAGGTGCGCGAGGCCCGGGCCTGGGTCGTGATAGAGGACGGCCGTGCCGGCGAGCGCCCACGGCATCTGGACGCAGGTCGTGCACGTCGGCGAGTACACGGAGAGCGGTGCGTCGCTCATGCCCATGTCGACGCCCTTCGTGATGATGGCGGCGACCCCGCCGCCGGAGCCGATCGAGCTGTAGCTGAGCGAGATGTTGAGTGCGCCGCCGACGACCGTGATCCACTTGTCGACGAGCGGGGCGACGAAGCTGCTGCCGGCGCCGGTGAGGCCTGTGGCCGACTTCTTCGCCGGCGCGGCGCCCGCGGTGGTCACGGCAAGAGCCGCGACTGCCGCCGCCGCGGCGAGGGCGAGCGTGCTGCGAACGAGCATGCCGTTCTTCGGCATCTGGTTTCTCCTCCTCCTAAGGGGTTCGCGCGCAACGTACGGGTGCGGCTGCGGCGGGTGGGATACGCCCGCGTTGCGAGGTGGAGACGAAGTGGTGACTGAGGCTGGGCGACGCCGTTCGGCGCCTTCACCGTCCGCCTGCGGCGCGTAGTACGCTGGCCGCGATGCCGATCGACGCCGCTCTCGAGCAGATCGAGGCTCAGCTTCAGGAGATGGGCCAGCGCGTGCTGAGCGCGGTCCGGGGCGCGATGAAGGCGCTCGAGGAGCGCGACCCTGAGCTCGCGAGCGAGGTCATCGCCTTCGACGACGAGATCGACAACCACTTCCTCGCGATCGAGCACCAGATCCAGGCGCTGCTCGCGCTCCAGACGCCCGTCGCGCGCGACTTGCGGCTGCTGCTCGCGATGATCCACATCAACCTCCTGCTCGAGCGGAGCGCCGACGGCTGCGTGACGATCGCGAAGTTGTCGCGGCTCGTCGCGGACGTCGAGGCGGATCCGGCGCTCGTCGAGGTCCTGACGGAGATGGGCGACCGCGCCGAGGAGATGGTGCGCGTCGCGCTCAACTCCTTCAGCCAGCGCGACCTCGCCGGCGCGGAGAGCCTCGTCGAGCTCGACGAGCTCATCGACCGCGCCAACCGTCGCTTCGTCGAGCGGCTCGTCGACGTCATGGTGGCGCCCGAGATGCGCGAGTGGGGTCTGCGGATGGTCGTCGTCGCGCGGACGATCGAGCGGATCGGCGACCGGGCGGTCGACATCGGCGAGCAAACTGCCTACCTGCTGACGGCCGAGTTCCGCGAGTTCACCGACGCCTCACACCCCGTCGGCTAGACCGGCCGGGTCTACCTGTAAAAAGGAACGATGTCCAACCGAAAGCTCCTCACCGTGCTCGCGATCGTGCTCGGCATTGCGCTCGTCGCCGTGGCCGCGGTCTACTGGGCCGAGCCCGCGCGCTCCCTGCCGTCGTTCTTCCCAGGGCACGAGGCCGGCTCGAGCCATCACCATGTGAAGCACGGGATCGCGGCGTTCCTCGTCGGCCTCGCCTGCTTCGCCTTCGCCTGGTTCAACTCGGGGCCGAAGAAGAGCGCAGCTCCCACCGAGTAGCCGGTGCATCCGATCAGCTACTTCCAGGGCGCGGTCCTCGGGCTGCTCCAGGGCGTGTCCGAGCTCTTCCCCGTCTCGAGCCTCGGTCACAGCGTCATCCTCCCGAAGCTCGTCGGCTGGAACATCCACCAGAGAGCCCCGTACTTCCTCACCTTTCTCGTCGCTCTGCACATAGCCACCGCTCTCGTGCTGCTCGGGTTCTTCTGGCGCGACTGGGTGCGCATCCTCCGGGGGCTCGGGAGGTCGCTGCGCGACCGTGAGATCGTCGATCCGGACGCGCGCCTCGGCTGGCTCCTCGTGGTCGGCACGATTCCGGCCGGGATCCTCGGACTGTCGCTGCAGGACTATCTGCGCAAGCTGTTCGCGTCGCCGGAGTACGCGAGCATCTTCCTCGCGCTCAACGGCATCCTGCTCTTCGGCGCCGAGCTGCTGCGGAGGCGGGCGCCGGCCGTGTCGGAGGACGACGACGAGCGGATCGCCAAGACGGTGAGCTGGGGGCAGTCGTTCGCCGTCGGCGCGGCGCAGTCGATCGCCCTCGTGCCCGGGTTCTCCCGCTCCGGCGCGTCGATGGGCGGCGGGCTGCTCGTCGGCCTGTCGCACAAGGACGCGGCGCGGTTCGCCTTCCTGCTGGCGACGCCGATCATCCTCGCCGCGGGCGTCCTCAAGCTGCCCGAGCTCGCGGGTGCGCAGGGGAACGGCGTGCGCGGGCCGGCGGCCGTCGGGGCGGTCTGCGCCGCCGTGACGGCGTTCCTCTCCGTGCGCTTCCTCATGCGCTACTTCGAGACGCGGACCTTGACCCCGTTCGCCGTCTACTGCGTCTGTGCGGGCACGGCCGCGGCGATCTACTTCGCCGTCTCCTAGCCGGGAAGGCGGCCGTGTCGCTCGGCGACGCGGCGTAGCCGCTTCGCCAGCGCCGGCGTCAGGGCTCCGCGCTCGAGTCGCCAGCTCCAGTTCCCCTCGGTCACGCCCGGCCGGTTCATGCGCGCTTCGCTGCCGAGACCGAGCACGTCCTGCGCCGGCACGATCGCGAGCGAGGCGCGGCGAGCCGTAGGCGAGCTCGATCAGACCCCAGTGCGGCGCGGCCGGATCGAGGCCTCGTCGCGGCTCTCTCCCGCGGCCGCAGGCGCTCGAACCAGCCGACGGCCGTGTCCGTGTCGTGCGTGCTCGTGAAGACGACAGTGCGCCTGCGGTGGTTCTCGAGCCGGTGCGGGTTCCGCGCCGCGCCCCCGAAGGCCCACTGGAGGACGACCATCCCCGGCAGCCCGAGCTCGTCGCGGAGCCGGTAGACGGCAGGCGTGATCCGCCCGAGATCCTCCGCGATCACCGGCAGCTCTCCGAGGTCGCCGGCGACGGCGCTGAACAGCTCCGCACCGGGGCCCGGGCGCCAGCGGCCGCGCCTCGCCGTTCGGTGCCGCTCCGGGACGGCCCAGTACGAGACGAAGCCGCGGAAGTGGTCGACGCGGCATACGTCCACGAGCTCGAGCGTGCGCCGGAAGCGCTCGCGCCACCAGCGATAGCCCGTCGCGCGATGGACCGGCCACGCGTAGAGCGGGTTGCCCCAGAGCTGGCCGTTCGCGGTCAGCGCGTCGGGCGGCGCACCGGCCACCTCGCCCTGCTCGAACAGGTCCGGCCAGGCCGCGACGTCCGCTCCCTCGTCGGAGACGTAGATGGGCAGGTCGCCGATCAGCCGGACGCCGCGCGCACGCGCGTACTCGCGCAGCGCGCCCCACTCGCGCTCGAAGCGCACCTGGTCGGCGATCGCGTCCTCGCCGGCGAACTGCGCCCAGGACCCGATCCAGTCGGGATGGCCCGCGACGAAGTCCTCGAGCTCGGCCACCGTGACGCGCGCGGCGGGGCGCGCGAGCAGCTCTGGCGAGGCCGCGAACGCCGACGGCGAGCGGTACGGCGAGCCGAACTCGTCGGGCGGGCCGAGCGGCAGCAGCTGCCACCACGACTGCCCGGCGGCCGCGAGCCAGTCGACGAAGCGGTACGCCTCCCGGTCGAGCCTGCCCGACGGCAACGACGTCGGATGCAGGAGGATGCCGGACGAGCGCGGGAGGTCCACCTCCTGATCCTCCCTCATCGGTGAGACTGCGAGCGTGCCCTTGCCCAAGACGACCGGTTCCCCGCCGCGGATCCAGATCCAGGAAGTGACGCCGCAGGTCGACTGCGGCCGCTACGCCGCCAAGCGGACGGTCGGCGACCGGGTCGACGTCACGGCGCGGATCTTCCGCGACGGGCACGAGACGCTCGGCGCCGCGATCAGGCACCGCCCCGTCGGCTCGACGCGCTGGGCCGAGGCTCTGCTCGAGCCCGTCGGCAACGATCTCTGGGCCGGTGTCGTTCGAGCTCGACGCGCCGGGCCTGTGGTGCTTCCGGATCGAGGCCTGGCTCGATCGTGTCGCGTCGTTCCAGGACGAGCTGCGGCGCAAGGTCGCCGCCGGCCAGCAGGACCTCGCCGGCGAGCTGTCGGAGGGCGCCGTCCTGCTCGGCCGCGAGGAGCTCACCGTCGAGGACGCGCTCGCCCAGCCCGCCGGGGACCGCTCGGAGAAGGCGTGGTCGCAGACGTACGAGGTGGACGCCGACCGCGTCCTCGCCCGCTTCGGCTCCTGGTACGAGCTCTTCCCGCGCTCCTGGGGCGGCTTCGAGGGCGTGCGCGCGCAGCTGCCGCGCTTCGCCGAGCTCGGCGTGGACGTCCTCTACCTGCCGCCGGTCCACCCGATCGGCCACACGAACCGCAAGGGCCGCAACAACGCCGCGCGGGCCGGCACCGGCGACGTCGGGAGCCCCTGGGCGATCGGCTCGGAGGAGGGCGGGCACGACGCGATCGACGCGGCGCTCGGCACCGAGGCCGAGCTCCGCCGCCTCGTGGCGGAGGCGAAGGAGCACGGGATCGAGCTCGCGCTCGACTTCGCGATCCAGTGCTCGCCCGACCACCCGTGGCTCAGGGAGCACCCGGAATGGTTCTTCCGCCGGCCCGACGGGACCCTGAAGTTCGCCGAGAACCCGCCCAAGCGCTACCAGGACATCTACAACGTCGACTTCGCGAGCGAGGACTGGCGCGGGCTCTGGCAGGCGCTCCGCGACGTCGTTCTCCACTGGGTCGGCTGCGGCGTGACCGTCTTCCGGGTCGACAACCCGCACACGAAGCCGGTGGCGTTCTGGGAGTGGCTGATCCGTGAGGTGCGGCGCGAGCACCCGGAGACGATCTTCCTCGCCGAGGCCTTCACCCGGCCGGCTCCGATGACGACGCTCGCCAAGGCCGGCTTCGCGCAGAGCTACACGTACTTCACCTGGAAGAACACGCGCTGGGAGCTGCTCGAGTTCCTCGGCCAGCTGCTCGAGTGGCGGGAGTTCTACCGGCCGAACTGCTTCACCAACACCCCCGACATCCTCCACGAGTACCTGCAGAGCGGCGGCCGCCCCGCCTTCGAGGCGCGTCTCGTGCTCGCCGCGACCCTCTCCCCGTCGTACGGCATCTACTCCGGCTTCGAGAACGTCGAGAACGTGCCGGTGCGGCCCGGCTCGGAGGAGTACCTCAACTCGGAGAAGTACGAGCTGAAGGAGCGGACGCTCGACGGCCCGCTGCTGCCGCTCTTCGCGAAGCTCAACGCCGCCCGGCGCGAAAACCCGGCGCTGCAATGGCTCGACCCGCTCACGATCCTCGAGACGGAGAACGAGCAGCTCTTCGCCTTCCTCAAGCGGCGCGGCGGCAACACGGTCGTCACGGTCGTCAACCTCGACCCGCGAGCGCCCCAGGAGGGCGTTTGCGTCGTGCCGGTCTCCACGGGGCTGCCGCCGGCGTACCCGGTGCGCGACCTGCTCGCGGACGAGGCGTGGACGTGGCGGATCGGCCGCAACTACGTCGAGCTCGCGCCCGGGCAGAGCCACGTGCTTAGGATCGGCGGCTGATGTCCGACACCTGGTTCGAGAGAGATCCGCTGTGGTTCAAGCGAGCCGTCTTCTACGAGATCCACATCCGCGGCTTCTTCGACGGCAACGACGACGGCTCCGGCGACTTCCGCGGCCTGATCGACAAGCTCGACTACCTCGAGTGGCTGGGCGTCGACTGCCTCTGGCTGCTGCCGATGTACGACTCCCCGCTGCGGGACGGGGGCTACGACATCTCGAACTTCTTCGAGATCCATCCGGACTACGGCACGGTGGAGGACTTCCGCGAGTTCGTCGCGCAGGCCCACCAGCGCGGGATGCGCGTGATCGCCGACCTCGTCATGAACCACACCTCCTCCGACCATCCGTGGTTCCAGGAGTCGCGCGCCGACGCGGACGGCCAGCGCGGCGACTGGTACGTCTGGTCGGACACCGACGAGGGCTACCAGGACGCGCGGATCATCTTCATCGACACCGAGCCGTCGAACTGGACGCTCGACCAGCTCCGCGGGCAGTACTACTGGCACCGTTTCTTCCACCACCAGCCCGACCTGAACTTCGACAACCCCGAGGTTCGGGAGGCGATGCTCGCGGTGCTCCGCTTCTGGCTCGACCTCGGCATCGACGGCTTCCGGCTCGACGCCGTCCCGTACCTGTTCGAGCGCGAGGGAACGAACGGAGAGAACCTCCCCGAGACGCACGCGTACCTGAAGCGGATCCGCGCCGAGGTCGACGCGCGCTACCCGGACCGGCTCCTGCTCGCCGAGGCGAACCAGTGGCCGGAGGACGTCGTCCAGTACTTCGGCGACGGCGACGAGTGCCACATGGCCTTCCACTTCCCGGTCATGCCGCGGATGTTCATGGCCGTGCGCCGGGAGGACGCGACGCCGATCTACGAGATCCTCGAGCGCACGCCGCAGATCCCGGACAACTGCCAGTGGGGCCTCTTCCTCCGCAACCACGACGAGCTGACGCTCGAGATGGTCACGGACGACGAGCGGGACTACATGTACGAGGAGTACGCGAAGGACCCGCGGATGAAGCTCAACCTCGGCATCCGCCGCCGCCTCGCGCCGCTGCTCGACGCCGGTCGCGACGAGGTCGAGCTCATGCACGCCATCCTCTTCTCGCTCCCGGGTTCACCCGTCCTCTACTACGGGGATGAGATCGGGATGGGCGACAACGTCTACCTCGGCGACCGGGACGGGGTGCGGACGCCGATGCAGTGGTCGGGCGACCGCAATGCCGGCTTCTCGCGCGCCGACTGGGCGCAGCTGTACCTGCAGCCGCTGATGGATCCGGTCTACGGCTTCCAGGCGGTCAACGTCGAGGCGCAGCTCCGGACGCCGAACTCGCTGCTCCGCTGGCTGCAACGGTTCATCGCGCTGCGCAAGGAGCATCCCGTGTTCGGTCTCGGCGCGTACGCGCCGCTTCGCTCGGACAACGCCCGCATCTTCGCCCACATCCGGATGTGGGAGGAGGACATCGTGCTCTGCGTCCACAACCTCGCCCGCTCGGCCCAGGCCGTTCAGCTCGACCTCAGTCCCTACGCGGGTATGGTGCCGGTGGAGATGCTGGGCCAGACGGCCTTCCCGGCGATCGGGGAGCTGCCGTACCTCCTCACGCTCGCCCCGCGCGGCTTTTTCTGGTTCCAGCTCAGGCACGGAGACGAGAAGGCATGATCGCCGACGAGCGCGCACTCTACGAATACGTGACGCGGCAGCGCTGGTACGGCGCGAAGTCCCGGCCGGTGACCCACTCGACGGTCCTCGACACTGTCACGATCCGGCAGGCGGAGCCGCGGCTCGAGCTCGCGCTCGTCGAGCTCCGCTACGACACCGGGGCGCACGACATCTACCAGCTCGTCTTCTCGGGCCGGGACGACGCCGGCTTCGGCGGGCTCGCGGAGGATCCCTCACAGTCCCGCGAGCTCGTGAGCGCAATGCGGGCCGGCCTGACGCTGCAGGGCTCGCAGGGGGTGGTGGAGTTCCGGCCCGCGGAGGACTTCTCCGCGCTCGGCCGCGAGCTCGGGGCCGCGCGGCTCGTCGCGTCGGAGCAATCGAACAGCTCGGTGATCTTCGACGAGGCCCTCATCCTCAAGGTCTTCCGCCGGCTCGAGCCCGGGGTCAACCCGGAGCTCGAGCTGCTCCGCTTCCTCTCGGAGCGGGGCTTCCGGAACATTCCGGCGCTCGGCGGCTGGTACTCGTACTCCGGCGGCCCGCTCGCGGCGACTCTCGGGCTGCTGCAGGAGTACCGCGCAGACGCCGTCGACGGGTGGCTGCTCGCCCTCGACGAGATCGGCTCGGCGCCGGAGCGCTTCCTCGATCGCCTGGAACGGCTCGGCGAGGTCACCGGTCAGATGCACAGCGTGCTCGGCTCGGACGTGAACGATCCCGCGTTCGCGCCAGAGGAGCCGAGCGTCGAGTCGCTCGGCCTGCTCACGGCGACGGTCGACGAGGAGATCGCCCGTGTCTTCCTCTCGCTGCCCGAGGACGACGAGGCCCTCGCGCCGATTCTCGGCCGCGGCGAGGAGGTGCGCGAGCGCCTCCGGCTGCTCGCGCACTCAGGCTCGACCGGCCGCATCATCCGCACGCACGGCGACTTCCATCTCGGCCAGACCCTCGTCGGCGGCAACGACTGGGTCGTCCTCGACTTCGAGGGCGAGCCTGCGCGGACGCATCGTCGAGCGGCGCCGCAAGCGCTCGCCGCTCCGGGACGTCGCCGGGATGCTTCGCTCCTTCGCCTACGCCGCGACCGTGGCGGAGCTGACGCGCGACGCCGACGTTCCGGACGACTGGGAGGAGCGCGCCCGCGCCCGCTTCCTCGAGGGCTACCTCGAGACGACGGACACGACGCTCCTGCCGTCGGGCGACGCCGCGGTCGAGCGGCTGCTTGCGGTCTTCGAGCTCGAGAAGGCGGTCTACGAGCTTCGCTACGAGCTCGACCACCGTCCCGACTGGGTGCGAATCCCGGTCGCGGGCATCGAGCGGATGCTGGACCACGCCGCCGAGACGGCGTAGCCGGTAGAGGAGATCCGTGATCGAGCTCGGCGCGAACCCGCACGGCGTCCTCGGGGCGCACGAGGAGGACGGCGTCGTCGTCGTGCGCGCCTGGCGGCCCGAGGCGCAGGCGGTGCGAGTCCAGCCCGCCGATGACAAGGCTGCACCGGTCGAGGCGGAGCTGAAGGATCCCGCCGGCCTGTGGGAGGCACTGCTCCCGCAGGCGCGGCTCCCACTCGAGTACGAGCTCGAGGTCGAGTACCCGGACGGCCGGACCTTCACCCTGCGCGACCCGTACTCGTTCCTGCCGACGCTCGGCGAGCTCGACCTCCACCTCGCCATGGAAGGCCGGCACCAGCATCTCTACGAGCGGCTCGGCGCGCACGTCCGCGAGATCGAGGGCGTCACCGGGACGGCCTTCGCCGTCTGGGCGCCGAACGCGCGCTCGGTCTCGGTCGTCGGCGACTTCAACGTCTGGGACGGGCGTCTGCATCCGATGCGCTCGCTCGGCTCGTCGGGGATCTGGGAGCTGTTCGTCCCCGGCGTCGAGGAGGGAGCGAAGTACAAGTTCGAGATCCGGACGCAGGACGGACGGCTGCGGCTGAAGAGCGACCCCGTCGCCTTCCACGCCGAGGTGCCGCCGGCGAACGCGTCGGTCGTCTGGGAGTCGAAGCACGCGTGGCTCGACGCGGACTGGCTCGAGCGGCGCCGGGCGAGCGACCCGCTCCGCGAGCCGCTCTCGATCTACGAGCTCCACCTCGGCTCGTGGCGACGGAACCCGCTCGAGGGCAACCGGCCTCTCTCGTATCGCGAGCTGGCCGACGAGCTCGCCGACTACGTCTCCGACCTCGGCTTCACCCACGTCGAGCTGCTGCCCGTGATGGAGCACCCGTTCGCGGGCTCCTGGGGCTACCAGGTGACGGGCTACTACGCCCCGACCTCGCGCTTCGGGACGCCCGACGACTTCCGTTACCTCGTCGACCGTCTCCACCAGCGAGGGATCGGGGTGATCCTGGACTGGGTGCCCGCGCACTTCCCGCGCGACGACTGGGCGCTCGCGCTCTTCGACGGGACGCACCTGTACGAGCACGCCGACCCGCGCCGTGGTGCGCACCCCGACTGGGGGACGCTCGTCTTCAACCTCGGCCGCACGGAGGTGCGGAACTTCCTGCTCGCGAACGCGCTCTACTGGCTGCGCGAGCATCACGCCGACGGGATCCGCGTCGACGCCGTCGCCTCGATGCTCTACCTCGACTACTCGCGCAAGGCGGGCGAGTGGGTGCCGAACATGTTCGGCGGCAACGAGGACCTCGACGCGGTCTCGTTCCTGAAGGCCATGAACGAGACGATGTACGGCCGCGAGCAGGGGATCGTCTCGGTGGCGGAGGAGTCGACCGCCTGGCCGGGCGTCTCGCGGCCGACGTATCTCGGCGGGCTCGGCTTCGGCTTCAAGTGGAACATGGGTTGGATGAACGACACGCTCCTCTACTTCCAGAAGGACCCCGTCTATCGCCGCCACCACCACCACACGCTGACGTTCTCGCTCATGTACGCGTTCAGCGAGAACTTCGTCCTGCCGCTTTCGCACGACGAGGTCGTGCACGGGAAGCGGTCGCTGCTCGACAAGATGCCGGGCGACCGGTGGCAGAAGTTCGCCAACCTCCGGGCGCTCTACGCCTACATGTGGGCGCATCCCGGCAAGAAGCTCCTCTTCATGGGCGGCGAGCTCGGCGAGTGGGAGGAGTGGAACTACGACGGCTCGCTGCACTGGAACCTGCTCGAGTACGCCGAGCACGACGGCGTCCGGTCGCTCGTCCGCGACCTGAACCGCGTCTACCGCGCGACGCCGGCGCTCTGGCAGCTCGACTTCGAGCCGGCCGGCTTCCGCTGGCTCGAGGCGAACGACGCCTCGGGCAACGTCCTCGCCTTCGCCCGTCTCGGCGAGAAGGACGCGCCGCCGCTCGTCTGCGTCCTCAACCTCTCACCGGTGCCGCGCGAGGGCTACCGGGTCGGGATGCCGGTCTGCTGCCGCTGGCGGGAGGCGCTGAACACGGACTCCGCCTTCTACGGCGGATCCGGCGTCGGCAACCTCGGCGGTGTCGAGGCAGAGGCCGTGCCGTGGCACGCCCAGCCGTTCTCGGCCGAGCTGACCCTGCCGCCCCTCGGCGCCGTCTGGCTCGTCCCGGAGTAGTGAAGATGCGGACTTGATGGAGGTCTGGCCCGGATACCCGTTCCCGCTCGGGGCGACGTGGGACGGCGAGGGAACGAACTTCGCCCTCTTCTCCGAGAACGCCGAGCGCGTCGAGCTCTGCCTCTTCGACGTCGAGCACGAGACGAAGGTCGAGCTCCGCGACGTGACCGCCCACGTCTGGCACTGCTACCTCCCCGGCGTCGGGGTGGGACAGCGGTACGGCTATCGCGTCCACGGGCCCTACGACCCCGGCCGCGGGCACCGCTTCAACCCGCACAAGCTCCTCGTCGATCCGTATGCGAAGGCGATCGAGGGGCCGGTGCAGTGGGAACGCGGCGAACGTCCTCCCCTACGTGCCGAGCCCGGCGGAGGACGCCGACCTCGAGCCGGACGACGAGGACGACGCAGACGCGATCCCGAAATGCGTCGTCGTCGACCCGTCCTTCGACTGGGAGGACGACGCGCCGCCTGGCACGCCGTGGCACGACACCGTGATCTACGAGGTGCACGTGAAGGGCTTCACGCGGCTGCACCCCGAGATCCGGGACGACCTGCGCGGGACGTATGCGGCGCTCGCGTCCGAGCCGGCGATCGCCCACCTCCACGATCTCGGCGTCACCGCGGTCGAGCTGCTCCCGATCCACCACATCGCCGACGAGGGCTTTCTGCACGACCGCGGGCTCACCAACTACTGGGGCTACTCGTCCCTCGGCTATTTCGCCCCGCACGCGCCTCTACGCAGCGACCGGCACGCTCGGCGCGCAGGTGCGCGAGTTCAAGGGGATGGTGAAGGCGTTGCACCGGGCCGGAATCGAGGTGATCCTCGACGTCGTCTACAACCACACCGCGGAGGGGAACCACCTCGGGCCGATGCTCGCCTTTCGCGGCGTCGACAACCGCAGCTACTACCGGCTGCAGCCCGAGGATCCGCGCCTCTACATGGACTTCACGGGGACGGGCAACTCGCTCAACCCGGTCCACCCGTCGGTGCTGCGGCTGATCATGGACTCGCTGCGCTACTGGGTGCTCGAGTGCCGCGTCGACGGCTTCCGCTTCGACCTCGCCTCGGCGCTCGCGCGCGAGTTCTACGACGTCGACCGGCTCTCGGCCTTCTTCGACACGATCCACCAGGACCCGGTCGTGTCGCAGGTCAAGCTGATCGCGGAGCCGTGGGACGTGGGCCCCGGCGGCTACCAGGTCGGCAACTTCCCCGTGCTCTGGGCCGAGTGGAACGGGAAGTACCGCGACGCGATGCGTGACTTCTGGCGCGGCGAAGGCGGCGTCGGCGAGTTCGCGCAGCGGTTCACGGGGTCCGCCGACCTCTACCAGTCGAACGGCCGCGATCCATTCGCCTCGATCAACTTCGTCACGGCCCACGACGGCTTCACGCTCCGCGACCTCGTCTCGTACGAGGAGAAGCACAACGAGGCGAACGGCGAGGAGGGCCGGGACGGGTCGGACGACAACCGCTCCCGCAACTACGGCGCCGAGGGGCCCACCGACGACCCGGCCGTGCTCGGGCTGCGCGCACGGCAGCAGCGAAACTTCCTCACCACCCTCCTCCTGTCGCAGGGTGTGCCGATGCTGCTCGGCGGCGACGAGCTCGGCCGCACGCAGGGCGGCAACAACAATGCGTGGTGCCAGGACAACGCGATCTCCTGGCTCGACTGGGCCGGCGGGGACGAGGAGCTGCTCGCGTTCGCGCGGCGCGTGATCGCGCTGCGGCGAAAGCACCCCAGCTTCCGGCGCAGCTCCTTCCTCACCGGCGCGGCGGGCGAGTCGGGGCTGCCGGACGTCTGGTGGTTCCGGCCGGACGGGCGGCGGATGACCCAGCGCGACTGGGCCGACCCGGGAACGCGGACGCTCGGCGTCTTCCTCAACGGAGACGAGATCACCCGGCGTACCGAGCGGGGCGAGCCGGTGGTCGACGACTCGTTCCTGTTCCTGTTCAACGCGCATCATGAGTCGGTTGTCTTCACGCTGCCGACGCGCCGCTTCGGCGCGCGCTGGCAGGTCGAGCTCGCAACCGGCGACGCGCCGCGGCAGCAGGTCGGCGCGCGGGCGCTCGTCGCCGTGGACGCACACTCGCTGACCCTGCTTCGGCGAGACTGAGCCGATGCGCGTCTACCTCGCCGGGTCGATGTTCACGCCGTACGAGCGGGCGTTCCTCGACGACTGCGCGGCACGATTGCGGGCGGAAGGCTTCGACGTCTTCGTACCCCACGAGCAGACGGGGCTCGTAGGACTCGACGTCACCGCCGAGGCGGTCTTCGCCGTCGATGCCGGCGGCGTCGAGTCTGCCCACGCCGTGCTCGCCGTCCTCGACGGACCGTCGGTCGACGACGGCACGGCGTGCGAGATCGGCCTCTTCCACGGGCTGAAGCAGCGAGACCCGGAGCGCAAGGGAGTGGTCGGCCTGCTCACGGATCTCCGCGCCGAGCGGCGCGGCGACTTCGCGACGAACCTCTTCGTCCGCGGCTGCATCGACGCGGGCGGCGGCGCGGTCGTCGACTCGCTCGACGACGCGCTCGCGATCCTCCGCCGCTGGCGCTCGGACTAGCCGACACCCCGCGCCTCGAGCAGCACCTCCGAGATGTCGCGGATGCGCATGTTTCCGTCCGCGGCCTTGCGCAGGTTGACGAGGCAGAGCGGGCAGGTCGTGACGCAGGCCGAGCTCGCGGCGGACAGCTCCTCGACGCGGCGCCGGGCCTGGGCGAGCGCCTTCTCGGGGTACAGCGACTCCGCCGGCCCTCCGCAGCACCAGGTGAGCCGTCCCGCATGCTCCGGTGCCAGCACGTTCACGCCGGCCCGGGCGAGCAGGGCGCGCGGCTCGTCGATGACGCCCTCGAAACGCGCGAAGACGCAGGAGTCGTGGAGGACGGCCTCGCGCGTCGCGGGCTCGGTCGCGTCGCCGTCCCGCTCGGCGAGCACCTCGAGGTAGCTCCGCACCTCGACGTCGTAGCCGTCGAGCAGGCGCGGGTAGACGCTGCGGAGCATGTGCGTCGTGTGCGGGTCGATCGTGATCACCGTGCGCACTCCGTGGCTGCGGAGGATCTCGTGGATCCTCCGCGCGTGCACCGCGACGAGGTCGTCCAGTCCGAGGTCGTACGCGAGCGCCCCCGAGTAGAGGTCGTCCTCGTACAGGCTGCCGAACTCGACACCCGCGTCGCGGAGGAGGGCGGCGACCGCGCGCGGCATCCGGTCGAACTCGTCGCGCTCGCTCCGCGATGCCCGGGCCATGAAGGAGGAGACGTTGACGATCCGGTTGACGCGCCGCGCCACGCCCGTCAGGCGCGCGAGCGGCGAGTCTCCCAGTCGCCGCTCGGCGCTGACGAGTCTTTCGATGTAGGGGGTCAGCTGGCACATCTGGCCGGTGTAGAGGACGGTCTCGCCGCCGCGCGGCAGGTCGAGCCCTCTCGTCCAGCGCGTCGCACGCCGGGCAGACAGCGGCAACACGGATCCGCGGAGGCGGAAGTTGTCCGCCAGGATCGCGAGCACGTCCCGGGTGGGCAGGGCCATCAGACCTCCATCCCGAACAGGGACCGGTTCAGGTGGTGCCGCAGGGTGCGCACGTTCTCGGTGATGTGGACGCCGGCCGGGCAGCTCGCCTCGCACAGGCCGCAGAGCAGGCACGAGTAGACGTTCTCCGTCTCGGCGAGCACGCGGTCCTCGAGCCCGAGCAGGACGTACCGGAAGAGCCGGCGCGGCAGGGCGTCGAGGTCGAGGGGGCAGGTCGCCGTGCAGACGCCGCAGTTCAGGCAGGCCTCGGCGTCGAACGCTCCCGCCTCGCGGACGCGCTCGGCGAGCTGCGGGCTCACGACCGCGCTCACTTTGACACCGCCTGGAAGCGGAAGTAGTCGCCGTCGGCGTCCGGCAGCTCTGCGAGCAGGCCGTACTTGCGCATGCCCATGACCCAGAACATCGTCTCGTTCTCGGGTGCTCCGATCGCCGCCGCGATCTCCGGCACGGTGTGCGGGCCGTCGGCCAGCGCCTCGAGGATCCTGCCGCGAACTAGCGGCTCCTCGCGGACGATCTCGCGCGGGTCGCGACTCACGCCGGCACCGCCTCGGCCATCCCGTCGATCATCGAGCGCACCTGCGCGTCGCTGTAGCCGAGCAGGTCGATCGCCCCTTCCGGACAGGCCGGCGCGCAGGCGCCGCAGCCCTTGCAGCCGGCGGCGTCGACCACAGCCTCGCCGTCCACCATCGCGACCGCGCCGTACGGGCAGGACGCCAAGCAGTCGCCGCAGCCCGTGCAGGCAGCCGAGTCCACGACCGCGACCTGCGGATCGAGCTCCGCGCGGCCGAGCTTGAGCATCGCCGCGCTCTGCGCGACGGCTGCGAGTCCGGACGTGACGCTCTCGGACGAAGTCTTGGGTCCCTGACACGCGCCCGCGATGAGGACGCCGTCCACGACGGTCTCGACGGGGCGGAGCTTCGGATGGATCTCGTTGAAGAAGCCGTCCCCTCCCACCGGCAGCTTCAGCGCCTGGATCAGCTCCTCGTTCTCTCGCGGGACGAGGCCGGTGACGAGGACGAGCAGGTCGACCGGGATTGTCACTTCCTCGCCTGCCGTGAGCAGGTCTCGCACCGTGACCGTCAGGCCGTCGTCGCCGCGGGCCACTTCGGGCGGATCGTCGTCGGCGAAGCGGAGATAGAGCGAGCCGCGCTTGCGCGACTCGGTGAACGCCGGCTCGTGCTCGCCGTAGGCCCGGATCTCGCGGTAGAGGTGGTACTGGCGCACGTCCGGGTCGCGGGCGGCCACCTGGAGCGAGGCGTGGATCGCGGCCGGGCAGCAGTAGCGCGAGCAGTACGCGTGCCCCTCCGGCTGGCGGCTGCCGACGCAGTAGACGTAGCCGATGCTGCGCACCGGACGTCCGTCGATCTCGAGCGGGCCGTCCGTTCCGTCGAGCAGCTCCTTGAACTGCGGCAGCGCGAGGACTCCGTCGATGCCGTAGCCGAACTCGCCCACCTCGGGCTCGTAGGCGTCGACGCCGGTCGCGACGATGATCGCCCCGACCTCGACCTCGATCGTCTCGCGCCCCTGCTCGCCCTCGACGCGGATCGAGACCGTGTGGTTCCCGAAGCTACCGGACTTGCCGACCACGGCCGCGTTCGTGAGCACCGTCACGTCCGGCCGCGCCCGCACCTGCTGTTCGAGGCGCGCGACTAGCTCGCGACCGTTCCTGCCGTGCGGATACGTCTCGCCGAGCCGGCCGACCCAGCCGCCGAGCTCGCCGCTCCGCTCGACGAGGAAGACCCCGAGGCCGATCTCCGCCAGGCCGAGCGCTGCGCGCAGGCCGGCGATGCCGCCGCCGACGACGAGAGCGCGCTGGGCCGTCTCGACCACGAGCGGCTCGAGCGGGGAGGTGAGCCGCGTCCGGTTGATCCCCGCGCGCACGAGGCGAACCGCCTTCTCAGTCGCCGCCTCGTGATCGTCCGTGTGCGCCCACGAGCACTGCTCGCGGATGTTGACCTGCGTGTACTGGTACGGGTTCAGCCCGGCCCGCTTGGCCGCGTTCCTGAAGGTGAAGGTGTGGAGCTTCGGCGAGCAGGAGGCGACCACGAGCCCGTCGAGGTCGTGGCCCTGGATGTCGCTCACGATCTCGGACTGCGTCGCATCCGAGCACGTGAACATCGCGGTGCGCGCGACCTCCACGCCCGGCTCGTCCTCGATCGCCGCGATGACCCTGTCGACGTCGACGTAGTCGGAGATGTTGCCACCGCACTGGCACACGTACACGCCGATCCTGCGCCCCTCGCCGGCGCCGGCTTCCGCCGGGCGGAGCCCGGCTCCGCCGTCGCCTGACGCCGCTCGCGTCACGGGGCTCTCCGGGCCTGTATTGCTCATACTGGGCCCTCCGGCGCCGCACCCCGAGTGGCGCCCGAGGAACGCAGGAACCGCCGCTCCGGAAGCACGCTCATACGGAGACCTTCTCCCGCTCCAGGTAGGCGGCTGCCTGGGCGACCGCCGCGCCGGCATGGAGGATCGACTCGGGAATGTCCTTCGCGCCCGATGCGGCCCCGGCGACGAAGACTCCCGGGATGCTCGTAGCGCCGGGATTGACGTCCTCCTCCGGCTCGTCCACGTAGTCGAACTCGTCGAGCGCGAGCGACCCGTCGGGGAAGAGCGCCTTCGTGTCGAGGTTGGGCCGGACGCCGACGGCGAGCACGACCAGGTCGTACTCGGCCTCCGCGACCCGGCCGTGGTCGACGTCCTCGTAGCGCAGGACGAGGTTCCCGCCCTCCGCCTCGGCGATCGAGGCGACGCGGCCCTTCACGAACTCCGCGCCCATCGCCTTCGCCTGCTCGAAGAACTCGTCGTAGCCCTTGCCCGGCGTGCGGATGTCGATGTAGTGGACGGTCACGTCGGCGAGCGGCAGCGCGCCCATGATCAGCTGGTTCTGCTTGATCGAGTACATGCAGCAGAACTTCGAGCACAGCGGGTTGCCGACGGTCTCGTCGCGCGAGCCGGTGCACATGACGTACGCGATCCGCTCTGGGACCTTCCCGTCGCTCGGCCGCAGGACGGTGTTGTAGGGACGGGTAGGAGCCAGGAGGCGCTCCATCTGGACGCCGGTGATCACGTTCTGGAAGCGTCCGTAGCCGTATTGGGGCTTCGCGTCCGCCGGGAACAGCTTGTAGCCGGTGGAGACGACCACCGAGCCGACGCCGACGTCCAGCTCCTGCTCGCGCTGGTCGAGGTCGATCGCGTCCGCGGGGCAGGCGGCGACGCACTCGTGGCACTCCGAGCAGATGCCGCAGTCGAGGCAGCGCGCGGCACCGGCCAGGACATCCTCCTCCGTGAGGCCCGGCTCGAGCTCGGCGAAGTCCGTCGGCGCAGCGGTGAGCGCGATCGAGGCGAGAGGTTCACGGCGGCTGTGGCTGCGCTGCCGCGCAAGCACGTCCGCGTGCTCGACGACCGGAAGGCGTTCGTCGAACGGGAGCTCGGTCAGGCTCTCGCCTCGCAGCCAGCGGTCGAGCATGAAGGCGGCTCGGCGGCCGGCGCCGACCGCGTCGACGATCTTCGTCGGGCCGGCGACGACGTCGCCTGCCGCGAAGAGCCACGGCTCCGCGCTCTGCAGCGTCACGGGATCGACGCTCACGTCGCGCTCGCGGCGCATTCCGATCGCGACGATCGCGACGTCGAACGGACGCTCGTCGAGCTCGGTCTCGTCGTACCGGGGCGAGAACCGCCCGTCGTCGTCGAAGACCGCGACGCAGCGCTTCAGCTCGACTGCGTCACGACGGAAGCCGCGGATCCCCCAGCCGTCGTGGAGGAGCACGCCCTCGGCGAGCGCCTCCTCGACCTCGAAGGCGTACGCCGGCATCTCGGCCCGCCTCTCCAGGCAGATCTCGTGCACCTCGGCCGCCCCGAGGCGGCGGGCGCTGCGCGCGGCGTCGATCGCGACGTTGCCGCCTCCGATCACGACCACCCGCTTCCCGGTCAGGTCGGGCGCGTCGCCGAGCTTGATGCGGCGGAGGAAGTCGAGGGCCGGCCAGACCGGGTCGAGCTCCTCGCCCGGGACGTTCAGCCGGGCCGGAACCGGCGTTCCGGTTGCGAGCAGGACGGCGTCGAAGCCGTCCCGCCGCAGCGCTCCGGGATCGTCGACGTGCGCGTTCGTCTCGATCTCGACGCCGATCGCGCGGACGTTGTCGACGTCGCGCTCGACCACCTCGGCGGGCAGGCGGTAGCTCGGGATGGAGAGGCGCAGCGCACCGCCCGGCTCGGGCGCCGCCTCGAAGATCTTCACCCGGTGGCCGCGCAGGCGGAGCTGCCAGGCGGCGGTCAACCCGGCCGGCCCGGAGCCGACGATCGCGACGCTCTTCCCGCTCTCGTCCGCAGGCACGCCGGGGCCCTCGCCGCTCGCGTAGTGCCGGTCGGCGACGAACCGCTTGATCCGCCGGATCGGCAGCGATCCCTCCAGCTCTCCGCGCGTGCACTGGTCCTCGCAGGGCGCGTAACAGGCGCGGCCGAGGCTGCCCACGAGCGGCGTCGTCTCGAGCACGAGGCGGAACGCCTTCTCGTACTCGCCGCTGCGGGCCAGCGAGACGTAGCCGTGCGCCTTGATGCCGGCGGGGCAGGCGAAGGTGCAGGGAGAAGTTCCCGCCCGCTCGACGAGCGCCTTCTGGGGCACGGCCTGCGGGAAGGGAATGTACGCGGCGCGCCGCGCGACGAGCTCGCCGTTGAACTGGTCGGGCACCGAGACGGTGCAGGCGAGCTCGCAGAGGCGGCACCCCGTGCATGCGCTCACGTCGACGAAGCGCGGCCGTTGCTTCACCCGCACCCTGAAGCGGCCGTCGCCGTCGCGCACGATGCCCTCCACCTCCGCGTCGGTGAGCACGGTCAGGTTCGGGTGGTGCGTCGTCTCGCCCATCTTCGGCGTCGAGATGCAGCTCGCGCAGTCGAGGGTCGGGAAGACCTTGCTCAGGAGGATCATCTTCCCGCCGATGCTCGGCTCCTTCTCCACGACGAGCACGCGGTAGCCCATCGCGCCGAGCTTCAGCGCGGACTCCATCCCGCCGATGCCTGCGCCGACGACGAGCGCGTCGAACTCCGTGCGGCTGCCGTTAGATGAAGAGGTTGACATTCGCCTCGTCGGCTTCGCCGAGATAGGCCGCGGCGCCCGCGAACTCCAGGCCGTCGATGAGCTCCTCGGCCTTGATGCCCATGACGTCCATCGACATCGTGCAGGCGACGAACTTCACGCCCTGCTCGCGCGCCGTGTCGATCAGCTCGCGCAGCGGGAGCACGTGCGCGTCGCTCATCGCCTTCTTCATCAGCACCGGACCCATGCCGGCGAAGTTGAGGTGGGAGAGGGCGAGATGCTCGGGCCCGCGCGGCATCATCCGGCCGAACATCCTCTGCAGGACGGTCTTGTGCGGATGTGGCGGGTGATCCTTGCGCAGGACGTTGAGGCCCCAGAAGGTGAAGAACATCGTCACCTCGTCGTCCATCGCCGCGGCCGCGTTGGCGAGGACGAACGCGGCGAGGACGCGGTCCATCTCGCCGCTGAAGACGATGAACGTCTTCTTCGTCTTCCTCTGGGTCGCCTCCACCGTCGTGTATTCGTCAGCGGTAAGCGTCATCTGAGCTCCTTCCTTCACGTCGTGGCGGAGCCGACCGGCCCGAGGGCGGTCAGCTTCTCCGCGAACTCACGCATGTAGTTGACGAACGGCTCGGCGCAGACCGAGCAGAGGGCGGCCATCCTCAGCCGCTCCACCTCGTAGCCCTTGGCTTGCATCAGCTCCTGCGCCTGCGCCGCGATCCGCGCGGAGCGGTCGGTGCAGTCCGGGAGATACGTGCACTCGTGACCGTCGGCGGCGATGAAGACGCCGTCGAAGCCGCGGTCGAACGCGTGCACGATCCAGCTCGGCCTGATCGAGCTCGAGCAGGGAACCGTGATCGTGGACACCGTGGGCGGGTAGTGCAGATGCCGGCTGCCCGCGAGATCGATCCCTGGGTCGGAGATGTTCGTCGTCGAGAAGACGAGGATCCGGGGCCGGCGCTCCGTCATCGCGCTACTTCGTCTTGCGGACGTAGAGCCGGAGGTAGCCCGCGTCCTCGATGTGCCCGAGGTACTCGTGCCCCACCTTGGCGCACCAGGCCGGGAGGTCCTTCAGCGTCCCGGAGTCGGTCGAGAGAACCTCCATCACGCCTCCGACCGGCACCTCGACGATCCCCTTCTTCACGGCGAGGATCGGCCCAGGGCACGACGTGCCGCGCGAGTCCACGACATGGTCGGCCCGAAGCCCCGTCAGCTCGTCGATGGTCGCAGTCACTTCGTTCCTCCTGTGAGTCGTTGTCGGCCGAAGCCTGCGCGGCTGCGTTTCCGCGTCGCATCGGGAGTCCCGAGCGCACACGCTGCGGGCAACTACGCGCTTACGTAGTTGACCGCTTGCCTGATCGGGCCCGACCCCGACGATGTCCGGCCGCGTGCGGTGGAGGCTTCGACTGCATACGCCAAGGAGGAGAGATGGAACGCAAAGTGCTGTGGCCGATCCTGGTCATCGGGCTCGCGCTCGTGATCGCGCCGTTCGCGCTCTCGATGCCGTCGAAGACGGCCGCGGGCCAGCGGATGCTCAACGACTTCCACCCGCTGATGCAGGCGGCGAGCGTCCAGAAGACGACGAACTACTACACCAAGGTCTTCGCCCCGCTCGGCAGGGTCTCGACGCAGTTCACGGCGGCGGCCTCCAATCCCCAGATGCAGAAGCAGCTCAAGCCGCTGATGCCGCTGCTCCAGCCGGTCATGCCGATCTTCGCGCAGGTGCCGGCAGGGCTCGCCTGGTACAAGCCGCTCGTCACGACGATGCAGGGGAACGTCTCCGACTACGCCTCAGTGGACAGCCTCCCGAACTTCAACCTGTTCACGTGGTTCTTCGTCGTGCCGGGACTTCTGCTCATGCTGCTCTCCGGGTATGGGCTCTGGCACGAGGGCGCGCTGACGATCCACCACCGCGCGCACCCGACGCCGGTTTGACCGATCGCGAGGGCCGGGTGCGGAGCGGGCGACTCCCTCCGTGCCCGGTCGCTCGCGTACCCTGAGCCGATGGCGCTCCCGCATCCACTTCCCGACGAGGTCGCCGAGCTGATCGCCCGTCGGTTCAAGCTGCTCTCCGAGCCGACGCGGATCAAGCTGCTCGACCGTCTGCGCGGCGGCGAGGCGAGCGTGCAGGAGCTCGCCGCTGGGGTCGGCACGACGCAGCAGAACGTCTCGAAGCACCTCGGCGCGCTGGCCGAAGCTGGCGTCCTCGGCCGCCGCAAGCAGGGGAACTTCGTCTACTACCGTGTGATCGACGAGGGCATCTGGGAGCTCTGCCACGACGTCTGCGGCAGCGTCGAGCGCCGCCTCGGCGAGCTGCACGACCTGCTGGCGAGCTAGTGATGTAACCCGCAACGTTCGCCGGGTCCCTGGCCCGCGATCACGCGGCGCGCTGCGGCGTCCTCGGTCGCGCCGATAGTGCGACTATCGGCGCTCCCTGCGTCCTCGCATCGCTTGGTGCTCGCGACCCAGGAACCGGGCAACGTTCCCGGTCACACCACTAGCCCTCGCCGCCGTGGCGGCCGGCGAACCAGTGCACCCAGGGCTGGCCGTAGCGCACCGTCGCCACGGCGAGAACGGCGCCGGCGACGATCGACCCGGCAAGGAGAACGCGGCGCCGCACCGTCCCTGACACGCGCCGGTCGGCGCCGACGAGGCGGGGGAGCGAGCGCAGGTGACCTAGTACATGCGCCGCCGTGGCAAAGAACCAGACGACGAACGACGCCTTGTGCAGGCCGACGAGGATCCCGCCGCCGGGCCCGACGACGAGCAGGGCCACGCCGGTCGCGAACACCGCGACCGTGGACGCGACCACGAGCGGCGCCAGCAGTCGGAGCGGCAGGAGCGGCGGGCCGCGACGCACGTAGTCGGGCGTGCCGCGGTAGTAGCGCAGGAAGCGCCAGCCGGTGCTGCCGAGCTTGAGTAGCACGGGCGGGATCAGGAGCATCCCGAGCAGCACGTGCCACCAGATCAGCGGCCCGATCGAGAGGATCGTCACGCCGAGCGCCGCAAGGAGCGCGACGAGCACGACTCCCGTGGCCGCCGTGAGCCGCTCGTTGCCGGCGACGCCGCCGCGGACCGCCACCGGTGGTGGCGGCGTGTGGTGCGGACGCCTGGGCTGCTCGGTCGTGAGCACGTCCGCATGACAGCGGAACACGATGAGACGGCGCTGAGGTGCTTCATCCGTTTCTCACGCCGCGAGCAACAATGAGGACATGCGCGTCCTGGTGGTCGAGGATGAGAAGAAGCTCGGCGAGCTGCTCGGCCGCGGCCTGCGCGAGGAGGGATACGCGGCGGACGTCGCGGATCGTGGCGAGGAGGCGCTCTGGATGGCACGCGCGGTCACGTACGACGCGATCGTCCTCGACGTCATGCTGCCGGGCGCGGACGGCTTCGAGATCTGCCGCCGCCTTCGCCGCGACGGCGTCTGGGCTCCCGTCCTGATGCTCACCGCCCGCGACGGGGTTGACGACCGGGTCGGCGGGCTCGACGCGGGCGCCGACGACTACCTCACGAAGCCTTTCTCCTTCGAGGAGCTCGTCGCTCGTCTACGAGCGCTGACCCGCCGCGCACCGGTCGAGCGGCCGCCGGTGCTCGAGGTGGGCGAGCTCCGGCTCGACCCGGCCGCGCACCGCGCCTGGCGGGGCGAGCAGGAGCTCGACCTGTCGGCGAAGGAGTTCGCGCTGCTCGAGCTCTTCATGCGCCGTCCCGGGATCACGCTCAGCCGGACGCAGCTGCTCGACGGCGCCTGGGACATCGCCTTCGAGAGCCGCTCGAACATCGTGGACGTCTACGTCCGCTACCTGCGCGAGAAGATCGACCGGCCGTTCGGCCGCGACTCGATCGAGACCGTCCGCGGGGTCGGCTACCGGCTGCACGCGGAGCCGTGAGCCGGCTTCCGATCCGCCTCCGGCTGACGCTCGCCTTCGCGGTCGCGATGGCGGCGGTGCTCGCCGCCGTTGGGATCTTCGTCTACGAGCGGGTCGCGAGCGAGCTGCTCGTGAGCGTCGACCAGGCGCTCGTCGGCCAGGCCCGCGAGGAGGTGCACGCGGGAAGCGTCGACGCGGACACAGGGGGAGAGAAGACGCTTGCGCAGATCTTCGCGCCGAGCGGCCGGCTCGAGCGCTCGCAGCCGTCGGGACTGCAGAGGCTCGTCTCTCGGCCCGTACTCGCCGAGGCGCTCGCGGGCCGGCACGTCTGGCTCGAGGAGCGGCTGCCGCGACGGCCCGACGCCTGGCGAGTGCTCGCTCTGCCGGCGCCGGACGGAACCGGCGTCGCGGTCCTGGCGCGCTCGCTCGGGCCCCGAGCGGAGTCGCTCGACCACCTCCGCCACGAGCTCGTCCTCTTCCTGCCGCTCGCGCTGCTCGCCGCCTCGCTCGGCGGGTACGCGCTCGCGGCCGGCGCGTTGCGGCCGGTGGAGGTCATGCGGCGGCGGGCAGCCGCGGTCACCGCCGGCGAGCCCAGCAGGCTGCCGGTCCCGCCGGCGCGTGACGAGATCGCGCGGCTCGCCGCGACGCTCAACGACATGCTCGCCCGCCTCCAGGCGGCGTTCGAGCACGAGCGGCGCTTCGTCGCCGACGCGAGCCACGAGCTGCGCACCCCGCTCGCCCTCCTCCGCACCGAGCTCGACCTCGCGCTGCGCCGGCCGCGCTCGCGGGAGGAGCTCGAGACCGCGCTGCGGTCGGCGGCGGAGGAGACCGAGCGGCTGTCGCGTCTCGCCGAGGACCTGCTCCTGATCGCGCGCGCCGACCAGGGCCCGCTGCCGATTCACACCGAGGTCGTGTCCGCGGGCAGCCTGCTTGCGGATGCGGCCGCCCGGTTCGGCGGCCGTGCAGCGGAGCTCGGCCGCGAGCTCCGCGTCGAGCCGAGCACCCTCCACGTCGACGCCGACCCGCTCCGCGTCGGTCAGGCTCTCGTCAACCTCGTCGACAACGCGCTCGCACACGGAAGCGGGAGCGTCGAGCTCGCGGCCGTCGAGCGCGGCGGCCTGGTCGAGCTCCACGTACGGGACGAGGGAGGCGGCTTCCCGCTCGAGTTTCGCGCCCGCGCGTTCGACCGCTTCAGCCGCGCCGACGAGGCACGCAGCCGGGGCGGCTCGGGCCTCGGCCTCTCGATCGTCGAGCTCGTCGCCCGAGCGCACGGCGGCCGCGCGGGGATCGAGGATCGGCCCGCCGGAGGTGCGGACGTCTGGCTGGCGCTGCCGCGCGTGCAGTCGCCGTCCGTGCGCGCGGACCGGTCGCAGACCGCCGTGGCTTCCTAGTGATGTAACCGGCAACGTTCGCCGGGCAACGTCCCCGGTCACACCACTAGCGACTGAGCCTGTCAACCGGCCTGCACGGTTCGACGCCTTCACCGCAGGGGATCCGGGAAGGCGCCGAACCGGGCTGGCCGCAGCCCACCGGAGGAGCTGAGCGGGCCGGGAGGGGGTTGCTGCAGCCCCCATGGAACCACGGCCGGATGAGATGCCGCTAAGAGCCCCTAAGAACGAGCTATGAGCTCTGCGGCTCCCGGAGGGCCGGCGCCGGCGGCCTGCGTCGCGCCGTCGAGGCTCAGCCGGAGGAGGGCGCCTCCGCCCGGGGCGTTCTCGGCCGTGACGGTTCCGCCGTGCGCTTCGGCGACCTCGCGCACGATCGCGAGACCGAGGCCGGAGCCGGGCATCGCCCGCGCCGCGGCCGAGCGATAGAAGCGCTCGAAGACGAGCGGACGGTCCTCGTCCGCGAAGCCCGGGCCATGGTCGCGCACGCGCAGCTCGCCGCCGGCGAGGGAGACCTCCACCGCGCCGCCGGGGCCGCTCCACTTGCCCGCGTTCTCGAGCAGGTTCCAGACGGCGCGCTCCATGCGGTCGCGATAGCCGTCCACGACGGTCGGCTCGAGGTGCGTCGCCTGCCAGTCCACGCCCGGGAAGCGGCTGCCGGCCCGCTCGAGCGCCTCCTCGACGAGCTCGTCGAGCTGGAAGGGCTGCTTCTCCGGCTGGGCGTCCCCGCCGCGGGCGAGCTCGAGCAGCGCCCCGATGAGCGAGCGCATCTCCTGCGACTCGCGGTGGAGGTCCTCGAGCACGCGGCGTCGCTGCTCGGGGTCGAGCGCGATGACGGCCGCGAAGGACGTCGATGTTCGTCTGCAGGCTCGTGAGCGGCGTGCGCAGCTCGTGCGACGCGTCGGCGACGAATTGGCGCTGTCGCTCGAGCGACTCCTCGAGCGACACGAGCATGGTGTTGAACGCGCGGCCGAGGCGTGCGAGCTCGCCGCGCCCGCCCTCGGGAACCCGCTCGCTCGGGTCGCCGGTCTCCGCGATCCGCTCGGCTGCGGCGGTCAGACGGCGTACCGGTGCGAGCGTCGTGCCGGAGACGAGGGCGCCCGCGATCGCCGCGAGCGCGATCCCGCCGAGCGAGACGAGGATCAGGATCAGCCGCAGTCGGCCGAGCGAGTGGCTCACGTCTTCGGTGCTGCGGACGACGAGGACGGCTCCGTGTCCCTCACCCAGCGGAAGGACGTACTCGCGGCTACGGACGTTCGTCACCTGACCCGAGCCGTTCTGGCTCTGCTGCGGAACCGTGATGTCGCGGTAGAACGCGCGCTGCCGGCTGGCGGCGACCGCCTTGACGGCGGCGTCGGCTTTAAGCCTGATCAGGCCCTGCGTGCTGGAGAAGTACGTGGCCGGCGCCGTCGACGACCTCCACCGAGTTGCCGCCAAAGTCGCCCTCCCGCAGGTCGCCGCCGCCGCTCGGGTTGACGGCGATGTTGGCCCGCACCGCCAGCGCCTCGCTCTTCAGCGAGCTGTCGAGCTGCGTCTGCAGCTCGTGCCGCATCACGAAGTACGTCGTCGCCGAGGCGAGAGCGACGACGACCGCGACGACGCCGGCTGCGACCAGCGCGAGCCGCGTGCGGAGGGTCACGGATCGCGCAGCACGTAGCCGGTGCCGCGAACGGTGTGGATCAGGCGTGGCGCGTCCCCGGCTTCCGTCTTCCGCCGGAGGTAGCCGACGTAGACGTCGAGCGCGTTCGAGGAGAGGCTGAAGTCGTAGCCCCAGACGCGCTCGTAGATGAGCGCGCGCGGCAGCACCTGGCGCGGGTTGCGCAGGAACAGCTCGAGCAGGTGCGCCTCGGTCGTCGTCAGCTCGAAGCGGTGGCCCCCGCGGCGCGCGTCCATCGAGCCGAGGTCGAGGGTCAGGTCGGCGAACCGGAGCACGACGCCCGGCTCCTCCTCCTTCGAGCGGCGGAGGAGCGCGCGGACGCGGGCCAGGAGCTCCTCGAGGTCGTACGGCTTGGGCAGGTAGTCGTCGGCGCCGGCGTCGAGGCCTTCCACGCGGTCACCGACGGCGTCGCGGGCCGTGAGGAGGAGGATCGGGACGCGGTTTCCGTCCCGGCGCAGGCGGCGTGTGACCTCGAGGCCGTCGAGCCCCGGCATCATCACGTCGAGCACGACCGCGTCCGGCGTCCGCTCGTTGACCGCGGACAGCGCCGCATCGCCGTCGTCGGCGAGTGCCACCTCGTAGCCGTGCAGCTCGAGCACGCGCTCCAGCGCCTCCCGCACCGCACGGTCGTCGTCCACGACCAGGACCAGCATTCCGCTGCTAAGTGTGCCGCATACGGAGGCTCCCTCAGGCGGCAGGGAGCTCGACGACGCCCTTTTTCGACAAGTCGTCCCTAGTTCACGCCGTGCGTGCGGTTCCACTCGTCGGCCAGCTCGCGCAACCCCGGCCCCCGCACGCGGATCGCGTCGCGCGCATGCAGCCGCATCCGAGCCGCGAAGCCGCGGTCGCGCGAACGGAGGATCCCGCGCAAGGCGTACTGCGCGCCGGTGCACAGGGCGGCGATTCGGGCGCCGGCCGCGGAGTGGTGCTTCCGCCAGTAGCGCTGCCTGCCGCGCCACATCTCGTTGATCCGCCGCTCGGGGATGCCGGCGCTGAACTGCGACTCGTGGTGGACGACCGTCACGGCGGGGAAGTGCTGCGTCCGCCAGCCGGCGTCGCGGAGCCGTCGGCAGAGATCGGTCTCCTCGGAATAGATGAAGAAGCTCTCGTCGAAGAGCCCCACCTGATCGAGCGCTTCGCGCCGAAGGAGGATCGCCGCAGCCATTGCCCAGTCGACGTCGCGCGTCTTGCTCCCTCCGGACTGGACGATCCCGACGCGCCCGAGCGTGAGCAGGCCGAGTGCCGCGGCCGCCGGCGCCGGGAAGCGCCAGGCCGACGCCTGCTGGCGGCCGTCCGGGTAGACGAGCCGCGGCGCGAGCGCCGCGACGCGCGGGTTCGCGTCGAGGTGGGCGGCCATCCGGCCGAAGCCCCAGTCGTCGCTCGTCGTGTCCTCGTTGAGGACGAAGACGTAGCGGCCGCTCGTCGCGCGTATGACCGTGTTGTGGTTGGCGCCGAAGCCGGCCCGGTGCCGCTGCTCGATCAGACGGACGTGCGGGAAGCGCTCGCGGACAGCCGCCGCCGAGCCGTCCTCCGATGCGTTGTCGAGCACCACGACCTCGGCCCCGGAACCCTGCAGCGACTCGAGGCACGCGAGCAGGAGATCGCGCGAGTTCGTGTTGACGAGCGAGACCGAGACGTCGTTCAACGAGCGAGCCCGCGCGCGACGAGCGCTGCGCGCGCGGCATCGACCGCGTCCACGGCCTCCTGCCCCTCGAGCCATTCGAGCAGGTCGCGCATCCCGTCGTCGAGCGCCGATCTCTGCGCGCGAAGCCGAGCAGCTCCTCGCGCGAGCCGGGTGTCGGCGAAGCAGTGGCGGATGTCGCCCGCGCGGTACTGCCGTCGACGACCTCCGGCTCGATCTCCTCGTCGAGCCCGCGTGCGATCGCCCGCGCCATCTCGAGGACCGTACGTCGCCCGTCCGGTGCCGAGGTTGATCGTCGTGGCCGTCGGCGCCGTTCCGGATCGAGCGCGAGCGCGATCCCGCGGACGATGTCGCGGACGTGGATGAAGTCGCGCGACTGGTGGCCGTCCTCGAAGATCAGCGGCTGTCTGTCCGTTGAGCAGCCGCGAGGAGAAGATCGCCGCCACGCCCGTGTACGGGTTCGAGAGCGCCTGCCCCGGCCGTAGACGTTGAAGAAGCGCAGCGCGACCGCCGGGATCCCGTACGCGGCGCCGACCGACAGGCAGAGCTCCTCGTGGTCGCGCTTGTTGATGGCGTAGACGGACGTCGGGCTGCAGCGGCTTCGTCTCGCGCGTCGGCACGCGCTCGAGCTGGCCGCCGCCTCGGCGCAGCACTTCCCACTGCTTGGCGGCGAGCTGGCTCTCGGGCCGAGGTCCCGGCGCGATCCCCGACTCGGCCGTGCGCGGGCTGCGGTACTCGCCCTCGCCGTAGATCGACATCGAGGAGGCGACGACGAGCTTGCGGACGGCATCGCGCGCCTGACCAGCACCTCCTCGAGCACGACCGCGGTCCGATCGCGTTGACGCACGTGTAGCGCTCGATCTCGTACATCGACTGCCCGACTCCCACGGCCGCCGCGAAGTGGTAGACGGCTTCGACGCCGTCGAGCGCGCGCCGCACCGCCGCGTGATCGCGGACGTCGCCGACCTGCAGCTCGACCGCGTCGTCGAGGTAGTCGGGACGCTCGCGGCTCGGATGCACCTGCTCGTCGAGGTTGTCGAGCGCGCGAACCTCGTGCCCGTCGGCGAGCAGCCGGTCGGCGAGGTGCGAGCCGATGAAACCGGCTCCACCCGTGATCAGGACTCGCATCGCGAGCGGAGGCTAGCAGCGTCCTGCGCAGCGTTGTCTCGCGCTCCTTCCTATGCTTGCAGCCATGCGACCGCGGAGGCGCGTCCTCATCAGGGGTGCGCTGGGGCTCGCGCTCGCGGCCTTGCTGTTCGCCCTGGTCGTACCGCGCATCGCCGGCTACGGGAGCGTGGCGCACGAGCTCGCTACGGTGTCGGCGGCGTGGGCGGCGGCTCTCGCGGGCGCGGCGCTGCTCGACGTCCTCACGACGGCGCTCCCGTGGCGCGCCCTTCTGCCGCGGCTCTCCTGGAGCGGCGCGCTCGGGTTCACGCAGGCCTCAACCGCGCTCACGACGGTCTTCCCCGGAGGCGCTCCCCTCGGGATGGCCGTCTCGTTCGGCCTCCTGCGCCGGTTGCGGGTCGGCCGTGCGGACGCGGGCTTCGCGGTGGCGCTCACGGGGCTCTGGAGCCAGGTGCTGATCCTCGTCTACCCGCTCGTCGGCGTCGCGCTCGTGCTCGGCAGTGGACGCCTCTCCGGCAGTACGGCCGCGATCGCCGGTGCGAGCGGCGCAGCCGCGGCTGTCGTCGCGGTCTTCGCGGTCGCCGCGCTGCGCAGCGACGCTGTCGCCCGGTGGCTCGGCGACGCGGCCGGCGCCGTCGGGCGGGCGGTTGCGTCCGTGCTGCGTAGGCCGGCCCCGGGCTGGAGCGGTGCGACGCTCGTCGAGCTCCGGCACGACCGGCTGCGGATGCTCCGCCGCCGCTGGCCGGCCCTGACCGTCACGACGCTCGTCAACCAGCTCAGCGCCTACTTGGTGCTCGAGCTCTCGCTGCGCGCGGTGGGGATCTCGCTGCACCAGCTCGCGCCGACCGAGACGTTCCTCGCCTGGTCGATCGGTCGCCTGATCAGCTCCCTGCCGCTGACGCCCGGCGGCATCGGAGTCGTCGAGCTCGGGTTGATCGGGACGCTCGTCGGCTTCGGTGCGCCGGATGCCAAGGTCGTCGCCGCCGTCCTGCTCTATCGCGGCCTGATCATCGTCCCCACGCTCGTCGTGGGCGCGGCCGCACTCGTCGGTCTCCAGGCGCGCGGCGGCCGGCCCGCCGCCGAGCTGGACGAGGGCTAGGGCAGCGCCTCGGCGACTTCCTCCCGCGGATCGTCGAAACGCAGACGCTCCCGCACCGAGGAGACGATCCATTCGAGCCGCCGGTAGAGCAGCGAGTCGCGGCGCTCGGACTCGAGGCGCCGCCGCGTGCGCGCGAAGCGGCGGTCGATGTACCCGAGCGGCGCGAGCGGCGCGTCGGGGTACAGCCGGCGCAGGGCCGCCGCGAGCGGCTCGTGGTCGAGAACCGCCTCGGCGTAGTCGACGGACTCTCCCGGCAGCGCGTCGAGCACCGCCTCGGCGCGCACGAGGCCTTCGACGAGAGCCCACGGATGCTCCTCGAAGACGCTGGCGGCGCGCGCGGGATAGAACCACTGCCGCCTGAGCATCGTGTACGCGACCTCCGCGAGGTCGCGGCGTACCTTGAGGACCCTGAACTCGCCGAGGCCTTCCCAGCCGCCCACCACGAACGGCTGCACGACGTCCTTGTACGCGAAGCCGTGGCGGAGCGCTCTCCGGTCGAGATAGCTCGTCATGCTCGCGAACGCATCGGGCGCCGACCCGAGCAGCGTGAACCGCTCGTCCGCGGGCGCCTGTCTCTGCAGGCGCTTCGGTACGCGGTCGCGGTTGAGGATCTCTCCATCGCTCGTCCAGGCCGGGCTCAGCCAGGCCGATCGAGCGGGCCGCGGCGACGTAGAGGAGGCTCGACAGCGAGCGCGGGAGGGAGACGACGAAGAGCGACCGCAACTCGCCGGCCTGGGGGGACATATCGCCGCCGCGGAGCAGTCGGAGCCGAGTCACGCGGGCATCCTACGGACCGAGCTCAAGGAATGTGTGTGAACGGCGGTCCCGCTAGGGAGCAACCGGAACCGTCGCCTCGCCGGCCGCGCGGGCCCCGATGCGCCTCCCGGCGCGGTGGCCCGGACACTCCGGCGCGCGAACGGGACGGCCGTCGCGCCTGCGGGCGGCGAAGGCAGCGGGGGCGAGGAGCACGCGCCGGTCGCAGTCCCGCCCGCACTCGCAGTGGAACTCGACCGGGAGGCCGGGCTCGGCCGCGGCGGCGAGGTCGTAGATCCTGTTGTTGACCTCGCCGAAGAGGACGGTGAGCCGGCGCGACAGCATGTCGCAACGATGCCTATGCCGCGGAGCGAGGAAAAGCCCGGACCGTTCCGGCTTACCCACGCTTTACCCGGCCGCGTAGCGCCGCAGTGCTTTGCGCAGCACCGTCGTGCACGTGTACGGTCGAGCGAAAAGGAGGACGACGCATGGGCCTGAGCATTGGCGACACGGCGCCCGATTTCGAGGCGCAGACGACGGAGGGACCGATCCACTTCCACGAGTGGCTCGGCGACTCGTGGGCGGTGCTCTTCTCGCATCCGAAGGACTTCACGCCGGTCTGCACGACCGAGCTCGGCTACATGGCGAGGATCAAGCCGGAATTCGACCGGCGCAACGTCAAGATCATCGGCCTCTCCGTCGATGCGGCCGAGGACCACGAGGCCTGGGCGCGGGACATCGAGGAGACGCAGGGCACGGCGCCCAACTATCCGCTCATCGGCGATCCGTATCTCACGGTCGCCAAGCTCTACGGCATGCTGCCGGCGGGCCTCGAGGGCGAGGCGAAGGGGCGAACGCCCGCCGACAACCAGACGGTGCGCAACGTCTTCGTGGTCGGGCCGGACAAGAAGATCAAGCTGATCCTGGTCTATCCGATGACGACCGGCCGCAACTTCGACGAGGTGCTGCGGGTGATCGACTCGCTCCAGCTCACGGCGAGCCACAAGGTCTCGACGCCGGCCCAGTGGCAGCCCGGCGACGACGTGATCATCGCGGGCTCCGTCTCGAACGAGGAGGCGAAGGAGCTGTTCGGCGAGTGGGAGGAGCCGAAGCCCTACATCCGGATCGTTCCCGACCCGTCGAGGGATCCGGTCGAGGCCTGAGGCCCGTCCGTCCGGCCGGCCTAGGGGCGCCGCAGCCGGATCGCGTTCCAGTCGTGCTCGAGAATCTCCTCGACCCGCCCGCGCAATGACTCGGGCGGGTCGTGCTCCGCGTGGAGGTAACGGCCCGCCAGCGCGTCAAGCTCGCCCGAGGCCAGCGCCCGCACGAGCCGTGGCGCGCATTCGGGCGGTGTCCAGGGCGCGTCGTCCGGGAAGTGGCCCTCGGTCATCGCGGTGCGCACCAGGCCGGGGCTGATCACGAAGACCGGAATCCGGCCGCGCAGCGCGTTTGCGAGAGTCTCGGCGTAGCGGCAGACGGCGGCCTTGGACGAGGCGTAGCCGGTCTCGCTCGCGCCCGGCAGGTACGCCGAGCCGCTGCCGACGATCACGATCCGGCCGCGGCCCCGCTCGAGCATCCCGGGGATGACGGCGCTGCAGCACAGGTGGACGCCGAGGACGTTGACCTCGAAGACGCTCCACCACTCCTCGGGGTCGAGCTCCCAGGAGACGCCGCGGTTGCCGGTGCCGGCGTTCGCGACGAGGAGGTCGACCGGATCTGCCTCCCGCACCCACCGCTCGACGTCGGCGCGCTGCGAGACGTCGCCGACGAGCGCGTGGCCGCCGACCTCGGCCGCGACCGTTTCGACCTGCGCCTCGGTCCGGCCCGTCACCCAGACCTCCATTCCCGCGGCCGCGAGGTCCCGGGCGACATTCGCGCCGATCCCTCGCCCGCCGCCGGTGACGAGCGCCCGCCCCTCCAGCTCGGTCATGGTGCGAGTCTATGCCGGCGCAGCCAAGTTAGCGTCCGCTAACCTAGTGGACGCTAACTTCGGAAGGAGAACGAACGTGAAGGCACGGCTCTTCGCCGAGGAGTACCGCAAGTGGTGGACACTCGCCGCGGTCTCCTTCGGCCTCTTCATGATCATGCTCGACAACACGGTCGTGAACGTCGCGCTGCCGACGATGGAGAGGGATCTCCACGTCTCGCTCTCGTCGCTCGAGTGGATCGTGACCGCGTACGCCCTGACGTTCGCGGCGCTGATGATCACCGGCGGCAAGCTCGCGGACATGTACGGCCGGCGCCGCATCTTCGTCTTCGGCCTCGTGGTCTTCACGCTCTCCTCGCTCGCCTGCGGGCTCGCGCCGAACGCGGGCTTCCTGATCGGCGCCCGCGCCGTGCAGGGCTCGGGAGCGGCGCTGATGAACCCGGCGACGCTCTCGATCATCACCGCGACCTTCCCACCGCGGCAGCGCGGCCAGGCGATCGGCATCTGGGCCGGCGTCTCGGCGCTCGCGCTCGCGATCGGCCCGCTCCTCGGCGGGCTCATCACCGAGAACCTCAACTGGAACTGGATCTTCTTCGTCAACGTCCCGGTCGGCGCGCTCGGCATCGTCGCCTCCCGGATCTTCATCCGCGAGTCGCGCGACACCTCGCACGAGCAGCGGCTCGACCTGCCGGGGCTCGTCACCTCCGGTGCCGGCCTGCTCGCGCTCTGCTACGCGCTGATCGAGGGCGGCGACCGCGGCTGGGCCTCCGGCGAGATCCTCGGGTTCTTCGCCGCCGCCGCCGTGCTGTTCGTCGCCTTCGTCCTGCTCGAGCACCGGCAGCGCCTGCCGATGCTCGACCTGTCGCTGTTCCGGATCGGCGCGTTCGCCGGGGCGAACATCGTCGCGATGATGGTCTCGCTGGCGATGTTCGGGGTCTTCTTCTTCGTCTCGATCTACATCCAGCGCATCCTCGGCTACTCGGCGACCCAGGCAGGCGCGATGTTCCTGCCGATGACCGTCCTGATCATCATCGTGGCGCCGCTGGCGGGGCGGCTCTCCGATCGGCTCGGCTCGCGCTGGCTGATGGGTTTCGGGATGACGCTGGTCGGCGTCTCTCTCCTGCTCTACCAGCGGGTCGGGTTGCACTCCAGCTTCTGGACGCTGCTGCCCGCGATGCTCCTCGGCGGCGTCGGGATGGCGACCACGATGTCGCCGATGACCTCGGCCGCGATGGGCGCCGTCCCGGTCGACAAGGCCGGGGTCGGCTCAGGCGTCCTCAACAGCTTCCGCCAGGTCGGCGGCGCGCTCGGGATCGCGCTGATCGGAGCGATCCTCTCGTCCTACGTCCACAACGCTCCGCGGACACCCGCCGGCGCGCAGGACTACGTGAACGGCCTGCATGCGGCGCTCGCGGTCAGCGCGGCGATCGCGTTCGCCGCGGCCTTCGTCGCTGTGGCCCTGGTCCGGACGCGTCCTTCGGTCGAGCGGGCGCACGTGCTCGAGATGGCCGCATGAGCACCGCGGCCCCGCGCATGCCGGCGGCCGAGCGTCGTGCGCACCTCGTCGAGACGGCGATCAGGCTCTTCACGGAGGGCAGCTACCACGGCACCACGACGGCTGAGATCGCGCGCGCCTCGGGCGTGTCCGAGCCGATCCTGTACAGGCACTTCGCCTCGAAGCGGGAGCTCTATCTCGCCGCCCTCGAGCACGTCTGGGCGAGAACACGAGCTGCGTGGGAGCGCGCGCTCGAGGAGGCTCCCGACGCCTGCGCCGCGGTCGAGGCGATCTCGAAGGGGCACGTCTCGGTGCGGTCGGCGAAGCTTCAGCTCGCCGAGCTCTGGGTGCAGGCGCTCGGCGAGGCCTCGGAGGATCCGGAGCTGCGCCGCCATCTGCGCCGGCACATGCGCGAGGTGCACGACTTCGTCGCGGGCTTGATCCGTCGCGGGCAGGCGCAGGGCGCGATCTCGGAGGGACGGGATGCGGACGCGGAGGCGTGGATCATGCTTGCCGGCGGCATCCTCGGCATGGTCGGCCGCCGCGTCGGGCTGCTCGACGACCGCGAGCTCGAGGCCATCCGGAGCGCTCGTCTCGCCTGGCTGCGCGGCTGACGACGCGCACGGTCTGCAACTCCGGATAGCGGCAATAAGAAGGCCCCGGCTGCGGCTCCGGGGCCTTCTCGAGAGGCGCGCCGCTCCGGCGGGTTCCGAAAGGCGGGTCTGCGGCACACGCGCCTCTCGTCCGTCACCGGGAGCCCCGGCGTGCCCCCTGCAGACCTGGCCTGGCGTCCGGCCCGGTTGCAAGGTGCGCTCACTATAGGAGCGGCTCCGCCTCTCGTCAAGTAGCTCGGTCAAGTGATTCTCGCCTGGCCCCGCTTGACCGACTTTCCGCCTGAACATGCCCAAAAGGGGGATGTCCTGCTCGGACATCTTGCGCTTGGGTGAAGTATCAGCTTGACTTACCGAGCCCCATGAGTGGATTGCCAGACACCGCCGGTCGCAGCAGTCGCCGAGCCGCCCCGGCAGGGCTCGCGCTCGGCGAACGGCTGCGTCAGCTGCGGGTCGCCGCGGGCTTGACGCAGAGCGAGCTCGCCGCCGACCGCTTCTCCAAGGAGTACGTCTCCCAGATCGAGCGCGGCAAGACGCGGCCGACCCGCGAGACGATCGAATGGCTCGCGAACCGGCTCGACGTCGACGCGGGCTATCTCGCGAGCGGCGTCGCGACCGACGAGCGAGGGCGGCTCGAGGGCGCGCTCGCTCGCGCCGAGACTCTCTACGAGGCGCATGAGGACGACGAGGCTGCTGCCGCCTTCGAGCCCCTGTTGTCCGCGGCTCGGGCCACCGGCGTGCCGGAGCTGCAGGTTCGCGCGCTGGTCGGCGCCGGGCTCGCGAAGATGCGGATCGGTGAGCACCGCGGAGCGCTCGGCCTCCTCAACGATGCGCGCGCGATCGCCGAGAGCGAGCAGTTCTCCGACGTCGAGCGGGCCGACGTCCTGCTCCGGCTCGGCGGCTGTCGCTACCAGCTGAACAGCGTCCAGACCGCGCTCGGCCTGTTCAACGAGGCGCTTGCGCTGGCCGAGCGCTCGGGCCTGCCGTGCGACACGCTCAAGGCGAGCATCCTCTCCTGGCGCTCGCGCTGCTGGCGTCGCCAGCGCGACTACGAGGCCGCCCGGGACGACGTCGAACGCGCGATCGAGCTCGCGCGCGGCGTCGACGACCTGCACACGATCGGCGGGGCGTACTTCCAGGCGTCGCTCGTCGCCGATCGCGAGGGTCACTGGGTGCTGGCGCGGGACTACGCGGAGCGCGCGCGCGAGGCGTACTCGCAGCTCTCGGACCGAGCGCACGTCGGCGAGCTCACGAACAACCTCGGCGCGCTCAACTTCCTGCTCGGGAACCCGGACGCGGCCGTCGCGCTCCTCAAGGACGCCTTCTCGATCGCGCTCGAACTGGGCCGCGACGGCGACGCGGGCCGCGCCGTCTCCTCGCTCGCCCAGATCCATCTCCGCACCGGGCGCGTCGAGCAGGCCGAGGAGCAGGCGCGTCACGCGCTCGAGCTCCTGCGCGACAGGGTCGACTACATCGACGAGATCGGCAACGCGCAGCTCGTGCTCGGCCGCGCGCTGCTCGAGCAGGGCCGCCTCGACGAGGCCGAGGTTGCATTCCTCGATGCGGAGGCGAGCTTCGCCGACCTCGGCTCCGCGAGTCATCGCGCTGCGACGTGGGTGGCACGCGGCGATCTCGCCTCACGGCGCGGCGATCACGTGCGGGCGGCCGATCTGTATCGCACGGCCGCTGAGGCTCTGCAAGACGTTCGCTTCTGAGAGGGGAAGGAGGTGACGGCATGACCAAGGCTCGGCTTATCTACCTCGTGGTGATGATCGCTTCGCTCTTCGCGGTCCTCCTCGCCAACGTGCCACGCTTCGGAATGAGCGACGGAGGCGGCTTCTAAGCGCACCGGTGCGGCAGGCGCGCCCACGGCGCGTTGGCTGCCTCGGCTGGCAGGCGTGTCCGGGGCGTCAGCGATGGGAATGCTCGGCCGTGGGCGCGTGTCTCGGATGTGCCGGCCGCGCATCGACACCCGGGCGAGGCGGCGTGCTTCTCCGCCGCACGCCCGCGAGCTCGGCTGCTGGACCGCCTAGGGCAGGTCAGCGCCGCCCGAGCCCATGCGCTCGACGACCACCTGCGGGATGCGGGCCGTCGGGCTCAGCCGCAGGCACATCCGCACCACCTCGGCGCAGTCCTCGGGGCGGATCATCTCCTCGGGCTCGAGCCCCGACCACTGCGCCATCGGCGTGTCGACGAAGCCCGGGCAGATGGCGATCGCGCGCACGCCGTCGGCGTCGAGCTCGGCGTTGAGCGACCGGGTGAGGGCGATGACGGCGGCCTTCGTCGCACCGTAGGTGGCGAGCCCGGGCGACGGGATCGTGCCTGCGATGGACGCGAGGTTGACGATCCAACCGCGCGACTCGCGCAGGAGCGGAATGGCGGCCTGTGTGAAGAGGAAGAGCCCGCGCAGGTTGACGCCGAGCTGGAGGTCGAGGTGCTTCGCCGCCAGATCCTCGATCTGTCCGCCGATGCCGACGCCGGCCGAGTTGACGAGGACGTCGAGTCGCCCGTAGCGCTCGCGATGCTCGCTCACGGCTCGCCGGCACTCCTGCTCGTCGGCGACATTGGCAGTCACCGCGTGCGCGCCGAGCTCGGCGGCGGCCGCCTCGACCTTCTCCGAGCGCCGCGAGACGAGCGTGAGCTCGAAGCCCTCGGCCTTCAGCATCCGTGCGATCGCGAGCCCGATCCCGGACGAGCCGCCGCTGACGAGTGCCGCCCGCGTCATGCGCCTACAGTAAAGGCGTGGAGACGGAGACGAAGGGGCTGGCGAGCCTCAGCGTCGGCGGCGGCTGCGCTGCGAAGTACTCGGCGGCCCGGCTCGAGGAGCTGCTGCGGGGCTTCGTGCCCGTGGAGGCGGAGGATCTCCTCGTCGGGCTCGATCCGGCGGACGACGCCGCTGTCTACCGTCTCGACGCCGAGCGAGCGCTCGTCTTCACGGTCGACTTCTTCCCGCCGCTCGTGGACGACCCGCGCCTGTTCGGCCGGATCGCAGCGACGAACGCGCTCAACGACGTCTTCGCCATGGGCGGCACGCCGCTGCTCGCCCTGTCGGTCGCCGCGTTTCCCGAGGAGCTCGCCACGGAGGTCGTCGCGGAGGTCTTCGCCGGCGCGGACGAGCAGGTCCGCGCGGCCGGCGCGCTCCTCGCGGGGGGGCACACGATCCGGGATGCCGAGCCGAAGTACGGGCTCGCGGTCGTCGGCACCGTCCATCCGGACGGCGTCTGGGTCAAGAGCGGCGCCCGCCCCGGCGACGCGATCTTCCTGACCAAACCGCTCGGTACGGGGCTCGTGCTCGCGAGCAAGGGCGAGATCGAAGAGGCCGCGCGCTGGATGACGACGCTGAACGACCGCGCGGCCGAGGCGCTGCGACCGTTCTCGCCGCATGCGGTGACGGACGTCACGGGCTTCGGGCTTCTCGGACACGCGCACGAGGTGGCGGAGCGAAGCGGCGTGCGACTCGTTCTCGACTCTTCGGCGTTGCCGGCGCTCGCCGGCGCGCTCGAGGCGGCGCGTGCGGGCGTGCGCACCGGCGGCGACCCGCGCAACCGCGAGTTCGCAGGTCCCCACGTCTCGAGCGACGGCGTGCCGGAGGAGCTGCTCGCGCTCGCGTACGACGCGCAGACGGCGGGCGGTCTGCTCGTCACGCTGCCGGCGGACAAGGCGCTTTCGCTGCAGAATGAGTTCCGCGCGCGCGACCTGTTCATCGCGCGCGTGGGTCCGTCGAGGCAGGAGAGGGCGTTGTCGTCCGTTAGCGCAGCTCAGCATCGGCTTGCGCTCGAGCTCTCGCCGGGGGCATTCCGCCGGGTGGCACGCGTCGCCGTCGGCGTGCTCGTGTTGATCGTGGCGAGCGGTGCAACCGTGCGGTTGACAGGATCGGGACTCGGCTGTCCGGCGGTGACCGTGGACATCTCCTCGTGCGTGAAGGCGTACGGAGCGCGCGGGTACCACGCGGACATCGAGTTCATGAACCGCGTCGTCTCCGGCCTCACCGTGCTCGTGGCGCTCGCACTCGCCGCAGCTGCCTGGCGGACCGCCGGTCTCGGACGCCGGGCGCAGCTGCTCGCGACCGGCGCGTTTCTCGGCACCTTCGCGCAGGCGCCGCTGGGCGCGATCACCGTCCACTATCACCTGAACCCGTACCTCGTGATCTCACACCTCTTGCTAGCGCTCTTCGCTCTCGGTCTCGGCGTGCTCGTTCTCCTCGAGGCATCCCGGTTCGTGAACGGCGGCGGCCACGCTCTGCCTGCGCTCGCGCGCCTGGGCGGGGCGGCGCTGCTCGCGTCGGTGACGGTGCTCGTCGTTTCCGGGACGCTCTCGACGGCGGCGGGCAGATTCCCGGGCAGCTCTGGCTCCATCGTCGTGAGCAGGCTCTGGTACTTCCACTCCGCCGTGTACTGGCACGTGCGCGCGGTCGCGGTGTTCGGGATCGTCTTCCTCGTGCTCGCAGCGTGGACGTGGCAGCGGCGCGACCGCTTCCCGTGGCTGCTGCGCGGGTGCGCCGGCCTGCTCGGGCTCCTGCTTGCGCAGATGGGGATCGGCGAGCTGCAGTACCGCACCTACGGCACCGTTCCCTGGGAAGTAGTTGTCGTCCACGTCACACTCGCCGCGGCGCTCTTCGCCTGGACGGTCGGGCTCGTCGCCCGTCTCTGGCGGCCTCTGGCCAGCAACTAGTGATGTAACCGGCAACGTTCGCCGGGTCCCTGGCCCGCGATCACGCGGCGCGCTGCGGCGTCCTCGGTCGCGCCGATAGTGCGACTATCGGCGCTCCCTGCGTCCTTGCATCGCCTGGTGCTCGCGACCCAGGAACCGGGCAACGTCCCCGGTCACACCACTAGACTCCTGCGGATGTCGGAGCTGATCGTCTCGGAGCGGCCCGACCTCCGTAGTCCGGTGCTCGTCGCCGCCTTCCGGGGCTGGAACGACGGCGGCCAGGCTGCGACGCTCGGTGGCGGCTACCTCGCCCGGCAGTGGGGCGCCGAGTCGTTTGCGGAGATCGACCCGGAGAACTTCTACGACTTCCAGGCCGTACGGCCGCAGGTCTCGCTCGAGGACGGGCTGACGCGGAAGCTCGAGTGGCCGGCGAACACGTTTCTCCACGCGCCGGTGCCGGGCCTCGACCGGGACGCCGTGATCCTGCTCGGCGTCGAGCCGAACCTGCGCTGGAAGACGTACTCGCAGCTCGTCGTCGAGCTCGCGCAGGACCTCGGCGTCGAGCTCGTCGTCACGCTGGGCTCGCTGCTCGCGGACGTGCCGCACACCCGTCCTGCGCCTGTGAGCGCGGCGGCCAGTGATCCTGCGCTCGTCGAGGAGCTCGGCGTGGAGCCCTCCCGCTACGAGGGCCCGACCGGCATCGTCGGCATCCTCCTCGACGGCTGCCGGCGCGCGGGAATGCCCTCGGTGAGCCTGTGGGCGGCCGTGCCGCACTACGTCTCGCTCGCGCCGAGCCCGCGCGCGGCGCTCGCCCTCTGCCGGCGCTTCGGCGAGCTACTCGGCGTCGAGATCGAGCTCGCCGATCTCGAGCAGGCCTCCGAGGAGTACAGCGAGCAGGTGACCGAGGCGGTCTCCTCCGACGCGGAGACCGCCGCGTACGTCGAGGAGCTCGAGCGGCGCGTCGACCTTATGGAGGCGGCCGAGGAGCTGCCCTCGGGCGAGAGCCTCGCGGCCGAGCTGACGCGCTTCCTCCGGGAGCGCGAGCAGGACGGCGAGGACGGCGAGAGCGCCGGCGGGCCGGCCGGCTAGCGGCCGCTGACCCCGGAAGCGCCGTAGTTCTTCGTGAGGCGGATCGGGTCGGTGCCGTCGGCCTTGATCGTGTAGACGTCGAGCGGGCCGAGCTTCGTCTTGCTCGCGGTGACGACGAGCCGCGTGCCGTCGGGCGACCAGCCGAGCGACGTGACGCGGGCGAACGGGAGGGCTGCCTGCGTGGAGCCGACGACGAGGGTCGTGCCGTGGAGATACGCGAGCCGGCCGTCCGGCGACCAGGCCGGGAGTTCACCCTGCTGCGCCACCCTGATGGGATCGCTGCCGTCCGGGTTCGCCGTCCAGAGGCCCCCGTCGGAGCTCTCCGAGCCGAGATAGGCGATCTGGCTCGGGCCCCAGGCCGGCTCGCTGCCGGCGATGCCGAGGTCATGTGGCGTGCCGCCGCTCGCGGGGATCGTGTAGAGCTCGCCGGGGCTGCTGCAGGCGTCCTCGGAGTAGAGGATCGTGTTCCCGTCCGGCGACCAGGTCGGCGAGTCGTCGAACGTGCAGTTCTCCGGGTTCGTCAGCGTGCGCGCGCCCGTACCGTCGGCGTTGATCACGCGGATCCCGTCGGAGCAGCCCTTGCAGCCGAGTCCGGTGAGCTGCGCCCAGACGTAGGCGATCTGGCCGCCGTCCGGCGAGACGGCGGGCTGCGTCTCCTCTGCCCGGGCGTTCGTGAGCCGGTGGAGCCCGCTCCCGTCGGCGCCAACCGAGTAGAGGTTGGCGAACGGCTCATCGCAATAGTTGCCGGACTGGTAGACGATCGAGCGGGTCGGGCCGACGAACTGGAGCGACGTGGCAGCCGGCAGCCAGACGCCGTCGCCGGAACAGCCGGCGATCTCGCGGTACGACTTCACCGGGCCGCCGCCGGGGCGGGCGACGCCGAGTGAGAAGCCGGACTTCCTGGGCGGAGTGACGATCGCGAGCTGCCGGTCGGGCGAGATCGGGTCGAGCCAGCGGCCCGAGGCAGGCGAGAGCTTTCCGGTGCGGATGTCGGCGCCGACGGACCGGCAGGTGCTACAGGCGCCGGCGACGACCTTGAAGTTGCCCGCCCAGCCGAGATCTCCGCCCGGAACGTGCCCTTCGAGCACGAGGCTCCCGTCGGAGGTGCGCACTTCGAGCTGCTGGTACTTGGTCCCGCTCCACGCGACGGCGAGGTGGCGGCCGTCGGGCGACCAGGAGAAGAATGGGAACGTCGTCGGAAGCCCGAACCTGAGCCGCAGGTGGCCGCTCTCGTCGTAGACCGCCGCGCCGTGATCGGCTGAAATCGCCAGCAGACCTTGCGGCGACCAGGCGGACGCCCTGTTCCCGCCCCAGCCGTTGGCGTGCCACAGCTCTCGTCCACCGGGCGTGACGGCGTCTACCTCGCTCCTGGTGGTGAGGAGCAGGACGCGCCCGTCCGGCGACCACGGCCCGGTGTAGAACCCCTTCCGCTTGACCAGGACCGGCTTGTGTCCGGCCGCGTCGATCCATACCCGACCGCTGGTCGAGACGGCCACGAGCCGACCTTGCGGCTGCCATGTCAACTGACCGCCGCCCTCCTGCACGTCCGCTGCGGGACCGAGGCGGCGCAGTCCTTTGCCGTTGCTGCCGACCTCGTACACGGCCCAGGCGCCTCCGCGGTCGCTGAAGAAGGCGACGCGCTTGCCGTCGGACGAGATTGCGGGGGCCGTGTCTTGATACGGGCTCCGGCTCAGGTCGACCCGACGCCCGTTCGGGTCGAGGCGGTAGATCTCGCCCGAGACCGTGGGTGCGCGATCGGCGGCGAAGACGATGGGGGACGGCGAAGACGCTCGGCCGGAGGCAGCGCTCAGCGCGACCGCCGTTGCCGCTACGGGGAGGACGAGCCCCCACTTCATTTCCCGAACGTACTACGCGCGAATCAAGGCCTTGTAAAGGTTTCGGCTAGGCCTCTGCGGCGGGCTCCGGCGTCTGCGCCTCGACCGGAGCGGTTGCGGTAGCCGCCGCGCCGCTCTTGCGCCTCCGCCGCCGGCGCCGCCGGCTGCGACCCGAGCCCTGCTTCGGCGCGGGAAGGTTCTCCGAGAGCGCGAGCGCGACCTCCTGGACCGTGCCGAGCTGCTCCCGCGCCTCGTCGAGCAGCTTCGTGGCCCGCGGCGTGTAGCCCTCGGCCGAGGCGAGCAGCGCCGCGCCGACCGGCTGGGGCTGCTCGAGCGCCGCCTGGACGAGCTTCACCGCGTTCTCCTCGTGCCGATGGCCGCGCGAGTTCGCGAGCGCCCCGAGCAGCCGTTTCGCTTCGGGGTAGTCGGCGGACGCGCGGCGATCCTGCACCTTGCGCGTCGCGCGCGCGAGCCGCCACGTCCAGCGGGTGAGGATCTGGTCGGGCGCGTCAGGCTTGTTGTCGGCGATCGCGCGGAGGAGCGTGCGAATCCCGGCGAGCCGCTCCTTCTCCCACGTGGGCGCCTGGGTGACGAGCGTGACGAGGTCGTCGAAGTCGGCGCGGTCGACGCGCATCGAGACGCGGTCCTGCAGCGCCATCATCCGCAGCCGCCGGTTCGGGTTCTCGGCGGCGCACGTCGTGAGGAACTGCTCGAGCGCTGCCCTGCTCGCGCTCCGGTCGGTGAGCTTCTGGACGAAGGAGGCGCGCTCGTCGAAGCGGATCTGGCGTCCGGCGATCGTCGCCCAATAGCGCTGCTCGTCCTCGTCGAGGTACTTCGGGTCGATCCGCTGCCACTCGCGCTGGATGACGCCCAGGCGGCGCCGGATGTCCGGCGTGACCGGCACGAGCCACGGCGCCGGGGTGAGGCGGCGCCGGGCGCGGCGCTGCGAGCGCCGCCGCGGCGCGGGCGTGACGCGCGCTCCCTCCCGGTAGAAGTCCGCGTCGAGCAGCGAGTGGAGCGAGACGACGCGCTCGTTGTGCGTCGCGCCCTTGGGCACGAAGTCGACGACGATCCCGGCCTCCTTGCGCGGGTGGAGACGCATGATCCGGCCGATGCGCTGCTGGTAGACGCGCCGCGAGGCGGTCGGCGCAAGGTGCATGCAGACGGTCGCGCGCGGCGAGTTCCATCCCTCGGCGAGGAGCTGCGCGTTGATCAGGACGTTGATCTCGCCGCGCTCGTACGCCGCGAGCGTCTCGGCGAGGCGCACCGGCGGCGTCCTGCCGGAGACCGCCTCCGCCTTCAGGCCGGCGGCGCGGAACTCCTGGGCGAGGTTGTACGCGTGGTCGACCCCGGCGGCGTAGACGATCCCGGGCGTGTTGTCGAAGCGGTCGCGGTAGAGGCTCGCGGCGGCCTGGTTCAGGGCCTGGTGGTCGAGGGTCTTGGCGAGGATCTCCTGGTCGAAGTCGCCACCGACGATCGGCACGGAGTTGATCGCGGCGACGGGCGGGACGCGGAGGTCGCGGAGCGGCGCGATCAGGCCGCGGCGCGCGGCGTCCTGCAGCGGCAGATCGTCGACGGAGGCGGGGAAGACGTCGGAGACCTGTTTCGCGATCAGCTGCTCGGTCGCCGTCATGCCGATGAAGATCGGCTCGGGGAACGAGCGGATCGCGGCGGAGGTCTTCTCCCCCAACGCGGTGTGCGCCTCGTCGCAGATCACGAGCTGGTAGGCGTCGCGGTCGATCTCCCCGACGTGGCGCGCGAACCACGCGTACGTCTGGATCGTGAGCGGCGCGTGGCTCGGGAGGTGGCCGCCCCGCGTGATCACCTCCGTGAACCGGTCGTCGTAGCCCTCCGTCTTCAGGTCGCGCTGGAACTGCGAGACGAGCAGGCGCCTGTGCGTGAGGATGAGGACCCCGAGCGTGCGTGCTGCCTCGACGAAGCCTGCGGCGGCGATCGTCTTGCCCGAGGCGGTCGGGTGGCGGAAGCGGTAGCGGCGGACGGCGCCGGGATCGTCCTGCTCGGGCTCCTCGGGAAGCTCCGCCTCCTCGATCTCGACGACGAGCGTCGAGTCCTCGTCCTCGTCCTCGACCTCCTGCTCGGCGAGCTCGTCGTCTGTCGCCGCGTGACCGTTGCCGTTCGGCTCGTCGTAGCGCTGGCTGGCCGCGATCAGCTCGGTCAGCATGCCGGCGAGCGCGTCGACCTGGTGCCGCCGCAGCGCGGTCCCCGAGGCGGTGCGCGGCTCCGGCTCGGCGAGGATGCGCTCGAGGCCGAGCAGCAGCCCGTAACGCACCTTCCACTGCGGCGACGGACCGGGGAGGCCGGCGTCCATCTCGGCCATGGCCTCGTCGAGGGCGCGGCGGCGGGCGGTGCCCTCCGCCAGGGCTTCCGCCGGGTTCTCGCCCTCGCGTAGGAAGGGCTCACCGGCCCACGCTTCCGCGCGGACGGCTGCGGCGGCTGTCGGGTCTGCCGCCTCCAGTGAGCTGGTCGGCTGCTGAATGGCTTCTTGCATATGCGCAGCACACCTTCGTGCTGCCTGTCTCAAGAGATGCGCGCTCGACAGACTCCCCTGGGCGAGCGGCGCAACTGGAAGCATACCCCGCGTAGGGGCACCGTCAACGGGCGGCTACAGGCCCAGCCCGCCGAAAACCGCGAAGGGATTCGCCGGCTCTGCTTCGAGGACGACCTCGCCGCCCGCCTCGACCTCCCCGTGCAGGCGCTGCGCGAGTGCCTCGGCATCCTCCCTGCTCGCGGCGCCGACGATCAGGTAATGGAACCGGCGCTCCGGCTCGTAGCCTTCGGCCTCGAGGCGCCCGGCGAGCTCGTGCGCCTCCCGGCGCGAGCCGCACTCGACACGCACCTCCCACGGCGCGTAGCCGCGCTCGAGCTCTTCCTCCTCCCACGTCTCGCCGGCCGGCTCGTCGTCCCAGCGCTCCTCGTCCTCGAGCCAGTGCTCGACGCGGCTCGTCGTGGCCTCGACGCCGTGCGCGCGCAGCTCCGCCTCGACGACGGCGTGCGCCCGCTCGGCCTCCGTGCGCGTCCCGCGTAGACGAAGACCGTCTCGCCGTCGCAGGAGACGGCGAGGCGGCGCTCCTGCAGATCCGCGGCGAGCTCGCTTGCCTCGGCTCCGAGCCCGCTGCCCAGTCGGTTGGTGAGGCCTTTGGCCTGCTCCTCCTCCTCGACCTCGATCCGGATGCGCCAGTCGTCGTTCGCCATGTGCTCCCGAGGTTAAAGCTTCGCCGCCGCCGCTCGGTCGAGAACGGCACGCGTCGGGCCCGCGGCGGCGCGCGCGAGGCTGCCCGGGATCTCCCTCGACGGCTCGCCGGCGAAGGAGCGCGCGACGGCGTCGGCCTTCTCGGCTCCCGCGACGAGGAAGACCAGCTCACGGGTCGCGCAGAGGCGCGGCAGGGTCAGCGTGATCCGGTCGACGAAGGGGTCGTGGCCGGCCTCCGAGCCGACGGCTGCGCGGTCGGTGACCTCGAGCGTCGGGAAGTCCGGGAAGAGCGAGGCGATGTGTCCGTCGGGGCCGAGCCCGAGCAGGACGAGATCGAACGTGCCCGCGCCCGCGAGCTCCCGCTCGTACTCCTCGGCGCCCTCGTCCCGTCCAAGTTCGCCCTTGATCCGGTGCACGGCGGCCGGCTGCCGCCCGAGGCGGTCGAGTAGGGCCGCCTTCGCCAGCCCGAAGTTCGAGCGCACGTCGCCGGACGGCACGCAGCGCTCGTCCCCCCACCAGAGCTCCACGGCGCTCCAGTCGGGCTCGAGCTCGGCGGCTGCCTCGTACGCGAGCCGCGGGGTCGAGCCGCCGGTGAGGACGATCGAGCCGCCCGCGCGAGCCTGCTCCGCGAGCCGCTGGGCGACGAGGCGCCCCGCCGCCGCGGCGCTGTCGACGATCGTGATGTCGACCGGAGCCCTCACGCCGCATGTGCGGCCGCCGGCGGGATGAGCCCCCGCCCCCAGGCGGCGAGGAGGTAGACGCTCGCAAGCCCCGCCCACTCGCCATACGGCTCGAGCAGCTCCGCCGTCTCCCACGCCTCGATCGGCCGGCCCTGCAGCGCGCGCAGGAGCTTGATCAGCCCGAGATCGCCGACCAGCCCGTGCTCGTTGCGGCCGAGGCCCTCGAGGCAGACGACGCCGGCCGACCAGGGACCGAGGCCCCGCTCGCGCTGGATCCGCGCGACGACCGCGTCCGTCGGGAGATCGTGCAGCCGCTCGAGCTCGAGCGAGCGGCAGAGGCGGACGACGGCGGCGCCGCGGCGCTCGTGCAGCCCGAGCCGGCGTAGCTCGAACGGTGCCACCGACGCGAGCGCGGCGGTCGAGGGTGGATCGCAGAGGCCCTGATCGTCCGGCGGCGCAATCGCCTGGATCACACGTCGCTCGAGAGTTCGTGCCGTCTTCCAGTCGACGAGCTGGCCGCACACCGCGCGAAGCAACGCGTGCGCCACCGTCGCGGTCCGCATCGGCCGGAGGCCGCGCAGGAAGACCGAGGCGCGTCCGAGCAGCGGGTCGTCCGCGACTCGGCGGAGGAACTCGGAGTGGTCCTCGTCGAGCGCGAGCATCCAGCGGAGCTTCTCGATCGCGGCCGGCGACTCGGATCGGATCGCGACCGTGCCGTCCGGCCGCTGCCTCGCCTGCGTGACCGCGCCCGCGCAGCGGGCCGTCACCACTCCGTCGCGCATTCGCCGCGTGGCGTCGCCGGCGACGCGCGCCGAGAGCGCGAGGGAGTACGGACCGCGCGGCCGGACGTCCAGCTCGACCATGTCCCGAGCCTACTGCCCCCGCTGGACAAGGCCGCAAGAGCGTCTTGCGGCCCTGGCGGAGGCGCCCTACCGTCGCCGGACATGCGCAGGCGTGCAACTCCCGCCGACCTTCTCCTCGCGGTGGTGCTCGTCGCCGTCGCCGTCGGCGCGTTTGCGGCGCTGCACCGGCACCCGAAGGCGGGACGGATCGTCGCCGACCCCGTGCGCACGCCGGGCGTCCTCAACCCGGACGTGACGCAGGCGAACATCCGCTCCACGATCTGCAAGCGCGGCTGGACGTCGACGATCCGGCCGCCGGTCTCCTACACGGACGCGCTGAAGCGGAAGCAGATGCGGCAGTACGGCGAGACCGGGCCGATGTCCGACTACCAGGAGGATCACCTGATCAGCCTCGAGATGGGCGGCAATCCGACCGATCCGCGCAACCTCTGGCCCGAGCCGTATCCGCGCGCCGCGCAGATGGACCAGATCGAGAACCAGCTCAACGCCGAGATCTGCGACGGGCAGCTGACGCTCGCCCAGGCGCAGGGGCGGGAGTCGCAGATCAAGCACACGCAGGGATAGAGTCGCCTCGTGGAGATCGCGCCAGACACCCACATGGGGCTCGTCGAGCTGAGCGTCTCCGACCTCGACCGCTCGCTTGCGTACTGGCAGGACGCGATCGGGCTCCGCGTCCTCTCACGCGAGAACGGCACCGCCGAGCTCGGGGCTGGAAGCGTCGTCGGCCAAGCCGACGCCGCCCGCCGGAAGACCGGGCGCCTGTGGCGCCCCGGGGACCGACTCGCCGCTCGTGCGTTTCGTCGAGGAGCCGGGCGCGCGGCCGGCCCACGGATTCACCGGCCTCTTCCACGTCGCGCTGCTCGTCCCAGATCGTCCGAGCCTCGGCCGCTTCCTCGCGCACACCGCGCGCGAGCAGATCCCGCTCACGGGACTCTCCGACCACGTCGTGAGCGAGGCGATCTATCTCCGCGACCCCGATTACCACGGGATCGAGGTCTACGCCGACCGCCCGCGTGAGCAGTGGGAGGGCCATGTCTCGGAGACGATGACGACGGTCCCGCTCGACACCGACTCGCTCCTCGCGGAGGCAGGCGACGCCGATTTCGACGGGCTACCAGACGGGACGACGGTCGGGCATGTCCACCTCTGCGTCCGCGACGTCGACGAGATGATCGGCTTCTACCGCGACAAGCTCGGAATGGGGCTGACTGCGCACGGCGGCGACCAGGCTGCGTTCTTCAGCGCCGGCGGCTATCACCATCACCTCGGCGGCAACACGTGGGAGACGCGCGGCGCGCCGCAGGCGCCCGAGGGGACGGCGCGGCTCCGGCACTTCACGATCGTCCTCCCCGACGAAGCAGAGCTGGAGCGGGTTGCAGGACGCGTCGGCGGCACGGAGATCCGCGACCCGTCCGGCAACGGGATCGTCCTCAGCTCGCAGTCTTCGGCAGCCAGCTGAAGCGCCGCAGCGCGACGACGAGCCCGATCGCGCCCAGAGCGCGAGCACGCCGATGTCGCTCCAGACGATCCCGATCCCGGTCGCCGCCGGGTCGAACGCGTGGTGGAGGCCGTCGGCGAGGTGCTGGACCGGGAAGACCTGGGCGACGTGCCGCAGCCAGTCGGGAGCGTTGCGGTCGGGGATGAAGACGCCGGAGATGAAGTAGAGCGGCAGCATGATCGCCTGCACCATCGGCTGCGCGGCGTCCTCGTTGAGATCGCGGTCGAGAGCGCGTAGCCGAGGACGCAGAACGCGATCGAGCCGACGATGGCCGTGAGCGCGACGCCGGGGATCGTCCGCGTCGGCAGGTGCACGCCGTAGGCGAAGCGGCCGACGAGCAGCAGCACGGTCATCGACGTCGAGCGAGACGGCGATCGCGTCAGCGTCCGGCCGGCGATCAGCACCCAGGCCGGGACCGGCGTCGCGCGGCGGCGCTTGAGGATGCCCGCCTCGCGCTGCGCGGTGATCGAGATGACGAGGTTGACGAACGAGGCGGCGATGACCGCCGAGCGCCGAGAGGCCCGGCACGTAGTAGGTCGACGCCTTCACTGCGTGCGGCGACGTGTGGTTGCCGAAGACGCTGACGAAGATGACGAGGAAGAGCAGCGGCAGGATCAGCGTGAAGAAGCGCGCCTGCCGGTTGCGGAGGAAGCCGAGCAGGTCGTAGCGCGCCTGGTGGAGGACGAGCGCGACCGCGCCGCGGCGCGCAGCGGCCGGCGGCCGCAGTCGTCGCATGCCACGGCGGATCAGCCTCCGGTCGTCGTGAGCTCGAGGTAGACGTCCTCGAGCGTCGGCCGGCGCACGTCGAGGTCGGGCAGGTCGAGCCGCGGCGCGAGCGCCCAGTCGGCGAGCGCGCCGCACGTGGACGAGCGGCGTCTCGGTCGTCGAGCGTCGACGCGTGCCGTCCGTCGCCGGCGAGCGAGCGCGCGCAGCTCGGCGCGGCAGCTCGTCGGCGCCGATTCCCGCCGGCAGCGTGAAGCGGATCGTCGCGGCGATCCGGTCGCGGCCGCCGAGCGTGCCCGGCGTTCCCTCCGCGACGATCGTCCGCCGGCGATCACCGCGATCCGGTCGGCGAGGTGCTCCGCCTCGTCCATGTAGTGCGTCGTCAGGAAGACCGTCTTGCCGAGCTCGCGCAGGCCGTCGATCACCTCCCAGGCGGTGCGGCGCGCGGAGGGGTCGAAGCCGGTCGTCGGCTCGTCGAGGAAGATCAGCTCCGGGTCGCCGATCAGCGCCAGCGCGACGTCGAGCCGCCGCCGCTGGCCGCCCGAGAGCTGCGCGCCGAGCGTCTCCGCCTTCTCCTCGAGCCCGACGAGCTCGATCGTCTCGTCGATGTCGCGCGGCTGCGCGTAGTAGCCGGCGTACAGCTCGAGGCACTCGCGCACCGTGAGGCCGGGCTCCGGCGTTCGACTCCTGCAGGACGGCGCCGACGCGGTTCCGCCACTCCGACGTCGCCGTGGGCCGGATCGACGCCGAGCACGCTCACCTCGCCCGCCGTGCGCGTGCGAAATCCCTCGAGGATCTCGACCGTCGTCGTCTTGCCGGCGCCGTTCGGGCCGAGGAACGCGAAGATCTCGCCGCGCGCGATCTCGAGGTCGATGCCGGCGACCGCCTCGACCTCGCCGTAGCGCTTGTGCAGCCCGCGTGACGGAGACGACCGGTTCCATGGGGCGAGCGTACGTATCGCCGAAGAGCCGAAACGTGCGCTATACCTGCAACAGAGGGAATGGGCAGCAAGCCGGTCGAGCAGATCTCGGAGGTGATCGTCCGCTTCGCGGGCGACTCGGGCGACGGCATGCAGCTCACCGGTACGCAGTTCACTGCCGAGGCGGCCCTGCTCGGCAACGACATCTCGACGCTGCCGGACTTCCCGGCCGAGATTCGAGCGCCCGCCGGCTCCCTGCCGGGCGTGTCCGGCTTCCAGCTCCACTTCGCCGACCACGACATCCTCACGCCGGGGGACGCGCCGAACGTGCTCGTCGCGATGAACCCGGCGGCGCTGAAGACGAACATCGGCGACCTGCCCAAGGGCGGGACGCTGATCGTCGACGCCGACGCGTTCACCGACCGGAACCTCCAGAAGGCCGGATACGCGCAGAACCCGCTCGAGGACGGCTCGCTCGACGAGTACCAGGTTCATCCCGTCCCGCTCACGTCGCTGACGGTCGGTGCGCTGAAGGACGTCGCGGGCGTCACGCCGCGCGAGGCCGAGCGGTCGAAGAACATGTTCGCGCTCGGGCTGATGTCGTGGCTCTACGGACGTTCGATCGAGCCGACGATCGAGTTCCTGGACTCGAAGTTCGGCGGCGAAGCGGCCGGAGATCGCGGAGGCGAACATCAAGGCGCTCCACGCGGGTCACGCCTTCGGCGAGACGACGGAGTCGTTCGCCGTCACCTACGAGGTCAAGCCCGCGAAGCTCAGACCGGGGACGTACCGGAACATCACCGGAAACCAGGCGCTCTCGCTCGGCCTCGTCGCCGCCTCGCGGCTTTCCGGGCTGCCGCTCTTCCTCGGCGCGTACCCGATCACTCCGGCGAGCTCGATCCTCGAGGAGCTCGCGGGCTACAAGCAGTTCGGTGTCCGGACCTTCCAGGCGGAGGACGAGATCGCGGCCGCGGGCGCCGCGGTCGGCGCCTCTTTCGGCGGCGCTCTCGGCGTCACGACCTCCGCCGGCCCGGGAATCGTGCTCAAGGCCGAGACGGTCGGCCTCGCGATCCAGCTCGAGCTGCCGCTCGTGATCTGCGACATCCAGCGCGCCGGGCCGTCCACCGGCATGCCGACGAAGCCGGAGCAGGGCGACCTCCTGATGGTGTTGCACGGCCGGAACGGCGAGTCGCCGGTGCCGGTCGTCGCCGCCCGCTCGCCGTCCGACTGCTTCGACGCGGCGATCGAGGCCGCCCGGATCGCGCTTAAGTACCGCACGCCGGTCTACCTCCTCTCCGACGCCTACCTCGCGAACGGCTCCGAGCCGTGGCTCCTGCCGGAGCTGGACACGCTGCCCGACCTGACGCCGACCTTCGCGACCGAGCCGAACGCCGTCGACGAGGACGGGGCCGACGAGTTCCTCCCCTATCTCCGCGACGAGCAGACGCTGGCGCGGCCGTGGGCCGTGCCGGGGACGCCGGGGCTCGAGCACCGGATCGGCGGCCTCGAGAAGGCGGACCGCACCGGGAACATCTCCTACGACCCCGAGAACCACGACCTGATGACGCGGCTGCGCGCGCAGAAGGTCGCCGGGATCGCCGCCGACATCCCGGAGCTCGAGGTCGACGACCCCGACGGGGGAGCGAACGTGCTCGTGCTCAGCTGGGGCGGCACGTACGGCCCGGTCGCCGCGGCGGTGCGGCGCGTGCGGGCGAACGACAAGCAGGTCGCGCACGCTCACCTGCGCCACCTCAATCCCTTCCCGCGCAACACGGGTGACGTCCTGCGCCGCTACGAGAAGGTGCTCGTGCCCGAGATCAACCTCGGCCAGCTCCTCCAGCTCGTGCGCGCGCAGTTCCTCGTCGACGCGATCGGCTACAACCGCGTGCGCGGCTTCCCGCTGCGTGCGAGGGAGGTTGCGGCGGCGGCCGAGGCGCTCGTGGATCAGACATGAACGACATGGAGGTGCTGCCGTGAAGATCCGCGAGCTACTGCAAAAGCTCAACGATGCGGTGCGGCCGGCGCATGTAGGCCCCCGAGAGCCGACCGACATCACCGAGCGGGGCGGGACCGAGAACTCGGCGCCGTTCAACGCGTATGTCGGCAACCAGCAGGACGAGAACCCGAAGTGAGCGATGGCAACGGCAACGGCGCGCTGACCGCGAAGGACTTCCGCACCGACCAGGAGGTGCGCTGGTGCCCGGGCTGCGGCGACTACGCGATCCTCGCGGCGCTCCAGTCGTTCATGCCCGAGCTCGGCATCGCGCGCGAGAACACGGTCTTCATCAGCGGGATCGGCTGCGCGGCGCGGTTCCCGTACTACATGAACACGTACGGGATGCACTCGATCCACGGCCGCGCACCGGCCATCGCGACGGGCCTGGCGACGTCGCGTCCCGATCTCTCGGTCTGGGTGGTGACCGGCGACGGCGATGCGATGTCGATCGGCGGCAACCACCTGATCCACGCGCTCCGCCGCAACGTCAATCTCAAGATCCTCCTCTTCAACAACCGGGTCTACGGCCTCACGAAGGGGCAATACTCGCCGACGAGCGAGCTCGGGATGGTGACGAAGTCGACCCCGATGGGCTCGATCGACTGGCCCTTCAACCCGATCTCGCTCGCGATCGGCGCGGAGGCGACGTTCGTCGCGCGCGCGATCGACACCGACAAGAAGGGGATGACCGACGTGCTGCGCGCCGCGGCCGAGCATCGCGGCAGCGCGTTCGTCGAGATCTTCCAGAACTGCCCGATCTTCAACGACGACGCCTTCGACTACGTCCGGGACGACAAGGAGGGCGTGAACCGGATCGTCCTCCACCACGGCCAGCCGATCACGTGGGGCAAGGACGGCGAGAAGGCGTTGCGCCAGCTTCCCGACGGCACGATCGAGGCATGCGCGGCGGGCGACGAGGGCGTGCTCGTGCACGACGCGACGCACACGGAGCCGTCGCTCGCCTTCGCGCTCTCACGCGTGACGCAGGCGACGCACAGCGGGACGCCGGTCGGTGTCTTCCGCGACGTGACGCGGCCGGTCTACGACGACCTGATGGCCGAGCAGCTGCGGGTTGCGGAGGAGAAGAGCGGCAAGGGCGACCTCGCCGAGCTGCTCCACTCCGGCGAGACCTGGGTCGTCTCGTAAGTAGTAGCCCTACGCGTGCCGCAGGGCGTGGATGCGCCGGCGGGCAGAGACACGTGGGCTCCAGCCGAGGCTGAGCGCCGCCGCGACCGTCCCGAGCACCCCGACGATCCCGGCGAAGGCGAAGGCGAGCTCCGTTCCACCGATTGCGCAGAGCCAGCCGGCGAAGATCCCGGCGAGCGCTCCCGTGCCGTTGAAGGCGTAGAAGTAGAGGCCGATGATCCGGCCGCGCAGCCGGTCGGGCGCCGCGAGCTGCATCGTCGCGTTCGAGTTCGCCGACCACGCGGTGAACCCCGCGCCGACGAGGAAGAGGAGCAGGGCGGCGAGCCAGGCGGTGGCGACCGGCGCGAGCAAGGCCGTCGCTGCGGTGAAGAAGGCGGCGCCCAACAGCAGGATCCGCACCGAGGCCTTCGAGCGCGACGCCGCATAGAGCGCGCCGGCGAGCGCGCCGGCGCCGAACACCGCCGAGAGGAACCCGTACACGTAGCCGTGCCCGTGCAACGTGATCTTCGCGAGGACCGGCAGCGTGACGTTGAAGTTGAAGGTGAACGTGCTGAGCACGAACGTCAACAGCAGCACGGTGAGCATCCGCGGCTGCGAGCGGACGAACGCCAGCCCCTCGCGCGTGCCGGCGAGGATCGAAGGCCGCTCGAACTCCTCGAGCGGGAAGAACTCCGAGACGCGCATCGCAAGGAGGCCGAGCAGGACGGCGAGGAAGCTGATCGCGTTGACGAGGAAGCAGACGCCCGCTCCCGTGAAGCCGAGCAGCACGCCGGCGACCGCCGGGCCGAAGATGCGGGAGGCGTTGAACAGGCTCGAGTTGAGGGCGACGGCGTTCGGCAGCGCCTCGCGTCCGACCATCCGGTACGTGAGCTGCTGGCGCGACGGCACGTCGAGGACCAGCACCGTTCCGTTGACGAACGCGATCACGTACAGCATCCACGGCGTGGCGATCCCGCCGATCACGATCCAGGCGAGCGCGGCCGCCGTGATGATCTGCAGCGTCTGCGTCACGAGGACGAGCCGGCGTGCGTCCATCCGGTCGGTGAGCACGCCGGCGAAGAGCCCGAACGCCATGTACGGGAAGAACTGCGCGAACGCCATCAGCCCGACGGCGAAGGCGTCGTTGTGCGTCAGGTCGAGGACGTACCAGCCGAGCGCGATCCGCTGCATCCACGAGCCGGTCTGGGAGACGATCTGACCGCCGAAGAAGAGGCGGTAGTTGCGATAGCGGAGGCTCTGGAAGGTGCGGCGCGCGGTGGTCACACGCGCACCTCGTCCGGGTCGAGCAGGCGGGAGAGCGGGTCGAGCGCCGCGGAGACCGCTGCGAGCTCCGCAGGCGAAAGAGCGTCGAGCCGGGTCGCAAGCCAGGCGGTCCGACGGGAGCGGACCCGGCGGAGCGTCCGCTGGCCCTCGTCCGTAACCGTCAGCCCGACGCAGCGGCGGTCGCTCTCGCTGGGCGTGCGCGCGACCAGACCGTCGCGCTCGAGGCGGGAGACGCGCTTCGACATCGCGGCGGTGGAGACGCGCTCGTCGGCGGCGAGCTTGCCGACGGTGACGCCGGGCGCATGCTTGATCGAGACGAGCAGTCCGACCTGCTGCGACGAGACGCCGGCGATCTTCTCGCGGCGGAGCTCGCGGGCGAGGACGAGCAACGTGGGGCGCAGACGGTCTGCGACCGTCATCACGTCCTGCCTCTGCCTGGTCGCCTCCAGCATTACGTAACCAGGTTAGCAGTTATCCCTAACCTGGTTACGAATTCTTTACCAGCCCGGATCCTTCGTCCGCTGCAGGAGCGAGTCGTCCACAGCGCGCACCGCGACCGGGTTCGCGACGAACCGGTTCTGCCAGAGGTGCGCCTCCGACTGGAAGTTCGCGAGCGCGGCGAAGCCGACGCGCGTGCGCAGGCCCGAGGCGGCGTCGGACCGCGTGCCGACGACGGTGTTGTGGTCGAACTGGCACATCGAGCGGTCGTTGCAGTAGAGGGCCACACCCAGCGCGTCGCGAACCGTGTTGTGCGACGCCATCCCCATCGACATCTCGTCGATGTCGATCGCCTGGCCGGTCGTGCGGCTGACCGTGTTGTCCATGACGTCCGACATCGAGGAATGCGTCGTGATCCCCTCCTGGCCGCCGACAACCGTGCAGCCCTCGACCATGCTCATCCCCATGTTCATGTTGAACGAGATGTCGATCCCCTGGCCGAACTTGTTGCCGAGCATGTCCACGGTGCAGTTGCGGATCATCACGCTGCCCATGCGGACGTGGATGCCGTCGAGCTTCGCGCCCTGGACGGTCACGTTGTCGATCACCGTGCCGCGGACGCCGTCGGCGGTGATGCCGTTGGTCCCGCCGATCACGGTCACGTTCCGGATCTGGACGTCGTCGTGGGCGACGACGATGCCGCCGCGGACGACCGCACCCGGGGCGCCTTCGAGGATCTCCCGCCGGCGGATCACGAGCGGACCCTGGTGCACCCCGGCGCTGAGACGTACGACCGGCGGCAGCCGTACGACCCAGGTGGCGGCCGAGCCGACGAGCGTGAGCGCGACTGCGCCCGCCGCCAGGAGGCCGGTGCCGCCGAGCTCGCCGCCGTCTTCGGAATAGCCCAGCCGTAGCAGCGGGAATCCGGCCTGCCCGAGCGCGACCGAGACGAGCCAGCCCGCACCGAAGAGTCCGAGCGCGGGCCAGAGCGGCGCGTGCAGGTGGAAGCCGTACACGACCGCCATCACCGCACCGAGCTCGACGGCGCCGACTGGCACCGCGGCCCACGCCGGCTGGTACGGAAGGAGGCGGTGCCAGACCTGGAGGTCGAACGCCAGCCCGACTGCGGCCATCAGTGCCCACAGCTCGACCGGCCACCAGTGGTGGAGGATCCCGGCCGCCACGCAGCAGCCGAGGAGAAGCGGCAGCAGCGCCGTGAGCCGCGATTCGATGCGTCCCCTCAGCGTGTACGACACGCCTGCATCCTCTGGAGGAAGCGATGTGCCGCGTACTTCGCGCCGGCGAGCGTGTCGGCGGCCGGAAACGCCCACTGAGCCGGCGCGCCGGCGAGGGCGAGCGTGCGGGTCTCGTCGCTGAGCCCGGGCACCGTCGAGTCGGCGTCGAGGACGAGCCACTCCGCCGCCGTCTCTAGCTCGTGGTCGGCGACGAGCTGCGCGAGCAGCGGGTCGTGCCGGAACCCGCGCAGGAAGCCCGTGGCGCAGATCACCTGTGCGCTCCCGTTGACCGACTGCTCGACACGGAACCGCCCGTCTTGCGCTGCCTGCGCGAGCGGCTCGTCCCACCGGCTGCCGGCCGGATACGACGGCGCGGTCAATGCGCGCAGGCGCTCGATCCGCTCGCGCGGGTGCAGCCGGTGGTAGGCGGCGAGGCCGCGCCGCGAGAAGTACTGGCGCGGCACGTTGAGCGGCCGCCGCTCCGGCTCCCGCCGCCGGACGGAAACGACCTCGGCGCCGGCGGCGAGCGCGTTCAGCCACTCGGTCGCGGCCGCCAGGCCCGCGCCGACGACGGTCACGGTGGACGCATACTCGTGCGGCTCGTAGGAGTGGACGACGCGCGCGTCGTCGCGCAGCTCGCCGGGCACGTTGAGGCCGGGATGGCCCGGCGCGAGGAGGACGTGTTGGAAGCGCTGTCCACCGAGCTCGAACCCGCCGTCGACCGCCTGCACGCGGTCGATCCGGCGCAGGACGAGGCTCTCGTCCCAGCCGCTCCGCTCGCGTAGCCGCTCAACGTGGGCGAGGAACTCCTCCACCGTCGGGTGGAAGCGGTCGAGCGCCGACTCGACCAGCGGCCGCAGTGAGCGCCGCCGTCGCACGCTCGGGAAGGCGAGGCCGGGGAAGGAGGTCGGGAGGCAGTGGCCGTCGCTCTCGGAGCGCATCTCGCGCTGCCGGATCGCCGCCGCCCGGAGCCGCCAGGCCGCGACCGGGTCGGCGTCCGTGCCGAAGACCGCGATCTCGGCGGGCTCGAGGGCGCGGCGCAGGGTCTGATACGCCGTGAATCCAGCGAGGCCGGATCCCACGACGGCGACCTCGCACTCTCGGCCGCCGCCTGCTCCCGCGCGGCCGAGCTTTGCTCCGCCGGCGGCTCGGCCCGCTCGCGCCGCGATGCCTTCCTGGCCCGTGCTGCTCGCACTGTGCCCTCCGGCCTCCCGTCGCGGGCGGGCCGCTGAGAGCGCGAGGCCTTCGACCCGCATCTACTTCACCGAGCCGGCGAGCAGCCCCTGCACGAAGTAGCGCTGGAAGGCGAAGAAGACCGCGAGCGGGACGACGAGCGAGATGAAGGACGCCGGCGCGATGATGTCGACGCTCGAGGCGAACTCGCGGAACTGCCCGAAGATCCAGACCGTGATCGTGTTCACGCTGAAGGTGAGCGAGACGATCAGGTCGTTCCACGTCCAGAGGAACTGGAAGATCGAGAGCGAGGCGATCGCCGGCAGGCCGAGCGGCAGGATCAGGCGCAGGAAGATCCTGATCTCGCTCGCGCCGTCGATGCGCGCCGACTCGAGGATGTCCCGCGGGATCCCGACGAAGAAGTTGCGCAGCAGGAAGACGGCGAACGGCAGCCCGAACGCTGCGTGGAAGAGGATCACGCTCAGCGTCGTCCCGCCGATCCCGAGGATGTCGTAGAGCTTGAACATCGGGATCAGCGCCATCTGCAGCGGCACGACGAGCAACCCGATCACGCAGATGAAGAGCCAGTCGCGGCCGGGAAAGTCGAGCCACGCGAACGCGTAGCCGGCGAGCGCCGCGACGACAACGACGAGCGCCGTGTTGCCCACGGCGATGAACGCGGTCGTCTCGAGCGCGGAGCTCAGACCGGAGGTGTGGAAGAGCGTGCTGTAGTTCGAGAAGGTCGCGAGGCTCGGGTGCGCGAAGACCTTCCACCAGCCGGCCGTAATGGTCGCCGACTGGGGCGCGATCGACGTGACAAAGAGGCCGATGGTCGGCACGAGCCAGAGCAGCCCGACCACCACGAGGAAAATCTGCAGCGGCGCTTTCGCGACGGCGCGCAGGATCTTCGCGGCCACCGAGTCGTGAGGAGCGGGCAGGCGAACTGGCTCGGCTGCTGCGACCGCCATCAGACCTCCCTCCGGAAGCGCCGGATGTTGAGCGCGAGCACGGGGATCACGAGGACGAACAGGAAGACGGCGATCGCCGAGCCGGTGCCGAAGTCGAAGGTGCCGCTGAACGCGGTGCGCCACATTGCGAGCGCGATGGTGTTCGCGTTCGCCTGAGTCGACTCGGGCGCGAGCGCGATCACGATGTCGAAGACCTTGAGGACGTTGATGATCATCGTGATGAAGACGACGCTGAGGACCGGCGCGAGCAGCGGCACGGTCACGCGCCGGAAGACCTGCCACTCGGTCGCGCCGTCGGTGCGTGCCGCCTCGAGGACGTCGCGGGGCATCGCCGCGAGGCCCGAGGCGATCACGACCATCGCGAACCCGGCCCAGATCCAGATGTAGGCGATCAGGAGGGAGGGCGTGATCAGGCTCGGCCCGAGCCACGAGTAGCCGCCGAACGGCTTGGCGAAGGTCTGCGCGCCGATGCCGGCGTTGTACGTCCCGGGCGGGACGCCGGAGAAGTGGAACGTTCCCTGCGCGTCCGTCTTCGTCGTCTGCACGACCTTGCCGGCCGAGTTCTCGAGCTCGACGGTGACGCCGGGAATGCCGAGCTCGCCCTGCTCGACGACGCCCGGCTTACCGCCGCCGGGCTTGAAGTCGCGCCAGACGGTGCCGTCGATCGCGCCGGCCTTGGGAGCGGGCTCGACCGCCTGCGCCGATCCCTTCGGCATGGCAGCGGGCGCGATTCCGGTCAAGCCGAGCAGTGCTACGCCCCCGGGGTGCAGCGGCGTCTTGAGCAGCATCGCGCCGCCCTTTCCCTGCTGGAGGGCCGACGTCGACGGCAATGCGCTCGGCAGCACGCCGGCCGGGGAGAAGGCATCCGAGACGACTCGGCCGAGAGCGTTGATCGCCCCCTGACCCGGGTCCTGCTGATACATGATCCGCCAGGTGACGCCGGTGGCGAAGGCGGAGATCGCCATCGGCAGGAAGACGACTGTCTTGAACGCGACGGACCAGCGAACGCGCTCGGTGAGGACGGCGAAGAGGAGGCCGAACGCCGCGACGAAGGCCGGCACGACGGCGACCCAGATCGCGTTGTTCTTGATCGCCTGGACGAGGTTCGGGGTCGTGAACAGCGACTTGTAGTTGTCGATCCCGACCCAACTGCCGAGATAGCCGGCCGGGCCGAAAAAGCTGCGGACGACCGTGTAGGCGGTGGGGTAGAGGAGCCAGACCCCGAGCAGTAGGAACGCGGGCACGAGGAACATGCCGCCCGTCACCCAGCCGAAGCGGCCCGCGCCCTTGGCGGGACCCGGCGGAGCCGCCCCGGGGGCGGCTCCGCCGTGATCGACGCGTCGCTCAAGCGCGTCCCAGCCCTACTTGTAGGCAGCCTCGGCGGCGGCCTCGAGCTGTTGCTGGATGCCCTGGATGTTGCTCGGGTCCTGCAGGAACTTCTGGAACAGCCCCCACTCGCCCTGGCCCGTCGTCGAGCCGAAGGCGGCAGGCTGCTCGTCGGACATGTCGAACACCGCCGCCTTGGCCTTCTCGAGCGGCGACTCGGTCGCACGCGTGATCGAGTCCGGGTAGACGCTCGCCGGCACGTGCAGGTTGCCCGTGCCGAAGCCGCCGATCTTGGCCCAGATCTCGGCCGCCTGCGGCGTGGCGAGGTACTCCATGAACGCCTCGATCGCGGGCGTGTCGCGGAAGGTGATGATCTCGTCACCGCTGGTCTCGATCGCGCTCGAGTCCGGCCCCTTCGTGATCGCCGGGAACGGGACGACGTTGAAGTCCTTGCCGGGCTTCGCCTTCGTCGCCGTGAGGATCTCGCTGCCGACGAAGTCGGCCTCGAGCACCATCGCCGCCTTCGGCGGCGTCGCGTACACGTCATCGACGCACGTCGGATAGTCGGTCTGGAGTGCGCCGGCCGTGCCGCCGTACATGTTCGAGCTGTCGCCGATGATCTGCTTCATGTCCGTCAGCGCCTTCGTCACCGACGCGTCGGTCCACTTGATCTTGTGGGCCGTGAGCTGGTCGTACTTCGCCGGCCCGAACAGGCGGAGGTAGATGTTCTCGAACAGGTCGGTGAGCGTCCAGCCGCTCGCTCCGCACATCGAGAAGGCCGGCGTACCCGAGGCCTTGATCGTCTTCGCGTCGCTGATCAGCTGCGACCACGTCGTCGGGGCCTTGACGCCGGCCTGCTTGAAGACGTGGACGTTGTACCAGAGCGTCGACTTGTTGGACGCCTTGTACAGGAGCGCGTAGAGCTTCCCGCTGACCTCTCCGAGCTTGACCCAGGCCGGCGCGAAGTTCTTCGAGATCACGCTCTTCGCGTACGTGATCGGCTTCAGGTGCTTCTGCTGGACGAACTGCTTGACGAGGCCTGGCTGCGCCACGTCGGCGACGTCGGGTGGATTGCCCGCGGCGATCGCCGTCGCCAGGATCGTCGGCATGTCGTTGCCCTTCGACGAGTAGCTGACGTGGACCTTCGGGTATTGCTTGTTGAAGCCCTTGATCACCTTCTCGAACGCCGTCTGCTCCTCTGCGGACCAGATGCCCCAGAACTTGACGCTTCCGGAGACGCTTGTGTTCACCCGCGTGTTGTGGGCGCCCGCGGCCCCACTCGTCGCCGCCGTCCAACCCACCGCCGCGGCTGCGAGCAGCGTGACCGAGGCGACGACTGCTCCGTAGCGGGCACGTCGCTTCTGGATCTGCTTCACGTTGTAGCTCCTTCCTTGCTCGTTTCCCGGTCGTAGATTCCCTCGCTCGTATCGGGGTCGAAGAAATGGAGCGAGCGCGTGTCCACGGCGACCTCCAGAGGCTTTCCTTCCTCGACCGTGGCGCGCGCTCCGAAGCGGCCGACGAGGAGGGCGTGCCCTTCCTTCGTCTCCGGAGCCGTCGCCTCGCCGGCGTCGCGCGCCAGCTCCTTCACGTCCTCGGTCAGCGCCGGACGGGTGCCCTCGACGGTGAAGTGCACTATCAGCTCCGAGCCGAGCGCCTCCCGCAGTTCCGCGACACCGTGCAGCCGCCTGTCCGGCGGGGCATCGGGAACGAGCGCTGCGTCCTCGAGATCCTCGGGCCGGATGCCGAGGATGACCGGCCGTCCCTCGTAGGCGTGCAGACTCGGACGGGTCGCGAGGGTCGCCTCGTCGAGCGCCAGCCGCTGCTTGCCGAAGTCGACGGACAGCCCGCCGTTCTCGCGCGTCACCGTCGCCTCGACCATGTTCATCGCCGGCGAGCCGATGAAGCCACCGACGAAGAGGTTGACCGGATGGTCGTAGAGCGTCTGCGGGTCGTCCACCTGCAGCAGCTCGCCCTTGCGCATGACTGCGACCCGGTCGCCCATCGTCATCGCCTCGACCTGGTCGTGCGTGACGTAGATCGTCGTCGTGGCGAGGTCGCGCTGGAGGCGGCTCACCTCCGCGCGCATCTGCACGCGCAGCTTCGCGTCGAGGTTCGAGAGCGGCTCGTCCATCAGGAAGGCTGCCGGCTCGCGCACGATCGCGCGGCCCATGGCGACGCGTTGCCGCTGCCCGCCGGAGAGCGCTCGCGGCTTCCGCTTCAGGAACGACTCGAGGCCGAGGATGCTTGCGGCCTGCTGGACCCGGCGGTCGATCTCCTCCTTCGGCATTCGCTTGACCTTGAGCCCGAAGGCGATGTTGTCGTAGACCGAGAGGTGCGGGTAGAGCGCATAGCTCTGAAAGACCATGGCGATGTCACGGTCGCGGGCAGGGACGTAGTTGACGACCCGGTCGCCGATGCGAACGACGCCGCCCGAGATGTCCTCGAGCCCGGCGACCATCCGCAGCGCGGTCGTCTTGCCGCAGCCCGACGGCCCGACGAGAACCATGAACTCACCTTCGGTGACGTCCAGGCTCAAGCCGCTGACGGCTGTCGTGCCGTCGGCGTAGACCTTCGATACGTCCTCGAAGACGACTCCAGCCATCCACCACCACTTCGCGAGATTGCCTCCAGACCCTAACCAAGCTGACGCCGAATTGCACGTTGCCGCCACCCGCACTACGCCTGCGGGCCGAAACGTCGTACGATCCTTCGTTGCCGCTCGAAGCGGCAGCAGGTCAACGGTCGTGAAGAGGAGGTAGTTCATGTCCCGCCCTATCGCGCGGCTGCTTCTCGCCGCCGCAGTGCTCGCACTCGTCGCAGCCGGCTTCGCGGGCGCGTCGGGAGCGACAGCCGCGAAGCAGCTCAAGGTCCCGTCGATCGCCAAGGAAGTGCCGGCGAAGATCCGCGCGAAGGGGACGCTCACCGTAGCCTCCGACGCGACCTACGCGCCGATGGAGCTCATCGCCAAGGATGGCAAGACCGTGATCGGTGTCGATGCCGACCTCGGCCACGCGATCGGCGGCGTCCTCGGGCTCAAGTTCAACTTCGTGAACGCGGGCTTCGACGGAATCATCCCGGGTCTCCAGTCGGGCAAGTACGACATCGGCATGTCGGCGTTCACCGACACGAAGGCACGGCAGAAAGTCGTCGACTTCGTCACGTACTTCTCGGCCGGGACATCGTTCTACGAGAAGAAGATCGGGGGCCCGATGATCACGGGGCTGTCCTCCCTTTGCGGCAAGACCGTCGCAGTCGAGAACGGCACGACCGAGCAGACGGACGCGAATGCGCAGAAGGCGAAGTGCAAGAAAGCCGGCAAGCCCGGGCTGACGGTTCACGCCTTCCCGAACCAGAACGAGGCGAACCTCGACATCTCGAGCGGCCACGCGCAGGTGGGCATGGCCGACTCGCCCGTCGCGGCATACATCGTCAAGCAGTCGCAGGGGCAGTTCAAGCTCACCGGGAAGTCGTACGGCACGGCTCCGTACGGGATCGCGCTGCCGAAGGGTGACGGCATGACGACGCCGATCCTCGCTGCCGTCAAGTACCTGATGAAGAACGGCATGTACCACAAGATCCTCGTCAAGTGGGGCGTGCAGGGCGGGGCCATCTCCAACTCCAAGATCAACGGCGCCATCAGCTGACATGACTGAGGGCGGGACCGCCTCGGCGGTCCCGCCCGAAGAGATCCGGGCGATCCCCGTTCGCCACCCAGGCCGCTGGGTCGGCTCCGCCGTCGTCGCGTTTCTCGCGTACGCCGTCGCGGTCTCGCTGGCGACGAACACGCGGTGGCAATGGTCTGTCGTAGGTCACTACTTCTTTTGGCCGACCATCCTGCAAGGCCTTGTCGTAACACTCGAGCTGACCGCGCTCGCGATGGCGATCGGGGTCGGCCTCGGGGTCGTCCTCGCCGTGATGCGGCTCTCGCCCAACCCGCTCGTTTCAGGCGCGAGCTGGCTCTACATCTGGTTCTTCCGCGGCACTCCGGTGCTCGTGCAGCTCCTCTTCTGGGCCTACATTGGCGCCGTCTACCCGAACTTCGCCATAGGAATTCCGCTCGGCCCGCAACTCACGCACGTCAGCGTCGCCTTCATCACCGGCTTCGTCGCCGGGGTGTTCGCGCTCGGGTTCAACGAGGCGGCCTATATGGCCGAGATCGTTCGCGCCGGAATCATCTCCGTCGACGAGGGCCAGACCGAGGCGGCGCAGTCGCTGGGGATGACGCGGCTGCAAACGATGCGGCGGATCGTGCTGCCGCAGGCGATGCGCGTCATCATCCCGCCGACCGGCAACGAGACGATCTCGATGCTCAAGACGTCGTCCCTCGTCAGCGTGATCGCCGTGACCGACCTGCTCTACGCCGCCCAGATCATCTACGCGGTCAACTACAGGATCATCCAGCTTCTCGTCGTGGCGAGCCTCTGGTATCTGATGGTCACGACCGTCCTCTACGTCGGCCAGTACTACCTCGAGCGGCACTACGCGCGCGGGACGCGCGGGCAGGAGGGCGGAGCCATCGCCGGGTGGTGGATGAACGTCACCGACATTCCTTTCCTGCGCCGATGACCGCGATGGTGAAAGCCGAGGCCGTCCACAAGCGCTTCGGACGGCTCGAGGTGCTGAAGGGGATCGACCTCGAGGTGCAGCCGGGGCAGGTGATGTGCATCCTCGGTCCGTCCGGATCCGGCAAGACGACCTTCATCCGCTGCATCAACCACCTCGAGAAGATCAATGCCGGGCGGCTCTGGGTCGATGGCGAGCTGGTCGGCTACCGGCAGGTCGGAGACAAGCTCTACGAGCTGCCCGACCGGGAGGTGGCACAGAAGCGGATGGAGATTGGGATGGTCTTCCAGCGCTTCAACCTCTTCGGCCACATGACCGCCCTCGAGAACGTCGTCGAGGCGCCGATCCGCGTGAAGAAGGTGCCGAAGGACAGGGCCGTGCGCTCGGCCGAGGAGCTGCTCAAGCGGGTCGGGCTCGCCGACAAGCGCGACGAGTACCCGTCGAGGCTCTCCGGCGGTCAGCAACAACGGGTCGCGATCGCGCGCGCTCTCGCGATGAATCCCAAGCTGATGCTCTTCGACGAGCCGACCTCCGCCCTCGACCCCGAGCTCGTCGGCGAGGTGCTCGACGTGATGCGCGGCCTCGCCGAGATCGGTATGACCATGATCGTCGTCACGCACGAGATGGGCTTCGCCCGTGAGGTGGGCGACGTGGCCGTCTTCATGGACGACGGCGTCGTGGTCGAGAGCGGCGACCCACGTCAAGTGCTCGTCAACCCGCGCGAAGAGCGGACGAAGTCCTTCCTCTCGAAGGTGCTGTAGCTACCCGACAAGCGCCGCCGCGGTGAGCGCCTGGAAGTGGCCGACCAGCTGCTCGCCACGGCCCATGAGGACGCCGCTTTCGAGCGTGCCCGACGCGATTCCCCGCTGCACGCCCTCGACGAGCGCCCGGTCCTCGCGTCCGACCTGGTCGTCGAAGGCCATGAGGTCGTCGATCCAGGCCTCGTCGACGTCCGGGCCGAAGAAGTAGTCGAGGAAGCGGTACGTCCGCTCCGGCGTCCGCGGCACGATCGGCCCGATCGAGATGTTCGGGCGGCCGCCGAAGATGTTGATCCCGAGATTCGGCCAGAGGAAGTGGAACTGCGCCCGCGGCAGCTCGTCCGTCGGCGTCACCGTCCGGAGCGGCCCGCGCTGCGTCGAGAGCGCGCCCTCGGTCGAGAGGAGGTACGCGTCCGACGAGGTGTCGACCAGCTCGCTGAAGGCCGGATGCGCGACCTGGCAGTGGTAGCACTCGAGGAAGTTCTCGCACGCGATCTTCCAGTTCGCCTCGAGCTCCGCCTCCCAGCGCGAGTGGTGGACGAGCGAGTCGACGTCCAGCCCGAGCTCGGCCACCTGCGCCGGCAGCGAGCCGAGCGTGCTCGCGAGCGGCTCCGGATCGGGCCCGGCGTTGACGAAGAGGAACGGCCCCCACGTGCCGACCGCGAAGGGGACGAGGCAGAGCTCGTCCCGCGGGAAGTCCGGCTCCTCCTCGCTCCGCGGCGCCGTGCGGAGGCGGCCGTCGAGGCCGTACGTCCACGCGTGGTACGGGCACTGCAGCGTCTCGCGCCGCCCCTCGCCCTCGGCGACGACGAAGCCCCGGTGGCGGCAGACGTTGAGGAAGGCACGGAGCTCGCCGTCGCGGTCGCGCGTGACGACGACCGGGGTGCGGCCGACCTGCGTCGCGAGGTAACCGGGGCTCCCGAGCTGGCCCGTGTGGCCGACGTACTGCCAGGCGGAGCGGAAGATCCGCTCCTGCTCGCGGCGCAGGATCTCCGGATCCGTGTACCAGCTATACGGGAGGGTGGCCTCCACGCGAGAGAATCTAATCGTGCGCGCCATGGTCCTTCACGCCGCCCGCGAGCCGCTGCGGCTCGAGGAGCTGCCGATCCCTCAGCCCGGAGCCGGCCAGGTCCTCCTGCGGGTGGCGGCCTGCGGGGTTTGCCGTACCGACCTCCACGTCGTCGACGGCGAGCTGTCGCAGCCGAAGCTCCCGCTCGTCCCGGGCCACCAGATCGTCGGCCGCACCGAGGACGGGCGGCGGCTCGGGGTGCCCTGGCTCGGTTGGACGGACGGCACGTGCCGCTACTGCCGCTCCGGTCGCGAGAACCTCTGCGAGTCGGCCCGCTTCACGGGCTACGACCTCGACGGCGGCTACGCCGAGTGGGTCGTCGCCGACGAGCGCTTCTGCTTCCCGCTCCCGGACGCGTACGACGACGTCCAGGCGGCGCCGCTCCTCTGCGCCGGTCTGATCGGCTACCGCGCGCTGCGGCTGGCCGGAGACGCCGAGCGGCTCGGCCTCTACGGCTTCGGCGCCTCGGCGCACATCGTGGCCCAGATCGCGCGGCACGAGGGCCGCCGGCTGTTCGGCTTCGTGCGGCCCGGGGACGAGGCGGCGCAGCGCTTCGCGCTCGAGCTCGGCTGCGAGTGGGCGGGGCCGTCGGACGGGCCGGCGCCGGAGGAGCTCGACGCGGCGATCGTCTTCGCGCCCGTGGGCGCGCTCGTGCCGGCGGCCCTGGGCGCGCTCGCCCGCGGCGGCGTCGTCGTCTGCGCGGGCATCCACATGAGCGACATCCCGAGCTTCCCGTACGACCTCCTCTGGCACGAGCGCTCCGTTCGCTCGGTCGCGAACCTGACCCGGCGCGACGGGGAGGAGCTGCTCGCGCTCGCGCCCCAGGTGCCCGTGCGCACGGAGGTGCAGCCGTTCCCGCTCGAGCAGGCGAACGAGGCGCTCGAAACCCTCCGCGAGGGCCGGATCAGAGGTGCCGCCGTGCTAACACTGGAAGCATGAGCCGCCTCGCGAAGATCGCCGGCTTTGCCTCCCGGCACCGGAGGCTGCTCGGCGTGCTCCAGGTCCTGCTGCTCGCGGGCTTCCTCGGGAGCGTCGGCTGGGCGCTGCGCGGCTCCGTCCGTTCGGCCGCCGACGACCTCGGACACGCGAACCTCGTCCTCTTCGCCTTCGGCTGCGCCGCCCTCGCCGGTTACTACCTCGTCTTCGTGCTCGGCTGGATGTGGATCCTCGCCGACTGGGGGATCCGGCTCTCCTACCCAGCCGCGCTGCGGGCGGAGATGCTCTCGATGCTCGCGAAGTACGTCCCCGGCGGGATCTGGACTCCGGCGGCTCGAGTGGTCGCGGCCCGTCGCGCCGGCGTCACCGACGCGGCGCTCGTGACCTCGTCGATGCTGCTCGAGGCCGGGATCTCAGCCGTCGCCGGAGTGATCGTCTTCGTGCTCAGTCTTGCCTTCGTGGACAACGTGGAGGCGCCGCTCGCGCCGCTGATCGTCTTCGGCGTCGTGCTGGCGATCCTCGTCCAGCCGCAGGTCTTCAGGCCGCTCGCGGGCAAGGTGCTGCGGCGGCTCGGCTACACGAAGGAGCTCCCGAATCTACGCGCCCGAACGCTCACCGCGCTTCTCTGCTTCTACTCCGGCACCTGGGTCCTCGGCGGTTTCGCGCTGTGGCTCCTGCTGCGCTCGGTCGGCGCCCACCCGGAGGCCTCGACGATCGTCTTCCTCGGCGGGACGGCGGCGGTGGGCGCCATCGTCGCAGTCCTCTTCGTCTTCGCTCCGTCGGGCCTCGGGCCGCGCGAGGCGTCGATGTACGGCCTGCTCCTCGCGGTCGCGACTCCGGGCGAGGCGCTCGGGGCGGTGGCGCTGAACCGAGTCGCCATCACGGCGGTCGAGCTGCTCCTCTTCGCCGCGGGCGCGGTCTTCCTGCGCGGCGCGCGCGGCCGGAGCGCGACCCCCGCCGAGCAGCCGTCGCTGTAGGTGCACGTCCTCGTCGACATCGGCCACTCCTGCCGCGAGGGCTTCTTCATGCTCTGGGAGACGCTCTGGGCGCTCGTGCTCGGCTTCGGGCTCTCCGGCGCGGTGCAGGCGTTCGTCACGCGCGCGGAGATGGACCGGCTGCTCGGCCGCCGCGGACCGCGCGAGATCGCACGGGCGAGCTTCCTCGGAGCCTGCTCGTCGTCGTGCTCGTACGCGGCCTCGGCGATGGCCAAGACGCTCTTCCAGCGCGGCGCCGACTTCGTCAGCTCGCTCGTCTTCATGTTCGCCTCGACGAACCTCGTGATCGAGCTCGGGATCGTGCTCTGGGTGCTGATCGGCTGGCAGTTCGCGCTCGCCGAGTTCGTCGGCGGCGCCGTCATGGTCGTGCTTCTCTCGCTGGGCGCCCGGCTCGTGTTGCGGCGTGAAGAGGTCGAGGAGGCGCGCGCGCGGCTCGGCACGGCGGACGCCGCGCTGTCGGGTGAGGTGCCGCGCGCCCGGATCAGGTCGGCCGCCGCCTGGGCCGACGCGGCGAGCTACACGCTCGCCGACGCGAAGATGCTGCGGAAGGAGATGGCGGGCGGCTACCTCGTCGCCGGCTTCCTCGCCGTGCTCGTCCCGGCGAGCGTCTGGAGCGACGTCTTCGTCTCCGGCCACGGCTTCTGGACGTCGCTCGAGAACGTCGTCGTGGGGCCGTTCATCGCGGTGATCAGCTTCGTCTGCTCGGTCGGGAACGTCCCGCTCGCCGCCGCGCTCTGGCACGGCGGGATCAGCTTCGGCGGCGTCGTCAGCTTCGTCTTCGCCGACCTGATCACGCTGCCGCTCCTCCTCGTCTACCGGCGCTACTACGGCACGCGACTGACCCTGAAGCTGCTCGCGATCTTCTGGACGGTCATGAGCGCGGCCGGGCTCACGGTCGAGTACCTCTTCCGCGCCGCCTCGATCGTGCCGACGAAGCGGCCGGCGGTCGTCGCGCCGACGAGCTTCCAGTGGAACTACACGACGTACCTGAACATCGTCTTCCTGCTCGTCCTCGCCGGGCTCTGGTGGCTCGCGCGCAACCAGGAGAAGCTCGGCGGCGGCGCCGGCTATGCGATCGACCCCGTCTGCGGGATGCAGGTCGAGGTCGCGAACGCGGGCGCGCGGGCCGAGCACGAGGGGCGGGTCTTCTACTTCTGCTGCGACCACTGCAAGGCCCGCTTCGAGAGCGACCCGGCGCGCTACGCCGAGCCGGTTGCGGTCGTCCCAGCTCGCTGACGCTCTGCAAGGATTGGGCGATGGCCGGCGCCGCACCTTCCTTCGCCGCGGACGAGCTCGAGTACTTCCGGCCCGAGCTCACCGGCTACTGCTACCGCATGCTCGGCTCGGCCTTCGAGGCCGACGACGCCGTGCAGGAGACGATGCTCCGCGCCTGGAGGGCGCTCCACCGTTTCGAGGGCCGGTCGTCGCTCAAGTCGTGGCTCTACCGGATCGCGACGAACGTCTGCTTCGACGCCCTCTCCGGCCGTGACCGGCGCGCGCGGCCGATGGATCTCGGGCCGGCGGCCGCACCCGTCGCGGAGAACCTCGTCGAGCTGCCGGAGGCGGCCTGGCTGACTCCTCTGCCCACGCCGGAGGAGGCGGCCGAGCAGCGGGAGTCGCTGCGGCTCGCCTTCGTCGCCGCCCTGCAGCACCTCCCGCCGAAGCAGCGTGCGGCGCTGATTCTCTGCGAGGTCCTGCGCTGGCAGGCGTCCGAGGCGGCCGAGCTCCTCGAGACCAGCCTGGCGTCCGTCAACAGCGCGCTGCAGCGGGCGCGGGCGACGCTTGCGACGGCCGACGTCGGCGCCCCCACCGAGCTCGGCGCCGCGGAACGCGCGCTGCTCGACCGGTACGTCGCCGCCTTCGAGGCCTACGACGTCGAGCGGCTGACGGAGATCCTGCGGGAGGACGCGGTGATGTCGATGCCGCCGTACTCGCTCTGGCTGCAGGGCCGCGACGACGTCTTCGCCTTCTTCTACGGCCCCGGGATCGGCTGTCGGGGATCGAAGTTGGTGCCGGCGCCCGACGCGAACGGTCTCCCGGCCTGGGGTCAGTACAAGCCGTCGCCCGACGGCGGCTTCGACCCGTGGGCGCTCATGGTCGTGGAGCTCTCGGAGGGGCGCGTCGCGGGGATGACGTTCTTCCTCGACACGACGCGGCTGTTCCCGCTCTTTGGACTGCCCGGGCGCGTCGAGTAGCGCCCAGCCCGCGGCTACTGCGCGGGCTGGACGACGATGATCGAGTTGGCGTCCGGGTCGCGCAGCCAGAACATCGGCGGCACGGGCCCGCCGAACCGGGTGACCTCGTCGTCGACGTCCACGCCTGCGGCCTTCAGCGCCGCGTGGTCGGCGTCGACGTCGCTGGTGTCGAGGATGATGCCCGTCTGGCTGCCGCCGGCCTTCTGGTCGCCCGGCGGCGGGGCGAGCGCGATCGTCGTCGGCGTCCCGCGGAGTGCGACCTCGACCCAGCGCTGGCCGGGCCCCATCGGCGCGTCGACGACCTTCTCGAAGCCGAGCGTGCCGACGTAGAAGTCGATCGCGCGGTCGGTGTCGGCGACGGTGACGACGACGCGGCCGACCTGCGTGAGCTTGAGCTTGGGCGTGGTTGTGGGCATCTGTACCTCCTCGTAGGGATGTTCCCTGTCGACTGTTGCGGCTCGGCGAAATCATCGCCGGCCGGAGCGACCGTCGTCGAGGTCGACTTCCGAGGGAAGCGGCGTTCGGGGATCGGCAGCGCGGCCATGAGCAAGCGTGCACACCCCCTTCCCTCCGGGGAGAGGTGTGCCGAGCTGGCGCTAGGCTGCGCCGATGGAGCCGATCGAGGAGCTGCGGGCACTCGCATCCGCGGCGCCACCGCCGCGGCCGTCGCTCGAGCCGTACCTCGACATGGTGCGGACGCGCGCGTACGCGATCACTGCCAATGAGGTAGAAGCGCTGAAGCAGGCCGGCCTGGAGGAGGACGAGATCTTCGAGGCGACCGTTGGCGTCGCGATCGAGGAGGGGCTGAGGCGGCTGGACGCGGCACTTGGGGTGATCCGGTGAGGCTCGGGGTCGTCGACGCCGGCCACGCGCCGGCGGAGGCAGCCGTCCTGAACGCGATCCGGGACCGGTCCGGCCGCGAGCCGCTGGGAGTGGTGAAGACGCTCCTGTACCGACCGGAGCTCTTCGGGAGGCCCTTCTCGGACGCGCTCGACCGGGCCATGCGGGGTCCGTCCGAGTGGAGCGCGGGCGAGCGCGAGCTGTTCGCGGCCTTCACGTCATTGCTCAACCAGTGTCCGTTCTGAACGGGTTCCCACGGCGCGGTCGCGTCGTACGCGCTCGGCGAGGAGGTCTGGGAGGCGGTGAAGGCCGACCTGCGGAATGCGCCGCTCCGGCCCGAGCTGAAGGCGACGCTCGGCTTCCTGGAGAAGCTGACGCTGCGCCCGGATGAGCTGAAGCCCGCAGACGCAGACGATGTGCGCGCTGCAGGTGTCTCCGATCGCGCGCTGCTCGACGCCGCGACGGTGTGCGCGCTCTTCAGCATGATCGTGCGCCTCGCCGACTCGTTCGGCTGGGACGTGCCGACCCGCGAGCAACTCGCTGCCCGGGCGCCGGCGATGCTCGAGGGCGGTTACGCGCTCACAGCCGTCCGCGCTCGCTGACCGGCGAGAGCTCCTCCGGTTCAGAGCCGGCGTGCGTTCACGATCCGCTGCAGGAACTGCTGCGTCCGCGGCTCGCGGGGCGAGCCGAAGATCTGCTCGGGCGGTCCCTGCTCGAGGATGACGCCGTCGTCGAGGAAGCAGACGCGGGTCGCGATGTCGCGGGCGAAGCCCATCTCGTGCGTCGCGATCACCATCGTCATCCCGCCCGCGGCGAGCTCGCCGGATCACCTCCAGCACCTCCGCGACGAGCTCCGGGTCGAGCGCGCTCGTCACCTCGTCGAGCAGCATCAGCTCCGGCTGCATCGCCAGCGCGCGCACGATCGCGACCCGCTGCTGCTGGCCGCCGGAGAGGCGGTCGGGATACTCCTCGACCTTGTCCGCGAGGCCGAAGCGGCCGAGCAGCTCGCGTGCCTGCTCCTCGGCCTCGCGCGCGGCTCTGGCGGAGCCCGAGCCTGGGCGCCAGCGTGACGTTCTCGAGCACGCTCATGTGCGGGAAGAGGTTGAACGCCTGGAAGACGATCCCGATCCGGCGGCGAACCCGGTTCACGTCGACGCCGCGACGGGTGATCTCCTCGCCTTCGACCACGATCCGGCCCGCGTCGATCGGCTCGAGCAGGTTGACGCAGCGCAGCAGCGTCGACTTCCCCGAGCCCGACGCGCCGATCAGGCAGACGACCTCGTGCTCGCCGACGGAGAGGTCGATCCCGTCGAGGACGAGGTTCTGCCCGAACGACTTGCGCAGGCCCTCGATCTCGAGCGCCGCTGTGGCGTTCATGCGAACACCCCCTGCGCCTGGCGGCGGCGGCGGTCGCGCGCGATCAGCCAGTCGGTGAAGCGCGCGAGCGGGATCGTGATCGCGACGAAGAGCACCGCCGCCGCGAGGTAGGCGGTGTAGTTGAACGTCGCGTTCGTGTCGATCGAGGCCTGGTTGAACGCCTCGATCGCGCCGAGGACGCTCGACGAGCGCCGTGTCCTTCTGCAGGCCGATGAAGTCGTTCAGGAGCGGCGGGATCACGCGCCGGACGGCCTGGGGGAGGATCACCTTCCGAAGGGTCTGCCCCCGGGTGAGGCCGAGCGAGCGCGCGGCCGCCTCCTGGCTCGGGTGCACCGACTCGATCCCCGCCCGGTAGACCTCGGAGACGTACGCGGTGTAGACGAGCACGAGCGCGACGATCCCCCAGAACGTCGGCGAGGTCGGGACGCCCTTGAGCTCGAGCGCCGGGCACCCCGAAGCCGAGGATCACGATCACGAGGATCGTCGGCACGCCCGCGGAAGAAGTCGGCGTAGACGATCGCGAGCGCCCGCAGCGGGAAGAAGACCGGCCCCGGGCAGGCTCCGCAGCACGGCGAGCAGAAGCGCGAACGACGAGGATCAGGCACTCCGCGATCGAGAAGATCTTGCACGTTGAGCAGGAACGCCCTCGCGATCTCCGGGAACGACGCCTTGAAGTACGTCCACGTCGAAGAACGTCTGGCGGACCTCGCGCCAGCCGGGCGAGTGCGTGATGGCCACGCCCACGACGACGAGGAAGACGATCGTCGAGAGCGAGCGCGATCACGACGCCGCGGCGCCCCTCGACGCCCGAGCCCAGCGCGAGGATGCGCGAGCGCCTCGGCTCGGCTACTTCAGGACCGGCGCGCCGGTCGCCTTCGACAGCCACTTCTGCTGGATCTGCTGCAGCGTCCCGTTCGCGCGCAGCTTCGCGAGCGCCCGGTCGACGCACACGGCGAGCGGGTTGCCCTTCGCGAAGACCATGCCGAAGTGCTCGCCGCCGCCGCCCGTCTCGAACTGGCCGAGGACCTTCGAGTGCGGCACCTGAGCGGCCGTGACGTAGAACGCGGTCGGCAGGTCGACGACGAGGCCGTCGATCTGCTTGTTCTTCAGCGCCTCGACCGCGCCCGCGTTCTGCGGGAACACCGACGGCTGCTTCGTCGGCTTGATCGTCGACGTGATGAAGGCGTAGCTCGTCGTCCCGAGCTGCGCGCCGAGCTTGAACGGCCGCAGGCCCGCGATCGTGTGCACGGTCGCGATCTTCGTCCCCTTGAGCACGACGATGCGCCTGGTTGACGTCGTAGTACGAGCTGCTGAACGTGACGACCTTCGCGCGCGCCGGCGTGTACGAGATCTGGTTGATGTCGAAGTCGAACGACTTCTTGCCGGGCGCGAACGAGCGGTCGAACGGGACGTACATCCACTTCACCTCGGAGCGGCGTGAAGCCGAGCTGCTTCGCGACCGCGTACGCGACCGCCGACTCGAAGCCCTTGCCGTTCGACGGATCGTTGATCTTCCAGAACGAGCCCTTCGGGTGCCGCCGGCGTACCACGGCGGGTAGGCCGGGTTGTCGGTGCCGACCGTCAGCTGGTCCGGGGTTGACCAGCGTCAGGCTGGACTTCGCGCACGACGTCGCGGCGGCACTCTGCGCGGCCGGTGCGCGCGAGGTGGCGACGAGCGCTGCGGCCGCCGCGGCGGCGGCTGCGAGCGCGACCAGACGCAATTGGCGACGCGCTCTCGATCCCATCACGGCGGCGAGCCTATCACCGGTTGCACGAAGGCGGGACGTCTGTCGCGGCTCGCGTCGGAAGCGGGGTTCCGGCTCTATCGCAGACCGGCGAAGGGGACACTTGGGAGCGGGCACACACTGTTCGACGAGGTGGGCGACCCCTGAGAAGAACGGGAGCGACGGGACTCGAACCCGTGACCTCCGGCGTGACAGGCCGGCGTTCTGTGTGCCTCCTCGTCGAATGGATGCTCTTGCGACCGTGCGCCCCGCGCGATCTCATCGGTCGTTAGCGCGGCTTCCCTTCCCGGTAGCGCTCGAGGCCGTCCTCGGGGATCGCCTCCCACTCGCAGGCGTAGTCGACGTAGGTGTGCCACTGCGGCCGGATCCCGTGGCCCGGGTCGAACAACCCGAGGCGGATGCTCCCGACCTCTCCCGTGTCCGGATACCTGCTCCACAGCGCACTGCCGCAAACCGAGCAGAAGCACTTCGGCCATCCGTCGTTCGGGGCGTATTCCCGCACGAGCTCCTCGCCGGCGAGGCAGCCCGAAGGACCCCGTGGCGATCCGCGCCTGTGCAGAGGCCGCCGTTCCCGTGCGGCGCTGGCAACGCGTGCAGTGGCAGTAGCCGGCGCTCAGCGGCTCCGCCGTCAGCTCGAAGCGGACACCTCCGCACAGACAGTGCCCGGTGTAGGGCGGTCCGGCCACGGGCTCACGATAACCGTGCGCACGCTCGCGCCGAGTCGGGCTTTGGCGCACCGGGCCGCATGCGGTAGAAGTCGGATGACACGGGTCTCGACTTGTCTTCGAAGGGGGTCACGATGGGCCAGCGACGCAGAACGCACTTCGCAGTTGCCGCAACGGCGGTCGTAGCAGCGGCGGTCGGGGCGCTCATGGTCGTGAGCTTCGCGGACGCCGGCCTTCCAGGGTCGAAGACCTGCAAGCCGTTCGTCGGCTCGAAGTGGGTCAACCCCTACCCGCCGCACGAGGTCGGCCACCACTACCAGATCATCGTGATCGGCAAGGCCTTCACGTGTGCGTCGGCGAAGACGTACGTGGTGAAGTTCATCGCCGAGAAGATCAAGCCGTCGAAGTCGGAGCCGGGAATCGGCGTCGTCAAGGGCGGCCCCTCCGGTTACAAGTGCACGTCGGGGATCAGCAACATCAAGACCGCCTATCAGGGCAACTGCCTCGCGCAGCACGCCGAAGCTCACGTCCTCGTCGTTCTCCTGGGGGCCGTACAACGACTCCTAAGACCGCGCGCGCTTTACGGTATCAGCCTGGCCCAAGATCAGCGCTTCCGCCTGTTTGAGGCGAGCTGCGGCCAACGCCGGGTTGGACGGGGACGAGGGCTAGGAAGGCGTTTGATCGCTTCTACCCGAGGTCGAGGCCCGGTTCAGCTCTTCTGGATCGGCCCTCCGCAGTTCCAGGAGCCGGTGGCCGTCACCCCGTTTGTGATGCTGGAGAAGGTGCCTTTGCCGGCGGTACCGCTCCACTTCGTGGCGATGTAGAGCGAGATCTTCCCGTATGCGGCTCCGACCTCCGCTCCGCCGTTCGGGGCCGCGGTGATGCTCATGTTCCAGTAGCCGCCCTTGCTGTTCGAGTAGCCGCCTTTGACCTTGACGGGAACGAGGAGCGACCTGCCGAGATTGAGCTTGAACGAGCCCAGGTAGTGGAAGCATGTTCCGGGCTTGAACGTGTAGGTCTTGCCCTTGTAGTGCAGCTTCGCGGTCGCCGGACCGCAGTTGACGACCACTGCCTTGCCCTTGATCGTCTTGGTCGTGCTGTACTTGGTCGGTCCGAATCCACTGCCGCATCCGGCGGCGCTGGTCGCCGGAGCGCCGCTCGCAGCCGTGGTCGCGCCCGACGTCGTCGATGCGGCGGCGAGTGCAACGGCGATGGCGAGGACGATCGGAATCTTGCGGATCATCGCTTCTCCTTTGTGACGGATGACCGGTCCGCGGCGGGCGGCGTCGTCCGAACCGAGTCGTCATATTGAATAGGGTGAGACCCTAGCAAATATGAGGAGTGAGGACAATCCGGTGCGGCGTGCCTACCACGCACCGCGTCGCGCGGCGGCCGCTGCGCGCACGCGCGAGACGATCATCCGGGCCAGCCGGCACCTGTTCGAAGAAACGCGGCTGGACAGCGACGACGATCCGCTCGATCGCCGAGCGGGCCGGCGTTCTCGCAGAAGACGGTCGAGGCGCTCTTCGGCACGAAGGCCGCGCTGCTACGGGCTGGCGGTCGACTACGCGATCCGCGGCGACACTCGACCCGCTGCCGATGCCACAGCGGGCGGCGATCGCACGGATCGAACGTGCCCCGTCCGCTCCGGTGATGCTCGACCTGCACGCCGCGCACCTCCGCCGGATCAACGAGCGCTCGGCCGGCATCGCCTGGGTCGTCGAGCAGGCCGCCGCCGACGACCCGGTCGTCGAGTCGCTCTGGAGCGGGATGAACCACAACCGCGCCTTCGCGGTCGACTGGGCGACCGACGTTGCTGCTCGCCAAGCCGGGACGCAGAAACGGCCTGCGGCGGCACGACGCCGAAACCGTCGTTCTGGATCGCGCTCGACTGGGGCACCTACCGCACCCTCACCGCATCACGCCGGTCTCGCCGCGGCCGACTATGAAGCCTGGCTGCGCCGCTACTACCGGCTGGTCTTCCTGCCGCGCTGAAGTGGTGACGACGCCTCTTCCGCGACGAGGGGTCGTGGTCGTCGGCGGCGGCGAGGAGAAGAACGGGAGCGACGGGACTCGAACCCGCGACCTCCGGCGTGACAGGCCGGCGTTCTAACCAGCTGAACTACGCCCCCGCGGCCGGCCTAGTGTAGCCGGGCCGCCGCCATCGCCGGGCAGGCCTCTACGCTCCCGCGGTGGGCCTCAACCTCGTGGACGGGGTCGCGATCGCGATCGTGCTCCTGGCCGCGCTCGGCGGGCTGCGCCGCGGCCTCGTGCTCAGCGCCTTCTCGCTCGCCGGACTCGCTGCCGGAGCCTACGCGGGCTCCCGGATCGCGCCGTACCTCCTCCACGGCGGCTCGAGCTCGCCGTGGGCGGCCATCGCCGGACTCGTCGGCGCGGTGGCGGGCGCGGTGCTCGTCCAGCTCGCCGCGCTCGTCGCGGGCTCGATCGTCCGGCGCGGGCTCAAGCTGACGCCGCTGCGGCTGCTCGACTCCGCCGGCGGGCTCGTCCTCGGCGCGGCGACCGGCCTCGCCGTCGTGTGGGTCGGCGCGGCGGTCGCGCTGCTCACGCCGGGGCAGACGGGGCTGCGCCAGGAGGTGCAGCGGTCGCAGATCGTCCAGCAGCTCGAGGCGGCGCTGCCGCCGCGGACGATCCTCAACCTCCTCGCGCGGATCGATCCGTTCCCGTCCATCGCCGGCCCGGCGGCTCCGGCGCTGCCGCCGGGGCCTGGCGTCGTCCGCAGCACGCCGGTGCGGGCCGCAGCGACACGCGTCGTCAAGGTGCTCGGCACGGCGTGCGGCGTCGGCGTGGAGGGGAGCGGCTGGTTCGCCTCGCCCGACCTCGTCGTCACCGCGGCGCACGTCGTCGCCGGCGAGAGCGACACGGTCGTGCGGATCCCCGGCGATCTCTTCTCGCGTCCCGCCGTAGTCGTGGCGCTCGACACTCGCAACGACGTCGCCGTGTTGCTGGTCTCCGGGGTGCACGAGCGGCCGCTTCGTCTCGGCAGGCCGCGCGCGGGAACGGCGATCGCCATCCTCGGCTACCCGCTCGACGGCGCGCTGACCGTGGTCTCCGGGCGGATCGGGCAGACGGCGACCGCCCTCACGCAGGACGCAACCGGCCACGGCCCCGTCACGCGCGAGATCACGGCCGTCGCGGGGAGGGTGGAGCACGGCGACTCCGGCGGGCCGGCGGTCGACGGCTCCGGGGCAGTGGAGTCGACGATGTTCGCCGCGCGCAACGGCTCGGCGAGCGGCTACGGCGTGCCGTCCTCCATCGTCCGCCGCGACCTCGCGCAGGCCGGCGCCACGGCGGTCTCCACCGGCGGCTGCGCGCCCTAGCGATGTAACACGGCTAGCCGGTCGGTTCCGGGAGCAGCTCGACGACGTTGAGCGGCTGCCGGAAAGGCGCCACGACGTAGACGCCGCTCGCGAGCTCGCGCGCACCCTCGATCAGCTCGCGCCCCAGGGCGAGCCCCACGTCGCGCGCGTCCGCCCCCGCCGAGCGGTAGCGCTCCTGCACCTCCTCCGGGACGACGATGCCGGGCACCTCGTTGTGCACCCGGATCAGCGTCTCCGTGGTGCGGATCGGCCAGACGCCGACGAGCACGGGCACCTGCCAGCCGCCGACGCGTTCCCGGAACGCCTCGAGCGGCTCGAGGTCGAACAGGATCTGGGTCAGCGCGAAGCGGGCCCCCGCCGCGACCTTGCGGTGGTACCGCTCCGCCTCGAGCCCGAGGTCGTCCGCCGTCGGGTTGACCGCGACGCCGGGAAAGAACGAGGTCGGCGCGTCGATGGCGCGGCCGTGCCAGTCCTCGCCCGAGTTGAGCTTCACGATCAGCTCGACGAGGCCGATCGAGTCGACGTCGTAGACGGTGTGGGTGCCCGGATAGTCCCCCGCCTCGGGCGGGTCTCCGGTCACGGCGAGGATGTTGCGGACGCCCTCGGCGTGGGCCCCGAGCAGCAACGACTCGAGCCCGGTGATCGTCGTGTCGCGCGGCGTCAGATGCGGGATCGTCTCGACGCCGGTGAATCGCTCGATCGCTACGGAGGCCATGATCCCGCTCATCCGCGCCCGCGCGCGCGGGTTGTCGTTGACGTCGACGAACTGGGCGCGGCCGGAGTCGCGCAGGGCGCGCGCGGTCTCGATCAGCGCCTCCGGGTTCGCTCCGAGCGGCGGGTCGACCTGAACGGAGACCGCGAACTCGCCCTCGCGCAGCATGCGGGCGAGCTGTGTCTCGGTCGCCTCCGCCGGGACGGGAATCGCCTCGCTCCGCCGGTGGACGAGATACGAGCCGCCGCTGGGCCGCCGCTCCTCGTCGACCGCGGTGCGAATCGCCGCGATCTGGGCCGGCGTCGTCCCGCAGCAGCCGCCGATCAAGCGCGCTCCGAGCTCCCGCGCCCGCGCCGCGAACTCCCCGAAGTAGCCGGGCGTCGCGTGGGGGAAGACGATCCGCTCGCCCGACATGCTCGCGAGGCCGACGTTCGGGAGAGCCGCCAGCGCGTCGTCACCCTGCGCGTGCATCCGCGCGAGCGCCTCGAGGGCCGCGGCCGGGCCTGCGCCGTGGTTCGCACCGAACGCGGCGACGCCGAGCGGTCGCAGCCGCGCCGCCGCCTCTTCCGGCGTCACGCCGGCGAGCGTCTCTCCGTCCGCGTCGAAGGTCAGGAGAGCCACGAGCGGGAGTGACGAGACCGAGCGGATCGCCGCGAGCGCGGTCTCGAGCTCGTGGAGGTCGTAGAACGTCTCGACCATGAACAGGTCGACGCCGCGTCCCTCGAGGATGCGCGCCTGCTCCGCAAAGAGCTCGCCCGGGTCGGCGCGCCGCAGCTCGACGTCCCCCAGCGGCCCGATCGAGCCGGCGACGAAGACGTCCCGGCCGGCGACCTCGCGGGCCTCGCGCGCGATGCGGACGGCTGCCGCGTTGATCGCCTCGAGCTCCCCCTCGAGGAAGGCCCGCGCGAGCTTGGCCCGATTCGCCCCGAAGCTGTTCGTCTCGATCAGGTCGGCGCCGGCGCGGATGTAGCCGAGGTGCACCTCGAGCACGCTCTCGGGCGCCCGGAGATTCGCCTCCTCGGGCGTGCGGAGGCCCGGCACGGCGCTGGCGAGCAGCGCGCCCATCCCGCCGTCGGCGACGAGCGGCGTCTCGCCCGCCAGCCGTTCGAGAAAACGGCTCATGCCGGCTCGTGCACGGTGCGGCCCTCCATCCCGCCGGCCACGGTGACGAGCTCGCCGGTCACGTGACCCGAGAGCTCGTCGGAGGCGAGGACGACGACGGCGCGCGCGATGTCGTCCGCCACCGCGACCTTGCGCAGCGCCATGGTGCGGCTCAGCCGCGCCACGAGCCCCTCGTCGAGCTCGCCGCGCGTCATCGGCGAGTACGTCCAGCCGGGAGCGACGGCGTTGACGCGGCCGCCCGGCGCGATCCGGACGATCTCGTTCTTGAGGCTGAGCAGGAGCCCGACCTGGATGGCGGCCTTCGCGGCTGCGTAGTCGGCGTGGCCGGCCTCGCCGAAGCGGCCGGCGGTCGAGCCGACGAGGACGAGGCTCCCGTGCCCCGTGCGCTCGACGATGCGGAGGAAGCCGCGCGCGGTGAGGAACGTCGCGGTCAGGTTCGTCCGCAGGGTCGTCTCCCAGCGCTCGAGCGGCAGCTGCCAGACGGGCTCGTCCTCGCGCGGCCAGAACCCTGCGACGGCCGCGCAGGCCTCGACGCCGCCGAGCGCGCGCTCCGCCTCCTCGAACAGGCGCTCGACCTCCGCCTCGACGGTCAGATCGGCCTGGAGCGCGACGCCGCCGGTCTCGCGCGCGAGCTCCTCGGCCCGTTCGCGGCTCGTCCGGTAGTGGACGGCCACCCGTGCACCCTCGGCGGCGAAGGCGCGGACGCAGGCGGAGCCGATACCGCCGGCGCCGCCGGTGACGAGGACTCCCTTCCCGGCGAGACCGCTGTCCATGCGCGTGACGTTATCGTCCCTCGCGTGCGGGTCCACGTGATCAGCGACATGGAGGGCGTCGGCGGCATCGTCAAGGTCTCGCAGACCGGCGGCGACTCGAAGCTGTACCAGGAGGGACGCGTCCTCTACACCGAGGAGATCAACGCAGCCGTGCGCGGCGCGAAGGCGGCCGGCGCGACCGAGATCGTCGTCATGGACAATCACGGCGCCGGCGGCGACTACAGCTTCAACTCGCTCGTCCCCGAGCTGCTCGAGCCCGACTGCGAGTACGTCGTCCAGCAGGAGTGGACGGAGTACGTCGGCTTTCTCGAGGCCGGCTGCGATGCCGCGCTCCTCGTCGGCATGCACGCGATGGCCGGCACGGCGGACGGCGTCCTCTCGCACACCGTCTCGGGGCAGGCGTGGCAGAGCCTCCGCTTCAACGGGACGCTTGTCGGCGAGACCGGGATCAATGCCGCCGTGTGCGGGCACTGGGGAGTCCCGGTCGTCCTCGTCACGGGCGACCGTGCCGTGCTGCGCCGAGGCGCGGGAGTTGCTGGGCGAGGGACTCACCACGGTCGAGGTGAAAGAGGGGATCGGACGCTTCAGCGCCCGCATGAAGACGCCCCGCGAGGCGCGGCGGCTGATAGAGGAGGGCGCCCGGCAGGCGCTCTCGGACCTCTCCGCGGTGGCGCCGTACGACCCGGGGCGGCCCTGCGAGATCGAAGTCGAGTTCTTCACGCCGGACCGGCTGCAGGAGTACGCGAACCGCAGAGGCGTGGAGGCGACCGGCCCGAGCTCCCTCGTCGCCCGCGGCGACGACTGGTGGAGCGCCTGGTCGGCCTTCTTCTTCTAGCGGTCGGGACGTGCGCGAGCCGCGGGGCTAGCTAGGTTATCCCGCGTGGGGGGCCGCGTTTGCCGTATCTCGATTGCGCCTGTCAAGGCGCTGCATCTCGTGCATCCCGACGAGGTCGAGCTCGGGCTCGGCGGCGTCGCGGGCGATCGCCGCTTCTGGCTCGTCGACGGCAACGGCCATCTCGTGAACGCCATAACGCACCCGCAGCTGCTGCGGGTCCACCCGGAGTGGGACGAGACGACCCGGCGGCTCGCTCTCGCCTTTCCCGGCGGCGAGAGGGTCGAGGGCGTCGTCGAGCCGGGCGAGCCGGTCGAGGCGGCTCTCTACGGCGAGCCGCACGCGTCGCGGACCGTGCCCGGGCCATGGCAGCCCGCGCTGTCCGTCCACGCCGGTGAGCCGCTCACGCTGCTCTGGTCGGAGAGTGGCGCCGTCGACCGCGGGCCCGAGGCCGGAGCGGTCACGCTCGTCTCACGCGGCTCGCTCGAGCAGTTGCGCGACGAGGCGGGCGTGGTCGAGCCCGTCGACGGTCGCCGCTTCCGGATGCTGTTCGAGCTCGACGGCGTCGAGCCGCATGCCGAGGACGGCTGGCTCGGCAGCCGGGTGGAGATCGGCGAGGCGGTCGTCGCGCCCGCCGGCGACGTCGGCCGCTGCGCGGTGACGACGAAGAACCCGGACACGGGAGACACCGACTTCGACACGCTCGGCGTCCTCGCGCGGTACCGGCGCGAGGGGCAAACCGAGCCTCTCCCCCTCGGCATCCATGCCGCTGTCGTCCAGCCCGGACGCGTGCGTGTCGGCGACGCCGTGCATCCCGTCGCCCGGGATCGCGTCGGGGCATAGCAGAAACGCTATGCTCTGACGGATGCCGGCGAAGACGCGAAAGAGCACAGACACGCTGCCGAAAGGGCCGGTCGAGCGGCTCCACGAGCGGATCGTGGCCGGCGACCGCGGCTGGTTCTTCGCGCGGATCGCCGGCCGGGTCGCCGAACGGCGGGTCGCGATGGGGCTCTCGCAGCGCGAGCTCGCCGAACGTTGCGGGACGACGCAGTCGGCGATCGCCCGGCTCGAGCGCGGCGGCCGGCCGCCGCGCATCGACACGCTGCTCCGCATCGCCGAGGCGCTCCAGTGCGAGCTCCTCGTCGAGCTCGTGCCGCGAGACTCCGACGAGTACTAGACGTCGAGCTCGAGACCGTCGTAGGCGCGCTCGACGCCGTCGGGCAGCGGTAGCTCGTCGGGGCGGTGGATGATGATGAGCCGGCCGGCTCCCCCGGCCTCGAACGCCTCGATCGCCTCCTCCGCCGTGAGGTGGCCTCTGATGCCGGGCTCCGGCTGCGTGAGCGTGGCCTCGCAGAGGAAGAGGTCGGCGTCGCGGGCGAGCGCCACGAGCCCGTCGCACGGTGCGGAGTCGGCGCTGTAGGCGAGCGTCCGGCTCCCGTTCCGGACCTTCAGGCCGTAGCTCTCGAGCGCGTAGTGGAGCATCCGGTAGGCGACGAGCTTGAAGCCCGCGGCGACGAATTCCTGCTCCTCCTCGTACTCCTGGACGTGGAAGAGCTCGAGGATCGCGTTCGCATAGAGGACGGGATCGAGGCCGTGGATGATCTCGCGCCCGCCGCGGGGCAGCCACAGCTCGGGCGGCGCGATCCCGCGGCCCGAGCCGAACATGCCGCCGAAGGCCCACGGCACGATGTCGCCCCAGTGGTCGAGGTGGAAGTGCGTGATGACGATCGCGTCGACTCGCGGCCACGGCTCCATCTGCCGCAGGCGCGGGAGCACTCCCGGGCCGCAGTCGAGCAGCAGCCGCCGGCCGTCCTCCTCGACGAGATAGCCGGACTGCGCGCCGCCCGGATTGGGCCAGGCGGGCGAGCAGCCGATGACCTTGAGCCGCATCTGCCTATCCTCTCCTTAACGTCGGACTACTTGCACGGGGAAGTGGTCCTGTATAACTGCGCACGTGGGCAACGCTTCCCCCGACACGCTGAGGAAGGTGCCGCTGTTCGCGGACCTGAACGACAAGGAGCTCGGCACGATCGCGAGCAGCATGCGCGAGCGCCGCTACAGCGCGGGCGACGTGGTGACGCAGGAGGGAACGGGCGGCGTCGGCTTCTTCGTCGTCCAGGAGGGCGAGGCCGACGTGACCGTCGGCGGCGAGAAGAAGGGCTCGGTCGGGCCGGGGGACTACTTCGGCGAGATCGCGCTCCTCAACGACTCCCCGCGCACCGCGACCCTGACCGCGCGAACCGACATGCTGTGCTACGGCATGACGCCGTGGGACTTCCGACCGCTCGTCGAGAGCAACTCGGCGATCGCGTGGAAGCTCCTCGGGGCAATGGCGCAGAAGCTCGGCAACTGAGGCGCCGGCCACTCCTGCCTCGCGGCGCGGCTCAGGCGCCGCGGAGACGGCGCGCTCCGTAGTACGACCCGTACCACTGCATCGTCGAGATGCGGACGACCGTCCCGGTGTGCGGCGCGTCGATGAACCGGCCGGCGCCGACGTAGATGCCGACGTGGCTCGCGCCGGAGAAGAAGACGAGGTCGCCGGGGCGGAGATGGCCCCGCCCGATGCGCCGGCCGCGCCAGAGGTCGCCGAAGCTCGAGTGCGGGAGCGCGATGCCGAAGTGCCCGTAGACGAAGCGGACGAATCCGGAGCAGTCGAAGCCTGTGCGCGGCGACGTCCCGCCCCAGCTGTACGGGGTGCCGAGGAAGCGTCTCGCGTACTTCACGACGCGGGTGCCGAACGTCCCTTGCGGCTCGGGCGCTCTGGGAGCAGGTGGCGGATCCGTCTCGCCCTCCGCGGATGCTTCGCGCCGGTGGCGGCGCCGCCGGGCAGCGGGCGCACGAGCGCGACCAGGAGCGCGGCCGTGACGGCGAGCAGCAGGAATATGAGGCGGAAGGGCCGCAAGGAGACTGGAGGAGTTCCGTCGAGGGCGCGGCCGTCGTATGGTGCGGCCGCTCTCTGTCGGCGTGGATCGCCATCTGAGCAGCAGGGCCCGAGATCGGCTATCCCTCCTTAGGGGGATAAAGGCCCCACTTTCGTCGAGAAAGCGCCCGGCGCGTGCGTGCCGCGCTCGCCCGGGCGGCGAGCTCCCGTTCCTCCAGCTCCTGACCCGCGCCGGCGCTAGGCTTCGCCGCGGTGGCCGTGACGTCTCTCAGCGCCGCCGGCGTCCGCTGGAACCTGCGCGATCTCGAGCCGGACGCCGAGCGGGCGCGGCAGGACTTCGACGAGCTGCTCGTCCGTGCCCGCGACTTCGGCGAGCGGCGTCGCGGCACCGTCGGCTCGGCCGGGCCGCAGGAGCTGCGCGAGCTGCTCGACGAGCTCGACGGGCTGTACGAGGAGATCGCGCGAGTCCGCTCCTACGCGACCGCGCGCGAGCACACCGAGGCAGGCGACGCCGAGGCGAGCGACCTCGCGACGGTCGCCCGGGATCGGAGCGCCGACCTCGAGAGCCTCCTCCTCTTCGTCGACCTGGAGTGGCTGGCGCTCGGCGAGGCCGAGGCCGAGGCGCTGCTCGCGGCGCCCGAGGTGCAGCCGTACGCCCATCGGCTCCGTGTGGCGCGCGAGCAGAAGCCCTACGTGCTGCCGGAGGGGGAGGAGCAGGCGCTCGCGGCCCGCACGCCGGCGATCTCCGCCTGGGAGTCGCTCCACGGCCGGGGCCTCGCGACGCTGACGGTGGAGTTCGACGGAGGCGAGGGAAGCGAGCCGCACACGATCGACCGCCTCCTCTCCTACATCCATCATCCCGACCGCGAGCTGCGGCTGGCGGCCCTCGACACGCTCTACGGCGCGCTCGAGGCGGTCGCGGACGTGCAGGCCGCCTGCTACGACGCCCTCGTCGGCGACCGGCTGGCGCTCGACCGCTTGCGTGGGATCCCGGACGCCATGTGGCCGACGAACCAGCGCAACGAGCTCGGCGGCGATGTCGTCGAGGCGATGCTGTCGTCCGTCGAGGCGCACTACCCCCTCGGCCGGCGCTGGTTCGTGCGCAAGGCCGAGGTGCTCGGGCTCGACCGGCTCCAGCTCGCCGACCAGTACGCGCCCGTCGGCAGCGACCGGCGGGTCGAGTGGGCCGAGGCCGTGGAGATGGTCGACGACTCGCTGACCTCGTTCGAGCCGCGCCTGGGAGAGATCTTCCGCACCTGCCTCGAGCGCGGTCACGTCGACGCGGAGCCGCGGCCGGGCAAGGTCGGCGGCGCCTACTGCAACTCGATCTCCAGGAGCGTCCTCCCGTACGTCCTCATGAACTTCACCGACCAGCTCCGGGATGTCGTCACGCTGGCGCACGAGTTCGGCCACGCCGTCCACAACGCGCTCTCGCTCGAGCGGCAGCCGTATCGCGCGTACCACACGGGCCTCGCGCTCGCCGAGGTTCCGTCGACGTTCGCGCAGCTCGTCGCCGTCGAGCGGCTGATCGACCAGGAGACGGACCCGGCGACCCGGGCGATGCTGCTCGCCGACCGCGCCGAGAGCGCGATGGCGTCGATCTTCCGGCAGACGATGATGGCGCGCTTCGAGCAGGGCGCGTACGGGCTGCGCGCCGAAGGGAAGGCGCTCACCCGAGACAGGCTCTCCGAGTTGTGGATCGAGCGGAACGAGAGCTACTACGGCGACTCGATCGAGCTGCCGCAGGGCTACCGGCTCGGCTGGACGTACATCCCGCACTTCATCCACGTCCGCTTCTACACGTACGCCTATTCCTTCGCGCACCTCGTCGCGTTCTCGCTGCTCGCTCGCTACCGGCAAGATCCGCAGGGATTCGTCCCTGCCTACCTCGAGCTCCTGGCGAGCGGCGGCTCCCGCTCGCCCCAGGAGCTGCTCGCGCCGCTCGGCGTCGACCTGCGCGACGAGGAGACGTGGGAGCTCGCGTTCGGCGAGTTCGACCGCTGCGTCTCCGAGGCCGAGGCCGGCGTCGACGATCTCTAGCGGTGTGACCGGGGACGTTGCCCGGTTCCTGGGTCGCGAGCACCAAGCGATGCAAGGACGCAGGGACCGCCGATAGTCGCACTATCGGCGCGACCGAGGACGCCGCAGCGCGCCGCGTGATCGCGGGCCGGGGACCCGGCGAACGTTGCCGGTCACATCGCTAGGCCGCGGCGAAGCCCTCGCCGCGGAGGAGCTCGCGTGCCTTCGCGGCGTTCTCCGCGCCTGCGACGAGGATCACGAGCACGCCGCCGTACTCCGGCGAGACGTGGCGGAGCTCGAAGTCCTCGATGTTGATCCCGGCCGCACCGAGGATCTGTGTGATCCGAGCGAGGACGCCGGGACGGTCGGGGACGCGGACGCGGATCCGGTTCAGCTGCGCCGGCTCGGTGCGGTAGGCGAACGACTCGAGCCGTTCCCGCGCCGCCGCCGCCGAGCCGATCGACTCCTCGATCGCAGCGCGATCGCCCGCGGCGAGCGCCCGCTCGAGCTCCTCGAGCGAGCCGCGGAAGGCGGCGACGGCTGCCGCGATCTCGTCGGCGTTCTCGAGGAAGATGTCGCTCCAGACTGCCGGGTTCGCCCCGGCGAGCCGCGTCATCTCCCGCAGCGATGCACCGGCGAAGGCGAGCGGCGCGTCGTCCTCCGCCGCCGCGTCCGCGACGCGCAGCATGAGCAGGTTGGCGAGCGCGTGCGGCAGGTGGCTCGTGAGGGCGAGGAGCCGGTCGTGGGCGGCGGCCTCCGTCCGCACCGCCCGCGCGCCGACGGAGGCGACGAAGCGCTCGACCAGCGCGACGCTCTCCGCAGAGCTCGCGCCGGTTGGCGTGAGGAACCACGTCGCGCCGTCGAAGAGATCGGCGGCGGCACGCGCCGGCCCACCGGTTGCGCCGCCTGCCACCGGATGGCCCGGCACGAAGCGCGGGGCTTCGATCCTCGCCAGCGACCGCTTCGTCGAGGCGACGTCCGTGACGACGGTGGCGTCGCCGGCGGCGCCGAGCACGTCCCGCACGACCGCGGGGGCGGCGCCGGCCGGCACTGCGACGACGACGAGCTCGGCGTCCGCGACCGCCTCGGCGAGCGACGGCGCCGCCTCCAGGCCGGAGAGCGCGGCGGCGCGCTCGAGCACGGTCGCGTCGGCGTCGAAGCCGCGGCAACGCGCGCCGCCGCGCACGGCCGCGAGCGCGACGGAGGTGCCGACGAGACCGGTGCCGATCACGGACAGCCGCTCGACCGCGCGCGGGCGGACGGCCGGCGCCTGCGCACGTGGGGGCCGCTCGGCCGCGACCTCCTGCTTCAGCACGTCGAGGATCGCGGCGAACAGCGCCTTCACCGCGCGCTCCGAGAGCGGTCCCGCATTCTCGGCCGCGAGCGTCTGCAGCAGCTCGGCCTCGCGGTCGGGATCGATCCAGCGCTCGCCGGCGGAGTCCTTGTAGCTCCGCACGGCCGTCACGAGCTCGAGCCTGCGGTTCAGCAGCTCGAGCAGGCGCCGGTCGAGCGAGTCGATCTCGTCCCGTAGCGCAGCGAGCTCGGCCACGGCGTGACGCTAGCCGACGAGCTCCCGCATCCGCTCCACCGCGCGCCGCAGCGAAGCCGCGGCGAAGAGGTACGCGGCGGCATTCGCGACGTCGCGGAGCGGCTCGTCGAGATCGTCGCTGCCCCCCGCGGCGTTGACGACGTAGCGGACGGGGATCTCGTGGCAGACGACCAGCGTCGTCCGCTCCTCGCGCGCGAGCAGGCGCTCGAACGCCCGTGCGTAGCGGAGTGCAGCCTCGTCGAGGCTCTCGCCGCCGGGGAAGCGCTCCTTGCGGTCGGAATGTGCCGGCGCCCGGCGATAGGCGTCGAGCGACTCGCCCTCGAGCTCGCCGATCCGGACGTCGCCGAGGTCCTCGTCCACGATCCGAGGCACGCCTCGGCCGCGGAGCCCGATCTCCGCCGTCTCGATCGCCCGTGGGAACGGCGAGACCGCGAGCAGGTCGATCGGGAGCGCCGCGAGCTGGCCGGCCGAGGCGCTCGGCCTCCGCGACTCCTTGCTCGGAGAGACCGCGATCACGCGCCGGGTCGCCGTTGACGACCTTGTCCACGTTGAACAGCGACTGCCCGTGGCGGACGACGAGGAAGAGCCGCATCCCCGGGCAGCCTACGGTTGCGGCCGACTCCTAGGGCGCGGAGACGTCCCGCACGTCGTGCGCCGCCGGAGCCGGCCGTTTGTCCCGGCCTTGGTTCTCCGCTCAGGCGCGAACGAAACGCGCGAGCCGGCGCCAGCCGCGCTTCTGCGGGAAGAGCCAGTGATCGGCTGCCGCGCCGACTGCCCAGACGACGACGGTCGCCCCGGCGAGCGTCCAGAACCCGTCGATCCCGAAGCCACCCACGATCGCGTCGGTCAACCACAGCACGAACATCGCCACGAAGAACCACGCGACGCCGAGCGTCAGGAGCGCCAGCGGGAAGGTGAACAGCTTGAGGACGGGCTTCACGAAGGCGGCGAGGAGGCCGTAGACGAGGGCGGCGAGGACGAGCGTCCCCGCCGAGCCGCCGACGGTGACGCCCGAGAAGATCCAGGCCGCGGCGGCGAGCGCAATGGCGTCGACGGCCCAGGCGGCGAGCAGGCGCAGCGGGAAGGACACGCCGCGATCGTAGCGGGGGAGGCTCTGCGAACATCGGGCGGGTGAAGGTCACGCCGCTCCTGCGGGAGAACGTCAACTTCCGCCGCTACTTCGTCGGCCAGTCGGTCTCGCTCCTCGGCGACCAGATCACGACGATCGCGCTGCCGCTGACCGCGGTGCTCGCCCTGCACGCGACCGCCGCCGAGATGGGCGCGCTGACGACGGCGTACCTCGTCCCGAACCTGCTCTTCGCGCTCCACTTCGGCGTCTGGATCGACCGTCGCGGCCGGCGCCGGCAGACGATGCTGCTCGCAGACGTCGGACGCGCGCTCCTCACCGCCACGATCCCGGTCGCCTACGCCGTCGGGCAGCTCACGTGGGCGCAGCTCTACGTCGTCGCGTTCCTGCTCGGTACGCTCAGCGTCGCCTTCTACGTCGCGTACGGCAGCGTCTTCCAGACGATCGTGCCGCGCGAGGACTACGTCGCCGCGAACTCGCTCCTCAACGGCACTCGGGGCGCGTCCTTCTTCGTCGGCAACAGCCTCGGGGGGACGCTCGTCCAGCTCCTGCGCGGGCCGTACGCGCTGGCCGTGGACGCCGTGTCGTTCGTCTGGTCGGCGTTCTTCCTGGGGCGGATCGATGCGGAAGAGCCGCCCGGCGCGCCGCCCGAGAGCGGCGGCGTGGGAGCCGGGATGCGCTGGATCCGCGACCACTCGATCGTCCGGGCGGAGCTGCTCGGCGTGGCGACGCTCAACCTCTTCAACTTCATGTTCTTCGCGCTGTTCATGCTCTACGCCACGCGGTCGCTCCACGTGCGCCCGGCCACGCTCGGCTTCGTGCTGGGGATCGCGGCGGTGGGCACGCTGGCCGCGTCCTACTTCACCGGCGCGATCGCGCGGAGGATCGGCCTCGGCCCGGCGTTCATCCTCGGCTGCTTCGCCTTTCCGGCGCCCCTGATCCTCGTGCCGGCGGCGCGCGGGCCGTACTGGCTCGTGCTCGTCTTCCTCTTCGTCGCCGAGCTGCTGTCGGGGATCGGCTTGATGCTGCTCGACATCCTCGCGGGGACGATCAACGCGGCGTTCATCATCCCGACGATGCGCGCGCGGGTCTCGGGTGCGTTCCAGGTCGTGAACTACGGAGTGCGGCCGGTCGGGACGGCGCTCGGTGGCGCCCTGGGCGCGACGATCGGCGTGCACACGACGCTCTGGATCGCGACGGTCGGCGCGCTCGCGGGCCTCGTCTTCCTACTGCCGTCGCCGATCCGGACGCTGAGAGACCTGCCGGGGGAGGCCTCCTCCTGAGGCGGGGCAGGTGGGCCGGGCAGGGATCGAACCTGCGACCTTCGGATTAAAAGTCCGCTGCTCTACCGACTGAGCTACCGGCCCTGCAGCGAGCGTAGCGCCGGACCGTAGGATCTGCCCCATGGCGCCGTACCCGTACGACAGCGAGTTCCCCTCCCTCGACCTCGACCGGCCGGAGGAGGGCATCCTGCGGCTGACGCTCCGCGCGCCCGGCCGTCTCAACGCAGTCAGCGAGGCCCAGCACGGCGAGCTCGCGCGAGTCTGGCAGGCGATCGGCCGCGACGAGGAGACGCGCGCGGTGCTGGTCCGCGGCGCCGACGGTGCCTTCAGCTCCGGCGGCGATCTCGACCTCGTGCTCGCGATCGCGGACGACGAGGAGACGCGCCGCCGCGTCTTCCACGAGGCGCGCGACCTCGTCTACAACCTGCTCGCCTGCCCGACGCCGATCGTCTCCGCGATCACGGGCCCGGCGGTCGGGGCCGGCCTGGTCGTCGGCCTGCTAGCCGACATCTCGCTCGCGTCGCCGAACGCGCGCATCGTCGACGGCCACACGAAGCTCGGGGTTGCCGCCGGCGACCACGCGGCCATCGTCTGGCCGCTCCTGTGCGGGGTGGCGAAAGCCAAGTACCACCTGCTCCTCTGCGAGGAGCTCGACGGCGTCGAGGCGGAGCGGATCGGCCTCGTCTCGCTCTGCGTCCCGGAGGAGGAGCTCGAGGAGCGGGCGCTCGAGATCGCGCGGCGGCTCGCGTCCGGCTCCCGCTCGGCGATCTCGCACACGAAGCTCGCGCTCAACGAGTGGCTACGCGCCGCCGGGCCGATCTTCGACGCCTCGCTCGCGCTCGAGTTCCTCGACCTGACCGGCCCCGACGTGCGCGAGGGGGTCGCCGCCGTGCGCGAGAAGCGGCCGCCGAGGTTCGGCCACTCGTGAACGAGACCGAGCTGAGGGAGATCCTCGGCGAGCCGGCGGAGCTCGTCCGCAGGAAGATCGCCGACCGGCTCAATCCGCTCACGCGCCAGTTCGTGGAGCGCTCTCCCTTCGTCGTCGTCGCCACGGGTCGCCCGGAGGGAGGCCTCGACGTCTCGCCGCGGGGCGACCCCGCCGGCTTCGTCCGGATCCTCGACGAGCGGACGCTGCTCCTGCCCGACCGCCCCGGCAACAAGCTCGCCGACACGTTCACCAACCTGCTCGCCGACGACCGCATCGCGCTGCTGTTCCTGATCCCGGGCGTCAACGACACCTTCCGCGTCAACGGGCGCGCGCGCATCGTCGAGGACCCGGAGCTGCTCGCGGCGAGCGAGGTCGAGGGGAGGGCGCCGCGGCTCGGGATCCTCGTCGAGGTCGAGGAGGCGTACACGCAGTGCCCGAAGGCGCTGCTGCGCTCGGAGCTGTGGAACGCGGAGCGGCATGTCGACCGCTCCGAGCTGCCGAGCTCGGGCGAGATCCTGCGCGCCGTGGCCGATCCGGAGCTCGACGTCGACGAGTACGAGGACGCGCGCGCCGAGCGGTACCGGCGGCGCGAGGGGTTCTACTAGCTCGAGCGGCTACTCCGCGTGCTGCCGCTCCCAGGCGTCGAGGAGCTGCTCGACGTTCCGCCGTTGCTCGTCGCTGAACTCGAAGCCGGCGAGCAGCCGCCGCGCCTCGCCGACGTCGTCGTTCTCGACCGCGGCCTCGAGGTGCTCGCGCACCGGGATCGGCTGGCGCAGCTGTCGCCGCAGCCAGCGGAGGAGGCTCACCTGCGCCGCTTCCACCAGACAAGTCTCGCAGCCCGGAGGAGCTACAGACCGGCTGCGTGGACGACGATCCCTACGACCTGCTCGGTCGAGAGGGTGTCGGTGTTCAGGACGAGGTCGTAGTCGGTGGGCTCCTCGCGAGCGACCGAGTAGAAGCGGTCGAGGTAGTCGCTCCGGCCCGCGTCCGAATCCTTGACCAGGCGTGCGGCCTGCGCCTCGTCGACGCCCTCCGCCGCGGCGACACGCCGTATGCGCACCGCCGGTGAGGCCGTGACGAGGACGCGCAGCGTCTGCGGCCCGCGGTCGACGGCATACGAGGCCGCATGCGAGAGGATCACGACGTTGCCGCGGGCGGCCGTCTGCACGATCGTCTCCCGGATCAGAGCGCGGATCTCGGTCGAGCGGAGCTGCTCCGGGGTCACCCGCACGCCACCGTGGGTGGTGAAGGTGTCCCCGCCTCCCGTCGCGAACGCCTCGAGCATCCGCGTCGCGAACGACTTCCGCCGCTCCTCGTCGGCGACCTCCCGTGGGTCGACACCGCCCTCCGCGGCAGCGCCGGCGATGATCTCCTCCTCGACGTAGAGGTAGCCGAGCTCCTCCGCGACCTGCTTCCCGACCTCGTCACCGCCCGAGCCGGTCGTGTGGGAGACACAGACGACGCTCCGGGCCATGGATGCGACGCTAGAGCCTGGCCCCGCACGAAGTCAAGCCGAGACAGTGGGCGGTGACGGGATCGAACCGCCGACCTCCTGCTTGTAAGGCAGGCGCTCTCCCAGCTGAGCTAACCGCCCGCGCGCGCGGAGGGTACCGCGAGCGGCTCGGCTCTTCCGGCGCGCCAGGCCGCGATGCGCGCGAGCGCGAGTGCCCCGGCCGCGAACGCGACGAGGAACACGAGCCCGTTGAGCAGGACCCGGCCGTAGCCGTGCTGCGAGACGTCGACGAAGGGATACGGGTACCAGCCGACGATGCTGCCGCGGACGAGCGTGTACGCGAACCAGGCGGCGGGGTAGGTGAGCCAGGCGAGCGCGACCTTCGGCCCGAACCCGCGGCGCGGCGGATCCACGAGCCAGTCGACCACCGCGACGGCCGGGATCACGTAGTGGACGACCGAGTTTGCGAACGGGTTGTGCGTGTCCAGCTGCTCCTGCAGCCCCGACAGCAGCGCTGCGAACACGACGCCGGTGATCGCGATGTAGAAGGTCGCCGCCGTCCGGACGGCTTCGAACGCGGGCGACCGCTCGCGCCGGCGGACGAGCGCGACGAGCACGAACGTCGTCACCGCGAGAAGGTTGGTCTGGATCGTGAAGAAGCTGAAGAAGTTCCCGGCGCCGCGGAAGCTCGGGTGGCCCTGCAGCCGTGCGAGCTGGTAGGTGATCGCGACCGCGCCGAGCGTGGCGGCGGCGATCCGCAGCACGTCGTGGACGAGCCTGCGACTCGGCACGGCCGCTACTTCTCGTCGAGCTTCAACGCGGCCGAGTTGATGCAGTAGCGGAGCCCGGTCGGGTGCGGGCCGTCTGGGAAGACGTGGCCGAGGTGGCCGCCGCAGCTCGCACAGAGCACCTCCGTCCGCACCATCCCGTAGCTCGCGTCCGTCTCCTCCTCGACCGCGTCCCCGTCCGCGGGCGCCGAGAACGCCGGCCAGCCGCAGCCGGAGTCGTACTTCGTCTCCGACTCGAACAGCGTGGCGCCGCAGCCGGCGCAGCGGTACGTGCCGGGCTCGAAGACGTGGTCGTACTCGCCGCTGAACGGCGCCTCGGTTCCCTTCTGGCGCAGGACGTGGAATTGCTCGGGAGTCAGTTCGTCGCGCCACTCGTGCTCGGATTTCCCGATCTTCGCCATCTGCACAGCGTAAGGTGCGGCGCATGCCGAAGGCCACTGTCCCGGCGGGCGTGGAGAACGACTGCCTGGGCGTCTGCTGCGCCGCCTTCCGTGTCGCCGAGTCGCCGGACGAGCTGCGCGCGCGCGCCCGCAAGCACCGCGAGCGCGACATCGAGTTCATGGTCGACATGCTCATCCCGCTGACGCCGGAGGAGGCGGAGGAGCGATCCGCCAGGTTCGGCGGCACCCTCCGCGCCGACCCACAGGAGAGCCGCCACTACTACGCCTGCCGGCACTGGGACGAGGAGACGCGCCTGTGCACGGTGTGGCCCCAGCGCCCGCGGATGTGCGCCTCGTTCCCCTACGGCGAGCCGTGCACGCTCGGCGACGGCTGCCTCTGCCGGAGCGACTACCCCGCGCTGAAGGCGGCCGAGAAGCAGGACGCGACGGAGCGTGTCCGCCGGCTCTGCCTCGGCCTGCCGGAGACGAGCGAGCGGCTCAGCCACGGGGCGCCGAGCTTCTTCGTCCGCGACAAGCGCTGCTTCGTGATGGTGCTCGACAACCATCACGGCGACGGGATCTTCGGCCTCTGGGTCGCCGCGCCCGCCGGGGGCCAGGAACTGCGAGTCGGCGCCGACCCCGAGAGCTTCTTCCGGCCGCCCTACGTCGGGCACCGGGGATGGCTCGGCGTCCGGCTCGACCGTGACCTCGACTGGGACCAGGTCGGCGAGATCGTCGAGGACGCGTGGGCGACGGTTGCGCCGAAGAGGACACTGGAGGCGCTGCGCCCGCCCGAGTAGCCTCGGCTGGATGTGGACATTCGAAGACGAGGGGCCGCCGGTCGACCCGGAGGCGCGCGAGCTCGCGGTGACGCTCGCCGCCGGAGGACCGCGCTGGGTCTCTCCGGATGGCGAGTTCGCGATCTGGTCCGCCGTGCTCGAGGACGGCCGCCCGCTCACGCTGCGCGGCGCGCTCGGTCACGTCGCGGCCGGCGAGAGTCTCGTCGTCGCCGGCGCCGTCGAGCGGCACGCTCGCTACGGCTGGCAGTTCGCGGTCGAGTCCTTCCACTCGGCCCTGCCGCAGACGGCGGAAGGCGTCGCGCTCTGGCTGCGGCGCCGAGTCCCCGGCATCGGCCCGACCTTCGCGCTCGCGATCGTCGAGCACTTCGGCGCCGAGCACGTCTTCGCAGAGCTCGACCGCGACCCCGAGCGGCTGCGCGAGGTGCGGACGAGGGCCGGGCGCGCGATCTCCCGCCGTGCGATGGAGCGCGCCGTCGAGGCGTGGCGCGAGGTGGCGACGATCCGCGAGGTCGAGGCCTTCCTCTTCGCGCACGCGATCGGCGCCGGGCTCGCCGCGCGACTCGTCCGCACGTACGGGACGGACGTGATCGCCGTGCTCGAGGACGACCCGTACCGTCTGACCGAGGTGCCGCGGATCGGGTTTCGCGTAGCCGACCGCGTCGCGCGCTCGCTCGGCGTCGAGCTCGACGCGCCGCAGCGGTTGCGAGCGGGGCTGCTGTTCGCGCTCGGCGAGGCGGCGGCCGACGGAAACGTCTTTCTCCCGCTGCCCGAGCTGTGGCAGACGTCGGCGCGCCTGCTCGAGGTGCACGAGGCGGAGCCGCTCGAGGTCGCGCTGGCGCGGCTCGCGCGGGAACGCGAGGTCGTCGTCGAGGACGAGCGCGCCTACCTCGCCGGGCTGTGGGAGGCCGAGACGCGGCTGGCCGGCACGATCGCCGACCGGGCGCAGGCGCCCGCCGGCGAGCTGTTCGAGCCGGCCGGGCGACCGGAGGGGATCGACGTCTCCGACGAGCAGTGGGCGGTCGTGGAGCTCGTTCGCACCCGTCCGCTCGTCCTGCTCACCGGGCTCCCGGGCGCGGGCAAGACGCACACGCAGCGCGTCGTCGTGGAGCTCGCGCGGCGCTCGGGCGTCCGCGTCCTCCTCTGCGCGCCGACCGGGAAGGCGGCGCGCCGGATGCGCGACCTGACGGGACACGACGCGATGACGATCCACCGCGCCCTCGGCTTCTCGCCGAGCGAGAACCGGTTCCTACGGGACGAGGACGACCCGCTCTCGAACGACGTGGAGCTCGTGATCGTCGACGAGGCTTCGATGCTCTCGCTCGAGCTCGCCGACGCGCTCTTCCGCGCCGCGGGCGACTGCCACGTCCTGCTCGTCGGCGACACCGACCAGCTGCCGCCGATCGGCCCGGGCCGCGTGCTCGCCGACCTCGTCGCGAGTGGCGTCGTCCCGCGCGTCCACCTGACGGCGATCTACCGGCAGGCCGCGCGCTCGCTCATCGTGCGCAGCGCCCGTCGCATCAACGAGGGCCGGCCGCCGTTTCTCTCCCTCGCTGAGGCGCACGCCGAGCTCGGCGAGCAGGAGCTCGACGAGGACTTCTTCTGGATCTCGCGCAACGGCCCGGAATCACTGCGCGAGGCCGTGCTCGAGCTCGTCTGCGATGCGCTGCCCCGGCGCGGCTTCGACCCGCGCTCGGAGGTGATGACGCTCGTGCCGATGCGCCGCGGGTCGGTCGGCCTCGTCGAGCTGAACGCCGAGCTCGAGCAGCGGCTGAACCCGGCGGGGACGCCCGCAGTCCGCGACCTGCGCGTCGGCTCGCGCATCGTCCAGACGCGCAACGACTACACGCCCGAGCGCGAGGTGATGAACGGCGAGGTCGCGTTCGTTCTCGCGTGGGACGAAGAGGAGGGAGAGGCCCTGCTCTCGCTCGACGACGGCGAGCGCGAGGTCGCCGTGCCGGCCTCGGCGCTCGAGACGTACGAGCTCGCCTGGGCCCTCACGATCCACCGCGCGCAGGGCTCGCAGTTCCCCGCGGTCGTCGCGCCCTGGTCGTCGCAATACCAGGTGATGCTGTCCCGGCCGCTCCTCTACACGGCGGTCACGCGGGCGCAGCGGCTGTGCGTTCTCGCGGGCGAGCGGCGGGCGCTGCTGATGGCGGTCGCGCGAGGGGAGGGGCGGACCCGGCACTCCTCGCTCGTCGAGCGGATCGCGGCGAGCTAGCAGTTGCATCACCAGGTGCCCCCAACGGGATTCGAACCCGTGCTACGGCCTTGAAAGGGCCGCGACCTGGACCGCTAGTCGATGGGGGCGGCGCCGGTTCAGGCTACAGGTCATGCGGGTTACGGACCGCGTCCTTGCTCGAGCGGCAGGAGCGGACTCCGAGGTCGAGAACAACCAGAGCCAGGGTGTCGACCGCGAATTCAGCCGGAGCCGCCGCCGACCTCGAGCATCGGCGCGCGCAACTCCACGGCGCTTTCGGCAACGACACGTTCGGGCAGATTGCCGAGAAGGCCGCGCGCTTCTTCGGCACGCCCCAGTACATCCTCGGGCAGACCCTCGCCGTCCTCGCCTGGGTGGTGGTGAACTCGACCCAGCTCCACCTCGGCTTCGCCTGGGACGTCTATCCCTTCATCGCCCTCAACCTGCTCTTCTCGCTCCAGGCCGCCTACGCCGCTCCACTCATCCTGCTGGCCCAGACACGCCAGGCAGACCGCGACAAGGTCCACGCCGATCGAATCGACAAGGACCACGCCCGACTCGAACAAGCCGCGAAAGCCGAGACCGACAAGCTCCTCGAGCTCCTCCAGTCGAACACCGACCTCACCACGCAGGACAAGCAGCTGACCGAAGAGGTCGCCGACCTCACCCGGCAGATCCACGCGCTCCTCACCAAGCAGACCGAGGCGTAGCAGTGCGTATGCTCAGCGGGCTGTGGCCCGTGACGATTGAGCCTCACGTCCTCAGAGGGGAGCATCATGATCGGTGAGAAGGTTCAGCACTTCCAGGGCAAGGGCACCGACCTTGCGTCGTTGCAACAGAAGATCGAGGACTACCTCAAAGCGGAGAAGTTCTCGGTGCAGACCTCGGCTGCGAGCGCGCACGGTGTCGTGATCCAGGCGCAGAAGGGCGGCTTCCTGGACAAGGTGATCGCAGCCGACCGCGCACTGTCGATCCTCATCTCGGGTGACTCGAACGACTTCACCGTCCGGATCGGGATCGGCAAGTGGCTCGAGCACCTCGGTGTGGCGGCGCTCGAGACGTTGCTGCTCTCCGACCTGTTCCTGGTGGTCGACGTCGCCGAGACCGCCTGGAACTTCGAGATCGAGGAGAAGCTCGCGAAGCAGATCGAATCGCTCGTGGGTTGACTCGTTCTTCGGCTTGGTAGCGTGACGTCGTATGGCAGGAGTGTTCTCATCCCCGCCCGGAAGTGAAGGCTCGAGCACGGCCGATCCTGTCTCCTGGCTTCAAATCGAGCAGGGCTGGGCCGTTGTCGGCTCCGGGGGCGAGCAGATCGGATCGGTCGAGAGCGTCGCCGGCGACAAGCAGGACGACATCTTCGACGGCCTGGCGATCAGTCTCGGCGGTTCCGACTTGCGGTATGTCCCAGGCGAGCGAGTCGGCCTCATCTTCCCCGGCAAGGTCACCCTCCGATTCCCCGCCTCCGAGGTCGACAAGCTCGAGACATTCCAGGCTCCCCCGCCCAGCACGGTGTGGCGACCCTCGGCCCCGTCACTCGGCAATCGACTCTCGAACTGGATGCGCGGAAAGCGCTAGCGCGTCGCGCCCGAACCGGCCTCGAACCGGCCCCGAACCGTCCGACTACCGTGTCCGACTCAGGCCCATCCAAGACAAGTCCTCGCTGTTGACGGTCGTAGCCGTAGTCATCGTCGTCGCCAGCGTCGCGGTTACGGTCGCGGTGGTCGTCGGTCTGTTCGTCTGGGCGGCGAAGAAAGACGGCGAGGAGGATCGCGCACTGCAAAGGCGGCTCGGAATCCGCCGCCGGACGCGACTTGGGCGTTAGAGTCGCCAGGCGTGTTCTGGGCGCCGCCCTCGTTCTGACCGGCGCCGTCTGGGTCGGTCAAGGGACGAACCTCATCCAGGGGTCGTCGATGACCGGCAGCGCGTTCTGGGCGACAGTGGGAGGTCTCTGCATCATTGCCGGCCTCGGCCTGCTCGCCTGGCCGTGGCGCCAGTCACACACGGACGCATGAGGGCCGTCAGGGGGTTCCCGAACCGTACGCTTACGGCTATGCGGATCTCGATCCCCACCTATCACAGCTGAGCGATCGATTACGCCGAGCGTGTCTCGGTGGCGCTGAGAAAACAGGAGCTCTGGAACCAGCTGCGTGCCGCCGAGGCCGCGTCGCCTCGGCCGCGTCCGCGTCGCCGGCGCCTGTGGCCCGGCCTCAGTGCAGGCCGATGGCGAACAGAAGCAGGTCGTAGCCGGCGATCGCAGTCGCGAGCATGGAGAGGGCCGCGACGGTGAATGCGCTCGGGTCTCCGCGATAGCGGCGGCCCGCGCTCACCGGTGTCTCCTCGCAGTGCCGCCGGCCGCGGCGAGCAGCCGTTCGTCAGGCTCTGCTCGAGGCGAGAGTAGATCGAGTGCCAGCAGCAGCTGGCGGAGCAGGACGAGCACGACCAGGCCGAAAGCGGTGGCGAATCCGATGCGGTCGAGGTGGTGGCCGAGCTGCAGGCGGACTGCTGCGAAGCTGAGCGCAGCCAGCAGCGGAAGGAAGGGAACGAGGCTCGCCGCCGGTGACGAGATCGCCACCCTTGGCTCCGGCTCGGTGTCCTCGAGCGGGCGGGCGGAGCGGGCGCCGAGCGCGATCGCCAGATAGCCGGCGACCCAGCCGACATCGACGAGGTTGCCGGTCGAGTACTGCTTGATCTCGTTCAGATATCCGTAGACGGCGTCGGAGCAGGCGATGGCGACCAGGCCGGCGAGGAGGAGCCAGAGGTCGAGCCGGTCGCGGTTCGAGGTGCCGCGAATGACGAGCACGATCAGCAAGAGGACGACCACGTCTCCGACCGGGTACGCGAGAGTGACGAGGCCGCCGAGCTTCGTGAGGTCCGTCTTGTGCCAGAGCGGGCCGAGCAGGAGCGTCCACGAGAGGAAGAAGAGGGCACTGCCGAGCGCGAGGCCGTCGAGGACGGCACGAGCCTTCCCCGTCGCCGGCCTGCGCAGCGCCGGATGCACGAGCAGGGCAGCAGCGGCGAGGGGAAGCGCGCCGAGGTACCCCACATCCGCCCAGGTCAGGACAGGCGCCGCCCCGGTGGAGAAGAGGTCGTAACGAGCCCAGAGCAGCTCTCCAAGCGACCATGCGCCGGTCGCTGCTGCGAGCAGCGACCAGAAGAGGGCGAGCTCGCGGGTGTGACGACGAGCGGCGCGCAGGCACGCCGCCGTCGCTGCCAGAGCGACCGCGGCCGTTGCGAGGTCGTCGACGTAGCGAACCACGGTCCGGCCTCCGAGTCCTGTTCCGACCCAGACCGCGAACAACGCCAGCGTAAGGAGAGCCGGCAGCCAGGCACGTAGCCGCTCGGGAGAGGCGAAGCCCGGTAGCCAGACCATCGTCACACCATCGACAAACCCGAGCCGTCCTCGTCCGCAAGATGCCGCAGGGCGCCGGTGAGAACTACCGGGCGGCCCGCAATGGGCCGCCCGGCTCATCCTCGGAGCGTGCTCGTCCCCGCGGTAAACGCCGAAGCCGTCGCAGCGGTTACGCGCCGATCGGCGCGAGCGCGAGGACCGTGTTCTGTCTTTCATAGGCTCTCTACCGCATGAACGGCGAATCAGTCGGCTTCACCGCAGACGAGCGCGCCCGGGCCAGGGCATACCACCGGCCGCTCCACGTCGCCCTGCTCCTCGATCTCGCGCTGACGGCCGGCGTCCTCGCAGCCCTTGCGTGGAGCAGCCTTGGGACGTGGCTCTACGACGGGCCGCGCGGTCTGCCGGCGACCGCCGCGGCGGCGGCGTACGCGGCGATCGTGGTCGGCTTCTCCACGCTCGTGCACGCGCCGCTCTCGTTCTGGCGCGGCTGGTGGCGCGAGCGGCGCTGGGGATTCTCGACCCAGAGCGCCCGGGGCTGGCTCGGCGACCAGGGCAAGGGGCTCGCGGTCACCGTCGTGCTCTCGTCTGCCACGTGGACGGCGGCGGTCGCGCTTGCACGCTCGCTGCCCGGCTGGTGGGCCCTGCCGGCCGGGGCTGCACTCGCGCTCGCCGTGTTCGTGCTCTCGTTCGTCGCTCCCGTCCTGCTCGAGCCGCTCTTCAACCGCTTCCGCCCGCTCGAGGACGCCGAGCTAGCGGCCGCGCTGCATGCGCTCTCGGAGGAGGCCGGAGTGCCGGTGCGGGACGTGCTCGTCGCGGACGCGAGCCGCCGGACGACGAAGGTCAACGCCTACGTCTCGGGGATCGGCCGCACCCGCCGGGTCGTCGTCTTCGACACGCTCCTGGAGGCCGACCCGGGCTCGGTGCGGGTCGTCGTCGCTCACGAGCTCGGCCACCGGCGCGAGCGGCACGTCGCCAAGCTGACCCTGCTCCTGATGGCCGGCGCCGCCGCGGCGGTCGCCGTCCTCTGGGCGGTGCTCGGGACGCGGGTCGCTCAGCCGCGGACGCTGCCCGAGGCGCTCCTGCTGCTGCTCGGCCTCGAGCTCGCCACCCTCCCCGCCGGCGCCTGGCTGTCGCGCCGCTTCGAGCGCGCGGCCGACCGCTGCTCGCTCGACCTGACGAGGGAGCCGGATGCGTTCGCGCACGCTCACGTCGAGCTCGCGAGGCTGAACCTCGCGGAGCTGGAGCCGCCGCGGCTCGCGTACCTGATGCTGTTCAGCCACCCGACGCCGCCCGAGCGGCTCGCGATCGGCGACGCCTGGCGGCAGCGACAGGCGGGCGCTTAGAGTCCAGGGCCGTGGCCTCCCTCGACCTCGCCGGCAAGCGCGCGATCGTCACCGGCGCCTCGTCGGGGATCGGTCGTGCGACGGCGCGGGCTCTCGCGGCGGAGGGAGCGCGGGTCGCGGGCGGTGCGCGGCGCGTCGAGCGGCTCGAGACGGAGGTGGCGCTCGAGCTCGACGTCACCGACGCGGCGAGCTGCGAGCGCTTCGTCACCGAGGTGGTCGAGCGGCTCGGCGGTCTCGAGATCCTCGTCAACAACGCCGGGCTGGCCCTCGGCCGGCACCCGTTCGACGACTCGAGCGAGGAGGACGAGGCGACGGTCTTCGGCGTCAACGTCGCGGGCCTCGTCCGGATGACGCGGCTCTGCCTGCCGCACTTCGGCGACTGGGGCCACATCGTCAACATCGGCTCCGTCGCCGGGCGCGCCGCGTACGAGGGCGGCGCCACCTACGTCGCCGCGAAGTACGCGGAACGCGGCTTCACGTACGCGCTGCGCGAAGACCTCCTCGGCCGGCCGATCCGGATCACGACGGTCGACCCCGGGCTCGTCGAGACGGAGTTCTCCCTCGTCCGCTTCAAGGGCGACGAGGAGAAGGCGGCGGCCGTCTACCGCGGCGTCGAGGCGATGCGGCCGGAGGACGTCGCCGACTGCATCGTCTTCGCGCTCACCCGGCCGTGGCACGTGAACGTGGACGAGCTGGTCGTCAAGGCGCGCAACCAGTCCTCCGGCGCGCGCGTACTGAGGGACGAATGAGCTGGCGCGTCGTCATCGTGACGCGCATCCCGCCGGTGCTGGCCGGCTTCGACGCCGTTGTCCGGGAGGCCGGGCACGAGCCGGTGGCCCTGCTGACCATGCGGGATGTGGAAGGCCGCTACGGTGCCGTTCTCGGACAACGATGCGCTCGTGACGGGTGCCGGCCTCGACCTCGACGTCGTCCTGCCTGCGCGCCGCAGCACGATCGCACCGCTGCTCGCCTCGGAGCAGCCCGACCTCGTCGTCTGCATGGGCTTCCCCTGGAAGATCCCGCCCGAGGCGCTCGCAGTGCCGCGCCTCGGCTGGCTCAACGGCCATCCATCTCTCCTGCCGTCGCATCGCGGGCCGATCCCGATCGCCTGGGCCATCCGCGACGGCGACGAGGAGATCGGCATCACCTTCCATCGCATGGACTCGGAGCTCGACACCGGACCGATTCTCGCCCAGCGCCAGTTCCGGCTCGGCGAGTACGAGCCGCCGGACGTCTTCTATCCGCGGCTCGGGCCGGTCGTGATCGAGACGCTCGCGGAAGCGCTCGAGCGGCTCGCCGCCGGAGAGGAGGGGACGCGGCAGAGCGGCGGGAGCTACGAGACGTTCTTCACCCAAGACGACGTGTGGCTCGATCTCTCCCGTCCGGCGGCCGAGCTGCACCGGCTCGTCTGGGCGTGGCGTTACGCGATGTCGCCCGGCGGGACGCCGGGCGCGCTGCTCGAGCTCGACGGCGTCGCGGTGCGTGTCCTCGCGAGCTCGCTCGAGGAGGTGGAAGGAGCGCGCCGCGTCGAGTGCGCCGACGGTCCGCTCTGGCTCGTCGAGACGGAGGAGCTCAGCGAGGAAGAGGCCAGCCGGTCCACCGCTCCGGCTCCATCCACGCGTTGACACGGCGGGCGTCGCGGCTGTGGAACGGCTCGCCCGTGTAGCGAACGGAAAGCCGGTCGATGCCGGCGAGCGTCGGGTCGTCCTCGAGCGAGACGACGCGGCCGAGCAGCGTGATCTGCCGGTACCAGCTGTCGGCGGCGAGAACGGTCAGCGCCACGGCCGGGTTCCGGCGCAGGTAGTGGAGGCGGAGGCGGCTCGCGTCCATGTTCAGGAAGACGCGTCCGTCCTCCCAGTCGTACCAGGTGGCGGCTGTGTGCGGCGCGCCGGCCGGGCTCACGGTCGCGATGACCGCGGGGTTCGGGCGGGCGAGGAACGCGTCGACCTCGGGCGGGACGGGAACGCGCGGCATGCGCCCGAGCCTAGCCGGAGCGTGCCGCGCGCTTCTCGGCCCAGCGTTTGAGCCCGCGATACGACTGCCAGAACGGCATCGCCTGCCCGTAGGAGGCGACGTCGTCGCCGGAGTCGGCGAGCTGCGCGAGCGCGTACTCGACGAACTCCTCCTCCGTGGCGCCGCCCTCGACCGACTCCGACCAGTCCTCGAGCGCCAGCCGCAGCTCGGTGAGGTGGCGGCCGACGTCCTCGGCGACGCCGAAGTGGATCAGCGCGAGCCGCTCGGGAGCGCGGCGCTCGATCTCGTCGAGCGTCAGCTCCCAGGCCTCGACGTCCACCTCCGGCGGCGGGGTGGGCAGGCATGACGAAGCGGCCGGGCAGGACGCGGACACCGCACGCGTCGCCCGCGTACAACGTGCCGTCCGGGTCGAGGTAGCAAACGTGGTGGGAGGCGTGGCCCGGCGTCGGGAACGACTCCAGGCCGAGCACACTGCCCTCGACCGCCTGGACGTTCTCCTCGCGGCACCGGCGCGAGCTCGCCCCAGAGCGAGTCGAACGTGTCGCCGTAGAGGCGGCGCGCGCTCTGCTCGAGCCGCGCGGGGTCGACGAGGTGCGGCGCGCCGACCGGCGAGACGTGCACCTGCAGCGCCGGGTGCTCCCGGACGAGCGTGCCCGTCGCGCCCGCATGGTCGAGGTGGATGTGGCTCAGGAGCAGGTGGCGGATGTCGGTCAGCGCGAGGCCGCGGTCGGCGAGCCCCGCCTTCAGCGCGTCGATCGTCGTCGAGGGGCCGCAGTCGAAGAGCGCCGGCCCGTCGTCGGTGTCGAGCAGGTAGCTCGCGATCACCCGATCGCGGCCGAGGTGGTGGAGGTCGATCGGATCGGGTTCCGCCATGTGTCCGATCCTACGCGGCGCTCGAGCCGCCTAGGCGCGCCCGCGGGCGGCGGCGAGGATCTTCTCCGCCTCGTCCCGGTTGCCCCAGCCGCGCGTCTCGGTGCTCTTCGACGGCTCGAGGTCCTTGTAGCGCTGGAAGAAGTGCTCGATCTCGTCGCGCAGCTCGTTCGCGACGTCGTGGATGTCCGCCACGCGCTCGAAGGCGGGGTCGCCGCGCGGCACGCAGAGCAGCTTCTCGTCGGGCCCCTTCTCGTCCGACATGTGGAAGACGCCGATCGTGCGCACGCGGATCCGGCAGCCGGGAAAGGTCGGGTCGGAGACGAGCACGAGCGCGTCGAGCGGGTCGCCGTCGTCCGCAAGCGTCCCCTCGACGAAGCCGTAGTCGGCGGGATACGTCATCGCCGTGAAGAGGCGCCGGTCGAGGACGATGCCGCCGAGCTCCTCGTCCCACTCGTACTTGTTGCGCGAGCCGGACGGGATCTCGACGAAGACGACCGGATCGCTCATCAGCGCGAGCGGGCGACGGCCGGGACGAGCGCCTCCTCGAGGTCGGTCGCGAGATCGTCGGCCGACTCGATCCCGACCGAGAGACGGATGAGGTTGGGCGGCGCCGCGAACGGCGCGTCCGCCGTCGCCGCGTGCGTCATCCGCGCGGGCACCTCGATCAGGCTCTCGACGCCGCCGAGCGACTCCGCGAGCCCGAAGAGCTTCGTCCGGGTGGCGATCGCCTCCGCCTCCTCGGCCGACTCGGCCAGGAAGGAGACCATGCCGCCGAAGTCCCGCATCTGCCTCGCGGCGATCTCGTGGCCGGGATGGTGCGGCAGGCCGGGGTAGAGGACGCGCTCGACGCGCGGATGCCGCTCGAGGAGCACCGCGATCTCCATCGCGTTGTGGCAGTGCTGGCGCATCCGCAGCGCGAGCGTCTTGATCCCGCGCAGCACGAGCCAGCAGTCGAACGGCCCCGGCACGGCGCCGAGCGACTTCTGCAGGAAGCGCAGCCGTTCCGCGATCGGTCGGGTCGTTCGTGGCCGCGAAGCCGCCGACGACGTCGGAGTGGCCGCCCAGGTACTTCGTCGTCGAGTGGACGACGACGTCGGCGCCGAGCTCGAGCGGACGCTGCAGGTACGGCGTCGCGAACGTGTTGTCGACGACGAGCAGCGCGCCGGCCGCGTGCGCGGCCTCGGCCGCCGCGGCGATGTCCACGACGTTGAGCATCGGGTTCGACGGGGACTCGATCCAGACCATCCGCGTCGAGTAGTCGAGGTGCTCGGCGAGGTTCGGGAACTCCTCCGCCGGCAGGTAGTCGAAGCGGTACCCCTTCGGCTCGTAGACCTGCGACGTCATCCGGTAGACGCCGCCGTAGACGTCGGCGATCAGGACGACGCGGTCGCCGGGGTCGAGCAGGTGGAACAGCGTCGTGACGGCGCCGAGGCCGGAGGAGTAGGCGACGCCGTGCTCGGCCGACTCGAGCGAGGCGAGCGCCGTCTCGAGCGCGTGCCGCGTCGGGTTGGCGACGCGCGAGTAGTCGTAGCCCTTGTGCACGCCGACGGCGTCCTGGACGTACGTCGAGGTCTGGTAGATCGGCGTGATGATCGCGCCCGTCGCCGGATCCGGCTCCTGCCCGGCGTGGATCGCCCGCGTCTCGAAGTCCACGCGGTGAGTCTAGGCGCCACCAGGGGTGTCGAAGCGCCAGACCGTGCCGTCGTTCGACATCGTCACGAAGACGCCGTCCGCCGTTGCGAGGACGCCGAGAGGCGCGCTTCCGGCCGGAATCGTCTGAGAGACGGCGAGCTGCGCCGGGTCGACGACAGAGATCGTGTTGGAGCCGATGTCAGGCACCCACAGCTCGCCGCCCACCCACGCGCTCGCGAGCGGGTTCTGGCCCACCGGCACGCTGCCGGTCACCTTTCGCGTTCGCGGGTCGACCCGGTAGACCCGGTCTTGCTCGCTCGAGACCCAGAGCGCGTCGTCGCCCGGTGTGATCCAGTCCGCCGCCGGAACTCGGATCCGCGCCGTGATCCGATTCGAGCGCAGGTCGACGCGGACGATCCGGTTTCCGAGGCGGTCGCTCACCCACAGCGCGCCGTCCGCGACGACGAGCCCGTTCGGGTCGGAGAAGCCGTGGATCCGCGCGACGACGCGATTCCGCCGCGGGTCGACGCGGACGACGGAGCCATCCGACTCGACCGACACCCAGACGCTGCCGGCCCCGAACGCCGCGGCGAACGCCTGATAGCCGACTCGGATGCGCGCCGCGACCTTCATCGTCCCGGGGCTCACGCGCGCGAGCGTGTCGCCCTGCTGGCTCGCCACCCAGATGCTGCCGGCGCCGGCCGCGAGCCCGTACGGCCCGAGCCGAGGCGCGCCTTGCCGGTCACGCGCGCCGTGGCGGGATCGATCCGCACGAGTCGGTTCAGGACGAGGTCGGTGGTCCAGACGGAGCCGTGCGCGAGGACGAGTACGCCGGTGAGGGCTCCGGCGTCGATCTTCACCGGCCCGTCGGAGCCCGCGGTGGGCGGCGCGGATCCCCAGGCGGCGATACCGGCGAGACCGGCCGCGATCGCCAGCATGCGAAGATACCGCAAGGTTGCGTCGTTATACCACAAGGTTGCGTTAAATGACCGAGGGCCAGGGATTCGGCGGGCCGACGATCCTGCTGGACGTCTTCCTGACGAACCAGCATCGGAAGCGGATGATCGAAGCAGCCCTCGCGGGCACGGAGCTGCCCGCCGAGGACTACCCGGTCTACGTGCTCGTCGGCGCCGAGGGGCCGTGGACACCGACCGGCCTCGCCGCGCGGCTCGAGATGCCGCTCTCGACGGTGCTCTTCCGGCTCGGCCGGCTCGAGCGGCGGGGCCACGCCGAGCGGGTCCCGAACCCCGGCGACCGGCGGTCGTACCTGATCCGGCTCACCGGGGAAGGGGAGCGGCTCCTCGGTGAGGCGCGGCCTGCGTTCCGCGACCATGCCGAGGCAGTCGAGAGACGGCTTGGGGCGAAGAGGTTGGAAATCTTGCGGGAAGCGCTCGAGGAACTCCGGCAGGCGCTGCGCGCCGAACTCGACTCGCGCGCCTAGCCTTCGCTCACAGGGCGACCGTGTCGGCCCCGAGGAAGGCCGCCAGGCTGGCGAGCGGCTTCTCGAGGTCGACGGGCTTCGCGCCCGGCTCCCACCAGAGTCCCTGCACGCGCAGCACGTTCTCGCGCCGGTCGAAGACCGGCTCGATGCGGCCGACGAGCCTGTCGCCCCGCAGGATCGGCAGGACGTAGTAGCCGTACTCCCGCTTCGCCGCCGGCACGTACATCTCGAGGCGATAGCGGAAGCTCCACAGCGCCTCCGCGCGGTCGCGGTCGTGGACGAGCCGGTCGAAGGGCGAGAGGAAGGTGACGCGGTCCGGGATCCGGCCGTCCTGCGCCTCCGGGTGCGCGACGAGCCTGCCGCGCACGAGCTTCACGCCGACCGCCCGGAAGCGCTTCTCCTCGTAGAGCCGTCGCGCCTGCGGGAGTGGGAGCGTCTCGGTCTCGGGATACCAGCGCTCGGCAAGATCCCAGACGCGCTGCTTGCCGCGCCGGCCGACGACGGCCACCTGGCCCCGCGCGGCGAGAATCTCGAGCATCAGCCCCATCTGCCGCTGGCCCCACCAGCGGTGGTCCTCCCGCCGGTGGCCGGGATGGTCCTCGATCTCGCGGGAGAGGAGCGGCCCGCGCTCGCGCAGCTCCTTCAGCACGTGGCGCCGGAACGGGGCGTGCTCCTTGAGCCAGGCGACGAGCCTGCGGTCGTGCGGCCGGTCGCGCCGGCGCATGAACGCCTTGAGGATCGGCAGGTCCTCTACCGGGTAGACGAAGGCGTCCCATTCGACGAGCTTCCGCTCCTCCCAGAGCAGCCGGTCGAGCTCCGAGGGGTCGATGGGGCCGAGCCGGCTCCAGAGGACGAGGTGCTGTGGCGGCGCGACCGCCGAGATCGGGTCGAGCTGGAGGAAGCCGAGCCGGTGCACGGTCTCGAGGACACCGCGCGCGCGGCCGTCGAGCCCCTGCGCCCGCACCGCGATCCGCCGCCCCTCCTCGGGTCCGACGGGCACGCCGGCGAGCGGCTCCGTCCAGCGGTCTCTCATCCAGTCGAGCCTAGTTGCGACGTGGCGTGTCGCGAGCGGATAGCCTCCGATCCGTGGCGCGCCGGAGACGCAATCCGTGGACCTCGACGGGCGAGATCCTCATGTGGCTGCTGTTCGTCGCGCTGCTCTTCCCCGCCGGTTTCGCGGGCTGGGCGGTCGGCCACTACACGTCGCTCGGAAAGCCGCCTGCGACCGTCGTGCACACGGTGACTGTCGGCTCGACGCAGGCAGCCACGACGACCTCGTCCGGGACGACGACCTCGTCCGGGACGACGACCTCCACGACCTCGGGCGGCGGCGACGTGGCGGCCGGGAAGACCCTCTTCGCCTCGAGCGGCTGCGCCTCGTGCCACACGTTCAAGCCCGCGGGGGCGACGGGGGCCATCGGACCCGACCTCGACACGGCGCCGGCGATGGACGCGAAGGCCGACCACAACATGGCGCTCGCGGCGTTCATCCAGCAGTCGATCGTCGACCCCAACGCCTACATCGCGAAGGGCTTCACCTCGGGGCTCATGCCGACCACGTTCGGAAAGCAGCTCAAGAGTTCGCAGATCGCCGATCTCGTCGCCTTCATCCTCTCGGGCACCGCAAAGTCGTAACCGCAGTCGGGCGTGAGGACGCTCGCGCAGGCCAGCGATCTGCCCGAAACTCTGGTACTAAGTTGGCAATGCGTTACTTCGGGTTGGTTGCGGTCCCGCTGACGATCCTCGTGCTTGCCACCACCGCGTCCGCGAACGGGGGCGTTCCAACTCGCCGCCTGATTACCCCCGACTCGTCCATCGGAGCGATCCGACTGACTGAGCCAAGGGCCAGCGTTGAGAGGATCCTCGGACGTGGCACCTCGACGCATCGCGGTGTCGTCTCCTATTTCGGCGGTCGGCTCGTCGTCAACTACTGGTTCCACGACGGCCTGACGAAGCGCGTCCAGTTCCTCGCAACGCGCTGGCCCGGCTTCCATACGCGATCCGGCGTCCGAGTCGGGTCAAGTCGCCAGGCCTTACGCGCTCTCCATGTGTCGTGCATTCCCGGACAGTGCAGCCGGCACGCCGCGCGTGAAACCGACTCAAACGGGACGATCTTCACGATGCGAAGTGGGAAAGTCGCCGAAATCGAAGTCGGCTACTTCTAGAGACCGCGCTGCTCGGGGGACATTCCAGAGCACTGGCCCAGCCGACTTGCCTCTCTCCTGGGCGTGAGCGACGGGTTTTTCAGGACCTAGACTTCTTGCATGAGGGCGCGGGTTCTGTGCATAGATCGCCATCGAGCGCGCGCTGCTGAGGTTGTCGTCGTCGCGGGGGTGCTTGTTGCTCTGAGCACGTCGGCCGCCCTTGCCGGGCAGCGTTTTCCGATTACGCGCGTGCACACGTTTTCGGGCGTCTTGCGCTCGGGTGGGGCGGTGGTCGGTCGGTTCGCTTGCCGCATCCGGATCAGTGAGTCCCGCACTCGTTTCAGCGTTACCACCCGGCCAGAGAGCGGTTGGTTGGCTCTGCCTCAGCACGGCCGCTGGCGACTCTTCTACGAGGGTGCGGGAGACTCCCCGGAGGCGATGAACGGGACCTACAGGCCCGTGAACCATCGTCAGCGGATTGCGTTCCTTCCCCTGGAAAGCTCAAGCAGCAGCGGTCCGCGACCGCGCGGCCCGAGGTACGCCTGCGGCCTCTTCCTTATGCGGGTCGGTGAACCGCTCTACGGGCGCATCTATCGCAAGCTCTTCCTCACTGTGTCATGGCCGAAGTTCAGTTTCTTGGGCGTCAACGTGCCCGTCGATCCAGACGCCTCGGGTGGCGGCTTGGGCTAGTCGGGACAACCTCTCCTTCTCAGGGGTCATTTCTGAACACTGGCCCAGGCGAGCGCGGTCCCGTCGGGTATGGCTCCGCTGTTGGCCTATCCGACTGTCTGGGAGATCAGCCGGGGCCGACGAGCAGCCCCGAGCCGACTGCCGCGCAGGTGCGCGGTGAGCCGCATGACACCGACCTGAGCACGACGTCCGGGAGTGAGCGATCCGCGGGCAGGTGTTCGTCCATGCCTATCGTCCAGCTTCCCCGCCGCTGGATGACGAGAAGCCCTCTGCTGCCGCCGTCGTGGTCGAGGTAGGCGCCGGCTGCGAGGCAGTTACCGGCCGACGTGCAGGAGACGGAGAGCAGCCCTGAGCTCGGGTAGGCACCAGCGACAGGTCGGGTTGCGGCGTTTGGCGGCAGGTTGACCTCCACGCCCGTTGTCCACTGACCCGCGTGTTCGGTAAGGAGGAGACCCTCGAAGTGGCCCTTGGCGTTGTCGAAGTCGCCGACCGCCGTGCAGTTTCCAGCGGAGGCGCAGGAGACCGAGGAAAGCTCTCCGGCGAGGATCGCGTCTGTCGGAACACCTGCCGGCAGCGGCGCCTCGACTCCGTTCGTCCATCTGCCTCCCTGCTCGGTCAGAAGCAACCCTTGCAGCTGATCGGAGCCGACGACGTAGGTGCCGACGGCGATGCAGTTGCCTGGCGAGGGACACGAGACCGAGTCGAGCGTCAGAGCGCCCCCCTGTTCGGGCGACGGCGTCGCGTTGGCGGGAAGGCGACCTTCGACGCCTTGTCCCCACTTCCCCGCCGTCTCTGAGACCAGCAGCGCCTGCACATGGCGAGAGGAGTCGACATAGGTGCCGACAGCAGCGCAAGAGCCGGCCGACGCACACGAAACCGAGTCGAGCCGAACCTGCGGGCTCGCGGCCGCATCGGCCGGAAGCGAAGCCTCGGTCGCTGACCAGCGACCATCGCTCTCGCTCAGGAGCAAGCCCTCCTGGTCTTGGGAGCGGTCTTCGTACCAGCCCACGGCGACGCAGTCTCCTGTGGAGCTGCACGAAACCGAGCGCACCGGAAAATCGAAGGCCGCGCTCGCCGGCTGTGCGTTGCGAGGCAGCGGAGCCTCGATCCCGGTCGCCCACGTGCCGCTCCTCTCGTCCGTGAGCAAACCCTGCGCGCGATCCGACCTGTCGACATAACCCCCAACCGCAGCGCAGCTTCCGGCCGAAGCGCAGGAGACCGAGAAGAAGGTGGCGTTGTCCGGCCGCCTAGCGTTCGCAGGCAAAGCGGGATCGACGACCCGCCATCCAGTCCGGCCCCCGATCAAGAGCAGGGCCTTTGCGGTGTCGACCCCCGCGACGCTTGCGACCGCAACACAGCCGCCACCGGGGACGCACGAGACCGAGTCCGGAGAGATCCTCAAGAGTGACCTATGCCCAGCCCGCACAGGCGGCCGAGCCAGCGCCCTAGGCACCCCCACCAGGTCCCCTGTCGGCACGGCCGCCGAACCGGCGCCAGACCCCGAAGCCCCACCCGCGCAGCCCGTAATCAGCAAGCCGACCGCGAGAACCATCAAGCACCACCTGAGCAGCTTCATGCCCACACAGAGCCTACGTCCGACGCGTTAGCAAAGGATCAACCCGCGCTCTAGTCGGGGGTCATTCCCGAGCACTGGCCCAGCCCAGCGTAGAATCGTGGTGTGAGGGCACGCGTGACGCTCCTTGCCGCCCTTGTCACGGCGTTCGCAGCGGCCAGCCTGTCGGCGGTCGCAACGGGCTCGGGACGCACCTATCTCGCAACCTGCGCCGATTCCGTCTACCAAGCGCCACGGGATCACCCGCCGACGACCAGCGCCGCGCTTCATCTCGGCCCGGTGACCTTCAATCTCCTTGCACCCGTCGGGGAGAACATCAACCCGCCGACGAAGAAATTCCGCTTCCTCGAGGTCGTCACGTACTTCAACGTCTACCCCTCCGCTGGAAGCGGCGCCACTGTGACCGTCTCAAATCGCTCGATGGGAGTCGCACTCATCTACGGAAACATCGTCACGAAGCCTCCGGCTTTCTGGCGGCAACTCCAGACCCCTCACGCGACACTCGCCGACGGCCCTCGCTCCGTCCGCTTTCCTGTTTGCCGCGACGCGACCACCGGAAAGCGGCTCGTCACCCAGTACGGGCTGTCAATCGTCCTTCCACGACCAGGCTGCTTCACGATCCAGGTGCAAGCACTCGGAAAAAAGCGCCGACACCGAGCCACCGTCCGAGTGCTCGTCCCCCGCTGCGCCAAAGGACAGGCCAGCAGTTCGGCCTAGCCGACGCTCTCGCCTGGCGTCATCGCGGAACACTCGCCCAGCCTTGACGTCCTCTCGCCGGAGAGTTATCTGTGCCCCGTGGCTCGTCGTCCTTCGATTGTCATCGCTCTCGTGATGCTCGCGGCTGTTATCGCGGCCCCTGCCGTCGGCTCAGGCCGACTCCCGTCCTTCCAGGGATGCTCCGGCTTGAAATCGGCTGAACGGCCGTCTTCGATCCTTTTCGCCTGTGGGGACGGCAACTTCTACGTGAGCCATCTCCACTGGTCGAACTGGACCGCAAGCTCAGCTTCAGCGATTGGCGTCGGCCATCAGAACGATTGCACTCCCTACTGCGCTGCCGGACACTTCCACGCCTATCCGGACACCTCAATCCGGCTGCAGCGGCCGGAGACATGCACGCGCGGCCGACTCCTGTTCACGCGCGTCACGTATCACTTTCTACGCCGAAAGCCGCCAGGCGAGAGATACCGCCGCGTGACCTTGAAAGCGCCCTTCCTCTACCACTCGGGCTGCCCATAGCTTCAAGCTCGCTCGGGGGACATTCCCGAGCACTGGCGCACCGCGGTGTCCTCTCGTCGGGCGGAAGGGGCGAAATCCCGCGATCTATCCTCCTCCGGATGAAGGCCGTCCTCCCGATCCCTTTCCGCTTAGCACTAATCGCCGGAGTCGTTGCAGGGTGTGGCTCGTCAACGCCAAGCGGCGTCAACTTCCACTCCGCGACCGACCACTACACCGTCTCGCAAGTCAAGGAGGCCTTCGCCGCACAAGGAATCCGACTGCACCAAGAGGTCAGCAAGGACTTTCCGGGCTTCGTGCTGCTGCGCAGCGGCCGTAAGCCGGAGCAGTTAGTCTCGACCCTCGTTGAAGTCTCCCACAGGCCGAGTGGCGCTCGGTTCATCTTCGGGTCGATATCCTCGCACAGCGGTTACCGCCTTCAGAGCCGTGGCAACGTCACGGTCTCCTTCGGGCCATCGAACGCCCAGCCCGTTAAGACCGCGCTCGCCCGACTTCACTGACTCGGCGACCTAGGTACTCCGCTAGGGGGTCATTCCTGAACACTGGCCCAGGCGAGACCGACATCTCCTAGCGTCGAATCCGGATCGTGAACGAGCCGCTTCGAGCTTCCTTCCAGATCCTGCGCTGTGCCTTCACTTCAGCGATGTAGGTCGTCCGTATCCCGGGTCGAACGCGCAGATGCCACACGAACTCGCCGCCTCGAAGCCTCGCTACGAGGATCGCTACGCGGTGGATGCGGTGGTGATCGCTCCGGGCGAAAACAGAGCACCGGGAAGGGCGGTTTGAGCACGGCCACCGGTCCCTGCGCGAATGTGACCTCTCCGTACAAGACCACCGCTTCACCGCGCGTGACCGTGTGCGTCGGCCCCGTCAAGGTCACACTCCGGGGCGCGGCGGTCACACGAACGCTTCCAGGGAACCTGCCGTCAACGGTGTAAGCGTAGTCGCCCACGTATAGCGGGAAACCACACGAATTCACGCCGCTCTGAATGGCCCCCGAGTCGTTGCCGGGCGCGACATCGAGCGAGCAGCGCCCGTCGGCGAAGAAGACTCGATGGGACACCGAATCGTCGTTGACGAAGACCAGCACAGTCTGCGCGGCGGTCATCTTGACCGTGCTTGGCGACGGCCCCGTCGCGGTGAGGGTGACGGTGGTCGGCGCGACAACGGCCGACCCATCCGCAGCGAACGCGAGAGCGCCGACCGATGCAATGGTCGCGAACGCCCCGAGCATGGGGGAAAAGCGCCTCATCGCTGAGTTATACGACGCCGCCGACGCTTCTGCCTTGTCTCGGGGGACATTCCCGAGCACTGGCCTAGGCGAGAGCCAGGCCCTAGGAGGGGCGTGCCAGGTGCGCCACCCGCTGCGCCTCGCCGACAGTCAGATCGGCTCCGAGAATGTTCACCTCGACGATCGACCTCCCGCCGACCCAGGCGAAGCGAACCTCGCTCAGGCCGTCGTTGGCCAGGCTGTCGATGCGTGCGGCGATGCCGCTGTTGATCCCGGCGGTCGGAAGCGCGGTGTAGCCCTCGGTGTGCGCATAGAGCGGCATGTACCGGTTCGCGACGCTTGCGTTCGCGAGCGTCAGCACATCAACGACGACTTCGGCTGGGCCGGGATGCTGCCTCGCCAGCCTTAGGGGGATCGGTTGCGGCACGTGGCGCATCCCGTAGGTCTCTACGGCCGCCGTTAGCGCCCACACCTGCTCGCTGCCACGAACGAAGAGACCCGGACCACCCTGGGAGCAATAGGAGGGCGGCTCTGACTTGAAGCCGGAGCAGAGGGACGCTGGCCCGGATGCAATCCTCGTCAGCGCCGGGATCCGCGAGAAGCCCAGATGCGACGAGAGACCCGGTGTCGCCTGCCCCGAGCCGCCTGATGAGCTAAGCGCGAGAGTCAGACCGACAGCCACACCTGCAACCAGGAGGATGACGATGGCCACCAGCCACCGCCGCCGCCGCATCCGCCGCTTCGCCTCCGCCATCAGCGGATCGAGTGAGAGCGGAAGGCGTGGGACGTGGGCGAGCACTGAAGCCCATTCTTGCTAGCACCAATGCCCAGCGTCAAAGAGGTACCGCTCGGGGGTCATTCCGGAACACTGGCGCAGGTCGGCGTCCTCGCCTCAGGCGTAGCCTCGCCGTACTCTTCGTTCATGAGATACGCGATTCCAGTCGCGCTCGCTGTAGTCGCATTGGTAGCCGCCGCTCTTGTCGGCAGCTTGGACCTCAGCACAGCCGGGAACTACCCGGACTGCCTCCATCTTTCCCTTGTCTCGGCCTCGTGTCACGCACCGAGTCGGGGTACCTGGCAGATCCCGGCCGCCGTCGCCATCGCAGCCGTAGGCTTCGGAGCGGCGGTTTCGGTTTGGAAGCGGGCCTGAGAGCCGCTTCTCTCTAGTCCCCTCAGCCTTCTGCTCGGGGGTCATTCCGGAACACTCGCCCAGGCGAGCGACCTAGCCGTGAGGCCCCGGATAAAGCTCTTCGCTGCGCGCCCACTGGCCGCCGCCCGCGTCTGGTCCGCGGATAGCTCCTGACAGGATGATGAAGGGCACGCCTCGCTCGTCTTGCGCTTCGAGAAGCCATCCCTCGTACGCCAAGCCCGCATCGCCGCGGCCACTGCGCGGTTCAAGCGAGTTCAGCAGGGCTCCGAAGGCGTGAGCCAAGCCGAGGTAGTGATCGGACTCGACGATGACCAATGGGGCGACCTGCCGCGGGTGGAGGAACCGAACTCGCTTCACCGTGAAGTGGTCGCGAGCTGCCGCCGCGGCCAGACGCGCCCGGAACGTTGCAGCCGGGAGGTTGTGAAAGCGCTGCGCTGGATACTCACGCCCGCGCCGGGCGATGTCAGCGAGCCACCGCCTACGGATCGCCTTGCCATCCCGAACGGCCGCGGCGTCGGAGATGACCTCTCTCGGCCCGCCGCCCGGTGCAATCCCCTTGTAGAGAATCGAGCGGCCGTTGCCACAGCCCGCCACGACGACCGCCAACGCGACAATCAGAGCAGCGGCTCCAACCGCGGTCGAGCACCGGTTCATCCGCCTCCTTATACGCCGCAGTGCAGGGTCTTGTCAGGGGTCATTCCCGAACACTCGCCCAGGCGAGCGATGCGCCGTCAAGCCTCGGCCGAGGCGATCACTTCGGCGACGCTACGCTCGGTGTCGCCGGCGAGCAGCGGCCTGATGTTCTCTCGCATCCACGGTCCGCCAACCTCACGCGCCATGCGATCCGCGTCCTCTGCTGACGAGAACTCAAGAATCAGGATCAGGTGCGTCTCATCGACCTTCGCGACACGAGCCGCGAGCGCGCCTGCATCGACTGCGAGCCGCACCCCTTTCCCAACCGCATCAACGGTCGCCTCGGCTATCGGTTCGCGAAGACGGAGGTGGTTGATGACAACGTGCACCGAGTCGACGCTATCGCGTGGAGCGGCTACCTGTTCCCAGAGGACATTCCCGAACACTGGCCCAGGCGAACCCTCCGCCTTCTGGATCATCGCCCAGCCGAGGCTGGCGCCGGAACGGGCACCGATCCCGGATCCGTCCCGATCGCCTCCGTGCACTTGTCGTTCGGACATCGGTCCCCGTTGTACGGCTAGACGGTGCGTGTCGCCGCGACAGTCACGATCGAATCTCGGCCCGAGCCGGTATTCGACGCGATGGCCGATGCCCGCAACGAGCCGCGGTGGAACAGCCGCGTATCGAGCGCTGAACTGCGAAGTGGCGAGCCAATTGGTCTCGGGTCGAAATTCGCGATCGTCAACAGTGGAACGTCATACGACACGACGATCACGACGTACGACCGCCCGACCCGGCTGGTCTTCGAAGGCGTGGGAAACCCGGACGTCACGATCGCATACACCTTCAGGTCGAGCGGTGAGCGCACCGAGATGGCGAGCGACTTCGACTTCCGCGCGCACGGCATCTCCAAGCTGCTGTTCGCCGTACTCGCGCCGCTGCTTCGGCGCGATGTGCGAAAGCAGTTCGCGTCGTTCAAGGCAATGTGCGAGAGCTGAGGACTTCTGGCAGCAGCCCGACCGGCCCCTGAACCGCACGACTCGTTCCAGAACTGAGCGTCACTGCACGTAGCGCCTTCCTCAAACCGCGTCCAGCCTCAGGCCTCATTCCGGAACGCTGGCCCAGGCAACAGCTCTCTCACACCTGCACGGCCAGATCGTGTGACGTAGGCTCGCTTGTCCCACCATGCAAAGAGAGGAGCCGCTGTGGCGATCGGCATCCGCATCAAGCTTCCGGGGGTCACCCAGGAGCAGTTCGATGCAGCACACCACCACATCAATCCCGATCGATCCGTGCCCCAGGGGATGCTGTATCACGCCTCCGGTCCGATCGACGGCGGCTGGGGAGTCATCGACTTCTGGGAGTCGCGGGCAGACTTCGAGGCCTTCCAGAGCCGGATTCAGGAAGGCATAGCCGCCTCGGGCGTCGAGATGCAGGGGCCGCCGGACATCAAGGAGTTCCCGGTTCACGAGACCATCCCGTAGCCAACAGCACGGCGCAACAGTAGGAACTGCCCACGATTTACGGCTCGACGGCAGGCTGGAGAGTCTCGTCTGGAGGTGCGCCCGGAGCTCGGGTTGTCCACAATTTCCACTGATTCCACACCCGGTTGCGTCTGTCCGGCGGACGGTAGAGAGTGGGGCGGCACTGGCACTCGTGACACGCAGCCGTCGCAGGGAACGGGCACTCACGGAGGCCGAGGTGTATCTGCGCTGCTACGGCAACCGCGCTCTGTGTGCCGTACGCGTCGCCCCGGGCAGCACGTTGCAGCCGGCATACCTGCGGCCGGCGGCCGGCCCCACGCGCTGAGCCCGGCGCCAATCTCTAGGCTCGTGACATGAGCCTTCGCTGGACGATCATGGCCCCGGCCTACGACCGCATGACGCACAAGGGCGAGGAGGCGGGCGATGCGCGAACTGCGGCAGAGCCTGCTCGCCGACGCCGCCGGACGCGTGCTCGAGATCGGCGCCGGCACCGGGGCGAACCTCCCCCACTACAACGGGAGCGTCGAGTCGCTCGTCGTGACCGATCCCGAGCCGCCGATGCTCCGCCGGCTGCAGCGCGCGGTACGCGAGCACAGGCCGCTCGCACAGGTGCTGCGGGCGCCGGCCGAGGATCTTCCCTTCGAGGACGACTCCTTCGACACCGTCGTCTCGACGCTCGTGCTCTGCGGCGTCGACGATCAGCCGCGTGCGGTGAGAGAGGTGCGGCGCGTCTTGCGTCCCGGTGGACGCTTCCTCTTCCTCGAGCACGTGCGCTCCGACGACGTGGGCTTCGCCCGCTTCCAGGATCGGATCAACTGGTTGAACCGCGCCGTCGTCGGCTGCGACTGCAACCGACCCACGCTCGCCACGATCGAGGCGGAGGAGTTCGACGTGTCCCGGCTCGAGCGGACGACGATGCCGAAAGCGCCGAAGTTCGTCCGGCCGCTGATCCTCGGCACGGCGACGCCTCGAGCGCCGGCCTCCTAGAGATCGCGGCCGAAGATCACGTGCTCGCCGATCGGCTCGAAGCCGACCCGGCGGTTGATCGCGCGCATCGCCGCGTTCTCCTCGGCGTTGGACGTCGTCACACGCGTCACTCCGCGCGCGGCGGCCGTCTGCAGCGCGCGCCGCTTCGCCGCCGTTGCGAGCCCGCGGCCGCGGTGCTCCCGCACCGTTCCGGTGAAGCCGTGTTGGGCGCGCTCGCCCGCGACGTTCAGGAACGTGAACGCGACGACGCTGCCGTCTTCGTCGAGCACGGCGGTGCTCGACTCGAGGTCGCCCTCCGGGTGGTTCCACTCGTGCAGGAAGTCGTCGAGCCGGAAGTCGTCGTGCGGGATCGGCGTCGGCTCGTCGAGCGCCGCCGCCCGGACCGCCTCGAACACCGCTTCGGGCGCGACCTGCGTCATCGGCACACAGCGGAAGCCGGCAGGGACCGACGGTGCCGCCACTGTGCGAGGGTCGACCGCGATCAGCGGTCCGGCGAGAAGCCGAGACCAGCCGCGGGCGGTCGCCCAGCGCTCTCCCTCCTCCGTCCAGCGGAAGAACGACGTCGCCTTCGTCGCGCCGGCGCCGCTCAGGTGCTCGAGCAGCGCCGCACCGAGCGCAGCGCCGATGCCTTGCCCGCGCCTGCTCGAGTCGACGGTGACGAAGGCCCAGGCCGCGCCCTCCGTCGTCGTCGAGATGTTCAGCGCGCAGGCGCCGGCGGCGACGACGAGGCCGTCGACCTCGGCCACGAGGTCGAGCATGCGCGCGCGTTCGGGCTGAGTGCGGCGCCTGTGCAGGAGGCTGGCGGGAGAGAGGACGCGCGTGTCGTCGGCCGCGAGCAGGAGCTGCGCGATCGCCGGAAGATCGTCGTCGGTCGCCTCGCGAATCGGCATCGACCGACGGTACCGCTTGGCCGGGCTACCCGGCTGCGGCCGGCGTCCAGTCCAGCGCGACGCGCCACTCGCTTCTGAGCACGGCGGCGTACCGCTCTCCGGCCTTCGCCGCGCCTCCGGTCGCATCCATGATCGCTCGAGTTCGCGCAGCGCGGGCGGGCAGGCCGCGCCTCCTCGGTATCTCGCCGAGCAGCACCCAGCGGCCGTCCTCCTCCTCACGCAGGACTACGAAAGCCGGTGCGCTGCCTTTCGCGGCTGTTGAACCTTCCACGCTGCCTCCTTTCGGACCTCGCGCCTCAGACGGTCACCCGGCGTTCAGCGCCGCGCGAAAGGCGCTGTGCAGGTCGTGTGCGACGTTGCCGAGCAGGAACCTCCGCTGGCGCGGAGTGAGCCCCCGGGTCATCGCCTCGCCGAGCTCCGTGCTCGTGCATCCGTCGGCCTGGAAGTGCGCGTAGTCGAAGCGCAGGTCGTAGTAGTAGAGGTCGGCCGGACCGGGTGCTCCGGTGCTGTGCCTGTAGTACATACGCGCCTCGCGGACGAGCGTGCGGGAGTCGGTCGCGCAGCCGGCGGCGCTGTACGTGCCCACGATCGTCGTCGGCGGGAAGGCGCCGCTGTCGTGAAAGACGACCGTGCGGCCGGTGGGTGCCTTTTCGCCGCCTCCGCAGGCGGCAGGGACGAGGATGACGAGCAGGACCAAGAGCACCCGACAGCTTCGCTTCTTCATGGCTCCATAGTTCCAGAGACTTGACTTTGCACCACAAAGTGCGCTAACTTTGTGCTGCAAAGTGACTCGACGAGAGGGAAAGAAATGAGCGAGCGGTTCGACACATTCAGCGCTCCGCAGGCGGAGCCGGACCCCTGGGAGGCGGCTGCCGGGACCGAGACGGGCGACATGCCCGTGGAGCTCGACCCCCGCGAGGCGGCGGCCCTGCTCGAGCAGAGCACGCGGCGGGCCGAGCACGAGTTCGACCTCCGGCCGCCGCTCCTCACGCTCGCCGCGGCGGCGACGGTCCTCATTGCGTACGGCGCCGTCTGGTTCTCGGTGCGCAATCAGCATCCGTACTCCGGCCCGAGCGGTGCCGCCCTCGGGGAGCTGTACGGGACGCTGGCAGTCTGGGTCGTCCTGAACTTCGTCGTCGTGGGGCGCGCGCTCAAGGGCCGCGCATCGCGGCAGCGCCGGATCGAGGGCATCACGTTCGCCTCGGTCTGGATCTGCGTCTACATCTTCCAGGGGGCGCTCCACCACGTCGACCACAACCCCGCAATCGCCTACGGCGTCTACCCGGCGGTGGCGCCGCTGATCGTCGTGGGCGCGGCAGCTGCGGGCTACGAGGCCGCCCGCGAGAGACCGGCGCAGGCGGGCTTCGCGGTCGCGGCGGTGGCCCTCGGCGCTTCTGCCTGCTTCGCCGGCCCGGCCGCCGTCTGGGGCGTGATGGGGATCGGCCTCTGCGCTCTGCTCCTCCTCGGCGCGGCCGCTCAGCTCCGGTGGCGCCCGGTGGCCTGAGGGAGGCGGGATGGACGTCGAGCAGCTCGACCCGATCATCCACGTCCCGGCACGGCTGCGTATCGTCGCCACGCTCGCCGCGCTGCCGGCCGGCGACACGCTCGCCTTCACGCGGCTGCAGGACATGATCGGGCTCACTCCCGGCAACCTGATCACCCACCTGCGCAAGCTGCAGGACGCCGGCTACCTCGAGACCGAGAAGACGGGCAACGGCCAGGCCTCCCGCACCACCTTCGCGCTCACGCTCCAGGGCCGGGCGGCCTTCGAGAGCTACACCGCCGCGCTCCGGGGCCTGCTCGGCGAGCTCTGAGGCGGTCTGCAGGTCTTCTTCGCCACGATCTCGACGAGGTTGCCGTCGGGGTCTTGCAACAGGGCGCTTCGGTTGTCGTTCCCGCTGTCGTGCGGCGGCTGGAGCACCGGCACTCCGGCCGAGCTCAGCCGCGCGAACGCCGCCTCCAGGTCTTCCGTCCAGAAGACGATCACCAGCGACGGGCTACCCGCGACCGCGTCGACGCCGTGCACCCGCCGTGCCGCCTCCACCGTTCCGAGCCCCAAGGCGAAGCCGTTGAGCGTCAGCTCGACGTGCGTCGGGACGCCCTCGCGCGGCGTGCGGAACGTCTCCTCGAAGCCGAGGAGGTCACGATAGAAGCGAAGCCCCGCCTCGATGTCCGCCGTGTAGAGGTTGACGAACCCGTTGACGAACACGGCCGCAGCCTCAGGCGTGCGTGCCGGAGAGGACGTCGACGACGCGCTCCTCGGCGGCGGACGGGTAATCCGGGCCGAGCTTCTCCTCGAGGATCCGGCGCAGCTCGCCCGTCTCCGCCAGCTCTTGCGTGATGTCGGCGCCGCCGACGAGCTCGCCCTTGACGAACACCTGCGGGATCGTCGGCCAGCCCGAGAGCGCCGAGAGCTCCTCGCGGATCGAGGGATCGGGGAGGATGTCGACCGCCGTCACCGGCGCGCCGGCGCCGCGCAGCGCCTCGAGCGCGCGGCCGCTGTTGCCGCACATCGCGAACCGCGGCGTGCCCTTCATGAACAGCGCCACCGGCTCGTTCTCGATCACGTCCTTGATGCGGTCGCCCAACTCGCTCATCCGGTCCCCCTTGTCTTGATCCTCAGCTCGTGGATGGTGCCGTCGCGGAGCGGCCCGGCGAGCGCGTCGTTCACGAGCCGGTGCTGCTCGAGCAGCGGCAGCGCGTCGAAGCGCGGGCTCTGAACCGTCACCTGGAAATGGTCGCCGGTGCCGGTGCGGTCCTCGACCCGCAGATCGGCCGCATCGGGAAATGCATCGCGGAGCAGCGACTCGAGGTGTTCGACGGCCATCCGCGCAGCGTAGCTAGCGCCGGTGCGCCAGGAAGTCGAGTAGGTCCGAGCGCGTCAGCACGCCTACGGGCTTACCCTCGCGCGCGACCACGACGGCGTTCGTCCCTCCGCTCAGCGTCGCGAAGACCTCGTCGAGGGTCGACGACGCCTCGACGGCCGCGAGCGGCGGCTGCATCGCGGCCGCGACGTCCTCGTGCACCGCATCGGGATTCGCGAACACCCGCTCGAGGAGCGCGCGGTCCTGCAGCGAGCCGATCACGTCCGCGAGCGACTCGCACTCGCCGTCCCGCACGACCGGAAGCTGCGAGATGCCGTACCGCTGCATCGTGTCGATGCCCTCGCCGACCTTCGCGTGCGCCGTGATCGTGACGAGCTCCGGCACCTCCCCGCCGTGGCGCGACCGCAGCAGCTCGTCCACGGTGGGAAGCCCGGCCTGCCGCTCGACGAAGCCGTGCTCGAGCATCCAGTTGTCGTCGTAGAACTTCGACATGTAGGAGCGGCCGGAGTCCGCCAGGATCGCCAGGACCGTCGCCTCGGCCGGCAGCCGCTCGGCGACCCTGATCGCCCCCCACACGGTCGAGCCCGCGGAGCCGCCGGCGAGGATCCCCTCCTCGCGCGCCAGCCGGCGCGCCGTCAGGAACGACTCGCGGTCCGAGACGCGGATCCACTCGTCGACGACGGCGAGGTCGATCGTGTCCGGCCACGTGTCCTTGCCGATCCCCTCGACGAGGTACGGGTGGAGCTGCGACTCGTCCTCGGCGGTGTAGATCGAGCCCTCGGGATCGACGCCGACGATCCTCACCTCGGGCTTGCGCTCGTGGAACCAGCGGCCGACGCCGGAGATCGTCCCGCCGGTGCCGACGGAGATGACGATCGCGTCGAGCTCGCCGCCGGTCTGCTCCCAGAGCTCGGGCGCCGTGACGTCGTAGTGGGCCTGCGGGTTCGCCATGTTCGAGTACTGGTCGGGCTTGAACCCGCCGGGGATCTCCTCGGCCAGCCGCGAAGAGACGGAGTAGTACGACTCCGGCGACTCGTGGTCGACCGCGGTCGGCGTGATCACGACCTCGGCACCGTAGGCGCGCAGCATCGAGATCTTCTCCTGGCTCATCTTGTCGGGCATGACGAAGATGCAGCGGTAGCCCTTGCGAGCCGCCGCGATCGCCAGGCCGACGCCGGTGTTCCCGGAGGTCGGCTCGACGATCGTCCCGCCCGGCTTGAGCTTTCCCTCGCGCTCGGCCTGCTCGATCATCGCGAGGCCGATCCGGTCCTTGACCGACCCGCCGGGGTTGAGGAACTCGAGCTTCGCGAGGATCCGCGCGCCGCCCGGCGGCGAGAGCCGGTCGAGCCGGACGATCGGCGTTCCTCCGACGAGGTCGAGGATGGTCGGATAGTCGCGCGGCATCGGCGGGAAGCCTAGAGCGTCGAGCGTCGTTGGAGGAAGCCATGAAGATCACAGTGGTCGGCAGGGGAAGCGTCGGCGGCGGTCTCGCCGAGAGGTGGCGGGCCGCGGGGCACGAGGTGCAGGAGCTGGGCCGCGACGGCGGCGACGCCTCGGCCGCGGACGTCCTCTTCGTCGCGGTTCCCTCGCCTCAGATAGCGGACGCGCTCGCCAGGGTCGCCGGACTCGAGGGCAAGGTCACGATCGACGCGACGAACGGGTACCGCGGCCGCGACGAACGCTTCGAGTCGCTCGCGCACGAGGTGAAGTCGATCGTCGGCGGGCCGACCGCGAAGGCCTTCAACCTCAACTTCGCCAACGTCTACGACCGGATCGACGAGCAGCGCGTCCGCCCGTCCAACCTCTACTGCGCCGACGACGAAGCGCGGGAGGCCGCCGAGCAGCTGAGCCGTGACGCCGGCTACGAGCCCGTCTACGCGGGCGGACTCGACAAGGCGCGGCTGCTGGAGGACTCGCTCGCGCTGCTGTTCGCGCTCAGGGACGCAGGGCTCGGCCCGCACTTCTATCGCTTCGCCAGACCGGGCGAGCTCTAGTAGGCCGCGAACGCCTCCTCGGCCTCTCGGCGCGGCCTCGCTCGAGCGGACGAGCAGGAACGCCGCCAGCACGCCGGCGACGCCGAGGCCGCCGAGCACCCAGAACGAGAGCGCGAAGCCGCCCGTGAGCGCCTGCGGCACCGAGTCGTGCGAGCCGAGCAGGGTGCGCTCGTGCGTGAACGCGACCGTGGACGCGACGGCGACGCCGATGGCTCCGCCGACCTGCTGGGTCGTATTGAGCAGCCCTGAGGCGAGCCCGGCGTCTCGGGGCGCGCGACGCCGGCGAGCGCCGCGATCGAGACCGGGATGAACGCGAACGCGAGCCCGACGCCGATCGAGCAGGTAGCCCGGGAGCAGGTCGCTCACGTACGTGCCGTGCACCGGGATCTGCGCGTACCAGAACATCGCGGCGGCGACGAGCGCGAGCCCGACCGCCATGCACCGGTCGCGCGCCGACCCGCGTCACGAGCGCCTGCGCGAGCCCCGCGACCGACGACGACCGTGCCGGCGGTGGCGAGGAAGGTCATCCCGGTCCTGAGCGGCGAGTAGCCGAGGACCTGCTGGACGTACAGCGTGAGCAGGAAGAAGTTGGCGAAGATCGACGGCGCCGAGGAGGAAGCCGACGACGTTCGCGCCCGCGAGCGTCTCGATGCGGAAGATCCGGAACGGCACAGCGGGTTCTCGCGGTGCCTCCCAGCTCGATCGCCAGAAGGCGAGCAGCAAGGCGACGGAACGGCGATCAGCAGCCCGATCGTCGCGGCCCGTCCCCAGCCGACGCCGGCGCCTTCGAGATCGCGTAGACGAGCAGCGCGAGCCCGCCGGTGACCGTGACCGCTCCGCCGACGTCGAAGCCGCGGATGCCCGTCGAGCGCGGCTCTCGCGGACGACGCGGGCGCGTGAGCGCGAGCACGAGCGCGCCGACCGGCACATTGATGAAGAAGATCCACTCCCAGCCGCAGGTAGCTTCGTGAGGATGCCGCCGAAGAGGACGCCGGCCGCGGCGCCGCTGCCGCCCATCGCGCCCCAGATCCCGAGCGCCTTGTTCCGCTCCGCGCCTTCCTCGAACGTCGTCGTGATGATCGAGAGCGTCGCCGGCGAGACGATCGCCGCGCCGAGCCCCTGTACGGCGCGCGCAGCGATCAAGCACGCCGTCGAGCCGGCGAGCCCGCAGACGAGCGAGGCCGCCGAGAAGACGCGATGCCGACGATGAAGATCCGGCGGCGCCCGAGCAGGTCGGCCGCGCGGCCGCCGAGCAGGAGGAAGCCGCCGAAGGTGATCGCGTAGGCGGTGATCACCCACTGCAGGCTCGTCTCGCGAGAAATGGAGCTGCGCGCCGATCGACGGCAGCGCGACGTTGACGATCGAGACGTCGAGCACCGTCATGAAGAAGGCGACGCAAACGAGTGCGAGCGCCTGCCAGCGGCGCGGATCCGGTCGCGGTGTTCATCGCGACTCCTTCCTCGGCTCGTTCCCTTCGCGCGAAAACTAAACGGGCTTCCGTGCAATTCCCAAGACAGGACTAGACTCGCCGGAGGGCATGGCTGCGAAACCTTGGTTTCGCCGCAGGCGGGTCGGCCTCGGCTGGCGTCCGGTCACGTGGCAGGGGTGGCTCGTCGACGCGGCCGCGATCTCCGCTGCGGTCGGCGTCCTCGTCGGGCTCAGAGGCAACGGCGCCCAGATCCCGCTCGTCGTCGGAGTGGTCGCCGTCTACGCGATCGTGGCGCTCGCGACCGGAGGCGCCCGCGCAGAGCCGAAGGCGCCGCCGAGCGACGAGCCGGTCGCGCTGCCCGAGCCGGAGGAGGTTCCCGCCCAGCGTCCCGTTCGGCGTCCCGTTGCCGCGTCGGGCGCCCCGGTGCTCGTCGTCGAGAACCTGACCAAGCGCTTCGGCGACCGGGTCGCCGTCGACGACCTCTCCTTCAGCGTCGCCGCGGGAGAGGTCTTCGGCTTCCTGGGGCCCAACGGCGCGGGCAAGACCACGACGGTTCGGATGCTGGGGACGCTGATCGCGCCGACGTCCGGCTCGGCGCTCGTCGCCGGAATCCCGCTGGCGCCGGCGCGCGGGGTCGAGATCCGGCAGCGCATCGCGGTGATGCCCGAGAATCCGGGCCTCTACCTCCGTCTCACGCGTGACGGAGAATCTCGAGTGCTTCGCGGGGCTGTACGGCATCGCGCAGCCGCGGGAGCGCATCGCCGCCGCACTGCAGGCCGTCAACCTCGCTACGCGGGCGAACGACCTCTGCGGCGACCTCTCGAAGGGCCTCCGGCAGCGGGTCGGACTCGCGCGCGCCCTGCTCAGCGACCCGGCCGTCCTCTTCCTCGACGAGCCGACCTCGGGCCTCGATCCCGTGGCGACCCGGGAGGTGCACAACCTGATCGACGGCCTGCGCGACCGTGGCGTCACCGTGTTCCTCACGACGCACAGGCTCGCGGAGGCGGAGCGCGTGTGCGACCGCGTCGCGATCCTCAACACGAGCCTGCGCACGATCGGGCGCACCGACGAGCTGCGCGACCGGCTCTTCCACCGGCGGCTTCTGGTCACGACTGCGGCGCCGCTGCCCGACGCCGGTGACGTCTTCGACGGCCTGCCGGGAGTGACGGCCTGGGAGTGCAGCGACTCGACCGGCTACGAGCTCGCGGTCAGCGACGCGAAGCTGGCGGCTCCGGCCGTCGCCCGCGCGCTCGTCGCCGCAGGCGCCGACGTCCTCTCGCTCGCCGAAGAGCGCCACTCGCTCGAGGACGTCTACCTCGAGCTCGTCAGCGACGACGTCGAGGCGGACCGGCGATGAGCCTCGGGCGGATCCGCGCGGTCGTGCGCAAGGAGCTGCGCGACTTCCGGCGCAACCGGTTCCTCGTCGTGACGATGAGCGTGATGCCGTTCATCTTCCTCATCTCGCCGATGCTCACGCTCTTCCGGATCCCCGCCTCCGCGCCGGCCTCGCTCGTCGATCGCGCAGTCGGGGTCACGTCACTGCTCCTCTTCGTCGTGCCGGCGGTGATCCCGCCGATCATGGCCGCCTACTCGGTGATCGGCGAGCGCGACCAGGGGACGCTGGAGCCGGTCCTGACGACGCCGATCCGGCGGGAGGAGCTCTTGCTCGCGAAGGCGATCGCGGTTTTCGCGCCGTCCGTGACGGTCGCCTACGGCATCTACTTCGCGTTCGCCCTCGTCGTTCGCTTCGGCGCCGCCCACGTCGTCTGGGCTGCTGTCTGGCACCTGCCGCAGGTGCTCGCCCAGGTGGCCTTCACGCCGCTGATCGCCGTCTGGGCGGTCTGGGTCGGGATCGCGATGTCCGTCCGAGCACGCGACGTCCGTGTCGCGCAGCAGCTCGCGACGCTCGCCAGCCTGCCGGCGCTCGGCATCACGACGCTGATCACGTTCCAGGTGATCACCCCGAGCGTGGCGCTCGCCGTCGGGATCGCCTGCGCGCTGCTCGCCATCGACGTGGTCGCCTGGCGGGTCGTCTCGCGCCTGTTCGACCGGGAGCGCCTGATCACGGGCAGCCGTGCGCGGCGCTTCCGCCCGCCCGTTGTTCCCGACAGCTAGTGCCGGAAGTGGCGGCGGCCGGTGAAGACCATCGCCGCGCCCGCCTTCTCCACGGCGGCGATCACATCCTCGTCGCGCCGGGAGCCGCCGGGCTGGACGATCGCCGTCGTGCCCGCGTCGAGCGCGACCTGCGGGCCGTCGGGGAAGGGGAAGAAGGCGTCGGAGGCAAGGGCGGAGCCGTTCGTGTCGTGGCCGAACTCCGCGGCCTTCTCGACCGCGATCCGCACGGCGTCGACGCGGCTCATCTGGCCTGCGCCGATCCCGATCGTCTGGAGGTCTTTCCCAAGGACGATTGCGTTGCTGGAGACGTGCTTGCACACCCTCCAGGCGAAGACGAGGTCGCCCCACTGCGGCTCGCTCATGGCTCCGGCCACGACCTGCCAGCCCTCTCGGTCCTCGATCTCGGCGTCCGCGTCCTGCGCGAGCATGCCGCCGAGGACGCGCTTGTAGCTCCGCTCGCCCGGCGCGCCCGCGCGCCGTTCGCGGTCGAGGAGTACGCGGATCGTCTTCCGGCGCTCGCGAACGGCTTCGAGGGCGCCGTCGTCGTATCCGGGAGCGAAGACGAGGTCGGCCGAGACGGCGATCCTCTCCGCGAGCGGCACGGAAACCGGATGGTTGAGGACGACGATGCCGCCGTACGCCGAGGTCGGGTCGGAGGAGAGCGCCTTCTCGTAGGCCTCCTCGATCGTCGCCGCGACGGCGACACCGCAGGGATTCGCGTGCTTCACGATCACGCAGCACGGCAGCGCGAACTCGCGGGCGAGCGCACGCGCCCCCGAGAGGTCGTTGAGGTTGTTGAAGGAGAGCTCGGGCCCGTGCAGCTGCTCGATGCGCGAGAGGAGGTGGCGGCGCGCGCCGCGCTCGGCGTAATAGGCCGCGCGCTGGTGCGGGTTCTCGCCGTAGCGGAGGTCCTGCACCTTCTCGAGCGGGATCACGATGGAATCGGGAAAGGTCTCGCGCTCGCCGAACCAGCTCGCGATCGCGGCCTCGTACCCGGCGCTGTGGGCGAAGGCCTCGGCCGCGAGGCGCTGCCGCGTCTCGAGCGAGAGCTCGCCGCTCGCGCGCAGCTCCTCGAGGACGGGGCCGTACTGGTCGGGCCGGCACACGGCTGCCACGTGCGCGAAGTTCTTCGCCGCGCCGCGGAGCATCGACGGCCCGCCGATGTCGATCATCTCGACGGCCTCCGCCTCGGTGACGTTCCTGCGGCCGGCCACCTCCTCGAACGGATAGAGGTTGACGCAGACGAGGTCGAACGGCTCGATCCCGTGCTCGGCGAGCGTCGCGAGGTCGTCCGGCTCGTCGCGGCGCGCGAGGATCCCCGCGTGGATGCGCGGGTGGAGCGTCTTCACGCGCCCGCCGAGCATCTCCGGCGACTCGGTGAGCTCGTCCACGTGCTCGACGGGTAGGCCCAGCGTTTCGAGGGCTGCGGCGGTCTTCCCGCTCGCGACGAGCCGCCAGCCGAGCGCGACGAGGCCGCGCGCGAACTCGTCGAGGCCGGTCTTGTCCCAGGTCGAGACTAGTGCGCGCACAGCTCCCTCACGACCTCCGGCAGCAGCCGGTGCTCGACGGCCCTGATCCGCTGGTGGAGGCTCTCCGCCGTGTCGCCCGGCAACACCGGCACGCGCTCCTGGCGCAGGATCGGCCCCGAGTCGACGCCTTCGTCGACGAGGTGGACGGTCGCACCCGACTCCTCCACGCCCGCCGTGAGCTGCTCCTCGACCGCGTGTGCGCCGGGGAAGGCCGGCAGGAGCGACGGGTGGACGTTGACGACGGCGTCTGGGAACTGGTCGAGGAAGCCGGGAGTGAGCAGGTGCATGTAGCCGGCGAGTACGACGAGCCGCACACCGTGTTCCTGCAGCCAGCGGGCCATGGCGAGGTCGCGGCCGGGACGATCCGGGAAGTCGGCGAGCTCGAAGGCCGCGGTCGGGCAGGCGACGCGGGCGAGCGCGGGGGCGTCGCGCTTGTTCGAGGCCACGGCGACGATGGGAAGCCCCGCGTCGACGAGGGCCTGCAGGTTCGTTCCCTCGCCGCTGACGAGCACGCCGATCACACGACCCGCCCGATCACGAGCTCGCCGGGCTCGGGCTCCCGCACGACGGCGCACCAGCCGACGCCGAGGTTGAAGACGCGGCGCAGCTCCTCTTCGTCGACGTGGCGGGCGAGCCAGCCGAAGACGGGCGGGCGCTCCCAGGAGTCCCAGTCGATCTCGAGCTCTCGGCCCGTGGGGAGGACGCGCTCGAGGTTGCCGGCTATCCCGCCGCCGGTGACGTGCGCGAAGGCGAGCGCCCGGCCGCGCAGCCGGCGAGCCACGTCGAGGTAGAGCCTCGTCGGCGCGAGCAGGTCGGGACCGTCGTAGTCCTCCTCCTCGAGCACGCGCCGGACGAGCGTGAACCCGTTCGCATGGACACCCGCGGAGGGAAACCCGAGGACGGCGTCGCCGGCCTCGATGCGGGAGCCGTCGATCAGCTGCTCGCCGTCGACGACCCCGACGCAGGTCGCGGCGAAGTCGAGCTCGTCCTCCCGGTACACGCCCGGCAGCTCGGCCGTCTCGCCGCCGACGAGCACGACGCCGGCGGCGCGGCACACTTCGGCCGCGCCGTCGACGAGCTCGGCGACCTGCTCGAGCTCGATCCGGGCGGCCGCGACGTAGTCGAGCAGGATGAGGGGGTCGGCGCCGCACGTCAGCACGTCGTTGATGCAGTGGGCGGCCATGTCGGCGCCGCAGTTGCGGAGCAGGCCACGGCGGCGCGCGACCATCGGCTTCGTCCCGATGGAGTCGGTCGAGGCGGCGAGGAAGCGTCCGTCGCCGAGCGGGTGCAGCCCCGCGAACGCGCCGAAGCTCGTGGCGCCGGTGGACTCGACGGCGGCGCGCAGCCGCTCCACCACCGCGTCGGCGGCCGCGAGCGACACCCCGGCGGCGTCGTACGTGCGTCCCTCTTCGGCCATGTGTCGAGTCTAAGTTCTGAGCAGCTAGACGAAGAGCTCGCCATGGAGCTCCGGCCGGCCCTGCGGGCCGCCGCGCACGAAGCGGACGAGCGTGTCTCCGACCACGACCTCGCTCCCGTCCCGCTCGAGGTGGAGGATCTGCGCGAGCGCCTTCGCCTTTCCCGCGGGATCGTCGGCCTTGAGATGAAGCTCGGAGAGCCGCAGCGTGTCGCCCTCCGCGAGCAGGTCCTCGATCCACTCGCGCGGCGGATGCACCTCGAGGCGGTAGCCCGCGTTCGTGGAGACGAAGGTGCGCCGCCCGCCGTGCTCCTGCACCCGGAGGTCGTTCCGCTCGGCGCGCTCCAGCACCTCCTCGAACTCGCCCTCGGCGAGCGCGAGCCCGAGATGGTCCACGCGGGGCATCGGCCATTGGCCGGGCTGGACGACGACGTTGACCGCTCCCCTCTCGAGCTCGGTCAGGCGCAGCTTGAAGTTCATCGCGTCGAGCTCGCTCCACGAGACGCCGGGCTCGTACGAGGTCAGCTCCTCGCCGATCCGCCCGTGGCGGGCGACGAGGCCGAAGGCGAGCTTGCCGAGGTACCGCGCTTCGATCTCGCGCACGCGGCTCGTGACCAGGTGGTAGTGGAAGAGCTGCACGGCGTTCCATCGTGCCAAGGAGACGTGCGCGGTCGCGGCAGGTCCGAACGGTCAGCCGCGCAGCCAGGCGACGTCCGGCTCCCAGCCGTCGATCGTCGCGCCGTGACCGCGCTCGCGCGCGAGCGTCTCCGTCTCGCGGAACAGCGCCTGCTGATCTTCGAGCGCACCCGTGCGCGCGATCCGCTCAAGCTGCTCCAGGTCGACCGCCACGGGCAGCGGATGCTCGTCCAGCTCCCACTCGAGCCACTTGTTGTACGGCCGGACGCGGGCCGTGCACCGCGAACACGAACTCGAGTGGTGGGGGATCGACTCCTGCGCGTCGAGGAGGGCGGCGAGCTCGAGGCCGAGGCGGGCGTTCTTCGCCGAGCGGTAGTACGAGTTGACGTACGCGTCGAGCGGCTGCGCGGCGCTCGCGGGGTCGACGCGGATCGCCTCCTGCAACGCGGCGGCCACCTCGCCCGTCTTGTCGAGCTGCGGCGTGAGGCTCAGAAAGGCCGGGCGAGCCCGTCCGGAGGATCGGCCAGCACTTCGAGCGTCACCTCCGAGACCTCGACGCCCGAGCCGCGCGCGCCCGTGTAGTCGCCGCGTTCCTCGCGGACGACGACGAACGCGTCCCAGTCGCTCGCATCGGTGACGTACGCGTTGCGCCCGCGCGAGCCCGAGTGAACGACTCCGACGACGTTCTCGTCCGAGCGCGCCTGCTCGAGCAGCGCCTCGATCACGCGCGGGTCGGCTCGAACCGCAGCTTCGCTGCCTCCACCGGAACCTCGGTCGGATACTCGCCGGTGAGACAGCCGCGGCAGAGCGAGGAGACCGGCCGCTGCGTCGCCTCGACGAGCCCGTCGTGCGAGAGGTACGCGAGCGAGGTCGCGCCGACGTGCTCGCGTATCTCCTCCACGGTCCGGCCTGCGGCGATCATCTCCGCCGGATCGGCGAGGTCGATGCCGTAGAAGCACTGGCCGATCACCGGCGGTGACGAGATGCGAAGGTGCACTTCGGCCGCGCCCGCGTCGAACAGCATCCGCACGATCTCGCGCGTCGTGTTGCCCCGCACGATCGAGTCGTCGACGGCGACCACGCGCTTGCCGGCCACCTCGGCTACCGGGTGGTACTTGAGCCGGATGCCCTGCCGGCGCAGCTCCTGGTCGGGCTGGATGAAGGTGCGCTGGACGTAGCGGTTCTTGATCAGGCCCTCGCTGAACGGGAGACCGGTCGCGCGCGCGAAGCCGATCGCGGCGGGCGTCCCGGAGTCGGGGATCGGCAGGACGAGGTCGGCCTCGACCGGCGCCTCCTGCGCGAGCCGCTCACCCATCCGCACGCGGGCGCCGTGCACCTCGATCCCCTCGAGCTGCGAGTCGGGGCGCGCGAGGTAGAAGTACTCCCAGATGCAGAGCGCGCCGCCGGCGGCCGGCTCGAGTGCCTGCGTCGCCCGGAGGCCGCCGCCGTCCACCACGACGAGCTCGCCTGGCGCGACCTCCCGTACGAACTCGGCTCCGACGAGGTCGAGCGCGCACGTCTCCGAGGCCAGGACCCAGTCCTCCTGGATGCGCCCGACGACGAGCGGCCGGAAGCCGTACGCGTCACGGAAGCCGAGCAGGCTGCCCTCCGACAGCGCGACGATCGAGTAGGCGCCGTCGAGCCGCCGCATGGCATTGACCACCGCGTCGTCGAGCGGGGCGGGATCGTTGGCGAGTAGCGCCGCGACGAGCTCGCTGTCGGAGGTCGTGCCCAGCGCCACGCTCGCACGCTGCAGCTCCTCCCGCAGCTCGCCGACGTTGACGAGGTTCCCGTTGTGGCCGAGCGCGACCGTGCGGGCGCGGCCGTGCTGGACGAGCGGCTGCGCGTTCTCCCACTGGGAGGAGCCGGTCGTCGAGTAGCGCGTGTGGCCGATCGCGACCTGGCCCTGCAGTCCCCCGAGCTTCACCTCGTCGAAGACCTGCGAGACGAGGCCGAGGTCGCGCAGGGCCGTCAGCCGGCCGTGCTCGGAGACCGCGATCCCGGCCGACTCCTGCCCGCGGTGCTGGAGCGCGAAGAGGCCGAAGTAGGCGAGCCGCGCGACGTCGCGGTCGGGCGCGTAGACGCCGACGACGCCGCACATGAGTCAAATCACCTCCCCGATCCGGACGAAGCCGCGCGCGCCGAGGCGGCGGGCCGCCGCCGGGGAGCAGGCGAGGATCGCGGCGCCGCGGCGCGAGTCGTAGTCCGGCGGGATCTCGACCTGCGCCGCGAGGCCGCCGCTCCAGGCGGCCGCCTCCGCGAGCGCTCGCGCGAACGCCGGCGCTGCCGACGTCGTGGCAGAGCGTCAGGTGCGGCGCGGCCCTCCAGAGGAAGCGGATCAACGCCGCCTCCGCCGCGAGCGAGCCGTCGGGCGAGAAGGCGAGGAGGACGGTGTCGCCGCGCTGCCACCGCCCCGGCACGGCCCGCACGTCCGGCACGAGCCCGACGCAGCCGACGACCGGGGTCGGCGGGATCGACACTCCGTCGGCGTCGTTGTAGAGCGAGACGTTCCCGGACACGACCGGGATGCCGAGCGCCTCGGCGGCCACGGCGATCCCCTCGATCGCCTGGGCGAGCTCGTGCGCGATCTCGGGCTTCTCCGGGTTGCCGAAGTTGAGGCAGTCGGTCAGCCCGATCGGCTCGCCGCCCGCACACGCGACGTTGCGCGCCGCGCCGAGTGTCGCCTGCACGCCGGCCCGGAAGCCGTCTGTCTCGCCCGCAGCCGGGCCCTGCAGCGCGACCGCGAGGCCCCGCAGCGAGGGCCGGAGCCGCAGGACGGCGGCGTCGAGGCCTGGCCGGCGCACCGTACGCGAGCCGACGAGGTGGTCGTACTGCTCGAACACCTCGCGCACGTCGAGATCGGGACGCGGGGCCGCCGGAACGGCCTCGGCTCCGGCCGCTGCTCGATCTCGTAGCGCGGGCACTCCTCCGTCAGGAGCCGTGCGGGGATCTCGCCCACTGTGCCGCCCGCGTGCAGGGCGCGGAGGAGGCCGGACTCCGTGACCTCGCCGATCGCCGTGCACGGCAGCTCCCATCGCGCGCACACGGCGCGCACCGCGTCGAGCATCTGCGGCCGGACGACGGCGACCATCCGCTCCTGGGACTCCGAGATCATGATCTCCCACGGCTCCATACCCTCCTCGCGGAGCGGCACGCGGTCGAGGTGGACGTCGATCCCGACGCCGTCCGACGCCATCTCCGAGAGCGCGGAGGCGAGGCCGGCGGCGCCACAGTCCTGCAGCGATTCGACGAGGCCGGACTCGACGAGCTCGAGCGAGACCTCGATCAGCTTCTTGCCGGTGAACGGGTCGCCGACCTGGACGGAGGGCCGCTTGTCGGCTCCGTCCTCGCTCAGCTCGGCGCTCGCGAGCACCGAGGCGCCGCCGATGCCGTCGCGGCCCGTCGTGGCTCCGTAGAGGACGACGACGCGGCCCGGCCCGCTCGCCTTGGCCGAGCGGAGCCGCGCAGTGTCGAGCAGCCCGACGCACATCGCGTTGACGAGGCAGTTCGAGGTGTAGGCCGGGTCGAATACGGTCTGGCCGCCGACGGTCGGGACGCCGACGCAGTTGCCGTAGTGGCCGATCCCGCGCACCGCCTGCCAGAAGTGGAAGTCCGGAGCACCGAACCAGAGCCCGTCGAGCAGCGCGACCGGCCGCGCCCCCATCGCCACGACGTCGCGGAGGATCCCGCCGATCCCGGTCGCCGCGCCCTGGAACGGCTCGACGGCGGACGGATGGTTGTGCGACTCGACCTTGAACGCGACCGCCGTCCCGTCGCCGAGGTCGAGCACGCCCGCGTTCTCGCCGGGCCCTTGCAGCACGCGCTCGCCCGACGAGGGAAGCCGCTTCAGGAGCCGCGCCGAATGCTTGTAGCCGCAGTGCTCGGACCACAGGAGCGAGAAGACGGCCAGCTCGAAGTGGTTCGGCTCGCGGCCGAGCAGCTCCCGGATCCGGCTCGCCTCCCGGTCGGTCAGACCGAGCACGCGGTGGAGAGGCTCAGCACCGGCGAGCGCTGCACGCTCGCCGGAGACCCCAAGTCCCTGATCGACGACCTCCGTCAGGTGGGTCAGTCTATCCGCAGGCTCGGTGGAATCTCACGCCTGGCCATCGCGTTACGTTCAACAGTCGATGCGTCGGCCCGCCGTCATCCTCGTGCTGCTCGCGCTCATCTGGGGCGCGTCGTTCATGCTGATCAAGATTGCCGACCGGGAGCTCGCGCCGGCGACACTGATCCTCGGGCGGCTCGGCTCCGCGGCCCTCGTGCTCGCCGCGGTCGCCGCCGTCCGGCTCGGCCCCCGGCGGACGCTCGCGGAGCTGCGTGCGGCCTGGCGGTGGCTCGTCGTCGTCGCGCTCGTGAACACCGCGCTGCCCTTCTGGCTCCTGTCCTGGGGCGAGACGCGCATCGACTCCGGGCTCGCCTCGATCATCCAGGGCTCCGTGCCGATCTTCAACGCGCTGCTCGCCTTCGGCTTCTTCCGCGAGGCGCGCGTGGGCGGCCTGCGCCTGCTCGGGCTCGTGATCGGCTTCGTCGGCGTCGCGCTGCTCGTCGGCGCGCAGCCGCAGGGGAAGCTCCTCGCCGCCTTCGCCGTGGTCGGGATGGCCCTCTGCTACGCCGCAGGGACGCTGTTCGCGGGGCGGCACCTCCGGCAGACCCCGCCGCTCGTCGTCGCCTTCGCGTCGACGGCGATCGCGTCCCTGGTCGCGCTGCCCGCGGGCGTCGCGCAGGCGCCCGCACATGTCTGGCACGGCGAGACGATCATGGCCGTCCTCGTCCTCGGCGTCGTGGGCACGGCGCTCGCCTACCTCTTCTTCTTCGCGCTCATCCAGCGCGCCGGGCCGGCGTACGCCACCCTCGTCACGTACCTCGTGCCGCCGATCGCGCTCGCGTACGGCGCGATCTTCCTCGGCGAGCGCTTCGGCCTCGCCGCGTTCGGCGGGCTCGTGCTGATCCTCGGCGGCGTCGCCCTGGCGACCGGCGCGGTTCGTCTAGCCTCGCTCCGTGCCCGTCGAGCTGAGGCGCGCGAAGCCGCCTGACACCGACTTCCTCCTCGAGCTCCTCGGCGACGACGAGGTGCGGCCGTTCCTCGGGCCGCGAACGGCCGCGAGCCGCGCGGAGGTGCTCGCGGAGGTCGAGCGCTCGCTCGCCGAGCCGCAGGCTTTCGGCCGCTTCGTGATCGAGCTCGACGGCGAGCCCGCCGGAGCTCTCGGTTTCCACGTCGCACACGAGCGGAGCCGCATCGCACGGCTCGAGCGGCTCGCCGTCCACCCGCGCTTCCGTGGCCGCCGGCTCGCGGACGAGGCGGCTCGCCTGTTCCAGCGGCTCCTGCTCGGGGAGCTCGGCTTCCACCGGCTCGAGCTCGAGATCTACGCCTTCAACGAGCGCGCGTGCGCCCACGCCGAGCGCGCCGGCTTCATCCGCGAGGGCCGAAAGCGGAAGGCCTACCTCAAGGACGGCGAGTGGGTCGACACGGTGCTCTACGGGCTCGTCGCAGAGGACCTCGGGTAGCGGGCGCGAATCCTGTGCCGTGCCGGCGGAGCACTGGCAGGACGAGCCCGAGGAGCACGACTTCCCGGCTGCGGCCGACTACCTGAGCCTGGTCTTCGCGCCGGACGAGACGGCGCGGCTCGTCGACTCGCTCCGCTCGGCGGGGACCGGGCACCGGAAGGCCAAGGACCTGCTGCGTGCGAGCCGGCTCCCGCTCCTGCCCCCGGACGACCATCACGTGAAGAAGGATCTCGCGAAGGTCGCGGACGGGAAGCGGCTATCGCCGGTGCTGCTCGTGCGCGGACGCGCGGCGAAGGACGTTCCGCTGATCGTCGCCGATGGCTACCACCGGATCTGTGCGAGCTATCACCTCGACGACGATGCCGACGTGTCGTGCCGGCTCGTCGAGCTCCCCTGAGCTCGGGCGACTCTTGCTGAGCGATCCAGGCCCGAGCTGCGGGTCAGACGCCCCAGCCGCGCCAGACGGCGGCCGCACACAGCACCGCCAAGGCGAAGATGATGGCGAACGTAGTGACAACCTGACTCTCTTGGGCGAACGCGAGCAGTGTGGGCATCTCAATTGACCTCCGCCGTGGGACGCCTCAGAGGCTACTTCAGCCACGGCCTCGAGACGATCCGGGGATTCCCCGATATCTGGCCGGTCAGGTGTCGAGCACGACGTACTCGCGTCCGAACGCGAGTCCGACCCAGCGCAGAGCGCCCTTCTGGAAGACGAGCGCGAGCTGCGAGCGGATCGCCGACCCCGGCACGCTGTCCGACCCGAGGTGGAAACGAAGCCCCGCGGCCGCGGGTGAGACGTGGTCGTCGCTCTCCACGACGTGGCAGCGCCGGCAGAGCGTGACGTAGCCGGCCGGATCCGTCCACTTGCCCTGGCCGCCCGTCCAGTGGGCGTGCAGGTCCCGCTTCGCGCCGCATTTCACGCACGTTCGATCGTCTCGGTCCATCGCGTCCTGCCCGGTGTACAGCCAGCGCTTCGACGCCCGCCGGCCGAGTCGCCGAATGCTCCGCTCCCGCGCGGCCAGCTCGCGCTCCTCGTCGCAGTGGCAGGGTGCCGCGTGGTCGAGCGCGTAGGCGATCTCGTCGGGTTGGAGGAAGAGCGGCATCGTCACCTCGGCCAACCCCTTCCCGTCGCGAATGTGGTTGAGCATCTGGACCACGAGATGCAGGTCATGCTTTGCGGCAGGCAGCGTGAGGTTCTCCGAGTACAGAGCCGTGCCGCCTTCCGTCCGAATCTCGGCGAGGCGGAAGACGGAGGGAGCGACCGTCCAGATGGGTAGGAACTCCGGGACGGCGTCGAGCAGCCCGTCGACCTCCTCGGGATGGAACTCGGGCTCGCTCGGGTCGCGGTGCTTCCGCTCGGCAACGATCCGCCGCGCTTCGGTCCTAACGTCGTCGACGGTGTAGAGCTTCTTCATGGCCGAGGCACGGTACCGCGGGGGCGAGAAGCGCGTGAGCGCAGCGAAGCGGGGGGCCAGGCGCTCCTGGCCCCCCGCTGCGACCAAGTGGCCGACTCAGGCAGGCGTGATGCCCGGCCGGTGCGGCCGCCTCCGCTTTCCGCTGGGAGGAGGGCCGGCCGGCGGCCGGTAGCCCTTGAGGTCCTCGCCGAGCACGATGTCGTCCTCGGGTGGGACGTAGTCGACGATTCCGTGCCGGAGGTAGCCCGGCGAGTGCTCCTGCGTGAGGAGCGCGACGGAAACGAACACCACGAGCGCGATCACCGGCGGGATCATCGTCTCGATCCCCGAGTACGAGAGCGCGTTCGCGGAGGGGTGGAAGAAGATCGAGTTCATGAAGAAGTAGCCGATCAGGCGGGCGACCGAGCCGGTGAGCATCGACCAGACCGCCGCCGGCGTGTTCGCCTTGCTCCAGAAGAGCCCCCCGATCAACGGGACGAGCGCGCCGGCGAAGACGATGTCGAAGGCCAGCACGAGGTACTTGCCCGGCTGCGGGCTCCGCCAGGCGAGCGTGAAGGCCGCCAGCATCACCGGAACCAGGATGATGCGCGTGGCGATCAGCAGCCCCCTGTTGCCCAACCTCCGCGCCGGGAAGAACTCGTGGAGGATGTCGCGCTGGAGCAGGTTCCTCGAGATCACCGAGGACATCGCCAGGATCCCGCCGTTCGCGGTCGACATCGCGGCTCCGAGGACGCCCGCGAGCGCCAGCACGGCCACCCAGTTCGGCGTGTGCTGGATCATCACGGTCGGGAAGATCAGGAAGGACTGCTTGATGTGCGGCACCAGGGTCACCGCGAAGATGCCGATGAAGGAGGTCGGGATCACCGTTGCCAGCGTGACCGTCGCTCCCCAGTAGGCGCCCCGCGAAGCCGTTCGGCCACTCTTCGCCGCGAACACGCGCTCCATGAAGTCGAGTGCGACGAGGTCGCCGACACCGAGCGAGAGGAGCGTGGCCCACTGGATGAGCGCGCCGTTGCTCTTGCTGTACAAGCCCGAGAAGTTCAGGTACCCGGCCGGGACGTTGTGCATCATCTCGCTCCACGAGTGCCCCGTGTAGCCGAGGGCGATGTAGATGAAGGCCGCCCAGAAGCCGAACGTCGCCAGGTAGATCTGGAAGATGTCGGTGTACGCGCACGAGAACAGCCCGCCGAAGATCGTGTACGTGAGCACGATTGCTGCGGCGATGAAGATCCCGACGATGAGCTTGACGCCGAACACCTGCTCGAAGATGAAGCCCGACGCAGCGAAGTTGCCGGCGACGAGCACGGCGAAGCTGATGATCATCAGGAACCCGGAGAAGCCCTCGACCCCCTTGCCGTAGCGCCGGTAGTAGAAGTCCGGCAAGGTCAGCAACGAGAGCCTGTTCAGCCGCTTCCCGAAGATGAAGCCGGTGAGCAGCAGGCAGATGACAAGCCCCAACGGAAGCGTCGCACCTGCCCAGAAGCCGTATTGGTAGACGTAGCGAGCGTTGCCGAGCGACGAGTTGCCGTCGATCGACTGCGCTGCCAGCATCGTTCCGACGATGAAGAGGGGCAGGCTCTTGCCGGCGACGATGTAGCGCCGACTCTGCCCTCGCACGAGTCTCACCGTGACGATGCCGATCGTCACCGTGATGCACAGGAAGCCGATTACGCCGCCGATAATCGGGGCCGGCGCGGCCGCGAGAATCCCAGTCACCTCTTACCCCGCTTTCTTCAATGCCATGGTCATCCGCTCATAGCGATTGCGATGGTTGAATTGCCGGAGTCCGCGGCACCGAGTATGGGCGCGGGGTTTCGGTCCACCTGATTGCGATTGCGGTCTTCGTGGCCCGTCCGCCGGCAATGTGGGAAACCCCGTATGGAAGACTCGCCCAGGGGCAGCGTGGCACTTCGCCGGAGAGCCGCTAGTGGTGGAGCAGGTGGAGCCTGACGAGGGTCTGCCGGCCGTTCCGTCGGATGGTCGAGGCGTCCCTCACGAGTGAGTCGCCCATGAGCGACAGCCGGTCCCGGAACGAAGCGGGCGAACGCCCTCGTTCCAACGTTGCCGCCTCTGCTTGGAAGGTCACGGAGTCGAGGACGGGGAGCGGCCGGGGGAGCCTCGTCACCAGCCAGTGGCGCAGAGCGACGTAGAGCGCGAGTGCGGCGACTCCGGCCGCGATCGCGCCGCCGATGGTCGGGCTGATGAGAGGGTGGGCGGGGTGCCGCAGGACGTCGTACGGGCGCCAGCCGATGACGGTCACGTAGAAGGTGACTCCGAGGACGTACGCGACCGCGACGTGCCAGCCCTCCTTCACCCAGCGGAGCGTGTTCTTCGCCTCCGGGAAGCGGTTGCAGATCCCGACCCCGGCCGAGGAGCCGAACCAGATCATCGAGCCGCCGTAGCCCACCGCGAAGGCGAGCAGGCCCCAGTCGTACTTGCCCTGGAAGAGCGCGAGCGCGGTCAGCGGGATGTTGTCGAAGACGGCGCTGACGTACCCGAGCCCGATGCTGCTGTGCCAGGACGGCGACGGCAGGGAGTTGACCGGCATCAGGCTCGCGCTGGTGACCAGCGAGAGCAGGAAGAACGTGCCCTTGAGAGCTGTGCGCGCCTCCCCCCACGGGATCGGTCTGATCAACCCGCCCAGGAGGATGGCCAGCCAGACGCCTACCGCCGGGAACTCGATCAGCATGTTCGAGGCGATCGCGCCGCCGATGATCATGACGACGATCACCAGCCGGGCGACGTCGATGTCGAAGCCGTCCGGGAGGTCGCGGATCGGCTGCAGCTTGTGTTGGGCCCTGGCGGCGAAGAAGCCGCTGAAGACGACGACGATCACGATCGAAGCGAACGCCCGGGCGAGTTCCCACGGCGGGACGCCGCCGATCCACATCATCGTCGTGGTCGTGTCCCCGACCGGCGAGCCGGCGCCGCCTGCGTTGCTCGCTGCGACGATCGCGGCCAGGAAGCCGACGCTGAGCTTGCCCTTGTAGAGCTTCTTCGCGACGACCCCGCCGAGGATCGCCGCCGCGATGTTGTCGACGAACGTCGAGACGAAGGCGACGCCGACGAGCAGCAGCATCCCCGCAGCCCAGCCGCCGGGGAGCTTGCGCATGAACCACTCCGGCACCCCCGAGTCCTCGAACAGCTTGGCCAGGATCGAGAACCCGAACAACAGTCCGGCCAGGTTGAGCAACAGCCGCCAGTGCTCGTGCAGATCCCCCGTCACGCTGACGTCGGTCGCAGAGAGCGTGTAGATGAGGACGGCCACCAGGCCCGCGACGGCGACCTCGAAGTTGCGCCGGTGGAAGATCGCCACCCCGGCCAGCGTGAGGCCGAAGAGGACGAAGGCGAGCGGGATCCCGATGACGCTCATTCCCTCACCAGCCGTCCCAGCCGCTCGTCAGGCGGCGCGCTTGCCGAGCGCAGCGGAGAGCTCGGGCGCAGGGACCGCAAGGCTGCTCCCCGTCCGGCTGGCGCAGGAACACGGGCGTTGTTCCGACGGTTGTCGACCTGGGCCATGGTCATCCGCACAGAGCGATTGGGGAATGCCGGAGTCCTCGGTCCGGAGTATTCGGAGGGTGCGCGGGGGTGATCTGATCGCGATTGCGGTCTTGCCCTGCGGCCGCCGGCGGCGTGGAGAGTCACGCTCGTCGTCCACTCGCTCGAGGTGCTGACGCCGGCCGACGTCGGCTGTCGTGCCGGTCCGGCGCTAGTCGGCCGTGCGCGATCTCGTCCAGCACTTCGTCGCGCGTGCCGGCGTCGAGCAGCGTGATCGGCACGCCGTAGTCGGCGAGGCCGAGGGCGACCGAGGCGGCATCGAACTCCCGGCCGTCCGGTCGTCGCGTGGGCACCCACAGCCGCGCGGGGTAGCCGAAGCTCGCGCGATAGCCGTCGGCGCACTCGAGCGTGCGCCCCCACAGCTCGATCTCGCCGACGACGCGGTGGCGGTACTCGGACGAGACGTACATGCTCTCCCAGGGCCCGTGCCTCAGCGGCAGGTACTCGCCGGCGGCCTCGGGGCGGCGTGCCCCGTAGATGCCGCACTGACAGCCGGCCACGGGAGCGAGGTGGCGATCATGCGCCGCCGAGCCCGCGTGCGGGATGCGTGAGCTGCGATAGCACCACGCAGCCGCCTCCGAGCGAGGCTCCCAGACCTGCCGATAGTGGATCGAGGAGAGGCGCCAGCCGGCGTCGGTCTCCGGCACGCTCCACACGCGCCACGCTCGGAGCGGCTCGATCAGGTCGGGAGCGAGATCGTCAGGGAGATCCATACGGGATTTCCCACATCGTAGGCGAGCCCGCGGCCAAGAGCGCAATCTCGATCAGGTGGCCCGAAACGGGGCTGCCACGATTCGAACTGCCCTAACGCTGGCAATTCGACCCATCGTGACGAGAGGTGCCCGGAATGGCATTCAACCTTGCAAGTCGCAGCTTCCTGAAGGAACTCGACTTCACACCCCAGGAGCTCAGGTTCCTGATCGACCTCTCGATCGACCTGAAGAAGGCCAAGTACTCCGGCTGCGAGCAGCCGCGCCTCGTCGGCAAGAACATCGCGCTCATCTTCGAGAAGGACTCGACGAGGACGCGCTGCGCGTTCGAGGTCGCCGCCCTCGACCAGGGGGCCCACGTGACCTACCTCGGGCCGTCCGGCTCGCAGATGGGGAAGAAGGAGACGCTTGCGGACACAGCTCGCGTGCTCGGACGGATGTACGACGCGATCGAGTACCGCGGCTACGGCCAGGAGATCGTCGAGGCTCTCGCCCACTACTCGGGCGTGCCCGTCTGGAACGGGCTCACGAACGAGTTCCATCCGACGCAGCTGCTGGCCGACGTGATGACGATGGTCGAGCACAGCGACAAGCCTCTGAGCGCGATCTCGTTCGCGTACCTCGGCGACGCCCGCTTCAACATGGGCAACTCGTATCTCGTCGGCTCGGCGAAGCTCGGGCTCGACCTGCGGATCGTCGCGCCGAAGACGCTCTTCCCCGATCCCGAGCTCGTCGCCACCGCCCGCCTGATCGCGGAGACGACCGGCGCGCGCATCACGCTGACCGAGGACGTCACGGAAGGAGTCGCGGGCTGCGACTTCATCGCAACCGACGTCTGGGTCTCGATGGGCGAGGCGCCCGAGGTCTGGGCCGAGCGAATCGACCTGCTCAAGCCGTATCAGGTCAACGGCGACGTGCTCGCGGCCACGGGCAACCCCGCGGTCAAGTTCCTCCACTGTCTGCCCTCGTTCCACAACGCCGAGACGAGCGTCGGCCAGGAGATCGCCTCGAAGTTCGGGTTGCAGGCGATGGAGGTGACGGACGAGGTCTTCGAGTCGGACGCCTCGGTCGTCTGGGACGAGGCCGAGAACCGCGTGCACACGATCAAGGCCGTGATGGTCGCGACCCTCGGATGTTGAGGAAGGGACGGAGGAGCTCGCCATGACACACAAGCCGACCGTCGTCATCGCATTCGGTGGGAACGCCCTCATCCAGGCCGGCCAGGACGGTACGGCCGAGCAGCAGATGGAGAACCTGAAGGTGCCGATGCGGAAGGTCGCCGCGCTCGCGCGCGACTACCGCGTCGTCATCAGCCACGGCAACGGCCCACAGGTCGGGAACATCCTTCTCCAGCAGGAGAGCACGGACGAGGTTGCCGCCATGCCGGTCGACGTCATCGGTGCGATGACGCAGGGCCAGATCGGCTACATGATCGAGCAGGTCCTCGACCGGACTCTCGGGGAGGCCGGCATCGACCGGAAGTTCCTCACGGTCATCACGATGACCGAGGTCGACGAGAACGATCCGCTCTTCCAGAACCCGACGAAGCCCATCGGGCCCTTCTACACCGAGAAAGAGGCGGCCGGGAAGCCGTACCGCATGGTGGTCACGGACAAGGGCCACCGGCGAGTGATCGCGTCGCCCAAGCCGATCGGGATCGTCCCTCGCGAGGAGATCGCCTCCCTCGTCGAGCAGGACTGGATCGTGATCTGCACGGGCGGCGGCGGCATCCCCGTCGTCAAGGACGGCGCCGGCTACCGCGGAGTCGACGCGGTCATCGACAAGGACCTCGGGAATGCCCTGCTGGCAACCGAGATCGACGCAGATCTGTTCGTTATCGCCACCGACGTCCACGGCGCGTCGGTGGACTGGCAGAAGCCGACCGAGCGCCTGCTTCGGAGGGTCACGGTCGAGGAGCTTCGCAGGCATCTCGCGGAAGGCCAGTTCCCGCCGGGCTCGATGGCGCCAAAGGTCACCGCGCTCATCGAGTTCGTCGAGAAGACCGGCAAGCGGGCCATCATCTGCCACCTCGACGAGCTCGAGGCGGCGCTGAGTGGCAACGCCGGAACCGAGCTCATCGGAGCGGCCGCCGGGAGCACCAAGTGACCGTCCGATCCGAGGGAGGTACACACGTGGCAACGAAGAGAAACGTGCTGATCGTCGGCTCCGGTGGACGTGACTTCCACAACTTCAACACGTACTACCGGGACAACGAGGCATACAACGTGGTCGGCTTCACCGCCGGCACCCAGATCCCGGGAATCTCCGACCGGAAATATCCGGCGGAGCTCGCCGGGAAGCTGTACCCGAAGGGCATTCCCGTGTACTACGAAGGCGATCTCGCGACCTTGATCCCGAAGCTCGGGATCGACGACGTCACCTTCTCGTACAGCGACGTGTCGTTCCAGCACGTGATGACGCTCGCTTCGGTCGCCGAGGCGGCGGGAGCAAGCTACGTCCTGCTCGGCCCGAAAGACACTCAGCTGACGAGCTCCAAGCCCGTCATCGCGGTTGGCGCGGTGCGGACTGGAGCGGGTAAGAGCCAGACGTCGCGGAAGATCATCGAGGCCCTGCTCGCCCGCGGCCTCAAGGTCGTCGCGATCAGGCATCCGATGCCCTACGGAGACCTCGCGGCCCAGCGGTCGATGCGCTTCGCGGAGATCGCGGACCTCGAGAAGCACAACTGCACCGTCGAGGAGATGGAGGAGTTCGAGCCGCACGTCGTTCGCGGCAACGTCATCTACTGCGGTGTCGACTACCAGACGATCCTCGACGACGCCGAGAACGATCCCGGCGGCTGCGACGTGATCCTCTGGGATGGAGGCAACAACGACTTCCCGTTCTACAAGACGGACCTCATGGTCACGGTCGTCGACCCGCTCCGCGCGGGCCACGAGCTGACCTACTGGCCGGGGTCGGTGTCGCTCCGGATGGCGGACGTCGCCGTGATCAACAAGATCGACAGCGCGACGCCCGAACAGCTCTCGACCGTTCGGAAGAACATCGAGGCCGTCAATCCGAAGGCGACGGTGGTCGACGCGGTATCGACGATCAGCGTCGACGATCCCTCCGTCATCCGCGGGAAGCGCGTCCTCTGCATCGAGGACGGGCCGACCGTGACGCACGGCGAGATGACGACCGGCGCCGCGGTCGTCGCTGCGAAGAAGTTCGGCGCGGCCGAGCTCGTCGACCCGCGGCCCTATCTCAAGGGCAGCCTCGTCGGCATGTTCGAGCTCTATCCGCACATGACCGAGCTGCTTCCCGCCGAGGGGTACGGCGAGCAGATGCTCAAGGACATGGAGGCGACGGTCAACGGGGCGGACTGCGACGGAGTCGTCGTCGGGACGCCGATCGATCTCGCCCGCGTGATCCAGATCAAGAAGCCGAACACCCGCGTCTACTACGACCTCCAGGAGATCGGCGAGCCGACGCTCGAGGCAATCGTCGACGACTTCGTCGACGCGCACGTCAAGAGCAAGAAGACCGGGAACTAACGAGGCACGAAGGAGGAAACGACCATGGCAAAGATCGTCAAGTCATGGGACGAGTGGTCGCCCCTGAAGCGTGTCATCATCGGGCGCCCGGAGGGAACGAATGTTCCCGCTCCGGAGCCCGCGTGGTGGTACGACCTCCCAGAGGGCGGTTTCCCGCTCGGCCAGTACGGCCCGTTCCCGCAGGAGATGACCGATGCGGCGAACGAGCAGATGGACTACTTCGTTGGGCAGATCGAGAAGCGCGGCGCGACTGTCGAGCGCATCGACATCCAGCCGTTCATGCTCAACAAGCCGCTGATCTCGCCTCTCGGCTGGATCCAGCTGAACGCACACGGCGTCAACAACACGCGTGACGTCGTCATGATCCACGGGCACTACATCGTCGAGGGAACGACCTGTCGCCGCTCGCGCATCTTCGAGCGGTACAACTTCCGGCCGATCTTCGAGAAGTACTACAAGGAGGATCCGGAGGTCGTGCTCGTCGCCGCGCCGGTGCCGATGCTCACCGACGAGTCGTACGTCAGGAACTACTACTACGACTTCGAGCACACGTGGACGGACGAGGAGAAGCTGGAGAAGCTGCACAACGGCGAGTTCCAGCTGACCGAGAAGGAAGTCCTGTGGGATGCCGCCGATGCCATGCGCTTCGGCAAGGACATCTTCCATCAGGTCTCCTGTGTCACGAACAAGGGCGGAATCGACTGGCTGAAGCGGTTCATGGGCGAGCTCGGAATCCGGGTCCACCCGATGTACTTCGACAGCCCGCCGAGCAACTCGGGCAAGCCCGACAACTTCCACCCGTGGCACATCGACGTGAACTTCGTCCCGCTCCGGCCGGGTCTCTGCATCTACAACCCCGACTGGTGCCCCACGGATGAGCGGGTGTTCGAGCTGTTCAAGATGAACGACTGGGAGCTCATCCCGGCCGCACGCCCCGTGCGGGTGCACAAGAACAAGGTGTACCTGACCGGTCTGTACGAGGGGAAGAGCTGGATCTCGATGAACACCTTCTCGTTCGACGAGAAGACGGTGTTCGTGGAGGCCGGCGAGACGGCGTACCAGGAGCAGCTGGACAAGCTCGGGTTCGACGTCGTTCCGATCCCGTACGAAAAGGTGATCCCCTTCGGAGGTGCGTTGCACTGCACGACGCTCGACGTCTACCGCGAGAGCGAGTGCGTCGACTACTTCCCGAAGCAGATCCCCGGCTTCTAATCGACGGTGAGAGCCCGGCCGGAGCACCGCTCCGGCCGGGCTCCCCTTTCCTTCGTCTCGTCGCCAGGCTACAATCGCCCGCGGTGGAGTGCCATGTCGCGCCGGACGAAAGGAGCCCGTAGTTCATGGATATCGGCGACCCCATCCGTGAGATCATCGTCGAGCCGATCGAGAATCCCGTGCAGCCTCTCGAGCCCAGCGAGCCCAGCGAGGCGCCGGCGGTGACGCCGAGGCGCGAGGAGATCCCGGCGTAGAGCCGGTCCTGCCAACCAGGTCGGGCGAAAGGGCGCCCGACTTCTTCGAGCCCGTGGTCGCCTGGCGGGCGTGGAACGTCACGCACACGACGGACGGCTGGCGGCTGCAGTCGACGCACATGGGGGACCCCTGGCCGGTCGGCGCGCCGCTCGAGGCGACCTGTCACCGCGATCGCGTCGTGGCGGGAGGCATGCCGTATCACGCGCGGCACGTCCCGCCTCACCGGACGTGCCAGTGCGGCATCTACGGCGCGGCGACGCCGGCGCAGGCGACGCAGTACTTCGTCCCGAACTGGGCCGACATCTCGCCTCTGCCGCCGATCCCGCTCGAGGACGACTACGTCCCGCGCGCGGTAGGGCGCGTGCGCCTCTGGGGCACGGTGCTCGAGTGCTCACAGGGATATCGCGCGACGCATGCGTACGCAGCGCAGCTGTTCCTGCCCGCGCACCGGCCGGACGGCAAGAGCTTCGACGTCGCCGGGGTCGCGCTCGACCTGCTGGCATACGGCGTGCCCGTTGAGCTGCTCGACGGGCGGACGCGCAGCGAGATCGGTGCGCGACTCGCCGAAGCGGCGACCTAGCGTTCCGCCGCGGAGGCCCTGCGGCCAACTACCGAGGTTCGTCGACGATCGTCGCACTAGCGTCGCTTTCGCGTAGCCAAAGCAGGAGACACGGCAACCCGGCGAGGGTGATGGTGCAGACGAAGCAGGGTTCCTCGGAGGATGTTCGTCGCCGGATCCTCGACGTCCTCGTCGCGAGCATCGACGACGACATCGACGGCGAGGAGCTGGCTCGACGAGTCCACTTCGGGAGGTTCTACTTCCAGCACATCGTCAAGGTGATGCTCGGCGAGTCGCCGGGGGCGTTCCGCCGCAGGCTCCTCCTCGAGCGCGCCGCCGGCGAGCTGACCTCCACGAGCCTCACCGTCTCGGCGATCGCCTTCGATTCGGGCTACAGCTCGGTCGAGGCGTTCGCGCACGCGTTCAGGCGGGCGTTCGGAACGTCGCCGCTCGCGTACCGGGCGGTCGCCGCGAGGGATCACCGCCTCGATGCCCCGAACGGGGTGCATTACGTGGCTCCAGGGGGTCTAACCCAGCGCGGAACCCACCACAGGAGGCCAGCCATGGACCTCACCGACCGTCTGGTGGAGCACGACAACTGGCTCATCGAGCGTCTGCTGACCTGCGCCGAGCAGCTGGGGGATGCGGAGCTCGACCAGCCGGTCGTTCTCAGTCCCCCGAGCGTCGCGTTCACCGAGTCGTCGCCGTCCATCCGAACGATGCTCAACCGGCTCGTGCTCGCGAAGGAGATGTGGGTCGCCGCCACCTCCGGCCACGTGATGCCGGTGGGTGCCGACACCTCGATCGAGGGAATGCGCAGGCGCCTGCGCGAAGCCGGCGCAGCATTCGCGCAGCTCGTCAGCGAGATCCGGCAGCGCAACGCATGGGATACGGCCTACGTCGACGCCACGCAGCAGCCTCCGAACACGAGCACCTTCGGAGCGTCCGTGGCGCACGTCCTCGCCTGGGACGCCGCTCGGCGGGAGATCGTCACAGGCGCACTCATCGCCCGTGGCATCGACCCCGTATCGCTCGACCCCGTGCAATGGGAGTTCGCGCCCGACGAGCTCAAACAGGTCGCGGGACGCGCGACGCCGGTCTAGAGGGCGGAAGCGCAGGCCTCGCTGAAGATCCGGACGCCTTCGCCGGCCTCGGCCTCCGTCAGGACGAGCGGCGGCGACATCCGGATGGTCGCCTGCCCCGCGCGGAGAACGAGCAGGCCGCGCTCGAAGCACTCCCGCTGAACCGCGTCTGCGAGCTCGTCGGTCTCGAGCTCGATGCCGATCATCAGGCCGATGCCACGCACGTCCCGCACGCCTGCGTGTGCACGTAGCGGCTCGAGCCCGTCGAGGATGAGCTCGCCGATGCGGCGAGCGTTGTCCATCAGGCCCGACTCGACGAGGTCGAGGGTTGCGAGCGACGCGGCGCAGCAGACAGGATTGCCGCCGAACGTCGAACCGTGCGTTCCCGGCGACCACGTCGTGATCGCGGAGCGCGAGATCATCGCTCCCAGCGGCATGCCGCTCGCGAGACCCTTCGCGGAGAGGACGATATCCGGCTCGACACCGAAATGCTCGATCGCCCACATCTTGCCGGTCCTGCCGATCCCGCACTGCACCTCGTCGGCGATGAGCAGGATGCCGTGCGTATCGCAGATCTCGCGCAGGCGGCGGATCCACGCCGCCGGGGGCACGAAGTATCCGCCCTCGCCGAGCACCGGCTCGACGATCAGCGCGGCGACGTCCTCCGGTCGCACGATCCGCCGGAAGAGCACGTTCTCGATGTAGTCGTCCACGGCGGCCTCGGGCCGGTCCCGGTGCGCGAGGCTGAAGAGGTCTGCATACGGCGCGTGCACGATCCCGGGGAGGGGCGGCCCGAACGGCGAGCGAGCCTTCGCCCGTGACGCGGAGGCCGACATGCCGCCGTACGACCGGCCGTGGAAGCTGCCGAGGAAGGAGATGACATGGAAGCGCCGGGTCTGCCAGCGCGCGAGCTTGAGTGCGGCCTCGACCGCCTCCGTCCCCGAGTTCGTCAAGAAGACACGGGCGCCGCCCGTGAACGGGGCGACTGCCGCGAGACGCGAGCACAGACGCGCGTAGGGAGGCAGATAGAAGTCGCTCGCGCAGTAATGGAGGAGCTCCGACGCCTGACTCGTGATCGCGGCTACGACCTCCGGATGGCAGTGGCCTGTGGCGCAGACTGCGATCCCGGCGTTGAAGTCGAGGAAGACGTTGCCGTCGACGTCTTCGATGGTGGAACCACGCCCGCGTGCCGGCACCAGCGGGTAGGCGCGCGTCAGCGAAGGGCTCGTGACCCGCTCGTCAGCCTCGATCACCGCCCGCGCTCGCGGGCCTGGGAGTTCGGTCCGCAGGCGTGGAGCCTCAGACTCCTGAAGCATCGGGTTTGAAGCCGGGAACCCGGTGGGGGACGTACTCGGGCTCCGTGCGCTCGTGGGAGGCCAGGGCTGGAGGCGCCTTGGGCAGCGTGATCCGGAGCAAGCCCTCGTGCACGTTCAAGTCCAGACTCGACAAGCTCACCCCCTCGGGTGCCGTCACGTCGACGAAGACCACGGAACCCGCGTCCTCGAGCTGGACCTGAACCCCTTCGAGGAGCATGACAGGCATGGCCTGATGCTAGCCCGGGCGTCATCCGCGGCATCCGGGTTTGCCCCGATCCGCGCCGCTGCGAGCTACGAAGGCGGCGCGGTCGAGTCGCGCACGACGAGGCGCGTGCCGAGCTCGACGTGCAGGGTCTCGACGCGCTGTCCGTCGATCAGCCGGCGGAGCAGGTTGACCGCCGTGCGTCCCATCTCGGCCAGCGGCTGCCGCACCGTGGTGAGCGAGGGCGTGATGAGCGAGGCGTGCTCGCTGTCGTCGAAGCCTGCGACGGAGAGATCCTCGGGGACGCGCAGGCCGTGAGCGCGCGCAGCCTGGATCGCGCCGATCGCGAGGTTGTCGTTGAAGGCGAAGATCGCCGTCGGCGGCTCCGGCCGGTCCAGCAGCAGGTTCATGGCGGCACGAGCGCCTCCGGCGATCTCGAAGTCGGCTTCGATCTCGAGCGCCGCCTCGGGGAGGATGCCGGCGGACGCGAGTGCCGCGTGGTATCCGCGCCGCCGCTCCTCGGTCGCGAGCCACTCACGGGGACCGGTGATCGCGGCGATGCGGCGATGGCCGAGCCCGAGCAGATGGCGGGTCACCTGGTCCGCGCCCGACGTGTTGGCCGCCGACACGGCCGGGATGCGAGCGTCGAGCGGAAGTCGCGGGTCGATGACGACGAAGTTGTGGTCGCTGTCGAGCAGGCGCTCGAGCTCCTCGCTCGACTCCTCCGGCAGGACGATCAGGGCGCCGTCGGCCATCCCGTGCATCAGCCGGTCGAGCAGGGTCACCTCGCGATCGTGCTTGTGCTCGGTCGGGGAGAGGACGGCGCGCAGATCGTGCTCGTTCAACGCCTCGGTCACCCCGGCGACGATCGTCGAGAAGTAGTTCGGGCTCACGAGGGGGACGAGCAGGCCCACGAGCCCGGTGCGCCCGATACGGAAGGCCGCGTGCGCCGCGATTGACCACGTAGCCGCGCTCGCGAACGATCTCGTGAGATGCGCTCGCGCGTCTCCGGAGCGACGTGATCACGCGCGTTGAGAACCCGGGAGACCGTCGCGGCCGAGACGCCGGCTTCCGCGGCAATGTCGTGGATTGTGGAACGTTCCCGGAAACCTTTACTCACAGCACACACTTTAGCCGTGAAACGGACGTCGGCAATGTGGAGAACTACTGTTGCACGCGCGATGATGGTCATGTAAAAGTTCCGGTACCGATGACGGAATATTCACATGCCCTGCCCGCTTGGCGGGCACGCGACAGACGTCGGCGGCCGGGGCCGAAAGCGCAATTCCGTGGCGCTTCAACCCTCCGGCGCCGCCGTGCTTGGGTCGGCAATACGGCCGCCGGCGTCCGAAGGGAGTGATGCAGCAGCGTGTTGCCGAGGTTTTTGGGGTCTCGTCTCTCAGTTAGGGAAGGAGTTCGGAATGAAACGCATCTGGAGGGGGACGGTTCTCGGCGTCGCGCTCGTTGCGCTGGCGGCGACCGTCTTTAGCGCAGCGGCTTCGGGCGGCAGCAGGACCCGCCTCAGGGGGATACCCGCGCTCGCAGACGCTGATCACGAGCGGGACGCAGTGGGGCAACATCGCCGGGCATGAACCCGTACGTCGGCAACTACGCCGCCGGGATGGTCGGGCTCGTGAACGAGACGCTGCTCCGCTTCGACCCGATCAAGGACAAGTACATCGACTGGCTCGCGAAGTCCGCCACGTGGACGGGCCGAAGCAGTACACGATCGTCGTCCGCCCGGGGGTCAAGTGGACGACGGCAAGCCGTTCACGGGGCAGCGATGTCGCGTTCAACATCAATCTCGGCCGCTTCAACGACGGCCTTCTGGAACAACCTCTGGCTGAACATCAAGCAGCCGATCGCGGTCAAGGGCAACACGGTCATCGTCACTTCAAGGGGACGCCGAACTACGTCCAGTGGCAGAACCTGATCTGGAACCTGCCGATGATCAGCCCGCTGCAGGGCAAGCGTGATCACCGAGCGCGGCGAAGCTCACCACCTACAGCCCGAGCGCACCCGATCGGCACCGGCCCGTACAAGCTCGACCAGTCGGGCTTCGACCCGACGCACGCGCGTCGTCTACGTGAAGAACGGCGCACTGGTGGGCGGCTGCACAGCACGGCGTCGCCGTCGCCGAAGCCGAAGTACATCATCGACCTCGTCAACACCAGCAACACCAACAGCCTCTCCGGCGTGTGCTCAGCGGGCGTCGAGGACCTGAACAACAACTACCTGCCCGGCGTCAACGACGCTCGTCACAGCAGGACAAGGTGCTCGACGTACTACCCGAAGGCGCCGTACATGCTGTCGGCGAACACCGCGTGGCTCGAGCCGAACACGGCTCACACGCCGCTCAACGATCCGGTCTTCCGCCGGGCGCTGGCGATGTCGATCAACGTCGACCAGATCGTGACGTCAGGACTACGCGCACCTCGTGCTGCAAGGCGAGCCCGACCGGGCTGCTGCCGACATGGAACAAGTACGTCGACAAGGCCGCGTCAAGAAGTACGGCTTCAAGTACGACGCCGTCGGAGGCGAAGGCCGCTGCTGAAGAGCGCACGGCTACAAGCTGGTCAGCGGCTACTTCGCAGAACAAGGACGGCTCGACGATCAATCTCGACCTCTCCGTCCCGCAGGGCTGGTCTGACTGGGAGGCCGCGCGCGACATGATCGTCAGTCCGCGGCGAAGGCGGCGGCATCAAGGATCACGGCCAAGGTGAAGGACTTCAACACCTGGCAGTCGGACCGGAACACCGGCAACTTCGACCTCGTGATCGACAACAACTACCAGCTCAGCGACAACCCGTGGACGTACTGGAACGGCATCTACCACCTGCCGGTCATCACGACCGGGACGGGCCAGACGTTCGCGAACTTCGAGCGCTACAGCAACCCGACGGCGTGGAAGCTCGTGCAGAAGCTCGACCACGACGCCGCCGACGACACGAAGCAGATCAAGTCGCTGAACAACCAGCTGCAGACGATCCTCATGCAGAAGCTGCCGTTGATTCCGCTCTGGTACAACGGCGTCTGGGCGCAGTTCACCTCCAAGTACTGGACGAACTGGCCGTCGGCCGACAGCGCCGCGCAAGTACGTGCCGGCGATGTGGCGCGGCTACCTGCAGATGACGGGGATCGACATCGATCACGCATCTGAAGAAGGCGACGTAGTGAAGCCGACTCGAGATCGAGCCCGCCGCCGCCCGCCGAGCGGGGCGGGCGGCTCGACCGGCGCGAGGAGGACTGCCGATGGCGCCGCTATTTCCTGAGGAAGCTCCTCATCTACGGCCTGACCTTCGTCGTCGCCGTGACGATCGACTGGGCGATCCCGCACCTCATGCCGGGCAACCCCGTGCACACGCTCGATGGGCCGGATCCAGATCCAGGACCCGAAGGTCGCCCAGCAGGCTCTACCACGCACTACATGCGGGCCTTCAACCTCGACCTGCCGCTCTGGAAGCAGTACTGCTACTTCTGGGTCTCGCTCTTCCACGGCGACCTCGGGCGGAGCATCCTGCAGTTCCCGACCCCGGTGACGTCGATCATCATCCACGCGGTCGCCGTACACGCTCGCGCTGCTGTCCCGGCGATCCTGCTCAGCCTGGTACGCGGGCAACAAGGTCGGCGCGCTCGCCGCCCGCCGCAAGGTGCTCGACAACACCGCGCTCCCGCTCGGCTACGTGCTGACCGCGACGCCGTACATGTGGCTCGGGATCCTGCTCGCCTGGGTGTTCGCGGTCGCTCTGGCACGTCTTCCCGGTCGGCTTCGGCGTACGACCCGACCGCGATCCGCGGCTTCACCTGGTCGTTCATCGCCGACCTCGCTCCACCACTGGTTCCTGCCGTTCCTGTCGCTCTTCCTCGTCGCCTTCGGCGGCTGGGCGATCGGGATGCGGAACATGATCATCTACGAGCTCGAGTCCGACTACGCGCACTACCTGCGAGCGCTCGGCGCGCCGCAGCGGCTCGTGCGCAAGTACGCGTTCCGGAACGCGATGCTGCCGCAGATCACGGGCCTCGCGCTCGCGCTCGGCGCGGTCGTCGCCGGCGCCCTCGTCACCGAGATCGTCTTCTCGTATCCGGGGCTCGGCTACCAGATCTACCGGGCGATCACGAACGAGGACTACTTCGTGATCCAGGGCATCTTCCTGTTCATCATCGTCGGCGTCCTCGTCGCCAACTTCATCGTCGACATCGTCTACGTGCTCGTCGACCCGCGGACGCGGATCGGCATGGAAGGAGGGCAGGTCGTGAGCTCCGTCCTGACCGCCCGCTCGCCAGTCCGCCGACCCGGCCCAGCTCGAGCCGCGGTCGCCGGTCGCGCGGCCGATGTCGAGCCTGCGCGAGATCGCTCCACTTCGCGCTCGGGAACAGGAAGCTCGTCTTCGGGCTCTCGGTCGTCGCTCGTGCATGCTCCTGTTCGCGATCATCGGGCCGTTCGTCGCGCAGCATGCGCCGCTCGCCTACGGCGGCCACCTCTCGCTCGCGCCGACGACGAAGGACGGCTACTGGTTCGGGACGACGCTGCTCGGCCAGGACGTCTTCGCGCAGTTCGTCAACGGCCTGCGGCTCGCGTTCATCGTCGGCGCGCTCGGCGGCGGGATCGCGGCGGTCATCGGCATGCTCGTCGGCTTCACCGCCGGCTACCGCGGCGGCTCGTCGACGAGGTGCCTGAACATGCTCACGAACGTCGTGCTCGTGATCCCGACGTTCGCGCTCCTGCTCGTCATCGCCGCCTACCTGCAGGTGCGCGGGATCATGACCGAGGCGATCTTCATCGGCCTCACCTCGTGGCCCTGGGCGGCGCGCGCGCTCCGCGCGCAGACGTTCTCGCTCACCTCGCGCGACTTCGTCGACATCGCGCGCCTGAGCGGGCGCAGCAGCTGGAAGATCATCTTCAAGGAGATCGCGCCGAACATGAGCTCGTACCTCTTCATGATGTTCATCCTGCTGTTCGGCGGCGCGATCCTGATCGCCGCGACGCTCGACTTCATCGGGCTCGGCCCGTCGAACACGATCTCGCTCGGGATGATGATGCAGCTCTCGGTGCAGAACGCGGCGCTGCAGCTGCACCTCTGGTGGTGGTTCGTGCCGCCCGGGCTCGCGATCATGGCGATCGTCGGCTCGCTCTACGTGATGAACGTCGGGCTCGACGAGGTCTTCAACCCGAAGCTGAGGGACATGTACGATGAGCCTCCGAGGTCGACGACCTGCGCGTCTACTACCGCACGCTCGCGGGCGACGTGCAGGCGCTCGACGGCGTCACGTTTCGAGATCGCGGACGGCGAGATCATGGGGCTCGCCGGCGAGTCCGGCTGCGGCAAGTCGACGCTCGGCAAGAGCCTCATCCGCCTCGACGGCGCGCATGCGCTACGTCGGGCGGCAGCGTCGGCTCGACGGCGACGAGCTGCCGATCTGGGACGACGAGCAGATGAACGACTTCCGCTTCCGCGACGTCTCGATCGTCCCGCAGTACGCGATGAGCGCGCTCAACCCGACCCGCAAGATCGGCCGGATGATCCGCGAGCTGCTGCGCTCGCGCGGCGTCGACTCCGAGCGGCGTCCAGCCGGAGCTCGAGCGGCGGCTCGAGCTCGTCGGGCTCTCGGAGGACGTGCTCGGCCGCTATCCGATCGAGCTCTCGGGCGGGATGAAGCAGCGCGTCGTGATGGTGCTCTCGACGCTGCTCGACCCCTCGCTGCTGATCGCCGACGAGATCACCTCGGCGCTCGACGTCTCGACGCAGAGGGCGGTCGCCGAGACGCTCGTCGAGTTCCGCGACCGCGGCTTCGTCAAGAGCATGATCGTGATCACGCACGACCTCTCGATCCTCTACCAGATCGCGGACACGATCCTCGTCATGTACGCGGGCAAGCTCGCCGAGAAGGCGCCGGCCGAGGAGATCATCTCGGCGCCGCGCCACCCGTACACGCGGCTGCTCATCTCGTCGCTGCCGGAGGTCGGGGTGCGCTACGCGGAGACGGCGGCTGAGCCGGGATCCCCGGGCCGGCCGCCGCCGCTGCTCGACCCGCCGACCGGCTGCCGCTTCCGCGACCGCTGCCCGCTCGCCCGACCGCTGCGCGAGCAGCCGCCGTGGGTGAAGGAGGGCCGCCGGGGTCGCGTGCTGGGAGGCCGAGCGCCGGACGCCGCCGGCGCTCCGGCCGTCGGCTCGGTGGAGGCACGCTGATGCTTCGGCTCGACGCACGTCTCGAAGACCTACCGGTCGGCGCGTTCGGCGGGCGAAGGCTGCCGCGGTCCGCGACGTCAGCTTCGACGTGCGCGCCGGGCGAGGTCGTCTCGCTGATCGGCGAGAGCGGCAGCGGCAAGTCGACGATCGGCCGGATGATCCTGCGCCTGCTCGCGCCGTCAGCGCCGGCTCGATCACGCTCGACGGCACCGACGTCGTCGGCGCTGCACGGGCGCGCCCTGAAGGAGTACTACCGGCAGCGTCCAGGGCGTCTTCCAGGACCCGTTCAGCTCCTACAACCCGATCTTCAAGGCCGACCGCGTCTTCGGATGATCGCGCACGAGTTCTTCCCGGCCGTGCAGCGGCGACGAGTGGCAGCGCGAAGCTCGACGCCGCGCTCGAGCCGTGGTCGCCTCAACCCGGGCGACGTCCTCGGCAAGTACCCGCACCAGCTGAGCGGCGGCCAGCTGCAGCGCCTCCTCATCGCGCGCGCGCTCCTGCTCGACATCCAGCTATCTCGTCGCCGACGAGATCATCAGCATGCTCGACGCCTCGACCCGGATCGACGTGCTCAACCTGCTCGGCGACCTGAAGGCGCGCGGCCTCGGGATCCTCTTCATCACCCACGACCTCTCGCTCGGCAACTACATCAGCGACACGACCGTGATCCTGCGGCACGGCGTGATCGTCGAGATGGGCGAGACCGAGAAGGTCTTCGGCGACCCGCGCCACCCGTACACGCAGATGCTGCTCGCGACGCGTCCCGCAGCTGCACGCGAAGTGGAAGCGGACGGCGCCGGCGGCGCGCGGCTCTGCGCCGAAGCGTCGGCCGGCGCGCCGGCCGCTCGTCGAGGTCGAGAGCGGCCACCTGGTCGCGCGCTGGTGAAAGGAGCGAGACGACTGAGACCACGAGTTCCCGCTTCCGGACTTCGTCTGGGGCGCGGCGGCGTCCGCGTACCAGATCGAGGGCGCGGCGCACGAGGACGGCCGCGGCGAGAGCGATCTGGGACCGGTTCTGCGCGACGCCGGGCAAGGTGCGCGCCGGCGAGACCGGCGAGATCGCGTGCGACTTCTACCACCGCTATCCCGAGGACATCGCGCTCATGCGCGAGCTCGGCCTCGACGCCTTCCGCTTCTCGATCGCCTGGCCGCGCATCTTCCCGCACGGGCCGCGGCCGGGTCAACGAGCGCGGCCTCGACTTCTACGACCGGCTCGTCGACGCGCTGCTCGAGGCGGGGATCCAGCCCGTTCGTGACCCTCTTCCACTGGGACCTGCCGCAGGCGCTCGAGGACGCGGGCGGCTGGCCGGTCGCGCGCGACCGCCGAGGCGTTCGCCGACGTACGCGGACGCGGTCGGCGGAGCGGCTCGGCGACCGCGTGCACGACTGGATCACCCACAACGAGCCGTTCTGCACGTCCTGGCTCGGCTACGGCTCGGCGTCCACGCGCCGGGCCGGCACGAGCGTCCGCGGACGCGCTCGCCGCGGCGCACCACGCTGCTGCTCTCGCACGGCTGGGCGGTCGAGGCGCTGCGGCGCGCGCTCGCCGGGCGCGCGAGGTCGGGATCATCGCTCGACCTCGTGGCCGATGCCATCCCGCGAGCGACGACCCCGAGGACGTCGGCCGCGGCGCTGGCCGAGGACGGCGATCCGGAACCGCTGGTTCTTCGACCCGCTCCTGCGCGGCGCGTATCCCGAGGACGTGCTCGAGCGCTTCGCCGCCGACGCGCCGCCGGTCGCGCGACGGCGACCTGGCGACGATCTCGGCGCCGCTCGACTTCCTCGGCGTCAACAACTACTCGCGCACGCATCGTCCGCGCCGGACCCGAACGGCGAGCCGCCGATCGACGTGCCTGCGCCGAGCGCGGAGCTGCACCGACATGGGCTGGGAGGTCTATCCCGACGGGCTCCACGAGTCGCTCGTGCCGGGTGCACCGCGACTACGGCGCCGCCGTCGATCTACGTGACCGAGAACGGCGCCGCGTTCGCGGACGTCCGCAGCCACGACGGCCGGATCCACGACGTCGAGCGGATCGCGTACCTCGAGCGGCTACCTCGACGCGGTCGCCGCGCGCGATCGAGGACGGCGTCCCGGTCCGCGGCTACTTCGTCTGGTCGCTGCTCGACAACTTCGAGTGGGCGCTCGGCTACTCGAAGCGGTTCGGCCTCGTCTACGTCGACTACCCGACGCTCGAGCGGGTGCCGAAGGACAGCTTCGACTGGTACCGCGACCTGATCGCAGGCCGCGGGACGCGGCACGTCCGGTCGTGGCCGCTCCGTAGGCCTCTCGTCTGCGTCCGTGGTTTCATCTGATGCTGCGGTGCAGAGCGGCTCGATCATCCGACCATGGCGGACTCCGTCCTCTACCGGAACGGCCTCGTCGTCACCATGGACGGCGAGGAACGCGAGCTCGACGTGGGCTGGCTGCTCGTCCGCGACGGCCTGATCGAGGCGGTCGGCGAGGGAGCTTTCGCCGCAGCGCGGACGACGACGGTCGACGCTGCAGGGCGCGCTCGTCACGCCCGGCCTCGTCAACACGCACCACCACCTCTACCAGACGCTGACGCGCGCCTGAGCGCAGGAGGCGACGCTGTTCGAGTGGCTGACGGAGCTGTACCCGGTCTGGGCCGGCATCGACGCGGAGTCGGTGCACGCGGCGGCGCGAACGGGCCTCGCGGAGCTCGCCCTCTCCGGCTGCTCGACCGTGTTCGACCACCACTACGTCTTTCCCCGCGGGCGCGAGGGAATCATCGAGGCCGAGCTGGAGGCGGCGCGCGAGCTCGGCGTGCGGATCGTCGCGTCGCGCGGGTCGATGGATCTCGGCGTCTCGGACGGCGGGCTGCCCCCGGATTCGCTCGTGGAGGAGATCGACGCGATCCTCGAGGACACCGAGCGGCTCGCCGCGCTGCAGGACGGCGACCTCGTCCAGCTCGCGGTGGCGCCGTGCTCCCCGTTCTCGGTCACGAGCGACCTCCTGCGCGAGTCTGCGCGGCTGGCGCGCGAGCTCGGAGTTCGCCTCCACACGCATCTCGCGGAGACGAGCGACGAGGAGGAGTACTGCCGCGAGCGGTTCGGCTGCCGGCCCGTGGAATACCTCGACTCGCTGGGCTGGATCGGAGACGATGTCTGGTGTGCGCACTGCATCCATCTCTCCGCTGCGGACATCGGGCGGCTGGCCGCGGCGGGCACCGGCGTCGCGCACTGCCCGACGTCGAACGGCCGGCTCGGCTCCGGGATCGCACCGGTGCGCGACCTGCTCGATGCCGGCGTGGCCGTCGGGCTCGGCGTGGACGGCTCCGCCTCGAACGAGCGGAGCGACCTCGTCTTCGAGGTCAAGCAGGCACTGCTGCTGGCCCGGCTCCGCGGCGGCCCGAAGGCGATGACGGCGCGGGAGGCGCTCCGGCTCGGCACGCGCGGCGGCGCTGCGGTGCTCGGCCGCGACGACATCGGGTCGCTCGAGCCGGGGAAGCGCGCCGACTTCGCGGTCTGGCGCGATCGACGGGCTCGAGTTCGGCGGCGCCGTCGACCTCGTCGCGGAGCTCGTCCTCGCAGGCCCGCAGCGCGTCGACCGGCTCGTCGTCGGCGGCCAGGACGTCGTTCGCGGCGGTGCGCTCGTCCGCGCCGACGAGGGCGAGATCGCGCGCGAGCACCGGCGCCAGGCGGCGAGGCTCGCGCCGTGAACGGCCTTGAGCATCGTCTCGCGGTCGCGCGCGGCGACGAGAAGGCCGACCTCGTCCTCCGCGGCGGCCGGGTCTTCTCGGTGTTCACCCGCGAGTGGCTGGAGACCGATCTCGCGATCGTCGACGGCTATGTCGCCGGTCTCGGCGACTACGAGGGGAACGAGGTGCTCGACGTCTCGGGGCGCTATCTCGTCCCGGGGTTCATCGACGCGCACATGCACCTCGAGTCGCCGAAGCTCCTGCCGGACGAGTTCGCGCGTCTCGTCGTGCCGCTCGGGACGACGGCCGTCGTCGCAGACCCGCACGAGATCGCGAACGTGCTCGGCACCGACGGCGTGCACTGGCTGCTCGACTTCTGCGGCGACCTGCCGCTCGACGTCTACTTCATGGCGCCGTCGTGCGTCCCGGCGTCGCGCTTCGAGTCGCCGCGGCGCCCGCTGACCACCGGCGACCTCGAAGGCCTCCTGCGGCGGACGCATGTCCTCGGCGTCGCCGAGATGATGAACTTCCCCGGCGTCGTCGCCGGCGACGAGCAGGAGCTCGCGAAGGTGCGGCTCGCCCGCCATGTCGACGGGCACGCGCCCGGCCTCCTCGGGCGGCGGCTCAACGCCTACGCCGCAGCCGGGATCCGCTCGGATCACGAGGCGATCACGGCCGAGGAGGGAAGAGAGCGGCTCCGGGCGGGAATCTGGCTGCTGATCCGCGAGGCGTCGATGGCCCGCAACCTCAACGCGCTCGCGCCCCTCGTGCGGGAGTACGGCCCGGCGCACATCGCCTTCTGCACGGACGACCGCGACCCGGACGACATCGTCGACGACGGCCACATCAACGGGATGGTGCGCAAGGCCGTCGCGGCCGGCGTGACGCCCGAGGACGCGCTCGTGTGCGCGACGCTGAACTCGGCGCAGTGGCACGGGCTCCAGGAGCTCGGAGCGCTCGCGCCGGGCTACCAGGCCGACGTCGTCGTCCTGCCCGACCTCGAGCACTTCCGGCCCGAGCTCGTGCTCAAGCGCGGCAAGCAGCTCGGCGACATCGCCCGGCCCGATGTTCCCGAGTGGGTCCGGCACACGGTTCGGCCCGCGCCGCTCGGCCGGGACGACCTCACGGTGCGGAGCGACGGCTCCGAGATCCGGGTGATCGGCGTCGTCCCCGACCAGGTCGTGACCGAGTCGCTCGTCGAGCTGCCGACCGTCGTGGACGGCTTCGCCGTCGCCGATCCCGCGCGCGACCTCGCGAAGATCGCGGTCGTCGAGCGCCATCTCGCCACCGGACGCGTGGGGCTCGGCTTCGTCAAGGGATCGGGGCTCGGGCGAGGCGCGCTCGGCTCGACCGTCGCGCACGACGCTCACAACATCGTCGTCCTCGGCGTGTCCGACGAGGACATGCTGGCGGTCGTGAAGCGACTCGTCGAGCTCGGCGGCGGGAACGTCGTCGTCGCGGACGGCAAGCTCGTGGCCGAGTGTCCGCTCCCGGTTGCCGGGCTCCTCTCCGACGCGCCGCTCGCCGACGTGATCGCCCAGAGCCGCGCGTGCAACGAGGCGGCTACGGCCCTCGGCTGGACCGGGCAGACGCCGTTCCTGACGACGTCGTTCCTCGCCCTCTCCGTGATTCCGTCGCTGAAGATCACCGACCAGGGGCTCGTGGACGTCGACCGTTTCGAGCTCGTCCCGCTCGCCGTCGACGCGGCTACGGGGGATTCCCGCAATCCGTCTCCGTCTCAGCACTGAGGAATCGACTGGGCCACGCTCCTACGGTGGCTAAGCTCATCCCCTAAGGAGGCCCGATCGTGCTTACGCAGGAACAGGGAGTGCTCGAGCGCGCCCGTGACCGGTTCCGCGAGGCCGGCATCGCGCTACCCCGCTTCGCCGAGCTCGCGGACCCTCTCTCGTGCCGGACAACATCCGCGCCCGGCTGGCGGGCGTCGGTCCGGACGACCCGAACCCGCTCAACCTCTTTCGCGTCAACTGGTTCAACGACTCCGCCCGGACCGGGACGGTCGACGTGCCCGAGCACGTCGTCCTGCCGCGCGAGCTGACCGGCGTCGAGACACCGATCGTCGTCGCGCTCGGCGACCGCTTCCCCATGATCGGCGCCCACAAGGTTCTCGCCGCGTACGGCTGCCTGGCGCCGCGGGTCGTCGCCGGCGAGTTCGACCCCACGGCCGACCGGGCGGTCTGGCCGTCGACGGGCAACTACTGCCGCGGCGGCGTCGCGATCTCGCGTCTGATGGGCTGCCACGGCGTGGCCGTGCTGCCCGAGGGGATGAGCCAGGAGCGCTTCGACTGGCTCGAGGACTGGGTGGTCGAGCCGGCGGACATCATCCGGACGCCCGGCACGGAGAGCAACGTCAAGGAGATCTACGACAAGTGTCACGAGCTTGCCGCCGACCCCCGCAACGTGATCTTCAACCAGTTCGCCGAGTTCGGGAACTACGTCGTCCACTACCTCGCGACCGGCAGGGCGCTCGAGCGCGTGTTCGAGTCGCTCCACTCGCAGCGGCCCGGGCTCAGACTCCGCGCCTTCGTCTCCGCCACCGGCTCCGCCGGGACGATCGCGGCCGGCGACTACCTGAAGGAGAAGCACGGTGCGGCGATCGTCGCGGCCGAGGCGCTCGAGTGCCCGACGCTGCTCGAGAACGGCTTCGGGGAGCACAACATCCAGGGGATCGGCGACAAGCACGTCCCGTTCATCCACAACGTGATGAACACCGACGTCGTGGTCGCCGTCTCCGAGCGCGCGACCGACCGGCTCGGCGTCCTCTTCGGCACCGACGAGGGCCGGCGTCATCTCGCCGCCCGGCGCGGCGTGCCGGAAGACGTGCTGGCACAGCTGCCGTCGTTCGGTCTCTCGTCGATCTGCAACGTCCTCGCCGCGATCAAGACGGCGAAGCTGCTCGACCTCGGTCCGGACGACGTGATCGCGACGGTCGCCACCGACGGGGCCGCGATGTATCACAGCGAGCGCGACCTCGCGGTCGACCGGTACTTCGACGGCACGTTCGACGAGGTCGCCGCGGGAGAGGTCTTCGGCGAGCACCTGCTCGGCGCTGCGACCGACAACATGCGCGAGCTGACGCACGAGGAGCGTCTCCGCATCTTCAACCTCGGCTACTTCACCTGGGTCGAGCAGCAGGGCGTGTCGATCGAGGACTTCGTCGCCCGCCGCAGCCAGGAGTTCTGGACGGGAATCCAGGCCCAGGTCGCGGGGTGGGACGAGGCGATCGACGAGTTCAACGCGAGCACCGGCGTCCGGGAGAAGCTCTGAGTCGGAGCCGCCTGGTCTGTGCCGGATGCGGGGCTGAGCCGGCGGCCGCCGAGCCGTATCCGTTCCGCTGCCCCAACGCGGGGCGGGACGACGACGTGGACCACGTGCTGCGGCGGGAGCTCGAGGGGTTCTCCTTCCCGGCGGAGACGGACGAGGCGAACCCGTTCGTCCGCTACCGGAGGCTGCTCCACGCCTGGCACGCCGGCCTCGAGGACGGCGAGTTCGTCGAGCTCGTACGGCGGCTCGACGACGCCGTCGCGGCGGTCGACGGGCACGGCTTCCGCGTCACGCCGTTCTTCCGCAGCGACGAGCTGAGCGACCGGCTCGGCTTCTCGGCCGAGGGAGGCATCTGGGTCAAGGACGAGACGGGCAACGTCTCCGGCTCGCACAAGGCCCGCCACCTCTTCGGCGTCCTCGTCTGGCTGGAGACGGCCGAGCGCCTGGGCCTGACCGGCGGGGAGCAGCCCGAGCTGGCGATCGCGAGCTGCGGCAACGCGGCGCTCGCGGCGGCGGTCGTGGCCGCGGCGGGCCGAGCGGCGGCTGCGCGTCTTCGTGCCCGTCGACGCCGAGCCGCCCGTGCTCGAGCGGCTCGAGGAGCTCGGCGCGCTGATCACGGTCTGTGAGCGCCAGCCCGGCGTTGCCGGCGATCCCACCGTCGAGGCGCTCATGCGGGCGCTCGACGAGGGTGCGCTGCCTTTCACGTGCCAGGGGAATCTGAACGGGCTCGCGGTCGAGGGCGGCTACACGCTCGGCTGGGAGCTCGCGGCCGCGGGCGTCGGGCTCGACCGCGTTCTCGTCCAGGTCGGCGGCGGCGCGCTCGCGAGCGCGGTTGCGGCCGGCCTGCGCGAGGGCGGTGCAACACCGCGCCTCGACACCGTGCAGACGGAGGGCGCCTGGCCGTTGCGCCGCGCCCACGACGCCGTCGTCGGTCGCGGCGGCGCCTCACCACTCGAGTACGCGACCCACCACCGGCACGAGTTCATGTGGCCGTGGGAACAGGAGCCGCACAGCGTCGCGCACGGGATCCTCGACGACGAGACCTACGACTGGGTGGCGGTCGTCGAGCAAATGCTCGCCACCGGCGGCGCGCCCGTCGTCGTCGGCGAGCAGGCGCTCGTCGAGGCGAATGCGCTCGGGCGGGAGGCCACGGGCATCGCGGCAGACGCGACCGGCACGGCCGGACTCGCCGGCCTCGTCGCACAACGGGAGTCAGACCAGATCGGCGACGACGAGCGCGTCGCCGTCCTCTTCACCGGCATCGACCGGACCACATCCGAACCAGAAGGAGCAAGCCATGCGAAGCTTCGCCGGGCGGGACATCCTCTCGCTTAAGGAGTTCGAGCGGACCGACTTCGACCGCGTCTTCGAGGTCTGCGACGACCTCGCGCCGATCGCGCGCAACCGTCGCAACAGCGACCTGCTCGCCCACAAGACCCTGTTGACGGCCTTCTACCAGCCGTCCACGCGCACCCGGATGGCGACCGAGGCGGCGATGCACCGTCTGGGCGGCCACGTCCTCGGCTTCAGCGACGTCAAGAACACGCGGGCCGGCGACTTCTACCAGGAGTCGATGAAGGACACCATCCACATGCTCGAGTTCTACGCCGACGTGATCGCGATGCGGCACTTCCAGCAGGGAGCCCCCGCGGAGGCGGCCCACTGGGCGTCGATCCCGGTGATCAACTGCGGCGACGGCTGGGGCGAGCACCCGACGCAGGTGCTGACCGACCTGTACACGATCCGCAACGAGCTCGGCACGCTCGACGGCTTGACGTACCTTCTCGTCGGCGACATGCGCATGCGGACGATGCACTCGATCCTCTACGCGCTCTCGCAGTTCGACGCGAAGGCGTACGTGGTCGGGCCGCCCGAGATGTCGCTGCTGCCGGAGTTCAAGGAGGAGCTGGACGCGCGGAACGTCCTCTACGAGGAGGCCGAGTCCGCCGAGTCCGTCATCGCCGACTGCGACGTGATCTACATGGAGCCGGTCGTGCAGGCCGACTACACGAGCTCGCGGGACGAGCGCGCCGAGGGCGGCGTCGGGACGACGCCGGCGGCCTACCAGGTCACGCGCCAGCTGATGCGCGAGAAGGCGAAGCGGAGCTCGATCATCCTCCACAGCTTGCCGCGGATGGACGAGCTGCCCTCGGACGTCGACGAGACGCGGCACGCGCGGTACTGGCCGGAGGCCTTCAACGGCGTCGTCATGCGGATGTCGTTGCTCGCGCTCGTGCTCGGAGCGACGGAGTAGCCATGGACCTCACCCTCAACGGGAAGCCGGTCTCGGTCGAGCCTCGCGAGGGCGAGACGCTGCTCGAGCTGCTCCGCGAGGAGCTCGAGCTCTGGTCGATGAAGGACGGCTGCGCGCCGGAGGGGATGTGCGGCGCCTGCACGGTGATCGTCGACGGGCGCCCCGTCGTCTCGTGCGCGCAGCCCGCCTCGCGCTTCGAGGGGAAGTCGGTCACGACGCAGGAAGGGCTGACGGAGGACCTGCGCAAGCTCTGGGCGGACTGCTTCGTCGCAGCCGGCGCGTCCCAGTGCGGCTTCTGCTCGCCGGGAATCGTGATGAAGGCCGAGGCCTTGCTCGAGCGGAATCCCGAGCCGAGCCGGGACGAGGTCTCCCGCGCACTGCTCGGCAACCTCTGCCGCTGCACGGGCTACATCAAGATCGTCGACGCGATCCTGTTCGCCGCCGCGGCCAAGCGCGGCGCGCCTCTCCCCGAGCTCGATCACAGCGGCCGCGTCGGGACGCGGGCGCCCCGCTACGCGGGCGAGGAGCTCGCGCTCGGCGACGAGGCGTTCATCGCCGACATGACGGCGCCGCGGATGCTGCACGGCGCGCTTCGCTTCTCCGACCACCCGCGGGCGCGGGTCGTGAGCATCGACACGGCGAAGGCCGAGGCGCATCCCGGCGTCGTCAAGGTCCTCACGGCTGCCGACGTGCCGGGCGAGCGGACGCAGGGCGCGCTCACGCAGGACTGGCGCCAGCTCGTCGCCGTGGGCGAGGAGACGGCGTACGTCGGCGACGTGATCGCGGTCGTGGCAGCGGAGACGAGGCACGCAGCGCGCGAGGCGGCGACGCTCGTCGACGTCGAGTACGAGGTGCTCGACCCGGTCGTCTCGCCGTTCGACGAGAGGGCCCGCGTCCTGTCGCAGTCGGTCGTGAAGCGCGGCGACGTCGACGCGGCGCTGGCGGCGTCGGCGCACGTCGTCCAGGAGACCTACCGGACGCAGTTCATCGAGCACGCCTTCCTCGAGCCGGAGGCGTCGCTCGCCGTGCCCGAGAACGGCGGCTTCCACGTCTACTCGCAGGGTCAGGGCGTCTGGGAGGATCGGCGGCAGGTCGCGAGCTTCCTCGGCCTCCCCGAGGACGAGGTGCGCGTGACGCAGGTCACGGCCGGCGGCGCGTTCGGGGCGAAGGAGGATCTCAACGTCCAGGGGCATGCGGCGCTGATCGCGCACGTCACCGGCCGCCCCGCGCGGATCGTGTTCTCCCGCGCGGAGAGCATCCGCTTCCACGCGAAGCGCCATCCGATGTGGCTGGACTACACCGTGGGCTGCGACGAGGAGGGCCGCCTGACCGCGGTGCGGGCACGGATCACGGGCGACACCGGCGCCTACGCGAGTGTCGGCGACAAGGTGCTCGAGCGCGCGGCCGGCCACGCCTGCGGCCCGTACAGCGTCGCCGCCGTCGACGTCGAGTCGACGGCCGTGTACACGAACAACCCACCCTGCGGCGCGATGCGGGGCTTCGGGGTCAACCAGACGAACTTCGCGATCGAGGGGCTCCTCGACAAGCTCGCCGCCGAGGTCGGCATCGACGGCTGGGAGATGCGCTGGCGGAACGCGCTCGACACCGGCGACCGCTTCGGCACCGGCCAGAAGCTCGGACCGGGTGTCGGCCTGAAGCAGACGCTGCTCGCGGTGAAGGACGCCTACCGGGAGGCGCGCTACGCGGGCATCGCGTGCTGCGCGAAGAACACCGGCATCGGCAACGGCGTCCCCGACCGCGGGCTCGCCGTGCTGCGCGTCGAGGAGGGCGGCAGCATCTCGCTCTTCCACTCCTGGACGGAGATGGGGCAGGGCGTGCACACGGTGCTGCGCCAGATGCTCTGCGAGACGCTCGACCTCCCGCCCGAGCGGATCCGCGTCTACGTCGACACCGAGCGCGAGCTCGACACCGGCCAGACGACCGCCTCTCGCGCGACCGTCCTCGGCGGCCAGGCCGTCCTCGCGGCGGCCGCGAAGCTCAAGGAGGCGCTCGACGGGCAGCCGCTCGAGGCGCTTGCAGGCCAGGAGTTCTCCGGCGAGTTCGTCATCGACTGGACGACCACGAACGACGTCGACGAGCCGGTCACGCACCTCGCCTACGCCTGGGGCACGCAGGTCGCGATCCTCGACGACGAGGGGAAGCTCGCGAAGATCGTCGCCGCCCACGACGTCGGCCGCGCGATCAACCCGACGCTCGTCGAGGGCCAGATCGAGGGCGCCGTCCACATGGGCCTCGGTCACGCTCTGTCGGAGGAGTTCGTCGTCGAGGGCGGGGTGCCTATCACGACGACCCTCAAGTCGCTGCGGATCATCCCTTCGACGGGCATGCCGGAGGTCGAGTGCATCCTCGTCGAGGAGCCGCAGCCCGAAGGGCCCTTCGGTGCGAAGGGCATCGGCGAGGCGGCTCTCGTCCCGACGGCGTCGGCGGTTCGCGGCGCGCTCGAGGCCTTCGACGGCATCCACCGCACCGAGCTGCCGATGAAGGACTCGCCCGCTGCACGCGCCGCGGTTCCCAGCTCGTGAAGGCGAGCGAGTGATCGTCCGCTCCCTCGATCCGCTGCATCTGGACGAGGGAGAGCTCTGGGTCGACGGAGACCGCGTCGCGGAGCCCGGTCAGGGCGCGCGCGTCGATCCCGGCGGTGGCCTCGTGATCCCGGGCAACGTCTGCGCCCACACGCACGTCTACTCGGCGCTCGCGCGCGGGATGCCGTACGCCCTGGAGCCGCCGCGCGACTTCCTCCAGATCCTGCAGCGCGTCTGGTGGCGGCTCGACCGGGCGCTCGACGAGGAGTCGGTCCGCGCCTCGGCGCTCGTCGGCGCGATGGAGGCGCTGCTGTCGGGGACGACGACCCTCGTCGACCACCACGCCTCGCCCAACGCGATCGACGGCTCGCTCGACGTGATCGCCGACGCCTTCGAGTCGCTCGGCGTCCGCTCGGTCCTCTGCTACGAGACGAGCGACCGCGACGGCCCCGAGCGTGCGCTGGCCGGCGTGGAGGAGAACCGCCGCTTCCGCGCGACGAAGCGCCCGCTCACGCGCGGGCTGATCGGCGCGCACGCGTCGTTCACGCTCTCCGACGAGACGCTCCTCGCCTGCGCCGAAGCGGGGCCCCTGCACATCCACGCGGCCGAGGGCGTCGTCGACACCGGCGCTGTCGGGCGGCTCGCGCGGCTCGGCGTGCTCGACGAGCACACGCTGCTCGCGCACGGCATCCACGTCGACGACGAGGAGCTCGCGGACTTCCTGGCGAGCGGTGCGACGCTCGCGCACAACGCCCGCTCGAACATGAACAACGCCGTTGGCCGTGCCCGCGTGCTCGAGCTCGGCTCCCGCGTCGCGCTCGGGACGGACGGGATCGGCAGCGACATGTTCGAGGAGTCCCGCGCGGCCTGGTTCCGTCTCCACGAGGACGATCTGCTCGCGCCCTGGGACTGGCCGCTCGCCGGCCTCGCCGGGAGCGCGCGGCTGGCGGGCCGGATCTTCGCCGAGCCGCTGCTCGGGACGCTCGAGCCCGGGGCCCCCGCCGACCTCGCCGTGCTCGACTACGTGCCGCCGGCGCCGCTCGGGGACGGCAACCTCGCCGGCCACTGGATCTTCGGCCTCGCCTCGCGGCACGTCCGCGACGTGATGGTCGCGGGCCGCTGGGTCGTTCGCGACCGCCGGCTCGCCCTCGTCGACCAGGACGCGCTCGCCGCCGAGGCGCGCGGAGCCGCCGAGCGCCTGTGGGCGCGGCTCGAGGCGACCCCCGCGCACACCTTCGAACCGCAAGGAGCTCCCTCATGAACCGCGTCGCGCTCTATCTCCAGGACAAGCACCCGATCCGCGACGGCATGCGCTACTCCCAGCTCGCCGAGCAGAGCGGCTTCGAGGCCGTCTGGCAGGCCGAGAGCCGGCTGGTGCGCGAGGCGACGGTCCCGATGGCGGCCTTTGCCGCCGTGACGGAGAAGATCGCCATAGGCAGCGGCGTCGTCAACACGTGGACGCGCAACGTCGGCCTGCTCGCAGCGACCTTCTCCACGCTCGACGACCTCGCGCCCGGCCGGGTCAAGCTCGGCATCGGCGCCTGGTGGGACCCGCTCGCCGCGAAGGTCGGCATCCACCGGCACCACATGCTCAAGTGCATGCGCGAGACGGTCGAGGCGACCCGCCGGCTGCTCGCGATGGAGCGCGTGACCTACCACGGCGAGTTCGTCCACCTCGACGACGTGGAGATCGACATCGTCCACGGCGACCGCTCGCCGAAGAACGTCCCGATCCTGATCGGCGCGACCGCGATGAAGATGATGGAGCTCGCCGGCGAGATCGCCGACGGCGTCGTCCTCAACTACCTCGTCGGCCCGGCCTACAACCGCGAGGCGATGGAGCACCTCGCGATCGGCGCCGAGCGCGGCGGCCGTACGGTGGAGGACGTCGACCGGCCGCAGCTCGTCGTCTGCTCGCTCGACCCCGACCGCTCGCTCGCGCTCGACCGCGCCCGCGAGCTCGTGACGCAGTACCTCGGCCAGCAGCCGCACATCATGAAGGCGAGCGGCGTCGCCCCGGAGCTGCTCGAGGAGATCGGGGCGAAGCTCACGTGGCCGGCGAGCGAGGCTCAGATCCAGGAGGCCATGCATCTCGTGCCGGACGACGTCGTCCAGCTGATCACCGCCTCCGGCACGGCCGACGAGTGCCGCGCCAAGGTGCAGGAGTACATCGACAACGGCTGCACGTGCCCGATCCTCTACCCGCTCGCCGACGACGTCGAGGCGATGATCGAGGCGTTCGCGACGGTTGCGGCGTAGATGGCCGGACTGACGCCGACCACCCTCGCGGAGGCGCTCGCGGCGCGGGCCGAGCATCCCGAGGCCGTGCCCATCGCAGGCGGCACGGACCTGATGGTCGCGGTCAACTTCGGGCGGCTCCATCCGGACGAGCTGCTCGACGTCTCGCACGTCGCCGAGCTCAAGACGTGGGAGCGGCGCAACGGCAGCCTGCGGATCGGCGCCGGCGCCACGTTCGCGCAGATCGCGCGCGAGCTCGGCGAGTTTCCGCCGCTCGTGCAGGCCGCCCGGACGGTCGGCTCGCCGCAGATCCGCAACCGCGCGACGATCGGCGGGAACCTCGCGACGGCCTCTCCCGCCGGCGACGCGCTGCCGGTGCTCGCGGCCTACGGCGGGGACGTCGTCCTCGCCTCGGTGCGCGGCGAGCGCCGGCTGCGCTGGGACGAGTTCCTGCTCGGCCCGAAGCGGTCCGCCCTCGCCGAGGACGAGCTGATCGTCGCGGTCGAGTGGCCGGTCGTCGACGGGCCAGGGTCGTTCGCGAAGGTCGGGACGCGCAACGCGATGGTGATCGCGATCGCGAGCGTCTCGCTCCAGCTCGACGCGTCGGCGCGCGGCGTCCGCCTCGCGCTCGGCTCCGTCGCGCCCACGGTCGTGCGCGCCCCGGAGGCCGAGGCCCACGCCGCCGAAGCGCTCGACTGGGACGATCCGCAACGGCCGCTGGCCGAGCAGGCGGTGCAGGAGTTCGGCGCCCTCGCGGGGGCGGCCGCGCATCCGATCGACGACGTCCGCGGGACGGCCGCCTATCGGCGCCACGCGGTCGAGGTGCTCGCGCGGCGGGCCCTCCTCTGGGCGGCGGCCGATCGCGCGGAGGTGCCGGCATGACCCTGTCATGCCGGGATGAGGGGGTTCGGGGGAACCAGCTGGTTCACCCGGCAGGGCGCGCCGATGCAAAGCATCGGCGACAGCGCGTAGGGGGCTCGCGGGGGAAACCGGGTTTCCCCCGCGCACCGGAGCCGAAGGCGGAGGTGCCCGCATGACGATCACGACGATGGTCAACGGCGTCGAGCGGACGGTGGACGTCCCGCCGGCGATGAGCCTCCTCACGCTGCTGCGCGACGAGCTCGGCCTCACCGGCTCGAAGAACGCGTGCGAGCAGGGCGAGTGCGGTTCGTGCTCCGTCTGGCTCGACGGCGAGCTCGTCTGCTCCTGCCTCGTCGCCGCCGGCCAGGTCGACGGGCGCTCGATCCGCACGGTCGAGGATCTCGGAACCGCCGACCGGCTGCATCCCGTGCAGGAGGCGTTCCTCGAGGCGGGAGCCGTGCAGTGCGGCTTCTGCACGCCGGGCCTCGTCGTCGCCGTCGCCGACCTGCTCGAGCGCTTTCCGCATCCGAGCGACGAGGCGATCCGGGAGGCGCTCGCGGGCAACCTCTGCCGCTGCACCGGCTACTCGAAGATCATCGCCGCCGTCCACCTCGCGGCGGAGGCTCGGCCATGAGCGTCGTCACCCGCCGCGGCCGCATCGGCGAGAGCACGCGGCGGGTGGACGGGGAGCCGAAGGTCAGCGGCGCCTACGCCTACGCCAGCGACCTCCACGCCGAGAACATGCTCTGGGGCGTCACGGTGCGCAGTCCGCACGCCTCGGCACGCATCGTCTCCGTCGACTCCGCCGCGGCCGCGCGTGCGGACGGCGTCGCCTGCATCCTCACCGCGGCCGACGTGCCGGCCGCCCCGACCTTCGGCCTGGAGTTCGCCGACCAGCCGGTGCTCGCCGGCGAGGTCATCCGCTACGTCGGCGAGCCTGTGGCGGTCGTCGCCGCCGAGTCGCTGGAACAGGCGCGGCGTGCCGCCGCGCTCGTCGCCGTCGAGTACGAGCCGCTGCCCGCGGTGACCGACATGGAGCAGGCCCTACGTCCCGACGCGCCGCGCGTGCACGAGTTCGGGAACGTCCTCCGGCACGTCCACATCCGCCACGGCGACCCGGAGGGAGCGGAAGCCGAGGTCTGGGTCGAGGGCTACTACGAGACGGCGATGCAGGACCAGGCGGCGCTCGGCCCCGAGGGGGGTCTCGCCGTTCCCGCGCCCGACGGCGGCGTCGACCTCTACGTCGCCACGCAGTGGCTGCACGTCGACCGCCAGCAGATCGCGCTCTGCCTCGGGCTGCCCGAGGAGCTGGTGCGCGTGACGCTCGCGGGGGTCGGCGGCGCCTTCGGGTCGCGCGAGGACATCCACATGCAGATCCACGCCTGCATGCTCGCCCTGCGCACGCGCCGGCCGGTGAAGATGGTCTACGGCCGGGAGGAGTCGTTCCACGGCCACGTCCACCGGCATCCGTCCCGCAGCTGGATCCGCTACGGGGCGGCGAGCGACGGCCGTCTCGTCTCGGCCGACATCCGCCTGCTCCTCGACGGCGGCGCCTACGCGTCCTCCTCGGGGCCGGTGGTCGGGAACGCGGCCACCTTCGCTCCCGGCCCGTACGAGGTGCCGAACGTGCTCGTCGAGGCGACGGTCGTCTACACGAACAACCCGACGTGCGGGGCGATGCGCGGCTTCGGCGCGCCGCAGGTCTGCTTCGCGCACGAGAGCGCGATGGACGCGCTGGCGGCGAAGCTCGGGCTGGATCCGCTCGAGTTGCGGCTCCGGAACGCCCTCTCCACCGGCTCGGTGCTCCCCACCGGCCAGGTGCTCGAGGGGCCGGCGCCGGTGCGCGAGGTGATCGAGCGCTGTCGCGAGCTGCCGCTCCCGCCGACGGAGGCGAGCGAGGGCCGCGACGCGATCGCCTATCCCGGCGGCGCCGGCAACGTCGGCCGCGGCGAGGCGCTCAGGCGCGGCGTCGGCTACGCGGTCGGCTACAAGAACGTCGCCTACAGCGAGGGCTTCGACGACGCTGCGGAGGCCACGGTGACGCTCAGGCCGTCCCCCGACGGCCCGCTCGCCGTGATCAAGACCGCTGCGGTCGACTACGGCCAGGGCCTCTACACCGTGCTCGCCCAGATCGCACGCACCGAGCTCGACGTGGACGAGGTCGTCTTCGAGCCCAACTCGACCGAGTCGGGCTCCGCCGGCTCCACGTCCGCGTCCCGCCAGACGACGATGAGCGGCGGCGCGGTGCTCGGCGCCTGCCGCGAGATCAGGGCGGCGCTCGGCGACGACCCGCTCGAGGAGCCGATCGCGCGCACGTACACCTTCCACCACCCGCCGACGACCGGCCTCGACGCGGAGGGGCAGGGCAGCCCACACGTGAGCTTCTCCTTCGCCGCCGTCCGCGCCGTGGTCGAGGTCGACGAGGAACTCGGGCTCGTGCGGGTCGTCCAGATCGCGTGCGCGCAGGACGCCGGCCGCGTCCTCTTTCCGTCAGGCGCCGAGGGGCAGGTCGAAGGCGCAGCGGCCCAGGGGCTCGGGCTCGCGCTGACCGAGGAGATCCAGCTTCGGGACGGCGCGATCCGCAACGCCTCGTTCACGGACTATCTGATCCCGACGATCCTCGACGTGCCGCCGATTGCGAGCGCCTTCATCGAGCAGCCGCAGCCGGACGCGCCCTACGGCGTGAAGGGGATCGGCGAGCTCGCCACGGTCGCCGTGACGCCTGCGATCGCGGCGGCGCTGCGGAACGCGACGGGCCGCACGCTCAACCGCGTCCCGGTCCGCCCCGACGACCTCGTCGGCCTCGAGCCGCCGGCCGCCACGAGCGGGCGGCCACCTGTGCCCGACGTCCCCGGCCAACGCGCGATCCCGGAGTACCACGGGCTCGGGCTGGGCCAGCAGAAACTGATGAAAGGGAGGGACCCCATGAGCACGACGACGAGCTTCGAACGCGCCACGCTGACGGGCAAGGACTACATCGAGACGATCGATTGGTCGATCCCGGAGCTCGAGGAGGTGCTCGCCGTCGCCAGCGAGCTGAAGGCCGAGCGCAAGGCAGGGAAGTCGCACCGGCTCCTGCCCGAGAAGACGCTGTACATGCTCTTCCTCGACAAGTCGACGCGGACGCGGAACGCCTTCGAGACCGGGATGACCCAGCTCGGCGGGCACGCGATCTTCCTCGACGCCGACAAGACCCAGGTCTCGCACGGCGAGGCCCCGAAGGACACCGCGATGACGCTTTCCCGCTACGGCGAGGGGATCGCCATCCGGCACGACCTCGCGCCCTACGAGGGCAACAAGTGGATGCGGGAGATCGCGCAGTGGGCGGACATCCCGCTGATCAACCTCCAGTGCGACGTCGACCACCCGACGCAGACGCTCGCCGACCTCATGACCCTGCGCGAGCATCGCGGCAACGACCTGCGCGGGATGAAGGTTGCGATGACGTGGGCGTACGCGCCGTCCTACGCGCGGCCGCTCTCGGTGCCGCAGGGCGTCGCGACGCTCTTCCCACGCTTCGGGATGGACGTCGTGATCGCGCATCCGCCCGGCTTCGACCTGATGCCGGAGGTGCTCGAGAAGGCGCAGGCCGCCGCAGCCGAGGCCGGGACGACGATCACCTTCGCCGAGTCGATGGAGGAGGCCTTCGAGGGCGCCGACGCCGTCTACCCGAAGTCGTGGGGCCGGCTCGACGCGTTCACCGACTCCTCGAAGGCGCTCGCCGAGTCGGGCGCGTTCGCCGACTGGATCTGCGACGAGAAGAAGATGGAGCTCACGGCTCCGGACTCCCTCTACCTCCACTGCCTGCCGGCCGACCGCGGCCGCGAGGTCACCGACGCGGTGATGGACGGCCCGCACTCCGTGATCTGGGACGAGGCCGAGAACCGGATGCACATCGGCAAGGCACTGTGCGCCACGACGATGGGCGGCTACGCGAAGGGCAACTCGTGAGCCGCCGGGCCGTCGTCGCGATCGGCGGCAACTCGCTGATCAAGGACAAGCAGCATCAGAGCGTCCGCGACCAGTACATCGCCGCCGGCGAGACGTGCTGGCACATCGCCGGAATGATCAAGGAGGGCTGGAACGTCGCGATCGGGCACGGCAACGGACCGCAGGTGGGCTTCATCCTGCGCCGGTCGGAGCTCGCGGCCCACGAGCTGCACGAGGTGCCGCTCGACGTGTGCGGCGCCGACAGCCAGGGCGCGATCGGCTACGCGCTCGTCCAGAACCTCGAGAACGACTTCCACCGGCTCGGCGTGGACCGGCACGCCGTCGCGGTCGTCACGCAGGTCGAGGTCTCCGCAGACGATCCGGCGTTCACGAACCCGACCAAGCCCATCGGCTCGTTCATGGAGGAGCCCGAGGCGATGCGGCGGAAGGCGGAGGACGGCTGGGACGTCGTCGAGGACGCCGGCCGCGGCTGGCGGCGCGTCGTCGCTTCGCCGGTGCCGGTGCGCATCGTCGAGGCCGACGCCATCCGGACGCTGATCGAGAGCGGATTCGTCGTCGTCTCGACCGGCGGCGGCGGCATCCCGGTCGTCGGCGACGCGGAAGGGCTGCACGGCGTCGCCGCCGTGATCGACAAGGACCTCGGCTGCGCCCTGCTCGCGACGAACGTCGACGCCGAGCTGTTCGTGATCACGACCGCGGTGGAGAAGGTCGCGCTCGACTTCGGCACCCCGGAGCAGCGTTGGGTCGACCGCATGACCCTCGCCGAGGCGAAGGAGCACCTCGCCGAGGGCCGCCACTTCGCGAAGGGCAGCATGGCCCCGAAGATCCAGGCCGTGATCGGCTTCCTCGAGCGCGGCGGCGAGCGGGCCGTGATCACCGACCCGGAGAACGTCGAGCGGGCGCTGCACGGCGAGACCGGGACGACGATCGTCCGCGAGTAAAGGAGAGCTCAGGTCTAGGCAGGCTGCGGCGCCGGAGGAGCCTCCGGCGCCCCGCCGGCCATCCGCAGGCCGATCTCCCCGACGCTGTGTCGGTCGGCCACTTCGGTCAGCTCGCCCTCGTACATCACGACCACGCGGTCGTTGAGGGCGAGGATCTCGTCGAGGTCCTCGCTGATCAGGAGCACCGCGGCGCCCTTCTCGGCGGCCTCGAGCAGGTGCTCGTGCACGCTCTCGACTGCGGCGACGTCGAGGCCTCGCGTGGGCGAGGCGGCGACGAGCAGCTTCATCGCGCCGGAGAACTCGCGTGCGATCACGAGCTTCTGGAGGTTTCCGCCGGAGAGGTTGGCCGCGTGCATCGCCGGCCCCGAGGCCTTGATGTCGTACTCCTCGATCTCGTGGACGGCGGTCTCGCGCATTCGCCGCAGCGGCAGCACGGGGATGCGCGAAAGGCGCCGATAGGTGCGGAGCGCGAGGTTCCAGGCGAGCGAGAGGCTCGGCGCGACTCCGGTGCCGAGCCGGTCCTCGGGGACGTAGCGGACACCGGCGTCGAAGGCGGTGCGCACGTCGCCGTTGCGAACGCGCCTCCCGCCGACGCTGACCGTGCCGCGCGTGTGCGGACGGAGGCCCGTGATCGCCTCGGCGAGCTCCCGTTGTCCGTTGCCGGCCACGCCGGCCAGGGCGACGATCTCGCCCGCGTGGATCGAGAGCGAGACGCCCTTGACCGCGGGTGTGCGCCGGTCGTTGTCCGCCCAGAGATCGTCCACCTGCAGCACCGTCTCCATCGCTCTCCGCGTGGGGCGCCCGGGACACCGAGTGGAGCTCGTGTCCGACCATGAGTGCGGTCAGCGACTGCGGCGTCGCGTCCGCGGTGTTCACCGTTCCGACGAGGCGGCCGGCGCGGAGCACGGTCACGCGGTCGGAGACGGCCATCACCTCGTGCAGCTTGTGCGAGATGAAGATGACCGTCCGCCCCTCGCCGGCGATCTGGCGGAGCGTCTCGAAGAGCGAGTCCGCCTCGTCCGGGGTGAGCACCGCCGTGGGCTCGTCGAGGAGGAGCACCTTCGCGTCCTGGTAGAGCGCGTTCAGGATCTCGACGCGCTGCTGCTCGCCGACCGAGAGCTGCCAGACGCGCGCCCGCGGGTCGACCTCGAGCCGGTACCGCTTGCCGAGCTCGCGCACCTGACCCTCGACGGCGTCCGGGTCGATGAGGAAGGCCTTGCCTGCGCCGCGCGTGTCGCCGAGGACGAGGTTCTCCGCCACCGTGAAGCGCTCGACGAGCCGGAAGTGCTGGTGCACCATGCAGACACCCGCGTCGATCGCGTCGCGCGGGCACGTGAAGGAGACGGGGCTCCCGAACAGCCGGATCTCGCCCTCGTCCGGGTGGTATAGGCCCGTGAGGACGTGCGAGAGGGTCGTCTTGCCGGCGCCGTTCTCCCCGAGCAGGGCGTGCACCTCGCCGGGCAGCGCCGAGAAATCGACGCCGTCGTTCGCGACGACCCCCGGGAAGCGCTTCGTGATCCCGATCGTCTCGATCGCGGGAGCGAGAGCCGGGGCGGGTGCCGGCGCGTCGGCCATCAGTGCTCCTCGCGGACGTAGGGCACGCCGAGGGCGGACGGCGCTCCGAGCCTGCGCCGGGCGGTGCCGGACGAGACGACGACGAGCACGAGGATCGTCATCACGTACGGCAGCGCGTTCGTCCAGAGAACGGTCGGCCCGAGGTTGATGTTGCGCGCCTGGAGCTGCGGAGCGAGCGCCTGCAGCGCCCCGAAGAAGTACGCGCCGACGAGGCAGAGCTCGGGGCGCCAGAAGGCGAAGATGACGAGCGCGATCGCGATCCAGCCCGCTCCCTCCGTGATCCCGCCCACCCACTGCGGCGTGATCGCGAGGGTGAAGGTCCCACCGCCGAGGCCGGCGAACGCCCCGCCGGCGAGCACGTGTGCGTAGCGGTAGCGGACGACGTTGATCCCCATCGTGTCGGCGGCCGCGGGCGACTCGCCGACGGCCCGGACGTTGAGGCCCGGACGCGTGCGCGCGAGGTAGAAGGCGACCGCGATCACGCACAGCCACGAGAGGTAGACGAGCGCGTTCTGGCCGAACAGGATCGGGCCGACGACCGGCCAGTTCTGCATCGTGTTCGGCAGGAACGGATTGAACTGGTGCAGCGCCGGCTGGTCGGCGAGGTTGAGGTTGTTGCCGAGATACGACGAGAGCCCCGCGGCGCCGGCGAAGATCGTCAAGGCGAGGCCAGAGACGATCTGGTTCGCGCGCAGCGTGATGGTGAGGAAGGCGTGGATCGCGGCCATCGCCGTGCCGGCCACGGCGGCAACCACGAGGGCGAGCGCCAGCGTGGCCGCCGTCGTCACGTGGACGCGCTCGACGGTCCAGAAGCCCATCACCGCCCCGACGAGCATCATCCCCTCGACGCCGAGGTTGAGAATGCCGGAGCGCTCGGCGAGCAGCTCGCCGAGGGAGGCGAACAGGAGCGGCGTCCCGTAGGCGACGCCAGAGGCGATCAGGACGACGAGGATCGAGTTGTTCACGCCGTGCCCTCCGGAGCATGCGCCGCGGCGGCGGGCTGGCGGCCGGGCCGGCGAAGATGGATGCGGTAGCGCGTCAGGAGCTCGCCGCCGAGCGCGGAGAAGAGGATGATGCCCTGGATCACGCCGACGAGGCCGGACGGGAAGCTCGGCCCCTGCAGGGCCGCGCCGGCGTTGTTGAGCCCCCCGAGCAGGAAGGCGATCAGGACGGCCGCGAACGGGTTGTAGCGCCCGAGGGCCGCGACCACGATGCCCGTGTAGCCGTAGCCGCGCAGCTGGAGGCCGTTGGGGTCGCCGTCGAGGGCGTGGCCGAAGTCGCCGACTTGGCTCGCGCCGCCGAGGCCGGCGATCGCTCCGGAGAGCGCCATCACCGCGAGGATCTTGCGGCGGACCCGGATGCCCGCGTAGCGGGCCGCGCGCTGGGAGTCGCCGAGCACCTGCGCCTCGAAGCCGAAGCGCGTCCGTGAGTACAGGAACCAGAGGACGATGGCGACGAGCACGGCGAGGCCGGCGCCGAGCGGCAGCACGATGCCGCCCTGGAGGTTGATCGACAACCCGGGCCAGAAGGCCGAGTGCGGCAGCGTCTTGCCGGTCGGGAAGACGGTGGCGTTGAAGCCCTTCGTCTGGCGCCAGTACGACTCGCTCTCGAAGATCAGGTAGGTGAGGATCAGGCCGGCGACGTAGTTGAGCAGCAGCGAGGTGAGGATCTCGCTCGTGTGGAAGAAGGCGCGCAGGATGCCCGGGATCAGCCCCCACACCATTCCGCCGAACAAGCCGGCGACGACCATGGCAGCGATCACGAACGCCGACGGCCCGCCGCGGCCGCCGAGGTACAGGCCGGCGGCGGAGCCGGTGATCGCGCCCATGTACATCTGGCCCTCGGCGCCGATGTTGTAGAGCTTCATGCGGAACGCGGCCGCGGCCGCGAGCCCGGTGAAGGCGAGCGGCGTGGCGGCGATCAGCGTCTGGTCGAGCGAGCCCGTCTGCAGGAACGCCGCGTCGAAGAGCTCGCGGTAGGTCGTGACCGGGTTGTGGCCCGTCGCGACGAGCACGAGCGCGGCCACGAGGAAGGCGAAGACCACCGAGCCGACCGGCACCGCCACCGCGAGCCAGCGGGGCCGCCGGAGCCGTTGCTCGATCGTGACGGGTAGCCGCAGGTGCATCGACTGGCAGAGCCTACGGGAGGGGGCGCCACGCGGCGCCCCCTCCGCGAGGTTCTAGCCCTTCGGGCTCCCGATGATTCCCTTCACGAGCCAGTTCATGCCATAGAGGCTGTTGGTGCCGCCCTTCAAGACCTGCATCTTCACGCCGGCCTTGACGCGGAGCATGCCGCTCTGGTCGTAGAGCGGACCGGTGAACTCGTAGAACTTGCCCTGCTCGATCTTCTTCTCGTACTGCGCGATCAGCGCCTTGTTCTTCGCGGAGACGCCCGGGCCGTACGGGGCGAGCTTCGTGAAGCCGTCGTTGATCGTGCCGTAGTAGAAGCCCGGCTTCCACGTGCCGTTCATGCCTTCCTTGACGCGCTTGAGGTAGTACAGCCCCCAGTTGTAGACGGAGGCCGTCAGCCACGACTTCGGCGCGAACTTCGCCGAGTCGGAGTCGTAGCCGACCCACGGGACGTGGACCGTCTCCGCGTACTGCCCGGTGGCCGGCGAGTCGACGTTCTGACCGAGGACGCACGCGCCTGCCGCGTGGAGGCTCTGCGCGGCCTTCTTCTCCTTCGAGGGGTCGAACCACGAGTTCGTCCACACGAGCTTGACCTTCACGCCGGGGTGGGTGAGCTGCGCTCCGAGCGCGAACGCGTTCGCGTGCCGGATGACCTCGGGGATCGGATAGGCGACGACGTAGCCGATCGTGTTGCACTTCGCCGCCGCGCCGGCCGCCATCCCGGAGAGGAAGACGGTGTCCTCGGCCCGGCCGAAGTACTCGGACACGTTCTTCGTCACCAGCGTGCCCGTCGCCTGCTCGAACTTGACCTGCGGGTACTTGTCCGCGACCGCCTTCGTCACGTAGCCGTACGACGTCGCGAAGATCATCTTGTAGCCCTGCGCGACGAGGCTCGCCACCGTCTGGCTGAACTGCGACCCGAGGGCGATGTTCTCCTTGTACGTCGTCTGGACCTTGCTGCCCAGCATCTTCTGCACGTACAGGCGGCCCTGTTCGTGGGCCTGCGACCAGCCGCCGTCGTTGTGCGGCCCGACATAGATGAACGCGACCTTGTACGGGGCCGTCTTCTGTGCTCCGGCGCCGACGCCTGCGAAGACGAGGGCGAGCGCCGTCAACGCCAGAACGCCGAGCGCGAGCTTGCGCTTCTTCATCTGTTCCTCCTAGAGGTCATCCTGCGCGAACTCGAAAACTGAAGGGGGAGCCCTCCTTTCGCAACCCGACCAGCGCTGATTCCACCGCAGTAAGCATGCTCTATTCAACCCCCTGCCGTTCGCATCGTCGGAGTCACTGACGCTCCGCACGGCGGATTACGGAGGCGCCGGTGCGATCATCGGGGCATGACGAAGGAGGAGCTGCGCCGCGCGCTGCTCGTACGCCGCCGGGCGCTGAGCGCCGGCGAGGTCGAGGTCGCGAGCCGGGCCGTGCTCGCTCTCCTGCTCGGGGCGGTCGACTGGCCGTCCCTCGGGCGGGTGCACGTCTACCGCTCGGTTCCGGCCTGGCGTGAGCTCGACACGGGGGAACTGATCGCCTGGCTCCGGGCCGAGTGGCCGCAGATCGAGATCACGACGCCGTCGCTGCGCCGCGACCAGGCCATCCCCGACGAGCCGTTCGACCTGATCGTCGTCCCGGTGGTCGGCTTCGACCGCGACAACAACCGGCTCGGCCTCGGAGGCGGCTTCTACGACCGCTTCCTCGCGCGTCAGCCGCAGGCCGAGTCGGTCGGCCTCGCCTACGACTGGGCGCTCGTCGCAGGGCTGCCGGTCGAGCCGCACGACGCGCCTCTCGATCGGATCGTCACCGAGACGGGGGTTCAGGAGCGGGGCTGAGCCGGCTCGAGCTGCCGGCCGAAGCGCGCGCGCTTGACGAACCGTCCGACGCCGGGCTCGGCGACGAGATCGTCACCCTCGACGATCACGTTGCCGCGCACGAGCACGATCTCGGGGGCGCCCACGACCGTCGTCCCCTCGTAGAGGTTGTAGTCGGCCCTGGAGTGGTGTGTGCGCGCCGAGATCGTGTGCTCCTTCTGCGGATCGAAGATCACGATGTCGGCGTCGGAGCCCGGGGCGATCGTCCCCTTGCGGGGGTAGAGGCCGAAGAGCTTCGCCGCGTTCGTCGACAACAGCTCGACCATTCGGTTGAGCGTGATCCGACCCTCGTTGACGCCGAAGTGGTGGATCATCAACAGCCGATCCTCGACGCCTGGGGCGCCGTTCGGGATCAACGCGAAGTTGTCCTTGCCCAGCGTCTTCTGATCGCTCATCCGGAACGAGCAGTGGTCGGTCGAGATCGCCGACAGCTTGTCGGTGCGCACCGCGTCCCAGAGGATCGGCTGGTTTCGCCTGTCGCGCACCGGCGGCGAGAAGACGGCCTTGGCGGCCTCGAAGTTCGGCCGGTCGAGGTACGTGTCGTCGATGAAGAAGTACTGCGTGCACGTCTCGCCCCAGACGGGCCAGCCCTTCGCGCGGGCGCGCGCGATCGCCTCGACGGACTCCTCGCACGTGACGTGCACCACGTAGAGGGGGCACCCGGCCACGTGCGCGATCTGGATCGCCCGGTTCGTCGCCTCGCCCTCGAGCTCCGCGGGCCGGGTCTTCGCGTGCCAGCTCGGGTCGAGGTTGCCGTTCGCCACCGCCTCCTTGACGAGCACGTCGATGACGTCGCCGTTCTCGCCGTGGATCATCGCGAGGGCGCCCGTCTCCTTGGCGAGGCGGAAGACCCTGAACATCGTCTCGTCGTCGACCTGGAGGACGTTCTTGTAGGCGAGCAGCAGCTTGTACGAGGTCACTCCGAGGTCCGGGAGCGTCGCGAGCTCCTCGAGCGTTCCGCCTTCCTCGAGGTCGATCACGATGATGTGGAAGCCGTAGTCGATCAGCGCCTTCCCGTTCACCTTCTCGTGCCATGTCTCGACGCCCTCGGTGAACGACCGGCCGCGCACCTGGTTCGCGAAGTCGAGGTGACACGTCGTCCCGCCGAAGGCGCAGGACGTCTGGCCGGACTGGAAGTCGTCGGCGGTGATCGTCCCTCCGAACGGCATGTCGAAGTGCGTGTGCGGGTCGATGCAGCCCGGCAGCAGGTACTTGCCGCGCGCGTCGACCACGCGATCGGCGCTCAGGTCGAGCGACTCGCCGATCAGCGTGACGGTCTCGCCCTCGATGTAGACGTCTGCGACGTAGTCGTCGCTCGCGGTGACGATCCGGCCACCCTCGATCAGAATCGACATCCCTCGACCCTCCGTCTCTGGCGCTTTGGGCTGACTCTAGCCCGCTGCGGCGGGAGCGGCGGCACGGTCGTGCAGGGCGGCCCAGACGCGCTCGGGCGTCAGTGGCAGCTCGTTGATCGCGACGCCCGTGGCGTCGAGGATCGCGTTGCGGACGGCCGGTGCGATGCCGTCGGTGGGAACCTCGCCCACGGCCTTGGCGCCGAACGGCCCGGACGCCTCGACCGTCTCGACGAGGATCGCCTCCGCCGGCGGGGTGTCGTCCGCGCGGAAGATCCAGTACGGACCGAGCTGTCCGTTGACGACGCGGCCCTCCTCGTCGAGCTCGAGCTTCTCGGTGAGCGCGTACCCGAGCGCCATCACCATCGCGCCCTCGACCTGGCCGCTGGCCAGGACCGGATTGATCGCGACGCCGCAGTCGACCGCCGTGACGAGCTTGCCGACGGTGACCTGGCCGGTCTCGACGTCCACCTCGACCTCCGCCGCCTGGGCGGCGAACGGCGACGGCGACTTGACCGCCAGATGCGACGCCACCGCCATGATCTGCTCCTGCTCGGTCGTGTGGGTCGCCTGCAGCGCCACCTCCTCCAGCGTCACCGAGCGCCCGTCGGGCGCGAAGGCGCTCCGGTCGCGCAGCTCGATCGGCGTCCCGGGATAGAGGTCGAGCAGCTGGGCGGCGCGCGCGGCGATCTTGCTGCTCACCTCTTCCGCGGCCTTCTTCACGGCCATGCCGGAGATGTACGTCGTCCCGGACGCGTAGGCGCCCACGTCGAAGGGTGTGAGGTCGGTGTCGGCGGAGTAGACGAGGACATCCTCCGTGGGGATGCCCAGCACCTCGGCCGCGATCTGCGCCTGCGCCGTGTCGGCCCCGGTGCCGATGTCGACGGCGCCGACGAGGAGGTTGAACGACCCGTCGTCGTTCATCTTCAGCGAGGCCGAGCCCATGTCGACGAACGGGATCCCCGATCCCTGCATGCAGAGCGCGAAGCCGATGCCGCGCCGGATCTCCGGCCGGTCGGCCGGCTGCCGCCAGGACGGGTCGTCGCGGCGCTCCCAGCCGATCGCGCGCAGCGCCTGCGCCACGCACTCGTCCGTGCCGCAGCTCGTCACCGGCGGGAGATCCTCCCAGGCGACCTCTTCGACGCCGCCGCGCTCGCCGAGTCGCGGGGCGATGTCGAGACGGTCGCCGACCTGCACCCAGTTGCGGCGGCGGAACTCGATCGGGTCGAGGTCGAGCGCGCGGGCGATGTCCTCCATGTGGGACTCGAGCGCGAACAGCGCCTGCGGCGCCCCGTAGCCGCGCATCGCACCCGAGTCGGGGCTGTTCGTGTAGACGACGTCGGAGCTGTAGCGCTTCGCGGGGCAGTTGTACGAGGAGAGGCCGCGCAGCCCGGTCGTCGACTGGACGGTGAAGCCGTGGTTGCCGAACGCACCGGCGTCGGCGACGACGCGCATGTCCTGCGCGAGTAGGTTGCCCTCCGCGTCGACTCCGGTGCGGAACGTGATCGTCTGCGGGTGGCGCACGCGCGTCGCGGAGAACTCCTCCTCGCGTGTCAGCTCGAGCCGGACGGGTCGCCCGGTCGCGAGCACGAGATGGCCGACGACGTCCTCGATCACCATCTCCTGCTTGCCGCCGAAGCCGCCGCCGACGCGGGGCTTGATCACCCGGATCTGCTTGAGCGGCAGGCCGAGGAGCGGCGCGACCATCCGCCGGACGTGGAACGGCACCTGGGTCGACGTGCGTAGCACGAGCCGTTCGTCCTCGTCGAGCCAGCCGACGGTTACGTGCGGCTCGATCGCGCAGTGCTGGACGCGCTGCACCTCGAAGGTCTGCTCGAAGGCGTGCTCGGCCTGTTCGAGCGCCGACTCGACGTCCGCCGTCCGTCCCTCGACGTGGGCCGCGATGTTGTGCAGCGCGTCGGTGATGCCGACCGCGTCGGGCTCGTCGTGGATGACGGGCGCGCCGTCCCGCATCGCCTCGGCCGGGTCGAACACCGCCGGCAGCACGTCGTAGGTCACGACGATCCGGCGGCAGGCCTCCTCGGCCAGCTCCGGCGTCTCGGCCGCGACGGCGGCGACGCGGTCTCCGACGTGGCGCACCTTGTCGTCGAAGCTCACCTGGTCCCAGGGATGCGGATTCGGCCAGCTCTGGCCGGCGGTCGAGTACTGCACCCGCGGCGTGTTGCCGTGGTGGAGCACGGCGTGCACGCCGGGCAGCGTGCGCGCGGCGGAGTCGTCGATGGCGACGATCCGGGCGTGCGCATGCGGGCTGCGCAGCAGCTTCGCGTGGAGGAGGCCCGGCGGATCGACGTCGTCGGTGAACGACGGATGGCCCTTCGCGAGCCTCACCGCGTCGACCTTGCGCGCTCCCGTGCCGACGACCTTCCGCCGCGGAGCGTCCGGGCTCTTGACGACGACCGGCTCGACGGCCGGACGCTGTTCTCCGCGCAGCGTCGCCGCCGCGCGCCGGACACCCTCGACCACCTTCACGTAGCCGGTCTCCCGATCGAGGATGCCGGAGAAGGCGTCGCGAATCTCGCGCTCGTCCGGATCCGGGTTCCGGTCGAGCAGCGCCTTGGCTGCGAGGATCATCGCGCCCGCCGAGTAGCCGGACTGGATCGCGCCGGCGTCGAGGAACGCCGTCTGGAGCGGATGGAGCTCGCCCGCTCCGGGGTCGAGACCCTCGAGCGTCGTGATCTCGTGCCCCTCGGCCTGCGCCGCGAGCAGCACGTCGGACGAGACGAGCCGCCCGTCGAGGAGCACCGCCGCGGCCCCGGTCTCGCCGCTCGCCGAGCCGTAGCGGACGCTGTAGCAACCCTCGCGGCGAAGGACACGGAACAGCGTGTCCCCCGGCGCGCATCGGATCACGCGCGACGAGCCGTTCAGCGTCAGCCGGATCTCCATCAGGACACTGCCCCGAGCGCGCGCCCTGCGAGGACTGTCACGAGGTGCTTCCGGTACTCGGCGGAGCCGCGGAAGTCGCCGAGCGGCTCGATCTCCTCCGCGTCGTCCACGAGCAGCGGCCGCTCGGCCACGCCCGCGAGCGCGAGCAGCGGCTCCCCCGTCGGCGGGCGCCGGGCGGCGGCGGCGACGATCGGCTGATCGGCGCTCGTCCGCGCCGTACGGGCGACGGAGCTCTCGCCGGAGGTCGCGAGCTCGAGGCGTGTGATCAGCTCGCCGGGCGCGAGCTTGCGGTCGAGCAGCCGGTCGAGGCTCTCGAGCGAGCGATCCTCGCTCGTCGCGACCTCGACGCGGGCCTCGTGCACGAGCAGGAGGGCGAGGAGCTCGCTGGCTCCGGAGCCGCCGGCGATGCAGCCGCCGATCGTCGCGGCAGCCCGGAGCGTGCTCGGAAGCTCGCGCCGAGCCGCCTCGCGGAGCGCGGGCGGGAGCAGCGGTTCCTCTGCCAGACGCTCGAGCGTCGTCGTGGCGCCGATCGACAGTGCGCTGCCGTCGAGTCCCTCGATGTGATCGAGGTCGAGCGCCTGGAGATCGACGACCACGACGGGCTCGGGCGTCGCCGCAGCGTTCAGGCGCGTCCCGCCGGCGAGCGCAACGGTGCCGCGGTTCGAGAGGAGCTCGAGTGCGGCGTCGAGCGTGTCGGGGCGCTCATAGCCGGCGACGGTCGCCATGAGCACACGCTACGGCGCGAGTCTCCTCCGATCCTCCGGGGATCGCGCACGCCGGATCAGTAGACCGCCGCACGCGATCCGCCGTCGCCCGTCGGGACGAGGGCGGATCGGCGCCGCGCTTCAGCTCACGAGCGTCGGCACGACGTCCGGAGGCTCGCGACCCCCCTCGGTGCCCAGGACGTAGGCGCTCTCGCCGTGCATGGTCTCGTCGAGCCCGCTCTCGTCCTCTCGGCCGACCCGCACCGGCGTGATGAGGTCGATCAGCCGTCAGCATCACGTAGGTGAAGGCAAAGGCGTAGAGCGAGCAGCCGACGCCGGCGGCGACCTGCTTGACGAAGAACGACGCCGGCGCCGTGGATCAGGCCGGCGCCGCCGGCCGGGTTCATGGCCGGCTCGGCGAACACGCCGAGCAGGACGATGCCGAGCATGCCGCCGACGCCGTGGACGCCCCAGACGTCGAGGGCGTCGTCCCACTTCAGCCGGTTCTTGAGCTGCGACGGCGAGTAGCAGACGACCGCCGGCGGCGATGCCGATGACGACCGCCGCGTAGATGGGCACGTAGCCGGCGGCCGGCGTGATCGTGGCCAGGCCGGCGACGGCTCCGGTCAGCAGCCCGACGAAGTGCGGCTTCCTCGCGTGCCACCACTCGATGAACAGCCAGGTGCGTCGCCGCGAACGAGGCGGCGAGGTCGGTGTTCAGGAACGCGGTCGCCGTGATGTCGTCGACCTTCAGCTCGCTGCCCGCGTTGAAGCCGTACCAGCCGAACCAGAGCAGGCCGGTGCCGAGCGCGATGAACGGGATGTTGTGCGGCGCTGTCGACGGAACTTCCGCTTGCCGACGTACGAGGACCGAGGCGAGCGCGGCCCAGCCGGCGCTGGCGTGGACGACGATGCCGCCGGCGAAGTCGCGCGACGCCCCAGTCGGCGAGCAGGCCGCCGCCCCAGATCATGTGCACGAACGGGTAGTAGACGAACAGCTGCCAGACGACGAGGAAGATCAGGTACGCCTTGAACGTCACCCGGTTCGTGAACGCGCCCGTGATCAGCGCCGGCGTGATGATCGCGAACATCATCTGGTAGGCGATCAGCACCACGAGCGGGATGCCCGACGGCGCGTACATCGACCTGCGGCTCCACGCCGCGCAGGAAGGCGTGCTGGAAGTTCCCGAAGATGCCGTCCGCGCCGCCGCTGAAGCAGAGCGAGTAGCCGACCAGCCACCACATCACCGTCGTGATGCCCATCGAGGCGAAGCTCTGGATCATGATCGTCAGCGTGTTCGAGCGGCCGACGAGGCCGCCGTAGAAGAACGCCAGGCCCGGCGTCATCAGCATCACCAGGCTGCGCCGCCAGGAGCATGAATCCGGTGTTGGCACCGTTGATCATCGTGGTATCTCCTCCAGCGCCGTCGGCGCGTCGCGTTGGTCTTCGTCCAGATCGCGTTCGCCCGGGGCGTCTTGGACGGCCCTCGTACGTCTCGTCTGGGCACCTGGGAATTGCCGGCGAGCCGGCGAGCGCAGAGGCCGGCGAATCTCAACCCGGCCGGCCTTCGGGGCAGAAGGGGATCCCGGAGGTCGGCGCCTGACTCAGTGATGTTCTCGCGCGCCTCATCAGGATCCCCTCCATCCTTCGCGGGCCTAGTAGCCCGGGACCTGGTGTGGGAAGTAGTCCTCGCACCTTCCCTCGCGGTAGACGTCGAGCGTCGTGCAGTGCAATCCGCCCCCGAACGGGATCACCTTCTCGTACGGAATGGGGATCACGTCGAAGCCGAGCCTGTCGAGCTGCTCGCAGTACGCCGTCTCATGGGCCTCGACGAACACGGTGCTCGGGTCGAGCGAGAGCGTGTTCATCGAGATCCAGGATTGGCCGCTGAGCGCGTACAGCGCGACCTTGTTGTCGTGCTTGTACGTCGGCGGCGCCGCGGCGACGAGCTCCCAGTCGTTCTGTTCGAACAGCTGCCACAGCTCGGGCGTTCGCGGGGGCCAGTCGGGGTTGTACATGCACAGCCCCGGCCGCAGCGGCACGAGGTCCACGTCGATGTGCCAAGGGTGATAGTTATCCGGCTTCGAGAGGTCACCCGGGGTATCGAACTCCGCGAGATGGACGCGAATGCCCAGCTCGGCGAACATCCGGCGAAGCCAGTCGAAGCCGGCGCGGTTCGTGACGCACGAGGCCTGGTGGATGATGTCGCGGCCGAGCCGCATCGCGTCTGCCGCGTCCCAGAGCGGCTCCTTCTCCGTCAGCTGGAAAGCCCAGTCGTGCAGCTTCTGTCGCTTGTCGTCGTGTGACCAGACCTGCTCGAAGTCGTAGTAGTAGTTGGGGACGTACGACTCCTCGGTCAGCAGCGGAAACGGGGCCGAGAAGTGCACGAGCTCGGGGTCCTCGCGGAAGTACTCCTCGAACAGCGGTCGTAGGTTGAAGCGCTCGTACACGCGCGAACGGCGACTCGTCGTCGCCTCGACGATGTAGTGCCCGTGGATGAGCGTGACGTCTCGCAGATTGTTGACGCCGTATGCGTTCAGCTGTGTCCAGCCGGCCGGCGAGGAGAACGGCTCGTTGAACATGAACGGCTGAATGTCGATCCGCTCGACGAGAACGCCGTGCCTTTCGAGCTGTTGGACGAAGTAGTCCATCTGCTCGTTCGCATCGTCGACCATCTCCTGAGGAAACGGTCCGAACGAAGGAAGTGGATATCCGCCTGCCGGCAGGTCGTGCTGCCACGCCAGCTCGGCGGCCGGAAGGTTGGTGCCTTCCGGCCGCCCGACGAGAACGCGCTTGAGAGGATCCCACTCGTTCCAAGAATTGACGATCCTTGTCACGTCGGTTTCCTCTCTATGAGAAGGTGGCGGATTTCTCGGCGACCTCCTGGTACCACTGTTTGCGCGTGCCGATCTTCGCGCGGACCTTCCAACCGCGCGACTTCGGCTCGTTCTCGATCAACTCCTCGAGCTTCTCCGACACGCTCGAGCACGATCTTCCACTGCTGGTCGTCGAGGGCCCCGTACTCCAGGCCGAGCGTTCTCAGCTTCCCGAGATTCGTCGTCACCGTGTAGTAGAAGCCCCAGTCGCCGGCGAGCAGATCGGCGATGTAGTTGCCGTCGATCGACTCGCGGTCTCCGGATCCGATCGGATGCTCGAGGAGCAGCACGAGTGCGTCCTTGATGTCCTTCGGATTGATCTCGACGATCTGCATCTTCTCCAGCATCAGGTCCGCGAGCGGGATCGTCGGAAAGTCGAGCTCCAGACGACCCTTGAACGGGATCCGGTGGCAGAAGAAGAGCTCATCGAAGAAGACGTCGACTCCGAGGCCCGTCTCGGGGTGCAAGAAGAACCACCGGGTACCTTCGGTGGCCGCCTGGATGTCGCGGTCCATCTCGTAGCCGAGGCCTTCGAGATAGGTCTCGATGGCCTTCCGCTGGTCGTGCGCGGCCGCGAAGTCGACGTCGGTGAGGTCGCGTTGCATCTTGTCGAACAGCTCGATGTTCTCCGAGCAGTGCAGCCGGAAGGCGAGCGATCCGAGGATGCGCAGCCTGACTCCCTGCTTTTCGGCGTCGTCGACCAGTTCGATCGCGGTGTCGACGAACCCGATATTTGCGACTGGCATCAGTGTCACCTCTTCACAGGTCGTTGCATGGTCCTACTCGACCGGGATCTGCTTGAACGCGCGTCTGATGTCGACGCCCTGCGAGCGCCGCCACAGGAACATGACCCAGTAGAGGAGGTAGCCACCGACGCAGTAGCCGCCGAGGATCAGCAGGCTCGTCGTACCGTGCCCTGCCGCGATGTTGTCCCAGCCCATCAGCGCGCAGGCCAGGAATCCAGCCACAGCGCCGATTCCGCAGGCCACGCTGAAGAGCGGAAGGCCGAACAGCTTCAGGTTCGCGATCGGCCCCTTCTCGAACATGTCCTTGTGCCGGTACGGGAAGAAGATCCCCACTGCGAGCGTGACCGACCACGCGAGGAGGTAGAGCTCCGTGAATATCGCGAGCTTCAGCGCCGTCGTGTAGATCAGCAGGTAGAGGATCACCAGGCAGTACACCAGCGACAGAATGATCGCGTTGATCGGCGTGTGGGTCCGGTTGTTCACCTTGCTCAGGAAATCGGGGAACACCCGGTCGAGCGCCCAGGCGAAGATGCCACGGTTCATGTACCCAACCTGCGAAGGTATCCACAGCCAGTTCCAGCACATGAACTGCACTGCGATGATCACGAGCATGACCGCCGAGCCGGTGCCGATGCCGGCGAGGAACGTGTAATACGGCACGACCGGCGTGCTCGCATGTGCAACGCCATAGAAGTTCGCGTAGTTGATAGCCCGCATGAACGCGGGGCTGATCGCATGGAAGAGAACCACTGGGAAGATCAACCACAGGATGACCGAGAGGCCGATGCCTCCGAGAATCCCGTTGCGCTGGGCTGTCGTGACCTGCCTGATCTCACCACCGATGCCGATCGAGAATGCGGCCCCGATCAACAAGATGAATGGCCAGTTCGTGAACAGGAGCGTCTCACCCAGGCTGAAGTGCGGGGTCAGGTTGACGCCGAGGGCGTGGACCGCGTTGATGATCCCCTGGTACGGGTGATTGCCGAGAGACATCTGGCTGGCCATCAGGCGGTCGAAGTTGTGCTTGAACGCCGTCCTGCTGATGGTGAGGAAGGTGATGAACGTGATGAGCGTCCCGGTTATCGCGACGCTGAACGCGATCTTCTGCGCCCGGAAGAACTTACGCATGCCGCTGATGAGGAGCCAGGCCCCGAACAGTTCCAGGCCGGCCGCGATGCCAAATGTCCAGGCCGGAGTGGCCAGGCGAGATCCCCACGCCACCGTGCCTGGGCTGTTCTGGATGATCCCGATGGTCGACACCATCGGCGCGATACCTATCTGCACAACGTAGTACGCGGCGAATGCGCTGTAGAAAACGATGCCGCACACCTCCACGAAACTCGCAGCGAAGGCTACGGAAGGCCACATGCTTCGCGACGCAAACACGTAGATCCCGCCTGAACGTGGAATCGTCACCGTCCAACACACCAGCCCGGCGCCGATGGCCATCATCAGGATGCCGGAGAGGAGGATGGAGATGTAGAGGTTCGCGCCTGGATAGGCGGCAGTTCCGAAGTAGAACAGGAACGCCGCACCCATGCCGACGCTCACGAGTCCGATGTCGAAGATGAAGACGTCCGTGTTGGACGCGCTCTTGATCAGGCCGGAGGCCTTGCGGACGAACACCCGCTCGCCCGTCTCCGCTCCCGAGGTGACGCCGCCGATGCCGCCGGCACCAGCGATGGCGCCGGACCCGGGGCCTTTATCTGGTGTCTTATCTGGTGTGTCGCTTGACATTTTCTCCTCCGCCCCTTAGCCGGAAGTGAGTTGGACGTCCGCGATTTCGTTTCCCTGGAGGCGGATTACCGCCCCTTCGAGGACGCCTTCGCTGTAGACGGAGCCCGGGTTGATGCACGTCGTATGCCCGAGCTTCGCGACCCCTCGACCCTCGTGGATGTGGCCGTGCAGCGCGAGCACGGGCTGGTACTGCTCGATCAGCTCGCGCACCGTGCTGGACCCGGCCGAGGCCATCAACGGGTTGCCGCCCTTCGAGACCGGTGTCAGGTTCTCGTCGAGCTCGGGGCACTGGTCGAGCGCGGTGTCCCGCGGTGGCACGTGGATGTTGAAGACCGACAGCGCCGGGTCGTCCAGCTGCTCGATCATCGGCATGAGCTTCTCGCGCAGCTCCTCCTCGCTGCACTCCTTCGGCGTGTCCCACGGAGTGTGGTTCGACCAGCCGGTGCACAGCATCTGGAGGCCGTTGAGCGGGACGACTCTGCCTTCGATGTGCTCGAGGCAGCCGGAGCTCTTGAGCACGTCGTCGATCCATTCTTCGTCGTCGTTGCCGGGCGACACGTAGACGGGGATCCCGAGGTCCTCGATCCGGGGCGTCGCCCACTCGATCCAGTCCTCGAGCCGAGTCTTGATCAGGCTGCGGAAGAGCTCGAGCTGCGTTTCCTCGCCTCCGTCGCGCACCGCCTGGAACTCCTCCTCGCTCATGATGGCGGGGTAGAAGCCCATGTCCTCGATGCGCTGCTTGAACTTGGCCACCTCCTCATCCGTCTGCAGCTCAACCGGCAGTCCCGCGTACTCGGACAGGTGCACCCCGTTCGACTGGCGTGCGACCGGCACGACCATCTTTCCCGTGACGTCGCCGCCCAGGATCAGCATGTCGGCGCCGTAGAACTTCGCGCCGCCGATGAACTTCTTGAAGCAGATGGTCGAGCCGTGGACGTCGGTGGCGAAGAAGACGGTGAAGCTGTCGCCGCCCTTTCCCTTCTTACCGAACATGCGACCACTCCCTCGTTCACAGCTCACATGGACCGGATTGGTCCACTCCAACTAACGAGGTTGGGCCTGCTCGGGGACCGCGCTTCCGGGAAGTCTCCGATTCGGGCGGAGTGCTAGCCGGACGGCCGGCTAGCGGTTAACGGGATTCGAGGTACGTCAGCACGGCGAGCACCCGCCGGTGGTCCTCCGGGGTGCTCGAGAGCTCGAGCTTGGTCAGGATGCTGCGAATGTGCTTCTCCACGGCGCTCTCGCTGATCGCGAGCCGGTGCCCGATACCGAGGTTGGAGCAGCCCTCGGCCATCAGCGAGAGCACCTCGAGCTCCCGCGGCGTGAGCTCGGCGAGGGGGTCGCCCCGCTGGACGCGGCCGATCAAAGCATCGACGACCTCCCGGTCGATGACCACCTCGCCCGCCAGCACACGCCGGGCGGCCGTGACGAACTCCTCCGCGTCGACGACGCGGCTCTTGAGCAGATAACCGATGCGGCCGCCCGATCCGAAGAGCTTGACGGCGTGGGCAAGGTCGACAAAGGCCGACAGCAGCAGGATGCCGGCGTCGGGAGCGAACCGGCTGATCGTGGCCGCGGCGTCGATCCCCTCGGTCGTGTGGGTCGGCGGCATCCGGATGTCGATGACGACGAGATCGGGAGCGTGCTCGCGAACGAGTGCGAGCAGGGCTTCGGGCTCGGAGGCCGTGCCGACGACCGTCATCCCGGCCCGCCCGAGGATGGTGGCCACGCCCTCTCGCAGGAGGAGGTCGTCGTCGGCGACCACGACCCGCACGCCCGGATTCGCCGCCATTCGTCCAGCTTACGCGCGCCGATCCGGCGCGTGGGATACCCCACACCCTACTTCGGCGTATCCCGGACGGCAGGAGTGCGGCTAGCTGCTAGACCACGAGGGTGGCCAACGGTCGGCAACCCTGGGCGGCAGTTGCCCGCCCGGATCCGCTTCGGTCGAAGATTCGTGTCCGCGCCCTGCGCGCCATGGGCACCGCGCTGCTCGAGTCGGGCGCCCCGTTCGTCGCGGTCCTTGCCATCGCGACGGCCGCCGTGCTCCTGGCAAAGCCGTACGTTCCCGTGCAACTCCTCGGCTCGGCCTACCTGCTCGCGATCGTTCCGCTCGCGCTCGTCTACGGCGTCGCCGTTGGCCTAGCCGCCGCGGTGGTGAGCGCCGTCGCGTGCGCCGGGTTCTTCTTTCCGGCCGCACACGTCCCCCGAGCAGACAGCTCGGACGCACTCGTGATCACGCTCTTCGTCGCCGGCGCCCTCGTCGGGGGGCGTCTCCGCCGCAGCGTCACCCTCCCGTACGAGCGCATCGTGAAAGACCAGGCCACCCTGCGCCACATCGCAGCGCTCGTCGGCCGGCGGTTCTCGATCACGGAGATTTGCACGACCATCGCCCGGGAGGTCGCGCTGAGCAGTACAGCCGACATCGCGCACGTCCTCCGCTACGAGCCGAACGGAACGGTCAGCGTCGTCGCCAGCTGGGGAGACGGAGCGCTCAGGGCGGGCCCGAAGTTTCCGCTCGGATCCGGTGCGAGCCTCTTTCTCGACGGGCCTTCGGTCGAGGCGCTCGTACACGTGCGCGAGCGCCCGAGCCGGATCGAGCAGTTCGAGGGTCTACCGGGTCAGATCGCGGCGCTCGTACGCGCCTCCGGGATCCGTTGTGAAGTCGGCGGCCCGATCATCGTCGGCGGAAGGGTCTGGGGCGCGTTGGTGCTTTCGTCGCGTTCGCTGCAACCGCTACCTCGCGAGACCGAGGAGCGCATCCAGAACTTCGCCGAGCTCGCCGGCGTCGCGATCTCGCACGCCGAGACGCGCGCGAAGCTGATCGAGTCGCGGGCGCGGCTCGTCGCCTCGGCCGACGAGGCGCGAGAGAAGATCGAGCGCGACCTCCACGACAGCGTCCAGCAACGGCTGATCTCCGTCGCCCTGCGGTTGCGTCTCGGCGAGTCGCTGACCGAGACCGACGAGCTGACGCGGACGATGCGGGCGGCCGAGGTCTCTCTCGACGCGGTGATTGCCGAGATCCGCTCGATCGTGCACGGGCTGTTGCCTCCGGTGCTGACGCAGGCGGGCCTCAAGCCTGCCCTGCGGGTGCTCGCGCGACAGGCTCCCGTCCACACGACCGTGGACGTCGACGGTCTCCCGAGCCGGTTGCCGAAGGAGATCGAGGCTGCGACGTACTACGTCGTGGCCGAGGCGCTCGCGAACGCGACGAAGCACGCGCATGCCACGAGCGTGGGAGTGAGCCTGACCGTGAGGGGAGACTCCCTGCGCGCGACCGTCCAGGACAACGGCATAGGCGGCGCCGACCCAATGGCCGGCAGCGGGCTGTCGGGGCTGATGAACCGAGCCGAGGCACTCGGCGGCTGGCTGTCGGTCGAGAGCCGGGCCGGCCAGGGGACGACGGTCGTCGTCGAGCTCCCGCTCGAGGGGCTCGGGCTGCCCGACGCGCCGCGGCCCGCGGTAGTGCACCGCTACTAGCTGGCTAGTAGCAGTCCTCAGCTACGCGACACAGTCGAGAATCTCTCCGCGCGTGCCGGCGTCGACCAGTTCCACCGGGACGCCGTACGCAGCGAGATCGGCGGCGACGGACCTCGTGTCGATAGTCCTGCCGTCCGGGCGACGCGTCGGCACCCAAAGCCGGGTCGGGTAGCCGAGACTGGCACGGTAGCCACGCTCGCACTCGACGGTGCGGCCCCACAAGGCGATCCGCCCGAGCACGCGGTGCCGGTACTCGGCGGAGACGTACATGCTCTCCCACGGCCCCTGTCGAGCGACGAGGTACTCGCCGGCGCTGCCCGCGTCGGTGGCACCGTAGATTCCGCAGTGGCAGCCCGTGACGGGGGCGACATGACGATCGTGCCGCACCGTCGCGCCGATCGCGCGTCCCGAGCTCCGGTAGCACCAGGCGGCGGCCTCCGCCTCCGGCTCCCAGATCTGACGGTAGTGGATCGACGCCAGACGCCAGCCGTCCTCGGTCTCGCGGACGCTCCACACTCGCCACGCGTGCAGCGGCTCGATCAGATCAGGAGCTAGCGCGGAGTCGTCCATACGGGTTTCCCACATTCTAGGCGGGCAGCGGGCGAACACCGCAATCGCGATCAGGTGGCCCGCTCCCCTCGTCGCATACTCGATCCAGCGGACTCACGGTCCGCATTCAACGAATCGCGACGGGGTGACACATGGCATTCAACCTCGCAAATCGCAGCTTTCTCAAGGAGCTCGATTTCACACCTCAGGAACTCAAGTTCCTGATCGATCTCTCCATCGATTTGAAGAAGGCGAAGTACGCCGGCTCCGAGCGGCCGCGCCTGGTCGGCAAGAACATCGCGCTCATCTTCGAGAAGGACTCGACAAGGACGCGTTGCGCGTTCGAGGTCGCTGCCTTCGACCAGGGAGCGCATGTGACCTACCTGGGGCCGACCGGATCGCAGATGGGGAAGAAGGAGACGCTCGCCGACACCGCGCGCGTACTCGGCCGGATGTACGACGCGATCGAGTACCGCGGCTATGGGCAGGAGATCGTCGAGTCCCTCGCCCGCTACTCGGGCGTGCCCGTCTGGAACGGGCTCACGAACGAATTCCACCCGACTCAGCTGCTCGCGGACGTGATGACGATGGTCGAGCACTGCGACAAGCCTCTGAGCGCGATCTCGTTCGCCTATCTCGGCGATGCCCGGTTCAACATGGGCAACTCGTATCTCGTCGGCTCGGCGAAGCTGGGGCTCGACCTCCGGATCGTCGCGCCGAAGGCGCTCTTCCCCGATCCAGAGCTCGTCGCCACCGCCCTCTCGATCGCGGAGACGACCGGCGCGAAGATCACGTTGACCGAAGACGTCTCGGAGGGCGTCGACGGCTGCGACTTCGTCGCGACCGACGTCTGGGTCTCGATGGGCGAGGCGCCAGAGGTCTGGGCCGAGCGGATCGATCTACTCAAGCCGTACCAGGTCAACGCGGACGTGCTGGCCGCCACGGGTAACCGTGCGGTCAAGTTCCTCCACTGCTTGCCGTCGACCCACAACGCCGAGACGACGATCGGAGCGGAGATCGCCTCGAAGTTCGGTCTCGACGCGATGGAGGTGACCGACGAGGTCTTCGAGTCGGACGCGTCGGTCGTCTGGGATGAGGCGGAGAACCGCGTCCACACCATCAAGGCCGTGATGGTCGCGACGCTCGGCTGCTGAGGGATGGAGGAGCTCATGACACCAAAGCCAATCGTCGTCGTCGCATTCGGTGGGAACGCGCTGATCCAGGCCGGCCAGGATGGCACGGCCGAGCAGCAGATGGAGAACCTCAAGGTGTCGATGCGGAAGGTCGCCTCGCTGACCCACGACTATCGCGTCGTCATCAGCCACGGCAACGGACCGCAGGTCGGCAACATCCTCCTCCAGCAGGAGAGCACGACCGAGGTCGCGACGATGCCCGTCGACGTCATCGGTGCGATGACGCAGGGCCAGATCGGTTACATGATCGAGCAGGTCCTCGATCGAACGCTCGCTGAGCAGGGCATCGACCGCAAGTTCCTCACGGTCATCACGATGACCGAGGTCGACGAGAAGGACCCGCTCTTCGACAACCCGACGAAGCCGATCGGGCCGTTCTACACCGAGGAAGAAGCGGCGGGGAAGCCATACCGCATGGTGGTCACGGACAAGGGCCACCGGAGGGTGATCGCGTCGCCCAAGCCGATCGGGATCGTCCCGCGCGAGGAGATCTCGTTCCTCGTCGATCAGGACTGGATCGTGATCTGCACGGGCGGCGGCGGCATTCCCGTCGTCAAGGACGGCGCCGGTTATCGCGGCGTCGACGCCGTGATCGACAAGGACCTCGGCAACGCCCTGCTGGCGACCGAGATCGATGCCGATCTGTTCGTGATCGCCACCGACGTCCACGGCGCGTCGGTGGATTGGCAGAAGCCGACCGAGCGCCTGCTTCGGAAGGTCACGGTTGAGGAGCTTCGCAAACATCTGGCCGAAGGCCAGTTCCCGGCGGGATCGATGGCGCCGAAGGTGACCGCCATCATCGACTTCGTCGAGAAGACCGGGAAGCGGGCCGTCATCTGCCACCTCGACGAACTCGAGGCGGCGCTGGCGGGAGAAGCGGGCACCGAGCTGATCGGTCCCGCGGCCGCCGAGAGCAACGACTGACCGAGGGAGGCAGGAACGTGGCCAAGAAAAGGAACGTGCTGATCGTCGGTTCTGGTGGGCGTGACTTCCACAACTTCAACACGCACTACCGGGACGACGAGGCATACAACGTGGTCGGCTTCACGGCCGGCACGCAGATCCCCGGCATCTCCGACCGGAAGTATCCGCCGGAGCTCGCCGGGAAGCTGTACCCGAAGGGCATTCCCGTGTACTACGAAGGCGATCTCGCGACCTTGATCCCGAAACTCGAGGTCGACGACGTCGCCTTCTCGTACAGCGACGTCTCGAACCAGCACGTGATGACGCTCGCTTCGATCGCGGCTGGGGCGGGAGCGAGCTACGTCCTGCTCGGCCCGGACGACACGCAGCTGAAGAGCAAGAAGCCGGTGATCGCCGTCGGCGCAGTACTGGACCGGGGCAGGGAAGAGCCAGACCTCGCGGACGATCATCGAGGCCCTGCTCGCCCGTGGCCTGAAGGTCGTCGCGATCAGGTACCCGATGCCGTACGGCGACCTCGCCGCACAGCGCTCGATGCGCTTCGCGGAGATCGCCGACCTCGAGAAGCACAACTGCACGATCGAGGAGATGGAGGAGTTCGAGCCGCACGTGGTGCGCGGCAACGTCATCTACTGCGGCGTCGACTACCAGACGATCCTCGAGGAGGCCGAGAACGATCCCGGCGGCTGCGACGTGATCCTCTGGGACGGCGGGAACAACGACTTCTCGTTCTACAAGCCGGACCTCATGGTCACGGTCGTCGACCCGCTCCGCGCGGGGCACGAGCTGACCTACTGGCCGGGGTCGGTGACGCTCCGGCTCGCGGACGTCGTCGTCATCAACAAGATCGACAGCGCGACGCCCGACCAGCTCTCGACGGTGCGCAAGAACGTCGAGGCGGTCAATCCAAAGGCGACCGTCGTCGACGCCGTGTCGACGATCAGCGTCGACGATCCGTCCATCATTCGCGGCAAGCGCGTCCTCTGCATCGAGGACGGGCCGACCGTGACGCACGGGGAGATGACGACCGGCGCCGCGGTCGTCGCGGCGAAGAAGTTCGGCGCGGCCGAGCTCGTCGACCCGCGGCCCTATCTCAAGGGCAGCCTCGTCGGCATGTTCGAGCTCTATCCGCACATGACCGAGCTGCTTCCCGCCGAGGGTTACGGCGAGCAGATGCTCAAGGACATGGAGGCCACGGTGAACGCGGCGGACTGCGACGCAGTCGTCGTCGGCACGCCGATCGACCTCTCGCGGGTGATCCAGATCAAGAAGCCGAACACCCGCGTCTACTACGACCTCCAGGAGATCGGCGAGCCGACCCTCGAGGACGTCGTCGGCAACTTCGTCGACGAGCACGTGCAGAGCAACAAGGCGAAGAAGTAACGAGTCAGGAGGCACGACATGCCCAAGATCGTCAAGTCATGGGACGAGTGGTCGCCCCTCAAGCGCGTCATCGTCGGGCGCCCGGAGGGAACGAATGTTCCCGCTCCGGAGCCCGCGTGGTGGTACGACCTGCCGGAGGGCGGCTTCCCCCTCGGCCAGTTCGGTCCGTTCCCGCAGGAGATGACCGATGCGGCGAACGAGCAGATGGACTACTTCGTTGGGCAGATCGAGAAGCGCGGCGCGACTGTCGAGCGCATCGACATCCAGCCGTTCATGCTCAACAAGCCGCTGGCCTCGCCGCTCGGCTGGGTCCAGCAGAACGCACACGGCGTCAACAACACACGTGACGTCGTCATGATCCACGGGCACTACATCGTCGAAGGCACGACGTGTCGCCGCTCGCGCGTCTTCGAGCGGTACAACTTCCGGCCGATCTTCGAGAAGTACTACAAGGAGGATCCGGAGGTCGTGCTCGTCGCCGCGCCGGTGCCGATGCTCACCGACGAGTCGTACGTCAGGAACTACTACTACGACTTCGAGCACACGTGGACGGACGACGAGAAGCTGGAGAAGCTGCACAACGGCGAGTTCCAGCTGACCGAGAAGGAGGCACTCTGGGATGCCGCCGACGCCATGCGCTTCGGCAAGGACATCTTCCATCAGGTCTCCTGCGTCACGAACAAGGGCGGCATCGACTGGCTGCAGCGGTTCATGGGCGAGCTCGGAATCCGCGTCCATCCGATGTACTTCGACAGCCCGCCGAGCAACTCGGGCAAGCCCGACAACTTCCACCCGTGGCACATCGACGTGAACTTCGTCCCGCTCCGGCCGGGTCTCTGCATCTACAACCCCGACTGGGCGCCCACGGATGAGCGGGTGTTCGAGCTGTTCAAGATGAACGACTGGGAGCTCATCCCGGCCGCACGCCCCGTGCGGGTGCACAAGAACAAGGTGTACCTGACCGGTCTGTACGAGGGGAAGAGCTGGATCTCGATGAACACCTTCTCGTTCGACGAGAAGACGGTGTTCGTGGAGGCCGGCGAGACGGCGTACCAGGAGCAGCTCGACAAGCTCGGGTTCGACGTCGTTCCGATCCCGTACGAAAAGGTGATCCCCTTCGGAGGTGCGTTGCACTGCACGACGCTCGACGTCTACCGCGAGAGCGAGTGCGTCGACTACTTCCCGAAGCAGATCCCCGGCTTCTAAGCGACCCGGGCCCGGCCGGAGTACGCTCCGGCCGGGCCCGTCTCTCCGGCTGCATCGTGGCTACGGTTCCCCGTCGAGGAGACGGATTTGGGCGAGGACGAGGCATATATGAGGCTGGCGGCGTGACCAGGGATAGGCGGGGACGCGGCCCGCTCCGTGGTCCTTGGCAACCGCCTCGGAAACCGCCTCGGCAGCCGCCCCCGCCCCGCCCGCGCGAGATCGACTTCCACGCACGCGTACTGCGCGTGGCCCGCCTCCTGCGGATCTTGGTTCCGATCCTCGTGGCCTTCGGCGCAACGCGCGTCTGGACGCTGTGGAACGACCACCGCCACGTCAGTGCGATCGTGTTCGCCTGCATTCTCGGGGCCGTGCTCGTGGGGCTCGCCGGCTTCATGCCGTGGTATCTCCGGCGCGCGGTCGAGCGCCGGCGCGAAGCAGCCAGCGGCCGCTAGCGGAGGTTTCTTCCCTCCGCCCGTGGGGTTAATATCCGCCGCGGTGGGCGCGCTTGCAGCGCCGGACGAAAGGAGACGTACGTCCATGGAAATCGGTGACCCGATCCGCGAGATCATCGTCGAGCCGATCGAGAACCCAGTGCAGCCTCTCGAGCCGAGCGAGCCGGTCGAGGCGCCGGCGATGCCCGAGGAGATCCCGGCGTAGAGACCACCGGCACCTCAGGGTCGGGTTTCGCGGCGCCCGACCTCGTCGAACCGTTGCTCGCCTGGCGGGCCTGGAATGTCGTGCACACGACAGACGGCTGGCGGCTGCGGTCTACGCACATGGGCGACGAGTGGCCGACGGGCGCGCCGCTCGAGGCTCGCTGCCACCGCGATCGCGTCGTGGCGGGCGGCCTCCCCTACCACGCGCGTCACGATCCGCCCCATCGACCGTGTCAGTGCGGGATCTACGGCGCCCTCACACCGGAGCGGGCGGCGCAGTATTTCGTACCGAGCTGGGCAGACATCTCGCCTCTGCCGCCGATCGCCCTCGAGGACGACTACGTGCCCCGCGCGGTCGGGCGCGTGCGCCTGTGGGGAACCGTGCTCGAGTGCTCTCAGGGCTATCGCGCCACGCGCGCCTATCCGGCGCAGCTGTTCCTGCCCGCGCACCGGCCCGATGGGAAGGCCTTCGCCGCCGCAAGCGTCGCGTTCGACCTGCTCGCGTACGGCGTGCCGGTCGAGCTTCTCGACGTGGGCAGCCGCCGGGAGATCGGCGAGCGGCTCGTCGCCGAGGCTGCCGCCGTAGAGGTCCGCTAGTCCGCAGGTCCCCATCGGTACGTCTGCCGCGGCTCGGTACGGCCAACTACCGACGCCTGCGCCGCCGCGCCTGATTACCGTCGACCGTCGATGGCGAATGTGTACGAGGGATTGCCGGGTTCCTCCAACGATCTCCGCCGCCGCGTTCTCGAGGTGCTCGTCGACAGCCTCGACGACGAGGTCGGCGGCGAGGAGCTGGCCCGCCGCGTCCATTTCGACCGCTATCACTTCCAGCATGTGGTCAAGACGATGCTCGGGGAGTCGCCCGGGGCGTTCCGCCGCAGGCTGCTGCTCGAGCGGGCCGCCGACCAGCTGACCTCCACGAGACTCGCCGTCTCCGCGCTCGCCTTCGAGGCCGGTTACCACTCTGCCGAGGCGTTCACCCACGCTTTCAGGCGAGCGTTCGGAACCTCGCCCCTCGCGTACCGGGCGCTTGCGGCGAACGACCATCGTCTCGACGCTCCGAACGGAGTGCACTATGTACCTGCCGGTGGCACGGTCGTCCCCGGCGCCCGCAACAGGAGGCGCAAGATGGACCTGTCCGACCGTTTGGTCGAACATGACAATTGGCTCACCGAACGGCTGCTCGTCTGCGCCGGGCAACTGGCGGAGGAGGAGCTCGACGAGCCCGTGACCCTCAACCCGCCGACTCTGGCCTTCAGCGATGCGTCGCCGTCGCTGCGGGCGATGCTCGACCGGCTGGTGCTCGCGAAGGAGATGTGGGTCGCGTCGATCTCGGGGCGCGCCCTTCCCGCAACCGCCGACACCTCGATCGAGGGAATGCGCCGACGGCTGTGCGAGGCCGGCGAGGCCTTCGCGGAGCTCGTCAGGGACATCCGGCGGCGCAACGCATGGGACACGGCCTACGTCGACTCGACGCAGCACCCCCCGAACACGAACACCTTCGGCGCCTCGGTCGCGCACGTCCTCGCCTGGGATGCGGCGCGCCGGGAAATCGTCGCCGGCGCGCTCACGGCTCGCGGCGTCGACCTGGCCGCGCTCGACCCGGTGCAGTGGGAGTTCGCGCCGGGCAGCGTCGACAGCATCGCCGACGAGCCCTTCTGAGGTTCGGCCCGCCCGCCTACGAGACCGAGAGCGGCGCCTCGAGCGCGGCTGCGCAGACCTCGCCGAACAGGCGGGTGCCGATGCGCGCCTCGGTCTCCGTGAGCACGAGCGGAGGAGAGATCCGCACCGTCGCCTCGCCGGCTCGAAGCACGAGCAACCCGCGCTCGAAGCAGCCCTGCTGCACCGAGTCGGCGACGCGGGCGGTCTCGAACTCGACGCCGAGCATCAGGCCGATGCCGCGCACGTCGCGCACGCCCGGAAGTGCGCGCAACGGGTCGAGCGCATGCAGCATGCGCTCGCCAATCCGGCGAGCGTTGTCCATCAAGCCGCCCTGCACGAGATCGAGCGTCGTGAGGGCAGCCGCGCACGACACCGGGTTGCCGCCGAACGTCGAGCCGTGCGTGCCCGATGTCCATGCTGTGACGCTTTCCCGGGCGATCATCGCGCCGAGCGGCATGCCGCTCGCCAGGCCCTTGGCGGAGATGACGATGTCCGGCTCCACGCCGGCGTGCTCGATTGCCCACATGCGTCCGGTTCTTCCGACTCCGCACTGCACTTCGTCGGCGATGAGCAGGATCCCGTGCGTGTCGCATATCTCACGCAGACGCTGGAGCCACTCGGCGGGTGGTGCGAAGTATCCGCCCTCGCCGAGCACGGGCTCGACGATGATCGCGGCGACGCCCTCCGGCTCGACGATCCGGCGGAAGATCACGGCCTCGATGTAGTTCTCGATCGCCAATTCCGGTCGGTCGTGGTCGGCGAGGCTGAAGAGGTCGGCGTAGGGGGCGTGGATCATGCCCGGCAGGAGCGGCCCGAAGGGCGATCGGCCCTTCGCGCGTGACGCAGACGCAGAGATGCCGCCGTACGACCGTCCGTGAAGCTGCCGAGGAACGAGATCACGTGGTGTCGCCTCGTGGCGCTGCGCGACAGCTTGATGGCTGCTTCCACGGCTTCCGTCCCGGAGTTCGTCAGGAAGACCCGCGCCTCGCCGGGGAACGGCGCGAGGGCAGCGAGTCGCGCGCACAACCTCGCGTAGACGGGAAGGTAGAAGTCGCTTGCGGAGTAGTGGATGAGCTGCGACGCCTGCTGCGTGATCGCGGCGACGACGTCGGGGTGGCAGTGCCCGGTCGCGCAGACGGCGATGCCGGCGTTGAAGTCGAGGAAGGTGTTCCCGTCGACGTCCTCGACGAGCGCACCTCGCCCGCGCGCCGGCACGAAGGGATACGCCCGCGTGAGCCACGGGCTGGTGACGGCCTCGTCGGCCTCGATCGCCTCGCGCGCCCGGGGACCCGGAAGCTCGGTTTGTAGACGCGGCTCGACCATGTCCGCTTCGGACTGGAAGGAGCCCTCGGCCCGTGTCTCAGACACCGCCGGATTCCGGGTTGAAACCCGGGATGCACCGTCGCCGCACCACGATCGAATGCTCCAGTTCCGGAGTGTCATCCGGCTGGGAGTGCGGGAGGCGGATCCTCAGTAGTCCGGGGCGCAGGTCGATCTCGACGCTCGACGCCTCCACCCCGGGGGGAAGCGTGACGTCCACGACCAGCGTCGACCCCGTGTCCTGCACGCGAACAGGCACGTCTTCGAGGTCGCTCACGGCCATGCCTCAATGCTTGTCTTGCCGCGAGGGCTGGGCATCGGAGTTTCCCCACTCTCGTGATCAGCGATCTCGCGGATGTGACGCGGCGCGCTTCATGCGGAAGCTGGGCCAAGCGTACGGCGAGCCCGGGGGAGGGTTGATCGACATGGCGCATTACGTCCTTTCCGATCCGAACATGAGCGACGGCACGAACCGCGACGTGATCGAGGCGATCGTCGACGAGCTTCGCGGCCGAGAGGGTGTGCGGCTCATCGGCTACGAGCCCGATCCCGACTTCAACCGGCTCCCGGTCGAGGTGATCGGCACGCCCGACGCGCTGCTCCAGGCGCTGCTGGACATGGCCGGCAGGAGCTACGACCTCATCGACATGGAGCATCAAGAGGGCCACCATCCGCGCATCGGCGCCGTGGACACGATTCAGCTCTATCCCCTGGCCGACACGACGATCGAGGAATGCGTCGAGCTGGCGGAGACACTCGGACGCGAGATCTTCGACCGCTTCGACGTTCCCGTCTTCTTCACGGGGGAGAACGCCCGCTCGGAGGAACGCAAGACGCTCGCCGTGATCCGCGCGGGCAACTACGAAGGGCTCAAGAAGGTCATTCACGAGCCGAAGCGAGCTCCTGACATCGGCCCTGCTGCCATGCATCCCACGGCCGGCGCGACGATCGTCGGAGCTGAGCGCACGCACGATGCCTACTTCAACGTCGTCCTCGGGACGACCGACGTGGAGATCGCCAAGCGGCTGGCGAAAGCCGTGCGGGCCAGGAGCGGCGGCTTCGCGAACATCAAGGGCGCCATCGGACTCCCCCTGACGGGCCGGGGTGCGGTCGCAGTCTCCATGGAGATCTCCGATCCGCTCGAGACGCCTCTTCACCGCGTCTTCAACCTCATCGAGGCCGAAGCCGCGAGGTTCGCTGTCCCCGTCGTGGGCTGCCAGATCTGCGGAGTGGTGGAGCAGGAGGTGCTCGTCCAGTGCGCGGAGTGGTACCTGAGGCTCGAGTCGATCAACGGACCGTTCGACGCGAAGCGCCAGATCATCGAGAACCATCTACTCGCGCTTTCAGGAGAGGCGGTCGACGGCGCGGTCAGCGTGACTCACGCTTGACGCGCTCGTCAGCTGGCGGCGAGGCCGAGGCGGATGCGCCGGATGGCGAGCCGCAGGTCGTCCTCGGAGACGTTCCAGTTGTACAGGCCGCTTTCCGCCGGATGGGTGAGCAGGCGCCAGCAGGCAACGACGCTCGACGGTTCGAGCGCCCGCACGGGAGAGGCGAGCTGTCCGGCGAGCCACTCCAGATCTGCCCGCACGCCCTCGAGGCGGTCTCCGAGGAACAATCCGCCGACACCGTCTGAGAGCTCCGTCAGCTCACGCAGCCAGCGGACGAGCCGCGCGCGCTCCGCGGGCTCGAGGCAACGCTCTCCGTAGCGCCGAACTTCCGGCAGCTGGTACGCGGCCCGGTCCAGCGCGAGTGTCGCGATTCGATCGTGCCGCGCGTGGGCGGCGCCGAGAGCGAGCAGCAGCTCCACCGCGGCTGCGGCGGCGAGGCTCAGCGCGAGCTGGACGCTCCAGTGGGCGGTCGCCGCGGTCCCGGCAAGGCCGGCCAGAGCCGCCAGTGAGTAGTCGATCGTGCGACGTCTACCGCGAGCAATCTCGTCGGCGGCCTCTTCAAGCCGGCGATCCACGGGCGGATCCTAGCTTGTCAACTCCCCAATTGCGATCAGATGAGACTCCGAGGCTCATGCTTACGTGAGCTGGGGAGCCAACCGATGAACATCCTTCTACTCGGCCCGCAGGGATCCGGAAAGGGAACCCAGGCGAAGCGGCTTGCCGCGGCCCGCGGGCTCCCACACATCGCCACGGGGGACATGATCCGCGAGATGAAGGAGCTCCCGACCGAGCTCGGCCGGGATCTGAGGGCCACGTACGACCGTGGCGATCTCGTCTCGGACGAGCTGATGATCAGGCTCATGCGCGAGCGGCTCGGTAGGAATGACACGCGGGACGGCTTCATCCTCGACGGCTTCCCTCGGACGCTTCCCCAGGCGCAGGCGCTCGACCTGCTGCTCGAGGAGCTGTCGCGGCAGCTCGACGTCGTCTTCGAGCTCGAGGTGGGCGACCGGCAGGTTCTGCTCGACCGGATGGCGAAGCGCGCTGCGGAAGAGGGCCGCTCCGACGACACGCCCGAGGCGATGGCGCGCAGGCTCGAGCTGTACGAACGGGAGACGGCTCCGCTGGTCGACTACTACCGCTCCGCCGGCGCGACCGTTGTCGCCGTTGCCGGCTGGAGAACGGTCGAGGAGGTCTTTCACGAGCTCGAGTCCGATCTGCTCGGACTCGAAGCGGAGCTGAGGCTGGTCTAGGTCTCGGGTCGCGGGCGATGACGCCTGAGGAGGTCGTCGCGCGTACGATGCCCGTGTGAGCCGCTTCCTGCACACGATGGTGCGCATCACCGATCCGGAGAAGAGTCGCGCGTTCTACGAGGCGCTCGGCTTCCGGTTCGAGCACGACATGGACATCGTCCGCGGCGGCGAGCTCGAGGCGACGAACTATTTCTTCGGCATCGGCGACCAGGAGTCCGTGCTCGAGCTGACGTACAACCACGACGGCCGCGCGTACGAGCTCGGCACCGGCTACGGCCACGTCGCCGTCGGCGTCGACGATCTCGGAGCGACGCTCGCGGAGCTCAAGGAGCAGGGCATCGAGCCCGAACGCGAGCCCTATCGGGTCCGCGAGGGAGGTTCCTCATCTGCTTCGTCCACGACCCGGACGGCTATCGCATCGAGCTGATCGACCGCAGCGGGAAATAGCTGCAAGCAGGCTGTTCCGCCTGGGAGTATTGCGATCCGGAGGCGGTGCCCTTTACTCTCCGCATGAGACGCTTCGGCCTCGCTCTGGTGGTTTGCGCGACGGTCGGTGCGGTCGGAGCGACCGCGTACGGCCGAAGCGCGAGCGCCCGCCGGTTGCCGTTGCGCTCGCTTCGTCCCGCGACCGCGCACCTGACGGCGATCGTGGAAGCTCACGGTCGGTACCGGCTGGCGCGCGTCGACCCGTCGACGTTGCGGACGGTGCGCACTTCGGCCTGGAGGAGCGGCTGGGACTGGGGCTGGGTCACGTCGCCGGACGACAGCAGGGTCGCCGTCGCAGCCTGCCGTCGCAAGTGCACCTCATTCGCGCTCCGCTTTGCGAGCGCCACGACGCTGCGCTGGGCGCCGCACACCGTACCGCTCGACGGCGGCTTCTATGCCGGCCTCTGGCCTCGCCCCGGCAAGCTGTATGCGCTCGTCGGCGGAGACACGACGCTCGCGCTCGACACGGTCGACACCGTCTCGAGGAAGGTCGTCACGAGCCAATCGCTCGCAGCGCCGCTCCTCCAGCTCGCCCGTTCGGCTGACGGTCTCGTCGTGCTCGCCGGGACGTTCAACGCGATCGTGCCGGTGCGCCTTCTCGTGATCGGCTCCGACGGCACAGTCCGCACCGTGACGGTGCAGCGGATCCTCGCGGGCACGCATTACGACACCAAGAGCCAGGATCCGATCGGCGCCACCAACCTCCCCGGCCTCGCAGTCGATCCCAGCAGCGGCATCGCGTACGTCATCGACCCGAGCGGCCTTGTCGCCACCGTCGACCTCGGCAATCTCAGCGTCGCCTACCACCAGCTCGGGTCGGGCTCGCTGCTCGCCCGGATCGCGGACTGGCTGACGCCACCGGCCGAGGCGAAGGGAACGAACGGCAACCAACTCGTCGCGCAGTGGCTCGGGAAGGGGCTGATCGCGGTCGCCGGCACCCAAGAGACTGCGACCGCGCAGGTCGACTCGTACCGGCCGACTGGGCTGCGAATCATCGATACCCGCAATTGGAGCGTCCGGATGCTCGACCAGCAGGCCGACACGTTCATGGTCGCGGACGGCCTCCTTCTCGCCACCGGCAGACGCTCCAGCTACGGCAACACCCAGCACGTGCACGGCGAAGGCCTTGCCGCCTACGGGCCGGACGGGGCGCTGCGCTGGCGGGTGAAAGGCCTCGGAGGTCAGCTCTATCTCGCCGACGTCTACCGGTCGCTCGCACTCGTCGACGGCCACGGCACCCTCCATCTCGTCGACCTCGCCACGGGCCGCGTCATGCATGGGCCTCCCCCGCCTGCGGCGGGCGGACTCCTCCTCGGCCCAGGCTCCCCCACGACTCCCGGCTTCCCGTGGGGGTGACTCGCAGGTCGTGAGGCACCCCGACGGCTACCGGATCGAGCTGATCGACCGTAGCGGCGGGTAGTCGCCGCCTGCTACCTGCCGGCGAACACGGCGAGGAAGAACCGGTCCCACGCCTGGCGGAACCCGCGGGACGAGGCGTGTTCGGCCGCCTCGACGTGCTCCAGCTCGCGCTGTAGAGCCGGGTCGCCGTTCTCTGCCGCCAGGTGCGCGACAGCGGTGGACTTCCACGTGTCGTCGTGCACGCGCCTGCGCATGCGATGGGCCATGTAGCTCGCCCTCCTTCCTCTCATCATTGTACCCCTCCGGCCGGGTTCCTAACCTGCCGGCCGGGCTACGATTCCGCCGATGGGGGTCGTCCTCGCGCTCGTGCTCGCCGCCGTCTTCGGCGCCGGCGACCAGTACCTCGGCAGCCTCTCTGCGCATCCCTGGGCCGCGGACGCGAGCCTGCTCTCCGCGCCCTGGCTCGTCCTCGCCTTCGTCGCCGGCGCGACGCAGCGGCAGCCGCGGCGCGCGGCGCTGCTCGGGCTCGCGTGCACGGCCGCAGCGCTCGGCGGCTACTTCCTCATGACGGACAGCCCGCTCGAGAACGCCCACTACTCCCTTGCGAACGCCCGCGGCTTCGTCATCAGCGATCCGGCCGTCTTCATCGGCGCGCTCCTGACCGGCCCGGTCTTCGGCTGGTTCGGCCAGCAATGGCGTACCCGCAGGGCGCTTCTCGGTGCGCTCGTCTCGGCCGCGGCCCTCTGCCTCGAGCCGCTCGCGCGCCGGGCGACGATCGACCCGATCCGCTTCCGGGGCGTCTGGCTGGCCGAGGTCGCAGCGGGCCTCGCGCTGGCAGTGTTCGCGCTCGGTCAGCGCTACGCCGTTCGGCGTCACGCGTAGGTTCCAGCGGAAACGGGCAACCCTCAGACGATGCGGGAGAGCAAGCCCGTCTAGCCCGAGAGGGCCTGCTGCAGCGCGAGGAGGGTCTTCGGGCCGACGATGCCGTCGCTCGTGAGGCCCTTCGAGGTCTGGAAGTGCTGGACGGCGGTCTTCGTCGTGGGGCCATAGTTGCCGTCGGGCTTTCCGGGGGAGAAGCCGAGCGCAGCGAGCGCGCGCTGGAGCGTCTTGACGTCGGAGCCGGTGTCGCCCGGCTTGAGGGTCGTCGTCGGCGGCTGCACCGCCGGCGTCGTGTTCGTCTGGGTCGAGGTCGACGTGGGTCGTCGACCGTCGGCGGCGGATTCGTGGGGGCCGGCTGAGCCGATGGCGAGCTGCTGAAGACGCCCGTCGCAGCGAGGATCGCGAAGAAGAGCGCGAGCACGGATGCGCCGATGATCGCCAGCTGCGTCGTCGTGAGGACCCAGCTGCCGATCGCGATCTCGTGCCGCCCGCCACCACGGCGGCGGGGCCTCTGCTCCTCGGGCAGGACCCAGACGTCCTCGGGGTCCTGGTAGAGGACCTCTCGGGCGCTGCGGCCCGTTCCCTCCGTGGGCGGCTCGGGCTCGTCGAACCAGTCGTCGTAGCCCGGGTCGCGCTTGTCGCGACCCTCCATCGCGGGGGACCGTAGCGCTTCGCACGGTCTGCCGACAAGGGATGTAGCCTCGCGGCGGATGACGCCGCTGCTGATCGCGCTCGCAATCGCCTTCTCGTGGAGCATCGGCGCCCACTACACCGGCGCGGTGATGGGCATGCCGCACGCGCTGCGAGCGATCGGCGCGTGGCAGGCGCTGTTCCTGATGGCGCCCCTCGCATTCGTCGGCGCGACCTTCGCGAGCCACGCAGTGGAGAAGCGTGTCGGCTCGGGTCTGACGACCGCGCATCTCTCGGTCAGCCAGCAGGTCGTCGTGATCGGCGTCGCCTTCGCGGTCACGACCTTCTTCAACCGCTTTCGCATGCCGACCTCGACGATCCAGATCCTCGTCTTCTCCGTCATCGGCGTCGCGCTCGCGACGCACACCGGCGTCAAGTGGGGCTCGATCGAGCATCTGATCGAGGTGTGGGCGGCGGCTCCCCTCGCCGCGATCGGCCTCGGCGCGCTCCTGACGCTCGTCCTCGACCGCCTCCCGCTGCACGGCCGGGTCGGCGTCGCCCTCGTCGCGGTCGGCGCGGTCGCCGCCTTCGCGATGGGCGCGAACGACGTCTCGAACGCGAGCGGCGCCCTCGTCGGCACAGGTACCTTCAGCCCGCTCGCGGCGGGCGCCGTCGGCGGGGCCGGCATCGCGCTCGGCGTCCTCACCTGGGGGAAGCCGCTCCTGCGCCGCGTCGCCTTCGAGATCGTGGAAGTCGACCGGGCCATGGCGACGGCTGCCCAGCTCGTGCAGGCGGCGGTCGTCCTCGCCGCCGTCGCCTTCGGCTTCTTCACCTCGATGAACCAGGCGCTCGTCGGTGCGATGGCCGGAGCGGGCTTCGCGCGCGGACGGGAGACGGTGCACCTCTCGACGCTCGTCTCGATCCTGCAGGGCTGGGTGCTCGGCCCGACCGGCGCGCTGGCGGCCGGCTATGCGCTCGGCCTGACCCTGAGGTAGGCGCCGGCGAGCCGCCGGGAAGGCGGCACACACGCGTCACGACTGCGGGGCTAGCGTGCTCGGCGTGGCGACGAAGGCTGCGACACCCTGGGGGCCGGCAGAGCTCGTGGAGGAGCTCACGGTCAAGCAGCAGGCGGGAGCGAAGCGCTTCGCCTCGAAGCTGCAGCTGCTCGAGACGGCCAAAGGCGAGCGGCTCGTCCGCTTCTCCTACGCCGGCGCGGGCGGCGGCGTGCGCGGCCCGGTGACCCTGCGGAAGCGAGACATCGAGCGGCTGAAGGCGGCGCTCGCGCAGCACCCGGCGCTGGCCGAGACGCTCGGGTTGTGAGTCCCAGTTTAGGCAGCGACGAGGGCGCGCTCGCGAGCGGCATCGACGAGCGACGAGAGCAGGAGCGCTCCGTCGTCCGAGCCGAGGAGCGGGTCGACCGCGTGCTCAGGATGCGGCATCAGCCCCAGCACGTTTCCGGCCTCGTTGCAAACGCCGGCGATGTCTCCGGTCGAGCCGTTCGGATTGTCCACGTACCGGAGCACGACCTGGGCAGGGTCGAGTCCGGGCGGTGGTACGTAGCGGCCGTCCCCGTGCTTGACCGGGATCACGAGCCGCTGCCCGGTCGTGCAGCGCGACGTGAACGGTAGGTCGGACCGTTCGACGATCAGCGGCACGTCGCGGCAGACGAAGCGGAGCGACTCGTTCCGCAGCAGCGCGCCCGGCAGCAGTCCGACCTCGCAGAGGATCTGGAAGCCGTTGCAGATGCCGAGGACGAGCCCGCCCGCCTCTGCGAACTCGCGGACCGCGGCGGTCGCGGGCGAGAACCGGGCGATCGCTCCGCACCGGAGGTAGTCGCCGTACGAGAACCCGCCGGGAAGGACGACGGCGTCGAGCCCGGGCAGCTCTCGCTCCTCGTGCCAGACCGGAACCGCGTCGGCGGCGAGCGCGCCGAGCGCCCAGAGGGCGTCCCGGTCGTCCTGCGAGCCGGGGTACGTGACGACGCCGATCCTAGGCTGGCGGGTCAGCGACGATCTCCACCTCGTACGACTCGATCAGCGGGTTCGCGAGCAGGCGCTCGCACATCCGCTCGACCTCCGCCTTCGCCGTCGCGGCATCCGGCGCCGCGACCTCCAGGTCGATCACCTTGCCCACGCGTGCGTTCCGGACCTCGAAGCCGAGATGACCGAGCGCCGAGCCGACCGCCTCGCCCTGCGGGTCGAGGATGCCGGGCTTGGGCCGGACGAGCACGGTCGCCCTCACGCGAGCACCACGTCCGGGTCCTCGAGGTAGCGCTCGAACGGGATCGTCGTGAGCCGCTCGAACGCCTCGACGTACTTCGCCCGCGTCGCCTGCACGATCTCGTCCGGCAGCCGGGGCCCGGGGTACGTCTTGTCCCAGGCGGTCGTCTCGCAGTAGTCGCGCACGAACTGCTTGTCGAAGCTGTCCTGCGCGCGTCCCGGCTCGTACGAGTCGCCGGGCCAGAAGCGGGAGGAGTCGGGCGTGAGCGCCTCGTCGCCGAGGACGAGGTTCCCGTCAGGGTCGTGGCCGAGCTCGAACTTCGTGTCGGCGATGATGATCCCCGCCGCGAGCGCGTGCTCGGCGGCCGTCGTGTACAGGCGGAGCGACACCTCCTCGACCTCGCGCAGCCGCTCCTCGCCGACGAGCTCCGCCGCCTGCTCCCGCGTGATGTTCTCGTCGTGCCCCTCCTGCGCCTTCGTCGCGGGCGTGAAGATCGGCTCCGGGAGCCGCTCCGATTCCTGCAGCCCCTCCGGGAGCCTGTGGCCGCAGACCTGGCCGCTCGCGCGGTAGTCCTTCCAGCCGGAGCCGGCGAGGTAGCCGCGCACGACACACTCGATCGGCAGCATCTCGAGCCGGCGGCACTCCATCGAGCGACCGTCGTGCCTGATCCCGAGCAGGTGGTTCGGGACGATGGGGGCGAGCAGGGTGAACCAGTAGCCCGAGAGCCCGGTGAGGACCCGTCCCTTGTCCGGAATCTCGGTGGGGAGGACGACATCGAACGTCGAGATCCGGTCCGAGGCGACGAGGAGCAGGCGCTCGTCGTCGATCGAGTAGATCTCGCGCACCTTCCCGGATGCGACGTGCTCGAGCTCAGGCATGGATGAGTTCCCCCTTGAGTGCGTCGAGGCGGGCGAAGACGGTATCGACGTGGCGGGTATACGCCGCCAGGTCGAACGCGGCGTCCAGGTCGACGCGGGATGCGATCTCCTCGTCGCCGCGGCACAGCTCGCGGAAGTCGAGCTCCTCCTCCCACGCCCGCATCGCCGACCGCTGGACGAGGCGATAGGCGTCGTCGCGGCCGAGGCCGGCCTCGACGAGCGCGTTCAGGACGCGCTGGCTGAAGAAGAGGAAGTGGCTCGCCTCGAGGTTTCGGCGCATCCGCTCGGGCCGCACGACCAGCCCCTCGACGAGCCACGCGAGGCGGTCGAGCATGTAGTCGAGGGCGAGAAAGGCGTCGGGGATCGCCACCCGCTCCGCGGAGGAGTGCGAGATGTCGCGTTCGTGCCAGAGGGCGACGTTCTCGAGGCCGACGAGCGCGTACGCGCGCACGATCCGGGCGAGGCCGCAGATGCGCTCCGCGACGACCGGGTTCCGCTTGTGGGGCATCGCGGACGAGCCCTTCTGGCCGCGGCCGAACGGCTCCTGCACCTCTGCGACCTCCGTTCGAGCCAGATGGCGAATCTCCAGCGCGAACGAGTCGAGCGAGGATGCCACGACGGCGAGCGCCGTGAGGAGCTCTGCGTGGCGGTCGCGCTGGATGATCTGGGTCGACGTCGGCGCCGGTTCGAGGCCGAGGCGTTCGCACGCGCTGCGCTCGAGCTCGGGGTCGGTCGCGGCGTATGTGCCGACGGCGCCCGAGAGCTTCCCGACGCGCATTCCTTCGAACGCGCGCGCCAGCCGCTCCCGCCCGCGCGCCAGCTCGAAGGCCCAGCCGGCGAGCTTCAGCCCGAACGTCGTCGGCTCGGCGTGGACGCCGTGCGTGCGTCCGATCTGGAGCGTCTCGCGGTGCTCCTCGGCCCGTGCGACGACGGCGGCGAGAGCCCGGTCGACGCCGGCGAGGATCAAGGCCCCTGCCTCCCGCACCTGGAGCGAGAGCGCCGTGTCGACGACGTCCGAGGAGGTGAGCCCGAAGTGGAGCCAGCGGGCCGCCTCGCCGAGCTGCTCGGCGACGGCGTCGACGAAGGCGGCGGTGTCGTGCTGGAGCGTCGCCTCCAGCTCGGCGACCCGCTCGGGTGCGGGCGGCGTGGCCTGCGCGATGCGCGCGGCCGCGTCTCGCGGAACGACTCCGAGCTCGGCCCAGGCGGCGGTCGCCGCCTGCTCCACCTCGAGCCACGCCGCGAGCTTCCCCTCGTCCGACCAGATCCCGGCCATCGCCGGGCGGGAGTAGCGGGCGATCACCTGCTCCAGTCTAGAGGCGGCTCTGGCCGGCGGTCAGGGCCGGGCAGGCGTCTCGCCCCGCGACTCCGGCCTCAGGCCCGCAGGATGCGGAGCGCGAGCGCGGCGGCGTTGCGAGCGTTGTCGACACCGACCGTCGCGACCGGAACGCCGGGCGGCATCTGGGCGATTGCCAGCAGCGCGTCGAGCCCGTCGAGCACGCTCAGCTTGGAGCGGAGCGGGACGCCGATCACGGGGAGATCGGTGTGCGCGGCGACCGCCCCGGGGAGGGCCGCGGCGAGGCCGGCGCCGCAGATGAGGACGCGCAGACCCCGCTCGCGCGCGCTCCGCGCATACGCCGCGACCGCGTCCGGCGTGCGATGCGCCGAGCGCACCTCGAACTCGTAGGCGATTCCCGCCTCGTCGAGCAGGGACGTCGCCTCCTCCATCCGCTCCCGGTCGGACTCGGAGCCGACGAGGATCCCGACCAGCGGCTCAGACATGGGCCGCGATGTCCGTCCGATACTGCATGCCGGCGAAATGTATGCGCCCCGCCGCCTCGTAGGCCGAGCTTCGGGCGGCGGCGACGGTCTCACCCAACCCCACCACGTCGAGCACGCGCCCGCCGCTCGTGACGGGAAGCCCTCCGTGCAACGCAGTCCCCGCGTGGAGGACGAGCGCTCCTCCCGCCTCCGCCTCGGTGATCCCCTCGATCGCCGCGCCGCGGTAGTCGCTTCGCGCCGGGTAGTCGGGCGCGGCGAGGACGACCGTGACGGCGGCGCGAGGTGCGACGCCGACGCCCGCCGTCGGCTCTCCCGCAAGCAGAGGCAGGAGGTCGCTGTCGAGCCGCGGCAGGAGCGACTGGGTCTCGGGGTCGCCGAAGCGGCAGTTGAACTCGATCACGCGTAGTCCGGCGTCGGTGCGCATCAGACCGGCATAGAGGAGCCCGTGGAAAGGCGTGCCGCGGCTCGCGAGCTCGCGGAGAACCGGCAGGTGCACGGTTTGCAGGATCTCGTCCGCGGCGTCGTCGGGAACGTCGGGCAGGGGCGAGAAGGAACCCATGCCGCCCGTGTTCGGGCCGGTGTCGCCGTCGCCGATCCGCTTGTAGTCGCGGGCCGGAGGGAGCGCGACGGCCGTTTCCCCTCTGGCGACGGCGAACACCGAGAGCTCGGGTCCGTCGAGCAGCTCCTCGACGTGGAACGGCTGCCCGAGCCCCTGCATCGCCCCAAGCGCCGCGTCGAGCTCGTCCTGCGTGCGGCACACCCAGACGCCCTTGCCGCTCGCGAGCCCGTCTGCCTTGACGACGCAGGGCGGCCGGGCGAGCGGGAGCGTCGCGGCCGTCGCGACCCCGGCCGCCTCCATCACCTCCTTCGCGAACGCCTTCGAGCCCTCGATCCGGGCCGCGGCGCCACTGGGCCCGAAGACGGCGATTCCCCGGAGTCGCAGCTCGTCGGCCAGGCCGGCGACGAGGGGTGCCTCGGGCCCGACGACGACGAGGTCGATCCTGAGCTCGCGGGCGAGCGAGACGAGTGCCGCGCTGTCGTCGGCGCGGACCGGATGGCACTGCGCAAGGGCGGCGATTCCTGGGTTTCCCGGGGCCGCGTGCAGCTCGTCGAGCGCTTCGCTGCGGGCGAGTGCCCACGCCAGCGCGTGCTCCCGGCCTCCCGACCCGACGACGAGCACGCGCACCAGCCGATCCTACGGCACTCGCGTCCGGGCTCGGGCAGCGGCGCGCAGGCGAGTTGCGGTCGCTCGAGGCGGCGGTACGCTCACGCCGATGGACCCACCGCCCTACTCGGCAGCCACCGTGGAGGTCCTCCGGCTCCCGGGGGGCGCAGGCGAGCTCGACCGGGTCGCGGTCGAGGAGCCGCTCGAGATCCGGATCGGTGGGCGCCCCGTCGCGGTGACGATGCGCACGCCGGGACACGACGAGGAGCTCGCGCTCGGGTTCTGCATCTCGGAAGGCCTGCGCCCCCGCGGCGCGCGGCTGCCCGACGACCTCGCGGCGAACGCGGTCGAGGTCGACGCGCCCGGCTTCGACCCGGCGCGGCTGCAGCGGAGCTTCTACACGACGTCCTCGTGCGGGGTCTGCGGCAAGGGTGCGCTCGAGGCGGTCGCGATCGAGACGGATCGCGTCGACTCGCCGCTCCGCGTCACGCTCGCGCTCGTTGCTTCGCTGCCCGCCCGTCTGCGCGAGGAGCAGGCGGCCTTCGCGGCGACCGGCGGCCTCCATGCGAGCGGTCTCTTCTCCGCGGGTGGCGAGCTGCTCTGCCTTCGCGAGGACGTCGGCCGGCACAACGCGCTGGACAAGGTCGTCGGCTGGGCCTTCCGGGAGGGGCTGTTACCGCTCGCGGAGCACGTCCTCTGTGTGAGCGGGCGGCTCTCGTTCGAGCTCGTCCAGAAGGCGGCCGTCGCGGGCTGCCCCGTTCTCGTCGGTCTCGGAGCGCCGTCGAGTCTCGCCGTCGAGCTCGCGGCAGACCGCGGCCTCACCCTCTGCGGCTTCGTGCGGGACGCTTCGGCGAACGTCTACACCGAGCCGTGGCGGATCGACGGCTGACCGGAATCCTGCTGGTGGGCGGCGCGAGCTCACGCTTCGGCTCGCCGAAGGCGTTCGCGCGGTTCGGAGGGGAGACGCTGGCCGAGCGCGCCTGGCGCCTGCTCGGCGAGCTCTGTGCTGAGCGGATCGCCGTTGGAAGCCTCGCTGGGCTGCCCTTCCCGGTGGTCGAGGACGAGCAGACCGGGCCGGTTGCCGCGATCGCCGCGGGCCTCCGGGATGCGAGTCACGACCTCGCAGTGGTCTTGCCGGTGGACATGCCGCTGCTGACCGGCGAGGCGCTTCGGACGCTGGCGGACGCCTGCCGCGACGCGGCGGTCGCGCAGGCAGGACCGCTGCCCTGCGTGGTGGCGTGTCGGGCCCTACCGGCGTTCGAGACGGGCGAGCGGCGCCTCCGCACAGTGCTGGACGGGCTCGACCTCGTGCGCGTCGAGCTCGACCCGGGGCTGCTCGCAAACGTGAACGAGCCGGCCGAGCTCGCCGCGCTGACGGCGGCGGTCGCTACCCAGGACCCATCCCAAACCCCCACCCACCCAGGGGCTGGGGAAACGATGCCCGGACAAGCGTGACGAAGGTGTCGCAACTTCTCCGGCGAGGCGCGCCAGTTTGTCGCCGGAGGTCGAGACCGATTCGGGGTCAGGCGCCCGCGACGGTCTCGAGGCCGTGCTGGGACAGGATTCGCTCCCGCTCGGCGCCGGTGCCGACGAGCGTCACCTCGACGCCGAGCTCGCGCTCCACGAACTCCACGTAGCTGCGGGCGGCGGCGGGGAGCTCTTCGAGCGAGCCGCAGTCGTCGAGCGGTGCCTGCCAGCCGGGCAGGACCTCGTACACCGGCTCTGCTGCGTGAAAGTCGCTCTGGTGGGCCGGGAAGTCATGGGTCTCGCCTCCGTCCCGCGCCCGGTAGCGCACGCAGACGGGCAGCTCCTCGAAGTGCGAGAGGACGTCGAGCTTCGTCAGCGCCAGCCGGTCGATCCCGTTCAGGCGCACGGCGTAGCGCAGCGCCACGAGGTCGAGCCAGCCGCACCGGCGTTCACGGCCGGTCACCGTCCCATACTCGCCGCCGAGCTCGCGAAGGCGCTCCTGGTCGGGGCCCTCGATCTCGCTCGGGAACGGCCCCTGGCCGACGCGGGTGAGATACGACTTTGCGACGCCGATCACCGCGTCGATTCGCGTCGGCCCGACGCCCGTGCCGATCGCGGCGCCGCCCGCGACGGTGGGCGACGACGTGACGAATGGGTACGTGCCGTGGTCGAGGTCGAGCAGCGTGCCGTGAGCGCCGTCGAAGAGGACGCGTTTGCCGTCCCGGAGCGCACGGTCGACGAGCAGCGACGTGTCGACGATGAGCGAGCGCAGACGCCGCGCGAAGGCCTCGTGCTGATCGACGAGCGCCTCGAGCTCGAGCGGCTCCTCGCCGTAGACGCGCTCGAGCCAGAGGTTCTTCTCCGCGAGGGCGACCTCGATCTTCTGCCGCAGGATCTTCGGATCGAGGACGTCCTGGACACGGATTCCGAGCCGCATGGCCTTGTCGGCGTAGCAGGGGCCGATGCCGCGCCTCGTCGTCCCGATCGCGAGCTTGCCGAGCCGCCGCTCGCCCGCCTGGTCGATGATCACGTGCCAGGGCATGATCAGGTGCGCGTTCCCCGAGAGCCGCACGAGGCCGGTCTCCACGCCGCGTGCGCCGAGGTCGTCGAGCTCCTCGATCAGGAGCTGCGGGTCGACGACGCAGCCGGCGCCGATCACGCACTCCTTGCCCTGGAGGATCCCCGAGGGGATGTGCTTGAGCTTGTACGTCTCGCCGCCGGCCACGATCGTGTGGCCGGCGTTCGGGCCGCCGTTGTAGCGGCAGACGACATCGGAATGCTCGGCGAGGAGGTCGACGATCTTCCCCTTCCCCTCGTCGCCCCACTGCGCCCCGACGATGACGGTCGCGGGCATGCGGAGGCAAGTGTGCCGGAAGACGCCGCCCCGCAGAGCTCAGGCGGCGCTGCGCTCGCGATAGTCCCCGCGGGCGTCCACGTGGACTTCGCGGACGAGTCGGCGCAGCCGGCTCGCGGTGGGGCCGCCGACGCGGCCGGCGAGCTCTCCCCAGCTGCAGTTCGTCGTCACGAGCAGCAGCCGGCGCTGCTGCTCTCGCTGGTTGACGAGGTTGTAGATGCGGTCGCGGGCCCAACTCGACCAGTCCTCCGCCCCGAGGTCGTCGAGGGCGACGACCTCGTACCCGCTCGGGTTCGGGGGCGGCTCGCCGTCGCCGTAGCTCTCGCGCAGCTGGTTCAGCCAGGCGGGCACGTTGAGGAAGAGCGCCGAGCGCTCCTGGCTGCTCCAGATGACCTCCCGCAGGACGGCGACCGCCAGGTGCGTCTTGCCGGCGCCGGGATTGCCGCGGAGCAGGAGCCCCTGGCGCAGATCTGTGCCCGCCCGCAGCTCCTTCGCCCATTGCCTGCAGACGGCGAGCGCGGTGTGCGTATCGGGGACGGGATCGAAGTTCTCGAACGCGCACTCGCCGTAACCCGTCGGCACGCGCACGCGTGCCCAGCGCTCCTCCGCCCGGCGCTGGTCGTCGACGACCTCCTCCGCGGCGCGGCACACGTCGCAGTAGCGCTCGGCGGGGAAGGTCTGGCCGAGCAGCACAACCTGCTCCGTCTCGAACTCGCGCCCGCAGCCGAGGCAGCGCGCCACGAGAGTGCTACTGCTGCTGGAGGCTGGCGAACTTGGCATAGCGGCTGATGAAGGCGACGTTGAAGGAGCCGATCGGGCCGTTGCGGTGCTTCGCGACGATCACCTCCGCGATCCCTTTCTTGCTCGCGTCGGCGTCGTCGCGCTCGTAGTACTCCTCGCGGTAGAGCAACATGACCAGGTCGGCGTCCTGCTCGATCGACCCCGACTCGCGCAGGTCGGAGAGCACCGGCCGCTTGTCGTGCCGCTGCTCCGGCGAGCGGTTGAGCTGGGAGAGCGCGATCACCGGGACGTCGAGATCCTTCGCGATCTCCTTGAGGCCGCGGGAGATCGACGAGACCTCCTGCAGGCGGCTCTCGATCGGTGCGGCCGGTCGTCATCAGCTGGAGATAGTCGACGACGACGAGGCCGAGATCCGGCTGGCGCCGCTTCAGCGTCTGGGCCCGCGACCGGAGCTCGAGCAGGCTCAACGCCGGCGTGTCGTCCACGAAGAGCGGCGCCGCCTCGAGCTGGCCGCACGCCTGGGTCAGGCGCGGCCAGTCGTCCTTTGCGAGCTTGCCGGTGCGAATGTGGTGGGCGTCGACCTTGCCGCGCGAGCAGATCAGGCGCTGGGCCACCTCCTGCCGCGACATCTCGAGGCTGAAGAACGCGCACGGCGTCTGCTGGTCGACGGAGACGTGACTCGCGATCTCGAGGGCGAAAGCGCTCTTCCCCATCGACGGGCGGGCGGCGACGATGACGAGGTTCGCGGGCTGGAAGCCGGCGGTGATCCGGTCGAGGTCCTTGAAGCCGCTCGGCAGCCCGGTGACCTCGGCGCCGGATTCGTAGAGGTGGCTGATCCGCTGGAACGTCTCGACGAGGGTGTCCTTGAAGAGGACGAGCTCGCCCTGCGCGCGGCGCTCCCCGAGGTCGTACACGAGCTGCTCCGCCCGCGCGACGAGCTCGGCCGGCTCGCCCTCACGCTCCCAGCCGAGCTGCGCGATCTCGCCGCCGGCGTGGATGAGGCCGCGCAGCGTCGCGGTCTCGCGGACGATCTCGGCGTAGTGGCGGACATTGGCGGTCGCCGGCACGAGCCGGGCGAGCTCGTGCAGGCGGACGCGGCCGCCGACCGCCTCGAGCTCGCCGCGCTGCTCGAGCTCGTTCGTGAGCGTGATCGCGTCGACGGGCTCGTTCTTCCCGTAGAGCTGGAGTGCGGCGCGGTAGATCTTCGCGTGCGAGTCGCGGTAGAAGTCGCCCGCGTCGAGGATCTCGCTCACGGCGGCGATCGCGCCGGATGCGATCATCATCGCCCCGAGCACGGACTCCTCCGCCTCGAGGTTCTGAGGCGGGATCGTGCCGGGGGCGGGAGCGGGCGAGGGAACCGGGGCCAGCGCCATGCGAGTCGATTCCACCACGCCGCGCGATCGCGTGCCAGCGGTGGAAAGGTCTGTTGTGAACAGGTCTTTTTCGGCCATTTGCAGGAGAAACATCGATCCTTGCAGGCGCGCCGGACGGCGCGCCTGTGGACACGGGATCCGCTCGTAGCGGCAACTTCCTGCGGAGATCCACAGGACGTTCAGGGTGGCTGTGGACGCGCGGGCCGCCCGCCGGGGCCGCCGCGTCAGCTCTGCGAGGCCGAGCTACTCCTCGCGGAGGGCGGCTTCGGCGTCGGCCCGCCACTCGGGCTCGGGTTCCGCCTCGGCCTCCTCGGGCCCCGCTTCGGCCGCTTCGGCGGCGTCGGCCTGCGCGAGGATCTCCTCGAGCTCGGCGGACGGCTCGGGCGCGGCCGCCTCGTGTTCCGCCCGGTCGGCCGCCTCCATCGCCTCGAGCTCCTCGTCCGACGGCAGCTCGCCCCCCTCGGGGACGACGAGCGTCTGCACTTCGACGCGGACGTCCTCGAAGATGTCGATCGGGATCGCGTAGCGGCCAATCCGCTTGAGCGGGCCCGTCTCGATCTTGCGCCGGTCGACGCGTACCTTCTGGGTCTTCCAGAGCTCGTCGGCGATGTCCGTCGGCGTGACGGAGCCGAACAGGGAGCCGGTCGGGCCCGCCTTGACGTCGAACCGGAGCACGGCCTGCTCGAGCGTCGCCGCGATCTCGCGTGCCTGCTCGGCCGTGTTCGCCTCGTGCCGGGCGCGCTGGCCCTCGCGCTTCCGCAGCTCTGCGACGCGAGCCGCGGTCGCCTCCTCGGCCAGCCGTCTCGGCAGGAGGTAGTTCCGCGCGTAGCCGCGGGCGACGGAGACGACGTCGCCACGGAGGCCGACGTGCTCGACGTCCCGGAGGAGGATCACCTCCATCTCAGCGCTCCCGGTCGCGGTCGCCGCGATCGCCGCGATCGCCGCGGTCGCCCCGCTCGCGCCGGCCGCCGCCGCCTTCGGAGCCCTCGGCCACGTACGGCAGCAGGGCCATCTCGCGGGCGCGCTTGACCGCCTGCGCGACCTGCACCTGGTGGCGCCGGCAGGCGCCCGTGATGCGGCGGCTGCGGATCTTCCCCTTCTCGGAGATGTAGCGGCGGAGCTGGTTGACGTTCTTGTAGTCGATCTCCGCGATGTGCTCCTTGCAGAAGAAGCAGTTGCGGCGCCGGATCGGTCCGGTAGGCCCGCCGGGGCGCTTCCGCTGTTGCTGCTGTGTTCTCTCTCTCGGCATCGTGCTCCTAGAACGGGATGTCGTCGTCTGCCGCCGCCGGGAAGTCGGCGGCCTCCGGCGCGCCGGCCGGCACGAACTGGTTGCCGCCGCCGCCGCCGTCGCCTTCGCCGCGCCCGCCGAGGAACTGGACGCTCTCGGCGACGATCTCCACGGCCTCGCGCTTGCTTCCGTCCTGCGCCTCCCACTGGCGCCAGTCGAGGCGGCCGTCGATCGCCACCGGGCGGCCCTTGCTCAGGTACTGGGCGCAGCTCTCGGCCTGGTTGCCGAAGACCGAGATCCTGAAGAAGTTCGGCTTGTCGACCCACTGCCCCGACTCGTCCCGCCGCCGTCCGTTGACGGCGATGCCGAGGCTGCAGACGGGCGTGCCGCCGGGCGTGTGCCGCAGCTCGGGGTCCCTCGTCAGATTGCCGACGAGTACGACGCGGTTGATGTTCGCTGCCATCCTCTACTCCTTGTCCCCGGGATTTTCCGGCTGGGGGACGCCGGCTTCGCCGGCGGCGCTTCCAGCCTCGGCGGGCTGCTCTTCCGCGGCAGCGTACTCCGGCTCGGCGCTCTCGGAAACGGCCGTTGCGGACGCGGCCGGCGCGGCGGCGTCGTCGCGCGGCGCGCTCGTACGGGAGCCGGCGACGTGCCGGGTCGCCAGGTGGCGGAGGACGGCGTCGTCGATCTTGAGCACGCGGGAGATCTCCTCGAGCGTGGCCGGATCGGCGTCGAAGACGACGAGGTGGTAGACGCCCTCCTCCTTGCGCGCGATCGGGTAGGCGAGGCGACGCCGGCCCCAGGTGTCGTGGCTCTGCCAGGCGCCGCCGCCCTTCTCGACGAGCTCGCGCGTGCGGGCGACGATGTCCTCCTGGCGCGTCTCCGCCTGCTCCGGGTCCAGCAGCAGCAGAATCTCGTAAGTCGTCATGTCCCGAGGTCCTCCCTTCCCATGGTCTCGAGGTCGGCCCCGACTGCCGGCGCCGCTCGGGACGGAACGGCGCGATGACGGGGCAGGAAGCGGCGGTCACTGTAGCATCGACGCCGTGCGACGCCTCGGCGCGTGGATCGGCGGAGCGGTCGGCGGCCTCGCCGTCTACCGGCTCCTGCGCCGCCGTCTCGCGGTGGCCGAGCCCGCCGAGGCGCCGCGGCCGGAGCCGGACGCGCGGGCCGAGGAGTTGCGTACGAAGCTCGCCGAGACGCGTGCGGAGGAGGAGCCTCCGGCAGCGCCCGAGCCCGAGCCGCCGGAGTCGCTCGACGAGCGCCGCCGGCGTGTGCACGAAGAGGGCCGGGCCGCCATCGACGAGATGCAGCCGGAGTAGCGGGTCCACGGCTTTTCTCTGTGCCGCGACCGACATGCGCGGGCGCGGCACTCCTCCTCGAGTGGAAAGCGGAGCGCCAGCCCACGGACGCCGAAGGCGTGCCTGGGCCAGCGAAGCGGACGAGAGGACCAACACGGAGCGGCGCCGGAGTCGAACCGACCTAGCCGTGGGTTGCACGACCGTACGGGTTTTGAAGACCCGCTGGGCCACCGGGCCCGGCCGCTCCGCCGCGGAGGCTAGCTCTCGTCCGCGAGGTAGCGGGAGTCCCAGCCCTCCGGCGTGAAGGCTTGCCCAGGCGCGCCTGCGCCGATCGCGAGGACGAGCGTGCCGTCGGCCTTCGCGGTCGCCGACCGTCTGGCGCCCGCGTCCTCGACCCAGACGCAGGTGCCGGCGGGCGCGTCGATCTCGTCGTCCCCGACGGCGAACGTCGCGTGCCCGCTCGCCACGTAATAGAGCTCGGGCGCGCCGCCGTCGCTCTCGTCGTGCTCGGGGACGACCCCCTCGCCGGCGTTCCGCCGGTAGCCGTTGATGCCGAAGGTCTCGATCCCGAAGTGGTGGCGGACCGGGATCCAGTGCGGCCACTGCTTCGATGCGATCTCGTCGATGTGCGCCGTCTTGTACGTGCCCATGACAGAAGCCTAGTCCTCCGCGAACCGCGCGAGGAGCTCGTCCGGCGGCAGGTCGGCGAGCGAGTCGAGCACGAGATCGGCGCCGGCCTCGTCGAGCCCCAGCTCGCGCGTGACCTCGTTCGGGACCGCGATGCAGTAGATGCCGGCGGCCTTCGCGGCGCGGACGCCGTTCGGCGAGTCCTCGAAGGCGACCGCCTCGGCCGGCGCGACCCCGAGCTGCTCGAGCGCCTCGAGGTAGAGCGTCGGCGCCGGCTTCGCGCGCAGCGGATCGTGGTCGGCGGTGCAGATCGCGTCCCAGCCGACCGCCTCCTCGAGCCGCTCGAGGTGCATGTCCACCCAGCGGCGCGAGGAGCTGGAGACGATCGCACGCTTGAGGCCCAGCCGGCGCGCGGCCGCCAGGTACTCCGCGATACCGGGGCGCAGCTCCTCCGCCTCGATCAGCGCGAGCTCGTGCGCGTAGCGCCGCTCGTTCAGCGCCTCCCGCTCGAGCGGGCTGCCGACGAGCTCCTCGAGGTGCGTCATCGGATCCCAGCTGCCGTAGGTGCCGACGATCGTCGCCCACTTCTCCGGCGGCAGCTCGTGCCCGTGCTCGCGGTAGAGCAGCTCCCAGCCCGCGCGCGAGGCGAGCTCCGTGTCGAGGATCAGCCCGTCGAAGTCGAAGAGGAAGGCGCGGATCGCCAAGCCGTTGCAGAGTACGCGCGTGGCGATTCTCGGCGTCGACGTCGGCGGCACCTTCACCGACGCGGTGCTCGTCGAGGCAGGGCGGATCCGGACGGCGAAAGTGCCGACGGCGGCGCAGCAGCAGGAGTCGGTGCTCGCCGCCGCGTTGGCCGCCGGCGCGGGCGAGTTCGAGCTCGAGCGCTTCGCGCACGGCACCACGGTCGCGACGAACGCGCTGCTCGAGCGGCGAGGTGCGCGGACCGCCTATGTCGGCAACGCCGGCTTCGAGCACCTTCTCCACCTGCGCCGGCAGACGCGCGCGCACCTGTACCGGCCGTGCGCAGCGTGGCCGGAGCCCCTGGTCCCGCTCGAGCGCTGTCACGGCGTCGGCGGCCGGCTCGGGCCGGAGGGCGAGCTGGAGCCGCTCGACCTCGCTTCGCTGCCGGATCCGGGCGAGGTCGAGGCCGTGGCCGTCTGCCTCCTCTTCTCGTTCCGCGACCCGTCGCACGAGCACGCCGTGGCGGCCGAGTTGCGGCGGCGGCGCCCAGGGCTCCACGTCGTCGCGTCGCACGAGGTCGCGCCGGAGTTCCGCGAGTACGACCGTGCCTCGACGACGGTGGCCGACGCGTACCTCGCGCCGGTCGCGTCGCGCTACCTGCGTGCGCTCGCCGTCGCGGCCGGCGAAGCCGGCTTGCCGGAGCCGGTCGTCATGCTCTCCTCCGGCGGCGTCGCCTCCATCGCGGACGCGGCGGAGCATCCCGCGCGGCTGCTCGTCTCGGGGCCGGCGGGGGGAGTGGTCGGGGCCGGCCTCGTCGCGCGCCGCGCCGGCTTCGATCACGCGATCGCCTTCGACATGGGAGGCACCTCGACCGACGTCTGCCTGCTTCCCGGCGGTCGCGCGACCCGCGTGCCGCAGCGCGAGGTGGACGGCTTCCCGATCCGGCTGCCCTCGGTCGACGTCCACACCGTCGGCGCCGGCGGCGGCTCGCTCGTCCGACGCGACCCCGGTGGCGCGCTGCGCGTCGGGCCGGAGTCCGCCGGAGCCGACCCGGGCCCGGCCTGCTACGGACGCGGCGGCGGCGCGACTGTGACGGACGCGAACCTCCTCCTCGACCGGCTGCCGTCCGAGCTGCCCGGCGGGCTCGTCCTCGACCGCGACGCGGCGGCGGCGGCGTTCGCCGGAATCCGGCCGGAGGATGCGATCGAGGTCGTGAACGCGGAGATGCTGCGCGCGCTGCGCGTCGTCTCCGTCGAGCGGGGGCACGACCCGCGCGAGTTCGCGCTCGTCGCCTACGGCGGCGCCGGACCGCTGCACGCGTGCGCGCTCGCCGAGGAGCTCGGGATCGAGGCGGTGCTCGTGCCGGCCGCGGCAGGCGTCCTCTCGGCGCTCGGCCTCGCGGCGAGCGAGGAACGGCGCGACCACGTCGTCTCCCACGTCCGCCCGCTCGCGGAAGCAGGGGAGCTGCCCGACGCGGGCGAGGCCGACCTGCGCTACCGCGGCCAGTCGTTCGAGCTGACCGTGCCGCTCGGCGGCGACCTCGCCGCTGGCTTCCACCGCGCGCACGAGGAGCGCTACGGGTACGCCGACCGGGCGCGGGAGGTGGAGCTCGTCGCCGTCCGGACCGCCGACGTCGTGCCCGGCCCGGAGCTGGAGCTGCCGGGCGGCGCCCCGCAGCACTTGTCCGGACCGGCTCTGCTCGAGCTGGATGGCTCGACCCTGTGGATTCCCCCCGGGTGGGAGGGGGCTAGGGATGGTCCCAGCTGGGTGGTGACGCGTGAGTGACCTGATCCCACCAATTCGAGCTTCAAGTGATCGGCGCGTCGTTGCGCGCGGTGGCAGAGGAGATGGGCGCCGCATTGATCCGCTCCGCCTTCTCGGCGAACATCAAGGAGCGTCGCGACTGCTCGACCGCCCTGTTCGACGAGCGCGGCCGGATGATCGCCCAGGCCGAGCACATCCCCGTGCACCTCGGAGCGATGCCCGACGCAGTCGCGGCGGTCATGTGCCTCGACCTCGAGCCGGGCGAGGTCGCGATCCTCAACGACCCCTACACGGGCGGCACCCACCTGCCCGACGTCACGCTCGTCTCTCGCACGGGCCTCGGCTACGCCGCATCGCGCGCCCACCACGGCGACGTCGGCGGGATCGAGCCTGCGAGCCTGCCCGCTTTCTCGCGCGTGCTCGAGGAGGAGGGCGTCGTCCTGCCGCCGCAGCGCCTGACCGAGGACGCGCTCGCTGCCTTCGTGAACGCGACGCGCCGGCCGGACGAGCGGCGCGGCGACCTCCGAGCCCAGCTCGCCGCCCACCGGCTCGCGGGGCAGCGGCTGGACGAGCTGTGCGCGCGTCGCGGCCGCGAGCGCGTCGCGGCCGCGATGGACGAGCTCCACGCCTACTCGGAGCGGCTCGTGCGGGCCGCGCTCGAGCGCCTGCCGGACGGCCGCGGCGTGGCCGAAGACGCCGTCGAGGCCGTCGAGGGGGATCTTGCGATCCGCTGCGCTGTCGAGCTCGCGGGGAACGAGATCCGGGTCGACTTCGCAGGCACGGCGCCGCAGTACGACGGCAACCTCAACTGCCCGCTCGCGGTGACGAAGTCGGCGTGCTACTTCGTCGTCCGCTGCCTCACGGCGCCCGACTTGCCGGCGTCCGGTGGCGCCTTCGCCCCGGTTCTGGTCACGGCGCCGGAGGGTTGCCTCGTCAACGCGCGGCCCCCTGCCGCGGTCGTCGCCGGCAATACCGAGACGTCCTCCCGCATCGTCGACGTCGTCCTCGCCGCCCTGGGCCGGTTCCTCGACGTCCCGGCGCAGGGGCAGGGGACGATGAACAACGTCGCGCTCGGCAACGACCGCTTCACGTACTACGAGACCATCGGAGGCGGACAGGGGGCATGCCCGGACGCGGACGGGCCGAGCGGCGTGCACGTCGCGATGTCGAACACGCTGGCCACTCCCGTCGAGGCGCTCGAGCTCGAGTATCCGCTGCGCGTCGAGCGCTGGGAGCTGCGCCTCGGCTCCGGCGGCGCGGGTGCGCATCGCGGCGGCGACGGCGTCGTGCGCGAGCTGCGCGCGCTCGAGGACTGCCGGCTCTCGGTGCTCGCCGAACGGCGGCGGCACGCTCCCCGCGGCGCCCGTGACGGACGGGACGGCGCGCCAGGCCGGACGCTCGTGAACGGCGAGGAGCAACCGCCCAAGCTGACTCGGCAGCTGTGCGCGGGCGACGTCGTCCGCGTCGAGACGCCGGGCGGCGGCGGCCATGGTCGGCCCGGGTAGGCTCCGGGCCGTGGAGCGCTCTGTCACGGTCGCGTGCGCGCAGGTCGAGCCGGTCGTCTTCGACCGCGAAGCGACTCTCGACAAGCTCGAGACCGTCGCCCGGGAGGCCGCCGGCAACGGCGCCGAGCTCGTCGTCTTTCCCGAGACGTTCGTGCCGGTCTACCCGTCGTCGGCGTGGGCGAAGGCCTTCGCCGGCTGGCAGGACCCCCGCGCGAAGGAGACGTTCGCCCGGCTCGCGCAGCAGTCGGTCGCCGTCGGCTCACCCGCCGAGCGGCGGATCGCGGCGGCTGCGCAGGAGCTCGGCATCTGGATCGTCACCGGCGTCAACGAGGTCGACGCGGAGCGGCCGGGGACGATCTACAACGCGCTCTTCTACCACTCTCCCGCCGGCGAGCTCGCCCTCCACCACCGCAAGCTCGTGCCGACGAATCACGAGCGGCTCGTCTGGGGCCAGGGCGACGGCGGCGGGCTCACCGCGGTCGAGACCGGGTTCGGTCGGATCGGCGGCCTGATCTGCTGGGAGAACTACATGCCGCTCGCGCGCGTGGCGTTGTACGAGGCGGGCGTCGAGATCTACGTCGCGTCGACCGCGGACGACAGCGACGCCTGGCAGGCGACGCTCGTCCACCTTGCGCGCGAGAGTCGCGCGTACGTCGTCTCGCCCTGCCATTTCCAGCGCGCGGACGCGTACCCGGACGATTTCCCGCTCGCGGCCGAGATCGAGGGCGCCGGGACGATCGGCCGCGGCGGCAGCGCGATCCTCGCTCCCGACGGCTCGTACCTCGCGGGGCCCCTGTACGACGAAGAGGGAATCCTCTACGCCGAGCTCGACCCGGCGCGCCTGCTCGCCGAACGGCAGCGCTTCGACCCGGTCGGCCACTACAGCCGGCCGGACGTGCTCCAGCTCACAGTTCGCGTGGACGGTGGGAGGACGAGTACACGTCCTTCCGGAGAATCAGCCCGTCTCTGAGCGGGAAGACGTCGACGCCGTCCCACTCCTTCGAGCCGGTCGAAGCGGTCCACTCGCAGACGGCGAAGTCGTCTCCGACGTAGAGCGACCGCGCCGTGAAGCGCAGCGTCGGGTTGTTGCGGAAGATCTGCGCGATGTGGTCGCGCACCGCCCCGGCGCCCTCGGCGCGCTCGTCGGCCGTGTGGTTGTGGAACACGACGTCCGGATGGTGGAGCTCGTGGATCGCGTCGAGGTCCTGCGCGTTCCAGGCTGCGTTGTAGCGCTCGATCAGCTCGCCGACGTTCACTGTCTTCGCCGCAGAACTCTGCCATCTCCGACGCGGCGTGTCACGCCGTCCGCGTCGAAGCGCTCCAGATAGAGCTGCGCCGTCTTCCGGCCGACGCCGAGGGCGTCGCGGAACTGCGCGAGCGTGATGCCGTCGAACAAAGCCGCTCGCGCCCGCTCGAACGCGGCGGGGGAGACGGCGTAGCCCGCGCCGAGGCGCACCAGTCGTCCGCGCTCCTCGAGGAAGCGGGCCAGGGCCGCGTCCTCGAGGCGCACAGGCTCCGGCCCGAGCTGCGCCTCGAGCGTCTCCGCCGCCTCCGCTCGCTCCCCGAGCTCTCCCGTGGCGCCGGGCCGGTAGAGCTTCGCTCCCCGCAGCTCGAGCCCGAGGTACGGGATGACTGCCTTCGCCCACTCGGCCGCAGGCACCGGAACGCCCGGGTCGAGCGGATCCGCGGCATCGAGGGCGCGGCCGAGGGCGGCGCGGAGCTCCTCTAGCCACTCCTCGGACCAGAGCCACTTGCCATCGACGCGGACCGGTGCGTGGACGAACGACTCGCCGCGCTCGAGCGCCTCGAACCGCGCGAGGTCGGCGTGCCGGGGCGGCGCCGGGTCGAGGACGACGCCGCCGCCCACGGTGATGCCCGCCCGGAGGACGACGCGATCGCCCCGCGCTGCGACGACTGGGCGGGAGAGACGCAGCTGGGCGAACCGGTCGCCGGCACGCGAGACGCGCGCGACGGTCTCGGCGGTGCCGTGGTGGAGCTGCACGCGCGCAGGGATGTCGCTGCCGCCCGCGAGAGCGACGTCGAGCCGGAAGCTCGGACGGAACGCGCCCGGGCTGACGAGGACGTCGCCGCGCCGCAACTCGTGCCGCTCGACTCCGGGTAGGGACACGGCGACGCGCTGGCCGGCCTCGGCCCGTTCGACCGGGCGGTCGTGCACCTGGACGCTCCGTACCCGCACCATCCGCCCGCGAGGCTCGACGCGCAGCTCGTCGCCCTCGCCGATCGTCCCCGACCAGAGGGTCCCGGTCGCCACGGTGCCGATCCCGCGCAGCGAGAAGGAGCGGTCGACGTGGAGGCGCGCCGGCCCGTCGGCGGGATGCGCCGCCACGCGCGCCGCCACGTCTGCGAGCGCAGCGCGGAGCTCGTCGAGCCCGGCTCCGGTGCGCGCGCTCGTCGCGACGACCGTCGCCCCCGGAACCAGCTCCTCCGCCTCGACACGCGCGAGATCGAGCGTCTCCTCGTCCACGAGATCGGTCTTCGTGAGCGCGACGACGCCGTGCTCGATCCCGAGCAGCCGCAGGATCGCGAGGTGCTCGTGCGTCTGCGGGCGGGCGCCCTCGCCCGCGTCGATCACGAGCAGGAAGAGGTCGATCCCGCTCGCGCCCGCGACCATCGTCCGGACGAAGCGCTCGTGCCCGGGGACGTCGACGACGGAGAGCCGTGTCCCGTCCGCCAGCTCGAGCGGCGCGTAGCCGAGGTCGATCGAGATGCCGCGCTCGTGCTCCTCGGGGAGCCGGTCGGTGTTCTTGCCGGTGAGCGCCTCGACGAGCGCCGTCTTGCCGTGGTCGATGTGGCCCGCGGTGCCGACCGTCAGCGGCATGCGCGCACGGCGGCCGCGGCCTCGTCGGCCTCATCGTCCGTCAGCGTCAGGCAGTCGAGCAGGAGTCGCCCGTCGCGGACGACGCCGACGACCGGAGGCTCCCCGGCGCGCAGCGGAGCGGCGAGCGACTCCTCGACCGCGCAGGCGAAGCTCGGCAGCTCCGCGAGCGGCAGCGCGCCGCCGCCGACGCGGCCGACCGTCTCCTCGACCTCGCCGCCCGTTGCTGCGGCCAGCCGCTCCGCCCGCGCGCGCACCACGGACGCGTCCTGCGCGAGCGTGCGGAGCACCGGAATCCGCTCCGGCGCCTCGAGGTGGAGGAGGAGCGTGCCCTCGAGCGCGGCGAGCGAGAGCTTGTCGATCCGCAGCGCGCGCTGCAGCGGGTGGCGCCGCAGGCGCTCGACGAGCTCGGCGCGGCCGAGCACGATCCCGGCCTGCGGGCCGCCGAGCAGCTTGTCGCCGGAGAAGCAGACGAGGTCTGCTCCCCCTGCGAGCGACTCTCGCGCCGTCGGCTCGGCCTCCACCGGCGCGAGCGCGCCCGAGCCGAGGTCGTCGACGAGCGGCAGCGAGTGCCGCCGGGCGACGGCGGCGACCTCCTCGAGTCGCGGGCGCTCCTCGAAGCCGACGAGGCGGAAGTTCGACTGGTGGACGCGCAGGAGGAGCGCGGTACGCTCGCCGATCGCGCGCTCGTAGTCCGCGGCGCGCGTCCGGTTCGTCGTCCCGACCTCGACGAGCGTCGCGCCCGAGCGGGCGAGCACGTCCGGGATCCTGAAGCCGTCGCCGATCTCGATCAGCTCGCCGCGCGAGACGACCACCTCCCGCCCCTCGGCGAGGGCCGCGAGCGCGAGCAGGACCGCGCCGGCGTTGTTGTTGACGACGAGCGCGGCCTCGGCACCCGTCAGACGCCGCAGGATCGCCGCGCAATGGTCCTGGCGCGAGCCCCGTACGCCGCCGGCGAGGTCGAACTCGAGGTTGGAGTAGCCGCGCGCGGCCTCGGCGACCCGGGCGAGCGCCTCCTCCGCGAGCGGCGCGCGGCCGAGGTTGGTGTGGACGACGACGCCCGTCGCGTTGAGCACGCGCCGCAGGCGCGGCCGGCGGGCGGCCGCCAGCTCCTCCTGCAGCCGCGCGGCGAGGTCGCCCGGATCGCTCCCCGCCTGGATCTCGTCCCGCGCGCGTTCGAGCACCGTGCGGGCGGCCTCGACCGCGAGCGGATCGCCCGTCGCGCGCGCGAGCTCGTCCACGGAGGGGAGATCGCGGAGCTCCACGGGCGGAACGCTACTGCGCGTCCGCCTTCCCCGGCGCGTGCGGGCTCTCGCGGCCGTCGCCCCGGCGAAAGGCGTCGAGCACCGTCTCGAGGGCGACTCGCGGGTCGTCCGTCAGGACGAGCAGCGCCAGGTCGTCCGGCGAGACCATCCCGTCCGCGAGGGCGCTGCGCCGCACCCACTCGAGCAGAGGCGTCCAGTACGACACCCCCACGAGCACGACGGGGAAGTGGAGCACCTTGCCCGTCTGGATCAGGGTCAGCGACTCGAACAGCTCGTCCGCCGTGCCGAAGCCGCCCGGGAAGACGCAGAAGCCCTCGGCGGCCTTCAAGAACATCGTCTTGCGCGCATAGAAGTGGTCGAAGCTGAGCGCGAGGTCGACGTACGGGTTCGCTCCCTGCTCGTGCGGCAGCTCGATGTTGAAGCCGACCGAGAGCCCGCCCGCCTCGCGGCAGCCGCGGTTCGCCGCCTCCATCACGCCCGGGCCGCCGCCGGTGACGACCGCCCAGCCCGCCTCGCCGAACAGGCGTCCGGTCTCGCGCGCGAGCTCGTACGGCCGGGAGCCCTCCGGCGCCCGCGCGGAGCCGAAGCAGGAGACCGCCGGCCGGTCGATCCGCTCCACCGCCTCGAAGCCGCGCAGGAACTCGCGCCCGATCGACTCGCTGTGGCGCCGCAGCTCGTCGCCGGCGTGGTGCGTGCGCAGGAGATCGCGATCCTCCATCAGAGCGTCCCGTTCTGTTTCGTCGCCATGAGACCGACGACGATCGCGGCCGCCAGCAGGACGTAGAGGAACCCGATCGCGAGGGCCCGCTCGGGATCAGGGGGAACGGCCTCGACCGGCACCCCGCCCTCGTAACGGATCCAGCCGTGCCGCGCCTGCCGGATCGCGGTCGCCACGGTGCCGCCGTCGAGGAAGCCGATCGGCAGGAGGTTGAAGGCGTTGAGCAGGAAGCCGATGTTGGCCAGCCCGACGAGTATCTGCGCGTCGCCGAAGGTCGAGGCGGCCCAGGCGGCGGCGGCGCCGATGCTCCCCACGAACGGTCCGGCGAGCGAGACGAGAGCGCTGTCCCACGGTGCGAGATGCGCCTGCCGGATCCGCACGAACGCCCCGAAGAACGGGACGAATTGCGGCAGCGTGGCGCTCAGCCCCTGCCGCTTCGCCTCGGCGAAGTGCCCCATCTCGTGCACGAGGATGAGGAGGACGAGGCCGAGGCCGAACTGCCAGCTCCCGAAGAGGTACGAGTAGAGGGCGAACGAGACGAAGACGGCGAAGAACTTCCCGAACACGAAGGCCCACTTGAGAGCCGTGGCGCCGATGACGATCGCCGAGCCGCCGACGCGCTGGAGGGAGCGGCGGACGCTGCCCCGGTCGTCCTGTACGGGATTGGCGCTCACGACCCCTGCCCGATCCACTCCTCGCCGCCTTCGTAGAGCTCCTTCTTCCAGAGCGGGATCGTCGTCTTGAGCGTCTCGATCGCCTCGCGGCACGCGTCGAGCGCGGCCCCACGGTGCGGCGCCGAGACCGCGATCACGACGCTCGGCTCGCCGATCTCGACTCGTCCGAGCCGGTGGTGGATCGCGACCTTGCACAGCCCGTGGCGCTCGGTGAGCTCCGCGCCGAGGCGGGCGAGCAGAGGCTCCGCCATCTCCTCGTACGCCTCGTACTCGAGCCGGACGACGTCCCGCCCGCGCGAACGGCGGCGGACGGTGCCGACGAAGCTCGCCACGCCGCCCGCCTCGGGATCCTCGACCTCGCGCAGCACTGCCCCGACGTCGAGCGGTCCGGCGACGAGCAGGAACGAGCCTCCGCTCACCGGCGGGATCAGCGCCACCTCGTCGCCGTCCGCGAGCTCGTGACCCCGCGCGGCGTACTCCCGGTTCACGGCGTAGAGCAGGCCCGGCGGCTCGTCGCCGAGTCCGAGCGCGGGCCAGACGTCGTCGACGCGCACGACGTCCTCGAGCTCGAGGCGGCTGCGCCCGGCGCGCTCGCGCAGCCCGGCGAAGAGGCGGACGGTGACGCGCATCGGCGTGAGTGTGCCCGACGGCGATACTGCGGCGATGGGCATGTTCTTCCACGACCGGGGCGCACCGCCGCCCGAGCGGCCGGCCGACCCCGAGGTGCGGCGGGCGAACATGCGCCGGATCGGGCCGCTGTTCAAGCCGTACCGGCGGCGCCTCTCGGTCCTGCTCGGCCTGATCGTCGTGACCGCCGCGCTCGGCGTCCTCCCGGCGTTCCTGCTCCGCCGCGTGCTGGCGGCGATCGGCCGGGGCGACACGCGGGAGGTGTCGATCAGCGCCGGGGCGATGATCGTCATCGCCGTCGTCTCGGGGTTCCTGACCGTGATCCAGACGCTGCTCTCGAATCAGGTGGGGCAGCGGGTGATGCACGACCTGCGCGCCGCGGTCTTCCGCCACCTGCAGCGCCTGTCGCTCGCCTTCTTCACGCGCACACGCACGGGCGAGGTGCAGTCGCGGATCAACAACGACATCGGCGGCGTCCAGAACGTCGTCACGAACACGGCGACGAACATCACGCAGAGCGGCACGACGGTCATCGCGACGATGGTCGGCATGCTCCTGCTCAGCTGGGAGCTCGCGTTCTTCGCGTTCGCGCTGATCCCGCTGTTCGCGCTGCTCACGCGCCGCGTCGGCAACGAGCGGCGGAAGATCGCGAAGACGACGCAGGAGTCGCTCGCCGACATCTCGAGCATCGTCCAGGAGTCGCTCTCCGTCAGCGGCATCCTGCTCGGGAAGACGATGGGCCGGACGGGCGAGCTCGCCGACCGCTTCGAGACGGAGTCGCTGCGGCTCGCCGATCTCGAGGTGCGCCAGCGGATGGCGGGCCGCTGGGTGATGGCCTCGATTCAGACGAGCTTCTCGATCATGCCGGCCGCGGTCTACTGGCTCGGCGGCACCGTGCTCGCGCACCAGATCTCGATCCCGACGATCGTCGCCTTCACCACGCTGCAGACCCGGCTGTTCTTCCCGGTCGGCTCGCTCCTCGGCGTCGGCCTCGACATCCAGACCTCGCTCGCGCTCTTCGACCGGATCTTCGAGTACCTCGACGCGCCCGTCGACATCGCCGAGCGGGAGGACGCGATCGAGGCGGCCGCGGCGGGCGACGTCTCCTTCGACCACGTCTGGTTCCGCTACGGCGACGACGTCTGGACTCTTGAGGACGTGAGCTTCGTGGTTCCCGCCGGCACGACGACGGCGCTCGTCGGTGAGACGGGGTCGGGCAAGACGACGCTCGGCTACCTCGCCGCGCGGCTCTACGACGTCGAGCGCGGCTCGGTCACGATCGGCGGCGTCGACGTGCGCGACCTCTCGTTCGGCGCGCTCGCGAGCCTCGTCGGCGTCGTCTCGCAGGAGACGTACCTCTTCCACGCCTCGGTGCGCGAGAACCTCCGCTTCGCGAAGCCCGACGCGAGCGACGAGGAGCTCTACGCGGCCGCCGAGGCCGCCAGGATCCACCACGTGATCGCCGCGCTGCCGGATGGCTATGACGCGGTCGTCGGCGAGCGCGGCTACCGCTTCTCCGGCGGCGAGAAGCAGCGGATCGCGATCGCGCGCACGATCCTGCGCAACCCGCCGATCCTCGTTCTCGACGAGGCGACCTCCTCGCTCGACACGGAGACGGAGCGGCTCGTGCAGGAGGCGCTCGACCGGCTCTCCGAGGGGCGAACGACGATCGCGATCGCCCACCGGCTGTCGACCGTCCGCAACGCGGAGCAGATCGTCGTCCTCGACCGCGGGCAGGTCGTGGAGCGCGGCCGCCACGAGGAGCTGCTCGCCGCCGGCGGGCGCTACGCCGCTCTCGTCAGCCGCGACGCGGAGCTCGAGCCGCCCGCCCTCGTTTGAGCCGACGTACGATCCGGGCATGGCGGCGACCGACGACCGGCGCACCGAGTCCGGAATCGAGGTGAAGCCGGTCTACACCGCGGCCGACGCGCCGCGCGAGCTCGAGCCGCCGGGCGAGTTCCCCTTCACCCGCGGCCCGTACGAGGACATGTACCGCGGCCGGCCGTGGACGATCCGCCAGTACGCGGGCTTCGCCTCGGCCGAGGAGTCGAACGCGCGCTACCGCTACCTGCTCGAGCGCGGCCAGACCGGTCTCTCGATCGCGTTCGACCTGCCGACGCAGCTCGGCTACGACTCCGACGACCCGCGCTCGCTGGGCGAGGTCGGCCGCACGGGGGTCGCGATCGACTCGCTCGCCGACATGGAGATCCTCCTCGCCGGCATCCCGCTCGGGGAGGTCTCGACCTCCATGACGATCAACGCACCCGCCGCGTTGCTGCTTCTCCTCTACGAGCTCGTCGCCGAGCAGCAGGGCGTCTCCTCGAACGAGCTCCGCGGCACGGTTCAGAACGACATCCTCAAGGAGTACATCGCGCGCGGGAACTACATCTTCCCGCCGCGGCCGTCGATGCGGCTGACGACGGACCTGTTCGCGTACTGCGCGGAGCGGATCCCTCACTGGAACACGATCTCGATCTCCGGCTACCACATCCGCGAGGCGGGCTCGACGGCGGTGCAGGAGCTCGCCTTCACACTTGCGAACGGATGTGCCTACTGCGAGGCGGCCGTCGGCGCCGGCCTCTCGCCCGACGACTTCGGCGCGCGCCTGTCCTTCTTCTTCAACGCGCACAACCACTTCTTCCAGGAGGTGGCGAAGTTCCGCGCCGCCCGGCGGCTGTGGGCCCGGATCATGCGGGAGCGCTTCGGCGCGACGAACCCGAAGGCGCTCGCGCTCCGCTTCCACGCGCAGACCGGAGGCTCGACGCTGACGGCGCAGCAGCCGGAGAACAACGTCGTCCGCGTCGCGATCCAGGCCCTCTCCGCCGTCGCGGGCGGGGCGCAGAGCCTGCACACGAACTCCTTCGACGAGGCGCTCGCGCTCCCGAGCGAGCACGCGGCGCGGATCGCGCTCCGCACGCAGCAGATCCTCGCCGCCGAGGGCGGGACGACGGACACGGCCGATCCTCTCGGCGGCTCCTACTTCGTCGAGGCCCTGACCGACGAGCTCGAGACGCGAGCGTGGGAGCTGATCGCGCGCGTGGACGAGGCCGGGGGCGCCGTCGCCGCCGTCGAGTCCGGCTTCGTGCAGGAGGAGATAGAGCGCGCCGCCTTCGAGTTCCAGCAGCGGGTCGAGGCGGGCGAGCGGCTGATCGTCGGCGTCAACGCCTTCCGCGAGGACGAGGCGGAGCGGATCGAGCTCCTCCACATCGACCCCGAGGCGGAGCGGCGCCAGCTCGAGCGGACGGCTCGGGTGCGGGCCGAGCGCAACGCCGAGGAGGCCGTCGCCGCGCTCGCCGTAGTGCGCGAGACCGCGCGCGGCGAGGCGAACCTCCTGCCGCCGCTGCGGGAGGCTCTGCGGGCCCGGTGCACCGTCGGCGAGATCTGCGAGACGCTGCGCGAGGAGTGGGGGATGTACGACGCGGTTCGCCCGCGCGCCTAGGGGTGCGGGACGCGCAGCCGGTCGGTGCCCGCGACGAGCATCGCGGTCGCGCCGAAGTCCTCCCGCGAGAGCGAGTTCACCCGCGGGATCACGTCGTTCGACCCGGAGATGAGCTCCGGCTCGCCGCCGACGAGCCGCACGGGAAGCAGCCGCCCCGAGACCAGCCGCCCGCCGGAGCCGAGCGTCGCGACGACGATCGCGCCCTCGCCGAGGATGCCCTCCGTGTCGAGCCCGCCGCCGGCCGTCGCGAAGTTGCCGACCGAGTAGGCGATCAGGTGTCCGTGGAAGAGCTCGAGGCCGCGCAGGACGTGCGGTCCCGAGGCGACCACGAGGTCGGCGCCGGCGGACACGAGCGCGTGCGCGAAGCGGCGCGCGTCGCCGCGGTTCTCCCCGAGGTAGTACTGGGTCCCGTATGGCACGTGCTGGTAGGCGACTCCCTCGGCGCCGGCGTGAAGCACGGCGACGACGAGGTCGGCGCGCGCGGCGGCGAGGCGCACGAGCTGCTGCGCGGCGGGGATGTCGAGCAGGCTCTGCGCCCACGGATAGGGCGCGAAGCCGAGGATCGCCACGCGCAGGCCGTGCGTGTGGAGGATCGTGATCTGTCCCGGGCGGCCGCTCCAGCGCAGCCCGTTCCGGGCGAGCGCCCGCAGCGTCTGCTGCTGCCCCGAGGCGCCGTAGTCGTAGGCGTGGTTGTTCGCGACGTTGAGGTCGTCGAAGCCCGCACCGCGTAGGAGTACCGCCGAGCTCGCGGGCGACTGGAAGGCGAAGCACTCCGTGCTCCCGGCGCCGCACTTCGAGGAACCTCCGGAGCCGAGCGTCCCCTCGAGGTTGCCGATCGAGACGTCGGCGGCGCGGAGAGGCCCGAGCACGTGCGCGAACAGCGAGCTCGGCGCCGGCCCCTGCAGCGCGATGTCGCCCACGAACGCCACCGTCACGCCGTTCGAGTGCGAGGTCTTAGCCGCGGCGCGCTCGGCAATGACGCCGAGGAGGATCCCGGCCGAGACTCGCCAGCCCCGCGGCCACGACGAGCGACCGTCTCATCCGTCCCACTCCGTCGGAGCATACGCTCCGCCCGTGCGGATCCTGCTGGTCTCGCAGATGTATCCGGGGCCGGATGCGCCCGACCTGGGGACGTTCGTCGCACAGATCGAGCACGCCCTCGTCGAGCGCGGCCACGAGATCGAGCGGGCCGTGCTCGACACCCGCTCCGGCGGCAAGCTCCGCTACCTCGAGCTCGCGCGGCGGACCGCCTCGGCGGCCCGGCCCGACGTCGTCTACGCGCACTTCCTCGTCCCGGCCGGGCTCATCGCCGCGCTGGCCGGCCGCGCGCCTCTCGTCGTCACCGCGCACGGCCGGGACGTCCGCAACGTCGGCGCGATTCCAGGCGTCGCTGCGGCGACCCGTCTCGTCGTCCGCCGCGCTGCGACTGTGATCTGCGTCTCCGACTACCTGCGCCGCGAGCTGGAGGCCAAGGTGCCGGAGGCGCGTGGGAAGACCGAGGTCGTCTCGAGCGGCGTCGACCGCGAGCGGTTCTCCCCGGCTCCCGCGCCGCCCAGCGGCCCGTCCCGTTTCCTCTGCGTCGGAGCTCTCGACGAGCGCAAGAACGTCGTCCGCCTCGCCGACGCCTTCGCGCGCCTCGGCGAGGGGACCCTGACCTTCGCCGGCGACGGGCCGCTCCGCACGGCTCTCGAGGGGCGCGAGGGCGTGCGCCTGCTCGGGCGCGTCGCGCACGACGAGATCCCGCGCCTGCTCGCGGAGAGCCACGTCCTCGCCCAGCCGAGCCTCGTCGAGCCGCTCGGTCAGGCGTTGCTCGAGGCGATGGCCTGCGGCCGCTCCGTGGTCGCCACCCTGATCGGCGGCCCGCCGGAGTTCGTTCCGCCCGAAGCCGGAGTGCTCGTCGACCCGCTCGACGTCGACGCGCTGGCCCGTGGGCTCGCCGCTGCCGCCGCCCTGCCGTGCCCGAACGACGCGGCGCGCGAGGCGACCGCCGGCCACGACGTCCGCCTGCAGGCCGAGCGGATCGAGGCGATCCTCAGCCGGGCGAGTGCTGCTCGAGATCCGCGAGCCTGAGCTCGACGAGCGGACGGATCCGCTCCTCGAGCCCCGTCTCGCGCGCGAGCGCGAGCGCCTGCTCCCAGCTCTCGCGTGCTTTCGCCGGGTCGACCCCCTGCTTGAGCCGGTTGTCCCCGGTCACGAGCAGCTTCTGGATCCGCTCGCGTACGTCCTCTGCCACAACTCGACGCTAACAGGGCAGGATTGGCCCATGCCATCGCCCCAGCGCCGGCGCAAGCCGGTCCGCGTGCTCATCGCGGACGACCACAGCCTCTTCGCGGAGGCGCTCGAGGCGATCCTCTCCGCCGACGAGCGGGTCGACGTGGTCGGCCGCGCGCTCGACGGAGGCCAGGCCGTGGAGCTCGCGCGGAAGCTGAAGCCCGACGTCGTCCTGATGGACGTGAGCATGCCCGTGTTGGACGGCTTCGAGGCGACGCGCGAGATCCGCGACGTGGTGGAGAAAGTGCGCGTGCTCATGCTCACGGGCTCGAACTCGCGCGCGGACGTGGACCGCTCGCGGGAGGTCGGCGCGTCCGGCTATGTCACGAAGGACCGCATCGCGTCGGAGCTGCTGGACGCGATCGTCGACGTGACGCGCAACCGGCTACCCTAGGCCCGATGCTTCAGTTTCTCGCCGTCGTCCAGGTGCTCATCGTCGTTGGCTTGTGTTCGCTCATCCTCATGCACTCGGGGCGCGACGCGGGCATGGGCGGCATGGGCTTCACGCCCGCCTCGCAGGGCGGAACGCACATCGTCGAGCGCAACCTCACGCGCGTGACGCTCGTGCTGGCCGTGCTGTTCTTCGCGAACAGCATCGCGCTCTTCCACTACCTCGGCTGACGCTTCTGGGCGAGCCGGGCACGGGCGCTACACTGCGCGGGCTCTCGCGCTGGTGGCGGAATTGGTAGACGCGCTAGGTTGAGGGCCTAGTGGCCGCATAGGCCGTGGAGGTTCAAGTCCTCTCCAGCGCATGACGAGTCGGCGGCCGCGCGAGCGGCCGCTTTCTTCGGGTTGACGTCGTCCGCAGGACTCTCTACTCTCATCACGAACACACGTTCGCGATGAGTCCCCCGACCCCGGAGCGTCCCATGCAGACGACAGCCGAGCTAACCGGCCGCCAGCGCGAGATCTGGAGCTTCCTCCTCGACTATCTCGATCGCCACGGATACCCCCCCACGGTGCGCGAGATCGGCGAGGCGGTCGGCCTCGCCTCGCCCTCGACTGTCCACGCGCACCTCGCCAACCTCGAACGCGCCGGCCTGCTCCGGCGCGACCCCACGAAGCCGCGCGCGCTCGAGCTCGTCGGGCGCGACAAGCCCGCGCAGGCGACCTCGGCAGAGCTGCCGAAGCTGCCGCTGCTCGGGCAGATCGCGGCCGGCTCCCCGTTGCTCGCGGACGAGAACGTCGAGGACGAGATCGCGGTGCCGGAGACCCTGCGCGGCGACTTCCTCCTCCGGGTCAAGGGAGACTCGATGATCGAGGCCGGCATCCTCGACGGCGACGTCGTCGTCGTGCGCAGCGCGCAGGAGGCGCGGAACGGCGAGATCGTCGTCGCGCTCGCCGGCGACGACGAGACGGCCGACGAGGCGACGGTGAAGACGTTCTACCGCGAGCACGGCCAGGTGCGGCTGCAGCCCGAGAACGCGGCGCTCGAGCCGATCTACGCGCAGCACGTCCAGATCCTCGGCCGGGTCGTGGGCGTCTTCAGGGAGCTCGGCTGAGGTGAGCGCGTGAACGGCATCGCGCCACTCCACCGCTCGCTCGAGCAGGAGCTGCTCGCCGTGCTCCGCGGCGCGTCGCTCGAGTGCCCGGTGTGCGGCGAGTTCGTCCTGCACGAAGGCTCGGCCGTGCGCTGTCCCGAGTGCGGGATGCGCCTGCACGGGCGGCTGGAGTCCGCCGGGACCGGGGTACAATCGGGATTGCAGGCCGGGTGATCGCGGCGGTCGTCTGACCGTCGAGGAAAGTCCGGACACCGCAGGGCGGGACGCTCCCGCGAGGGAGGCGGCGAAAGCCGACGGAAAGTGGCACAGAAAACAGACCGCCGGTCGCGGATCTCCGGAGTCGCGGCCGGTAAGGGTGAAACGGTGGGGTAAGAGCCCACCAGCGGCCCTGGCGACAGGGCCGGCTCGTCAAACCCCGTCCGGTGCAAGGCGAACAGGCTCCGCCGAGGCGGCCCGCCGAGGAGCCGGGTAGCCGCTCAGATGGATGGTCACCCTCGACAGGATCCGGCTTACAGGCCTGCTACCGAGAAGCCCCGGCGACGGGGCTTCTCCATTTCAGCCGCCGGTCTGCGGTGGCACGCGCCCCGTGAGGTGCAGCTGCTGCAGCGCCCGGTGGAGGAAGACCGCGAACTGCACGGCGCCCGCGTCGCTGAGGTGGACGCCGTCGGATGCGAACCACGACGCGTGCCCGTGCGAGTACGCGTTCCAGTCGAGCACCGTCATCCAGGGGAACCGCGCCGAGGCGCCGTGGATCACTTCGTTGACGAGCTCGTACTGCTTGTAGACCGCGCGCAAGGTCAGCCAGAGGACCCGCTTCACGCCGCGCTTGCGCATCGCGTGCATGACCTGGTCGATCCCCGCCGCATACACGTGCGGGTTGTCGTTGTAGCCGACGAGGACGATGGCGGTGGGGCCGATTGCGCGGCCGAGCCTCCGCACCTCCGTGAGTACGCTCGGCGGGGGTGGCGAGATGCAGCCGGGGAGCGTCAGCCGTCCGCAGGGTGCGAGCTCGAGCGTGAGGCGGTCGCCGCGCGCGAGCACCGAGCGCGCCGTGGGATCCCAGTTGAGCGCCGCGGCGACGGAGTCACCGAAGATCGTCACGTGCTGCAGAGGACGCGGATGCGAAGCGGCGGCAGTCGTCACGAGCGCGCAGCCGGTGGAGACGGCGACCAACAGCGCGATCAGGCGGGCCACGGGCCTGAACTCTAGTAGGCACAAGCCCCGCCGAGGGGAAGGACTACGCGCGCAGGACGACCTCGAGCGCCGTACCGATGCCCGGCACGCTGCGGATGCTGATGCCTCCGTCGATCGACGCGGCACGCTGCCGCATGTTGCGGAGGCCCTGGCCGCCGTCGACGGTCTTGGCCGCGAAGCCCGTCCCGTCGTCCTCGATCGTCACAAATCGTTCACCCGACGGCCGCCGGCCGATCGCGACCGACGCCTGGTGCGTATGCGCGTGCCGGCGCACGTTGCCCAGCCCTTCCTGCACGATCCGGAAGATCTCGATCTGCTCGTCGGGCGCGAGCCGGATCTCGGGGTCGATCTCGAGCTCGACCTCGAGCTCGCCGTCCGCCGTCAGGAGCTCCACGTAACGGCGGAGCGCTGCGTCGAAGGGGGCGCTGCCGCTCGCCGACGAGAGCGCGAGAATCGCAAAGCGGGCCTCCTGCTGTGCGAGCGCCGCCGCCTGCTTCAGCTTCGGCGCGACTTCCTCGACGGGAGCTCCGGCGTCGAGCATCTGCGCGTGGGTCGAGACGGCGAACAGATACTGCGCCAGCCCGTCGTGGATCTCCCGCGCGACCCGTGCGCGCTCCTCCGCGACTGCGCGGCCGAACTCGGCCGCGCGAATCGCGCGCCATCCGCCAACGAGCATCGGCACGAACGCGAGCAGGCTGAGGAAGGCGCCCTCCGCGACGTACCCCGGACCGAGCGGCGGCGTGAACACGAGGTGGAGCGCGGCGAACAGTTGGAGCGTGAAGCCGAGCGCGAGCCACTGCGCGAGATCGTCCCCGGTGCGGGCGAAGCGCCGGCCCCAGCCGAGCAGCGCCAGGAGCGCGACGAGCGCCTGCACCGAGAGCGCCGACGCGAGACCGGGCGGCTCTGCCGCTCCCGGCACCGTCCTGAGCGTGGGCAAGCCCGCAGCGTGCATCCGCAGGAGCAGCCAGCCGGCGGCGAGCGTGAGGACGGCGGCGGCCGACACGCTCCGGAGGGCCAGGCGACGAGCTTGGATCCGGCCCCGCACGAACGGCGCGGCGGCGGCGAGGGCGCAGCCGAGGAGGCCGCCGAGCAGCGCCGCCCATCCCTCGGCGCGCTGGAGGGGACCGCCGCCGAGGACGGGAACGATCGCGAACGCGCCGGTGGCGAGCGAGCTGACGAGAAAGCCGGTGGCGAGGAGCAAGTCGGTGCAGCGCCCGTCCACGGAGAACCGGACGGCGGCGAGGAGTGCGATGAGACCGCCGGCGAGTGCGCTCGTCGTCTCGAACACGAGCAGGAGCTCAGGGCGGTCGTACTGCGTTCGCAGCACGGGATGCGAGAGGAACAGCGCGAGACTGGCGCCGAGCAGCGCGGTGAGGACGATTTCGCCCCGAAGCCAGTTCTGGAGGTCGGTGCGACGCTGGTTCACACCGGTCTTGTCGGCAGGAGCGGCGCTGCCGATAAGGAGGACGTGCCGACCCGCGTCCTCGTCGTCGACGACCACCCGCTCACCCGCGACGCGCTCGGCGCGCTGTTGCGCGCCCACGGCTTCGAGCTGGCCGGATTCGCCGCGGACGGGGAGGAGGCGATCGTCGCCGCCGGCTCGACGCGTCCCGACCTCGTTCTCCTCGATCTCTCCATGCCGGGCCTCGACGGTCTCGCCGCCTTGCCGCGCCTGCGCGAGGCGGCGCCGGGGTGCGAGGTCGTCGTGCTCACGGCCTCCGGGACCGAGGAGAACCTCCTCGCGGCCATCCGCGGCGGCGCGGCCGGCTACCTGCTCAAGACCGAGCCACCGGAGCGAATCGCCGCCTTCCTCGAGGGAGTGGCGCGTGGCGAGGCGGCGCTCTCCGGCCCGGTCGCGCGAAGGCTGCTCGAGCAGGTGCGGAGCGGCTCACGCGGCTCCGGCGTTCCCGACCGGATCGCGTCGCTCCTCTCGGCGCGCGAGGTCGAGGTGCTGCTCCTGCTGGACGAGCACCACGGGACGGACGAGATCGCGCAGCGGCTCTTCATCTCCGAGCACACGGTGCGCTCGCACGTGAAGAGCCTCCTGCACAAGCTCGGCGTCTCGTCGCGCCGCGAGGCGCTGGAGCAGCTCACACTTGCGCGCGCCTGAGAATCCCCCGCCGCGGGGGATGGAAACCGCCCGTCATGGGTCTGGAGACCCGACCGGCCTCCGCCGATGAAGAGAGCGACGAATGTGTTCCCGGGGGAGTCGGGATGGCTGACAAACCGAGGCGGCCCGTGTGACGGGCCGCCTCGTTCTCTAGGGAGCGGCGAAGCCTTCCAGCGCAGCGCTCACCAGGTGCGGGAGCGTGCCGAGCTCGTAGCCGCCCTCGAGCACGGCGGCGACCCGGTCGCAGAGCGCCCCGCAGCGCCGCGCGAGCTCGCGGAAGCCGTCCGCGCTGAGACGCATGTCGGCGAGCGGGTCCGCGACGTGGGCGTCGAAGCCGGCCGAGACGAGGACGAGCTCCGGGTCGAACCGCCCGACGGCCGGCTCGACCGTCCGCGCGAAGGCGTCGAGGTACTCCGCGTCGCTCGAGCCGGCCGGTAGCGGGACGTTGACGGTCGTTTCCGCCTGGTCGTCCGGCCCGCCGCTGCCCGGATAGAGCGGCCACTGGTGCAGCGAGACGAAGAGGACGCTGTCGTCGTCGCGGAAGATCGCCTCCGTGCCATTGCCGTGGTGGACGTCGAAGTCCACGATCGCCACCCGCTTGAGCCCCAGCCGCCGCTGCGCCGCTCGCGCCGCGACCGCGACGTTGTTGAAGATGCAGAAGCCCATCGCCCGATCAGCGAGCGCGTGATGGCCGGGCGGGCGGACGAGTGCGAAGCCGCCGCGGAGAGCGGCCTCGACCGAGGTGCCCGCAGCGATCGCCGCCGCCTCGAACGTGGTCGCCGTGCAGATCGTGTCGCCGTCGAGCCAGATCGGGTCCGCCGTCTCGCGCACGAGGTCGACATGTCTCTCGGTGTGGCAGAGCAGCAGCTCCTCCTCCGTCGCTGCGCGGCCCTCGGCCCACGACTCACGGTGCGCGAGCAGCGCGGCCAGACGCTCCGGCCGCTCCGGATGGCTGCCCGTCGGATGCAGCCGCGCGAGCGACGGATGCGTCAGGACGTCGACAGCGCCTCCACGCGCCCGGCGACGGCACCGAGCCCGAGTTCCGCGAGGAAGGATGACGCCCCCGCCCACACCGGTGGTGTTTCTGCGAGGGGAGGAAGGGGGGCGGAGGCGTCCATCGTCGCGATTCGCCGGAACAGCCTCAAGTCCTCCGCCTCGGCGGCGAAGCGGCCCTGGGCGAGCGCCGCCTCGAGCGAGCCGTACTGCGCGAGGAGCTGAGCCGCCTTCTTCGGGCCGATGCCGCGCGCTCCCGGCAGCTTGTCCGAGGGGTCGCCGCGGAGCGCGATCAGGTCGGGCACCTGCCGCGGCTCGACGCCGTACCGCTCGCGCACCTCCGCGGGGCCGATCCGCACGAGCTCGCTCACTCCGCGTGCAGGCTGCAGGATCGTCACGCGTTCGCTCGCGAGCTGGAACGCGTCGCGATCGGAGGTAGCGACGAGCACGTCGCCGGGCCAGGCGTGTGCGGCCGCGGCGAGAAAGTCGTCCGCCTCGTAGCCGGGCGCTTTCGCGACCAGGAAGCCGCAGGCCGCGACGAGCTCGGGCAGGAGGTCGAGCTGCTCGAGCAGCGACTCCTCGAACACGCGGCCCGACTGGTATCGCGGAAACGCCTCGTGCCGATACGTCGGCGTCGAGAGGGTGTCCCAGGCGACGAGGACGGCGTCGGGCCGCTCCTCTTGCCAGAGCCGCACGAGCATGTTCGTGAAGCCGACGACGGCGTTGAGCCGGATCGACTTGGGCAGCGCGTGGTACGCCCGGTGCGCGAACGAGTCGCCGTCGACGGCGAGGAGGACGCTCATCTCCCGCTCCGGAGCCGGCAAAGCCGGCACCTCCGCTCCTTGGTGAGCTCCGTCGAGCCTACGCTCACAGCGACGCCTCGAGCTCGGCGATCCGGCTCATCAGCCGCTCGGTCGCCTCGGCCGCGGCCCCCCGCACGTCGTCGCTCCCGCGGAGGTCGTCGATCTCGACCGGAGAGCCGTAGGCGATCCGGAGTGGACCGAGCGCAAGCAGACGGTCGGTGCCGGAGACAGCGGCCGGGACGAGCGGGACGTCCGCCTCGAGCGCGATCCGCGCGGCGCCGGAGCGCGGCCGCGGCTGGTGCTTCTTGACGAGCCCTTTGCGCCGGCGCGTCCCCTCCGGGAACATCGCGACGACGTTGCCCTGGCGCGCGAGCTGCACCGCGGTCTCGATCGCGTCGGCGTCCGCGAGCCCGCGCCGCACCTTGAACGCGCCGCCTCCGTCGAGCACGAGGCGAAGCGGCCACCAGTAGAGCTCGGCCTTCGCCATGAAACGGAGGAAGCGGCGCGGCCAGAGTGGCAGCCCGAGCGGCCAGGGGTCGAGGCTCGAGAGGTGGTTGCACGCGAGGACGTAGCCGCCCGCGGCCGGCAGGTTCTCGATGCCTCGCGCGCGCAACCGGAAGAGCCCGTAGAGGACTGGCCAGCTGAGAGCGGCGATCGCGTTGTAGACCGGCGTCGGGCGCATACGGTCAGTATCGCCTTCGGACGCCGCGGCTATCGTGACGCGCCGTGCCAAGACGCCTCGTAATCGTCGAGTCCCCGGCGAAGGCGCGGACGATCGCGGGCTACCTCGGGCCCGAGTTCATCGTCGAGTCCTCCGTCGGTCACATCCGCGACCTCCCGGACAGCGCCGCCGAGATTCCCGAGCGCTACAAGGGCGAGCCTTGGGCACGGCTCGGCGTAGACGTCGAGCACGACTTCGAGCCGCTGTACGTCGTCGACCCGGACAAGAAGCAGACGGTCGCGCACCTGCGCAAGCAGCTCGCCGGGGCCGACGAGCTCCTGCTCGCAACGGACGAGGACCGGGAGGGCGAGGCGATCGCCTGGCACCTGCTCGAGGTGCTCAAGCCGAAGGTGCCGGCGCGGCGGATGGTCTTCCACGAGATCACGCGCGACGCGATCGAGCGCGCGCTCGAGGAGACGCGCGACGTCGACGAGCGGCTCGTCGACGCGCAGGAGTCACGGCGCATCCTCGACCGGCTGTACGGCTACGAGGTCTCGCCCGTCCTCTGGAAGAAGATCATGCGGGGGCTGTCGGCGGGCCGCGTCCAGTCGGTCGCGACGCGTCTCGTGGTCGAGCGCGAGCGGGAGCGGATGGCCTTCACCGCGGCCGGGTGGTGGGACCTGCTCGCCACGTTCGATCCGGACCGCTTCGAGGCGCGGCTCGTCTCGCTCGACGGCCGGCGCGTCGCAGTCGGACGCGACTTCGGGCCCGACGGGAAGCTCCGCAGCGAGGCGGTCGTCCTCGACGAGGATGCGGCGCGCGGGCTCGCAGCGCGGCTCGACGGCGCCTCCTTCCACGTCGGGCGCGTCGAGCGAAAGCCGTACGTCCGTAGGCCGAGTCCGCCGTTCATGACCTCGACGCTGCAGCAGGAGGCGAGCCGCAAGCTCCGCTTCTCGGCACAGACGACGATGCGGGTAGCCCAGCGGCTGTACGAGAACGGCTACATCACGTACATGCGGACCGACTCGACGACGCTGTCCGAGTCGGCGCTGGTCGCCGCGCGCGAGCAGGCAACGTCGCTGTTCGGCGCGGAATACGTCCCTCCGCAGCCCCGCCGCTACGAGCGGAAGGTGAAGAACGCCCAGGAGGCGCACGAGGCGATCCGCCCGTCCGGCGATCGCTTCCGGACGCCACAGGACGTGCGCTCGGAGCTCCCCCGGGACCAGCACGCGCTCTACGAGCTGATCTGGATGCGGACGATCGCCTCGCAGATGAAGGACGCCCAGGGGCAGACGGTCACGCTGCGGATCGCCGGCGAGTCGTCGCCACGCGGCGCCGAAGGCGGCGCGGTCGACCGGCCGGGCATCGACGGGTCTGCCGACGACGCTTCCAGCCGTCGCGAGTCCGTCGAGTTCGGCGCCTCGGGCACCGTGATCACCTTCCGCGGCTTCCTCGCCGCGTATGAGGAGGGCCGCGACGACGACCGCTCCGCGGGGGAGGACGACGAGGAGCGGCGCCTGCCGAACCTGTCCGAAGGCGACGAGGTCGAGTTGCGGCAGCTCGAGCCGCAGGGCCACGAGACGATCCCTCCGGCCCGCTACACGGAGGCGACGCTCGTGCGCACGCTCGAGGAGCTCGGCATCGGCCGCCCGTCGACGTACGCCTCGATCATCGGGACGATCCTCGACCGCGGCTACGTGTTCAAGCGCGGCAGCGCACTCGTCCCGTCCTTCCTCGCCTTCTCCGTCGTCGCGCTGCTCGAGCAGCACTTCGGCCGGCTCGTCGACTACGACTTCACCGCCCGGATGGAGGACGACCTCGACCGGATCGCCGCGGGCGACGAACACCGGGTCGAGTGGCTCCGCCGCTTCTACTTCGGAGATGGGGACGGTCTCCACGAGCTCGTCTCGGATCTCGGCGCGATCGACGCGCGCGAGATCAACTCGGTCGAGATCGGCGACGGAATCGTGCTCCGCGTCGGCCGCTACGGGCCGTACGTCGAGCGGGACGGCGTGCGCGCGAGCGTGCCTGACGACACGGCCCCCGACGAGCTGACCGCGCAGCGGGCGGAGGAGCTCCTCGCCCAGCCGGCCGTCGACCGAGAGCTCGGCGTCGACCCCGAGACGGGGCGGGCGATCGTCGTGCGCAACGGCCGCTACGGCCCTTACGTCAGCGAGATCCTGCCCGAGAGCGCGAAGGAGAAGCCGCGCACGGCCTCGCTGTTCAAGACGATGTCGCTCGAGACGGTGACGCTCGATGACGCGCTGCGGCTGCTGCAGCTCCCCCGGGTCGTCGGGGTCGCGCCCGACGGTGAGGAGGTCGTCGCCCGCAACGGCCGCTACGGCCCGTTCGTGCAGAAGGGGAAGGAGTCGCGTTCGCTCGAGTCCGAGGAGCAGCTGCTCACGGTCGAGCTCCCGGACGCGCTCGCGTTGCTGGCGCAGCCGAGGCAGCGGCGCGGGCAGCGGGCCGCCGCGGCGCCGAAGCGTGAGCTCGGGCCCGATCCGGCGAGCGGCCGGCAGATCGTCCTCAAGGAGGGTCGCTTCGGGCCTTACGTCACCGACGGCGAGACGAACGCAAGCCTCCGGCGCGGCGACGATCCGGAGAGCATCGAGCTCGAGCGGGCCGTCGAGCTGCTCGCCGAGCGCCGTGCGAAAGGCCCGGCGAAGCGTCCCGCCCGCCGGCGGAAGGGCGCGTGACGGTTCCCTGCCAACTTCGCCGGCCGACGCTGCGTCCTAAGCTCTCGGACCCAACCGGAACGAGGAATACACTTGCGCGACGGCTCGTTCGAGCGACCGAGGCGATGGTGCAGCGGCAGCGCCCCCGCCGGCGGGTGGTAAGCGGAGGGTTTCCCTCCTAAGGTAGGAAGGCTTGCTGGGCAGCGACGAGGCAGGACGAGAGGACTGAGAGAACCCTGACGCAGAGCCAGCTCCAGGAATTGCTCGAGTCGGACCAGATCCGTGCCATCGTCGAGGGCGCGGAAGAGCGCGGCTACGTCGATCCGGCGGATATCGAGGCGCTCGCGGCGGAGCTCGAGCTCAACGACGACGAGGTCGAGGAGCTGACGCGCGAGCTCGAGCGCACCGGGCTCGAAGTCGGCCAGCCGGCGGCGGCGGAGTCGCGTGCGGAGCCGCAGAAAGAGAAGGAGAAGGAGAAGGAGAAGAGAAAGAGAAGGAGAAGCCGGCCGAGGCCGCACCTGAGACCGAGGCGACGGCAGTCGTCTCCGGCTCGGCGGACAGCCTGCAGCTCTTCCTCGCCGACGTGGGCCGGCACAAGCTCCTGACCGCCGCCGACGAGGTCATGCTCGCGAAGCGGATCGAGCGCGGCGACGTGACGGCCAAGCGCCGCATGATCGAGTCCAACCTCCGGCTCGTCGTCTCGATCGCCAAGGGCTACAGAGGTCTCGGCGTCCCGTTCCTCGACCTGATCCAGGAGGGGACGCTCGGGCTCAACCGGGCGGTCGAGAAGTTCGACTGGCGGCGCGGCTACAAGTTCTCGACCTACGCGACCTGGTGGATCCGCCAGTCGGTGCAGCGCGCGGTCGCCAACCACGCGCGCACGATCCGCGTCCCGGTGCACGTCGTCGAGCGGCAGCAGAAGCTGTCGCGCGCCGCGCGCCGGCTCGAGGTCGAGCTCGGACGCGAGGCCACGAAGGAGGAGCTCGCGGAGGCGACGGGCCTGCCGATGCAGCACGTCGACGAGGCGCTCGGGGCGGCGAACGCCTCGGTCTCCCTCAACCAGACGGTCGGCGCCGACGACGAGGGCGAGCTCGGCGACCTGTTCGCGGACCGCGAGGCGGCCGATCCGTTCGACGAGGCGGAGGAGTCGCTCCGGCGGCAGGGCGTCCGCCGCGCGCTCGAGGCACTGCCCGAGCGCGAGCGGCGGATCCTCGAGCTCCGCTTCGGCTTCGACGGGGAGCCGTGGACGCTCGAGGCGATCGGCAACGAGCTCGATTTGACGCGCGAGCGGGTCCGCCAGCTCGAGGGCCAGGCTCTCGCCCGGCTCGGCGCGCTGCGCGACCTCATCTCGGTCGCTGCCGCCTGAGAACGCTCCTTCTCGCTTGACCCGGCCGGTCGTTTCCGGTTGGCTCTCCGGCAGCGGGGGGGTGTCCCCCCACCTCGCGACATCGTCACTCGGCCGAAGGAGGCGCTACTAGATGGGCAAGAGACGCAAGTTGCTGCTAGCGGGACTGGCCGCCGCAGCCGTCGCCGTGGCCGCCGTGCTGGCGACGAGCGCCTACGGCGGCAGCAAGTCCAGCGGGATCATCATCGACGGCTCGACGGGCACCGTGGTCAACATCGACCCGGCGAACCAGTACGACTACGACTCGTTCACCGTCGACCTCAACATCTTCCAGGGGCTGTACGGCTTCCCGCACGGCGCGAAGCTCCAGCCGGTGCTCGCGACCGGTTGCACCCACTCGAAGGATCTCAAGACCTGGACGTGCCAGCTCCGGCACGGCGTCAAGTTCGCGAACGGCGACCCGATGACGTCGGCAGACGTGAAGTACTCGTTCGACCGGGTGCAGAAGATCAAGGGCGACCAGGGCATCTACACGCTGCTCACGTACCTGAAGAGCACGACGACGAACAGGCCCGTACACCGTCGTCTTCCACCTGACGGCGCGGACTCGATCTGGCCGTACATTCTCTCGACGAACGCCGGCTACGTGGTCGACATGAAGACCTTCCCGGCGGGCAAGATCCTGGCGAACACCGACACGAAGGACATGATCGGCACCGGTCCGTACCAGCTGACGAAGTTCACGCCGGGCCAGCAGGCGGTCTTCACCCCGAACAAGTACTACTGGGGCCCGAAGCCGAAGAACGGCGGCCTCATCATCAACTACTTCTCGAAGTCGTCGACGATGAAGCTCGCGCTCGAGCAAGGCTCGATCGACATGGCGTTCCAGACCTTCGCGCCGACGGAGATCGCCGCGATGCAGAAGGAGAAGAACCTCGTCGTGCACTCCGGTCACGGCGTCGTCATCCGCTACCTCGTCTTCAACGTGAAGCGGCCGCCGTTCAACAACATCAACGTGCGGAAGGCGATCGCCTACCTGATGCCGCGGCAGACGATTGCGAGCCGCGTCTATCACGGCACCGTGGAGCCTCTGTACTCGATGGTGCCGCAGGGGCTGCCGGGAGCGAACGAGGCCTACAAGACGCTCTACGGCGCGAGCCCCAATCTCGCGAAGGCGAAGGCGGCGATGAAGGCGGCGGGAGTCAAGACGCCGTTGCCGATCCAGCTCTGGTGGACGCCGACGCACTACGGTGACGCGTCCGCCGACGAGTACGTCGAGATCCAGCGGGCCCTCGACGCCTCGCACCTGTTCAAGGTGACGCTGAAGTCGGCCGAGTGGGCGCAGTACAGCAGCGCGCTCGGCAAGACGTACGGCGCCTTCCAGCTCGGCTGGTTCCCGGACTACCCGGACGCAGACGACTACACCGTCTCCTTCTACCAGCCGAAGTCCTTCTACAACAACGGCTACGACAGCAAGCAGATGGACAAGCTGATCACCAAGGAGCGCGCCGCGCCGACCGAAGCGGCCCGCTACAAGGTCCTCGGCCAGATGCAGACGCTCGCGGCGAAGACCCTGCCGACGATCCCGTACTGGCAGGGCAACATGATCGCCGCAAGCCGGAAAAACGTCCAGGGCATCGACTCGACGCTGGACGCGGCGTACTACATGCGCTTCTGGCTGATCTCGAAGTAGTAGAAACCTGCGAATGGAGGGGCGTCCCGACTGGGGCGCCCCTCCTCCACTAACCTCGTAGGTTCCGGTGACCGGCACCTCGCTCAGGACATACCTCATCACGCGCCTGGCGCTCGTCGTGCCGATGGTGTGGATCCTGCTGACGCTGGTCTTCCTGCTCCTACGCGTCGCTCCGGGCAACCCGATCCAGGCGGCGCTCGGCGGCCACGTTCCGGTCGCATACGTCCACCAGATCGAACGCCGCCTCGGCTTCGACAAGCCGCTCCTCACTCAGTACGGCGACTACCTCTGGAACATCCTGCGCGGCAACTTCGGCACGACGATCACCGACAACCGCCCGCTTTCGCAGATCATCACGCAGAACGGCGCCGCGACCCTCGAGCTCACGTTCTTCGCCATGCTCATCGCGATCGTCGTCGGCGTCCTGATCGGACTCGTCGCCGGCCGCTATCGCGACACCCCGCTCGACGTGTTCGGCCGCCTGTTCGGGATCGTCGTCTACGCCACGCCGGTCTTCTTCCTCGGCCTGATGGCCCAGCTCGTCTTCGGCGTCTGGCTCGGCTGGCTGCCGACCTCCGACCAGGCCAGCCCTCTCACGCAGGCGCTCCTCCAGACCCACACGAACATCTACTTCGTCGACGCCATCTGGGATCGCAACTGGGGCGCGCTCTGGGACGTCGTCAAGCATCTGATCCTGCCCGCGACGACCCTCGGTCTTGTGACGGCGGGCGTCTTCATCCGCCTCGTCCGCGTCAACGTGATCCGGACCTTGCGCGACGACTACATCGAGGCGGCCCGCGCGCGGGGGATCATCGAGCGTCGCGTGGTCTTCCACCATGCGTTCAAGAACGCGCTCGTTCCGGTGATCACGATCGTCGGCCTCAACCTCGCGATCCTGCTCGGCGGCGCCGTCCTCACGGAGACCACCTTCAACTGGCCGGGCCTCGGCCACGAGCTCGTCCTCTACCTCGAGAACAGGGACTACACGGCGGTGCAGGGGATCATCGTCGTCTTCGCGCTCGTCGTCGTGGCTGTGAGCGTGCTCGTCGACTTCATCAACGCGTACGTGGACCCGAGGATCCGGTACTAGCGTGGCCGCGACGGCTCCCGCGAATCCTCGCACGCCGCACGGCCGCGCCCGGCTGATCGCGCTCGGTCGCGCGACGAAGCCGATCCGCGAGGCGAGCGGCATCGCGCGCGCGATGTTCTGGACCGGCACCGGAATCACGGTTGCCTTCATCCTCATGGCCTTCCTCGCGCCGGTCATCTCTCCGTACAACTTCAGCCAGTACAAGTCCAACGGCGTCCGCTTCCCGCAGCTCGGGCATCCGTCGAGCGCGCATTGGATGGGGACGACCGTGCAGTCCAGCGACGTGATGGCGCGCGTGATCTACGGCGCGCAGACCGAGCTCAAGGTCGTCGTGGTCGCGCTCGCGATGTCGCTGGCGGTCGGTGTGCCGCTCGGGCTGATCTCCGGCTACTTCGGCGGGATCCTCGACCGCTTTCTCGTCCTGATCATGGACGCGCTCTTCGCCTTCCCATACCTGCTGATCGCGATCGTCATCGCCTTCGTGCTTGCCACCTCGAGCATCGGCGGAGGAATCTTCACGGCGGCGATCGCGATCACCGCCGCCTACGTACCCCTGTACTTCCGCGTCGTCCGGAACCACGTGATCAGCGTCCGCGAGGAGCCGTACGTCGACGCCGCCCGAGCGCTCGGCGCGCGCCCGCGTACCGTGATCCGCAAGTACGTCTTCTTCAACGTCGTCCAGAACGTGCCGCCGATCGCGACGCTGAACGCCGCCGACGCGATCCTTCTCCTCGCCTCGCTCGGCTTCCTCGGCTACGGGATCCAGCCGACGCAGGGCGCGGAGTGGGGCTACGACGTCTCGCGCGCCGTCTCGGACGCCTCGTCCGGCATCTGGTGGACGGGCCTCTTCCCGGGACTCGCGATCGTCCTACTCGTCACGGGACTGACGCTGCTCGGCGAGGGCCTGAACGAGACGATCAATCCGGTGCTCCGCCGGCGCCGCTTCGGGCGCTTCGAGTTCGAGCCGGTGCCCGGCCCGGCCGAGGAGGCAGAGTGACGGAGCCGATCCTCCAGGTCCGGGACCTGCGTGTCTACTACGGCACACCGGTCGATCCGGTCCGCGCCGTGGACGGCGTCTCGCTCGATATCGGCGAGAGCGAGGTCCTCGGGCTCGTCGGCGAGTCGGGCTGCGGCAAGTCGACGCTCGGCCGCGGGATCCTCGGCCTGCTCCCGGACGGCGCGCGTGCCGACGGTGAGGTGATCTACGGCGGCCGCAACCTGGTCGGACTGCCGCAGAAGGCGTTGCGGCGGCTGCGCGGGCCCGATCTCGGCCTGATCTTCCAGGAGCCGATGACGCGCCTGAACCCGCTGCTGCGGATCTCCGAGCACTTTCGCGAGACGCTCGAGCAGCACGAGTCGCGCCTGACCGATGCGGAGGCGCGGCGCCGGTCGCTCGAGACGCTGGGACGGATGGGGATCCCGCCGACGCGCTTCCGCCAGTACCCGCACGAGTTCTCGGGCGGGATGCGGCAGCGGATCATGATCGCGCTCGCGCTCGTGCTGCGGCCGAAGCTGCTCGTGGCCGACGAGCCGACGACCTCCCTCGACGTCATCGTCGAGGGCCAGATCCTCGCCTTGCTCGCCGACCTCAAGCGCAACTTCGGCACGGCGCTCCTCCTCATCACCCACAACCTCGGCATCGTGGCCGAGGCGTGCGACCGGATGGCGGTGATGTACGCCGGCCGGATCGCCGAGGTGGGGCCGGTGCGCGACGTGTTCGCCGAGCCTGCGCACCCGTATACCCGCGAGCTGCTGCGCTCGACGATCTCGCTGGAGACGAAGGAGCTCCACTCGATTCCGGGCGCGCCGCCGAACCTGATCGATCCGCCACGCGGCTGCCGCTTCCATCCCCGCTGCCCCGACGCGATGCACGTCTGCGCGCACGAAGAGCCCGTCGAGCAATTCCCCGGTGACGGACGCCGCGTCTACTGCTGGCTGCACGGGCCGGCGCCGCGTATTCCCGCGGGCGGCGAGCGGCCGCTCGAGCGCGACGCGATCGGGGTGGCGGATGAGGCCTGAGACCGTCGCGCCCTCGCCCGAGCCGGCGGGCGCCGAGGCGCCGCTCGTCTCGATCAGGAATCTGAAGACCTTCTACTCGATCCGCGGCAACTTCGCCGACCGGCTCGTGGGCCGTGAAGCGGGAGTCGTCCACGCCGTCGACGGCGTCTCGCTCGACATCCGCCGCGGCGAGGTGCTGGGCCTCGTCGGGGAGTCGGGCAGCGGGAAGACGACGCTCGGCCGGACGTTGCTCGGTCTCGTCCGCGCGACCAGCGGGAGCGTCGTGTTCGAGGGAACCGACATCACGCGCCTGCACGAGCGCGAGCTGCGCGCGATCCGGCAGCGCATGCAGGTCGTCTTCCAGGATCCGCACGCGTCGCTCAACCCTGCGATGACGATCGGCCAGGCCGTCGGGCACCCTCTCCAGATCCACGGGTTCGAGCGCGACCGCAACCGGCTCCGGCTGCGCGTCGCCGACGCGCTCGAACATGTCGGTCTCGCGCCGGCGGAGCAGTATCTCGACAAGTACCCGTCCGACCTCTCCGGTGGCCAGAAGCAGCGGGCGGTGATCGCGCGGGCGATCATCCTCAACCCGGTGATGCTCGTCGCGGACGAGCCTGTGTCGATGCTCGATATGAGCGTCCGCGCCAAGATCCTCGAGCTGATGCTTGCGCTCAAGCGCGACTTCGAGCTCACCTACCTCTACATCACGCACGACCTCGCAACGGCGCGCTTCTTCTGCGACCGGATCGCGATCATGTACCTCGGCCGGATCGTGGAGGTCGGGCCGGCGGAGGCGATCTACGCCGAGCCGAAGCACCCGTATACGCGCGCGCTGCTCCGCGCGATCCCCGAGCCCGACCCGCAACGGTCCGTGCCGCGCGACCTGCCCCGCGGCGAGGTGCCCGACGCGGCTCGTCCGCCCGTCGGCTGCCACTTCCATCCACGCTGCCCTCTCGCCTTCGAGCCGTGCGGGTGGGAGTCCCGCGATCTGCGCGACCTGCTGGAAGCGCGCTGGGCGCGCAAGGCGGGCGAGGCCGGTGTGGAGGAGGAGCAGGCGCTCGTTGGCGACCTCGCCGGGCTCGACCGCGCGCTGCCGGAGGTGCGGCTGCACGCGCCGCGCGGGCGCCGGGCGGAGGACATGGTCGCGCTCCTGCAGCGGATTCGCGCCGAGGATCCCGATGAGCCGTTCTGGCGCGGCGTCCGGCGGCTGGAGGCGGTCGGCGATCGGCTCGAGCTCGACTTCCACGATCCGCGGGCCCCGGAGCTCACCCTCGTCGGCAAGGTGGACGTCGAATGCCACCTCTACGGCGTGCCGGGCTGACTAGTAGAAGCGTCGCGCGAGCTGCTGCGTCGCGGAGAGGATCGCGTCGCGCCGCAACGGGACGGCGCGCAGCTCGGGGGGAGGCCGGCGGAGGAACGAGTCGACCAGCAGGAGCTCGTCGAGATCGAGTTCTCCGGGCCGGCGCGCGGCTGCCAGTCCGGCTTCCACCTCGAGCGCCGCACCACCCCCGGGCGGCAGCGTCCGTTCGGCGGCGACGCGCCCGCCGGCGACGAAGAAGGCGCGCACGTAGCCGCGCTCGGCGGCGGGCACGAGGATGCAGCGCTCGAGCCGCCGGACACGCTCGAGCCGCTGCAGCTCCTGGCAGACTCGCTCGAGCGCCGCGACCCGGTCTCGCAGCCGGGCCGCGTCCTCGAAGCGGCGCGCCTCGGCGAGCTCGCGGAGGCGCGAGCGCAGGCGTGGCAGCGCGGATTCCGGTCGGGCGAGCTCCTCTGGACGAAGTGCGCGCGCCGCCAGCCGAGCCTGCCGGTGCGACCGGAGCGGGCCGAGCCGGAGGTCGCCGCTCGAGGGCTTCCGGCTTGCGACGACGGAGTCACCGCGGGCTCGCAGCCAGACGTGCCGCTCCGGTCGTGCGACGCGAGCGTTGCCGGGCGGGCGGAGCTCGCTGATCAGGCGCAGCTCTGCCAGCGCGGCCTCGAGCTCGGAGCCCGTCACGCGCCACTCGATCTCCTCCGCGGCCCCGAGCGCAGCCTCCACCGCGGGGCGCTGCCGGTCGCTGCGGAAGTACGAGCGGAGGCGGGTCCGTAGGTTGCGGGCACGCCCGACGTAGAGGATCTCGCCGCCGCGTCCGCGGAACAGGTAGATCCCGGGGGAGGTCGGCGCTCCGAAGGCGAGGTGGCGCTTGTCGAGGAGCCGCCGGCTCCGTGTTGCCGCGAGCGCGACGAGATCTGCGACAGTGCGCGCGCCGCGTTCCTGCGCGAGACCCACGAGCGCAAGCAGAAGCTCAGCCGTCGCGCGTGCGTCCGGCAACGCGCGGTGGCACGGTCGCTCGGCGGTGCCGAGGAACCAGGCGAGCTGCGCGAGCCCGAACCCGGTGACGCGGCCGGCGAGGAGCGTGCGCGCGAGCCGGACGGTGTCTACGACCGGCGCGCCGATCCGCGAGCCCGTGAGCAGCTCCGTCTCCCGGTCGAGGAAGGCGAGGTCGAAGCGCGCGTTGTGGGCGACGAGGACGGCGTCGCCGGCGAAGTCGAGGAACCGCCGCACTGCTTCGGACGGCGGCGGCGCCCCTCGTAGCTGCTCGTTCCGGAGGCCGGTGATTGCCGCCGCGGCGGCGGCCAGCGGCAGACCGGGATCGACGAGCATCTGGAAGTCGGCCTCGACCTCGAAGCCGCGCAGACGAACCGCGCCGATCTCGCAGATGCCGGACTGCCCCGGCCGCAATCCGGTCGTCTCCAGGTCGACGACGACGTACGTCGCCTCCTCGAGCAGGAGCGACGCGCCGGGCGGATCGGCGAGATCGACCGAGTCTCCGTTCCACGCGAGTCGCGTGTCAGCCTCCACGACGTCGGCGACGAGCGACCGTGCGAGCGCGACCGGTGCCTGTCGCAGGGCGAAGAGCTGCCGGGCCGCGTCCTCGGCGGCGACCGGCCCGCGCCGCTCCTCCACCAGCTCCACGAGGCGGTCGGCCGCGTCTAGCCTCAGTTGCATGCCCCAGAGCGTAGGCGAACATACGTTCGCACGCCAGCTCGCGGCGCTCCGGGCGCGGGTGGGGCAGCAGCCGCCGCGCCTTCGTCCGCCTCGATTCCGTGGACCGACGCTAGATTTCGCGCCTCGCGTGGAGCCGATTCGCAGCGTCAGAGGCACGACGATCGAGCGCCTCGCCGCGCTCGGGCTCGTCGTCTGGCTCGCGGCCGGCTGCGCCGGAAGCCATCCCGCTGCGAGCTCGACGGCGTCGACGGCCCCGCCGGCGAAGGCTGCCGCGGTGGCGAAGACCGTTGCGCCGGCGCCGTCGAAGCCCAAGCCCGAGAGCTTCCCCGAGTTCCGGGTCGCGATGGACGAGGCGACCGACTATCTCGACCCGGGCTTGTCCGACACCGTCGAGGGCTGGGGCGTGATGTGGAACGTCTATCTGCCGCTTCTCGGGTACCGGCACGTGAACGGGCCGAAGGGGGCGACTCTCGTGCCGTACCTCGCGCAGTCCCTGCCCGGGATCTCCCGCGACGGTCGGACGTACAGCCTCACCCTGCGGCAGGGGCTCCGCTATTCGAACGGCGTGCGGATCAAGGCGAGCGACTTCAAGACGACGATCGAGCGCGACCTCGTACTCGACTCGGCCGGCGCCGGATTCTTCCGCAACATCGTTGGAGCGGAGCTCTTCGCGAAGCGGAACAAGGGCGGCATCCCCGGGATCGTGGTCGACGACGCGAAGCGGACGATCGTCATTCATCTCCGCGCGCCGCAAGCGGACTTCGCCAACGTCCTCGCCTCCGAGTTCGCAGCGCCGGTGCCACCCAACGCCCCCGCGGCGGACGCTTCTCTCCACCCGCTGCCCGCCACAGGCCCGTACGAGATCGCGAGCTATCGCCCGAGGTCGCGGATCGTGCTCGTCCGCAATCCGTATTTCCAGGCGTGGCGGTTCCACGGGGCGGTTCCGCGGGGGAACCCTGACCGGGTCACGTGGGACATCGTCTCGCACGCCGGCATCGCGCTTCGTCGCGTCGAGAGCGGCCAGGACGACTGGATGGGCTACTACCCGATCCCGGCCAGGCGGCTCCCGGGGATCGAGCGGAAGCAGAGTCGCAGGCTGCGGATCTTCACCCCGCCGAACCTCTCGTACTTCTTCCTGAACACACGCGTGGCGCCGTTCGACAGCCTCGAGGTGCGCCGGGCCGTGAACTACGCGATCTCGCGGCGCTGGCTCGCGCATCTCGCCGGCGGGCTCGCCCACCCGACGGAGAACATCCTGCCGCAGTCGTATCCGTCCTTCCGCCGGCATCTCCTCTACCCGCACGACCTGCGCAAGGCGCGCCGGCTCGTCCGCGAGTCGGGCGATCTGGGGAAGCGCGTGACGGTCTGGAACCACGATGTCGCATCCGACCTGCCGTTCACCGAGTACCTCGTCTCCGTCTTGCGCCGGATCGGCTTCCGCGCCCACCAGCGCGTCGTGACGGCGAGCAACTACTGGTCGACGGTGGGCGACGAGCAGACGAAGGCGCAGATCGGCTTCGCCGACTGGTTCCAGGACTTCCCGCACCCGCTCGACTGGTTCGGCGTGCTCCTCGACGGCCGGGGGATAAGGCCGACGCACAACTCGAACTACGCGAGCTTCGACAGTGCGTCCGTCAACCGGGCGATCGCCGACCTCACGCGGCAGCCGAAACTGACTCCGGCCGTCGACCGGCGCTGGGCTGCGCTCGACCGGCGCGTGATGCAGCTCGCGCCGTGGGCGCCGTTCCTCAACCTGAAGGAGACGGATTACTTCAGCGGACGCGTCGATCTCGGCTGCTACGTCAACAACGTCCTCTACGAGTTCGACTACGCCACGATCTGCGTGAAGAAACCGTAGGGCCCGCCAGTGGCCGTCGGGCGAGTCCGGTCCGGGTTCCGGACAGCCGACACCCGTTCGAGGTAGCCGGCCGCGCTAAAGCGGGTCGAGCGACCCGCCGATACTGCGCTCGTGGACGCTGCTCAGCGCAAGGAGATCCTCAGCCGGTACCTGACGCATTCGCGGCGATTCGAGGAGGTCGCTGCGCGGCGGCGGACGCTCGGCGGCGGGGATGTGATCCCGCTGCGCGGCGCGATGCCCGCGCTCGAGCAGGAGCCGACCATGCGCGAGATCGAGGTGCTGCAGCTCATCTCCGACGGGCTCGTGAACCGCGAGATCGGGCAGCGGCTGTTTCTGTCGGAGGAGACGGTGAAGTCGCACGTGCGGCACTTGCTCGCGAAGCTGCAGGCACGGTCTCGCGCGCATGCCGTGGCGGTTGGATTCCGCCGCGGGCTGATTGCCTGATTTTCCACAGCACGGCGTCGTGAGCTGTGGAAAAGGAAAAGCAAAGCGCCGGGCGAAGATCACCCGGCGCTGATGACTAAGCCGTTTTGCCCATTACCCACTCTGACCGGATCCCTCTCTGGGGGGATGTCGGGAGGCTGTGGATAACGGACTATCCGACGGCTCTACCAGACCTTCGACTGCCCAGCTGCGGTTACACGAACCGCTAGCCGACCAAGGTAACGAGACATGACTTCTCCGATCGATCGGGGACTGACGGCTCCGCCAGCTTATACCCCTTTTGGGGGATACGCAAGGCTTGCGGCGCTAGTGAGAGGCACGACGCGTGACGTAGCCCGGACGATTGTCTGGGCTCTCGTGCTGCTTGGCGGCTCTGCCGGCGCTGTGACGGCGATGTGGCTGCACGGCTATCACCTGCCGCCGCTGTGGGCTTTGCTCGTGCTCGGGGCTGTCGCTGCTCTCGCAGAGCGGCAGAGCGTTGCAATCACCGACCGTGCATGGATGTCTGTCTCGTTCCTCCCGCTGGTCTTCTCGGCCGTCGCCTTCGGCCCGCTCGGTGGCTTCGCGGTTGGAGTGATCTCAAACACCTGGGACCTCCGTGAGTCACGACTCAAATGGAGCGTCTATACGCCCATTCGCGGATTGACTGCTGCGTGTGCTGGTCTCGCTGCCTGGACGCTCGTACCACACCCGAATGGCCTTGGTGGGTACTTGCTGGCGAGCTTGGTCGCGGCCGCAGCGGATCTTGTGTCCGACGCCATCTTCAGCACGATGACTGCCGTCGTGCGGGGGGTAGATCTCCTAGCGACCGCTCGGGCGATCGCATCTGTCGTGGTGCTCACAGTGCCGCTCTACGTTCCGATCCTCGCGCTCTTCGTCTACGGCTACAACGCCTATTCGCTGAGGCTCGTGCTCGTCTTCTTCGTGCCCACCCTGGCCGCGCAGCGCCTGCTTCACCTCTATCAGGAAGAGAAGGAGGCTGCGCGACGGCTCGAAGCGGTGAACGAGCGCCTGCGTAGCGCGAACCTCTCCTTCGCGACCGCGCTCGTAGCAACGCTCGACGCCCGCGATCGATACACAGCGGGCCATTCGGCGGCGGTCGCCGTGTACGGGAGTGACATCGCCGCGCGCATGGGGCTGCCGGCGGAGGAGCAGCGCCTAATCCACTTGTGCGGGCTCGTCCACGACATCGGCAAGATCGGTCTTCCGGCCGGGTTGCTCGAGAAGCCGGGCCCGTTGACGCTCGAGGAACGGCGCGAGATGCAGCGTCACTCCGAGATCGGCGAGCAGATCCTGCGCAACGTGGATGACTACTCGGAGATCGCCCGCATCGTCCGCCACCACCACGAGCGGGTCGACGGAGCGGGATATCCGGACGGGCTCAGCGGCGACGAGATCCCGCTGCTCGCGCGGATCATCGCGGTGGCCGATGCCTACGACGCCATGACGTCGGACCGTCCGTACCGTGAGGCGCTGCCGAGCCGGGTCGCCCGGCTTCGGCTCGCGCAGGCGGTCGAGAGCCAGTTCGACACATCGGTCGTGGCCGCTTTCGAGGCGGTGCTCGCGACAGAGGACGAGGACTATCGCACCAGGGTCGGCGACCGGTTCGCGCAGGGCTGGCATAGCGATGACGAGTCCGCTGCGAGCACGCCGATCGCGCTCGGCGCCGGCTCCTAGAGATCGTCGCCCAAAGCGCGGGCGGCCTCGAGCCGCGAACGCACGCCGAGCTTGTCGAAGATGTGCTTCACGTGCACTTTCGTCGTCGAGAGACTGATGTAGAGGAGCTTGGCGATTTCCTCGTTCGTCAGCCCCTGAGCGAGGAGCTCGTGTACCTCTCGCTCGCGCGGGCTGAGCTTCCCCTTCGGCTTGGCGGCTCGAGGGATCTTCAGACCGAGCGACGCTGCCAGTGAGGAGTCCGATGAGGCTGCGAGCAGCTTCATCAGCCAGATCCGTCGATCGGGCATTGCGGCAACTGCGCGAGCGAAAGCGACATCGGCGCGAAGCGCGATTACGATTGGATCCAGAACCTCTGTCGCAATGGTGTGTTCGAGCTGCGACGCTGCAGCATCGAGACTGGTTCTTGCGCGAAGGGAGGCTATTGCGTTGGCAAGGAAGGCCAGCGCGAGTGTCTCGAGGCCACGCGAGATCCCGACAGCTTTGCTCGCGAGATCGTTGGCTTGGGAGGGGTTGCCTGTGATCGACTGAAGGAGGGCTTGCCAGCCGAAGAATTCGCCGCGCGCGGCTTCGCTTGAGCCGTCGAGGGGCCCGAGCGAGAGCACCTCAAGCGCACGCGGAACGTCACCAATGCTCGCGTATAGTCGTGCCCGCTGAACAACGATATTGCTGCGGAAGTCGCTTCCAGCGTCATGTCGCGTATCTCGTTCGAGAGATGAGATCAAGCGGCCGGCCAACGCGAAACGACGCAGGCCGATGTAGGCGCCCGCTCGATTCATCTTGGCGTAGCGGAGGGGAAAGGCGACGCCGCAGCTCTCGGCAATTGCGGTGAGTCTCTCGCCGGCCTTCAGGCTCTCTTCATACCGAGCGCTCAGCGTGAGCACATAGCTGTAAGTACTGAGAACACCGGTGTGAGCGATTGGGTCGACGTCCGCAGCGGCCGCTGCCAGCGCGGCTTCGGCCTCCTCGATTGCGGCAGAGAGCCCGCCTTCTACTTCGGCGACTCCGAGACTTCCCCCTGCGGCCATCAGTGCTTGTTTGGCGCCTGGGCGGGCAAGGCGCCTGTAGTTCTCAAGATGTTCTGCGAGGTCGGGTGCTTGCCGCTCTCTGGCGCATAAGAAGCGGAGCCACGTAGCAGCTTCCCGTGTGTCTGCGCTGTCGGCAAGCGCGGCAGCCGAATCGGCATGGCTCTCAGTCCTATTCGGACGGTCGGTGAGATGCGCTGCCCATCCGGCCACGAGATGGGCACGGCTGGCGAGATCGCCGTCGAGGCTCTGTGCCGCTTGCAGCGCCAGGCCGTATGCCCGTAGTGTCTCGCCGCTCCTGAGGGAGAGCTCGGACTCCGCGTATTCCAGGAGCCCCGGCGGCGTCTCGGCGTTCCGGCCGATCTCGATCCACTTGCGGAGCGTCGTCAGCCGTCCGTCACGGAGGAGGTCCGGCAGCGCCAGCTCGAGCGCCTGTGCGACGAACTCCGAGAGGGGCAGAACGTCGGCCACTGCCTGTGCCTCGTTCCAGAGGCCGTGCTCGAGGATCCGCTCCAGCGCCGTTCCGAACCGCTCCCCGGCATCGGGCACCTCCTCGATCCGCTGCAGCACGACGCGGCGCAGGAGTGGATGCATGGCGATTCTCCGTGCCTTGTCGACGCCGACGAGACCGCGCTCGTGCGCGACGGCGACGAGGCGATCGGCGTCCGCGCCGATCAAGAGGCGTGCGGTGTCGAGATCGGGCACGGCGGCCAGCGCGATCAGGGTCACGACGTCGCGCGTCTTCTGTCCGGCTGCGTCGAGCAGCTCGGTCGCCAGGTACTCGTAGAGCGCGTCGGGGAGGAGCGTCGCCGGATCCGGTCGGGCTCCCGACCTTGCGTGCATCGCAGCCAGGCCGAGCACTGCCGGCCAACCCTCGGCGAGGGCGCGGACATCGTCAGAGGTCTGCTTGTCGCGTACGTAGAAGAGGACGTCGGCGGCCTCGTCGTCGGTCATCCTGAGCTGGTCGACGCCGATCTCGAGGCCCTCACCGTAGACCTCGAGCCGCGGCGCGAACCAGTCCGGCCTCGTCCTGGTCGTGATCAGGAAGCGGATGTCGAGCCCGTCGACGAGCAGGGCCAGGAGCTCCTCGGCCTCGTCCGTTTCCGCCGCGTTCCACTCGTCGATCACGAGCAGGACGTCCTGCGTGAGCGGCTCGAACGTCCGCACGATCGCGCGGCCGAGCGGCTGAGGACTCGGGTTCACCGATGCGATGGAGGCGACCTTCCGCGGCTCCCGCGGCAGCTCCGGGGCGACCGAGGCCAGCAGGTCGTCCAGCTCGACGGCGAGGAGCGCGACGTCGGCGGAGGCCCGGGTCGTGCGGTACCAGGCGACGGGGCCCGATTGCCGCTCCGACCACTGCCGCGCGAGCGTCGTCTTGCCGTACCCCGCGGGCGCCGCCAGGACGTTGACGCGCGAGCCACCGCCCTCGTCGAGCCGCTCGATCAGCCTGGGGCGCTCGATGATGTGCTCGAACGCCGGCGAGATCGTCGCTGTGATCGTCTCCACCATCACCCTGCCGAACCCGACGCCGGGATCCGGAGGACCCTACTCCTCTTCCCGCAGTTAGTCACTCCTGTCGCAAGCGGGGGTCCCCGCGCCCGGTGTAGGGACCGAGCGCGGGGTCGCCGTCAGCCCCCGGTGCCGGCCAGAGCCGGCACGAGCTCCCGGGCAAGGGGGTCCTCGCCGGTGAGCGCCCGGAATGCCGCGGGGATCTGCCGCCGCCTCGGCACTCCGAGTTTTTGGCGCAGCACGTCGCAATGCGCCTTCGCCGTTCTGGGGGAGATCCCCAGCCGCTCCCCGACCTCGTCGTTCGAGCACCCTCGCGCTATCAGCACGACGATCTGGAGCTGGCGCTCGGTCAGGTCGGGCCGTACCTCGTCGCTGCCTTTCATGCCGCGGCACGCTACGAGCGCGCCGGCGGGCGATCTATCGGCCGAGGGTGGTATTCGTCGCCGCGTGGGAGCCGGAGACGAAGCTCGCCTCGTGGCCGCGCCGGTTCGCCTCCGCGAGCTCCTCCTGCGTCAGCGCGCCGATCCGCAGCAGCAGGTCGAGCTCGTCGCGGAGGTGTGTGTGCATCATCTCGGGGCCGTCGGTTGCGATCGTGAAGCGGACGCCGTTCTCGACGAAGGTGCGGAAGACGTCCCGCACGGCCTCCTCGTCGGGCAGCGCCTTCGTGAGCAGGTTCGAGGTGGGGCAGATCTCGAGCACGACCTCGCGCTCCCGCAGCTCGCGCATCAGCTCGCCGTCGCCGGCCGCGAGGATGCCGTGCCCGATCCGGTCGGGCCGGAGCAGCTCGAGCACGTCGCCGATCTCGGCGCGGCCCATCTCGCCGCCCTCCTCGCCCACGTGGATCGTCACTCCGAGGCCGGCCGCGCGCGCCTCCTCCACCATCGGCTGCACCTGCGCGTAGTCGTAGCGCTCGTGGCCGGGGCGTGGGCCTGCGATGTCGATCCCGACGACACCGCGCGGCGCCCAGCGGATCGCCTTCTCGACGATGATCTCGTTCTGTCGGGTGGTGAAGGTCCGGTCCATCATCAGGATCAGGCCCGCGCGCACCTGGCGGTACTCGAGGCTCGCCACGTCGAGGCCCCGGATCGCCGCGAGGATGATGTGGTCGAGGTCGCGCTCGCCGCCGCGGTTCCGCTTCATCGGGTTGAAGCGAAGCTCGAGCGTCGTGATCCCCTGTGAGCGGTAGGCGCCGCCGATCGCGCCGTGGACGGAGACCTCGACGGCCGCCGGGCTCGACTGGATCAGCTCCGTCCAGTGGTAGATCGCGTCCAGCGCGTCGAGGTCGGGGACGCCGCGCGGGTCGGCGACGGTGACGAGCCGGTCGAAGTCCCAGAAGTCCTTGACCGGGAGCGCGATTCCCTGCTCGTGGGCCAGCGACCACAGGATGTCCGAGGAGACGGAGCCGCCGAGGTGGGTGTGCAGCTCGGCCAGGCCCTCCATCGGAGTGAGTCTAGTGCCAGCCCACGACCGCCCACCGCCGCCGGACGAACCGCGGCGCGAGCAGCGCGAGCCGGGCCGCGATGAGGACGTCGAGCGCCGCCCAGACGCCGACGACACCCCAGTTCCGCGCGAGCGCGAGCGCGGCGAGCGCGACGAAGACAGCGCTCGCGGCCACCATCGACCACATCAGGTAACGCGTGTCGCCGGCGCCGATCAGGATCCCGTCGAGCGCGAAGACAGCGCCGCCGAGCGGCTGCATCGCGACGAGGAACGGCCAGAGGAGCGCCGCCTCGTGGAGGACGCCCGGGTCGCCCGTGAAGGCGCGCGGCAGCACGTGCGAGAGCGGTGCCAGGAGCGCCGCGAAGACCGTCCCGAGGGCGACCGACCAGCCGATCATCCGCAGCGCCGCGGTGTAGGCGCCGTCCGCGTCGCCGGCCCCGAGCATTCGCCCGACGAGCACCTGACCTGCGATCGCGATCGCGTCGAGGAGCAGCGAGAGGAGGAGAAAGAGCTGGTACGCGATCTGGTGCGCGCCGATCTCGGCGTCGCCCATCCGCGCGAGGACGGACGCGGCGACGAGGAAGGATGCGTAGAGCGCCGCGGTGCGGACGAAGATCTGGCGCCCGACCCGGACCATCGGCCGCATCTCGCGCCAGCTGGGCCGCTTCGACGGCGCGTGCGGACGGAGGAGCTCGACGGCAAAGGCCGCTCCCATCCCGGCCTGCGCGACCGCCGTGCCTGCGGCAGACCCGGCGATCCCCCAGCCGAAGCCGTAGACGAAGAGCAGCTCGAGCCCGAGATTGGCGAGGTTCGCGACGAGGACGATCTCGAGCGGTCGGCGCAGGTTCGAGACGCCGCGCAGGAAGCCCTGTCCACCGAGGGCCACGAGCGCAGCCGGGAGACCGACTGCCGCGATGCGGAAGTAGAGGAGCGCGAACTCTCCCGAGCGGCCGTGGCCGCCGAGGCCGCGGAGGAGAGGCGACGCGACGATCTCGCATGCGGCGAGAAGCGCGATCCCGATCCCCAGAGACACCCACAGCGCCTGCGCAGCGAGCCGGGCCGCCCGCTCGTGCTCGCCCGCCCCGGATGCGCGGGCGACGACGGCCGTGGTGCCGTAGGTGAGGAAGTTGAAGACAGTGAACGCGCCGGCGAGAACCGTTCCGGCGAGGCCCAGCGCGGCGATCTGCGCGCCGCCGAGATGGCCGACGATCGCCGTGTCCGCGAGCACGTAGAGCGGCTCCGCGGCGAGCGCCCCGAGCGCGGGGAGCGCGAGGCGGACGATCTCGCGGTCGTGGGGCGAGCGTAGGCGCACCGATCGCCGACGATAATGGGCGAGTGGAGGGCGGAAGGGGATCTGGTCGGCGGGCGCCGACTCCGAGCAAGCTGCTGCATCTGCCGCGTGGTCGCGCCATCCGTGCCGTCGCGGCGCTGGCCCTGCTCGGCGCGGTGATCGGCGTCGTCTGGTGGCGGCACGGGACGCTGTCCTCGATCGGCAGCGCCTTCACGGCTGTGCGCTGGGAATGGGTCATCGTCGCGATCGCGCTCAACCTCCTCTCGGTCGTCGTGCGCGCGCTGGCGTGGACGACGGTCATCCACTCCGCGATGGAGCCGCCGCACCCGCGGGCGCCCCTGGTCTTCTCCGCGTTCTCGGTCGGGCTGTTCGCGAACGCGGTCCTGCCGGGCCGGATCGGCGAGCTTGCCCGCGTCGCCGTCCTGACGCGCAAGCTCCCGGGACGCAAGGGCGCCTGGGCGACGCTCGTCGGCACGGTGTTCGCGCACCGCGTCTTCGACATCGTCCCGGTGCTCCTGCTCGTCCTCTACGTGATCGTCACGGCCAACATCCCGACGTCCGCCCAGGCCAGCCTCCTCGCCGTGCTCGCGGCCGGTATCGGTCTCTTCGGCTTCGCCTTCGTCAGTGCGCGGCGGCACACCCGGATCTCGCTCGAAGGGCTCGGCCCCGTGCGGAGGTTGCTCGCCGCGGGGCGCGCCGGCCTCGGTGTGATGCGCACGCCGCTCGGGTCGACCATCGCGATCTTCTTCCAGATCTGCGGCTGGACGTGCCAGCTCTTTGCGGTCTACACGGCGATGCGCGCCTTCGACATCCACTCGCCGCTGCCGGCGGCAGGCGTCGTGTTGCTCCTGATGAACGTCGTCACGATCTTCCCCTTCTGGCCCGGGAACGTCGGGCTCGTCCAGGTCGCGATCGCCTCGGCGCTCGTCGGCTACGGCGTGTCGTACAGCGTCGGCGTCGCCTACGGATTCGGGCTGCAGGCGATCGAGGCGTCCGTCGGCATCGGCGTCGGCATCCTCTTCCTCGCGCGGGAGGGGCTCTCGTTCGCGATGCTGCGCGTGATGCCCTCGGCCGACCAGGCCGAGATACCGGAAGGCGGCGAGGCGGGCGAGGGCGAGCGGCGCGGGGCAGCGGAGGGCGCGGTGGCGGGCTAGCCGTCGCCGCCGGTTCGAGAGTCGCCCGCCGGCGGACGCGTCTGCTCTGCGCGCCGGGCCAGTTCCTCCACCCGGCCCTCGGCGGCGTCGAGCTTCGCGCGGCAGACGGCGTACAGCTGCTCACCGCGTTCCCAGAGCGCGAGCGCATCGTCGAGCGGCACCTGCCCGCGCTCGAGGCGCTCGACGATCTGCTCGAGCTCGACCTGCGCCTCCTCGAACGTCGGCTCGGTGTTGGCTGCTTCGGTCACGGCGTCACGTCCTCGACCCGAGCGCCGAAGCCGCCTTGGGCGAGGGTCACGTCGACTCGAGTCCCGGGCGAGACGTGCTCGCCGGCCGTGATGAGGCGGGTGTCCGTCCGGACGATCGCATACCCTCGACCCAGTGTTTTCAACGGTGACAACGCAGCGAGCCTGGCGACAGCTTTCTCGAGCGCCGCCTGCTTCCGCTCGATCGCGAGCGCCGGCGCCAGGCGGAGCCGGTCGCGTGCCCGCTCCAGGCGGATCCCTTCGCGCTCGAGCGCCCGTCGGGGAGCTTGCCTCAGGCGCTCCGCCGAGCGCGCGAGCCGTTGCCCGTCCCGCTCGAAGGAGCGGCGCACACCGCGTCCCAGCCCTTCTCGCGCGCGGTCGAGCCTGCCGCACAACTCAGACAGCTCCGGCACGACGAGCTTCCCGGCCGCCGTCGGGGTCGAGGCGCGGACGTCCGCAGCGAGGTCGCACAGGGGCGTGTCCTGCTCGTGCCCCACGGCCGAGACGACCGGAATCGGGCACTCTGCGACTGCCCGGACGACGCGCTCGTCGCTGAATGGCAGGAGGTCCTCGAAGCTGCCGCCGCCTCGCGTCAGCACGAGCACGTCGACCTCAGGCTGCTCGTACAGCGCGCGGATCGCGGCGACGATCTCGCCGGCGGCGCGCGGCCCCTGGACGTACGCCTCCGCGACGACGACCGAGGCCGGGGGAAAGCGTGACCGGATCGTCGTTACGACGTCTCGCTTCGCGGCGGCATCGCTGCCGGTCACGATCCCGATCCGGCGCGGCAGTAGCGGCAGCGGGCGCTTTCGCTCGTCGGCGAAGAGGCCCTCCGCTGCGAGCTTCGTCTTCAGCCGCTCGAGCGCGGCTAGGTGCGCGCCGAGCCCGAAGCGCTGGACGGTGAGCGCGCGGAGCTTGAACTCTCCCCGCTGCTCGTAGAGCTCGGGCCGGCCCAGCACGTGCACGCGTTCCCCGTTCTCGAGGTCGAGCCGGAGCCCGTCGAACCTTCCGCGGGCCATCGTGACGCCGACACAGGAGCCGTCCGCGGGATCCTTGAGCGTGAAGAAGACGCTTGCCCAGCGCTCGTGGCGCCGGAGCTCGGTGACCTCTCCCTCGACCCAGAGGCTGGGCAGGCGGCCGAGCCACTGGGCGACGCCGCGGTTGAACGCCGCGACCGAGTACACGGTGCGATCGTCGTAGGGCAGCGCCTCGACCTTCGCCACGCGCGCAGCGTACTCGCCCGACGCCGCGGCTCCGGAACGGGCTAGAGGAGGATCGCGGCCGCGGTCTCGTGGGCGCAGCCGCTGCCGACCATCGCGCACGCGACGTGGAGATCGGCCTCGCTCACGGCGAGCCGCTCGGCCAGTGAGAGCGGGTACCCGGCCTCGATCAGCACATGGAGCCGCCAGCTCTCCACCTTCGACCGCTCGTCGATCAGAGGCTCGAGTATCTGGGTGGTCGTCTCGCTCATGGCTCCTCAGGTTCGTGGTGGTACCGACGAACCCTGCTCGCGTTTGTTAGCTGCCGTCGTCCCTTACTACGAATCACGGGCCGCGGCGGATGCAGAGCCGCGCCGGATCGACTCCTGCAGCCGTGCCTCGAGCACGGCGCGCTCGGCTTCGACGTCCGCATAGAGCTCGTCGATCCGCCGCCGCAGCTCTGCTTCGAGCTCGACGAGCCGGTCGTCGTGCACAGCGACGAGCTCGCCGTGCCGTCGCTCGAGCTCGCTCGCCACCTCCCCGAGGCGACGCTCGAGCCGCTGAGCTCCGGCGTCGCCGACGTGTGCGAGCCGCTCGGCGAGCACCGTCTCGGCTTCGCGGGCGAACGTGCTGACCGCGCGGTCGAGCTCGCGCCCCAGCCGCTTGGCGGCATCCTCGCGAGCCGCCTTCACCAGCGCGCCGAAGCGTTGCGCGGCTTCGTCGGCGTGAGGGATCACGGCCCGCTCGACCGCTCGCTCGAGCTGCTCGACCTGACGGCGCGAGACGTCCTCGAAGCCGGCGCGAATCCGCTGCGCCGCCTCGGTCTCGTCGCGCTGGATCTGCTCCGCCAGCTCTCGCTCACGGCGCCCGAGGCGCTCCTCGAGATCGTGCAGGGCGCGGCGCCATTCCGCGGCATGCGCATCCAGCTCCGTACGCGCGAGGGTGAGGGCCTCGTCCAGCGTGCGGTCGAGCTCGGCGCGGAGCCGGGTGATCGCCGCCCGCTGCTCCTCGCTCTCGGCCGCGAGCCGTTCCGCATCGGCCGTCAGCCGGAGCTCGAGATCCGTCAGGAACTGCCGCCGTCGCTGCTCGAGCTCGGCGACCCTCGCCTTCGTGGCGTCCGCCGCCCGATCGAGGTCTTGCGCCCACGCAGCCACCCGTTGCTCCACCTCTGCCTGCACCTGGATGAGCCTCTCCGACAGGGCGACCGTCGCCTCGTGCTCGTGCCGCTCGGCAGTCGCGCGCCGCTCTTCGGCGAGTCGGCGTTCCTGTTCCTCGAGCAGGGAGCGGGAATCCGCGCGCGCTCGCGCGAGCGTGAGCTCCAACTCCTTCGCCCGCTCGTTCTTCTCTCGCTCGACGAGCGCCAGAAGGTCGACCTGAGCCTCCGCGAGCCGCGCATCGGTTGCGGCGACCCGCTGCAGTGCCTCGCGTAGGAGCAAGGCTCCCGCGGCGGCGAGAGCGCACCCGGTCAAGCCGCCTGCGGCAACCGCGAGCGGACGATCGTGGCGCAAGGCGAAGGCGACCCAGATCCCGACCGCGGCGGCCGAATCGAGCGCTGCCAACGAGGCGAGGAGGAGTCTCGACGCGAATCGCAGCGCCGCACCGGCGAGCGCGATCGCAGCGACGACCAAGCCGCCGGCGAAGACGAGATCGGCGATGGTCGTCAGCGCCACCGCCTCCAGTCTAGAGTCCTACCGGGCGCGTACGAGGAGCAGCGCGACCGCGAGCAGGACGACCGCTGCGGCGAGCGCCTTGAGTGCCGCCTCTGGCGCGGCGGCGAGCGCGTCGGCGTCCAACGGGACTCGTGTCCCGTCGTCGAGCTCGGCTCGTCCATCGACGGAGACGACGCGGCGGCGGACGAGTCGCACCGGCGTCGAGAGGCGGCGCTGCGCCCAGCTCGAGGTGAAGGCATAGGCGGCCGCGGCGAATGCGGCGCCGTCCAGCGACCGCGCGGACGCGTAGTACGCCGTCAGCACGGGGAACGCTCCCCACGCGGCGGGGAACCACAGCCCGCCGTGGAAGGCGCCGCCGAACAGCTCGAGGTTGTACGCGAGGACGAGGAAGGCGCCGGCCGCGACGAACGCGAGCAGCCACAGCGTCCGCGACACCGCGACCGCCACGCCGATCGCGCACGCTCCGCCGATCGAGGCCGCTGCGAGCGCGGCGAGCATCCGTGCCGGGATCCGCGTCTGCAACGGCCGGCCGCGCAGCTCGTCGAGCGCGTGCGCGCCGACACCCATCGCGAGGGCGAAAGCGAGCGTCGTCCAGCCGAGCAGCGGCCAGTCCATCGTCGGCGCGAGGGCCGCGCCGACCGCCACGTACGAGAGGTGCCAAAGCGTGTACGGCGGGTGGAGGAGGGTCACGTAGTCGCGCCAGCCTCCGCTGCGCAGGGCGTAGAAGGCCGGGCGCGGCCTCGACGCGCTCACAGGCGGCGTCCCCAGACGACGATCCCGCCGCCGAGGCTCAGCCGGCGGGCCTGGACGTCGCTGATGCCCGCTTCGCGCCACGCGTCGAGAAGGAGAGGCTCGGGCCAGCGCGCCCAGAAGCCGCGGATGCTCGGCCCGAGAAACCGGCCCACCTCCCGCCAGCCGGGAGACACGACCGCGCCCGGCCGCCGGCAGCGCCGGCCCGGACGTACAGCTCCCAGGGCGCTCGCCAGGCACCGCCGGGCAGCGCGAACTCGAGCATCGACGACCGTGCCGCCCGGCCGGACGACGCGGGCGAGCTCCGCCAGGGTCGCCGGCACGTCGTCGACGTAGCGGAGGAGATACGTGAACGTGAGCGCGTCGAACTCCGCGTTCGCGAAGGGCAGCGCCTCCGCTCGCCCCTCGAGCAGCTCGATCCGGTCGCCGAGCCTTGCGTGGACGACCCGTGCGCGCCCCGCCTCGAGCATCTCCGGGCTCTGGTCGACGCCGACGACCGTCCGCGCCGGCTCGCTCCGCGCGAGCTCGATCGCGACGGCTGCCGTCCCGGTCGCCACGTCGAGCACGCGCTGCGCCGACGGCGGCACGCGCGAGACGAGGAAGGAGCGCCAGCGCGGGTCCTGGCCGAACGAGAGCAGCCGCGCATAGCGGTCGTAGCTCGGGCCGAGCGGAGCGAAGAGCTCGCGCGCGCGCCGCGTCCGGGCAGAGACGTCCACGCCCCTATTCTCCTTCGTATGGCTATCGCGGACGACGTCGCGCGGATCGCCGACGGCGCCGCGGCGCTCGCGGAGCCGGGAGAGGAGTTGCGCGGGATCCTCGTCGCCGAGACGCTCGGCCGGCGCGTCTACCTGTGCGCCTACGAGGCGGGGGAGGCGCGGGCATGGCTCGCGCTGGGGGACGACGCACGACCGTTCCGGGAGCGGCGGCTCGTCCGCGAGGCGGCTTCGCTCGCAGCGCTCTGCGAGGTCGCGGAGGAAGCGGCGGGCGGCGGCAACCTGCCCGAGCTGCGCACACGCCTCGCCGAGCTGCGCGAGGTGGAGGCGCCGCATCGGCATCGAGGAGGCCGAGGCCGCCGCGGCCGCGCTCGCCGAGACGCTGCAGGCCGAGCCTCGCCTGGCGAGCGGTGAGTACCTCGACGCGCTCGGGACGGCTTCCCGCCGGCTCGAGCAGGCCCTCGGCGACGGTGGCGCCTCGCCGTTCGCCGCCGCGATGCAGGCTGCGCTGGGCGCGGTCGAGGAGCTGGCAGACGACGTGGAGCGCAACTACAAGGTTCCGCTGGAGTGAGCTCGGGCTCGTCGCCGCTAGAGTGACGGTATGGAAGGCGGCGGCTTGGGATTCCCCTTCGGCGGCGACCCCGAGGAGATCATGCGCAACCTGCGCGAGTTCGCGGAGGCCCAGGCGGAGAGCGTCCAGGAGGCCCAGCGCGAGCAGTTCGCGACGCTCACGCTCAACACCGCCGTGGAGCTGACCGCCGCGGCCCTGCAGCAGATCCAGCCGCAAGGCGGCGTCGACGAGCAGGCGGTCGCCCTCCGCGACGCGATGCGCGTGCTCTTCCCCGAGGCGGTGGCGCTCGTCAGCGCCGCCCGCCAGGGCTTCATGCGCGAGACCTAGCTCGCCCTTCGCCGAGTCGCTCAGCTCCGGCGCGGCCTTGCGTACGAGGTAGCCGCCGTGGCTGACCGCGAGGAGGATTGCGAACGCGTCGTTCACCTTCGGCAGCGACGTGATCTTCCCGTGGCCGGTGTAGAAGGCGTAACCGAGGACGATCCCGTACGCGAGGACGAGGACCACGGTCACGAGCACCATCTGGAGCTTGCCGATGTCCACCATGTCCTTCGAGGCCGTCTCCTCGCCTGTCACCATGTCCCGCCAGCGGGCGTCGGCAGGCTTCGTGTTCGTCGCCATCTCGCCGCCGCGCTGCTTCCGCTGCTTGAGGATGAAGGGCGAGGCCGCGAACGAGGTCGTGCTCACGCCGAGCGCCACCCATAGCGTCTGCGGCACCGAGACCAGCAGCGGCTCGCTCCGCTGGAGAGCCGCATTTGCGAGCACGGCCTCGAGGTAGCCCGAGAGGATGATCAGCGACCACAGTCCGAGCTGGACGCGAGCGGTGCTGACCCTGTTGCGGTCGTCGATGAAGATGCCGCGGAACGGTTCGCCCGTGACGCCGTGGCCGACGGCGAGGGCGAGACCGGCCAGCAGGACGAGGATCGCGAGCCAGGCGACCAAGAGCGCCCAGCCCGCTCCGGAGCCTGCCGCCCACGGGATCAGGACGCCGGCGGCCCCGGTCGCCGGAACGAGCGCGAGCACCGCCGCGGTGTGTCCAGGCGTCCAGCGCTTGTCGCTCGGAACGTCTCCGGTCGCGGCGACCGCCATCTGCGCGACGCTACTCCTCTTCCGCGCGGGCGCCAAGCCGTGCCGCGCGTAGAATCGCCGCGCCCGTGTCGCTGCTCGACTCCGCCCTCGTCCGCCTCCTGCCGGCGGTGCCGAAGCCCGTGGTGCAGCTCGTCTCCTCGCGCTACATCGCCGGTTCGACGCTTGCGGACGCGGTCGCGGTCGTACGCGCGCTGAACGCCGGCGGCAAGCTCGCGACGATCGACGTCCTCGGCGAGGAGATCGCACGCGAGGAGGAGGCCTGGGGGATCGCGCAGGCGTATCGCGACGCCTTCGCCGCGATCGACCGGGCCGGGCTCGACTCGAACGTGAGCGTCAAGCTCACCGCGCTCGGGCTCGATCTCTCGTACGAGATCTGCCGCGACAACCTCCTCGCCGTTCTCGACGCGGCGACGAGCTACGGCAACTTCGTCCGGATCGACATGGAGGACTCGTCGACGACCGACGGCACGCTGCGCCTCTACCGCGAGCTGCGCGAAGCGGGGCACGAGAACCTCGGTCTCGTCCTCCAGGCACGCCTGCGGCGGACGTTCGACGACGTGCGCGCGCTCGCCGACCTGCGTCCGAGCGTGCGGCTGTGCAAGGGCATCTACCTCGAGCCCGGCACGGTCGCCTTCACCGAGTTCGAGGCGGTGCGCGCGAGCTTCCTCCGCTGCCTCGACGCCCTCCTCGACGCCGGCTGCTACGTCGGCGTCGCGACGCACGACGAGTGGCTGATCGGCGAGTCGCTCGCGCGGATCTCGCAGCGCGGCCTCGGGCCGCTCGACTACGAGCTGCAGATGCTGCTCGGCGTGCGGGAGGAGCGCCGCGACGAGCTCGTCGCCGACGGGCACCGGCTGCGCGTCTACGTGCCGTTCGGCGAGCACTGGTACCGCTACTCGCTGCGGCGGCTGCAGGAGAACCCCGCGATGGCCGGGATGATCGCGCGCGCGACGGCGGGGCGGATCCTCCGGCTCCCGCTGCAGCGTCCGTGACTCGATCCGCGCGAGTCGAAGCTCGGCTAGTGGTGTGACCGGGGACGTGACCCGGCGAACGTTGCCGGTTACATCACTTTGCAGCCTTGCGCGCGTACAGCAGGAAGGTCGCCGGGATCCGGCGATCGTGCCGGCGGCGCGACGTGCCGCCCGGATACTCCTCGAACGCCTCGACACGTAGCCCGGCCCGCGCCACTGAGCTCAGAACCTGGCCGATCCGCCACAGGCCATCGGGGCCGGCCGGGTCGCGGAAGTAGTCCGTCCGCCAGCGGAGCAGCCCGTCCACGCAGTCGGCCACGGGGTGATCGTCGAAGACGAGTAGCTCGCCGTGCGGCTGCAGCGCCGCGGCGACGCCGGCCGCCCAGCCGTCGAGGTCGTTCAACTCGGCGAGCACGCCCTCGCCGGAGTAGACGAGGTCGAAGCGGCCGCGTCGCAGCTGGCGGGGCAGCGACTGGGGGTCTCCGTCCACCCAGAGGATCTTCGGCCACCGCTCGCGTGCCTTCTCGAGCGCGTCGGCCCGTGGGTCGACACCCGTCGCCACTGCGCCGAGCTCCGCGAGCGCGGCGGTCGCACTCCCGGTGCCGCAGAGAAGGTGGAGGACGCGCTTCTTCGTCAGGTCGCCGAGGGCGTGGCGGACGAGCGAGGGAAGAGCGGCCGGCTCGGCGTGCCGGTGCGCCTCGTCCCACGCGCGAATGTTCTCTTCGGTCGGCTCCATGGCTGGCTCTACGCCGGCAGCGAGTAGCCGCCGTCGACGACGAGCGTCTGACCGCAGATCATCGTCGCATCGGCCGAGCAGAGGAAGGAGACCGCGGCGGCGACGTCCTCCGGCTCGACCAGGCGCCCGGCCGGTGTCCGCTTCACCGACGCGAGCATCTGCTCCTTGTTCGGGAACCAGTCGAGCGCCTCGGTGTCGACGACGCCGGCCGAGACGCAGTTGACGCGGATCCCGCGCGGCGCGAGCTCGACCCCCAGGTAGCGGACGACCGTCTCGAGCGCCGCCTTCGAGGTGCCGATGAGGACGTAGTTCGGCAGCACGCGGTGTGCTCCGAGGCTCGAGATCGCGACGATCGAGCTGCCGTCCTCCAGGGTCGGCGCCGTGGCGCGGGCGAGCGCGAGGAGCGAGCGGGCGTTGGCGCCGAGTGTCCAGTCCCAGTGCTTGTCCTCCGTCTCGAGCGCCGACCGGATCACGCCCGTCGCCGCGTTGTGGACGACGACGCGGTACGGGCCGGCGGCCGCGAGCTTCCCGACCGTGCGCGCGTCGGCAACGTTGCCCCGCACGAGCACCGCCTCCGCGCCCGCCTGCTCGACGAGCCCTGCGGCTTCCGCCGCCGCTTCGTCGTTGCGCATGTAGCCGAGGACCGCTCGCGCCGCGCCGTCGGCGACGAGGCGAAGCGCGATCGCCCGCCCGATCCCCCGCGTCCCGCCGGTCACGAGAACCGACGCTCCGTCGAGGCTGGAAGCGCCCTCGGCAGAGCCGCCGGCGCCCGGCCGGAAGACCGAGTCGCCTTCGGCGCCTCTGGCTCGGCTCATCGCCGTGGGAGCGGTTCGTCCGCGGGCGCCGAGCTCGGCAGCTCGCTCCAGCCCGGGCGCGTGCGCGGCTCGCGGCGGCTGTCGGTCGCCTTCGAGGAGGCGTGGCCGAGCCGGTCGAGCAGCTCGACCTTCTCCTCCGCGTACCGCCGCACCGGGTGGTCGTCCGCCAGGTCGCGGACGAGCTCGCGCACGCGCGCCCGCAGCTGGTAGGCGAAGTGCGGCGTCGCGGGTCCGACGAGAGCGTCGACGTCTGCGAAGGTCGGCTCAGGCATCGCAGAAACCCTAGAGGAATGTAGCGTCGGGATCGTGCGCCGAGCGAGCCCGCCAGCGGCGCCGCAGGCGCCGCGGTCTGCCCGCCGGGCGTCGGCGGCTTGGCCGCCGACGCTTCCAGCCACCGACGCGATGCTGCTCGGGACGGTGCTCCTGTGGGCGCTCAACATCACCGTCACGAAGTACATGTTCGAGCACGGCTGGCTGCCGCTCGCTTACGGGACGATCCGCTACTTCGCCGCCATCTCGCTCTTCTGGGTCTTCACCTACCGCCGCGAGCGGTCGTTCCGCGTCGCGCGGGAGGACGTCCCGCTCGTCCTGCTCGCCGCGCTCTGGATCTTCGCCAACCAGGTCTGCTTCGTCTACGGCGTCAAGCTCGCGCACGCGTCGACCGTCGCGCTCCTGCTCGGCGCGACGCCGGTCTTCATCGGCGTGATCACCGTCGTTCTGCGGCTCGAGCAGCTCGCACGCTCCTTCTGGGTCGGCGCGCTCGTCACGTTCGCGGGCGTCGGGCTCGTAGCGGCCGCGGCGCAAGGCGGCCTCGGCAGCTCGCTCGGCGGCGACCTGATCGCGATCGCCACCTCCTTCACCTGGGCGGCGTACACGGTCTCGATCGCGCCGCTCATGCGCCGCTACTCGCCCTACCGGATCAGCGCGGTCGTGCTGGCGATCGGCTGGGTGCCGCTCGCCGCGCTCGCCTCCGTCCAGCTCGGCCACGAGTCGTTCTCGTTCGGCTGGAAGGTCTGGCTCGGCTTCGGCTACGCGGTCGTCGGCCCGCTCTTCCTCACGAACATCCTCTGGTTCACGGCGATCGATCGCGTCGGCCCCTCCCGCGCGTCGCTGTTCGGCAACCTGCAGCCGTTCTTCGCCGTCCTCTTCGCCATCGGCCTGCTCGGCGAGACGCTGCAGCCTCTCGAGATCGCCGGCGGCGTCCTCATCTTCGCCGGAATCGCATATGAGAGATGGCGGCGGACACGCGCGCCGGCGCTTGACAGCCTGCCTTGATTTATCTATAACACTAGATATATGGCGTTGATCGAGTTTCATCTCGACTCCCGGTCCGGCGTACCGACTTATCTCCAACTCGCGCAGCAGGTGCGCCATGCCGTCCAGCTCGGCATTCTGCGGCCCGGCGACCAGCTGCCGACGGTGAAGGAGGTCGTCGCCGGGTTGGCGATCAACCCGAACACCGTCCTCAAGGCGTACGGGACGCTCGAAAGCGAGGGACTCGCGAAGGGCCGCCGCGGCCAAGGGACGTTCGTCACGAGCTCCGGGCCTTCGCCGCTGCGAGGCGACTTCGGCAAGTTGCGCCGTTCGCTCGGGCAGTGGTTCGACCATGCGCGCGCAGCCGGGCTCGACGACCAGGCGATCGAAGCTCTCCTTTCAGAGCAGCGCAACGCAGCGGAGCGGGCGGCGTGAGCGCGGCGCTCGAGACGAACGGGCTCGGCCGGCGCTACGGCTCGCAGTGGGCGCTGCGCGACTGCACGCTCGAGGTGCCGCGCGGCTCGGTCACGGCCTTGGTCGGGCCGAACGGAGCCGGTAAGACGACGCTGCTCCGTCTCGCGGTCGGCCTGACCCGGCCGAGCGCGGGTTCGGTACGAGTGCTCGGCCTCGATCCGCACGCGGAGGCCGCCGAGGCGCTGCCGCGGGTCGGCTTCCTCGCCCAGGAGCATCCGCTCTACGGCGGCTTCACGGTCGAGGAGATGCTGCGCGTCGGCCGCGAGCTCAACCCGGGCTGGGACGACGACGCGGCCCTAGCGCGCGTCGCCGCGCTCGATCTGCCGCTCAAGAAGAAGGTGCGGCGCCTGTCCGGCGGCCAGCGCGCGCAGGTCGCGCTCACGCTCGCCCTCGCCAAATGCCCGGAGCTGCTCCTCCTCGACGAGCCGGTCGCGTCGCTCGACCCGCTCGCTCGCCGCGAGTTCATGCAGTCCGTCGTGGAGGCGGTCGCCGAGCACGAGCTCACCGTCGTCCTCTCGTCCCACATCCTCGCCGACCTCGAGCGGGTCTGCGACCACCTCGTCATCCTTGCCACCGGCCGAACCCAGCTCGTCGGGCCGATCGAGGAGATCATCGCGTCCCACCGCCTCCTCACCGGGCCGCGCGATGAGGCGGACGACGTGGCGCGGATGCACGAAGTCGTGAGGGAGAGCCACGTCGAGCGGCAGACGACGCTGCTCGTGCGCGCGAACGGGCACGTCTACGACTCCCGCTGGACGGTGCACGAGCTCGACCTCGAGGAGATCGTCCTCGCCTACCTCGGCCAGGACGCCGCGCGGCGGCGCGAGGCGGTCGTGTCGTGACCTGGCTCAGCTGGCGCCAGCAGCGCACGGAGACGCTGATCGCCCTCGGCATCTTCGCGCTGCTTGCCGCGCTGCTCGTGCCGACCGGGCTCGACATGTGGAGCGCCTACCACCACGACGGTCTCGCCGCTTGCGTGGGCGCCACACCCAGCACCGCCTGCGGCGACCGGATCGGCAACTTCCGGTTCCACTTCCAGTCGCTCAGCGACAACGCCACCTGGTTCACGCTCGTGCCCGGCCTGATCGGCGTCCTCCTCGCCGCGCCGTTCATCCAGGACCTCGAACACGGCACGTACCGGCTCGCTTGGACGCAGAGCATCACGCGCGGCCGCTGGCTGCTCGGCAAGCTCGGCCTGCCGATCCTGACCGCCTTGCTCGCAAGCGGCGGTCTGATCGCGCTCTTCACGTGGTGGCGGTCGCCGATGGCGCACCTGGACGGCCGCATCGAGAACGCCATCTACGACATGACCGGGACCGTCATGATCGGCTACACGTTGTTCGCGCTCGGCCTCGCGCTCGCCCTGGGTGCGATCTGGCGCCGGGTCGCCGCCTCGCTCATGGTGGCCTTCGTGGGCTACTTCGCAGCGCGCCTCGTCGTCGACTACAAGCTCCGCGACCATCTGGTCGCACCGGTTCGGGCGACGTGGAAAGGGTTCGCGCAGCCGGCCTCGTTCGACAACGCGCACGTCATGAGCATGCTCGTGACCCTCCACGGTCATCGGATACTCGGCGGCGGGGGCTTCTCCGGCGGCGGTGCGAAGTTCGCGGCACCGAAACTCGGTGACGCCGTCTCCCATGCCGTCTACCAGCCCGTCAGCCACTTCTGGCCGCTCCAGCTCACGGAGACCGCGATGTTCGGCGGCGTCGCGCTGCTCCTGATCGCGTTCGCCGCTTGGCGCGTGCTCCGCACGGACTAGCGCACCGGCATAATCGGTCCGTGGCCGAAGACTTCATGCCGCTGCTCGGCTGGGACCACGTCGAGCTCTGGGTCGGCAACGCGAAGCAGGCCGCGTACTACTACGAGCACGCCATGGGCTTCACGCCCACGGCGTACGCAGGCCCCGAGACGGGCGTCCGAGACCGTGCCTCGTACGTCCTCGAGCAGGGCGACGTCCGCTTCGTCGTCACGAGCGCGCTGCGGGAGGAGCACGAGATCACGCGCCACCACGCGAGGCACGGCGACGGCGTGCGCGACATCGCGCTCACGGTGCCCGACGCGACGCAGGCGTACCGGGAGGCGGTCTCCCGCGGCGCCCGCAGCGTCGCCGAGCCGCACCGGGACGAGGACGAGTTCGGCGCCGTCGAGCGCGCCTCGATCGCGACCTACGGCGACACGATCCACACCTTCGTCGACCGGGGCGAGTACGCGGGCCCCTTCCTGCCCGGCTACGTGTCAGTCTCGGAGAACGGCCACGCGGCTCGGGGGGTCGGGCTGACGAACGTCGACCACATCGTCGGCAACGTCGAGCTCGGCCGGATGGACTTCTGGGTCGAGTTCTACGAGCGCGCCTTCGGGATGACGAACATCCTCCACTTCGGCGACGAGCAGATCCAGACGGAGTACTCGGCGCTCATGTCGAAGGTCATGTCGGACGGCCAGGGGAAGATCAAGTTCCCGATCAACGAGCCGGCCGAGGGCAAGCGCAAGAGCCAGATCGAGGAGTACGTCGAGTTCAACGGCGGCGCCGGCGCCCAGCACATCGCGCTGGCGACGACCGACATCGTCGCGACGGTCGAGGCGCTGAAGGAGCGCGGCCTCCTCTTCCTCGACACGCCCGACTCGTACTACGACGAGGCGCCGGGCCGCGTCGGCGAGATCGCCGAGGACTACGAGGTGCTGCAGCGGCACAAGATCCTCGTCGACCGCGACGAGGACGGCTACCTGCTCCAGATCTTCACCAAGACGGCTCAGGACCGGCCGACGGTCTTCTTCGAGGTGATCGAGCGCCACGGCGCGACGACCTTCGGCGAGGGCAACTTCAAGGCGCTGTTCGAGGCGATCGAGCGCGAGCAGGCGCTGCGCGGAAACCTGTAGGAGGCGCAAGTGTTCGACGATGCGAGGGCGGCGGGCCGGCAGGCGCGCTCGCTGCGCCGCGCCGGACACCGCCCGTTCCCCCTGCCCGGCAGCCGCTGGACGCTCGGCCAGACCTGGGAGCAGACGCTCTGGGCGCACTGGCCGGTGGCCGCCTCGGCGCTCCGGGAGCGCGTGTCGGCCGAGTTGGAGATCGAGGAGCACGACGGCAGCGCGTGGCTCGGGGTCATGTTCTTCCGCGTGCGCGCACTGCGCGCGCGGGGCGCGCTGCCGGTGCCGGGCATCTCGTCCTTCTTGCAGCTCAACGTGCGCACCTACGTGCGCGGCCCCGACGGGCTGCCCGGAGTCTGGTTCTTCAGCATCGACGCCTCGAGCCGCCTCGCCACGCTCGGCGTGCGGCGGATCTACCGCGTCCCCGCTTTCCACTCGACGATGTCGCTCGAACCGGTGCGAGGCTGGCAGGAAGCCGAATGCGCGCGGATCGGAGAGCCGGCCCGGGTCTTCTCCGCACGCTACCGGGCGACGGGCGAGACCTTCCACGCCGAGCCCGGCTCGCTCGAGTGGTTCCTGACCGAGCGCTACCGCCTCTTCACGCCGACCGGCAGAGCAGAGATGCATCACGACCGCTGGCTGCTGGGCGAGGCGGAGGCGGAGATCGATCTCGCGTCGATCGTGCCCTTCGCCCTGGCCGGTGAGCCGCGCTGCCACTTCTCCTTCCGGCAGGACGCGCTCATCTGGCCTCCCGAGCGCGTCTGACCCGCTGACGGCGGACGTACGCTTCGGCGATGAATCCGCAGCGGAGGACGGCGCTGTGGTCGGTGTTCGCGGCGGTGGCGTTGATCGCGCTGAAGCTCGGCACCGGCCTCGCGACGCACAGCCTCGGCCTCATCTCGGAGGCGGCGCACTCCGGCACGGATCTCATCGCCGCGCTGCTGACCTTCTTCGCCGTGGGCGTCGCCGTCCGCCCCGCCGACGTCGGCCATCAGTACGGTCACGGCAAGGCCGAGCACCTCGCGGCGCTCGGCGAGGGGACGATCCTCGTCGTCGCGAGCGCGGCGATCGTGTGGCGGGCGATCTCCCGCCTCGTCAACGGCGGCACCTCCGTGCATGCGCCGTGGTACGCGCTCGTCGTGATCGGCGTGGTCATCTGCATCGACGTCTCGCGCACCGTGGTCTCGTGGCGTGGGGCGCGCGCGTACTCGAGCCCTGCGCTGGCGGCGAATGCGCTCCACTTCGGCGGCGACCTGGGCGGCTCGTTCGCGGTGCTCGTCGGACTGCTGCTCGTGCGCGCCGGGCACCCGCGGGCGGACGCCGTCGCCGCCCTCTTCGTGGCGGTGCTCGTCCTGCTCGCCGCGGCCCGGCTGATGCGGCGCAACGTCGACGTGCTCATGGATCGCGCGCCGGCGGCCGCCGAGGAGGCCGCACGCCGGGCGATCGTCGACATCCGGCCGGCCGTGCAACTGCGGCGACTGCGCATGCGCCAGGCTGCGGGGCGCGTGTTCGCCGACGTCGTGATCGGCGTCGACTACGGCGCCGGCGTCGGCCAGGGCCACGCCGTGGCCGACTCGGTCGAGCGCGCCGTGCAGACTGCGCTGCCCGAGGCCGACGTGGTCGTCCACGTCGAGCCGCTCGCCGTCGCCGACGCCGACGTGCGCGAGCGAGCGCATGCGGCGGCGCTCGCCGTCCCGCGCGTGCGCGAGGTGCACAACGTCTCGGTCGTCTCGGTCGACAGCGGCACGGAGCTCTCGCTCCACCTCAAGCTCCCCGGCGACCTTCCTCTCGAGGAGGCGCACGCGATCGCCGAGGAGGTCGAGCGTGCGATCGAGCTTGCTGTGCCCGAGGTGTCCTCGGTGCGGACGCATCTCGAGCCGCTCGGGAAGGAGGCGGCGGGCACCGAGGTTGCGGGCGACGCCGCGACCGTGCGCCGCATCGTCCGTGCCGAGCTCGGCGTCGACCCTGCGGAGCTGCGCTTCGTGGACACCGACGAGGGGCTCGTCGCATATCTGACGCTGCGGCTCGGCTCCGGCACGCTCGCGGCCGCCCACGCAGATGCGAGCCGGATCGAGGAGCTCATCCGGCGCGAGCGACCGGAGATCGCCGACGTCGTCGTCCACACCGAACCGCAATGAAGTTGTGCATGTTCTCGCCTCGCGAGCCGTTCCTCGAGCGCGGCTGGCCGGGGCGGATCGACGGCGAGTCGGTGATCCAACTCGCGGCGCAGACGCTGCAGGCGTTCTTCACGGGCGGCGGGACGGCACGCGAGCACGCGGAGTATCCGCTCGCGGACGTCGTCTTCCGCGCCCCCGTGCTCCATCCGCCCTCGGTGCGGCTCTTCGACGAGGCCGGCGACTTCGTGTTCGCGAATCCGGCTGCGATCAAGGTGGTCGGCGAGGAGCCGGGCGTGCCGGAAGCCGTGTCCGTCGAGCGCATCGCGGCGATCATCGGGGCCGACGGAACGATCGGCGGCTTTACGCCGCTCGTCGAATGGGTCGCGCCGCAGCTGCCGGGAGCGAAGCAGCGCGACTTCGCTCTCACGCTCGGCCCGATCGTGACGACTCCCGACGAGGGGCTGCCCCCCGGCGCCGACTGGGAGCGGCTCGTCGCCCACGCAGCCGCGAACACGCAGCTCTATCCCGGCGACCTGATCGCGCGATGAAGGTCGCCGTCGTCGGCGCGGGGATCATGGGTGCCGCGACCGCCTGGCAGCTCGCCCGTCGCGGCGCCGACGTCGTGGTCCACGAGCAGTTCGAGCTCGACCACGAGCGCGGCTCGAGCCACGGCCGCACGCGGATCTTCCGGGTTGCGTATCCAGACCCGGATTGGGTCCGGCTCGCGGCGGAGTCGTACGCCGGCTGGAAGGAGCTCGATCCGGATCTGCTCGGCCTGTACGGGCTGATCGAGATCGCTCCGGATCCCGCCTTCACGTCCGCGCGCGCGCTCGAGGAATGCGGGCTTCCATGTCGCTTCCTCGACGCCGAAGCGGCTCGCGAGCTTGGCGCGGCGCCGCCTGCCGGCTGGGCGGCGCTGTTCGTCCCCGATGCCGGGATCGTCCTCGCCGACGACGCGCGCCACGCCTTCCTCGACGGCATCGACGTGCGCTACGGGTCGCGCGTCGACGACCTCGACGCACTCGACGCCGACGTGGTCGTCGCCACTGCCGGCTCGTGGACCGGCCGCTTCTTCCCCGACCTGCCGCTCACGGTGACCCGGGAGACCGTCGCGTACTTCCGCCAAGACGGCGCGCCGCCTTCGATCGTCGAGCTCGACGAGCAGCGCGCGCACGCGATGTTCTCCCTCCACGATCCGGTGCACGGGCTCAAGGCCGGCGCGCATCACGCCGGCGCCGTCGCCGATCCGGACGAGGTCGCCGAGCCGGACCCGGCGATCGTCGAGCGCATCGCGGCCTGGGTGAGCGAGCGGCTTCCGGCTGCCGATCCCGCGCCGGTCGCCGCCGAGACCTGCCTCTACACCACGACGCCCGACGAGCGCTTCGTCCTCGAGCGCCGCGGCCGGCTCGTGATCGGCTCCGCGTGCTCGGGGCACGGCTTCAAGTTCGCACCGGCGGTCGGGGCGCGGCTCGCAGACCTGGCTCTGGGCTGAACCGACCGCGTTACAGTCTCTCCATGCCCTTCTACCAGCGCCTCGGGGAGGTTCCGCGCAAGCGCCACGTCCAGTTCCGCGACAACGGAACGCTGCTCACGGAGGAGGTCATGGGCCTCGAGGGCTTCACCGGGAACGAGTCGATCCTCTATCACCTCCACTCGCCCTGCCGGGTGATGGAGCTCGCCGGCTTCGAGCCGATCGAGCGGGAGGAGTGGGTGCCGGAGCAGCACGCGCACCGGCACTTCAAGACCTTCGACACGCCTCCCGTGGGCGACGAGATCACCGGTCGCCGCCTCCTGATGTGGAACGGCGACGTCGAGATCTCGCTCTGCCGGCCGTCGGGCTCGATGGACTACTTCTTCCGCAACGGCGAAGGCGACGAAGTGATCTTCGTCCACGAGGGCTCGGGGACGCTCGAGACGATCTTCGGCGAGCTGCCCTACTCCGAAGGCGACTACGTCGTCGTGCCGCGCGGCACCACGTACCGCTTCAAGCCTGAAGGGCCCCAGCGCTACCTCGTCTTCGAGACGCCTGGCCTGATCGAGATCCCGCGCCGCTACCGCAACCAGTACGGGCAGCTGGTGGAGGGAGCGCCGTACTACCACCGCGACATCCATCCGCCGACGGAGCTGCACACGGTGCGCGAGCACGGCGAGTTCCCGGTCAAGGTGCGTGTCCGGGGCGGCTACCAGACCTACGTCGTCGACTACCACCCGTTCGACGTCGTCGGCTGGGACGGCTACCTCTACCCGTGGACGTTCTCGGTCCACGACTTCGAGCCGATCACGGGTCGCATCCATCAGCCGCCGCCCTCGCACCAGACCTTCCAGGGCCAGAACTTCGTGATCTGCTCCTTCTGCCCGCGCAAGCTCGACTTCGACCCGCTCGCGGTCCCGATCCCGTACCACCACTCGAACCTGCAGTCCGAGGAGATGATCTATTACGTCTCGGGCAACTTCGGCTCGCGCAAGGGCGTCGAGGTCGGCTCGATCACGCTCCATCCCTCGGGACTGCCGCACGGGCCGCAGCCGGGGCTGGCGGAGAAGGCGATCGGGATGCACGAGACGCACGAGCTCGCCGTGATGTGCGACACGTTCCACCCGCTGCGGCTCTCGACCTTCGCGCACGACCTCGACGACGGCCGCTACGCCTACTCGTGGTACGAGAATGCGCAGACGGGCGACGAGCCCCCCGAGGGCGCCGACGCCTCGGGCGCCGGGCTGACGTCCCACCTGTAGGCGGGGCGGGATCGACAACGGCTACCGGGAAGTAGATGCTGTGACGATGCGCCGGCCGATTTGGCTGATCCTTCCACTCCTCGCCGCGGTCGCGATCATCGCCGGCATTGTCCTTGCCCACCGCGGCAGCACGCCGCAGAACACCACGGGGATGCGCGAGAGCGCGCCTGCTTTCCTCCGGTCGGTCGTCACCCTGCTGATGGCGAACCGCTACGGCGCGGCGTGGGAGTCGCTCAACCCCGCGCACCAAGCGGTCGCGCCGAAGGCGGTCTACGTCGCCTGCGAGCGACAGAGCCCGATCCGCACGCATCTCGTTTCGCTCAAGGTGCTCGCCCAGGACCGGGGCCCATCGCGGTTGTTCCCCACGGCCGCCGGGTGACGTCCGTCGCCGTGACCTTCGGCGCGATCGTGGTTGACCAGCGGAAGGTGAAGACCCCGCTCGTCCTCCACCTACACGCGGTGTTCACGGGAACGCGCTGGACCTGGATCCTGCCGCCGGACCGCTACGCCCTTTATCGCAGCGGCGGCTGCGGCACGGGCGCTCAGCCGGCGTCGTAGAGCCGCGTCGGGCTCATACCGGTAGGCGCTGGCGAGCGGCTTTCGGTGCCGAGGTCGTCCCGCGTACACGGAGTTGTGGTCGGAAGTACGAGTTCGGCAGCTGACGCTTCGGCTCGGCGATCAGTGCCTGGAGGGACTCGACCGCGGTGTCGGCGATCTGTGCGATCGGCTGCTCGACCGTCGTCAGCCCCGGCGTCGTCCAGTTCGTCGCGTCGATCCCGTCGAAGCCGACGATCGAGAGCTCCTCCGGGATGCGGATGCCCCGGCGGTGTGCCTCGTGCAGCGCCCCGATAGCCATCAGATCGCTCGAGCAGATCACTCCTGTCGGCGGCTCCGGCCGTGCGAGCAGCTGCGCGAGCGCCCGGGCGCCGCCTTCGACGCTGAAGCTCGAATGGGCGACTAGCCCGTCGGGGGAAAGGCCGGCGCTGAGGAGCGCGGTCTCGCGGCCGGCCCCCTTGAGCTGCGTCGGGAGATAGTGCTCGAGGCCGGCGACGAAGCCGATCCGCTCGTGCCCGAGCTCGATCAGATAGGCGGTGGCGATCTCGCCGGCGGCCCTCTCGTCCACCCCGATCGACGGTACATCGAGCGTGTGTAGGGCACCGTTGACGAACACGAGCCGCGCGCCCTCGCGCACGAGCTTTGCGTAGTGCCCGTGGTCGCCCCGCAGATTCGTCATCTCGCAGGCGACGAAGATCATCCCCTGCACGCGCCGGTCGAGCAGCATGTGGACGTAGTCGACCTCGCGGAAGGCGGCCTCGCCCGTGTTGCAGAGGATCGAGGCCAGACCGTCCGGGGTGGCGCGCGTCTCGATCGCCTGCGCGAGGGCAGGGAAGATGGGGTTGGCGAGCTCGGGGACGAGGACGCCGATCAGCCCGGTGTCGTGACGGCGCCCGGGCGGCACGTAAAGGAGGTCACGCATCGCCTGCTCGACCCGCGCCCGGGTCTCCGGCCGGACCGGCAAGGCGCCGTTCGCGACGCGCGAAGCAGTCGCCACGCTGACGCCGGCGCGGCGCGCCACATCTCTCAGCGTCGCCATGTTGCGTCCGTGTGTAACAGGTTTCAGAGCGGGAAGCAACCGGGGTATATCGGTCTGCGGCGTTCTACCGAGCGCGGTCTACGGCTCGACCGCCTAACTTCTTGCGAAGTCTTGACTTTCCTGTGACAGTGCCATAGGTTCGGCTCTGTTTCAGGCCGGTTGTACGCGTTTCATGAAACCGCTCACCCGGCGCCCCACGGTCGGAGCACAGGAGGAGTAAGCATGAACTCGAGAAGGCGCATTGTCGTCGCGCTTCTCGTTGTCGCGTTCGCCGGCTTCGCTGCGGCGCTCGCCGGCAACGTCCATGCGGCGACGAAGGCAGGCAACACGCTCGTGATCTGGACCGACATCAACCGCTACACAGCCGTGAAGTCGATCGCCGCCACGTACGAGGCGAAGAACCCCGGCGTCACGGTCAACGTCGTCCAGAAGCAGTTCGGCGAGAGCGGCGCGGGAACCATCGGAGGCGACCTGACCACGGCCAGCGTGGCAAACGCCCCCGACATCATCAACGCCGCGAACGACTGGACGGGCCAGTTCGCCGCGAACGGTCTGGTCGTCCCGCTCTATCTCAGCAAGGCGCAGGCGAAGGACTTCCCGACCTACACGCTGAGCGGGTTCTCGTACGGGGTCGCGATCCAGCACCTCTACGGCCTGCCCGTACAGATCGAGAACATCGGCCTCGTGGTCAACACGAGCGAGGTTGCGGTACCGAAGACGTTCGCGCAGCTGACGAGCGAGGCGCTGGCCTGGAAGCACAAGCATCACACCAAGGTCGGCATCGCCGTGCAGCAGGGCTCGGGCGGAGACGCGTACCACATGTACCCGTTCTTCTCCGGGCTCGGCGGCTACATCTTCGGCAGGAACAAGGCAGGCAACCTCGACCCGTCGAACATCGGGGTCGCCAACAAGACGTTCCTCAAGAACTCGAAGCTGATCGTCCAGTGGAACAAGGAGGGTCTGATCAACTCGGCGGTCGACTGGTCGACCGCGCAGGCTCTGTTCACCTCGAAGAAGGTGCCGTTCTGGGTCACCGGGCCGTGGAACTCGCAGCTGCTCTCCTCGAGCGGCATCAAGTTCACGGTCATCCAGGTTCCGAAGATCGCGAAGCCGGCAGTGCCCTTCCTCGGCATCCAGGGCTTCATGATCACGAAGTACGCCTCGCAGCACGGCGTCGGCGCGCTCGCGCAGGACTTCGTCACGCAACTATCTGACGAAGCCGGCGAACCAGCTCGCGCTGGCGAAGGCGGGTGGCCGCTATCCGGCGAGCATCACCGCCGGCAAGGACGACCACGACAAGGTCCTGGCCGAGTTCGGCCGCGCCAGCACCGGCGGCGTGCCGATGCCGAACATCCCGCAGATGGGAAGCGTCTGGACGTACCTCGGCAACGCCTGGGTCGTCTCGACGAAGGGCTCCGGGGCGACGAAGGCTTCCAGTGCCTTCAAGGCCGCGTCCCACGCAATCGCGGAGAAGATCGGCTAGGCCCGATGGGACACAGCGGATGCGGGCGCCTTGACGGCGCCCGCATCCGTGCCCGATTCTCCGCCTTGTGAGTTCCGCAGCCGCCCCCACCGCCCAGCTACCGGATAGACGCCCGGCGCGGCTGCCGCTCGTCATCTCCGCCTTGTCGGGGACGACGGGCTTCCTGATCAAGATCGCGCTGCTCTCGGTCTCGAACGCGCTTGCGATCTGGGCGGCCTACACGCTCGCGACGCGGCACGACTGGATCATCGTCGCTGTCCTGCTCGCTGCAACCGCGGCGATCGACGCGGTCTACCTCGTCCGCGCACGGAACGCTGCCCCTGAAGTTCCTCGTGCCGGGAACGCTCCTGCTGGCCGCGTTCCAGCTGATCCCGATCGTCTACACGATCGACGTCGCCTTCACGAACTACTCGACAGCCCACATCGAGACGAAGGCCCAGGCCATCCAGGGCATCGAGCTCAACTCGCTTCCAGCGCCGGAGAACGGCCGCAGCTACACGATGGCGGTGGCGCAGACAGGCGGGAAGTACGTCCTCATCCTCCAGGACGAGCAGGGCCACAAGGACTACGTCGGCACGCAGAAGGGACTGACCCCGCTGCCCGCCGCGACGGTGAAGACGAGCGGCGGCGAGATCGTCTCGGTACAGGGCTACAAGCTCCTGAGCGGGATCGCGCTGATCAACGCGGTCGACGGGCCGTTGCAGAAGTTCGTCGTTCCCGTCGGGCACGGCAGCGGGGATCAGCGCGCAGTCGACGACGACCGCGGTCGAGCTCGAGCCAGACCCTTCGCTACGAGCCGAAACGCGACGTCTTCGTCAGCCTCGAGACCGGAGCGGTCTACCGCGACGACGGCAAGGGCGAGTTCGCGACGCCGGGGCAGCCGGCGCTCCAGCCCGGCTGGAAGACGTACATCGGGGCGTCGAACTTCTCCGCGATCATCCACGACCCGAATGTCCGCTCGCCGTTCATCCGGGTCTTCGCCTGGACGTTCGTCTTCGCCGCGGGCACGGTCTTCCTCTCCTTCGCGATCGGGCTCTTCCTCGCGATCGCGCTCGACAAGCGCGGGATGCGCTTCCAGCGGCTCTACCGCTCGATCCTCATCATTCCCTGGGCCGTGCCCGGCTTCCTCTCGCTGCTCGTCTGGGGAGGCCTGCTGAACAACGAGTTCGGCGTCGTCAACCGCATCCTCCACCTCAGCGTGCCGTGGCTCGTGGACGCGAACTGGGCGCGGGCCTCCTGCATCCTCGTCAGCACCTGGCTGACCGTGCCGTACTTCTTCGTCGTCTCGATGGGGGCGCTGCAGTCGATCCCCGAGGAGCTCGTCGAGGCGGCGCGGGTCGACGGGGCGAGCGCGGTCCAGATCTTCCGGCGGATCACGCTGCCGCTCCTGCTCGTCGCGGTCGGGCCGCTGCTGATCGCGTCGTTCGCCTTCAACTTCAACAACTTCAACAACATCTACCTGCTGACGAAGGGCGGGCCGATCTTCAGCGGCGGCGGCGGTGTCGCGGGCGCGACCGACATCCTGATCAGCTACACGTACAAGCTCGCCCTCGCCTCCGGGCTGGGTAACAACTACGGCCTCGCCTCGGCGATCACGATCATCATCTTCCTGATCACCGCGGCGTGTCGACCGTCGGCTTCTCGCGCACCGCGGTCCTGGAGGAGCGGGTATGAGCACGCTCGACGCCACCGTCGCGGCGGCCCCGGTCGCCTCGCGCAGAAGGCCCCGAAGCGGCGGCCGAAGCTCGCCGAGACGTGGTGGCGGCACGTCGTCGGAATCGTCGCCTGCCTCGCCGCGCTCTTCCCGATCTGGTTCGTCGCCTCCGCGGCATTCAACCGCGACCAGTCGGTCTCCGGCACGAGCTACGTGCCGCAGCACTGGACGCTCTCGAACTTCGGCACGCTGCTCCACAACAACATCAAGGATCCCTCGACCGGCAGCCACGTCTACGCGCCGTTCCTGCACTGGTTCGGCAACACGCTCCTCATCGCCACGGTCAGCGCCCTCTTCACGGTCCTCATCTCGGCGCTCGCGGCCTACGCGTTCAGCCGCTTCCGCTTCCGCGGCCGGCGGATGGGGATGCTCTCCCTGCTGCTGATCCAGATGTTCCCCGGGCTGCTGCTCGTCGTCGCGATCTACCTGATCGTGCGCAACGTCGGCTCGATCTTCTCCTTCATCGGGCTGAACACGTACACGGCTCTCACCCTCGTCTACCTCGGCGGCGCGATGGGCGTGAACACGTGGCTGATGAAGGGCTTCTTCGACACGATCCCGAAGGAGCTCGACGAGTCGGCGCGCGTCGACGGCGCTACGCCGGCCCAGATCTTCTGGGGCGTGGTGCTGCCGCTCGCGCTGCCGATCCTCGCGGTGATCGGGCTCTGGTCGTTCATCGGCTCGCTCAACGAGTACGTGCTCGCCAGCGCGATCATGCAGACGCCGAACCACTACACGCTCCCGGTCGGCCTGCAGGGCTTCATCTCGGGCAACTACGGCCAGTACTGGGGCTACTTCGCAGCCGCCTGTCTGATCGCGGCCGTGCCCGCGGCGCTGCTCTTCGCGTGGCTCCAGCGCTACATCGTCAGCGGCCTCGCGCAGGGCGCAGTCAAGGGATGACCGTCGCTCGCCTTCGGCTCGCTCCCGTGGAGGAAACCATGTTTCCCCCACGTTGCCCCCTTCTTCTGGCCTTCGAGAAGCAGCCTCGAGGAAACTTGGCTCGCGCCCTCAGGCGCCACACGGCGGCGGTCGAGGGATGACCGCCATGGAGACGACCGAGCGCGCGACCGCCGCCGGCCTCGCGCAGCCGCATCACGACGGCTCCGAGCTCTACGTCCTCGAGCGCCCTGAGGCGCCGGGCGGGCGAGGCCACGCTTCGCGTCCGCGTGCCGCGCGCCGCCGACGTCGACCACGTCCTGCTCCGCCACGTCGAGGACGGCGAGCCGTTCGCGGTTCCCGCCGAGCTCGACGAGGAGGACGAGCACGAGTCGTGGTACCGGGCGAGCTTCACCGTCGGTGGGCAGCGCACGCACTATCGCTGGCTGCTCGACCGCGGCGACCGGGGCTATGTCTGGGTGAGCGGCGCGGGCCTCTCGACCTCCGACGTCGGCGACGGCGACGACTTCGTCCTCTCGGTGGATCCCGGCGGGCCGGAGTGGCATCTCGGCTCGGTCGTCTACGAGATCTTCCCCGACCGCTTCTCACGCGCCGGCGCAGCCTCGGTCGCGGACCTGCCCGACTGGGCCGTGCCGCGGGAGTGGGACACGCTGCCGGAAGGCCGGAGCCGGAACACGAGCCGCGAGTGGTTCGGCGGCGACCTGCCGGGGATCGAGCAGCGGCTCGACCACATCGAGCGCCTCGGCGCGAACGTCCTCTACCTGACGCCCTTCTTCCCCGCGATCAGCACCCACCGCTACGACGCGACGACCTTCGACCTGGTCGACCCGCTCCTCGGCGGAGACGAGGCGCTCGATTCGCTGCTCGCGGCCGCGCACGACCGCGGGATCCGCGTGCTCGGAGACCTGACCGCTCAACCACTGCGGGTCGCAGCCACGAGTGGTTCCTCGACGCGCAGGCCGATCCCGCGTCGCCCCGAGCGCGGCTTCTTCTACTGGGGCGACGAATACGGTCACGGCTACGCGGCCTGGCTCGGCGTGCGCTCGCTCCCGAAGCTCAACTGGTCGGATGCGGAGCTGCGGCGGCGGATGCTCGACGTGACCCGCCGCTGGGTGCGGCGCGGGCTCGACGGCTGGCGGATCGACGTCGCGAACATGGTCGCCCGCCACGGCACCTACGACGCGAACGCGGAAGTCGGCCGCGCTCATGCGGGCGGCTCTCGCCGGCGAGCGGGACGACGCGCTCCTCCTCGCCGAGCACGGACACGACTACCGGCCCGACCTGCAGGGCGGCGGCTGGCACGGGGCGATGAACTACGCCGGCTTCCTGCAGCCCGTCTGGTCGTGGCTCTGCAGATCCGACCTCCCCGAGCGCCTGCGCGAGGGCTACTGGGGAGCGCTGCCGGTCGTCCTGCCTCGCCGCGGCGGTGAGCAGGTGGTGGCGGGGATGCGCTCGCTCCGCACCGGCGTCCCGTGGCAGCTCGGTCCTCCACTCGTGGACGCTGCTCGACAGCCACGACGTACCCCGCTTCCGCACCGTCTCCGGCACGCGCGCCCGGCAGGTCGTCGGGATCGGGCTGCAGATGACGACGCCGGGAGTACCGATGGTCTTCGCCGGCGACGAGATCGGCCTCGAGGGCGAGTGGGGCGAGGACGCCCGCCGCACGATGCCGTGGGACCGATCGACACGTGGGACGGCCGGCTCTTCGACGAGTACCGGGCGCTGATCGCACTCCGCAAGTCCTCCGACGCGCTCGCGCGCGGCGGCATCCGCTACCTCCACGTCTCCGACGACGCGATCGCCTATCTGCGCGAGTCGCGCTCGGAGCGCCTTCTCTGCCTGGCGGCCCGCGCTCCGCACGACCCGATCGCGTCGCCCTTCGCGCAGCTCGAGACCCTGTACGGCGAGGATGCCCGCGACGGCGTCCTGCCCGCCGACGGCCCTGCGTTCCACGTCTGGAAGATCAACGACTGAGGAGTCCGGGGAGGAGGCCAGGATGGCTGAGGTCACGTTCAACGAGGTCGACAAGATCTACGACAACGGCTTCCAGGCCGTCCATGACCTGTCGCTCGCGATCCAGGACGGGGAGTTCCTCGTCCTCGTCGGCCCGTCCGGCTGCGGCAAGACGACCGCTCTGCGGATGGTGGCGGGGCTCGAGGAGATCAGCGACGGCGAGGTCAGCATCGGCGACCGCGTGGTGAACACGCTGACGCCGAAGGAGCGGGACGTCGCGATGGTCTTCCAGAACTACGCGCTCTACCCGCACCTGTCGGTCTACGAGAACATCGCCTTCGGGCTCAGGCTCCGCCGCGAGGCGAAGGACGAGATCGAGCGGCGCGTCAGCTGGGCCGCGCAGCTCCTCGACCTCGCGGCCTTCCTCGACCGCAAGCCGAAGCAGCTCTCCGGCGGCCAGCGGCAGCGCGTCGCGATGGGCCGCGCGATCGTCCGCCAGCCCCAGGTCTTCCTCATGGACGAGCCGCTCTCGAACCTCGACGCGAAGCTGCGCGTGCAGATGCGCGCCGACATCGCGAAGCTCCAGCAGGAGCTCGGCACGACGACGATCTACGTCACGCACGACCAGGTCGAGGCGATGACCATGGGCGACCGCGTCGCGGTCATGCAGGGCGGCGTCCTCCAGCAGGTCGCCGAGCCGCAGGTGCTCTACGACACGCCCGCCAATCTCTTCGTCGCCGGCTTCATCGGCACGCCGCCGATGAACCTGCTCGAGGCGACCGTCTCCGTCGAACGGCGGCGTCTCCCTCCAGCTCGGCGAGCGTGACCCTCCCGTGCCGGACGAGGCGCTGAAGGCGTATCCAGGCCTGCGCGGCGCGAACCGGAAGACGATCGTCGCGGGGATCCGCAGCCAGTACCTCCACCCGGCGTCCGAACGGCCCGAGCTGCCGACGATGGACGGGCGGATCGAGCTCGTCGAGGCGCTCGGCGGCGAGTCGATGGTCTACCTCCACGTCGACGCGACCGCCGTTCGCGACGGCCGGCACGCCGACCAGGACGTCGTGGAGGAAGCCGGCGCGGGTGTCGGCGGCGTGCGGCCGAACCTCGTCGCGAACTTCCCGGCCCACGTCCAGCTGCGCCTCACGGACCAGATCCCGATCGCGGTCGACGTCGCGAAGCTCCACTTTTTCGATGCGGAGTCGGGCGAGCCTCTCCGTTAGCGCGGCTGTCGCCGCGGCGACGCTCGCGCTCGGCCTGACGGCAAGCGGCGCTGTCGGCGCCTCGGCGGCGAACGGGCTCAGCCCTGCCGTCGTGGCGAAGCTCGCGCAGCCGGGCACGCCGTCCCCGCTCGCGGGCGACCGCATCTACTTCGTGCTGACCGACCGCTACGCGAACGGCGATCCGTCGAACGACACCGGCGGGAAGACCGGATCGATCGACGCCACCGGCTACGACCCGACCTCGCCGGCCTGGTGGCACGGCGGCGACTTCAAGGGGCTCACGGGCGGCTGCACCACCGGCGAACGGTCTCACGCGCATCAAGGCTCTCGGCTTCAACGCGGTCTGGGTCACGCCGCCCGTCGTGAACCAGATCGTCCGGCGCGCGGCACCGGCGGCTACCACGGCTACTGGGGCACCGACTTCATGCACGTCGATCCCGCACCTCGGCACCGACCAGGACTTCGCGAACTTCGTCGACTGCGCGCACTCGCTCGGGATGAAGGTCTTCCAGGACATCGTCGTCAATCACACCGGCGACCTGATCCAGCTCGAGGAATCGAGCGCGTACGCCGCGGACCGTACCGCGACTGCCACGGCAAGGTCTTCGACCCGCAGAAGTACGTCGGGACGAGCCGCTTCCCGTGCCTGAGCGCCGCCCACATGCCGAAGCAGCCGTACTTCCTCTCCAAGGCGGACGCGACGGCCAAGAACCCGGCCTGGCTGAACAACCCGCTCAACTACCACGACCGCGGCAACATCGACTTCTCGTCGTGCAGCGAGCAGTGCAACGAGTGGGGAGACTTCGCCGGCCTCGACGACCTGTTCACCGAGAAGCCGAACGTCGAGAAGGCCTCGCCGCGATCTACGCCTCGTGGATCACCCGCTTCCACGTCGACGGCTTCCGCGTCGATACGGTGCCCTACGTCAATCCCGGCTTCTTCAAGCTCTGGGTGCCGCAGATCATGAAGGCGGCGCGCGCCGCCGGGGAGCCCGACTTCCAGATCTTCGGCGAGGTCTACAACAGCGACCCGCTCCAGCAGATGCCCTACATCCGCGACCGCGGGATGCCGAACGTCCTCGACTTCCCGTTCCAGTCGTTGGCGAGCGGTTATGTCGCAGGTGCCTCGAGCGCGCTGGCGTCGGCGACCGCCTGCAGGAGGACGACTACGTGCGGATGCCGGACGGCAGCGACCCGGAGCCGGCGACGTTCCTCGGCAACCACGACATGGGCCGCGCCGCGTACCAGATCCTCTCGCAGGCGCCCGGCCTCACTCCCGGCGAGCTTCTCCAGCGCGTCCTGCTCGGCTACGAGCTCATGTACTTCACGCGCGGCGCGCCGGTCGTCTACTACGGCGACGAGGTGGGGATGATCGGCAGCGGCGGCGACCAGGCGGCGCGCGAGGACATGTTCCCGACCCAGGTCTCCGACTGGCAGACGGAGTCGCGTGTGGGCTCGCCGTCGATCGGCACCGGCTCCTCCTTCGACGTCAAGAACGACCCCATCGAGCTCCTGTTGCCGCAGCTCTCCCAGGTCCGGCAGGACAACCCGGCACTCGAATACGGCGCGACGATCGTCCGCTACGCGCACGACAACCTCCTCGCGATGAGCCGGATCGACGCCACAGCGAAGCGCGAGTACCTCGTCCTCACGAACAGCGGCACGAGCCCGGCGCAGCTCACGATCCAGACGGCGACGCCGTCGTCGAGCTGGAACGTCCTCTTCGGCGGCGGCAGCTCGCCGACGAGCGGGAGCGGCGGCAAGCTCACCGTGACCGTGCCCGCCGTAGGCGCGCTGCTGCTCGAGGCGGCGCAGCCGATCCCGGTGAGCGCGCCTCCAAAACCGCAGCTGAAGATCGGCGCGGACGCTTTCACCAACCTCATCGACGTGACCGCGAAGGTGTCGACCAACCAGCCGCTCGACGTCGCGTTCGCACTGCGGCCTGCCGGCTCGTCGCGCTGGCAGCGGCTCGACGTCGACGACTCGCCGCCGTATCGCGGCTTCCTCGACCCAGCGAAGTTCAAGAAGAACGAGCGCCTGCAGCTCGTGGCGATCGCCCGCTCACTCGACGGCAGCACGGCGACCTCCAAGGTCGTCGGCTTCCGCGTGCACGGGCGCTGAGCGGAATGCGGGGCGGCGCGCTCCGACCGACGTCCCGCTTCCGTCCCGTTTGCGACGGGCACTACTACGGCCTTCCCGGCAAGCGCTCGAGCTATCCCGTCCTACGACCACTGGAGGAGCCATGAGCACCTTGGCAGGCAGAGTCGCGCTCGTCACCGGCGCGAGTCGGGGCATCGGCGCGGCCGTCGCGCAGGCGCTGGACGAGCACGGTGTCCGGCTCGCCCTCGCGTCGCGCAGCGGCGACGACCTCGGGATCGCGGGAGCCGTCGCGCTGCCGTGCGACGTGCGCGATCCGGCGCAGCTCGCGGCGCTCGTGGCGGCGGCCGTCGAGCGGCACGGCGCGCTCGACATCCTCGTCGTCAACGCAGGAGTCGGCGCGTACGGACCCTTCCTCGACCTGCGTCCCGAGCATCTCGAGGAGATGATCGACGTCAACGTGAAGGGCATGCTCTACGCGGTTCGCGCAGCCTTGCCGCACCTGCTCGAGAGCGACGCCGCCGACATCGTCACCGTGGCCTCGGAGGCCGGGCGGCGCGGGCTTCCGCGCGAGGCGGTCTACTCCGCGTCGAAGTTCGCGCAGGTGGGGTTCACGCGCGCGCTCGACCACGAGCTGCTCGAGCACGGGATCCGCTGCACGAACGTCTGCCCCGGCGGCGTCGCGACCGACTTCGCGCTGGACGACGGTCGCGGGCGGACGCCGGACATGCCCGAGCTCGCCGGCATGATGCGCGCCGAGGACGTCGCCGCCGTCGTGGTCTTCGCACTCGAGCGGCCGCGGACGCACCGAATGCTCGAGCTGGCGTTCCGGCCGGTGACGGAGGGCTCGTGGGGATGATCCGGCTCGGTCTCCTCTCCACCGCGGACATCCACCGCGCCCATCTCGGCGCCGTCGCCGAGACGAGCCCCGTGGTCGCGGTCGCCTCGCGCAATCGGGCGAAGGCGGAGGCGTTCGCCCGCGAGCACGCGATCGAGCGCGTTCACGGCTCCTACGAGGAGCTGCTCGGCGATCCGGAGGTCGACGCAGTCGTGATCGCGCTGCCGAACGTGCTCCACCACGAGTGGACGATGCGCGCACTCGCCGCAGGCAAGCACGTCCTGTGCGAGAAGCCGTACACGCGGCAGCCACACGAGGCGGAGGCGGCCTGGGACGAGGCGGAGCGGCGCGGGCTCGTCCTGATGGAGGCGTTCATGTGGCGCCACGCTCCCCAGACCGCGCTGATGCTCGAGCTCCTGCCGCAACTCGGGAAGCTCTACTCGATCCATGCGACGTTCTCGTTCACGTTCGAGCGCCCGGACGCCGACGTCCGACTCGTGCCCGAGCTCGGCGGCGGCTCGCTCCTCGACGTCGGCTGCTACTGCGTAAGCGCCCTCCGGCTGGTCGCGGGCGAGCCGGACGAGGCATACGGCGTGGGGGCGTCCGGTCGCGGCGGCGTCGACTGGGGCTTCGCCGGCGTACTGCGCAGCAACGACGTGCTCGGGACCTTCCAGTGCGGCTTCCGGCATGAGGAGCGGTCGCTCCTCGTCCGCGGCGAGGGCGGGGAGCTGCGGGCGCCGGATCCCTGGCACGCTTCGGAGTCGTGCGTCTACCTCAACGGCGTGGAGTACCGCGTCGAGCCCGTCGACCCATACCGGCTGCAGCTGGCGAACTTCGTCGCTGCGATCCAGGGAGACGCCGAGCCGCTGCTCGGGCGGGACGACGCGGTTGGGCAGGCGCGCGCTCTCGATCTGCTCTGGCGCGCGGCAACCCGGAAGTAACTTCCAGGGAATGTCTTTGCTCCAGGTCGAGGGGCCGTTCGACCTCGCGCTCACGACGGCGCGCTTCCGTGCCTTCGGCGTCGACCGCGCGAACGTCTGGCACGAGGGAGGGCTCCACCGTGTGGTCGGCGGCCGGGAGGTGCGGATCGAGGCGGCGCCGGGCGGGGTGGAGGTCGAGCCGCTCGACGCCGAGACCGAGCCGGTCGTGCGGAAGTTGCTGGGGCTCGAGTTCGAGCTCGAGCCGTTCTACGAGTGGACGGCCGGCGTCCCGGAGCTCGCGGAGCTGCCTTCGCGCTTCTTCGGCTTTCGCCCGACGCTCGCGCCCGACCCGTTCGAGATGCTCGTGGGCGCCGTCACGGCGCAGCAGGTCTCGCTCTTCGCCGCTGTCGCGATCCGGAACCGGCTGATCGAGCGCTTCGGCGCCCGGGTCGGCGTCGCCTGGGCCTTCCCGACGCGCGAGCGGCTCGCGGTCGCGTCGGAGGACGAGCTCGTGGCGGTCGGCTTCTCGCGGCGCAAGGCGGAGTACGTCGTGGGTCTCGCTCGCTCCGACCTCGACCTCGACGCGCTCGCGCCGCTGCCCGACGAGGAGGTGAAGGCGCGCCTGACCGCGGTGCGCGGGCTCGGCGAGTGGACGGCGGACTGGTTCCTCGCGCGCCACCTCGGCCGGCCGCGAGCGTGGCCCGCCGGCGACCTCGCTCTGCGCAAGGCCGTACGTTCGCTCTATGGTGAAGCCGACGTTCGCGCGCGTAGGCGAGCGATTCGAACCGTTCCAGAACCTGACCGCGCACTACCTGCTCGCCCAGCTCCTGAGCCTGTGATCCGTCCCGCCACCGCCGACGACCTGCCGCTCGTCCGTGAGCTGTGGCAGGCATTCGAGGACGAGATCCCGGACGAGCCGTGGCGTCCGGACGACCTCGCCGAGGACGTCGCCTGGCTCGAGGAGGCGGTGCGTGACGAGATCGTGCTGCTGGCGGACGAGGACGGGCTCGCGGTCGCTCGCCGGAAGGGCGAGCGACTCGGCTTCCTCGAGATCGTCTACGTGCGGCCGGCGGCGCGGCGCAAGGGTCTGGCGGCGGAGCTCGTCCGCGAGGTCGCGAAGCGCCTGCGCGAGGCGGGCGCGGAGATGCTCGAGCTCGAGGTCCTCGCCTCGAACGCCGAGGCGCGCGCGATCTACGACCGGTGGGGATTCAAGCCCGTCGAGCTGACGCTCGGCGCGCCGCTCGCGCAGGTCGAGCAGCGGCTGGCGACGGCCGACGGCCCGACGTTCGGCGCCGTCCACGTGCAGACCGACGACGCGGACAAGGTGCGCCGGGACGCCGTGAAGATGCTGCGCTTCGAGCCCGAGATCCAGGTCGGCGAGGGCTGGGTGCGCGTCCGCTCCGACGCCACCGACGAGGATCCGGCGCGGCTGAAGGCGCTCGCGAAGGAGCTCTCGTACACGAGCGGCGGCGTCGTCCTCTCGCTCGGGGTCGAGGTCGGCGCCGTCGTCCGGTACGACCTCTTCGACCGCGGCGCCGACGTCGACGAGTACCTCGTCCGTGCCGGAGTTCTACGGGCCGCTGCCGCCGGGCGACGTGTATGCGATGGGCTCCAACCCGACGGTCGTCGCGCGCCTCACCGGCGCCGACGCGAAGCGCGTCCGCGAGGTGGCGCGGACGGCCCCGTCTCCCGCCGAGCTGCCGCCGGCCCAGGAGCTCTACGAGCAGATCGCGGGCGTCATGGGAGTCCAGCCGTGATCACCCTCTACGACGCGGCCCGCTGCCCCTACTGCGCGCGGGTGCGAATCGTGCTCGTGGAGAAGCGCGTCGAGGTGGACGTCGTCGAGATCGACCTCGCCCACCGGCCGGGATGGCTGTACGAGAAGAACCCGAGCGGCAAGGTGCCCGTGCTGGAGGAGGACGGGCGTCCGCTGCCGGAGTCGGCCGTGATCATGGAGTTCCTCGAGGAGCGCTATCCGGAGCCGCCGCTCCTGCCGCCGGATCCCGCCGATCGTGCCTTCGCCCGGTTGCAGGTGTTCCTGGCGGACGAGTTCACGGATCCCTACTACGCGTTCCGGCGCGGCGAGGACGGCGCGCGCGAGCAGCTCGACCTGGCGCTAGACCGGCTCGACGCCGCGCTCGCGGAGCGGCCCTTCCTCGGCGGTGCGGAATACGGGCTCGCCGACATCGCCTATGTCCCGTGGCTCCTGCGTGCCCGCGACATGCTCGACGTGGATCTCGCGCCGTTCGCGGCGCTGTCCGGCTGGCTCGAGCGTCTCCTGCAGCGGCCCGCGGTCGCTGCCGAACTCGATATCGTCGCCGCGCTGTGAACTCGGTCGTCGACGCTGCCTGGCTGGCGGAGCATCTGCAGGACGAGGATCTCGTCGTCGGCGACGTGCGGGGGCCGAACGCGCACATGCGCGGCCACATCCCGGGCTCGCGACCGCTCGTGCTCGGCTCGCCGCCGCCCGCGGCGGACGAGGAGTCGGCGCGGGCGCTCGCGCAGGAGATCGCGCTACGCCTCCGGAGGCACGGGATCACCGGCCGCGAGCGGCTCGTCCTCGTCGACCGCGGCGATGGTGTCGGCGCGATGCCGGCGGCGCAGATGGCAGAGCTCGCCGGCCACCCGCAGGTCGCCGTGCTGCTGGGCGGGATGGCGACCTGGCCGGGAGAGCTCGCGGAGGGTGCGGTCGAGCTCGAGCCGGTGCGCGAGGCCCAGCTCGAGCCGAACCCGCGCGCCTTGCCTACGCGGCAGGAGCTTGCGGCCCGGCTAGAGGATCCGGCGCTGACCCTGCTCGACGTGCGGACGCCCGAGGAGTACTCCGGACGCCACGGCAACGCGTGCGACCCGAGGCAGGGCCACATCCCGGGCGCCCGCAACCTGGATCTCGGCCTGCTGTTCGACGGTCCCGGCCGTCCGGCCTCGCCCGAGCGGGTACGGGAGCTGGTCGGGCAGCCGGAAGGGGCGGAGGTCGTCGCCTACTGTCACTCGGGCTCGCGCTCGGCGTTGGCCGCACTCGCGCTCCGCGCGGCGGGCTACGACGCCCGCAACTACTTCGGCTCCTGGCACGAGTGGAGCCGGCACGACGAGCTGCCGCTCGAGCGCTGAAGGCTTGGCGAAACGGTGCTCGGTCTCGCCAAGCCCTCGGCTACCAGCTACTCCTCCGGCGCGGAGGGAGCCTCGGGTGTCGACTCCGGCGAGGGCGGCGTCCCACCACCCGCGGAGCTCATCTGAGGCATTTGCACTCCCTCGCTGCGAGCGCGACTCAGCGCCGCGGCCCCGATCGCGATGGAGAGGATCAGGCCGATCCAGGCGGGCCAGTGGCGCGCAGTGCTGTGCGTGAGGAAGGTGATCACCGTCAGCAGTGTGAGCAGCAGCGCGACACCGACCGAGACGAGGCCGACGCTCAGGCCGCCGAGCGGCACCTCTATCGAAAACATGCGTACCACTTCGACCGCGAGCACCAGCACGGCGACCAGGCCCGCGACGATACCGATGCCGCTCCACTCGGACTTGCCAACCGTGACGAAGGACAGCGAAACCTGCTGCCAGTTGAAGAACGAAAAGAGGAGGTAGACCACTCCACAGCCGAGGATCACCTGCGCCTCGGTCGAGAGTTTCTTCACTGAATCCATGTGCCCAGCTCCTTCATGCTTGCCTTCCATGACGAAGTCCTCTGTTCGCCGATCGTGACCGGCGCGCGGGCACGAGTCAAGCGTCCGCGTCCATCCTGGCCCTTGCGCCGGACGTGCAGGACGGTGAGAATGCGCGAGCCTGGCGTCCGGCGCCTCGAGAGAGGAGCCAAACATGATCGTCGCTCAGCCTCCGCGTCGCACCGTCCGGCGGTGGGTCCCAGCTCTGTTCGTCGCCGCCCTGCTCGCCGTCTGCTGCACCACTACGGCGCTTGCCGCAGTGAGCTCTCCGTCTCACGTCGAGAGGCAGTCGAGCCTCGCCGGAAAATGGAAGGGCAGCTACAGCGGCGCCGTCTCGGGCCATTTCACCCTGCACTGGAAGGTGACCGGGTCTGTCCTGACCGGGAAGATCAAGCTCTCGAGCCCGGCCGGCAAGTACGGCATCACCGGGAGCGTGCACCACGGGAAGGTCAAGTTCGGGGCCGTCGCCGTCGGTGCCAAGTACAAGGGTTCCCTCGACAGTCCGACCTCGATGTCTGGGACGTGGACCAGCCCGGAGGGCGGCGGCAGCTGGAGCGCGAACAAGGTCTCCTAGCTAGCAGGAGGGCCCGGCGGCGGCGAGGAACGCTCGGCAGAGGCGTCGCCCGAGCTCGTTCCAGCCGCCGATCTTCGCGCGCGTCTCGACCCGCAGCAGCTCGGGGGCCGGGGCCGGATCCGACTCGTCCGCGATCCAGCCCTCGAGCTGCGGTTCGGTCACCTCCGGGTGGAACTGGACGCCCCAGCACGTCTCGCCGAGCCGGAAGCCCTGCAGGCAGGCCGGATTCCGGGCGAGCGCGATCGCGCCGTCGGGAAGCCCGTGCTCGTAGTGGTGCCACTGGAGCGCCTCGAACCGCGGCGGCAGCGCCGAGAGCACGGGGTCGGCGGCGCCCTCCTCCGTCAGCTCGACCTGCGTCCAGCCGATCTCCGCTGTCGCGAGCGGGCCGACCCACGAGCCCGCAGCGCGCGCGAGCAGCTGCGAGCCGAGACAGATTCCGAGGATCGGCACGCGACGCTCGATCAGCTCGCCCAGCCACTGCGTCTCGTTCTTCAACCACGCATGCCGGTCGTCCTGGTCGGGATGGATCGAGCCGCCGAAGACGAGCACGGCGTCGTAGGAGTCGAGCGGTCGCGGCGGCGGCACGAGCGAGCCGAAGCTCCACTCGTCGAGCCGGTGGCCGGCCTCCGCGACGACCGGGCCGAACAGCTCCGTGCGCGCGTCCCCGCCGTGGACGACCGACAGCACCTCCATCGCTATCCGCCGCCTGCCGCCGCGATCCCGTTCACGTCGAGGAGGCGTCGGAGCTGGCGCGCGTTCGTCGCGGCCTGTGAGACGCGCCGCAGCGGGTTCTCCGGATCCTCGGAGGAGGCGTTGTTGTTGAAGAAGGCGAACACCTGCTCCGCCTGGCCGGCGAGCTCGCGCAGCGGGCCGGTCCACTCGCCGAGCTCGTCGTCCGAGTAGAGATAGTCGAAGCGTTCGGCCGCCGAGCCGCCGCGCTTGTTCCAGGTGCCGAGGTTGCGGCCGTGGAAGCGGACGTAGGCGAGCGGCGTCGTGGCGGCGACGACGGTGGGCACGAGGTTGCGAGCGGTCTCGGAGCGCGGTGCGTCCACGGTCACGTAGGCGGCGCCGATCCGCTCGAGGAACGCGAGGGAATCGGAGCGGTGCTCGTCGTCGAGCCAGGAGCGGTGGCGGAACTCGACGAGCACGTCGTAGCCGGCGAGCTGGTCGCGGGCCCACTCGAGGTAGTCGAGCGACGCATCCTTGTGGACGACGTAGGGCGGCAGCTGGAAGAGGATCGCGCCGAGCTTCCCTGCCGCACGCAGCGGCTCGAGCGCGGCGAGGAACCGGCGGAAGACCTCGCCTCGCAGCTCCCGCGGCGGACGGTCGACGCGGCCGCGCTCGTCGATGGGCATCTCGTCGCGGAGGTCCGGCGGGATCGCCTCCGCCTTGACCGGGTGGCGCGTCATCAGGCCGAACGCCTTCACGTGCATCGTGAAGCCGGCCGGCGTCCGCTCCGCCCAGCCCGCCACGGCCGATTCGGCCGGCAGGCGGTAGAAGGTCGAGTCGACCTCGACCGTGTCGAAGTGCTCCGCATACCAGGCGAGGCGTTCCTTCGCGGGTAGCTTCGGCGGGTAGAACCACTTCGAGAGCGCGTCGTCCGCCCACGAGCAGGTGCCGATCCGCACGGTCGCCGCCATGCGGCGGACGCTACCCCTCTAACGAGACACGGCGCGCTGCAGGACGGAGAGGTTCAGCGTGACGCGGCCGACGGTGATCGTCGCGCCGCGGGGGACGTCCTGCGTGAAGACGCCTCCGCGCGCGGTTCCGCCGAGCTCGACGACGAGGGGCTTCCCTCGCGGCAGGAGGACGGCCTCGTCGAGGAGTGGGATTCGCAGCAGCCCCGCCGCCTTCGTCACCGGCGCCGCGCCGAGCGTCACGGGAGTCTTCTGGCCCTTGACGAGGACGGTTGCCGCGAGATGCGTCCAGCCGCTCGCGCCGGAGTAGCGGACGGTGATCCAGCCGGCTCCGAACGTCTCGAGCGGGCCGCCCGTCAGGCGCGCCGTGCGATCCGTCGTCTTGCCCGGGGAGAGGGTGCTCGTGCCCGGGAGGTCGACGCTCACGCTCCGGGTTGGCGGCAGGGTCTTGTACGACGTCTCCGCCCCGTCCCACGGATCGTGGGCGAGCACGACCGGAGCCTGAGGCCCGCTGCTGATCTCCGGCGTCGGCTTCAGGTACGCGTCGAAGATCTCCGCGGCGAGCTTCAGGTAGGTGTCCTGCTCCGCCGCCGGGTTCGCGGCCGGTGGATGGCCGAGGTCGCCGAGATAGAGGTAGCGCGGCCCGTTCAGGAGCCGGTACGACGTCAGCGCCTGGTCGAGGTCGAAGAGGAAGTCGTGGCGTCCCTGCAGGATCAAGGTCGGGACCGTCAGCGACTTGAGCCTCGAGCGCGACGAGCGGGTCGCCTCGACGGACTTCACGGCCGGCGTGACCGAGCCGGCGAGCAGGTCGCCGCGCGCCTGGGCGAGCGCCGGATCCCACTTCCCGCTCGGGGCAGCGCCGGCGAGCTCGTCGAGCAGCCCGGTCTTCAGGACGCCGTCCGGCGCGAGCGCGGGACCGAGGCTCGTCCACGCGACCGCCGGGACGATCGCCTTGAACGGGACGCCGGCCACGGCCGCGTCCCACACCTCACCGCCGCCGAGCGAGAACCCGAACGCGCCGATCTCGTCGTTGCCGAGCTGGGCCGAGAGCCAGTCGTAGAGGTCGCGCGCGTCCTGTATGTCGCGCGGGCCGTCGAGGCCGAACTCGCCCTCCGAGCGCGCCGGTGCCGCGGGCGTCACACTGCAGCGTCTCGTAGCCGTCTGCGGCGAAGAACCGGCCGATCGGCTCCAGGTCCGAATGGGTCTGGCCGAGCCCGTGGAAGAGGATGACGCCGGCATGGCCGCCTCCGGGGAGCGTCCCACCACCCTGGACGTTCTCCGCATACGTGACCGAGCAGGCCAGCCGGGCGCCGTCGGACATCGCGATCTTCACCTGCTCGGTCGAGCCGGGAACGGGCGAACCCGCGCCGAACACACCCCCCGCGTAGGCGAGGACGGCCACGAGGGCGACGGCGACTCCGGCCGCAGCGCCAAGCAGGACCCGGCTCCGACCCACGTGCCCAAGCTAGCGCGCATCTACGATCCCTGTCATGGACTCTCGCCCCGTCGGCGTCTTCGACTCGGGGGTCGGCGGCCTGACCGTCCTCCACGAGTGCCTCGTGACGATGCCGAACGAGGACTTCGTCTATCTCGGCGACCACGCGCGGCTGCCGTACGGGCCGCGTCCGCTCGAGGAGATCCGCCGCTTCGCGCACGAGATCGGCGCCTATCTCGAGCGGCAGGACGTGAAGCTCATCCTCGTGGCCTGCAACGCCGCCACGTCTGCGGCGCTGCCGCGGCTGCAGGAGGAGCTGACCGTGCCGGTCGTCGGCGTGCTCACGCCCGAGGCGCATGCGGCGGTGCAGGCGACGCGCAACCGGCGCGTCGGTTTGCTCGCGACCGAGGCGACGGTGGAGGCCGGCCGCTATGCCGATCTCGTCCATGCGCTCGACGCCGGTATCTCCTTCCATCCCGTCGCGTGCCCGCGGCTGGTGCCGCTGATCGAGGGTGACGACCCGTACGGGGAGGAGACCGAGCTGGCGGTGCGCGAGTACGCAGCGCCGCTGCAGCAGGCGGACGTCGACACGGTGATCCTCGGCTGCACCCACTACCCGTTGATCCGCCGCATCTTCGAGCGCGTCTTCGGCCGCGACGTGACCCTGGTCTTCTCGGCCGAGGAGACCGCGCGCGAGGTGGCGGAGACGCTCGCCCGCAAGGGCGCCGAGAACGAGCCGGGTCGCGAGGGGACGTACCGCTTCCTCACGACCGGCGACCCGGAGGCGTTCCGCGAGCTCGGCCGCCGCTTCCTCCAGCTGCCGGTGCGGGAGGTCGAGCACGTGACGGTGGCGACGCTGGAGGCGGCTGCGTGAGCGCGCGTGAGAGTGGCCGCAAGCCCGAGCAGCTGCGTTCGATCACGTTCGAGCCGGACTACCTCGAGAACCCGCACGGCTCCGTCGTCGTCACCCAGGGGCGGACGAAGGTGCTCTGCACGGCGATGATCGACGAGGACATCCCGCGCTGGTTGCGGGGTCAGGGCAAGGGCTGGATCACGGCCGAGTACTCGCTCCTGCCCGCCTCGACCGGCGAGCGCGTACAGCGCGAGGCGGCGCGCGGCAAGCAGCAGGGCAGGACGGTCGAGATCCAGCGGCTGATCGGACGCGCCGTGCGTGCGGTCGCGGACTTCGAGGCCCTCGGCGAGCGAACGCTCTGGCTCGACTGCGACGTCCTGCAGGCGGACGGCGGCACGCGCTGCGCTGCGATCTGCGGGGCGTACGTCGCGGCGATGCGCGCGCTCGAGCGCTTCGGGCTGGCTCGCGCCTTCCGCGACTCGGTCGCGGCCGTCTCCGTCGGCGTCGTCGGCGGCGTCCCCATGCTCGACCTCGACTACGCGGAGGACTCGAGCGCCGACACCGACATGAACGTCGTCCTGACCGGCGACGGGCGCCTCGTCGAGGTGCAGGCGACGGCCGAGCGGGATCCGTTCACGCGCGAGACGCTCGACGAGCTGCTCGAGCTCGCGGCCGCGGGCATCGGCGAGATCGCGGCGCTGCAGGCGGAGGCGGTCGCGGTCCCGCTGCCGTGAGAGCAGTCCTCGCCTCGCGCAACGCGCACAAGGCGCGCGAGCTCGAGGCCCTCCTGCCCGGGTGGACGATCGAGCCGCTCGACCGCGACGACTTCCCGCCGGAGACCGGCGCGACCTACCACGAGAACGCCCTGCTCAAGGCCCGCTTCGGGCGGGAGCATGCGCCGGCGGATGCGTCGGTGCTCGGGGAGGACTCCGGCCTCGAGGTCGACGCGCTCGGCGGCCGTCCCGGCGTCCTCTCGGCGCGCTACGCGCCGGAGGGGCCGCCCGCTGTGGCGAAGCTGCTCGGCGAGCTCGAGGGCGTGGAGGCTCGGCGGGCGCGGTACGTCTGCGAGCTCGTCCTGCTCGCTCCGGACGGCCGCGAGCTCCGCGGCACCGGCACGCTCGCGGGCCGGATCTCGACGCGCGCCCGCGGCAACGAGGGCTTCGGCTACGACCCGATCTTCGTCCCGGACGGCGAGGAGCGGACGGTCGCCGAGCTGGGCAACGCGTGGAAGGCGGAGAGCTCGCACCGCGCGCGGGCTGCGCGGGCGCTGCTCCAGGCGCTCAGCCGCTCGTGACCCGAAACTCGGCGGGCGCGAAGCTTGCGCCGCCCTGCGCGTTGCCGTAGAGCACCTCGATCGGATACCTGCCGGGCGCGACGGCGGGGATCGTCACCCGCACGCGATACGAGCATCTGCCGGCGACGTTCCGCATGCCGACGAACCGGACCGGCGAACCCGCGACGGCGGCTTCCGGAGACGGCGAACCGATCGTCGGCCAGTGGGCGAAGTCGAGGTTCCAGTAGGCGACGACCTCGCTCGCGTTCTGCCCGATGTCCTTGCCGTTCTCGCTCACGACCGGGAGCCGCCCCGAGATCGCGACGGTCGTCCCGGCAGGCCCGGAGGCCGGGCGGAGGGTGCTGGCGTAGTAGCCGGTACCCGACGGGCGGGGGCAGCTCGCGGTCGCGGCTGCGGGAGGTACCGGTGCGTTGGGAAGTCTCAAACGGGCCAGCTCGGCGTCGGCGGCCGCGATGTCCTCCGGCAGCGGGTCGTCGGTTCCGAAGAAGACCCAGACGGCGACGTCCCACCGCTCGCTCCCCGCCTGCAAGGCGCGCGTGAAGCACCCGTTACTAATCCGCGGACAGGTGAATCCCTCTACCGCGGTCGCGGTCATGTCCTGCACGCGCAAGGGCAGCGGTCTGCTCGGGTAGTACCGCTGGTCCTTGGCGGGGAACCTCCCTCGCCGGAGCCATTGGATCCAGATCACGATCCCGTATCGCGGGAGCGACGCGACGGTCCGGATCGGCGCGCTCTCGGATCTGTCCGCCGCAGCGAACGGCACGTTCGCGGCAGAGACGATCTGGCCCGGCTCGGCGATCACGTGCCAGCCGCGCGCGGTCCGGAAGTGCGGCTTCGCGGCTCCGCCGCAGCCGGCGGCGAGCGCCGCCACGACAGCTGACCAAGACCACCGTCCTCGTCGCCATGCCCTCTCTACGACGGCGACACGGGTTCCGGTCCCCTCCGTCTTTCTCGCCACCACCAGTTGAGCTCGCCGCCGAAGACGATCACGTTCGCCATCACGTACAGCCAGAGCAGGAGGATCGCCGGCCCGCCGAGCGTCCGCAGCGTGACGTTGACGTCGGCGAAGCGGATGAAGAGCGGCAGCGCCTGGAAGGACGCCTCGAGCAGGACGGCGCCGGCGACGGCTCCGGGCAGCGCCTCGCCCAGCCGGATGCGGGTGTTCGGCAGCCAGCGGTAGATGGCGAGCAGGAAGAGGAACACGCCGACGAGCGAGGCGCCTACGGAGACGAGGTAGGCGATTGCGGGGATGTGTCCGAACCCGAGGTCGTGCTTGAGGAAGTCGACGCCGATCGAGCCGACGACGAGGCTCGCGAACAGCGTGATCAGGACGCTCGCCGTCATGGCGATGGCGAGCCCCTTGCCGTGCAGGAAGCGCCGGTTCGGCAGGCCGTAGACGATGTTGAGCGCCGACTCGAGCGCGCTGAACAGCGAGACCGACGACCAGAGGAGGCCGACGCCGCCGATGATGCCGAGCGCGGCCGCGTTGTCCTGGACGCGATGGACGAGGCGGATGATGCTGCCGAGCGACGTCCCCGGAAAGGCGCGCTTCAGCTCGTGGACGAAGAAGTCGCCGGCGTCGGCGCGGTGGGCGAGACCGAAGAGCGACAGCGCGATGAAGATGAGCGGCACGAACGAGAGGAGCGCGAAGTAGGCGACCATCGCGGCGAGATGGGTGCCGCGATCGGCGAAGAACTTCTGCGCGAGCTGGCGCCGGCGGATCTCCACGAGGGAGGAGTCTGCACCTTGATAGCGTCAGAGGCCATGGAGGCGGCGCGTGCACTCGCCGATCTCGTCGAGATCTCGCCGCGGATCGAGGCCGCGCTCGTGTTCGACGGCGGCGGCCCGGTCGTCGGCGCGGTCGGCGTCCCCGAAGGGCGGGAGACGCTCCTCGTCGGCGCGGCGCGCGAGCTCGCGGAGGCCGCGGGCGAGGCGCCCGGCGGCACGGGCCACGTGACGCAGCTCCGCGCCTCGCTCGGCGAGCGCGACGTGTTCCTCGTCGGCGGCGGGAACGGCGAGCGGGGCATCGTCGCGGTCGTCTCTGGGCGTCAGGCGCCCGGCCTCGTCTTCTACGACCTCAAGCGCTGCCTGGCGGCGATCGTCGCGACGGAGGAGCCGCACGATGCGGCGTAGGCTGCTGCGCGTGCTCGGTCTCGCGACCGGCGGGCTCGCCGGCACCTTCGTCCTCCGGGACTGGCTCCGCGGCCGGCGCGCGCGACTCGACGTCTACTTCGACGACGGCTCGTTCGTCACGTTCGTCGAAGGCTCCCGGCAGGCCGACCGGCTCGTCCCGCTCGCGCGCCAGGTCGTCGCCGCGGCGCTGCCGTCATGACCGACGCGGAGCTCAAGGCGGCTCTCGTCGAGGCCGCGTACCTCGAGGGCGACTTCGTCCTCCGCTCCGGCAGGCGTTCGCGCTACTACCTCGACAAGTACCGCTTCGAGACACGGCCCGACCTGCTCGCCCCGCTCGGCGAGCGCATCGCGGCCGCGGTGCGGCAGTACGAGCCGGAGGCTGTCCGCCTGGCGGCGCCCGTGCTTGGAGGCGTCGTGCTCGCCGCAGCCGCCGGGCTCGCCTCCGGCCTTCCGTTCCTGATGGTTCGCGACGAGGCGAAGGAGCACGGGACCGCGAACCGGATCGAGGGCGCCTTCGCAGCGGGTGAGTGCGTGTGCTTCGTCGAGGACATCGTCACCTCCGGCGGGGCGTTGCTCGAGGCGATCGGAGCCGCCCGCGAGGCCGGTCTCGTCGTGCACACTGCGGTCTGCGTCGTAGACCGCGAGGAGGGTGGAGCGGACGCGCTCGCGCGCCACGCCGTGCGTCTCCGGCCGCTCTTCGGGGCAGGAGAGCTGCTCGGGGCGGGGAAGACCCGGGCAACGCCGCATGGTTGAGCGGCAAACCCGGAGTTGGTAGGGTCGTCCCAGCCTGCAAGCGATCAACGACTGGAGGAGAGAGTGACGAAGCAGGAGTTTGTTTCCGAGATCGCCCGGCGCGCGGGGCTTTCTAGCCGCGATGCGGGCAAGGCGGTCGATGCGTGCCTCGAAACGATCCAGGACACGCTCAAGGGCGGTGGCGAGGTCGCGTTCACCGGGTTCGGGAAGTTCTCGACGGCGAATCGCGCGGCGCGCACCGGGGTCAATCCGCGCAACCCGAGCGAGAAGGTCCACATTCCCGCCGCGCGCGTCCCGAAGTTCTCTGCCGGCAGCACGCTCAAGCAAGCCGTCAGGCAGTAGCGCTCGTACTGGTCCAGCCTGAGTCTCCTCCGAGGATCGAGAGGCCGCCCCGACCGGGGCGGCCTCTCGTTTGGAACTCGCTTCGGAATGACCACGCGCTGACCGGCTGTGATGGTCGAGTGCGAGACAAGGACGCAGGGAGCGCGAATAGCAGTGCTATTCGCGCGACCGAGGACGCAGGATCGAGCCGACCAGCGCGGTCGGGCAGTCCGTGCTTCATTTTGAAGCGAGTCCTTACCGCGCCGACCCTTCTCCTATGCTGGGAGGCGTGAACGGGGCGGCCCACTTCGCGGACCGGCTCGCCGCGGCCGTGGAGCGGAAGGGGGCGCCGGTCTGCGTCGGCCTCGACCCGGTGCTCGAGCGGCTGCCCGACGAGCTGCGCGGCGGAGAGCCGGCCGAGGCGTTCGAGCGCTTCTGCCGGGGCATCGTCGATGCGGTCGCGGAGAGCGCGGTCGCCGTCAAGCCCCAGTCGGCCTTCTTCGAGGTTCTCGGCTCCCGCGGCGTCGCCGTCTTCGAGCGCGTCTGCGAGCACGCGCGGGCCGCCGGGCTGCTCGTGGTCGCCGACGTCAAGCGCGGCGACATTCCGACGACGGCTGCGGCGTACGCGGCCGCGTTCCTCGAGCCGCGGGGCGACCGTCCGCCGCTCGCCGACGCGATGACGGTGAGCGCCTACATGGGAGGCGACTCGCTCGAGCCGTTCCTGCGCGCCTGCCGCGAGCACGGCGCGGGGATCTTCTGCCTCGTGAAGACGTCGAACCCCGGCAGCGTGGACGTCCAGGACCTCCCGCTCGCGGACGGGCGTCCGCTCTGGCAGCACGTCGCCGGCCTCGTCGACCGCTGGGGCGCCGACCTCGTCGGCGCGAGCGGCCTCTCGTCGGTCGGCGCAGTGGTCGGGGCCACGCACGCCGGTGCGCTCGAGACTGCCCGGGAGCTGCTGCCGCGTGCGATTCTGCTGATCCTGGGCGTCGGCGCGCAGGGGGCGCGGCCGGAGGATGTCGCGCCGGCATTCGCGGCCGGCGCCGCGAGCGCTCTGATCTCCGCCTCACGGTCCGTCATCTACGCCGACTCCGGCTCGGGCTGGCGCGATGCCGCGGCCGCCGAGGTGGAGCGGCTGCGAGCCGAGATCGCGGTCGCCGCGGGAGCTTGAGGGGTGACGCGGCGGCAGTTCGCGCGCGTCGCCGCCCCCGTCGCCTTCCTCGCGGCCGTCACGATCGCCGTCCTGATCGCGCACTCGGAGCTCCGGCATGACGCCGCGCGCCCGCCGGCGACTACGACGACGCAGACCACCGTGACGAGGACGACTCGGAAGCACGCGCAGAAGCATCACGTCCGCCGGTACGTCATCCGCCCGGGCGACACCTTCGGGTCGATTGCGCACACGCTCGGAACGACGGTCGCGCGGCTCGAGCAGCTCAACCCCGGCGTCGACCCGACCACGCTCCGCGTCGGCGAGAAGATCCGCGTCAAGTAACCTGGTGATGTGGCCGGTAACGTTGCCCGGTTTCCGGGTCGCGAGCACCAAGCGATGCAAGAACGCAGGGAGCGTTCATAGCTGAGCTATGGACGCGACCGAGGACGCCGCAGCGCGCCGTGTGATCGTGGGCCGGAGACCCGGCGAATGTTGCCGGTTACATCACTAAGCATCCGCCGCCCGTGATCGTCACCGTTACCCTCAACGCTGCGACCGACCGGACGTTGACGGTGCCGAACTTCCAGTTCGGCCACCGGCACCGCGCGAGCGCGAGCTTGACGAGCGCCGGCGGCAAGGGCATCAACGTCGCGCGCGTGCTCAAGCTGCTCGAGACGCCGGTCGTGGCAGCCGGTCTCGCCGGCGGCCGCACCGGCGACCGGATCGTGGAGGAACTCGCCCTCGAGGGCATTCTCAACGACTTCGTCCGGATCTCCGACGAGTCCCGCACCTCGATCGCGGTCGTCGATCCGACCGCGGGCTCGCTGACGGAGGTGTACGAGTGGGGCCCGGCGGTGCGCCCGGAGGAACTGGAGATGCTGGTCGACAAGCTCCACTACCTCTCGCGCGTCGCGAGCTATGTCGTCTTCTCCGGCTCGTTGCCGCGCGACGTCCCGACCGACTTCTACGCCCTCGCCATCCGCGACCTCAACCGGCGCGGCGTCCACTGCGTGCTCGACTGCGAGGGTGAGCCGCTGCGGCTGGGGGTCGAAGCGGAGCCGTTCCTCGTCTCACCGAACCAGCAGGAGGCGGAGAGCCTCGTCGGGCAGGAGTTCATGGACGACGAGGACTTCGTCATGGCCCTCGACACGATCGCCGACCTCGGCGCGCGCAACGTGCTGATCACGCAGGAGACGGCCTGCTTCGCCCTCATCCGCGAGGAGCGGGAGGTGCGGCGCCTCCGCGCGTCGATCCCACGCGTGGAGCCGGTAGCGGCGGCGGGCGCGGGCGACGTGCTCCTCGCCGGCTACCTCGCCGAGCGCTTCAACGGCCGCTCGGTCGGCGACGCGCTGCGGGCCGCAATCGGCTGCGCGGCGGCGTCGGTGGTGGAGCTCGGCCCGGGGCGCTTCGACCCGGGCGAGGCCGCCCGGCTCGCGGGCGGGGTCGAGATCGTCGAGCTCGACCCGGTCGAGGCCTGATCCGTCGAAGCGAGTTCTAAGGGGCGTTGCCGACGGCGAGTGTCCGGATCTTGCCGCTGCTGGAGCTGTTCTGCGCCCAGGCGAGGCGGCTGTTGTCCAGGGACAGCCCGACGGGTGTGCCGCTGATCGTCGCGAGCTTGCGGACGCGGCCCGGGCCGAACCAGAGCCCTTGCAGTGTGGTGCCGACCTGGTAGACGGCGAGGCGGTCGCTGGCGGCGAGTTGCTGCGCCGACCGGCTCGAGACGCGGATGCTGCCGAGCGTCGTCCCTGCCGTCGCGTCGTACCAGGAGATCCAGTCGCGGTGACCGTCTCGCGTGAGCACGGTGAGGACGTTCGGGGAGAGCGCGATCGCGAGCGGTACGCCGCGCGGCTGCACGCTCGACACGGGCGAGCCGTCCGTCGCGTCGACCACCTGGACGTTCGCCGAGCTTCCCGCAGACGGCTTGCCGCTCTTGCGGATCCAGGAGGCGGGGACGTAGGCGATCCTGCCGGCGGCGGTCGCGAGCTGGAGCGCCGGGGCCGCATTCGGCAGCGGCTGGGCGCCGATGTCCGTCACGACGTTGATGCCGCCGCCCGAGATCTGCCGCTTGCACGAGCCGCCCGAGAGGCAGGAGATCGCGTCCACGTACTCGACGTCGACGAAGGAATAGGCGAGCGTCGTGCCCGAGCCCGCGACGCTGCCGAGCCAGTCGCCCGTGCCGTCGTCCGCGTGGGTGAGCCGGTCGACATGCCGCTCCGGCTCGTTGAAGCGCGCGCTCATGATCCAGTCGGAGTGGGTCGAGCCATCCTCGTGCAGCGTCCACAGCACGGTGGAGGCGTCCGCCGCGATCGCGAGCTGCGCGGGGGAGTCCGAGAGGTCCCAGCCGCAAGTCATGCTGCTCGACGCCGGGTCGGGAGCGGAGGCCGGCTCGGTGCCCCCGACGATGTGGATGACGTTGCACTTGAGCCCGCCGGGCGCGAGCCAGGCGATGAGGTTCCCGTCCTGGGCGAGCGCGTCGATCGGGGTGCCCGTGGCCGTGCGGGAAGCCGATGACGCGAGCGACTGGGCCGCCGCCGAGCCGACGATCGCGAGCAGTCCTACGGTCGCGAGGAGCGCGCGCATGGTCCGGAAGGTACCCGCGATGTGTTAGGGCTCTGTTTGCCGCGTCCGCGGACGCTGGTACCCTGGCCTTCCCGTGAGGGATTCCGCAGCAGCCGAGCTGAGCGCCGACGACGTCCAGCGGCTGCTCGAGCTCGACCGCAAGTTCGGACGCGAGGGGCTCACCTTCGACGACGTCCTGCTCGTCCCGGCCGAGTCACGCGTGCTCCCGGCGGACGTGGCGACTCGGGCCAAGCTGACGCGGACGATCGAGGTCGCGATCCCGATCGTCTCCGCGGCGATGGACACCGTGACCGAGGCGCGGCTCGCGATCGCGCTCGCCCGCCTCGGCGGCATCGGGATCCTCCACCGGAACCTCTCGCTCGAGGAGCAGGTGGCCGAGGTCGACAAGGTGAAGCGCTCGGAGTCGGGGATGATCGTCGAGCCGGTGACGCTACCGCCCGACGCGCTCGTGCGCGAGGCGCTCGACCTGATGGCGCGCTACAAGGTCTCGGGCGTTCCGATCACCGACGCCGGCGGCGTGCTCGTCGGCATCCTGACGAACCGCGACCTCCGCTTCGAGAGCAACGTCGACCAGCCGGTCTCGGCGCTGATGACCGCGCGCGACCTTGTGACGGCGCCGGTGGGGACGACGCTCGCGGAGGCCGAGGAGATCCTCCACCGGAACAAGATCGAGAAGCTGCCGGTCGTCGACGCCGACGGGCTCCTGCGCGGGCTGATCACCGTCAAGGACATCCAGAAGAAGATCGAGTACCCGCAGGCGACGAAGGACGAGCAGGGGCGACTGCGGGTCGGCGCCGCCGTCGGCACCGGCCCCGACGCGCTCGAGCGCGCGCAGACGCTCGTGGCAGCCGGCGCGGACGTGCTCGTCGTCGACACTGCGCACGGCCACTCGCTCGGCGTCCTCGAGACCCTGCGGAAGGTCAAGCGCTCCGTCGGCGTCGACGTGATCGCCGGGAACATCGCGACGGCCGAGGCGGCGAGGGCGCTGGTCGAGGCAGGCGCGGACGCGGTCAAGGTCGGCATCGGCCCGGGTGGGATCTGCACGACGCGAGTCGTCGCCGGCGTCGGGGTTCCGCAGATCACGGCGATCAACGAGACGGCGCGAGTCGCCGCCGACGAAGGGGTGCCGGTGATCGGCGACGGCGGTATCACCTCGAGCGGCGACATCGCGAAGGCGATCGGAGCCGGCGCCGACCTAGTCATGCTCGGCTCGCTGCTCGCCGGCACCGACGAGGCCCCGGGCGAGGTGATCATCGTCCAGGGCGAGCGCTTCAAGGAGTACCGCGGCATGGCTTCGCTCGGCGCGATGCGCCGCGGCTTCTCGAAGGACCGCTACTTCCAGGGCGACGTCGAAGACGTCGAGAAGCTCGTGCCGGAGGGGATCGAGGGACGCGTCGGCTACAAGGGCCCGCTCGGGCCGGTCGTCCACCAGCTCGTCGGCGGGCTGCGCCAGGCGATGGGCTACTGCGGCGCCGCCACGATCGAGGAGATGAAGCAGGCGCGCTTCGTCCGCATCACCGGCGCCGGCCTGCGCGAGTCGCACCCGCACGACGTGACGATCACGAAGGAGGCGCCGAACTATCGCGCGCTGAGGAGACCGCTCGCGTTCTGCCGTTCCCGGGACCCGAGGAGCGGCCGGTGCTGGTGGTCGACCTCGGCGGGCAGTACTCCCAGCTGATCGCGCGACGCGTGCGCGAGTGCCGCGTCTACTCGGAGCTCGTCGGCCACGCGATCACGCCCGAGGCCGTGCGGGCCCGGAACCCGTACGCGCTCGTCCTGAGCGGCGGGCCGGCGTCCGTCTACTCCGACGACGCGCCGCGGGTGGATCCGGCGCTGTTCGAGCTCGGGATCCCCGCGCTCGGGATCTGCTACGGGGCGCAGCTGATGGCGCTCGAGCTCGGGGGCCGCGTCGACCGTACGGGCGTGTCGGAGTTCGGGCGCACGCCGCTGACGGCGAGCGAGTCGCGGCTGCTCGCGGGCACGCCGCCCGAGCAGACCGTCTGGATGTCCCACCGCGACACGGTCGTGGCGGCGCCGGAGGGCGCGCGGGTCGTCGCGACCTCGCCGGCGACGCCTGTCGCCGCGTTCGAGTCGGCCGAGCGCGGGCTGTACGGCGTCCAGTTCCACCCGGAGGTCGTGCACACGCCGCACGGGATGGACGTCCTCAAGAACTTCCTCTACTCGATCGCGGACGCGCCGCCGGCGTGGACGCCCGCGGCTGTGATCGAGGAGCAGGTGGCGCGGATCCGCTCTCAGGTCGGCTCGGAGCGGGTGCTGTGCGCGCTCTCCGGCGGCGTCGACTCCGCGGTCGCGGCGCTCCTCGTCCACAAGGCGGTCGGCGAGCAGCTCACCTGCGTCTTCGTCGACCACGGGCTGCTGCGGCAGGACGAGGCCGAGCAGGTGGTCGAGACGTTCGGGGAGCACTTCCACGTCCCGCTCGTTCACGTCGAGGCGCAGGAGCGCTTCCTCGAGCTGCTCGACGGCGTCGAGGAGCCGGAGCAGAAGCGGAAGATCATCGGTCGCGAGTTCATCCGCGTCTTCGAGGAGGAGGCGCGGAGGCTCGGCGACGTTCGCTGGCTCGTCCAGGGGACGCTCTACTCCGACGTGATCGAGTCCGGCGGCACCGAGGGCGTGGCCGCGACGATCAAGTCGCACCACAACGTCGGCGGGCTCCCGGCGGACATGCGGCTGCGGCTGGTCGAGCCATTGCGGCTGCTGTTCAAGGACGAAGTACGGCGGGTCGGCGAGGAGCTCGGGATGCCGGAGCGGATGGTCTGGCGCCAGCCGTTTCCGGGGCCCGGCCTGGCGATCCGGATCATCGGCGCGGTCACGCGCGAGCGGCTCGAGATCCTGCGCGCGGCCGACGCCGTGCTCCAGGAGGAGGTGCGGCGCGCGGGGATGTACGGCGAGCTGTGGCAGTCGTTCGCCGTCCTGCCCGCGATTCGCTCGGTCGGCGTCCAGGGCGACGAGCGGACGTACGGCTACCCGATCGTGATCCGGGCGGTCACCAGCGACGACGCGATGACGGCCGACTGGGCGCGGCTCCCATACGACCTCGTCGAGACGGTCTCGGCGCGGATCGTGAACGAGATCCCAGGTGTCAACCGCGTCGTCCTCGACGTGACCTCGAAGCCGCCGGCCACGATCGAGTGGGAGTAGCGTTGGGGCCCGAGTGGGCTCCTTCTACGACCTGCTGAAGAAGCGGCGCGCGGTTCGCAGCTACACGGGGGAGACCGTGCCGCGCGAGACGCTCGAGCGGATCGCCCGCGCTGCCCGGCGCGGGCCGAACGCCGGCTACAGCCAGGGGCTGCGGCTGCTCGTCGTCGACGACCGGCCGACGATCGAGGCGCTCGCGGCGCTGCAGGAGGACGAGCGCTCGCAAGCTTGGTTCCGCAACGCCGCCGCGCACATCCTCGTCCTGACGCGCGAGCAGGACTACCACGACCGCTACAACCGGCCCGACAAGCTCGCGATCACCGGCGGCGTCGAGGTGCTCTGGCCGGTGCCGTTCTGGCACGTCGACGCCGGCGCCGCGCTGATGCTCGTCCTGCTCGCGGCGCTCGAGGAGGGGCTCGGCGCCGGCGTGTACGGGGTTCCCGTGGAGGAGGACGCCCGCTGGCGCGAGCTGTTCGCGCTTCCCGACGACCTCACGATCGTCACCGGCGTCACCGTCGGGCACCCGGCCGAGGATCCCGACTGGGACCGCGCGACGAGCGCCTTCTCGCAACGCCGCCGCGCGCCCGACGAGGTCGTCAGATGGAACCGCTGGAGCCGGTAGCGGACTGGCGTCGGCGCCTGGTCCAGGCCAAAGGAGGGCCGCATCTGTTCCGTCGAGGGGCTTGTCCGTCCCGCGCCTGCTCTAAGACTTGAGCGTGGCGAGGACTGCTCGCTCCGCTGACGCTGCCGTCCGTCGGCTAGGGATCGCCGATGGGGCTGTCGACGAGGCCGTTCTGGTAGGCGAGCCGGGCGGCCTCCGTGCGGTTCGACACGCCGAGCTTCCGGTAGATGTTCGTGAGGTGGAACTTGACGGTCTGCTCCGCGACCCAGAGCTCCTTGCCGATCGCCTCGTTCGAGAGCCCGCGCGCGAGCGCGGCGAGGATCGCCGTCTCGCGCTCGGTCAGCCCGGCGGCGCGCGCAGCGCTCTCGGACGGGTCGGGAAGGCCGATCGCGCTGTAGACGGTTCCCTCGACCGCCTGGCGGAGCGCGGACGGAAGGTCGATCGGGTTGATGCTCTTGACGATGTAGGCGCTCGCGCCGCGCTTCAGGACCGTCTGGATCACGTTCTCGTCGGTCGAGACGGAGAGGACGACGACCTTGACCTCGGGGTACTGCTTGCGGATGCGGGTGAGGCAGCTGAGGCCGTCGGCGCCGGGCATGCGCAGGTCGAGGAGGACGACGTCGGGGTTCGTGCGGCCGACGAGGGGAAGCACCTGCGAGCCGGAGGAGCACTCGCCGACGACCTCGAAGTCCGGCGCCTCCTCGAGCGCGCGCTTCACTCCCTCGACGATCAGCCGGTGGTCGTCGGCGATGAGGACTCGCATACCCGGATCGTAGAGCGAGGGGTGGCTGTTTCCGAGGCGGCGGCCCTGTGAGCGCGGCTGCGACACAGCCCATGCACGTCCTGATCGCGGCGGAACGGGAGCCGACGCGGGTCGGCATGCTGCTGGCGCTGGAGGAGGAGGCGCGCTGCACCGAGGTCGTCGACGCCGAGTCGGCGGTCGCCCTGGCGCTGCGCGAGCGTCCCGACGTGTGCCTGCTCGGCTTCGAGACGCCGGGCTGGAATCTCCGCGCGCTGGACGCGATCGTCGCGGAGGCGCCGTCGGCGGTGGTCGTGCTGTTCACCGACGAGGAGGACGAGGACGAGGTCATGGCGGCGCTGCGGGGCGGCGCGAGCGGCTGCCTGCCGCTCGGCCTCGAGCCGAGCCGGCTGCCGCACGTCGTCCGCGGCGTGCTGCGCGGCGAGACCGTCATCCCGCGGCGGGTCGTCTCGCGGCTCGTCGAGGAACTGCGCGGCCGTGAGCGCCGGCGCAGCCTGTTCGTGTCGGGCCAGGGGCCGGTGACCCTGACAGCGCGTGAGTGGGAGGTCGCGGAGCGGCTGCTGCGCGGCGCCTCGACGGCCGAGATCGCGGCCGAGCTCGGGCTGGTGCCGGTGACCGTGCGGCGTCACCTCGGCTCCGTCCAGCGGAAGCTCGGCGTGACGACGCGGGCCGACGTCGTCCGGCTCCTCGCGGCAGCGCCGGAGCCCGGCGCCGCTCCCGTGTAGGCGATCTTCCGCTGTCGGGTTGACTCGGTTTTACGCCCGTCATATTGTCGCGCCCATGGGAGCGCCGGGCGGGCGCGGCCGTGTGGCCGCGAGGATTGCGCTCGCGCTCCTCGTCGTGCTGGGGTGCGCGGCGCTGTCGGGCGCGGCGGCCGGCTCGGCCACCGGTCCGGTTCCGTACGTGAGCCTCCACCTCGACGGGTCGAGCGCGACGTTCTCGGTGCCGAGCTGGTCGCTGAGCTCGAGCGGCTGCCAGTTCGGCGAGCCCGGCACGTCGCAGTCGTTCGACGCCGCCCTGTCGGCAGGCAGCGGGGGTTTCGGCGTGCTCGGGCTCTCCTTCTCGGGCGGGAGCCTTTCGAGCTCGGTCTCTTCGCCCGGGCCGAAGGAGATTCAGCTCGACCTCACCGGCAGCAGCAACAACGGTGCCGGCAGCTACGAACTGAAGCTGACCGGGTACGGGACGAGCTTCACGGGGACCGCGACCCTCAGCGACCCGACCTGCACCTACTCGTCCTCTTCCGCGAGCCTGTCGTTGGCCGGGCACCGGGCTCACGATCATCGACGAGAAGGTCGCCGTCACGCTCGACCCGGACAAGGTGAACGTGTGCACGTCGTCCTGCACGTCGGTGCTCGCCAAGGCGACCGTCACGGACGCGGACACCGGTAAGCCGATCAGCGGCCACAGCGTGTCGTTCTCGAGCTCCGATCCGAAGGTCGACATCGGCTCGGTCACGGACCACGGCGACGGGACGTACACGGCGTCTCTGCACCCCTCGGACGAGCCGGGCGACGTGACGATCACGGCGACCGACACGTCCGCGTTCGGCGACCCGTCGGGCACCGCGAACCTGGAGCAGGACTGCCAGCCGAAGGGATCCGCCGTGCACGCCGCCGGCTTCGTCCAGGTCAAGAGCAAGAAGCACTGCACCCTGACGACGATGAACTGCCCGAACGTGGACTTCGGCCTCGGCAGCGGGTGTCTGATCACCGTCATCGACACGACGAAGCATCCGACGAAGCCGACCGGGACGGTGACGGTCACGACCTGGGCCCCTCGCTCCTCGGGGACGCTCCAGCTCTCGGGTCCGTGCAAGCTCAAGCGAACCCAGAGCCCGGACAGATCGATCTGTGAGGTGGACATCGTCGCTCTGCCGGGCAACGTGGACGTGCTGGCCCAGTACCCCGGGGACGCCAACCACGACTCGAGCCTGAGGGCCACCAGCTTCACCGTCTCCCCGCAAGCTGCCAAGCTCCTGTCCTTCAAGAAGGATCGTGATCATCGCCGGAAACACTCTGCAGAACGTCGGCGCGGCGACCATTGTCGCCGGCGAGGTTCAGGCCAAGACGGTTCGTCCTCGGGGCGGACGGCGTGGTGACCATGTCCGTGGGTGGGGTCGAAAGCGCAGCGGGCACCCTCATTCTCAACCTGGGCAACTCGCTGAACGATCCCCCCGATCTGGCCTACCGGACGGTCGCGGTACCTCACATCCCACGGACGCCCGACCTGCCGGCCGGCAACTCGCCGCTGGCCGTCACGGCGCGCGCCTTCCTGGCCAACCAGGTGGCGATGGCGGCGATCGGCCCGCTCCTGCACACGACGCTCGATCGCGCCGTCTCCGCCGGCAAGGCCGGGGACTGGAAGGCACGAACGGCGCAGGCCGTGGCGGCAGCGAAGTACCTCGACCAGCTCGCCGAACTGTTCGACTCGGACATCGCCGTCCAGCGCAAGCTGTCCGGGCTCCTCAAAGGCTCCCCACTCGCGACGCTCTCTGTGACCAAGAGTCGCCTGGAGGCGATCCGGGCCGGTTTGGCCCAGCACCTTCCGGCCGGGATCGGGGGCCTCTTCAAGGCGCTCGGCCTGACCACCGCGCAGCTCCAGAAGACGCTGGCCGCGCTCCATATATCGGGGAAGCAGAACATCGCGGCCGAGCTCGCGAGCCCAGGCCTCGTCAAGGCCGAGAAGGCGATCGCCGCGGGTCTCCGGCTGCTCGCCACCGATCCGGCGCCGGACGCCTATCCGACGCCCGCCGTGCTCCCCTGATTCCGTCCCCGCGGCTCGAGGCGGTAGCCTCGACTCTGTCATGACGATTCCCGGCTTCGGAGATCGTGTGCGGATCGCGATCGCGCCCGAGACCGAGGCGACCGGCTTCGCCGGGCGGATCGGGGAGGTCTGGGCCAAGTCGGCGCCGTCCGCGCCCGAGGTCGGGCCGGTGATCGGGGATCGGGGCGAGGACCTTGCGCTGGCCGTCGTGTTCGAGGTCAAAGGGGACGCGGTCTGGTTCGCTCCGCATCTGGTCGAGCGCGCCGAGCGGCGGTCGCGCCTCGTGCCGCTCTTCTGGCTCGCGGTATTCGCTCTGCCGATCGCGGCCGCCGTGCCCGATATCGGCAAGAGCGCGGTTCGCCCTCTCAGGATGGTGACTGCGGCCACGCCGTGCTTTCCCGTCCAGGGCTACGTGACCTCGGGCGACTACCCGAACGTGCGCGGCCACACCCGGCGCGTGGCGGGGGCGAACATCGCGCTGCGCCGGGCCGTGGTCGCCGATCAGCGCAAATATGCGGCCTCGGCGAGAAGCCACGTCGTTCCCGGCGTGGCGGGGCATCTACGAGACGGCGACCGATCGAGACCTGGCGTCGGCCAGCACCGTGGTCGTGAGCGCGCTGATACCTGCGCTCGAGGTGTACCCGGACGGGAACGAGGGCCAGACGTGGATCGCGACGACGATCGACACGAGGTCGGGAAGGTCGGTCTCGCTCCGCGACCTTCTCGCCAACCCGCCGCTCGCGCTACGGCAGCTCGCGAGCGACTGGAAGGCGCAGCTGCGCGGCTCGCCGCTCTGGACTTCCGTGGCCGAGGACCCCGCGAGCTACACGCCGACTCTCGACCACTACCGCCATTTCGCCCTGACGCCGAGCGGGCTCGCCTTCGGCTTTCCGCAAGAGCCCGCCGGCCCGCGCATCGCGGCCGTCATCCCGTACCGGCTCGTCCGCCCCTATCTCAGTCCGCTCGGGAGGCATCTGGTCGCCGGAGTCAGACGGCCTCGCGCCGTTCGCGCCGGGAGGCAGGACGAGCTCGCCTGGACTCCCGTTCGACGCGCAACGCCCCGGCGGCTCGCCGGCGGCTGGCCTCTCGCCTGTACCTAGACGCGACCGTATAAACGGCCGCCGACGCGCAGCCAGCGGACGCCGTCGTCGCCGCGGATGAAGTGGCCGTGCGCCCCCTTCAACGGCCCGTCCTCGATGCACCACCGCTCCGGCGTGTAGAAGAACGCCTCCGCGGCCGGCAGCTGCGGGCCGGGCGGCGAGTCCTTCTTGGGAAAGCCGCCGAACGACTCGATCTCTACGCGCAGCCGGCCGCCTTCCAGCGGCGTCAGCGTTACGCGTCCGCCGGCCGTCTCGAAGACGCCCGCGTGCTCGGCGCTCGCCGCGCCGTCGATCGGCTGCGGGTCGTCCGCCGCCAGGCCCGCGGCCCGGAGCGCCGCCTCGACCACCTGGATGCCGCCGGGCGAGTGGTTGGTGAGCACGGCGATCGCGTACGAGCGCGCCGGTACGAGCGCGAGCAGGGCGATCTGGCCGTTGGTGCCGCCTTGATGCGAGATCGTGCCGAAGCGATCGTCGCCGTACCACGTCAGGCCGACCCACTCTCCCTCCTCCGAGGCCGCCGCTTGCGGCTCCTGCATCGGCGCCAGCGCCGGCGGCGGGTCGAGATGGAGACGCGCGTAGCGGAGGAGGTCCGCGCGTCGTGGACGCAAGCCCGCCGGCTGGAGCGGCGTACCGTCCGATCGCCCACGGACGTGCCACGGCCAGCTCGTCGCCGGAGCCGACGTGACCGACGGCGAACCGTTCCGTCATCACCTCCCAGGGCCAGAACGTCGTCGACGTGAGCTCGAGCGGATCGAGGACGAGCTCCTTCATCGCTTCCTCGACGGGCTCGCCGGTGACGAGCTCGAGCACGTGGCCCGCGAGGACGAAGCCGGAGTTGTTGTACGCCCACAGCTCGCCGACGGGCGTCTGCTGCGGCAGCGTCGCGCATCCGCTCGACGTAGATCGCGACCGCGTCGTCGCCCCAGCCGGTGTCGTCGAAGTAGTCGCCGAACCAGCCGCCGGTGTGGGACAGCAGATGACGCAGTGTCACGCGTTCCGTCGCGTCGGCGTCGGCGAGCACGAGCTCCGGGACGTACTCGCGCACCGGCCGGTCGAGATCGAGCTCGCCTCGTGCGACGAGCTCGCAGATCGCGGTGCCGAGGAACGTCTTCGTGATCGAGCCGATCTGGAAGCGGGTGTCCGGCGTCACGTCGAGCGGGTTCTCGACGCTCGTCACGCCGTAGCCCTCGTGCCGCTCGACGCCGTCCTCCAGCACGCCGACCGCGAGCCCCGGCACGCCGTGCTCCTCCCGCGCAGCCTGCACCGCCTCGAAGACGTCCATCGCGCCCACTCTACGACGTGCGCGTCGTGGCTACTGGGCGCTGGGCATCCCTCGAACGAGGGATGCGCGGGGCTTGCTCATCTGCCGTGACTTCTCGAGGTGGCCATTTACCCCGCAGCCAACGGCAGGCGCACCGTCGTGCTCGCCGGCGGTCAGGCGCTCGTCCGCGCCGCCCGCCGCAGCGTCCTCGCCCGCGCCGGCCTCGCGGTCGTCGCCGACGAGGCCGAGGCCTCAGGCGCCGTCGCGGAAGCCGTTGCGCGCCGGGCCGGCCTCGTCCTGCTCGACTCCGAGGTCGCGGGAGGTCTCGTCGCGGCGATCCGCCGCATCGCCGAGCGGGCGCCCGGCGCGGCGGTGCTCGTCGTCGCGCCGGAGCTCGACGAGGCGAAGCTGCTCGCGGCGGTTCGGGCGGGCGCGCAGGGGTTCATCACCGAGAAAGCCGGCTCAGGCGGTCTCGTCCGAGCGGTCGAGGCCGCGCTCGAGGGCGAGATCGTCATCCCCCGGGCAGGCATCGCCGTGCTGGTCGAGGAATTGCGGGGCGGCGCCAGGGGCCGTACCCCGGTCGACGGCGTCTCGCTCCGCCTGACGCGGCGGGAGGCCGACGTGATCACGCGCCGCCGCGCGGGGATGACGCCGAAGCAGATCGCGAACGAGCTCGACCTGTCCGACGTCACCGTCCGCCGGCACCTGTCCTCGGTCGCCCGCAAGGTTCGTGATGGAGCGCAGGCACGCCCCGTTCCGGTCGCGCTCGAATCGACATCCTGACCCTCGCGGGCCCAAGGAGATCTGACTGTCTGCGCAGGGGCGTGCCTGCTCCTCGAATCAAGACGCATCGGGTTGCCGCCGCCGACAACCGGAGGTCCAGGTACCACTACGACGCAGGTCCGGTTCAGGTCGTGATCGTCGCGCGAGCCGGCCGGGTCAGGACTCGTCCTCGACGGGCAGGCCGCCGCGCGGCGTGCCGTCGAGCAGGTCCAGGATCCGCGCGAGCAGCCAGACCCAGCTGAGCAGCAGGTACGTCACCACGGGGAAAAGCACGGTCAGCCCGAGGTAGCGTGACGCCAGCGCGCTCAGCAGCGTCGGCATGAGGGCGAAGGCGCAGAACGAGAACCCGACGTGGACGACCGCCCGCACGAGCGAAGCCGGCCGCAGCCGTGGGTAGTTCACGTGCGTCCAGACCGCGACGGCTCCGAGTCCGACGAGCAGCTCCAGCTCGAGCATCGCGTTCATTCTGCGCCGCGATATCGGCTTCCCAAACACGACGCTTGAGAGGGTCGGAGCGCTTCTGGTCGAACGTTGCACCAGGTGCGCCGCCGGAGACCCCGAAATAATCGACGGCTGAGGGGTCGACGCCGGCGCACCATATGTTTCGGGCCGCCGTGGCTGCCGCGAGGCGCGGCTAGCGGCTGAGACGCCGGCCGCGGACGCGCATGTACGCGAACAGCAGAACGACGAAGACGACCGCGAGGATGATGTAGAGGATCATTGGCCTCCAGTTCAAGCCGGGATGGTTTCTTCCTGCCGCAGTATCTTCCGGTCACTCCCGGACGTGACAGGTCCTACGGCGGGTCCGGAGCGGACGATGGTCGCCGTCTAGGCGGACGCGAGCCCCGTCGCGATCGCCTCGGTCACGACCTCGCGCGGCGTCCTCGGGTCGGCGGCCACGCGGTGGCTGAGGACGTAGGGCGCCAGCAACGTCACGTCCTCGACCCTCGCCGTCCTCCGGCCCTGGGTGGCCGCCCGCGCCTTCACCGCCGCGACGAGGTGCCGCGACGCACGCGGGCTCGCGCCGAGCTCGACACCTGCGGCCTCGCGCGTCGCGCGGACGATGCGGATGCAGAGGCGCGCGATCTCCTCGGGCACCTCGACGTCGTCGGCCACGTCCTGCGCGACGAGCAGCGCGCGCTCGCCGAGCAGCGGCGAGACGTCGCCGAGCATGTCCGGGATGATGCCCCGGTGCGGGAGCCCGAGCGTGCGCAGCTCGTCTTCCTCGTTGCCGTATCCGAGGTCGATCTTGAGGAGGAAGCGGTCGATCTGCGACTCCGTGATCGGGAAGACGCCCTCGTGCTCGTACGGGTTCTGGGTGGCCATGACGAAGAAGGGCGGGTCGATGAAGTACGTGCGTCCGCGCAGCGTCACGTGCCGCTCCTGCATCGCCTCGAGCAGCCCGGCCTGCACGCGCGGCGTGGTGCGGTTGATCTCGTCGGCGAGCAGGACGTTCGTGAAGATCGCGCCGCGGTCGAGGACCGCCTCGCCGGCCCGCATCTCGACCGACCCGAGCAGCTCGCTCGGCGTCGTGTCCGGAGTGAACTGGACGCGCTGGAAGTTCGCGCCGAGCACACGCGCCAGCGTCTGCGCGAGCAGCGTCTTCGCCGTGCCCGGCGGCCCCTCGAGCAGCACGTGACCGCGCGCGAGCGCCGCGATCAGCATCAGGTCCACCGCCTCGTCCTGGCCGACGACCGCCTTCGAGACCTCGGCGCGGGCGCGCGAGAGAAGGTCGCGGAGGCCTTCCGCCGTGTCTTCCTGCCGAATCAGCTGCAAGTTTCCCGGGTTCACGTCCATACCTCCGTCACCTGAGGAAGAATCCGATTAGTCCGCCGAGGGCGAGGAACGGCCCGAACGGAATCGCCTTCTTGCGGGCGGCCATGCCCTGGGTGGCGATGATCCACACCGCCGCGATCAGTACGGCGAGCAGCCCGGCCTCCACTGCGACGAACGTCTTCGCGCCGAGCGCGAGGCCGAGGAGAAGGCCGAGCTTCGCGTCTCCCATGCCGAGGCTGCCGGGGAAGAACGCTCCGATCGGCGAAGAACAGGGCGCCCAGCGCGACGCCGGCGGCGAGATGCGCCACGAGATCGTGCGGCTGCGCGGCCGCGACGATCACGACGACGACGAGCGCCGCCGGCAGCACGATGCGGTTGGGCAGGAGCCGGTGCTGGAGGTCGATCGACGCGAGCAGGACCAGCACCGGGCAGAGCACGAGGCCGACGAACGCCCATCCGGTCGCGCCGTAGCGGACGAAGTCCCCGACGACGAGCGCCGCGGCCGCGGCGGCCACGATCGCGCCGCGCGCTCCCTTGGGCAGGAGCTCGCCGAGCGGCCGGCTCGGCGCGGGCTGCGGCGGAGGCACGGTGGACAGGTTCGCCTCGCTCATGTGCAGGTGGGGGTCGGCCCGGCCGACCAGTTCGAGGGCTTGCCCGCGGCGGTCGTCCCGTCGGGCTGTCCGGTGCAGGTGGACGTGCCGTTGCCGCCGGTGGTGCCGATGGTCGCGGCCCAGGCGCCGTTCGCCTGCGCGAACCGGATCGTGGACGTGTAGTAGACGCCGAAGACGTTCAGCTGCAGGTACGTGCACTTCCACGCGAGGTTCGCCCCGCTGCAGGCGAGGTTCCCGAACTGCCACGACGGCTTGGCGAAGTTCACCCGCATCGCCCGCAGCAGGACAGCCTCCGTCGCCGAGAGCGCGCAGTGGTTCGGGTCGGCGGTGGAAGGGGCGGGCGGGTCGTGGCAGATCCTCGGGTCGCCCGGCGCCGGCGGGGTCGCGGGGCAGGCCGAGAGGCCGGTGCTGCTGGCGCAGAACGAGCCGCCGGGAAGCGCGCGCGCCCAGACGTTGGACGTGCCCCGCTCCCAGGTCGCGCTGCAGCGGAACGTCGCGAACTTGCCCTTGTGCGCGGCTCCCAGCCCGTGGCACGTCGTCGCGGTGATCGTCGAGGGTGCGCTCCGGTTACCGGTCTGGATCTGCGGGACGAAGCCGTGGATCTTCTTCGCCATCGCCTTGGGCGTCGTGAACGCGGCGGGCGACTTCGCGAGCGAGACGGCCGGTCCCCAGGCCAGGACGGCCGCGCCGAGCGCGACGAGGGCCAGAGCGATGCGGGCGGAGTCGGTCACGGCAGCTATCCGATGAGGCGCGGGTTGGTCAGGTCTCCGGCGATGTGCTGGAAGATGGCGTTGAGCGTCGAGGTCTGCACGTGGCGCCGGTCGGCTTGGTCGCAGAAGAACTTGCGTCGAGTCGGCTGGCGATGTCCTTCATCAGCTGTAGGCCGGTGACGTTGTGGTAGTGGCCGCTGGAGTCCGTGCAGTTGCCGCTCGAGTCGTCGCGCGATCGATAGACCGAGTAGACGCCATGTCGCTCTTCGCGGTCGTCGCCGCGTCTGTCGCGGTTTGCACGGCGTGTTGTGCACGTGGTTCGGCGACTGCGTGTTGAGCTCGCCGTCGCTGAGGACGATGATCACGCTGTTGCGCCCCACGCGCCGAGTGGGCGTGGTCGAGTGCCGATACTGCGCCTCCGGATCGCACCCGCGAGTACGCTGCCCACACCGCCCGGAGACTTCAGCCCGTAGTACTCCCTGCCGGGATACGTGCCGCCCGAGCACGTGTTCAGTTCACGGTCCGACGTCCCGATGCGGGTGCGAGCCGTCGAGGGCGATCTTGAGGTTGATCGAGGTCTTCGAGTCGGTTCGAACACGCTGCCGGAGCTCGTGCACGTGTTGCCGCCGGAGCTCGCTGCACGTCAGACCCGTGCTGGTCCGACGTGCTTCCGCTGCGGGACCGAGCGTCGCCGTGTCGGACGGCCGCGCCGGCTGAGGTGTCGAACGTCAGCCCCGTGAGCGTCTCCGCCGGCTCAGCGTGATCGTGTTGGCCGTCGAGGTGCGTCGAGCCGCTGCCGGCCGCGTTGCACGATGTAGTAGTGCGTCCCGCTCGCTATGGCCGAGCGCGTTGCTGCTGCCGCGAGTAGGAGCCGGTCTGCGCCGGGCACTGCCCCCAGTCGACGGACTCGACGAGGTTCGAGTCGTCGAGTTGAGCGTGGTGTCGGCGACCGACGGGCGGTAGTCGCTCGAGAGGCCCACGATGTCGTAGCCGGGCTGACTGCCGGTGGGCGGGTGGGGGTAGGTGACCGAGAAGTTGTCGTTGGTGCAGTCGATCTCGTACTGGCGGCGCTCGTGCTGGAGAGCGCGTGGGAATGCCATCATGACCCACCTCGTCTATGAGTCCGGGGACGTTCAGCCCCGAGCTCGCCTCGCCGAGCGGTGGCGCGCTGTTCCGCAGGATGGCAGGCTCGAGAGCACGGCCAGAGCCCCTTGAGCAGCGTGCGGACCCCCGCCTTGGCGCAGTCGATCTTCTCCGGGCCGTGCCGCTGATTCCCGGCACGGTGCTGTCGCCGCACGAGCTGTTCATCGAGTTCGTCGATGTCGAGGACGACCTCGACGTCGAGCGGTTTCGTCGCGCCTCCTCGCGCCGACGCCGCGGAGGTGGCGCTGACCGTGAACGTCGGAAAGCCGAACGGGGTATGGCCGCGAACGTCGTCTTCACGCGTCGCGGTCTCCTTGACGATGACGGCGTTGCAGCCGGTTCCCGATCGGCGTCAGCGAGGTTCCCGGCTTGCAGGGCGTGTTCGCAGTCCTGGGTGCTCGTGTCGGCTGTGCAGGTTCCGCTGCCGTGTAGCCGGGTGCCACCGCTCATGCACTCGAACTGGACCGTGGGCTGCGTTGGCCGGGTGACCCCGTAGCCGAAGAGCGCGTTCTTGCTCGGCGAGACTCCGTCGAGGACGCGCGTCTGGCTCCAGCCCGCGTAGTCGTTCGGCATGTTCTGGCGCGATCGCGAGCGGCGGTCGCGTCCACGGCGTTCTGGAGCTGGCGCTGGGCGATCCAGACGCGGCCGATGTCGATCACCATCGCCGGCGAAGCCGCACAGCACCACCATCATCAGCGCCGTCATCGGCAGGATCTGCCCGCCTCCTGCGGAGGCGGCGGCGATCGAGTCTGCGCGGTCTCGTTCATTCGACCGCGTCCGTCGCGCTGCGCGGTGAGCGTCCCGCTGGCGATCGTGATCACGCCGAAGATGCTGAGGTTGTACGGGATCGTGGCCGTGATGGTCACGCTGTCGCCCTGATTCCAGCTCGTCCCGGGATTCGAGGCGCAGGCGGCGGTGAGGGGAACGCCGTTGTACGAGAGGAGTCACGTTCGCGCCGGTGGTGAGGCCGACGTCGACGGCCGAGTTCACCGTCTGGTGATCGCGGGGTGCAGGGGTCGGCCTGGCCGCGGCCGAGCGCGAGCGTGCGCGCGCCGACGCGCACCGCGTCGGTGAGCGTGACGTACTTGTAGAAGACGAGGCCGAAGCTCGTGATCCCGGTCACGATCATCAGCAGGATCGGGAGGACGAGCGCGAACTCGACGAGAGCCTGCCCACCCTCCTCGCGGCGGAGGCGGCGGAAGCGCCTGCGGGCGGTGCCGGATGTCTCGAGCGTGGTCATCCGTTGAGCGCGTGGAGGATGGAGACGACGGCCGGCCCGAGCAGGATCACGAACAGGGCCGGGAAGATCATGAAGACGAGCGGGAAGAGCATCTTGATCGGCGCCTTCTGCGCCTGCTGCTCGGCCTGTGCCCGGCGCCGCTTCCGCATCTCGACGGCGAGGCTGCGCAGGATCTGCCCGATCGTGACGCCGAGCAGCTGGCCCTGGACCATCGCCCGCGTGAACGCCTCGACCGCCGGCGTCGAGACGCGTCCGACCATGTTCTCGAGCGCCTGGACGGGCGAGAGGCCCATCCGCTGCTCCTGGAGCACGATGCGCAGCTCGTCGCCCAGCGGTCCCTTCATCCGGTCGCCGGCGAGCTGGAGCGCTGCGGTGATGCTCAGGCCGGCCTCGACCGTGACCACGAGCAGGTCGATCAGCTCGGGCATCGCGCGGTCGATCCGGTGCAGCCGGGCCTCCGCGCGCCTCTGGACCACGAACCCGGGCGCGATCCAGCCCGCGCCGCCGAAGAAGATCGCGACGAGGATGGTCAGCGCGGCCGTCGCGCCGGCGCCGACGGCGATCCAGATCCAGACGGCCGGCAGCACGACCGCTGCGAGCAGCTGATAGCCGATGATCGTCCGGGGCGAAGTGCCGTACATGCCCGCCGAGACGAGCGTCTTCCGTACCCGGTCCTCGTTGACGAGCTTGAGCCGCTCGGTGAGGAGGAGCCCGACCCCGGCGGCGGCCGGGTCGAGGAACCCGCGCAAGCCGCCGACCGGCCTCGGCTCGGCCGTACTGAGGAAGCCGTAGCGGCCGATCTGCGTGAGGTTCTGCGCCGTGCGGAGGCGGGTGACGATCACCCCGCGCGCGACGAGCACGACGGCCGTTCCGAAGAGCAGGAGACCGACGATGAGGAGGAGGATCACCTCAGACCTCGATCTCGACGATCCGCTTGATCACGAACGAGCCGATGAGCGCCCACGCGACGGCGAAGCCGATCACGATCCTCCCGCCCGTCGAGGAGGTGAGCGGGTGCAGGTAGTGCGGGTTCTCGAGCTCGATCGCGACGACGACGACGACGGGCAGCAGCGAGACGATCCAGCGCGACATCCGCCCCTGCATCGTCAGCGTGTGGATGAGCCGCCTCAGGTCGAACCGCTCGCGCACAGTCTCGGCCACGCGGTCGACGACCTCGGCCGCGTCGCCGCCGGCCTCCCGCTGCAGCTGGGCGACCAGCGCGAGCTGCTCCACGTCGCTGCTCGCCATCCGGTCGGCGACGATGCCGAGCGAGTGCTGGATGGGCACGCCGAGCTGCTCGTCGGCGACGACCTGCTGCATCTCGGTCTTCATCGGCTCGGAGCCGCTCTCGACGACGACCGCGAGCGCGCCGGCGAAGCTGTGACCCGAGCGGAGCGCGGATGCGATCACCTGCAGCGCGTCGGGGAGCTGCTCGGCGAAGCGGTCGCGCCGTCTCTTGAGCGTCCGGAGCACCCACTCGCGGGCGAAGTAGGGGATGACGACCGCCAGGAGCCCCCACCACGGGGATCCCGTACCGGCGAAGATGAGGAGGAAGACGAGGAGCGTCGCGACGGCGGTGCCGACGACGATCATCTCCGGCGTCGCCTTGATGTCGGCGATCTCGAGCAGCTTCGCGAAGCGCGCCCAGAGGTCGTTCTCCTCCCCGTCCGCCGCGTCGGCCTCCGGCGCGTCGATGCGTCCCCCGTCCCGCTGGAGCTCGCGGATCGAGACGAACTCGGCCATCCGGGTGGGCAGGCCGCTTTGCTTCGGCTGCAGGACGCACGATCACGAGCAGCGCGATCGCCGCTGCTCCGAGGAGGGCGAGGATGACCATCGTGATCGTCGAGCGCCAGATGCGGCTCCCGAGCGAGGGGCTGTACGGCTTCGCCACCACGCTCGTGACCGGCAGGGCCGGCGACCGGTAGGCGGCCGTGGCGCTGCCGACACCCTTGACGCTGACCGCCACGTGCAGCAGCTTGTTCGGCCCGGCGAGCGACTTGTAGCTGACCAGGTATTCGTTCGAGAGCAGCTTGCTGATCCGTTTGAAGAGCGGCGCCAGCTGCTTCGCCTTCGCCTCCGTGTACGGGCCGTGCCCCGCCGCCGCCACGGCCTTCAGCGTGCCGGGCCTGTACTGCGGGTCGTCGAAGCCGATCGTGTAGATGCGCATGTGCGCGGCGAGCGCGGTCTGCGCAACCTGCGTGAGGGTGCTCGGGTCGACCCCGTGCTCCTCTCCGTCGGAGAGCAGGACGATCGTGCCGGAGTCGATGCCGGCGGCGGTGAGCATCGCCTCGGCCTGTGCCGTGGCGGAGTAGATGTGCGTGCCGGTGGCGACGCCCGGGGGCGCGGCCAGAGCGGCGGAGATCTTCGTCGCCGACGTCGTCAGCGGCAGCGCGACCTTGACCTCCCGGTTGAAGAGGACGAGTCCGAACTGCTCGTTCGGGTTGCGCTGGGCGGCGAACGTCCGCGCCGCGCCCAGGACGGCGGCGATCGGCCGTCCCTTCATGCTGTAGCTCGTGTCGAGCACGAGCACGACGCCGAACGTCTTCCTCGAGGCCCGGTAGGCGGGCACGAGCGTCGGATCCACGACCGCAGAGCCGTTCTCGGTCACCTTGACGTCCCTAGCGTCAGCTTGCGGGCGGCCGGGAGCACGAGCACGTCCGACCGGACGGGGAAGGCGGCCCCCTTCGCCTCGACGAGGCCCAGCCCGGATGCCTGGGCTTTCCGGGGACTACCGGCAAGCGCACCGCCGGCGAGCACGCCGGCGGCGAGGACGAGCCCTGCGAGGAGCAGGCTCCGCTTCACCGGCTGGACTTCCCGGCGGTGGCGGCTGGGCCGAGCTCCGGCTCGTGCGACTGGAAGAGACCGAGCGGCAGCGCGATGCCGCGCTTCTCGAACTTCTGCAGGAAGGTCGGCCGCAGCGACGTGGGGCGGAGACCGCCGACGATCTTGCCGTCGCGGGTCACCTCGTCGATCTGGAACTTGAACAGCTCCTGCAGCGTGATCACGTCGGACTCCATCCCCTGCACCTCGGTGATCGAGGTCACGCGGCGGGAGCCGTCCTCGAGCCGCTCGAGGTGGATGATGCCGTCGAGCGCCGCCGAGACCTGCTCGCGGATCGCGCGCACCGGCAGGTCGTAGCCGGCCATCAGCACCATCGTCTCGACGCGGACGAGAGCGTCGCGCGGGCCGTTGGCATGGACGGTCGTGAGCGAGCCGTCGTGGCCCGTGTTCATCGCCTGGAGCATGTCGAGCGCCTCGGGGCCGCGCACCTCGCCGACGATGATCCGGTCGGGCCGCATGCGCAGCGAGTTGCGCACGAGGTCGCGGATCGGGATCTCGTTCTCGCCCGCGAGGTCCTGCGGCCGCGCCTCGAGCCGCAGCACGTGCTTCTGGTTGAGCCGCAGCTCGGCTGCGTCCTCGATCGTGACGATCCGCTCGCTCGTCCGGGATCGCGGTCGAGAGCGCGTTGAGCAGCGTCGTCTTGCCGGAGCCGGTGCCGCCGGAGATGAGCATGTTGAGCTGCGCCCGGATGCAGCGGTCGAGGAACTCGACCGCCTCCTGGCTGAGCGTCCCGAGCTCGATCATGTCCTCGAGCGTCAGCCGGCGGCGGCTGAACTTGCGGATCGTGACCAGCGGGCCGCTGAGCGAGAGCGGCGGGATGATGGCGTTGACGCGGCTGCCGTCGGGCAGGCGCGCGTCGACCATCGGCGACGACTCGTCGATGCGCCGGCCGACCTGCGCGACCATCTTGTTGATGATCCGCCGCAGGTGCCACTCGTCGTTGAACTGGACCTCGCTCTGGTAGAGGCGGCCGCCGCGCTCGATCCAGATGTCGGAAGGCCCGTTGACCATGATCTCGGTCACGCTGTCGTCGGCGAGCAGGCGCTCGAGCGGGCCGTGTCCGAGGATGTCGTCGGTGATCTCGAGCGCGATCCGCTGCCGGTCGTCCCGCGAGATCCCGGTCTCCTGCGCGAGCTGGTCCCGGACGTCGGCGAGCACGCGCTCGCGGAGCGCCTCCGGGTCCATGCTGACGTTGTAGAGCTGCGGCCCGAGGTCGCCGATGACCGTGAAGTGGATGCGGCTCTTGACCTCCGCGAAGGGGTCCCGCTCGGCCGTGACCGGCTTCACGGTGTTGAGGCGTTCGCGCAGGTCCATCTAGCGCCGCCTCCCGATCAGCATCCGCTTGCGAGTGGTTGCCGCAGGCAGCGGAGTAGGTGGCGAGGCCGTCGGCGCCGCGTAGCGGTCGGCGAGCTCGCGGAACGCCTTGGCCGCTCCGGACTGCCGCTTCGTCGCGACGATCGGCGTCCCTTCGTTGATCGAGCGCGGGATCTCGCGGTCGCTCGGGACGAACACGTCGGGGCTGCGGCCGACGATCATCGAGACGTCGTCCTGCGTGATCCCGACCCGCGAGCCGGCGCGGTTGAGCACGAGCGAGATGTGGTCCGACTCGTAGCCCATGAGGTCGAGCGTCTCGAGGCCGAGCTTCGTGTTCTTGAGCGAGAGCGAGTCGAGCATCCCGACCATGCAGACGTCCGACGACACGTCGATCGTGGCGATCACCTCCGGCGTGAAGCCGGGCGGCGTGTCGACGATGACGGCGTCGCACATCGTGCGCAGCGACGCGTAGATGTCGCGGAGATACTCGACCACGACGGCGCTCGCGTGGTCGGGCCGCGTCGGTGCGATCAGCACCTTGACGCCGGACGAGTGGGTGATCAGGTGCCGGTCGAGCTTCTCGTGGTCGAACGGCGGCCCCGCCTTCATCAGGTCGTACATCGTCCGCTCGGGCGAGAGCCCGAGGGCGAGCCCGATGTCGCCGAACTGCAGGTCGAGGTCGACGAGCACGACGTTCGCGTCCCGCTGCGCGAGCGCGACGGCGAGGTTCGTCGCCACGAGCGTCTTGCCGGTGCCGCCCTTCGGGCCGAGGATCGCGATGAGCGGCGCGGTCGGCTTGCCCGGCAGGACGAGCCCCTTGCGGCGGGCGAGCACCTTCTCGAGCGTGAAGGCGACGTGCTGCGGCGAATGCGGGAGCGTGATCACGTCGTCGGCTCCGGCCTCGAACGCCTGGCGCAGGAAGCCGTTGGGCGACGACTCGCTCATGACGACGACGGGCCGGTCGGGCCGGTGCTTCACGGCGCGGTCGACCATGTGCGCGGCGCCGTCCTCGTAGTTCGAGCAGGCGACGACCACGACGTCGCCGGCCTGCTCGAGGAACGTACGCCAGTCGTCGAGGTAGTCGGCGAACCCGACGATCTCGAGCTCGGGCGCTCCCTCGAGCGCGGACTCGACGAGCTGCCGGTCGGCGTGCTCGGCGAGGATGACGAGGACGGCGAGGGTCTCGGTCATGTCAGCCACCGACCCTCAGCGTCCCGAGCAAGTCGTTCGTGGTGATCTCCGGCGGCTTCCTCGAGGTCGAGCCGACCGTCGGCCGCAGGTCGAGCCAGATCTGCGCGTTCAGGCTGGCGAAGATGAGCGTTCCCGCCTGCTTCGGCGTCGCCTGGAGCGTGACGTTGCCCCCGCTCGAGTCCGCGTTGAGCACCGTCAGGTTCTGGTAGATCTCGCGGACGACCGGCCGGGTCACGCCGGTCGAGCTCTGGCCGTTGAAGGCGACCCAGACGTCGACGTGGCTGCCGGCGCCGATCTGGCCGCCGACCAGCTGGGGCGAGTCGAGGGAGACGACGACCGCCCGCTGGTTCTTCGCCAGCTGCCCGGTCAGCGGGTTGGTCGAAGCTCCGAAGTCGGCCGAGGTGAGCTGCTGGCCCGGATAGATGTCCGTCAGGGCCACCGTGCCGGCGAGCGTCGACGGATCGACGAACGCGCCGGTCTTGACCTGGTTCTTGGGGATGCTCGTGACCTGGTAGAGGTCCGTCGAGCCGACGATGTTCCCGGGCGTCCCCTTCTGGATCAGGCTCTTGGCCACGAGCACCGAGGTCGGCGCCGTGTTGCCATTCACGCTGTTCCGGTAGTGGTTGAGGTACACGAGCAGCGCAATGGCCGCGATGGCGGCTGCGATCACGCCGAGCAAGATCGTGCCCTGCCGCGTCGTGAACAGCTTGCTCGACATGATGTTTTCCACCGTTCTCCTCCTATGTAGCTAGCGCGATCGTCCCGGCCTGCAGGGCTTCAGAAGGCCGGATCCGGTTGCGGCGGAGAGAGCTGAGACGCGCGGTCGAGGAAGCCGTTCCGCGAACGGCTCCTTCGTAAGGCCATTCGTGGGGAGCTTCCTCGACCACGCGTACGCGCTTCCGTTCTGCTCTACAGGTCTGTGTTGATCTTGTTGAAGATCGACGAGACCGAGGTGCCCAGCGTGCTCAGGATGCCGACCGCGGCGACCGAGACGAGGGCCAGGATGAGGGCGTACTCCACCATCGCCTGACCGGACTGGTCGTCCCGAAGGGTCCTCCACGCGAGGTACATCCGCATAGGGATTAGCTTCATCCGCTCCATGCTTCGTTCCTCCTTCTTGGCACTCCGCGACCCGGCTCGGGTGCCGGTCGGAGGACTGCCGGTCGATTCCCAGCCACGCAATTCGTGGCCTAGAGCTACTGATAACCCTCTCGGCCGCGCCTGACTTCCGCTGGAAGGCTGGGTCGGCTCAGGTCCTTCGTCCCGACCCGTCCTCGGCTACAGGTCCCAGTTGATCTTGTCGAAGATCGACGAGACCGAGGTGCCCAGCGTGCTCAGGATGCCGACGGCGGCGACCGAGACGAGGGCCAGGATGAGTGCGTACTCCACCATCGCCTGGCCGGACTGGTCGTCCCGAAGGTCCTTCCAACCGAGGTACATGCGGATCGGGATCAGCTTCATCCGCTCCATGCTTCGTTCCTCCTTAGTTCGCTCGCCCACGCAATTCGTGGTGTGGGCACTGAAATAGCCCCTCCTCGTGGCGCAATTCGCCCGCTGGAAGGCTGGTCGGCTCAGGTCCTTCGTCCCGACTAGAAGGGCGCTAGAACTGGGCGTTGATCTGGCTGAAGACCGAGGAGGGGTAGGAACCGAGCGCGGCCAGGAGCGATATGGCGGCGATCGAGACGAGGACGAGGATGAGCGCGTATTCGACCAGCGTCTGGCCTTCCTCGCGATAGCGCAAGGAAAGGTAGGTGCGTACGAGCAGTTCGGTCATGTGGGCTCTCCTGCGTCGCATTTCCGTCACCTATACCGCCCGGCGGCTCGCCTCGATAACGGCGGGAAGGACGGCTGTTCCCGTCCGTTCGTCTCGCGGCGACCGTCAGACCCGCGCCGCTTCAATCTCTCGTGTGCAGCGGCTAGAAGCACTCGGCGACCGCGTGCGCTCCTTCGCGCGGCCGTGGGAGCTCGCGGTGTTCCTCTGGATTCCGGGGCTCGCGCTCGCGTACGCCTGCTGGTACGAGCTGCCGGGCGCACGTCGCGCTCGAGGACTTCGGCATCTTCCGCGCGGCCGCCCTCTCGGTGATCCACGGACGCTCGCCGTACGTCGCCCCGACGGCCGCGGCGCTCGCGCACTTCGACAAGTTCGTCTATCCGCCGGTCGCCGCTCTGCCGTTCGCGCCGTTCGCGGCGCTCCCGCTCGGAAGTGGGACGGATGGTCATGTTCTTCGCGGGCCTCGCCGCCGTCTTGGGCGCGCTTCGCGTGCTGCGCGTCACGGACTGGCGCTGCTACAGCGTCGCGATCGTCTCCGCGCCGGCCATGAACTCGCTCGCGCTCGGCGCGCTCACCTCGTTCCTGCTCCTCGGCGCCGCCCTCGCCTGGCGCTACCGCGACCGGCCTGCGGTGACGGCGGCGGCGACAGCGTGCGCCGCGCTCCTGAAGCTCTTCCTCTGGCCGCTCGCGATCTGGCTCGTCGCGACGAGGCGCTGGCGGGCGGCGGCGATCTGCGCCGGGGTCGGGGTCGTCCTGCTCGCTGGGAGGCTGGGCGGTGATCGACTTCGCCGGCCTGCGCAGCTACCCGACGCTCGTCCACGTGCTCGAGCAGATCGAGGCGCCCGTCAGCTACTCGGCCGTCGCTCTCCTCGGCCTGAGCGGCCACGGCGCGACGATCGCCACGGTCGTGCTCTCGCTCGGAGCCGTCGCCGCAGTCGTCGTCGCCGCTCGCGGGCCCGACGGAGACCGGCGCGCCTTCGCGGTCGCCGTGCTCGCCTCGCTCGTGGCGACTCCGCTGCTCTGGCTGCACTACCTCCTGCTGCTCTTCGTCCCGATCGCCGTCTACCGGCCGCGGCTGTCGGGGCTCTGGTTCGTGCCGCTCGTGCTCTGGGCGACGCCGACGACGCACTCGCACGGGATCACCTGGCGGATCGCGCTCGCCCTCGCCGTCCTCGCGGTCGTCGCCGTGCGGACGGTGCTCGACGGCAGCCGGCGTCAGCCGCGCCGCCGCAGTACCACGACCTGCGGCGAGCTGAAGACCACCCGCGCCGGCAGCGTGCGCTCGAGCGCCTGCGCGAACGCGCGATCCGAGCGAGGGTCGAGCACGAAGACCCGATAGCGGCGCGCCGCGGCGAGCCAGTTCCCGGCCCGCGCCTGGAGCAGCGTCAGCCTCCGGACCTGCGTCGCTCGAGAGCAGCTCGAAGCGGGCGTCGAAGGCGACGCGTCCGGTCAGCTGCGGCCGGCTCCAGAGCAGCCAGTCGCGCGTACGGGCTCGACGCGAAGACCGCGTCCGTCCCGACCCGCGGCGTCCGCTGCGGCGCTCGCTCCGGCGGCCGGGAAGCCGGTCGTGAACCAGCTCGCCGGCTTGGCCGCGACCCCGGCGACGGAGATGACGACCGCGGCCAGGATGACGACGGAGAGGATCCGGTTGAGGCGGTGGGGCTCGTCGGCCGGCCGCCGCAGGCGGTCGACGAGCCGAGGCAGCACGGCGAGCGCCACCAGCCCGATCCACGCGGTGTCGCGGATCGCCTCGAACGCGAGCACGGCCGCCGCGACGAAGACGAGCTGGTCGAACAAGGTGAGCTCGCGGCCCGCGCGGCCGAGCAGCCACAGCCCGCCGAGCACGAGGAGATAGACGGCCGCCGTCCTCGCGGTGAGCGTCGTCGGCGCCCACTCCGTCACGAACTGGCTTGAAGTCGCCGCCGACGAGGATCTTCTCGTAGTACGCCGGCAGGTGGAACGCGTACGGCGAGGCGAACACGCACGCCCAGGGCAGGAGCAGTAGCGCCAGCCCGCGTCCGGTCGGCCGCCGCCGCTCGACCATCGCGAAGAATCCGGCGACCCGAGACGAGCGCCGCCCCGAGCAGGACCGAGCCGTGCAGGTTCGCCCACAGCACGAGGAGCGGCAGGCTTGCGAACACGCGCGGGGACGGCCGCCGCGCGTCGTCGAGCACCAGCCAGAGCGTCGCCACGAACAGCGGGAAGGCGAACGACTGCGGTCGCATCACCGAGGCCACCGGGTAGTACGCGATCATGGCCGGGATCGCGATCCACGTCACCGAGCGGGCGGTCGCGCCGCGGGCGCGCGCGACGAGCGCCGCGCCCGTGATGCCGCTCGCCACGAGCAGCGCGTGGACGAGCAGTGCGAGCTTGACGCCGCCGAGGCGCCAGAGCCCGTAGAGCGTGAGCTGGGCGAGCCACTGCTGGTCGGTCCAGCGGTCGCCGTGCGTCCAGAGCGTGAGCGTGTCGTGCGACGGCAGCCCGTGCTGCACGATCCAGCGGCCGGAGACGAGCGCCATCCAGCCGTCGACCACGAGGTCCTTGTGCAGGGCGAGCACGAGGACGATCGCGAACGCGCCGAGTGACGATGACGAGGAGGCCGTCCTCCTCGAGCAGACGCGCCGATCTGCCGGTGCAGGGTTGCTCCGCCGTTGCCTGGGTGCTGTTCATCCGTCGCATCGAAGTAGGCCCCGGTGATCGCGCAAGCCTCCATCGGCTAGTCGGCTTCCACGTGATCGTCCAGTGCCCTGCCGCGGCGGTTTTCCTCGCCGGGCCACTGAGCCAAGGGTGGGAGGACCTCAGCCGGTCGGGGGGTGTTGCGGCGACCGCGCCGCCGTTAAGTCACGAGCGTGGCGGTCAGCGTCCTCAGCGGAGCGGCGCTGCGGCGCCGGCGCGCGACTGCAGTCGCGCGTTTCGGTCGTCATCCCCTGCCTGAACGAGGCCGAGAGCATCGGCCGAGTGCGTCACGCGCGGCGCAGCGCGTCCTCGACGGAGCACGGACTCGAGGGCGAGGTGATCGTCGTCGACAACGGCTCCGACGACGGCAGCGGCGCGCTCGCCCGCCTCGCCGGCGCGCCGGGTGGTCGAGGAGCCGCGGCGCGGCTACGGCAGCGCCTACCTCGCCGGCTTCGCGGCGGCGCGCGGCGACTACATCGTGATGATCGACGCCGACCTCACCTACGACTTCGAGGAGATCCCGCGCTTCGTCCGCGAGCTCGACGGCGGCGCCGAGCTCGTGATGGGAAACCGGATGCAGGCCGTCGAGCCGGGCGCGATGTCGATGCTGAGCCGGATCGGCAACCCGCTGCTCTCCGGCTTCCTCAACCTGCTCTTCCGCACGCCGGTCCGCGACGCGCACTGCGGGATGCGGGCGCTGCGGCGCGACGTGCTCCCGGCGCTCGCCCTGCAGGCGACGGGGATGGAGCTCGCCTCCGAGATGGTGATCCGGGCGGCGAAGGGCGGCCTCGAGATCCGCGAGCTGCCGATCGCGCTCCATCCGCGCGGAGGGCGAGTCGAAGCTCTCGCCGTTCCGGGACGGCTGGCGCCACCTGCGGCTGATGCTCGTCTACCACCCGAACTTCCTCTTCCTCTTCCCGGGCGCGCTCGTCGGCGCGATCGGGGCGCTCCTGATGGCGCTCGTCTTCGCGCACGCGTCGCTCTTCGGGCACGTCCTTCTTCGTCCACACGCTGATCGGCGGCTCGCTGCTCGTCGTCGTCGGCACGCAGCTCGTCGGCTTCGGCCTCTGCGGCCGCGCGTACGCCGTCTACCAGCTCGGCGACCGCGATCCGTGGTTCGAGCGGATCGGGCAGCCGCGTCCGGCTCGAGCACGGGCTCCTGCTCGGGCTCGCGCTGATGGTCGGCCGGCTTCGCGGTCGGCGCGGTCGTCGTCGGCCACTGGATCGCCCGCGGTCTCGGCAGCCTCGCCGAGGAGCGGGTCACGATCCTCGCCGCCACGCTGCTCATCGTCGGCGTCCAGGTCTTCTTCACCTCGTTCCTGCTCTCGCTGCTCGGCTTGCGCCGGCGCGGGCGCGACGACGTCTGAGCCTCAGCGCCGGCAGCAGCCCGGCGAGATCCGCAGGGTGCCGTTCGCAGGGGCGACGAGCACGAGCCTGCCCACCGGATCGCGCGCGAGCACGCGCCCCGGAGACGTCGGCACGACGCCGGCACGACGGCATAGCGCGTGCGGATGGCACCGGAGGCCAGGTCTGTTCCCCGAAATCCGCGCCGAACGCCATGCGGCAGGCGTAGTAGACGCGCGCGATCGACTGGTTCCAGAACGCGGTCTCCCGCAGTGCGGCCGATGCGGACTCCGGCGCCGCCCACGAGGCTGACGTCCGCCGCGGCCGCCGACGACCCGGTCGACCCAGTCGGCGTGAGCGGGAAGGCCGACGCGTCCGAGCGATCGGCGTGACCTGCGTCCCGAGCTCGAGCGTCGACATGCCGAGGAGCGCGGCCGCGGTGACCAGCACCGCCGCGGCCGGCGGAAGCCGCCGCGTGGCGGCGAGGAGGTAGACGACGGCCAGGAGGGCCGAGAGGGCGACGATCAGCGATGGTCGCGTGCGCGATCGGGACGGTGTGCCCGGACTTCGTCGTGCCGAACAGCTAGCAGGGCGAACGAGTCGATGGCGCTCGTGCCTGTTGACGACCGTCCCGAACGGGATCAGCGCGGGCAGCGCGGCCGACACGACGGCCGCGACCGACGAGGTGCCGGCGCCGGGGATCTTCGGCCGGCGGAGGCCGAGCGCTGCGAACAGCGCCACGAAGAAGAACGGGACGAGATAGATGAGGTAGCGCTCGTGGATGCGCGGCAGGTCGGTGACAGGCCGAGCTGCTGCGCGGGTGCGCGTCCGGTGGCGTCGAACGCCGCCGCGTCGAAGCGCGACCTCGAGCAGGAGCCAGAACGTCGACGCGACCGCGACCGACGCGAAGACGAGGGCCTTGCCGCGGGAAGCCGGAGCGGACGAGCGCATACCCGGCGAGCAGCGCGGCCGCGAACGGGATCACGCCGACCGCCCAGTCGAGCTCGGCGAGATGCTGGAAGAAGAGCTCGACGCACGCGCAGCGCGCTCGCGTGGGCGGTGCCGACGTTCGCGTAGCGCCCGGCGAGCGGCAGGTTGCCGCCGTTCATCGCCGTGCGCGCCAGGCCGGCGACGAGCGCGACGCCGCGACGACGCCGAAGAGGAGCCGGTGCTCCGCAGACCGCCCGCCGGAGCGGCGCGCCGGCGACCTCCTCCGTCCTCCGGCCGCGCGAGCGCCACGAGCAGGACGGCGGTCAGCGCCGCAGGTACGAGCACGACGAGCTGAAGCCGTGCAGCCGAGGCGAGCACGATCGCGGCCAGGAGCAGGGCAGTCGTTCGCGCAGGCTCGGCCGGCGAACGGCGCGCAGCATCGTCCCAGATCGCGACGAGGCAGAGGGGATAGGCGAGGCTCTCGCTCATCTCGAAGCCGCTGTAGAGCATCAGCGGGGCGAGCAGCGAGAGCGCGGCGACGCCGACCGACCGGCCGCGCGGGAGAACGAACCGCGCGATCCCGTAGACCGGGAAGACCGAGAGCGAGATGAGGACGGCGTTCTCGACCTTCACCCACTCGTACGCGGTGTGCATGGACGAGGTCAGCGCGTAGATCGGCGAGAGGACGATCGGGTAGAGCGGCGAGTAGGCGAGGCCGCCCTTGCCGAAGAGCGAGAAGTGGCCGGTGTGCGCGAAGCTCTGCGCCATCCGCTCGTAGCCGAGCTCGTCCATGAAGACGAACGGGCCGTGCACCCAGCCGACGAGGAACGCGTGCAGGACGGCCGAGGCGGCGGCGAGACCCGCGAGAACGGCAACGGTCGCGGCGGCCGGGTGCGTGCGGAGGAGAACCCGCAGCCACGATTGACGCGCTGCGAACGCGTCGGTGTCGAGCGCGTCCGACTCGGTCACCGGCGTAGTGTGACCGGGGCGGCGGAGAACGGAGTCCTCCGTCCGAGCAGTTGACGCTGGCCGCTCGGCTGGCGCAGGCGGCTCCTTCCGCCCTGTTCCCTAGGGTCCCGTCGCACCGTGCACATCGGCCTGAACCTCGTCTTTCTCGTCCCGGGCGAGACCGGCGGCATGGAGACGTATGCACGCGAGCTGATCCCGGCCCTGCTCGAGGAGCAGCCCGACCTCCGGCTCACCACCTTCGTCAACCGGGAGCTTCTCGCCGCCGGCGCAGGGCCCTGGACGGAGCTCGCCGAGCCGGTGCTCGTGCCCGTCTCGGCCCGGCGGCGTGCGGAGTGGGTGCGCGGCGAGCAGCAGCTCCTGCCGGGCCTCGCCGCGCGCGCCGGCGTCGACGTGCTCCACAGCCTCGGCAGCACGGCTCCCGTCTGGGGCCGCACGAAGCGCGTGGTGACGATCCACGACGTCATCTACCGGATCCATCCGGATGCGCACTTCGGCATCAGGTCGGCAGGGATGCGGGTGCTCGTCCCGCTGTCCGCGCGCCGCTCGCGCCGGATCATCGCCCCCTCGGAGGCCACCAAGGCGGATCTCGTCCGGCTGCTGCGCGTGCCGGCGGCGAAGGTCGACGTCGTGCCGATGGGTGTCGGCCCCGCGACCGCGACGCCTTCCGACCCCGCCGACGTCCGCCGGCGCTACGAGCTGGGAGACGCGCGCGTCGTGCTGACGACGTCGGCGATGCGGCCGCACAAGAACCTTGCCCGGCTGCTCGAAGCCTGGGCGCTCCTGCCGGCGGATCGCCGGCCGTTGCTCGTGCTCCCGGGCTACGTCACGCCGCACGAGCAGGAGCTGTGCCGGCACGCCGCGCGCCTGGGCGTCACAGCGGACACGAGGTTCCCCGGCTGGATCCCCGCGGAGGACCTCGAGGCGCTGTACGGCCTCGCGCAGTGCCTCGTCTTCCCGTCTCTGTACGAGGGGTTCGGGCTGCCCGTGCTCGAGGCGATGGAGCGCGGTGTCCCGGTTGCGTGCTCCGGCCGCGCCGCGCTCGCGGAGGTTGCGGGGGACGCCGCCCGCATCTTCGATCCGGAGAACCCGCGCTCGATCGCCGACGCGGTCGAGGAGATCCTTTCCAGCGATGAGCTGGCCGAGCGCTTGCGCCAGGCAGGTCGCGAGCAGGCCCGTCGCTTCACCTGGGCCGCGACCGCCCGAGGGACGCTGCGCGCCTACGAGCGTGCTCTGGGCCGGTGACGGGGCCGTCAAGGACGTGGGCTACCCTCACGCGCGTGGCCGCCGCGGCCGAGAAGATGCGCGTGGAGGCGACGCCCCGTCCGAATCGCGCTGCGCTGCGCCATCAGGCGCGCACGGTCGCCGTGATCGCCTCGTCGGAGTTCAAGCTCAAGTACGCGGGCTCGGCGCTCGGATACCTCTGGTCGGTTCTCAAGCCGCTCGGGCTGTTCGGGATGCTCTACGTCGTCTTCGGCCGCTTCCTCAGGCTCGGCAACGGGATCGCCGCACTACCCGCTCTTCCTGCTCCTCGGCATCGTGCTCTGGACGTTCTTCTTCGACGCGACGATGCTCGGGATGCGGTCGCTCGTCGACCGGTCGACCCTGATCTCGAAGCTCGCCTTCCCGCGGGTGATCATCCCCCTCTCCGTGATCGTCTCGTCGGCGATCACGCTCGGCGTCAACCTCGTCGCGATCGCCGTCCTCATCGGCGTCAACCGCATCGTCCCGCGGCCTCGCTGGCTGCTCCTGCTGCCGCTGCTCCTCGAGCTCTACGTCTTCGCCCTCGGGATCGCGCTCGTCCTCGCGACGCTCTACGTGCGCTTCCGCGACGTCGGCCAGGTCTGGGAGCTCGTTCTCCAGATCCTCTTCTACGCCTCGCCGATCATCTACCCGCCCACGCTGCTCCCGCACTGGTCGCAGCACGATCGCGTTCCTCAACCCGTTCGTCCAGATCGTGCAGGACGTCCAGATCGATCATCGTCCCGGTCGGCGGCGAGCATCACGGCCGGGAACGTGTACGGCTCGTCCGCCGGCGAGCTCGTGCCGCTCGGCGTCGCCGCGCTCATCCTCCTCGGCGGCTTTCTGCTCTTCCGCCGCGAGGAGCCGTGGTTCGCGGAGCGGCTGACGTGAACGCGATCGAGGTCCACGACCTGCGCAAGACGTTCCGCCTCCCGCACGAGCAGCGCGACACGCTGCAAGGAGTACTTCCTCCATCCGCTCAAGCGGATCGAGTACGAGGGCAACGTCGCGCTGGACGGCGTCTCGTTCGAGGTCGCAGAGGGCGAGTTCTTCGGGATCATCGGCCCGAACGGCAGCGGCAAGAGCACGCTCCTGAAGCTGATCGCCGGCATCTACCGCGCCGACGTCGGCGACGTGCTCGTTCGCGGGCGGCTCTCGCCGTTCATCGAGCTCGGCGTCGGCTTCAACCCCGAGCTGACGGCGCAGGGACAACATCCGCATCAACGGCACGCTGCTCGGCCTCTCGAAGCGCGAGCTGCGGCGTCGCTACGACGACGATCGTCGGGTTCGCCGAGCTCGAGCGGTTCGTCGACCAGAAGCTGAAGAACTACTCCTCGGGCATGCAGGTCCGCCTCGCCTACTCGATCGCGATCCAGGTCGACTTCGACATCCTCCTGCTCGACGAGGTGCTCGCCGTCGGCGATCGCGCGTTCCAGGAGAAGTGCTTCGAGACGTTCGAACGGTTTCGGACCGAAGGGAAGACGATCGTCTTCGTCAGCCACGACCTCGATTCGGTCGAGCGCGTCTGCGACCGCGCGATGCTGATCGAGCAGGGTGAGAGCATGGGCATCGGCAGCCCCGGCGACGTGGTCGGGCAGTACTCGGCTCGCGATCCCGGTACGCCGGAGCCGTGATGGCTGAGCCGAGCGTCTCCGTAGTCGTCCTGAACTACAACGGGAAGGAGTACCTCGCGGAGTGCCTCGAGTCGCTTCAGGCGCTCGACTACCCGCGTGACCGCGTGGAGCTCGTGGTCCTCGACAACGCTTCGACAGACGGCTCGCGCGAGTTCGTTCGGCGTGAGTTCCCGGACGTGCGGGTGATCGAAAGCGACGTGAACCGCGGCTTCGCCGGGGGCAACAACCTCGCCGCGCGCACGGTCGGAAGCGAGTACGTCGTCTTCCTGAACAACGACATGGCGGTCGAGCCCGGCTTCGTCTCCGGCCTGATCGAGGCGGTTCAGTCCGGCCCCGAAGTCGCCAGCGCGTCCGCGAAGATCCTCAACTGGGACGGAAGCGAATTCGACTTCTGCGGCGGCATTCTCAACTTCGCCGGGTATGCGGCCCAGGTTGGTCTGGAGGAGCCCTTTGACGAGTTCGGGCACAACGGGATCGTGCCGACAGCGTTCGCTTGCGGCGGCGCGATGATCGTCAGGCGCGACCTGTTCCTCGACCTCGGCGGATTCGACGAGGACTACTTCATCTACTTCGAGGACGTCGACCTCGGCTGGCGGCTCTGGCTTTGCGGGTGGGAGGTCGTCTTCGCGCCTCGAGCGGTGGTGCGGCACCACCACCACGGCACGATGAGCAGATTCTCGAAGCACCGGCGCACATTGCTCTACGAGCGCAATGCGCTCGCGACTCTGTTCAAGAACTACTCGGACGAATACATGCTGCGGATGCTGACTGCGGTGCTCTTGATGGTGGCGGCGGGCATCAGCGAGCGGGCAGTCGTCCGAGGATCAGTCGAGCGGTCGGCTTTTCGGGTTGGGGACTCACGACGGCTCAACGGGAAGCGGGTGCCTCTAGAAAAGGACGACATCGCCCGGCTTCTCGCTGTCCACGACTTCGTCGACTGGCTCCCTTCGCTCCTCGCCAAACGCGCGGAGGTGCAACAACGAAGGGTGCGCACCGACGAGGAGCTCGCCCACCTCTTTCGGCCGTTGTTTCCACCACTACCGGCCGCCACGACTCATGCGCGGCAGAGCATCGCCTCGTCGTTCGGCGTGGACGAGCTCTTCCGCGCGAGTCCTCGGAAGGTGCTCGTGGTGGGGCATGACGAGGCAGACGGTCGCGGCGAACGGGCTCGGCTGATTCGCGAGGCGCTCGCGAGGTTCGGCCATGAAGCGCTGTTCGGCACGATGCCTCCGAGAAAGGACGGGCGTGCAGCGCGCACCAGAACGATCGGGTGGCTCATTCGTGAGTCCGAGGTCGATGTCGTCGTGCTCTGTGGGACTTCGTTCGACGGTGATCTTCGGCAGGACGCGTTTTCGGCGCGTCCCCGTGATCGTCGATGTCGATGCCGGCCTCGACCACGGAGACGTCTCGGGAGGGCGGCCGTGGGAGCTCGTGACTCTTCGGCAGGCCGACTTCTGTACATTCGCCGACGAGACCTCCCTACAGCATGTGCGAGCGCTGCTGCGTGAGGCCGGCTGGGCAGACGAGGAGATCGAGCGACGCGTTGCTCTTCTGCCGACCGGGGAGCTCGAACGGCTCGACGAGCTCATCCGCCGCGTCGACATCCGCGGGGATCTGGATCTGCGGTCTCAGGGTGGGCGGCTGCGACGGCTTCTCGGACACACGATCGAGGCGTACCGAGACGGCGGCCCAAGACTCGTCGTCGAGAAGATACGACGCGTCCACGCGCAGAGGCTCTGGAGAAGACTCTGAGCCTGCGAAAGGTCACGACCTCCCCGCCCACGACCGAGGGCGGTAGGCCGAAGCGTGTGCTCATCTTCAGCCCGGACGTCCTGCCATTCGAGGGCCTTCCCACAGTCGGGTCCGGGTTACGGGCGTGGGGGCTCGGACAGGGCTTTCTGGCACGGGGGCACGACGTTGCGTTCTCGATGCCATGGTCGGCGGTCGACGTCTTGCGCGAGCGCTACGACGTGGCGCCCCAGGCGGAAGATCTGGCTTGGAAGCCGTTCGCGATGCACGAGGTCGCCGAGCGTGTGCAGCCCGATCTCATCGTGGTGTGCGGCTGGTCGATTTTCGACAGTCTCGGACTGGATCCCGGGCAGCCCATTCCGGTCGTTCTCGACCAGCACGGGCCGCACATGCTCGAGCGTCACTTCCAGGGGGCGGGCCTCGAGCACGTGAACGCTGACGAGAAGCGGCTCGCCCTCCAGGCCGCGGACTACTTCAGCTGCGCCGGAGAGCGGCAGCTTCCGTATTTCAGAGACTGGCTGCGCAGCGCGGGATGGAGCGAGGAAGAGTGCGCCGACCGCTCGTTCGCGATCCGCTTCTCGCTCTCGCCGGAGCTCCCGCCGAGGACTCCGAGCGGCGAGCTCACGTTCGTCTACGGCGGGGTCTGGCTGCCGTGGCAGGACCCGACGAACGGGCTCACGGCGCTCGTCGAGCAGCTCGAGCGGCGTGGGCGGGGCTGCCTCCAGCTCTTCGGCGGGAAGCACCCTTGGCTCCACATCTCCGGCGGCGTCTTCACGCAGCTCACCGGCCGGCTCGAGCGAAGCGACCGGGTCGTCAACGCCGGGCAGGTGGAGCACGCGGAGCTGATCCGCCGGTACACGTCGGCCCACGTGGCGATCGACCTGATGGCCCGGAACCCGGAGCGGGAGCTGGCCTTCACGAGCCGAACGGTCGAGTATCTCTGGTGCGGGCTGCCGGTCATCTACAACGACTACTCGGAGCTGTCCGAGCTGATCGCGCGGTACGACGCCGGGTGGACGGTCGACGAGTCCCGCAGGAAGGACGTCGACGCCGTCCTCGACGAGATCTTCGAGTCTCCCGAGGTCGTCGAGCGGAAGAGCGCGAACGCGCAGGCGCTCGTTCGCGACCTGCTTGCCTGGGACTCCACGATCGAGCCGCTGGACCGCCTGGTCGGGGAGGCGACGCGCAGGGCCTCGGCGGTTCCCTTCGAGCGCCGGAGCCCCACCTTGCTCGGCCAGACCGTCTGGGTCTACCGGCACTACGGCGTGCGGGAGGTCGTGCGCCGGGCGGTCGCGCTCATCCTGCGGGGCGCAACCACGAGGGTCAGGCGCGGCGCGAAGTAGCCGGTTGTGCGGTCAGCCTCTGCGGCGAGCGCGCCACGAGGGGCTTTCCCGGACCAGCGCGAGCGGCCCGCGCTCGAGCGCGCGGCGCAGCTCGAGCGCGCCTCGCCGCCGCAGCGCTTGCGTCTCGCGCCGGCGGGCCAGGACTTGCGGGAGCCCGCGGAGCGCATCGAGCTGTGCTCGCAGCACGAGGCGGGCACGCCGCCGCGGCACGAACGACGCGAGGGTGCCGAGGTTCAGAAGCACGTGCTGCGGCAGATAGAGGAGCAGCAATCCGAGCGGCATGTTCTTCACCCAGACCCAGATCTGGTTCCGGAACGAGTGGTAGAGCGTGAAGTCGCTCGTCGACCCGGTGTGGGCGGAGCCGATGTGACGAACTACTGCGTCGTCCACGTAGAGGCAGCGGTGCCCGGCCAGCTGGAGCCGGAACGAGAGGTCGCTGTCCTCGTGGAAGCAGAAGAAGCTCTCGTCGAAGCCGCCCACGGACAGGAACGCGTCGCGGCGGTAGAAGGCGGCCGCCGCGCACGCCGCGAAAACCTCGCCCGTCGCGCGCTCGCAGCTCGTGGGCCGGTCGCGGTCGCGGCTCCAGACCATGCCGCTGACATGGATGCAGTCCCCCGTCCCGTCGATCCGGTCGGCTCCGTCGCGGAGCAGGCGGCTGGCGAAGAAGGAGTAGTCGGCGTGGTGGCCGCCGCGTCGAGCAGCGCCGCCAGCCAGCCGGGCTCCGGGAACGCATCCGGATTGAGGAGCGCCACGAAGGCGCAGTCGTCGGCCATCCGGACCGCAAGGTTGTTCGCCGCCGCGAAGCCGAGATTCGTGCCGGCACGTACGACCTCGACCCGCGGATGGCGTTGCTCGAGACCGTCCACCGATCCGTCGGTGCTTCCGTTGTCCACGACGATCACGCGATCGGGCGGCGCGGTCTGCAGCTCGACGGCGGCAAGCGCCCGCGGGAGATAGTCGGCGCCGTTGGTGTTGACGATCACGACCGCGGTGCCGCCCGACTGCGTGCTCATGTCCGGCTCTCCGGTGACCCGGCCGCCGACTCGACGAGGTAGGGTCGCGACGCGTGAGCACCTCCGTCGACGTCGTCGTTCCCACGCACGACGGGTGGGAGCTCACCGAGCGATGCCTCGTATCCCTGCAGCGTCAGACGCTTCCGCACGCCGTCATCGTGACCGATAACGCGTCCGCCGACGGCACAGCCGAGCACGTGCGGGCGCGGTTCCCCGCTGCGCGGCTCGTGGAGACCGGCGGGAACCTCGGCTTCGCGGTTGCGTGCAACAGGGGCGCCGCGGCCGGGGACGGCGAGATCGTCGTGCTGCTCAACAACGACGTCGAGTGCCGGCCCGACTTCCTCGAGCGGCTCGTCGCGCCGTTCGAGGAGGAGCGAGTCGGCCTGGTGGCCGCTGCGCTGCTGCGCCCGGGCGAGGAGGAGATCGACGGCGTCGGCTTGACGGCCGACACGACGCTCGCCGGGTTCGCCCGCCTGCAGGGACGCCCCGCCTTCGAGGCGGACGCGGCGCGGCCCGTGCTCGTGGGGCCGTCGGGTGGCGCCGCCGCTTACCGGCGTGCTGCCTGGGAGGCCGCGGGCGGCCTCGACGAGAACATCTTCGCCTACTCCGAGGACCTCGATCTGGCCTTCCGCCTGCGGGCGGCCGGCTGGCGGGCAGCAGCGGCCCCGGAGGCGGTCGGGATCCATCTCGGCTCCGCGACCATGGGGCGGCGCTCGTCGTGGCAGCGGTACCACGGCGGCTTCGCGCGGGGATACTTCCTCCGCCGGTACGGCGTCCTCCGCAGCTCGGCTGCGCCGCGGGCGCTGCTGACCGAGACGATCGTCGTCGTGGGAGACGCGGTCATCTCCCGAGACCTGAGCGCGTTGCGCGGACGTCTCGCGGGCTGGCGCCGCGCCCGCGGCCTGCCCCGGCATCCGCCGCCGCCGGCCGACGCCCTGGACACGAGCATCGGCTGGCTCGAGAGCATGCGGTTGCGCCGCCGGTCGTACGCATGAGCCTCCTGCAGGGCTTGTTCCGGTCGACCGAGGACGAGAACCGACGGGTCATCCTCGAGTCGATGCCTCCACGCGACGGAGCGCGGCTGCTCGATCTCGGCTGCGGCGACGGGCGCTGGACGCTCGAGGTCGCCCGCCATCTCGGGGCGACCGAGATCCACGGCGTCGAGCTGCTGGAGGAGCGGGCGATCGAGGCGCGCGAGCGCGGCGTGGACGTCCTCGTCGCGGATCTCTCCGGGCCGCTCGACGCCTACCAGGACGCCTCGTTCGACGTGATCCACTCCAACCAGGTCATCGAGCACGTCCGCGAGACCGACTGCTTCCTGCGAGAGATCCGGCGCCTCCTCCGACCCGATGGCTATGCCCTGCTCTCGACCAACAACCTCGCGAGCTGGCACAACATCGTGTCGCTGGTCCTGGGCTGGCAGCCGATGCCGTGCAACGTGAGCGATCGGGTGAACGTCGGAAACCCGCTCGACCTGTTCGACCACCGAGAGCGCGCGTCGCGCGGTCAAACACATCTCCGGGTCTTCACCGGCCGGGCGCTCACGGAGCTGGCGGGCTACCACGGGCTACGGGCGGTGTCGGAGCGGTCGGCGGGCTATTACCCCTTCCCGTCGCGGATCGCAGAGCAGCTCGCACGGATCGACCGGCGGCACGGCGCCTTTCTCGTCCACGAGTACGAGCCGGATCCGTCGTTCGCAGGCGGCTAGCCGTCGTACGCGGCCAGCATCGTGCGCAGGGATTCCTCGAGCGAAAGCCGTTCGGCGTTGCGCTGAAACCACGCGAGCGTCGACTCGCGGAGCTCCTGCCCGCGCTCGGCGACCTGCGCGATCGCGGCAGCGAGGTCGCCGGGACTCGCGCTCTCGGCGACGAAGCCGTTCTCGCCCTCCGCGACTGAGCTCCGCGGCCGCGTTGTCCTCGCCTTGCACGAGCACGGCCGGCGTCCCCTGCGAGACCGCCTCGAGCACGACGAGGCCGTAGCCCTCCCGCCGCGACGGCAGGACGAGGCAGAGCGCTCGGCCGAGCGCGTCCTGGATCACCTCCTCGGCGACGAAGCCGGGCGCCTCGACGACGCCCTCGAGCCCGAGCTCGGCGATCGCGGCCAGCACCCGCGGCCGCTCGGGGCCGTCGCCGTAGATCAGCGGCGCGGAGCTCGGGGATCGTCTCCCGCGCCTTCGCCACCGCGTGCACGACGGCCACGGGGTTCTTCTCCGGGATGTGGCGTCCCACGAAGACGACGACCGGCTCGGCCGGCAGCGCTGCGTCGGCAGCCGTTCCCTCGAACTGCCCCTCGAGGACGGTCACCCCTCCGTTCACGCCCTCGGCGAGCAGCCGCCGCTCGACCAGGCGCGAGAAGCAGAAGGCGCGCTGCGGCACGCGCAGGCAGAGCCGCTGCACGCGCCGGCCGATCCAGCCGCCCAGCGGGCCGAGGTACTCGCGCCAGTACTCGCGCGTCCAGAGCTCGTGCCAGTCGACGACGAGGCGGTAGCGGGCGAGCGGTCGCACGAGCCCCGCCGCGAGCAGCGGGAAGTAGGGAAACGACGCGGTGTGGACGACGTCGTAGCGGCGGCCGTCACGGGCCAGGTGCCGCAGCACGCCGAGACCGAAGGCGAGCGGCGGCAGGATCCGCCGGCGGCCGCCGGCGTACAGACGCCATCCTGGGGGCGACGGCGACGACGCGCACGCCGGGAACGTCCGGGTCGTCCGAGGCCTCCCACTGGCGCATCGTCAGGTAGGTGACCTCGTTTCCCCCCTCTGCGAGCCGCTGCGCCAGGTTGCGGTACCAGCGCTCGGCGCCTCCCACCGTGTAGGGGTAGAGGCAGTCGTAGACGATGCAGATCCGCACGCCGATCAACCTATCGGCGCTGGACAACGGAGGAAACCTGGGTCATGGTGCGAACGACTCTGGATCCGGGAAGGGGGCTAGAGACCGTGGATGTCGCCGGCGCGAAGGCGCTGAAGGAGAGGCTGGGCGCAAAGGGAGCGGAGGAAGCTCCGGCCGTCGACGCTACCGCCGTCGAAGGTGCGCCGCCCGTCTACCACTGGCTCGGCGTAGGCCATGCGCGCGCGGATGTTCCAGCCCCGGCAGCCGGAGACGCTCGTCCCGCGCGGCGCTCGTGGCTCCGCCGGCGTAGAGCCGACCTCCGCTGAGGCCGGAGATGCCGGCCATGCTGCCGCTCGTCCAGGTGAAGACCGAGGCTGGGACGGTCGTCTGCGAGCGCTGCGAGGTGCCGAGGAGCTCGTTCGCGCGGATGCGGGGCCTGCTCGGGCGGAACGCGCTCGCTCCCGGGACCGGGATGCTGATCGATGCCGCTCCGTCGGTGCACATGTTCTTCATGCGCTTCCCGATCGACGTCGTGTTCCTCGACCGCGACCGGAAGGTCGTCCGGGTCGTCCACGGGTTGCGCCCCTGGCGCATCGCCGGAGCGCGGAAGGCCGTGGCCGCGCTCGAGCTGCCGTCCGGCGCCGCGGCCCAGGCGGGACTCGAGGAGGGGGACGTGCTCGTCGTCGAAGCTGCGCCGGTCTGATTCGCGCGCGAGGCGTTCAATTTATGAACGCCTCGCAATGCGAGGCAACGCAGCCGCGCTGCGCCGCGGAGAGCACGGTTTCCTACTCCACAACGAGAAAGAACGGGATCGCGCAGGCTCAACCATGCGCGATGCGTAGGTCCACGGCGATCTCGGGCCGTGAGTTATCCGAGTTATCCACAGATAGGCCGACAGGCCCATTGCTGCTTGTCTCAACTGAGCTGAAAATGAGCCTGTGGAAACTGTGGACGCTGCGGCCGTCCGCCTTCCGCGCGACCTCGCCACCGAGTTGGTCGAGCGCGCGGTGGCGCTTGCGCGAGGACATCAGCGCTGGGGAAGCCGGAGCACGCACCTGCCCAGCGACGTCGCTTCTGCGCTCCGGCGAATAGAGAGGCGCGCGCGGCTCGTCTCGGCTCGTCTCGGCGAGGCTGCCGCGTTCGACTTCCTCGGCGATGCGGTCGCGCTGGCCACGGTCGAGCAGTGGCTCGCTCCCGGCGAAGCCCGCGACGTCGTCGCCGCCGTGGCGGACGCGCTGGCCGTGCCCGGCTATGCCGCCCGCTTCCTCGTCTTCCGCCGAGCGGTGGCGAGCAAGGAGTGCATGCAGCTGCCGGCGCCGGCGGCGGCCGAGCTCGCGGCTGCCTTGCTGGTGGAGCTCGCGCCTGCCGCAGCCGCGTCGCTCTGGACGCTCGACGCCCGCGGAGCGACGACGTGCCTCGTCGCGCAGGGCAAGGCCCCGCGGAGTCGAGGCATCCGCGACGTTGCCCGCGCCGCCCTCGACGGCGTCGTGCCCCGCTCGGGCCAGATTCACGCGCAGCTCGTCGACCGCTGGGATCGACCGTACGCCGCGTTGGTCGTACGGGCACGCGGCGGGGACCCCGCGCACTTCGAGCGCTACCTGGCCGAGGCGGCGGCCGCACTCGCGCCGATTCTCGAGCGTGCCGCAGACGTCGACCGCGCTCTGGAGAACGAGCGTCATGCGGTCGCGGCCGGCGAACGGCGCCTCGTCCGCCTGGGCGCCGATCTCCACGACGGACCGCTGCAGGAGATGGTCGCCCTCGCCGAGGAGCTGCGGCTCGTGTCGGCTCAGATCGAGGGCATCGTGTCCGACGCCGACAAGCAGCGAGTCCGTGGCCGCTTCGGTGACCTTCACGCCCGGCTCGGAAGCCTCGACGAGGCCCTCCGCGAGATAGCCCGCTCCACCCGCTCCACGGCCGCCGCGGCGCTGCCCGTCGAGGACGCGCTGGCCGGCGAGCTCCACGAGCTCGAGCGGGCAACTCGGATCGAGACCGAGTTCGACTCCACGGGCGATCTCGGCGGGCTCACCAACTCGCAGAAGATCGTCCTCTTCCGGGTCGTGCAGGAGGCGCTCTCGAACGTGCGCAAGCACAGCGGCGCGAGCCGGGTCTCGGTGGTCCTGCACAGCACCCGCAGGGTCCTCGACCTGACGATCACGGACGACGGCTGCGGCTTCGACCCGAGCGGGCTCGCCGGCGACCGCCTCGGGCTCGCGGGCCTCGCCGAGCGGGTACGCCTGCTCGGCGGCGTCGTCGAGATCGAGAGCCACCCGGGGTGGGGAACGACGGTGCGGGCGATACTCCCGCAGTGGCGTCCGTCGACAGCCCGAGTGCTCGCGCCCGTCTGAGAACTCCAGCCCGGCGCGCGGCGACTTCGTCCTGCGCCTCGCGCGGGCGCGGATCGGGGACACCTTCAACCAGTACGCCCGCTCGGAGCTTCGGCGCGAGCGGCTCCTCGCCTACCTCGCCGCCCACGCCGGCGCCCGCTTCGTGCTCGTCGGCGAGGCCGCCGGCTACCGGGGAGCGCGCATCAGCGGCCTCCCGTTCACCTCCGAGCGGCAGCTCACCGGCCGGGGGCCGGCCGAGGCGACTGCGACCGTCGTGCACCGCGTGCTCGCACTCCTCGGCATCGAGGACGACGTGCTGCTCTGGAACGTCGTACCGACGCATCCGGGAACGGCAGCCTCGAACCGCCGGCCGACCCGTGCCGAGATCGCCGGTGCGCTGCCGTTCCTCCGCGAGATCGTCGCCGGCCGGACGCCGATCGCCGTGGGGCGTCTCGCGGCCGCGGCTCTCGACGCGCCGTACATCCGGCATCCGGCGCACGGCGGTGCGGCGGCGTTCGAGGAGGGGCTGCAACGCGCTTTCGCTACAATCGGCCGCCGGCGGGCACCGGTCCGCCCCTTTTCATGAAGACCTACAGCGCCAAGCCGGGAGAAGTCACGCGTGAGTGGTACGTCGTCGACGCCGAGGGCAAGACGCTCGGCCGGCTCGCGACCCAGATCGCCGACACGCTGCGCGGCAAGCGCAAGCCGCAGTACACGCCGCACGTCGACACCGGCGACTTCGTCGTGGTCGTCAACGCCGAGAAGATCGCGGTCACCGGCAACAAGCTCGACCAGAAGCGGTACTACCGCCACTCGGGCTATCCCGGCGGGCTGCGCAGCCGGACGCTCCGCGAGCAGCTCGACCGCCGGCCGACCGAGGTTCTGCGAGTCGCGGTGAAGGGGATGCTCCCCAAGAACCGGCTCGCGCGCCAGCAGCTCACGAAGCTCAAGATCTACGCCGGGTCCGAGCATCCGCACGCGGCCCAGAGTCCCAAGCCCCTGAACCTGGAGCAGAGTTGAGTCAGATCGCGCAGTACCGCGGCACCGGCAAGCGCAAGACCTCGGTCGCGCGCGTCATCCTCCGCCCCGGCGACGGAGCGACCTGGATCAACGGCCGGACGCTCGAGGAGTACTTCCCGCGCTCGATCTGGCGGACGATCGCCGTCTCGCCGCTCAAGGTCGCCGGCCTCGAGGGCCAGTACGACCTCCGCGTCCGCGTCCACGGCGGCGGGCTCACCGGCCAGGCGGGCGCCGTCCGGCACGGCATTGCCCGTGCGCTCGTCGAGGCGAACGCCGAGCTGCGCGTGCCGTTGAAGCGGGAGGGCTTCCTCACCCGCGACGCGCGCCAGGTCGAGCGCAAGAAGGCCGGCCTGCACAAGGCGCGCAAGGCGCCGCAGTTCTCGAAGCGCTAGTCCTTCCGCCCTGCGGCCACGCGAGCCCCCGCTATCGTCCCGCGCCGTGGCGAGGCAGTACTTCGGCACGGACGGGGTCCGCGGCATCGTCGGCGAGTCGCTGACGGCCGACCTCGTCGAGCGGCTCGGGAAGGCCGCGACGCTCTGGTGCGGCGGCGGCAGCGTCCTCGTGGGACGCGACACGCGCGCGTCGGGACCCGAGCTCGAGGAGGCGTTCGCGCGCGGGGTCGTCTCGGCCGGCGGCACGGCCGTCCTGGCCGGCGTCCTGCCGACCCCCGCGGTCGCCCTCCTCCGGCTCGACCTCGGCGCGGTCGTCTCCGCGTCGCACAACCCGCCGGAGTACAACGGCGTCAAGTTCTTCGACCGCGACGGCGGCAAGCTCGACGACGCGAGCGAGGAGGAGATCGAGGCACTGCTCGACGCGCCTGCGCCGCGGCGGCGGCGGGGTCGAGCACGCAGCCGCCGCGACCGAGCAGCTACCTCGGGCTCGTGCTCGAGCGCTTCGGCTGCGAGCTCGGCGGCCTTCGCATCGCGCTCGACTGCGCCAACGGCGCCTACTCGGGCCTCGCGCCACGCGCACTGGAGCAGCTGGGCGCTGCCGTGACGGCGATCGGCGACGCTCCCGACGGGACGAACATCAACGACGGCTGCGGCGCGACGGACCTGCGCCGTCTCTCCGAGCTCGTGCGCGCGCGGCGACTTCGATCTCGGCATCGCGTTCGACGGCGACGGCGACCGGATGCTCGCGGTCGACGAGCGAGGCGAGCCGGTCGACGGCGACCAGATCCTCGCCGTCCTCGCGCTCGACCTCGGCGTGGACACCGTCGCGGTGACGACGATGACGAACCTCGGCTTCCACCGGCTGATGGCGGAGCGCGGCATCCGCGTCCTCACCACCGACGTCGGCGACCGCTACGTGCTCGAGGCGCTGCGAGCGGGAGGGCGGCCTGCTCGGCGGCGAGCAGTCCGGGCACGTCATCTGGCTCGACGGCCACGTCACCGGCGACGGCCTGGTCGCCGGCGCTGCTCCTCTGTCGCGCGCTGCGCGCGAGCGGCCGCCGTCTCTCGGAGCTCGCTGCGGTGATGCCTCGCTTCGCCGCAGGTGATGCGCAACCTGCCGCGGGCGGGCCGCGGCCCGCTCTCGGGCCGCCTGCTCGCGGAGGTGGAGCGGATCAACGGGGAGCTCGGCGGCAACGGGCCGGGTGCTCGTGCGGCCCTCCGGCACCGAGCCCGTCGTGCGGGTGCTCGCGGAGGCGGAAAACGCGGAGGCGGCAGAAGCCCTCTCTGCTAGGATCGCCGCTCTGGTGGAGCAGGAGTCCGGCTGATCCGACCGCGACGCAGCGGCCGGGTCATGAGGCCGGGCTCTTCGTGTTTCCGGAGGGATTTTTCGCTCCCCGACGCGGGAAAGGAGCAGTCGTGTGCGGGATCATCGGATACGTCGGGACTCGCGAGGCGAAGCCGCTTCTGCTCGAAGGTCTGCGCCGCCTGGAGTACCGGGGCTACGACTCCGCCGGCCTCGCGCTGCGCGAGGACGACCGGCTCGACTACGTACGCGCGGTCGGCAACCTCTCCTACCTCGTCGAGGCCTCGAGCGCGAACGAGTCCGAGTCGACGCACGGGCTCGGCCACACGCGCTGGGCGACCCACGGCGGTGTCAGCGAGCGGAACGCCCATCCGCTGACCGGCTGCGAGCCCGACCGCCTGGCGATCGTCCTCAACGGGATCGTCGAGAACTTCGTCGAGCTGCGCGAGCAGCTGGAGGCTTCCGGCCACACGTTCCGCTCCGAGACGGACGCCGAGGTCGTAATCCACCTCCTCGAGCAGGAGTACGAGGGCGACCTCGCGCAGGCGCTCGCCCGCGTCTACCCGCAGCTCGAGGGGCACTTCTCGATCGTCGCGATCCACCACGACCATGCCGACCTGCTCGCCGGCGTGCGCTGCCAGACACCCCTCGTCGTGGGCCTCGGCGAGGGCGAGAACTTCCTCGCCTCCTCGATCGCCGCCTTCCTCAGCGAGACGCGCACCGTCCTTCACCCCGGCGACGGCGAGGTCGTGGAGGTGACGCCGGCGGGCGTGCGCTTCTTCGTCGACGGGGCCGAGATCGACGCGCCGGAGCCGCAGGAGATCGACTGGGACGAGGAGAGCGCCGAGAAGTCGCGGCTTCGAGACGTTCATGTTGAAGGAGATCTTCGAGCAGCCCGAGGCCGTCGCCGAGACCATCGGCGACCGCGTGCGCGGGCACCGCCTCGAGCTCGAAGCCCTCGGGATGACCGAGCTCGAGATCCGCAACCTCCGGCGGATCGTGATCGTCGCCTGCGGCACCGCGTACCACGCAGGCGTCGTCGGTCGCTACATGCTCGAGGAGTGGGCGCGCGTACCGGTCGAGCCCGACATCGCGAGCGAGTGGATCTACCGCAATCCCGTTCTCTCCAGGGACACGCTCGTGATCGGGATCTCGCAGTCGGGCGAGACGCGGGACACGGTCAACGCCGCCAAGCTCGCGCGCGAGAGCGGCGCCCGGACGCTCGCGATCACGAACCTCATGGGCACGCAGATCACGCGCGAGGTCGACGCGACGCTCTTCACGCGCTGCGGGATGGAGGTCGGCGTCGCCGCCTCGAAGACCTTCACCTCGCAGGTGGCGCTCCTCAGCCTCCTCGCGCTCAAGCTCGCGGAGATCAGGCGCACGCTGCCGCAGGACGAGATCGAGTTCATCCTCGACCGGCTGCACGAGCTGCCGGAGAAGATGCGGGAGTTCCTCGAAGGCGACCATCCGATCGAGGTCGATCGCCCAGCGGTTCTACGACAAGCCGTTCTTCCTCTACCTCGGCCGCCACATCGGCCTGCCCGTCGCGCTCGAAGGGGCGCTGAAGCTGAAGGAGATCTCGTACATCCCGACCGACGCGTACTCGGCGGGCGAGATGAAGCACGGGCCGATCGCGCTCCTCACCGAGGGGACGCCGGTCGTCGTCGTCGCGACGAACATCCACGTCTACGACAAGATCGTCTCGAACATCCAGGAGACGCGGGCCCGCGGTGCACACGTGATCGCGATCGCGACCGACGGCAACGAGGACATCCAGCACCACGCCGACGACGTGATCTACGTGCCCCGCACGCCGAACTTCCTCCAGGCGTCGCTCGCCGTGATCCCGCTGCAGCTGCTCGCCTACCGCATCGCCCGGCTGCGCGGCCTCAACGTCGACCAGCCGAGGAATCTGGCGAAGACCGTCACGGTGGAGTGAGAGCTCGACCATGAGCTTGACCGAGCGGCTGGCTCGGGCGAGCGCACGGCGCCCGCGCCGGACGTTCGCGTTCTGGGGCGTCGCGGTCCTCGTGGCGCTCGGACTCGTCGCGACCTCGCTGCACGGGCTGAGCTCGCAGGGAAAGGTCGTCGGCAACCCGGAGTCGACAAAGGCCAAGCACACGATCGCGCGGGCGTTTCCCGGGGTCGTTCCGAGCGAGAAGCAGGACGTGATCGTCGTGACGTCGAGCCGCTACGACGTCGGCTCGCCGCAGTTTCGCGCTTTCGGCGCGCGCCTGGTGGCCGCGCTTCATACGACCGGAGAGGTGCGCAACGCACGGCCGGTCGCCGTCTCCCGCGACCGCCATTCCGCCCTCGTGTCGGTGCAGATTCGCAGCGACTCCGGGGCAGGCCCGGTCGAGCAGGCCGTGGAGCACGCGAACGGCGGCGCGTTCGAGGTCGGCATCACCGGCTACCACTCGACGGGCTACGACTTCGGCAAGCAGTCGCAGACGGATCTCGAGCAGGGCGAGCTCGCCTTCGGCCTGCCGGCTGCGCTCGTCGTGCTCGTGCTCGTCTTCGGCGCTCTCGTCGCCGGGCTCGTGCCGGTCCTGATGGCCATCCTCTCGATCGTCGTGGCGCTCGGGCTCGTCGCGCTGCTGTCGCTCGAGTTCTCGCTCTCGATCTTCATCGTGAACATGCTCACGGGGATGGGGCTGGCGCTGGGGATCGACTACTCCCTGTTCGTCGTCTCGCGCTACCGCGAGGAGCGGGCGCTCGGGCTCGCGAAGGAGGAGGCGATCGCTCGATCCGGCGCCACCGCGAGCCGCGCCGTGCTCTTCAGCGGCAGCACGTTCGTCGTAGCGCTGATCGGCATGTTCATCGTGCCGACCTCGATCATGCGCAGCCTTGCGCTCGGCGCGATCCTCGTCGGCATCGTCTCCGTCGCTGCGGCGCTGACGCTCCTACCGGCTCTGCTGAGCCTCGTCGGCGACCGCGTCGACGCGCTGCGCGTGCCGATCCTCGGCCGGAACCTCGGTCGGGCCGATGCCGTGGAAGGTCGCTTCTGGCAGCGGATCGTCGAGCTCGTGCTGCGCCGCCCGGCAGTGACGCTGGCCGTGGCCGTCGCGGCGATGCTCGCAGCGGCCTCGCCGATCTTCGGGCTGCACATCGGGGCCAACGGCGTCAGCACGCTGCCGTCGAGCCTGCCCTCGAAGCAGGGCTACGTCCTGCTCCAGCGGGCGTTCCCGGTCCAGAACCCGGAGCCCGTCCGCATCGTCGTCGTCGGCGGCGATCCGGCCGTCGTCGCCCGCGACCTCATGCAGCTCAACCGGCGGCTGGCCGCAGAGGGGAGCTTCGGCCCGGGGAAGATCCAGACCTCTCCGGTCCCCGAGCCTGATCGCCTGAACGTCTCACTGCTCACGTCGCCGGTGGTCGGCGATCCCGTCGGCGGCGCGGCCGTCACGGCGGTGCGTGACCTCCGCGCCCGCGTCATCCCCTCGGTCTTCCACGGCAGTGGAGCGCAGGTCTACGTGGGCGGTATGACCGCTGACAACGTCGACTACTTCGACGCCGTCACGAACCCCACGCCGTACGTGCTCCTGTTCGTGCTCGGACTGAGCTTCATCCTGCTCACGATCGCCTTCCGCTCGATCGTCGTCGCGCTCGTCTCGGTCCTGCTCAACCTGCTCTCGGTCGGCGCGGCGTACGGGCTGCTGACGCTCGTCTTCCTCTACGGGGACGGAGCGGGCCTGTTCGGCTTCCGGCACACGCACGTGATCGACGCGTGGGTGCCGCTGTTCCTCTTCTCGGTGCTGTTCGGGCTCTCGATGGACTACCAGGTCTTCCTCATGAGCCGGATCAAGGAGCGCTGGGACGAGACCGGCTCGACGCACGCCGCCGTCGTCGGGGGCGTGACGTCGACGGCGCGGATCATCACCGGCGCCGCCCTGATCATCGTCGTGGTCTTCGCCGGCTTCGCCGCCGGCAAGCTCGTGATGTTCCAGCAGATGGGCTTCGGCGTCGCCGTCGCCCTGCTCCTCGACGCGACGATCATCCGCTCGATCGTCCTGCCGAGCACGCTCGCACTCCTCGACGGGCGGAGCTGGTACCTGCCGCGGTGGCTGGACTGGCTTCCGCACGTGGACGTCGAGGCGCCTACGAGTCGGGCGGACGGCGCAGCCGCTTAGTCTGGGAGCGCCGCTTCTTCCCCTGCAAGCGGCGCTCGCGTGCAGCCCCCGTCGGCTTGGTCGGGACGCGCTTCCGCGGCACGCGGAGCGCCTCGTGGAGCGCGGCGACGAGCCGCTCGATCGCCAGCTCTCGGTTGCGCGACTGGCTCCGCTCGTCCTGCGCGACAGCGCGTAGCACCGTCCCGGCGCGCGCGACGACGCGCCGCTTCTGGGCCTCGCTGAGCGCGCGTGACGCCTCGACGTCGAAGACGGCGACGACCCGCGTCTCGGACTTCTGCGCGTGCTGGCCGCCGGGCCCGCTCGAGCGGGACACCTGCAGCTCGACCTCCGAGAGCGGCAGCACGACCGAGCGCGTGACGCGAATAGAGTCTGTCGGTGTTTCCCGCTCCGGCGCCGGCACAGCCGGCACCTACGCTACTGGTCGGCTCCGTCTAGCCTACGCCGATGGCGGCGATTCTGCTCGACGTGGACGGTGTCCTGCACGTCTCCGGCGAGCCGATCCCCGGCGCCGCCGACGCAATCCGCCGGCTGCGGAGCGCGGGCCACCGGCTGCGCTTCGTGACGAACACGACCACGCGCTCGAAGGCGCAGCTCGCCTCCGACCTGAAGGCGATGGGAATCGAGCTCGAGCCGGAGGAGGTGCAGACGACGGCGGATGCCGCAGTCGCGGCGCTCGCCGGACGCCGCGTCGTCGCCCTCGTGATGCACGCGCTCGTCGGCGACCTCGAGGGGATCGAGCTCGTCGGCGACGACGCGGACGCCGTCCTGATCGGCGGGGCGGACGAGTCCCCCGAGACGAACCTCGTCTTCTCGTACATGAACCTCGCGCGCGCGTTCGCGGAGCTCGAGCTCGGTGCCGAGCTCTACTGCATGCATCGCAACCGCTGGTGGCAGACGCAGCGCGGGCCGTTGCTCGACTGCGGCTGCTACGTCGCCGGGCTCGAGTACGCGGCGCAGACGGAGGCGACCGTTCTCGGCAAGCCGAGCCCCGCCTACTTCGACGCTGCCTGCCAGGCGCTCGACGCGGAGCCGTCGATGACCTGGATGGTGGGGGACGACCTCGAGACCGACGTCATCGGCGCGCGCGGCGTCGGGATGCGCGCCGTCCTCGTCCGCACCGGCAAGTTCCGCCCGGACGCGGTCGAGGTCTCGCGGGTGCAGCCGGACGGGATCGTCTCCTCGATCGCCCAGCTCCCCGAATGGCTGGAGGAGCATCTTTAGTGCCCCTCCAGCAAATGTCATCCACGTTCCTGGCGGCTGCAAAGCGGCGCGAAGCAGCGTCCTCGGTCGCCCCGATAGCTTCGGCTATCGAGGCTCCCTGCGTCCTTCCCTCGCTTGCTTTTCGCTCGCCAGCAACGCGGCAACATTCACTGAAGGGGCACTGATGCCCGTCCGCGTCGGCACCGACCTGATCGAGATCGAGCGGATCCGGCGTGCGCTCGCTCGCTACGAGCGCTTTCGCGAGCGCTGCTTCACCGCCGCCGAGCGGGCGTACTGCGACTCGCGGCCGAATCCGGCGGAGAGCTACGCCGGGCGCTTCGCCGGCAAGGAGGCGGTCGGGAAGGCGCTCGGCTTCGGCGTCGCGCGCGCCTTCGCCTGGCAGGAGATCGAGATCGCGGGCCGGCCGAAGCCGGACGTGCGGCTGTCCGGCCGCCTAGCCGCGCGCGCGGCGGCCGTCGGCGCGGCCTCCGTCGACCTCTCGATGACGCACTCGCGCGAGCTCGCGCAGGCCGTGGCGGTTGCCAGTGGGGAGCTGAGCCCCTCTACACGGCGGACGAGATGCGCGCCGCGGAGGCGGGGCACGAGGTGGCCGCGCTGATGCAACGCGCCGGCGAGGCGACGGCGGAGGAGCTCATGCGCCGCTGGCCGGACGCGCGCCGGATCGCGCTCCACGCCGGGGACGGCGCGAACGGCGGCGACGGACGAATCGCCGCGAACGTCCTCGAGGCGCAGGGACGCGAGCTCGTCGCCGAGCGGCCCGACGTCATCGTCGACGCGCTGCTCGGCACAGGGATGAAAGGAACGCCGCGCGCGGAGGCCGCCGCCCTGATCGAGCAGATCAATGCAGCCGGCGTTCCCGTGCTCGCGGTCGACGTCCCGTCCGGCGTGAACGCCTCGACGGGCGAGGTCGCCGGCGCGGCCGTGCACGCGGACCTCACGGTGACGATGCACGGGCGCAAGGTCGGGCTCGAGGTCGCGCCGGGCCGCTTCCACGCCGGCGAGGTCCACGTCGCAGAGATCGGACTCGAGCCCGCGGAGACCGAGCACCGGCTCGTCACGCCGGCGATCCTCGCCGAGGTGCCGCGCCGGGCTGCGCGCGACAACAAGTACACGGCGGGCCACGTCCTCGTCGTCGGCGGCTCCCGCGGGATGACCGGCGCAGCTGCGCTGGCCGCGCGCGCGGCGCTGCGCGCCGATGCCGGCTACGTGACGATCTGCGCGCCGGAGGAATCGCTGCCGGTGCTCGAGACGCTCGTGCTCGAGGCGGTCAAGCGCCCGCTGCAGCAGGTCGACGAGGCGGCCGCGCGTGCGGGCGCCCTCGCAGTCGGGCCGGGACTCGGACGCGACAAGGAGGCGAAGGCACTCGTGCGCAGGCTGCTCGCCGAGGTCGCCGTGCCGGCCGTCGTCGATGCGGACGCCCTCTTCGAGCTGGAGCCGGGCGACTGGCCCGCGCCGCGCGTGCTGACCCCGCACGAGGGCGAGCTCGCGCGGCTGCTCGACCGCGAGTCGAGCGAGGTCGCGGCGCACCGGCTGTCCGCGGTGCAGGAGGCGGCGGAGAGGTTCCGTTGCGTCGTCGTCCTCAAGGGCGAGGACTCGCTCGTCGCCGCGGCCGCGGGCGGCGTGCTCGTCTCCTCCCTCGGCTTGCCGTCGCTCGCCACTGCCGGCACCGGCGACGTCCTCACGGGAGTCACGGCAGCCTTCCTTGCGAAGGGCATGGAACCGCAGCGCGCGGCCGCGGCCGCGTGCGCGGCGCAGCAGCTCGCCTCGCGCGAGGCGTCGCAGCGCTACGGCCTCGTCGCGAGCGACGTCGTCGAGGCGCTCCCGCTTGCGCTCGCGCGAGACTAGGCGCGTGCACCGGAGCGAGATCACGGTCGACCTCGGCGCGATCCGCCACAACGCGCGCCGTCTGCTCGAAGCACTCGAGGGTACGGAGCTGTGGGCGGTCGTCAAGGCGGACGGATACGGCCACGGCGCGAGCGATGTCGCGCGTGCCGCGCTCGAAGCCGGGGCCTCGGCTCTCTGCGTCGCCACCGTTCCCGAGGGGATCGAGCTGCGCCGCGACTTCGCAGAGGCGCGCGTCGTGGTGATGGGCCCGACGGACGAGGTCGCCGAAGCGCGCGAGGCGCGGCTCGAGCTGACCGTCGTAGGCGGCGGCGAGGTCCCGGACGGGGTTCCCGTCCACCTGAAGCTCGACACCGGCATGGGCCGCTGGGGTCTCGCCGAGCTGCCGCGGCCGCCCGCGAACGTCGTCGGGCTGATGAGCCATCTCGCCACGGCCGACAGCGATCCCGCCTTCGCGGAGCGCCAGGCCGGGCGGTTCCGCGAGGCGACCGAGCCGTTCGCGCACCTCACCCGCCACCTCGCCAACAGCGCGGCCGCTCTCCGCTTGCCGAGCGCGCGCTTCGACGCTGCCCGCTGCGGGATCGCGCTCTACGGGATCTCGCCCTTCGACACCGATCCGGCGGAGGACGGGCTCCGGCCGGCGCTCTCGTGGCGGAGCCATCTGGCCCAGGTGCGGCTCCTGCAGCCCGGCGAGAGCACGGGCTACGGCCGCCGCTTCGTCGCCGCGCGGCCGACGTGGGTCGGCATCGTGCCGGTCGGCTACGCGGACGGCTTCCGGCGCGACCTGACGGGGACGGAGGTGCTCGTGGGCGGCGAGCCGCGCCGCGCCGTCGGCACCGTCTCGATGGACGCGTTCGCGGTCGAGCTCGACCGCGAGCTGCCGGTGGGGACGCCCGTCACGATCGTCGGCGACGGCCTGTTGATCGAGCGCCACGCGGAGGCTGCCGGCACGATCGGCTACGAGATCGCCTGCGGCATCGACAGCCGGCCCGGCCGCGCACGCCGTGTCGTCGTCAGCTGACCGTTTCGCCCGGACGGCCGCGCGGCTGGCGGCGCGGCAGGACGCGCGGGCGGCGCGGCTCGCGGAGGCCGTGCAGGAGTTCGTCCGGCCGTGCGGCGACGAGCGCGCGCTCGACGTCGGCACCGGAGCCGGTGCGCTCGCGCTGGCGCTGGCGCCGCTCGTGCGCGAGGTGGTCGGCGTCGACCCGGTGCCCGAGCTGCTCGCGCTCGCCTGCGAGCGCGCGCTGCCCAACGTCTCGTTCGTCGAGGGAGACGGAACCGCGCTCCCGTTCCCGGACTCCTCGTTCGATCTCGCCGCGACGCAGCGCACGCTCCACCACGTGCCACGGGCGGAGCGCCTCCTCGCCGAGCTGGCGCGCGTGACGAGACGAGGTGGGCGAGTGCTCGTGATCGACCAGCTCGCGCCGGACGATCCCGCCGAGGCTGCCGCGCTCCACGCTTTCGAGCGAGCCCGCGACAGCTCGCACGCGCGGCTGCTCACGGATGCGGAGCTGCGCGACCTCTTCGCCGCGAACGGGCTCGCGCTCCTGCGCGACCGCCATGCGGACGAGATACGCGAGCTCGACGCCTACCTCGACCTCGCCGGTTGCGAAGGGAAGGCGCGGGCGGGCGCCACGGCCCTTGCCGCCGCCGAGCCACGAGTCCTCGCCGCGACCGTCGGCTGGTATCTGCTCGAGCGGAGCTAGCTGGCTAGGCCCCGGTGAGGCCGCCGTTGAGGCTCGCGATGGCGTTCCGCAGCTGCTCGCGCTCGGTCTCCAGCTCGGTGAAGGAGAGCATCAGCCTTCGCTCGCCCTCCGGCGTCAGCCGCAGGTAGGCGACGCGCGCGTCCCGCTGCGACTGCTCGCGCTGGATCAGCCCCGCGCCCTCCGCCCGCCGCACGAGCTCGGTCACGGTGCTCTGTGCGAGCTGCAGGCGGTCCGACAGCTCCGTCACCGTCGACTTCTCGTCGCCGCCGGGCGCGCCCTTGATCATCAGGAGCAGGCCGTAGCGCTGCGGCGTCAGGCCCGAGCTGCGCGCCACGCGCTCGCTCCGGCGCAGGAACTGCCGCAGCGCCGCGCGGAACGCGGCGACGGCCATGACGTCTTCGACAGCGGGCTGTTCGGTCATCCAGTGCGATTCTATGGACGACGCGGCCGGCGCGAAAGTACCTTCGTGAACACGTTCGGCAGCGCGTCCTGCAGCGCGCCCACCGGCGCGTAGAACCAGGGCACCGTCGTCTCACCGCGGCCGTGCTCGAGCGACCGGAGGATGTGGGCCGCGACGTCCTCCGGTCCGATCACGATCCGCCGTGCCGGCGCCGGCAACCCGCCCTGGGGGAAGCCCTCGGTCTCGGCGAACCCGGGCTTCACGGTGTGGACGCGGATTCCCTCGGGACGCAGCTCGGCCGCGATCGCCCGGGAGAAGGCGAGCTGCGCGTGCTTCGAGGCGGAGTAGGGGCCGCTCGGAGGGAAGGACACGACGCCCGAGACCGAGACGACGTTGACGACGTCCGACGGCGCGGCGGCGCGGAGACCCGGCAGGAACGCCTGCAGGCACCAGACGCTGCCGAGGTAGTTGATCCGGAGCACGCGCTCGATCTGCTCGGGGTCGCCGTCCACGAAGCGCGTGCGCCCGGGGACGCCTGCGTTGTTGACGAGCAGGTGGACGCGCGGGTGGCGCTCGAGGATGCGTGCGGCGACGTCGTCGACCGCCTCCCGGTCGGAGACGTCGCAGGGCTCCGCCTCGCCTCCGAGCTCTTCCGCGAGCGCCTGCAGCCGGTCCGCGCGGCGCGCGAGCAGGATGCAGAGGTCGCCCCGCGCCGCGAGAAGGCGGGCGAGCTCGGCTCCGATCCCCGCGGAGGCGCCCGTGACGACGGCGACGCGGCGGTCGCTCACGGACAGCGATGGACGACGAGCCGGCCCGAGAAGCCGCGCCCGCCGCGCGTCACCCCGTCCGCCTCGAGCATGTGCCTGCCCCTGCTCACCTTGCGGAGCATCCCACTCCAGAGCCCGGCCGGGGCGGGCCTGGCCTTCGCGACCTCACGTCCGTCGAGCAGGAAGCGCACGCGCTTGACTCCGCCCGCCGCGTTCGCGCTCACGAGCACCTCTTCGCGCGGGGCGATGCAGATGCCGCTCGCCGGCGACAGCCAGCTCAGCGTCGGGCCACGGACGACGCGCAGCTTCGAGGCGCGGATTCGCGTGTTCGGGAGGATGTTGTTGCCGGTCGTCTCGATGTTCTTCGCCTCCTGGAAGTCGGACGAGACGAACAGCATCCGGAGCCGCCCGGCGCGCAGGGCGGGAGCCGCCCTCGGCAGCACGAAGATCGTGAGCCCGCTCAGCGGGTCATAGGCCAGGGGCGCGACGAGCACGCCCCGGTAGCCGAGCACGAGCGAGTAGGGGTCGACCCCCGACTGCGCGTCGAGCGTCTGTACCGCGATCGTCGGGCGGCCGGCCGTGACCCGCCCCGTCAGCACGCGCAGTGACGGCGGCGTCACGTCGTTCGTCCAGGAGCGCAGGATGTAGCTCCCCGCGTAGCTCTGGCCGGTGTAGGAGTCGAGGCCGGAATCGACCGCGACGTAGAAGCGCTGCACCCGCGGGAAGGCCGTGCCCGCAGCCGAGATCGGCAGTCCGTAGTCGTACGTGAGGCTGTTCACGTCGACCGGCGTGCCCGCATACGCCTGGACGGAGCTCTCGTCGAGCGCGCCGAGGAAGAACGGGTCGACGGAGCCGTCCTGGAGCAGCACCGAGACGCCGGCGTTCGCGACCGGCTGCTTCAGGTCGAGCGAGTAGACCTGCTCCGCTCCCGTCTCGTCCATCGGCGCAGCGTCGGGATCGTTGCCGAACGGCGCGGCGGGGAAGCGGTACTCGCTCACGCGGCTCGTCCCCTTGCCCGTGGTGCCGCTGACGAGAGGCTCGAGCGGCTTGACGACGTCGCCCGCTAGGCCCGGCCGGTCGACGTAGAAGAGGTACGGGATCCGCCGCGTCTCGGATCCCTGCTTGAGGACGACGAAGCCGTAGTCCTCACCCTGCACGGCGCCGGCCGTCGTACGAGCGGCGACCGGCACGTAGATCGTGCCGCCCGGCGGGACGTCGATCGTTCCCGGGACGTCGAGCGTCGCGCCGGCGGTTGCCGACTGCGCGTCGACGCCCACGGACCAGAGGCCCGACCCGCCGCCTGCGTCCGAGACGTCGAGGAGCAGCTCCTTCTCCGTCGCCCCGTGCAGGGCGTCGACGTCCTCGAACGAGAGCGAGGCGGGCGCGGTGAAGAGGAGCGGGTCGATCGCGCGCGGGAGCCAGACGAGGCCGCCGCCCTCCTCGGTCACGGGCGCCTCCTGCGTGCGCGCCGTGTCGGCCCAGGCGGAGGCGGCCGTGGAGACGAGCGCGGACTTGACCTCCTCCGGCGTCCAAGCGGGATGGAGCTCGAGGAGCAGCGCCGCCGCCCCCGAGACGTGCGGCGTCGCCATCGACGTGCCGTCGAAGACGGCGAACCTCGACGGGTCGATGTTCGCCAGCGTCGAGGAGAGGATCTGGCCGCCGGGCGCGGAGATGTCGGGCTTGAGGTCGTGGCCGAACGCGGTCGGCCCGGAGGACGAGAAGCTCGTGATGACGCCGCTGCGGCCGGTCTCGAGCTCCTGCACCGTACGACCGATCGTGACTGTCGTCCGTCCGCCGCTGCCGGCCATGAAGGCGCGCAGGTCGGCGCCGTCGAGGTTGGAGATCATCCCGGCCGGAAGCTGGAGCGGGAGCGGGATCAGGTTCGCCTCCCCCTGGTGGTTGTCGGCGACGACGACTCCGATCGCGCCGGCGGCCTTCGCCTGCGCGGCCTTCGTCTCGAAGGGGCAGATGCCGCGGGTGACGAGCGCGATCGAGCCGGCGAGGGAGCCCGCCGGCAGCGTTCCCTGCGCGGAGGCGAGGTCGTCGGGCGGGCCACAGAGGTGCCGGTCGACGGGCTTCCCGTCGGTGCCGGTGATCGTCCCGACGTCGACGAGCGGGTGCGGAGTGGAGCTCCACTTCGAAGGGGTGGTCGAGCCGTAGGCGGCCTGGAAGGGGATCCCGTGCAGGTCGGCGGGCGCGCCGGCGCATGGTGACGTTCAGCGCCGGTGCGAACACGTGCGTGTTCGAGGTGGCGGCGACGGCGATTCCCGCGGACGCGGTCGCGGGCGAGCCGACCGAGCCGTCGCCGTATTGGTCGCGGTCGTTGCCGGCGGCGATCACGGGCACGACGCCGGCGTCGACGACGCTCTGGACGGCCGTGATCGAGCGCGTCGTTCGCCGGATCGGTCTGCGGCCCGCCGCCGGAGAAGTTGATCACGTCCATCCCGTCCCGCACCGCCGACTCGAAGGCGGCGATGATCTCCGGCGTGTCGGCCTCGTCGCCGTACGGGCTGGGGACCGTGAAGACGCGGTAGTTGCCGAGCCACGCGCGCGGCGCGACGCCGCGCAGCCCGGTCACGCGCGGATGGTCGAGCCCGGCCGGCGCCGTCGTCCCTTCCTCGCCGGCGGCAATGCCCGCGACGTGCGTGCCGTGGAACGACGTCGCCGGGTCGAGCGGCAGCTTCCCGGCCTTCCCGGAACCCGGCCCGGGGAAGGAGCGCGCGACGATCACCTTCGGCGTCGTGTACTTGGTGTTGCCGCGCGGAAAGCCGGCGGGGTACGAGTAGCCGGCGGGGTCGAAGAACGGGTTGGTCTGGTCGATGCCGTCGTCGACGATCGCGATCTTCATGCCGTGCCCGTCGGCGCCGACGCTCTGCTCGACCTGCGGCGCGCCGATCACCGAGGTCGACGTGTCGTCGGCCATCGTGTAGCGCGAGGACGGGGTAGACGTGCGAGAACGCGTGCAGCCGCAGGAGCTTCGGCAGGCTGCGGTCGGGGAGGCTCACCGTGACGGCGTCGAGCAGGATCCGGAAGCGCTCCTGCACGCGCGCCTGCGGGATCCGCGCCCGCAGCTCGCGCACCGCCTTCGCCTGCGCCACGGCCAGCCGGGCGACGTAGGCGCTGCGCGGCGGAGCTGTGGACGGCGAGCTTCCGCCGCGCCGCCCGCCGCGTAGAGGCCGCGGCCGTAGCGTCGCGCGAGCGGCGGCAGCGAGAGGGCGGCGATCACGCGCACGCGCGGGTGGGCCGGCTGGAGGTGGATCGTCCCGGCGCGGACGCGCGGGCCGTGGAGCCGGACCGGGACCAGAGTCTTCAGCGGGAAGACCTTTGCCTGCGCGAACGCGGGCGCGACGAGGGCCGCGCTCAGCCCGAGCAGGAGGAGGGCGCGGCGCACGAGGGACAGGCTATCCGCGGTTCGTCACGTGCCGTCGGGCTAGGATCGCCGCATGCCCGGAGCCTTCGAGGGGAAGCGGGGGCTCGTCCTCGGCGTTGCGAATCGCCGCTCGATCGCGTGGGCGATCGCGCAGCAGCTCGCCGCCGGCGGCGCCCGCCTCGCCTTCACGTACCAGGGCGAGCGGATCGAGAAGAGCGTCCGCGACCTTGCCGGCTCGATCGACTCGCCGCTCGTGACCGAGTGCGACGTCCGCTCGGACGAGGACGTCGCGCGCGTGTTCGGCGAGGTGGGGGAGGCGTTCGGCGGCGAGCTCGACCTGCTCGTCCACTCCGTCGCCTTCGCGGCGGCGGAGGATCTCGAGGGCCGCTTCACCGACACGCCGCGCGACCGCTTCTGGCTCGCTCTCGACGTCAGCGCCTATTCGCTCGTCGCCTGCGCCCGCGCCGCGGAGCCGCTAATGGAGAAGGCCGGCGGCGGGTCGATCCTGACGATGACGTACCTGGGCGGCGAGCGCGCGGTGCCGCACTACAACGTCATGGGCGTCGCGAAGGCGACGCTCGACTCCTGCGTGAAGTACCTCGCCTGGGATCTCGGCGCGAAGAACATCCGCGTCAATGCGGTCTCGGCCGGCCCGGTGCGGACGCTCGCCGCCCGCTCGATCGCCGGCTTCACGACCATGGAGGACATCGTCGAGGAGCGCTCGCCGCTCCACCGCCACATCGCGGCGGACGACGTCGGCGCGGCGGCCGCCTACCTGCTCGGCGACGGCGCCCGCAACGTGACGGGGACGACGCTGTACGTCGACAGCGGCTACCACGCGATGGGCATGTAGAGCCCGCGCCCAGGCGCGGCCGAGATCCTGAACGAGACCGCCGCGTACAGCCAGGCCAAGGGTCGTCTCAGTCGGTGAGGTAGCGGTCGAAAAGCACTCGCTCGGCGGCCGGGACGGTCAGGTTGTGATCGGCGAAGAATCGCAGCGCGGTTTCGCGTTCGGTTCGGGCGCGTTCCGTGTCGCCTCGCGCGGCGGCAAGCGCCGCGTGTAAGAGGCGGATCTCCTCGAAGAAGGAGCTGGTCTCCGTGCGTGGCCGGACTTCTCGTTCCGCTTGCTCTGCTTGTTGGAGGTGGTCTGCGGCACGGTCGAGGTCGCCGAGCAGGAGCGCCGCCTGACCGATGCGGAAGAGGACCCAAGGAAGCGAGTAGCGATCGTTTGCCTCGCGCGCGAGGCGTAGCGCCCGCTCGGCGGCCTCGGCGGCCAGCTCGGCGTTGCCTTCGGCCAGCTCGAGGTCGCTAAGGCTCAGCAGGTAAGTGATCAGATGGTTCGTGTTGGTCCGGAAGTACGGCAGCTCCATGGTGCGTTGCAGCAGTTGGCGGGCGTCGTCCGTGCGGCCCTGCTCGCGGTAGATCGACGTCCGCATACCGACCGCCGCGGCTGCAAGGCCCGGATCGTCAGTCTGGGCCACCATCGCCTCGGCGAGCTCCAGCAGGCCCTCGGCTTTCGCGGTCTCTCCGCGCATCAGGTGCTGGCTCGCCAGCCGCAGCCGCAGGAACTCGCCGATATCGCGCCGGCCGGCCGCGATGCAGGCCTCGACTGCATCGAGCGCCTCGGCTTCGTCGAGCAGCTGGCCACGGTCGCTCTCCAGGATCAGCTGCCCCGCGCGGGCATAGGCGTGGACGGCCGGGGTCGCGGAGGTCGCTCTGGTCCCGAGTTCGTGCAGAAGTTGCTCGGCCTCACGGGAGTAGCCGGTCTGCCAGAGCCATCCGAAGTTGACTGTCATTTCGAGCGCCGCGGCGGTCTTGTCGTTCGCGGCCGCGTAGGCGAGCGCGGCGCGGATGTTGTTGATCTCGCCGTCGAACCGGGCGGACCATCTGCCATCGTCGGGATCTCGCCAATGTGGCTCGGCATCACGCGCGAAGCCCGCGAAGTAGTCGAAGTGGGCCGCAGCCACCTCTCCGCTCTCGGCTGCCTGGGCAAGGCGGTCGGCCGCGTACGCCTGGATCGTCTCGAGCATCCAGAAGCGCGGCTCGCCGTCGAAGTCTTCACGCTGGCGCAGCAGGCTCTGCTCGACCAGCGAGATGATTCCTTCTACCGTCGTCATGTCGCCCGGGGCCGCGCAGACGGCCTCTGCGGCCTCGATCCGGAAGCCTCCGGCGAACACACTCAAGCGGGCGAACAGCCGCCGCTCCTCCACGCTCAGCAGGTCGTGGCTCCAGTCGAGCGTGGCCCGCAGCGTCTGCTGCCGATCCTCCAGGTCGCGCGCGCCGCCGGTCAGGAGCCCGAACCGGTCGGTCAGGCGCGCCAGGATCGCTTGCGGCGGCAGCACCCTCGTTCTCGCGGCAGCCAGCTCGAGCGCCAGCGGCAGACCGTCCAGGCGTGCGCACAGCTCGACCACAGCCGTCGCGTTCGCCTCGGTGAGGGCGAAGTCGGGCCGAGCGGCCCGAGCCCGCTCCACGAAAAGCGCCACCGCCGCCGCCTGGAAGAGCGCGGCCACATCCACGTCACCTGGCGACGGGAGCGTGAGCGGCCAGACCGGGAACACGCGCTCGCCTGACAGCCGCAACGGCATTCGGCTCGTGGTCAGCAGCTTCACCCCGGCAGCCTGTCCACAGGCGGCCACGACCTCGGCCGCCGCATCGGCGACCTGCTCGACGTTGTCCAGCACGAGCAGCAAGCGCCGCTCGTTCAGGTAGGCACGGAGCACCTCGCCAGCCGGGCGCGCCGGGTCCTCGCGCAGACCGAGCGTCTGTGCAATCGTCGGCACGACCAGCTCCGGATCGCGCAGCGGCGACAGGGACACGAACCAGACGCCGTTGGGGAACTCCTCGACCAGCTCGGCCGCGGCCTGCAGCGCGAGCCGCGTCTTCCCCGTCCCGCCGGGGCCGGTCAGCGACACGATCGATACGTCGGGTGCCAGCAGGAGTTCTCGCAGCTCGGTCAGCTCCCGCTCGCGGCCGAGCAGCGCCGTCCGCTGCACGGGCAGATTCGTCGGCCGGTTCTCGAGCGTCCGCACCGGCGGAAACTCGACCGGGACACCCTCCACCAGCAGCTGGAACAGCCGTTGCGGCAGCGACAGGTCCTTCAGACGGTGCTCGCCCAAGTCGAGCAGTTGGTGCCTGTCACCGAGCAACTCCGCCGTCGTCTGCGAGACCAGCACCTGGCTGCCATGCGCCGCTGCCATGATCCGGGCCGCGCGGTGCACGTCCATCCCGACGTACTTCGGTGGCACCGGCAGCGGCTCCCCGCTGTGCACGCCCATCCGCACCCGCAACTCGAGGCCTTCGGGCCAGGCAGCAGCCTGGAGCGCCTGCTGAGCCTCGGCTGCGGCGCCGATCGCGTCGGCGGCGGCTACGAAGGCGACCAGGAACGCGTCGCCTTCTTCGTCCACCTCGTAGCCGCCGTGCGCTTCGAACGCTCCCCGCAAGAGGCGACGGTGCAGTTCCAATACCTCTGCGAAGCGCTCGGCTCCGAGGGCTTCGAGCAGCCGCGTCGAACCCTCGACGTCGCTGAAGAGCAGGGTCACCGTCCCCGTCGGCTGCGCGGTCACAGGACAACTATCCGCCGCTCAGAACCTGCGAGCAAGGCCGGCGGGATAGGACCCACGAGACGGCGCGCCTCGAGATCGTCGAGCGCCTCGGGCCGACTCCACCCTGCAGGAGGGCGTCGTGGCGACGCCGGTTCCCCCTGGGCGATGTAGGCGTGAGTTGGGGCGGCGGGTCGCCCCAGAACTCTGAGCGGCCGCCCGCGCCTCTCAGCCTCCGCAGCCTGGGCCGGCGCCGTACACGCTCTTCTCGCGCTTCGGGTCGCCTCCACGCGAGGTGGGCGAGAGCCGGCCGGAGAGGCCGAGCAGGATCAACGCGTTCACCGGGTGGAACATGCCGACCCACCCAGTGGTTGTAGCCGACCCGCCGCGAGAATGCCCTGCACAAACGCGAGCACTGCGAGCACGATCGAGGCCCCGAGAGCTTACGCGACTTCGGCCAGGCGAGCAGCACGAGAATCAGCATCAGAACCGCTGCCGACAGTCCGTCAGGATGAACCCCAGGCCACGGTGTGCGTCGAGGCTCTTCGAGGTGCCGACCGTCTGCGCCGTGCTTCATGTCGAACAGTGTCCGTAACCGATCAGGAAGAACTGGACGATCACGCCCAGGAAGAAGAGCGTGGTCACGTACTTCAAGCGCCGAACCACGCTCCGCGCCGCACTGCCGCATCGTCTGACTCCTTTGCCCTCGGTTGCTCCGACTGCGCGGGAGGCTACTACCCCCGCGTCCCGGAATCGTTACGGCGCCGCCCCGCGCACCCACACGGTGACGTGGGCGGGCTCGAGGCTGCGGCCGGCCGCGGCGGCGAGCTCGTCGAGGACGGTGTCCACGTCGACGGCGTCGCGGAGGCGGGCGGCGAAGGCGGCGACCGTGGCCTCGGCGTCGTAGCGGGCGCGGTTGAAGCGGCGGTCGACGAGGCGTTGCAGGCGCGAGCGCAGGGGCTGAGAAGAGGCCTGCGGCGGCGAGCGTGGACGCGGCGACGCCGACCGGACTGGAGAAGGGCAGCACGCGCGTCGTGAGCAGGACGAGCCCGGCGAAGACGCCGACGAGCAGTCCGGTGAGCAGCGCGTACGAGAGCGTCCGCGAGATCAGCCGGTCGATCTCGTACAGCCGGTACCGGAGGATCCCGATCCCGAGCCCGAGCGGGAGCGCGGCGACGCCGACGAAGCCGACAAAGCCGAGGGCACGCAGCACGGGGTTGCCGCTGTTGTTGATGGTGATCGCGAGAATGAGACCGCCGATGGAGAACGCGCCGCCGCTCAGCAGCCACTTGAGCTGCTGCCGATGCTCACCGGCCGAGCGCCGGTAGGCGCGAATCTGGCGGCCGACACAGGCCACGCAGAATGCGACGAACACGAGGGCCATCACGGCCTTGACGGCAGAGCCGCCCCAGCCGGCGTCGGCGGACAGCAGCTCGCCGTTGGAGTCGACCCGGATGTGCCGGGCGACGATTCCGATCCCGTCCTGCCACGTCGAGCCCGCGACGAAGACCGCGACGACCGCGAGGTACGCCCAGACCACGCGGCGCCAGCCTCCTGACAGGCGCCCGTCTGGGAAGAGCCCGACCGGCAGCGGCAACAGGAGGAGCAGCCAGATCCACCACGCCGCGAGAAAGGCCCCGGCCCGGGGGAGCGGCAATCCGCGATAGCCCCGTGGTAGTAGAGGACCGCGTAGCTCCCAGCGTCGGCCGAGAGGAGGAACGCGAGTGTCGACGCGAGCAGGATCCAGCCGATCGGATTGCGGGGCTGGCGCCGCGCGACGACGTAACCGACGACCCCGGACGGAACGGCGATGATCCCTTGCGAGAGACCATGACTGACGATGGCCAACGGCACCGCGGCCGCGACCAACAACACGGTCGCAACGCCGAGCACCAAGGCAGTTCGCGGCGAGGCGAGCCGGCGCGCGAGCAGCGCGGGGGCGCTCACGTCCGCACCCAGACGGTGACGTGGGCCGGCTCCAGAGAGCGGCCGGCGGCGGCGGCGAGCTCGTCGAGGACGGTGTCGACGTCGACGGCGTCGCGGAGGCGGACGGCGAAGGTTGCGACGGTGGCCTCGGCGTCGTAGCGGGCGCGGTTGAAGCGGCGGTCGACGAGGCGCTGCAGCCGGGTTCGCAGCGGGCTGAAGAGGCCGGCCGCGGCGAGCGTCGAGGCGGCGACCCCGACTGGGCTCGAGAAAGGCAGCACGCGCGTCGTGAGCAGGACGAGCCCGGCGAAGACGCCGACGAGCAATCCGGTCAGCAGCGCGTAGGAGAGCGTCCGTGAGATCAAGCGGTCGATCTCGTACAGCCGGTAGCGGAGGATCCCGATTCCGATCGAGATGGGCAGCGCGATCAGCCCGAGGAAGCCCACCTTCCCGATCGCCGAGAGAACTCCGCTATTGCCCGAGCCGACCGAGATCGCGATGAAGAAGCCGAACACGGCGAACGAGCCGCCGGCCAGCAGCCACTTCAGCTGCTGGCGCCGGTCGCCGCGCGAGCGGCGGTAGAGGACGACCTGGCGGACGACCCACGAGAGCGAGATCGCGAAGAAGAGGAGCACGACGACGGCGAACCCGGCGTTGTTGCCGTTACCGCCGAGCTGCTTGAGCTCGCCGGAGGAGTCGATCCTGACCGGGTGCTCGGTGAAGGCGCCGAAATCCGTGATCACGAGGTGCCCGACCAGCACGGCCATCAGCGCGATGTACGCCCACAGCGTCCACCGCCACCGTCGCGAGATCTTGCCGTCGGGGAAGAAGAGGATCGGCAGAGGCAGGAGCACGAGCATCGACGCCCACCCCTGGGTCAGGAAGACCGCGAGCCGCGAAAGAGGAAGGCCGTGGCGATCGATGTGGTAGGCGCGGACGGCGTAGAAGCCGGCGTCCGCGCCGCCCGTGGCAGTGACGGCGATCACGAGTAGAAGCCAGCCGATCGGGTTCCGCGGCTGCCGGCTCGCGACGAGCGCACCGACGGCCGCGAACGGGATCATCAGCAGCGGCTGTCCGACCCCGCCGAAGGTGAGCTGATGTGCGACTGCCGAGAGTGGGAAGCTCGCCACGATCAGCACTGCCGCGGCCGCACCCAAGACGAGGGCTAGCCGCCGGCTCACGTGCGTGTCCACACGGTCACGTGCGCGGGTTCGAGGGAACGAGCTGCGGCTGCGGCGAGCTCGTCGAGGACGGTGTCGACAGTGACGGCGTCGCGGAGGCGGGCTGCGAAGGCGGCGACGGTGGTCTCGGCGTCGTAGCGGGCGCGGTTGAAGCGGCGGTCGACGATGCGCTGCAGCCGGGTGCGCAGTGGGCTGAAGAGGCCGGCGGCAGCGAGAGTGGAGGCGGCGACGCCGACTGGCGACGAGAACGGCAGCACCCGCGTCGTGAGCAGGACGAGCCCGGCGAAGACGCCGACGAGCAGCCCCGTCAGGAGCGCATACGACACGGTTCGGCTGATCAGCCGGTCGATCTCGTACAGCCGGTAGCGGGTAATGCCGATCCCGATGCCGATAGGAAGACCGAGCAGTGCGACCGTCCCGGCATACCCGATCGCGATCAGGTCCCCGAGCTGTTCGAGTGCGTGACCGTCGCGAAGCCCCCCGCGAGCGCGGTGGCCGCTCCGAGCATGAGCCACTTGAGCTGCGCTCGGCGCAGGCCGGTCGCCCGCCGGTAGCCGGGAATCTGTGCAGCGATCCACGCAATCCCGATGAGGAGGATCACGACGAAGAAGACCGTCTGGTAGACGCCCCACCACGCCCAGCGCCCGGTCGGATGATCCTCGAGCAGCAGGTTTCCGGTCGTGTCGACGTGCACCCGGTTCGAGACGATGGCATCGACCGCGATCCCGTAGGCGGCGACGAGCCAGACCACGCACCCCACGGCGAAGACGCCGAGCCCCAGCCGCCAGCGTCCGGGCGGGATCTCGCCGTCCGGGAAGAGCAGGATCGACAGGGCGAGGAGAGCGATGCCGGGCGCCCAGGCAGGCTGGAGCAGGACCGCCAGGTCGCCGAGGGGCAGGCTCCCGTGATGCCGGCGAAAGTCGAACACCGAGTACGTAGAGGCCGCGTCGTCGAGTGCGAGGCAGAGCGCACAGCCGAGGAGGATCCACCCCATTGGGTTTCGCAGCTGCCGCCTCGCGACGATGAGGCCGACGATCCCGAAACCGGGAACGAGGACGATCGAGCCCCCGTCGCCGGCGCTCAGGCGGTGGTCGGCCACGGTGAAGGCGACCGCCATCGTCGTGAGCAGGATGACTCCGATGCCGACGGCGAGAGCCATGTGCGGCGTCGCGAGTCGCCGTGACATGCGCAGGAATCTATCCCGATGCCGTCCCGGGATCGTTACGGCGCGTAACGATCCCGTAGCGGGGCGCGGCGTAGATTGCGCGCGTGCTTCCGAGCCACGAACCCGTGCGGGTGACGGCGGCCGCAGTCGTCCTGGCCCTGCTCGCTGCCGACGTCACGCTCAGCGCGGTGACGCGCGACCCCTGGGCGACGAACGACGGACTCGCCCTCGCCATGCTGGCCGCGTACGCCGCCGTCGGCTACGTGATCGCTCGGACGCAGCCGCGGAACCCGATCGGCTGGATCTTCCTCGCGCTCGCCGTCTCGTGACGCTGTTCGACTACCTCGTCCGGCTCTTCCTCGTCCTCGACTACCGGCAACACGGTGGCCGCCTGCCGCTCGGCGCTGCCGCGATCTTCTGGCAGGGATCCTGGTCGACTCTTCCCGCTCCTCTTCGCCCTGCCGGCGATCGTCCTGTTCCCGGATGGCCGGCTCTCGCCGCGCTGGCGGCGGGTGCTGTGGGCATACGGGATCGCCGCTGCCGTCTTCATGGCGCTGCAGTGTCGCGGGCCAGGCCGTCGACGGCGTCTCCGGGCCGAGTCGCCGTCGACGTCCGCGGCTCCCTTCCCAACGACGACGGAGGGACCGTGGCGGCCGTCGGCTGGGTGCTCGCGCCGCTCTTCCTGCTCGCGTGGATCGCCTTCGTCTGGGCGGCAGGTCGGCGCGTGGCGATCGTCGTCGGGCGTCCGCCGCGAGCAGCTGAAGTGGCTGGCCGCGGGCAGCACCGTCCTCCTGGTGTCGTGTGTGGCGATCGTGGTGTTCGGCGACGGGTCCTCGTCGGGCGCTCGGATCGCCGCCGACCTCGCGACGCTCGGGATCGCGGTCATTCCCGTCGCGTTCGGTGTCGCGATCCTCCGCTACCGCCTGTACGAGATCGACCGGCTGGTGAGCCGCACGCTCTCCTACGCGGTCCTCACCGCCGTGCTCGTCGGGACGTTTGCGGGGATCGTCCTGCTGACCACGCGGGTTCTTCCGTTCTCGTCGCCCGTCGGAGTGGCGGCGTCGACGCTCGCTGCAGCCGCCCTCTTCAACCCGTTGCGGCGGCGCGTGCAGCATCTGGTCGACCGGCGCTTCAACCGCGCCCGCTACGACCGGGACGCGCTCGTCGCCCGGTTCGGAGCCCGGCTGCGGGATGCCGTCGACTCCGAGACGGTCCTGGCCGAGCTGGCGGGGGCGGCGGCGAGCTCCGTCGAGCCCGCGCACATCTCGGTCTGGGTCCGGACCTAGGCGTCACGCTCACCACTCGACGAGCTTCCAGATCTCGGGCTCGGGCTCGGCCCCCTCGCCGATCTCGGCGAAGATCGCGACTGCCTCCTTCAGCCGGGTCATCGCCTCTTCGCGCCGGCCGGCGGCGTTGAGGAGGTCGGCGCTGTTGTTCATGAGCGCCGCCTCGCGGTGGCGGTCGCCGACCGCGGCGCAGAGCGCCAACGCCTCCTCGGTCAGCTCGAGCGCTCGGTCCAGCTCCCCCTCGGCGCGCAGAGCGAGCGCGAGGTTGTTGAGCGCCGCCGCGCGCGCCGACGAGTCTCGATCCTCGGTCGAGAGGACGAGGCTCCGCTCGAGCTGCGCCCGCGCCTCCGTGTGCTCGGCGCGGCCCGAGGCGAGGATGCCGAGGATGTTGTGGGCCTGGGCGAGCGCGCGCCTGTCGCCGGCAGCGTCCGCGAGCGCGAGCGCCTGCTCGGCGAGCGCCTGCGCCCCGCTGTCGTGGCGCCGGTGAGCCGCGAGGCTGCGGTCGGCGAGGATACGAGCCTCGAGCGCGGGCGCTCCCGCGGGCAGCGCGGCGAGCGCCTCGGCGAACGAGCTCTCTGCGAGCTCCCAGTCGCCGCGGCGCAGGTGGACGAGCCCGGTCCGGTGCGCGACCTCCGCCAGGCGGTCGCCGGCCCCGAGGGCGGCCGCCGTCTCGTAGCTCTCGAGCGCGCCGGCGTAATCGCCCGCGAGCGTGAGCAGGTCGCCGATCTCCCGGTGCAGAGCCGCGGGTTCGTCAGGGCCGAGCGCCAGGGCGTCGCGGAAGTGTGCGAGCGCCTCCGCGTTCGCATAAAGGTCTCGCGCGTGCAGGCCGGCGAGCCGGAACCATTCGGCGGCGTCTCGCTCCCGACCGGCGAGGCGGAGGTGCTGCGCGACTGCGCCGGCAGAGGCGCCGCTGTGGTCTCGCGCCGCGATTGCGTCGGCCGCGCGACCGTGGAGGAGGCGGCGCCGGCCCGCACTCGCCAGCTCGTAGGCGACCCGCCGCGCCTGCTCGTGCCGGAAGGCATACGTCTCCCCTTCGGCCTCGGCGAGCAGTCCTCGCCGTGTCAGCTCCTCGAGCGCGGTCACGGTCTCCTCGTCGCTGCGGCCGCTCACGGTGCGGACGAGGTCGGCGTCGACGGGGCGCCCGAGCACGGCCGTCGCCGCGAGCACCTGGCCCGCGACCTCGCTCGAGGCCGCGATCCGCGACTCGATCAGGCCGCGCACGCCCGGCGGCAGCGCGTCGTCCCGATCAGGGCCGGCGTCGAGGTACTCGACGACGAAGAACGGCACTCCGCCGGTCTCCTCGTACAGACGCGCCGCGAGCTCCGGAGACGCCCCTGCCGCGGCGGCCAGTTCCGCCGACGTCGTGGCGGTCGAGGCGGTCGAGTTCGATCGCGTGTCCGAGTCCCTCGCCCGCCGCCTGGGCGAGGATCCGCCGCGCGGGATGCGCGGCCGGCGTCTCCTCCGGCCGCCACGTCAGCAGAAGCAGCACCGGCCTCCCGCGCAGTCGCCGCGCCAGGAAGGCGAGCACGTCGAGCGATGAGGCGTCCGCCCAGTGCGCGTCGTCGACGACCAGGAGACCGGGACGCCTACCGGACACCGCCTCGAGGAGCGCCCGCGCGACGCCGTCCAGAAAGCGCGCCTGCGCGCCGGGCCCGTCGAGCGTCGGCGTCGGCGGCGTTCCGAGCTCGGGCACGAGCCGAGACGCCTCCGCGCCGGCGGCCGCCGTCACCGCGGCCGAGTCGCCGTCCCGGAGCGCACTGCGCACGAGCTCGATGGCGCTGCCGTAGGCGAGCCCGACCTCGTCCTCGACGCAGCGGACGACGGCCGCCGCCGCACCGTTCCCTCGCACCCGGTCGACGAGCTCGGCGGCGAGGCGGCTCTTGCCGATCCCGGTCTCTCCGTCCAGCACCACCAGGCGGCCGTCCGGGCCGACCGCCGCGTACAGCTCGAGCAGCGCGCTCCACTGCCGCCGGCGACCGACGAGCGGGAGCGGGCGCCGCGCGGCGGCGACCGTCGGCGCAGGCTCGGCGTCCGTGGCCGGCCTCGTGACTCCCTCGCGCACGGCGTGGTAGACGGCGGTCGTCTCCTCCATCGGCGTGACGCCGAGCTCCCGATGGAGCGTGCGGACGCATTCGCGGTACTGCGCGAGGGCGGCGGCGCGGTCGCCGCTCGCTCCGTAGAGCTCGATCAGGCGGCGATGGGCAGCCTCGTTGAGCGGGTCGAGCGCGAGCCGGCGGCGGGCGTGCTCGATCGCTCGCGCCGTCTCGCCGCGGGCCGCGAGCCCTGCGGCGAGGCGATCGAGCACTCGCCCCGAGCTCGCGGCCGAGCGTGCCGGCCTGGAGCGACTGCCAGTCGTCGAACGGAGCGCTGTCCCGCAACCCGAAACCGGCGAGGAATGTTCCCCGTTGCATCGCTCCGGCCTGCTCGAGCTCCGCGAGATCGTCGCCGGCTGCAAGCCTGCGGAACTCGTCCACGTCGAGGTCAGCAGACCGTCCCGTTCGAGCGAGACGGCGTCGCGTGCGACCGCGAGCCACCGTCCGCCGAGCGCGGAGCGGAGGGTCGACAGCGTCCGGCGCAGTGCCGCGCGGGCGCGGTCCGGCGCGTAGTCGGGCCAGAGCAGCGCCGCCAGGGAGTCGCGACCGTGGCGGCCCGGCTCAAGGCGAGGTAGGCGAGAAGCGCGATCGCCTTGCGCGTGTCGACCGCGATCGGGACGTCGTCGCAGAGCACCTCCGGCGGCCCCAGGAGCGACAGCCGCAGCGTCGAGTCGCTCACGCGGCGATCGTAGACGCAACGGTCGGCGAGGCATAGCGTTGCGCCGTAACGATTTCGGGACGGTCGTGGAGTAGAAAGGAGCGGATGAGCGCCTGGCCACAGTCGATCGCGAGAGTGATTCGCCGCACCGACCGTCCCGCGGCACCTGCCGCCGACGAGTCGGTGGAGGCGGGCACACCGCAGCCGCAGCCGGACGTCCGCCCGATCGAGATCTCGCCGAACGACCCGATCGTGGCCTACTTCCAGAGCGCCTCCGGCGCGGTCGACCTCGAGGGTCTCGAGCTCGACTCGCCCGCGCTCGCCGCCTTGCGGGAGGCGGGCGTGAAGCTGGCGGTGCCGCTCGTCAGCCAGGGCGAGCTCGTCGGGCTGCTCAACCTCGGGCCGCGACTGTCCGACCAGGACTACTCGAGCGACGACCGCAAGCTGCTCGACTCGCTCGCCGCCCAGGCTGCGCCCGCCCTGCAGGTCGCGCAGCTCGTACGACGGCAGGAGGCGGAGGCGCGCTCGCGCGAGCGGATCGAGCAGGAGCTCCGCGTGGCCACGACGATCCAGCAGAACTTCCTGCCGAAAAAGCTGCCCGACCTTCCCGGCTGGCACGTGTCGGCGTATTACCGGCCGGCGCGGGAGGTCGGCGGCGACTTCTACGACTTCATCGAGCTGGACGAGGGACGGATCGGGATCGTGATCGGGGATGTCACCGACAAGGGCGTTCCCGCCGCGATGGTCATGGCCGCCACGAGGAGCGTGTTGCGCGCGTCGGCGCAGCGCGTCGTCTCGCCCGGGGCCGTGCTCGGGCGCGTCAACGACCTCATGTGCCCGGACATGCCGGCGAAGATGTTCGTCACCTGCCTCTACGGCGTGCTCGAGCCGGCGAGCGGGCGCTTCCGCTTCGCCAACGCCGGCCACAACCTCCCCTATGTCCGTACCGGCGAGGGCACTGCCGAGCTCCGTGCGACCGGCATGCCCCTCGGCTTGCTGCCGGGGATCGTCTACGAGGAGACCGAGGGACAGCTCGAGCCGGGGGAGACGATGCTCCTCCACTCCGACGGAGTCGCCGAGGCGCACGGGCCGACGGCGGACATGTTCGGCTTCCCCCGGCTCCAGGACGTCGTGGGCGCCCGCAGCGGCCGGGGCGAGGTGATCGACCGCGTGCTCACGGAGCTCGGCCGCTTCACCGGCGCCGCCTGGGAGCAGGAGGACGACATCACGCTCGTCTCCCTCACGAGGCGGGAGGCCGCCGGGTTCGTGGCCGGCGACGGGATCGACGTCACGTTCTGCATCCCCAGCGAGCAGGGCAACGAGAAGGAGGCGAGCGAGCGGGTCGCCGAGGCGGTCGCGCCGCTCGGCTTGGAGCCGGCCCGGCTCGAGCAGCTGAAGACGGCCGTCGCCGAGGCGGCGATGAACGCCATCGAGCACGGCAACGAGTCGCGCCCGGAGCTGTCGGTCGAGGTCGCCGTGCGGGCTTCCGCGGGTGAGCTCGTCGTGGCCATCACCGACCACGGCGGCGATCGCGAGATCCCCGAGTCCGAGGAGCCGGACCTCGAGGCGAAGCTCGCGGGCCTGCAGAAGCCGCGCGGCTGGGGCCTGTACCTGATTCGGAACATGGTCGACGACCTCCGCATCTCGAGCGAGGGGAGCCGGCACACGGTCGAGCTCGTCATGCAGCTGGAAGGAGGGGGAGATGGAGACAACCCAGTTCGGGGCTGAGGCCCGCCACGAGGACGGCGTCGCCGTGCTGGGGCTCTCCGGCGACGTCAGCGCAGCGGCCGAGGGAAGCCTGCAACTCGCCTACGGCGACGTCGCGGCGGAGTCGGTCGTCGTCCTCGACTTCGCCTCCGTCGACTACATCAACTCGACCGGGATCGCGCTGATCGTCGGGATCCTCGCCGAGGCCCGCAAGAGCGGCCAGGAGGTTCGCGCGCGCGGGCTCGCCCAGCACTACCGGGAGATCTTCCGCATCACGCGGCTCTCGGACTTCATGACCATCCTCGACGACGAGGGAGCGGAGCTATGACGCAGGACACGCTGCCGATGGAGGTTCGCCGCGCCGGCGAAGCGCTCGCAGTGATCGCCGTCCGCGGCGACATCACGGCCGGCTCGGAGGACGCGCTGATGGACGCCTACACGAGAGCCACCGACGGCCCGACACAGGCCGTCCTGCTCGACTTCTCGGGGCTCGAGTACATGAATTCGGGCGGGATCGGCCTGCTCGTGACAGTGCTCGTTCGGGCCAACCGGGCGAAGCAGCGGCTGCTCGCGTGCGGGCTCAACGACCATTACCGCCAGATCTTCGAGCTGACCCGGCTCGACGAGGCGATCACGATCTACGGCGACGAGGCCGAGGCGCTGGCCGCGGTCTGAGGAGGAGACGATGAGCGAGCAGAACACGGGACGCGACGCGGGCAACTGGGCGCAGCCGGTCGAACGGCTCGCGGTCGGGAACGTCCCCGCCGGGGCCCTCGACACGGTCGGCGGCAAGCAGGTGCTCTCGCCCATCCAGGGCTTCGGGAAGATGTGGCAGAAGACCTACCGCGTCTCGCTCGCCGGCGCCGCCACGACGCCGGCGGAGGTGATCGAGACGTGGAAGACGGAGTTCTCGAGCTTCTGGCCGAAGGGCAGCCAGTTCCATGCCCCGCTGACCGGCATCGCGCCGGGCGAGGTTGCGCTGCTGCAGGCGTCCGTGGGCGGCGGCATGAAGCTGTCCACCGGCGTCTTCGTCCTCTATGCGGACCAGGAGTCCTTCACCTTCATGACCCCGCAAGGGCACATGTTCGCCGGCTGGATCACGTTCTCGGCCGCCGAGGAGGACGGCGCGACCGTGGCGCAGTGCCAGGTGCTGATGCGGGCCCAGGATCCGCTGACGGAGATCGGGCTCGTGCTCGGCGGCCACCGCAAGGAGGACCGCTTCTGGCAGGACACGCTGCGCGCGCTCGCGGCCAGGTTCGGCGTCGCGGCCGAGCCGGAGACGAACGTCGTCTGCGTCGACAAGCGGCGCCAGTGGGGCAGGGCCGGAAACGTCCGCCATTCGAGCGCGTTCCGGTCGGGCATCCACACCGCGACCGCCCCGCTGCGACGCGACCGAGGCTAGGCTCCCCGCATGCCGGACGCGGTCGTCGTCGGCTCCGGGCCGAATGGACTCGCCGCGGCGATCGAGCTGGCTCGGGCCGGGCTCTCGGTACGGGTCCTCGAAGGCGAGGACTCGATCGGAGGCGGCGCGCGATCCGCGGAGCTGACGCTGCCGGGCTTCGTGCACGACGTCTGCTCGGCGATCCATCCGCTCGCGGTGGCTTCCCCGTTCCTGCGTACGGTGCCGCTCGAGGAGCACGGCGTCGAGTGGGTGGAGCCGCCCGCCGCGCTCGCGCATCCCTTCGACGACGGCACCGTTGCGCTGCTCGAGCGCTCCCTGGACGAGACCGGGCGTACGCTCGGGGCCGACGGCCGGCGGTGGCGGCGGCTCTTTTCCCCGCTCGTGCGCGACAGCGACCGCGTGCTCGAGGAGTTGCTCGCTCCGCCGCACGTCCCGGCGCACCCCATCGCGCTTGCCCGCTTCGGGGCGCGCGCGGCGCTGCCGGCGGCGGCGCTGGCCCGAGTCTCCTTTCGGGGCGCACGGGCCCGCGGCTTCTTCGCCGGAATGGCGGCCCATTCGATGCTTCCGCTCGAGCGGCCGCCCACCGCGGCGTTCGGGCTCATGCTCGGGCTGCTCGGACACGCCGTCGGCTGGCCGTTCGCCCGTGGCGGGTCACAGGCGATCTCCGACGCGCTGGCGGCCTATCTCCGCTCGCTCGGCGGGGAGATCGAGACAGGACGGAAGGTCGAGTCCCTTGGCGAGCTCGCCGGGACGAAGACCGTCTTGCTCGACGTCACGCCGCGCGGCTTCCTCGCCCTGGCCGGCGACCGGCTTCCTGCCGGCTACCGCCGCCGGCTGCAGGGCTACCGCTACGGGCCCGGCGTCTTCAAGCTCGACTGGGCGCTCGACGGCCCGATCCCGTGGCGCGCGGAGGAGTGCGCCAGGGCGGCGACCGTCCACCTGGGCGGGACGCTGGAGGAGATCGCCGCCTCGGAGCGGGCGCCCCTGCGGGGCGAGCTCGTCGAGCGGCCGTACTGCCTCCTCGCGCAGCAGACGCTCTTCGACGAGACGCGGGCGCCGGCGGGCCGGCACACGGCCTGGGCGTACTGCCATGTCCCGAACGGCTCGAGCGTCGACATGACCGAGCGGATCGAGAGCCAGGTCGAGCGCTTCGCACCGGGGTTCCGGGAGCGGATCCTCGCCCGCTCCGCGCTCGGGCCGGCCGAGATCGAGCTGCACAATCCGAACAACGTCGGAGGCGACATCAACGGGGGTCTCGCCGACCTGCGCCAGCTGTTCATGCGGCCCGTCGCGCGGTTGTCGCCCTACACGACGCCGCTGCCCGGCGTCTTCCTCTGCTCCTCCTCGACCCCGCCCGGCGGCGGCGTGCACGGGATGTGCGGCTACCACGCCGCCCGGGCGGCAATTCGGCCGCCTCGAGCGGTAGGGGGTCGCGGCCCTCAGCGGAACTCCTCGATGCCGCGGCCGTCGTCGTGCTCCCAGCCGTACGCGGCGAGGTGGCCCCAGCAGTCCGGCCGGCTGCCGTCGGTGTCGGTGACGTCGTACGCATCGGCCAGCCGGCGTGCGCTGACGATCGTCCCGGCCCAGCGCGCGGCGTCCCCGGCCCGCGCGAGGGCGGCGACGCCTCTGGCGACGTAGGTCGGCGACTCGGAGATCGCGAAGCCGGGACGGTCGCGGCAGGCGTCCTGCCAGTTCTCCTCGGTGACGCCGAAGTTGTCCAGCATCTTCTCCGAGCGCAGCCACCCGGGAGTCACGCCGACCGCCGTGACGGGACTGTCCGCGAGCTCGGCGGTCAGGCCCTTGACGATGCGCTCGACGTTCGCCTTGACGAGGTCGTAGTAGAAGCCCACGCCGGGCCGGAAGTCGGCGTTCGCCTCGGACGTCCCGTCGGTCATCTCGACGACGAGCCCCCGGCTCCCGTGCTCTGCGGCGGTGCGCAGCAGGAGCGGGATCGCGGCCCGGCACGTGATCAGATGCGTGTGCACGCCCATCTGCAGCATCCGCAGCCCGCCCGCCCAGTCGTGCTCCCAGAGCGGCTTGTCCCATTCCATGTACCGGTCGCCGCCGAAGATGTCGTTGACGAGGACGTCGAGCCCGCCCTGCTCGCGCCCGATCGTCGCGACGAGCCCGGCGACCGCCGTGGGATCTTCGTGATCGACCACGAGCGCCGATCCGTCCCCACCGGCGGCGGCGATCAGCTCGCCCGTCTCCTCGATCGTCTCGGGCCGGTCGATCTCCGAGCGTCCCGCCCTCCTGCTGCTGCGGCCGGTGGCGTAGACGAAGAAGCCCGCGCGGCCGAGCTCGACGGCGATCGCGCGGCCGGCGCCACGCGTGGCGCCGGCGACGAGCGCGACCGGCTGCCGCTCGGTCACATCCCCGCCGCGACGCGCTTCGCCGCGGCGGCGAGCTCCTCGTCGGACACGTTCGGGAGCACGTCCTCCCAGAGCGGCAGCATCATCCCCGAGGCCTCGACCATGCCGAGCGGCCGGGGAATGAACCAGACGTGGAAGTGCGCGCCGCCGTCGCCCCAGCGATAGAGATGGACGCGCGCGACGTCGCCGAGCGCGAGGATGGCGCGCTCGACACGCGCCGCGACGCGGCCGAAGTCGGCCTGGAGCTCCTCGGGGAGATCCGAGAACGAGTCGACGTGGACGCGGCTGGCCAGCCAGACCGCGCCGGGCAGGCTGCCGCCGACGGGAGGGTGCAGCGTCCAGTTGTCGTCCGACCAGACGGCCGACGTCGTCTTGCCGCCGCAGATGCCGCAGGGCGGGCCACCTGGCTCGCCGCGCCGTGGCGGCTCCGGGATCTGGCGCTCGCCCGGCTCGCGGGCCACGAGCGGTTCCTCGTACGGAAGCGTCATGCTCATTCGTGCTCCTCCTCGGGTGGTTTGCGGGCGGTGAAGAGCAGCCCCTCGCCGACCGTCAGCGTTACGCGCCCGAAGCCGGCCGCCTGCAGGAACACGAGCAGGCGTGGCGGGTCGATCGGGTTGTAGACGTCGCCCTCGTGGAAGTCGTGCAGGCCCTGGCTCGCGAGGCTGTCCGCTCCCACCAGGATCCCGCCGGGGCGGAGCAGCCGGAAGGCTTCGGTGAGCGTCGCGAACTGCAGGGCCTGCGTCGGGAGGTGGTGGAGCATCGTGAACGCGCCGACGGCGTCGAACGACGCAGCGGGGAAAGGCGCGCTGGTGCAGTCGCCGACCTCGACCGTGACGTTGGTGCCGTCGAGCTCGTCCGCGAGCCGGGCCGCCGCCACCGCGTCCAGCTCGAGCGCGACGAGCCGCTTGACGCGATGACGCAGCCAGCGTGTGGCCGCGCCGGGGCCGGGTCCGAGCTCGAGCATCTCGTCGCCGAGATCGACGGTCGCGGCCAGCGGCTCGAGCACCTCCGACTCGAGGAACTCGGCCCACTCGGGGCTCGAGCACAGGACGGCGTGGTTCTCGTTCACTCCGCCCGAAAGTACCCACCTCGACTGCTTTCCGAAAGCCGGTAGTATGCCAACTTATGTCGGCAAACGGACAAGTCGCCCGCGGGGCGATCGTGTGCACCTTCCCGATGCCCGCCGGCACCCGCTTCGAGTGGCATCAACACGACGAGCACCAGCTCGCGTGGTCGCCCGAAGGAGTGCTCGTAGTCCGCACCGAGGTCGGGAGCTACGTGCTTCCTCCCTCGCGCGCGCTGTGGATCCCCGCCGGCACGTCGCACGAGACGCAGGCCTCGGGCGCGGCCGTCCTACGCTCCGTCTACATCCGCACCGAGCCGCTGCCCGATCGAGTGGGACACGCCGACAGCCGTCGCCGTGAGCCCGCTGCTGCGGGAGCTGATCCCTCATCTCGAGGACGGCTCCCTGACCGCGAAGGAGCGGCTCCGCGCCGAGGCCGTGCTCTTCGACCTGCTCGCCCCGCTGGCCCTCGCCACGATCGACGTCCGCCTGCCGACGGACGACCGTGCCCGTGAGGTCGCGGAGGCCCTCCTGGCCGATCCCGGCGACGGCCGCACCCTCCACGCCTGGGGGCGGCAGGTCGGCGCGAGCAGCCGCACGCTCGCCCGTGCGTTCCTCTCCGAGACGGGCTTGTCCTTCGGCCGCTGGCGCACGCTGGCCCGGCTGCAGGTCGCGTTGCTCGAGCTGGCGGAGGGCCTGCCGGTCGGCCTGGTCGCCTCACGCGTCGGCTACCGCAATCCGAGCGCGTTCGTCGCCGCCTTCCGCGCCCACACCGGCGTCACGCCGGGCCGCTACTTCCAGGCAGCTTCCTAGTGATGCAACCGGCAACGTTCGCCGGTCGGTGACGGCGCCGACGGAAGGAGCCGTCGAGCGGGCGCAGCGGGTGCGCCTGATCTTCGGGGCGCTGCTGCTCGTGCTGTTCATCGCGTCGCTCGACCAGACGATCGTCTCGACGGCGCTGCCGACGATCGTCGGCGACCTCGGCGGGATCCAGCACCTGTCCTGGGTGGTCACGGCGTACCTGCTCGCCTCGACGGTGGTCGGGCCGCTGTACGGGAAGCTCGGCGACCTGTACGGCCGGAAGATCATCCTCCAGTTCGCGATCGTGCTCTTCCTCGCCGGCTCCGCGCTGTGCGGGATCAGCGGGAGCATGACCCAGCTGATCGCGTTCCGGGCGCTGCAGGGGCTCGGCGCCGGCGGGCTGATCGTGACCACGATCGCCGTCGTCGGCGACATCATCCCGCCGCGCGAGCGCGGCCGCTATCAGGGCTACTTCGGCGGCGTGTTCGCGGTCTCGACCGTCATCGGGCCGCTGATCGGCGGCTTCTTCACCGAGAGCCTTTCGTGGCGCTGGATCTTCTACGTCAACCTGCCGGTCGGCGTCGCCGCGTTCATTGTCATCGGCGCCGTCTTCCACAGCCGCACGGAGAGGGTCACGCACCGGATCGACTACCTCGGCGCGGCCGTGCTCGCCGGGTCGCTGTCGGGGATCGTGCTGTTCGCGAGCCTCGGCGGGACGACGTATCCGTGGGGCTCGCCGGAGTGCATCGCGATGATCGCGGGCGGCGTCGTGCTTCTCGTCGCTCTTCCCCTTCGTCGAGCGTCGCGCGGCCGAGCCGATCCTGCCGCTCGAGCTGTTCCGCAACCGGATCTTCGACGTCACGAGCGCCGTCGGCTTCATCGTCGGCCTCTCGCTCTTCGGCTCGGTCACGTTCCTGCCGCTCTACCTCCAGGTGGTGCGGGGACATGGCGCGATCAGCTCCGGCCTGCTGCTCACGCCGATGATGGCCGGCCTGCTGGTCACGTCGATCGCGAGCGGGAACGCGATCTCGCGGTTCGGGCGCTACAAGCCGTTCCCGATCGCGGGCACCGCCGTGACGACGGTCGGCGTCTATCTGCTCGCGGGGCTCGGCGTCTCGACGCCGATGTGGCAGACGGCCGTCTACATGGTGATCCTCGGTCTCGGACTCGGAATGGTGATGCAGGTGCTCGTGCTCGCCGTGCAGAACGCGGTCGACTACAGCTTCCTCGGCGTCGCCACCTCCGGCTCCACGCTGTTCCGGCAGATCGGCGGCTCGATCGGGGTCGCAGTCTTCGGCGCCATCTTCACCAACGAGCTCCGGCACCAGCTCGCGACCCGACTGCCGGCCGGCGCTCACATTCCTGCTGCGGCGAACCCGGCGATCGTGCGGCAGCTGCCGCCCGCCGTGCACGCGCCCTATGTCGCGAGCTTCGCGGCGTCGCTGCGGCCGGTCTTCCTCGCCGCGTCCGGGGTCGCCTTCCTTGCCTTCCTCCTCACCTGGCTGCTGCGCGAGATCCCCCTGCGCCAGACCGCCGCAGCCGAGTCGGTCGCCGAGAGCATCCCGCCGCCGCGCGCGGCGTCCCAGCCCGGAGCAGCCCCGGCCTCCGAGTCCTAGCCCCCGGAGATCGCGGCGATCACGTCGAGGCGCGAGCCCTCGGCGACCGGTGTCTCGAGGCCCGCTCGCTCGCCGTCGACGTAGGCGTGGATGTGCGAGCGCAGCGCCGGGCCTTCACCGACGAGCCGGTCACGGAGACCCGGCCATTGCGCCTCCAGCTGGTCGATCGCCCCGAGCACCGTCGCCGCCTCGACGTCGAGGCGGCGCGGCAGGCCGGCGAAGAGCGGCGTGAGCGTCCCGGGCAGGCGGACGTGCGCCATGGCCTAGTCGACGATCGCGACGTCGACCGAGGAGATCGAGGGCAGGTAGCTCGCTATCTCGGTCCACGCCTCGCCCTCGTCCGTGCTCACGAACACCTGGCCGGTGCTCGTGCCGAAGTAGACGCCTGGGACGTCGTGCTTGTCCATCACCATCCCCTGCCGGAGCACGCCGAGGTGCGCATCGACCTGCGGCAGTCCCTTCCGCATCGGCTGCCAGCTCGAGCCCGCGTCGCGGGTGCGCCAAACCGTCGCCTTGCCCTCGTGCATCGTCCGGCCGTGTCCGCCGTCGACCGGAATGACGTAGAACGTCTCGGTGTCGTGCGGATGGACGGCGGCCGCGAAGCCGAAGTCGCCCGGCAGTCCCTCGGTGATCTCGGTCCACGACTGGCCTGCGTCGTCCGAGCGGTGCATGCCGACGTGGTTCTGCTGGTACATGCGCTGCGGATCGGAGGAGCGGACGAGCTTGTGGACGCAGAAGCCGACGTCCTCGTAGTCGCCCGGCCAGTCGCGGCGCAGACCCTTGTTGCGCGGCGTCCACGACGAGCCGCCGTCCTCCGTCTCGAAGGCGCCGACGCCCTGCACGACGGTGAAGAAGTTGTCGGAGTCGCCCGGATCGGTGACGAAGCCCGAGATGCCGAGGTGGCCCGGCGCCTGGTTCGCCGGATCGTCCCAGCTCTCGCTGCCGTGCTGGCCGGAGAGGGTCGAGAGGAGCGAGAACGTCTCACCGTTGTCGCGGCTCTCGAAGATGCCGGGCGCCTCGACGCCGACGAGCAGCCGGTCCCCGGCACGCGCGAGCGTCGAGACCTTGTTGACCTTCCGCCCGTCCTCGTCGCCGTACGTGAGACCTTCGCTCGACATCTCCCACGTCGCGCCGCGGTCGCGGCTGCGGAAAATGCCGGAGCCGTGCCACTCACTCGCCGCGGCGGCGTAGATCGAGTCGGAGGCGGCGTCGTAGAACGCGTGGTAGATCGGCCAGCCCTCGCACAACGGGCTCGCTCATCGTCCAAGCCTTCCGGTCGTCGCTCTCGAACAGGAACGTGCCCTTGCGGGTGGCGACGGTCAGCAGCGTCTTCGACATCGATCTCTCCTCCGGTCTCGTTTCCCGCTACGACTCCGCGCAGCCGCGGAACTCATCGGTCGCAGTTCCAGTGATGTAACCGGCAACGTTTGCCGGGCCCCCGACCCGCGATCACGCGGCGCGCTGCGGCGTCCTCGGTCGCGCCCATAGCTTCGGCTATGGACGCTCCCTGCGTCCTTGCATCGCTTGGTGCTCTCGGTCCGGGAACCGGGCAACGTTACCGGCCACATCACTAGCTAAACGGCTTCAGCAGCATGTCGGCCACGACGACCAGGAGCACGGCGACGTCGAGCCGGGCGATCAGCAGGATCTGCCGAGTCGCAGCCTGCGTCTCCGGCGCGGCAGGCCCTTTCCCGTCGAGCAGCGCCACGAGCCGTCTTGCGCGGGGTGCGAGAACGCCGATGCCGGTCGCGAAGCTGAGCGCATAGCCAACCAGTCCTATGTCGACCCACGTTGTGCCGAAGCCGATGTGCTGATTGACCACCATCACGATCCCCATCGCGAGTACGACCGCGCCCGCCGGCGCGAAGAGTCTCTCGCCTGCGAAGACGGCCTGGCGGGCAATGTGGGCCAGCTCTTCCGGGTTCTTGGCGCGCTCGGCGCGCATCGCGAGCACGGTGAGGAGGAGGCCGCCGCCGACCCAGAAGACGGCGACGCTGACGTGGATGAGCTTGAAGACGCCGAACCAGGTCGTGCTGGCGTCTGTCGCCTTGAAGGCGAAGAGAAGGCCGACCGCAACGATGGCGAGGCCGATGGCGGGCGTGAGCCAACTCGGCCGGCGCTCGGGAGCTTGGACAGCTGAAGTGGTTTCCATGGAGCGCGAGTAAACGCGATTCGGCGGACGGCTACAAGGCTTGTGCCGCGCCGAGCAGCACGTCGACGTCGGGCAGCTCGTCGTTCGCGTAGGCCCACGCGCCGCGCACGACGCCGTCGCCGTCGAGCAGAAAGGCGCTGCGGCGCGAGACGTCGCGCATCCCGTTGTGCTCGAAGGCGACGCCGAAGCCGTGCGTCGCGTCGGCGTTCCAGTCGGAGAGAAGCGGGAAGTCGAGGTCGAGCGCCTGCATCCAGGCGACGTGCGTGTACGGCGAGTCGCGCGAGATCGCGTACGGCTCGACGCCGGCCGCCTGCAGCTCTGCTCTCCTGTCACGCAGGAGCTCGAGCTCGCTCGTTCAGGTCGCGGACCAGTCGAAGAGGTAGAAGAGGAGCAGGATCGGCCGGTGATGCAGGAGGTCGCCGATCGTGCGCCCGTTCCCGCGGCGTCGTCCAGACGGTCGCCTCGAGCGGCGCTTTCTCCCCGACCTTCAGCACGAGCAGGATCCTACGCGGGCGTCGGCTCGGGCTCCGGTTCGGCCGCGACCTCCGTGAGATCGGCGATCTCCCTCGCCACCTCCACGATGTCGCGGTTGGCGCCGAAGACGTGCAGCTGCCGGTCCGCACCGTTGCCTCGTTGCAGGATCTCGTGCACCGCCGCGAGGTCCTCCTGCGCGCCGAGCTCACGCGCGTGCGGCTCGATCGCCTGCAGCGTGCGTCGCACGAGCGCGGCGACGGGCAGCCGGTTGCGCCGGCCCGTCTGGAGGTCCATGACCGGCGCCGAGAGCCCGTAGCGGGCGGCGAGCCACTTGTTCTCGGTCGTCAGGATCCGGTGGAAGGACGGAATCTCCTCGCCGCGCGAGGCTAGCTCCGCGTAGTGCTTGACGAGGGCCTGGCAATAGGCGGTGATCGCGATCGCGTCCTCGAGCCGTGTGACCGCGTCGCAGATCCGGATCTCGATGGTGCCGAGGCGAGGGTGGAGGCGGATGTCCCACCAGATGTGCGTGTAGTCCTGGATGCAGCCGGTCTTCTCGAGCTGGTTCACGACCTGCGCGTAGTCCGCGTAGTCGCGGAAGCGCGGCGGCGGTCCGGAGCGTGGGAACGCGGCGAAGACCATGTGGCGAGACGAGTGCAGCCCGGTCGGCTCGCCGCGCCAGAACGGCGAGCTCGCGGAGAGCGCGACGAGCTCCGGCAGGTGCGCGATCAGCCCGTTCACGACCTGGATGGCCTTCTCGGGGTCGTCGACGGCCACGTGCACGTGCATGCCGAAGATCAGCTCCCGGCGCGCGATGTACTGCATCTGGTCGACGAGCGCGCGGTACCGGTCCTTGGCCGTGATCCGCTGCCGCTCGAAGAGGCGAGAACGGGTGAGTTCCCGCCGAGCCGACGCGGAGGCCCTTCTCGCGGGCGACCTCGCAGACGTAGCTGCGGATGCGCAGCAGCTGCCGGCGGACTTCCGCCGGCGTACGGCAGACCGGGGTCGCCACCTCGAGCACCGACTGCATGAGCTCCGAGTTGAGGCGGGGCTCCAGCTCGTGCCCGGCGACGGCCGCGAGCACGGTGTCGATGTGCTGGACGAGGTCGAAGGTCTCGCCGTCGAGGAGCATGTACTCCTCCTCGACTCCGAGCGTGTACGGGTCGCTCTGACCGAAGGCGTGGTCGAGGACGCTGCCGCCCGGCGGGAAGCGCGAGCCCTTTCCCGTGATCGACGGCGGGATCAGCGAGTCGGTCCTGCCCGGCTGCATGGCTGCCTAGTATCGCGGCGTGGACGCGCTGCGGGCGATCGACGGCTGGGACGCCGGTGCCGCGGCCGGCGTCGTCCGCGGCGGCGAGCTCGTCGCGACCCACGGCCGCACCGGGGCCGACGTGCCCTGGGCTTCGGTGACGAAGCTCCTGACCGGTCTCGCGCTCCTCGTCGCGCTCGAGGAGGGGACCGTGGACCTCGACGAGCCCGCAGGCCCGCCGGGAGCGACGCTGCGCCATCTGCTCGCCCACGCCTCCGGTCTGCCCGTGGACGGCACCGATCCGATCGCACGGCCGGGGCAGCGCCGCATCTACTCCAACGCCGGCATCGAGCTCGCCGCGCAGCTGGTCGAAGAGCGGGCCGAGATGCCGTACGGCGACTACTTCGTCCAGGCGGTCGCCCGTCCCCTCGGCCTTCGCGGCGTGCTCTCCGGCTCGCCTGCCCACGGCTACCGAGGGCCGCTCGCCGACGTTCTCGCCCTCGGGCGTGAGCTGCTCGCGCCGACGCTAGTGGCGCCCGAGACGCTGGCGGAGGCCACGACGGTTCAGTTCCCGGAGCTGTCGGGCGTGCTCCCCGGCCTCGGGCGGATGGAGCCGAACGACTGGGGTCTCACCTTCGAGCTGCGCGACAGGAAGTCGCCGCACTGGACGGGACGCGGAACTCGCCGCGCACCTTCGGCCACTTCGGCGCGAGCGGCACGTTCCTCTGGGTCGATCCCGAGGCGGAGATCGCCTGCGGTGTCCTCACGGGCGCCCGTTCGGCGACTGGGCGAAGGAGGCGTGGCCGGCTCTGAGCGACGCTGTGCTGGCGGAGGCCGGCGGTCGTGGGTCCGGCCGCCCGCAAGTTGAGCCGAACGGCCCATAGGCAGTGCCGCGGCAGCGCGGAGATCATGCGCGCACGTGAGCGAACGGGGCCTCCACCGCATCGAGGACGACATCGCCGAGACCTGGCTCGAGGACTGGGCCGGCGCGGGACTCGCAGAGCTCGAGGCGTTCCTCGCGAAGCACGCGGACTTCCTGCGCTTTCTCGCCACGCGCGAGCCGCGCAGCAGGCCACGGAGTAGCTCGCACGTCTTCGTGAGGGCGGGGAGGGCGGCTCGCGCCGCCTCCTCCCCTGCAGGCGTTACGAAAGTCCCAGCTGCGCTCTCGAGCATGCCCTTCGGCATCGCGCCGACCGCCGACGCCTTCGGCGCGCCGTCCTCGAACAGGATCATGTTCGGGATCGACTGGATCCCGTAGCGCATCGCGAGATCCTGGTTCTCGTCGATGTTCACCTTGACGAGCTTGAGGTTCGCGCTCCTCGGCGATCCGCTCGAGCACGGGCGCGACCGCGTGGCACGGGCCGCACCATTCGGCCCAGAAGTCGACGAGCACGGGCTTGCTCGGCCTGCAGCACCTCGCTCTCGAAGGTTGCGTCGGTGACGTCGGTTGCCATCGTTTCCTTTCTTTTCCGGTGGCTGGAAGGTCGCCGCACCCAGCCGCCGATTGTTACAACGCCTCAGCCTAGACTTGCCTTCCCGATGCCGCGAGCACATCTTCCAGCCGCTGCCGGACAAACCCGATCATCCCGCGCTCGAGCGCGACATGCTCGCGCGCTGGGAGCGAGGAGGGGACGTTCGCGAAGCTGCGCGAGCAGAGCCGCGGCGGACCGACGTTCTCACTTCATGGACGGGCCGATCACGGCGAACAACCCGGCGGGCGTGCATCACGGCCACGGCCGGACGCTGAAGGACGTCTTCCAGCGCTACAAGGCGCTGCAGGGCTCGAGCTCCGCTACCAGAACGGCTTCGACTCGCAGGGCCTGTGGGTCGAGGTCGAGGTCGAGAAGGCGCTCGGCCTCAACTCGAAGCGCGAGATCGAGGAGTACGGTCTCGCCGCTTCGCCCGCAAGTGCCGCGAGCGCGTCGCCACGCTTCGCCGAGATCCAGACGAGCAGTCGCAGCGGCTCGGCCAGTGGATGGACTGGGGCAACGACTACTTCACCTTCAGCGACACGAACATCGAGTACATCTGGCGCTTCCTCGAGGAGGTGCACCGGCGCGGCTGGCTGTACAAGGGCCACCGCTCGACGCAGTGGTGCCCGCGCTGCGGCACGTCCCTTTCGCAGCACGAGCAGGCCGGCGAGGAGAACTACGTCGAGCTCGAGCACCCGTCGCTCTTCGTCCGCTTCCCGCTGCGCGGACCGCGACGGCCAGTCGCTCGTGATCTGGACGACGACGCCGTGGACGCTGCCCGCGAACGTCGCCGCGGCCGTGAAGCCCGACGCCGAGTACGGCCTGCAACGACGCGGGCGAGTGGGTCGCCGTCGCGCGCTACCCGGAGGAGCACTTCGAGGAGCGCGTGCGCGGGGCCGAGCTCGTCGGCCTCGAGTACGACGGGCCGTTCGACGACTTCGCCGGCGCAGGCGGGCGTCGACCACCGCGTCATCCCCTGGGACGAGGTCTCGCTCGACGAGGGACCGGCATCGTCCACATCGCGCCCGGCTGCGGCGCCGAGGACTTCGAGCTCTCGCGCGTCCACGACCTTGCCGTGCTCGCGCCGATCGACGAGTCGGGCCGCATGCTCCCGCGGCTACGGCGACGCTCGAGGGAATGGCGACGGACGAGGTCGTCGAGCCGGTGTCGAGTCGCTGCGCGAGCGCGACCTGCTCGTCGAGGCGACGTCGATCGTCCACCGCTACCCGGTCTGCTGGCGCTGCCGGACGCCGCTCGTCTTCCGCGTCGTCGACGACTGGTTCATCTCCGCCGACGAGATCCGGCAGCCGATGCTCGACGGCGAACGCGACGGTCGAGTGGACGCCGCCGCAGTACTCGAAGCGGATGGACGACTGGCTGCGCAACATGGGCGACTGGAACATCTCCCGCAGCCGCTACTTCGGCCTGCCGCTGCCCGTTCTACGAGTGCGAGTGCGGGCACCTGAACGTGATCGGCTCGCGCGCCGAGCTCGAGGAGCGCGCGCGTCTCGGGCCTCGACCAGCTCGAGGAGCTGCACCGGCCGTGGATCGACGCGCGTCCGGATCCGCTGCGAGCGCTGCGACGCGGAGGTCGAGCGGATCCCCGAGGTCGGCGACGCCTGGCTCGACGCCGGCATCGTCCACTTCTCGACGCTCGGCTGGCAGAACCCGGAGTGGATCCCGCACGGCTACGCGACCGGCGCGTCGGCGCGGCTCTCCGGCGCCGACCTGCCCGACAACGCGTACTGGGAGAAGTGGTTCCCGGCGGACTGGGTCTCGGAGAGGCGCGAGCAGATCCGGCTCTGGTTCTACTCGCAGTGCTTCATGGCGATCACGCTCGCCGGCCGCCAGCCGTACCGGCGCGTGCTCACGTACGAGAACGTCGTCGACGAGACGGGCCGCGAGATGCACAAGTCGTGGGGCAACGCGATCGAGCTCGACGACGCGCTCGACCGGATGGGCGCCGACATGATGCGCTGGCTCTACTGCTCGCAGCACGCCGAGCGCAGCAGCTGCGCTTCGGCTACGGCCTGGCCGAGGACGTGAAGCGCCGCTTCCTCACCTTCTGGAACTCCGTCAAGTTCTTCGTCGACTACGCGAACATCGCCGGCGTTCCGGCCGGAGTGGGGCGAGCTCGAGCCGGAGCGGCGACCGCAGCCGCTCGACCGCTGGCTCGTCGAGCGCACGCACGCGTTCGTCGGCGACGCGACCAGCCGGCGTACGAGCGCTCTGCGACACCGTCGCCGTCATCGCGCGAGTTCGAGGCGTACCTCGACGATCTCTCGAACTGGTACATCCGCCGCTCGCGGCGCCGCTTCTGGGACGGACGACGAGGCGGCGCTGCGCGACGCTCTGGTACGCGCTCGTCCAGACGCTGCGCGTCGCTCGCGCCGATCCTGCCGTTCCTGACCGACCACCTCTGGCGGACGCTCGTGCCGGACGGGCCGGAGTCCGTCCACCTCGCCGGCTGGCCGGAGGTCGCGGAGCCCGACCGCGCGCTCCTCGCCGAGATCGGCCGAGGTGCGCCGCGTCGTCGAGCTCGGCCGGCAGGCGCGCTCGAGCTCGGGGATCAAGCTCCGGCAGCCGCTGCGGCGGCTCGTCGTCGAGGGCGCGAGCGTCGACGGGCACGTGGACGAGATCGCGGACGAGCTGCGCGTCAAGGACGTCGAGCTCGGCGAGGTCGAAGGCGTCGAGCTGCAGGTGAAGCCGAACCTGCCGCTGCTCGGCCCGAAGCTCGGCAAGGAGCTCGGCGCCGTGCAGCGCGCGCTCGCGGCTGGCGAGTTCGAGGAGCTCGCGGGCGGGCGCTTCCGCGTCGCCGGGCACGAGCTCGAGCCCGGACGAGGTGCTCGTCGAGCGCGCGGGCGCGAGGGCTGGGCGGTCGCGCTCGGCGACGGCGTCACGGTCGCGCTCGACCTCGCGCTCGACGACGATCTGCTGCTCGAGGGCGAGGCGTACGAGCTCATCCACCGCGTCAACTCGCTGCGCAAGGAGCAGGGCTTCGAGCTGACCGACCGGATCGTCCTCACCGTGCCGGAGGAGATGCGCGAGCTCATCGACGCGCACGGCGAGTGGATCGCGGGCGAGGTGCTCGCGACCGAGATTCGAGTCGCAGGCGACGAGCTCGACGCTCGAGAAGAGCTAAGCCGCGGCCCGCTCGGCGCGGCGCAGCTCGACGGGCAGCTTGAAGCTGACGTCCTCGTGCACGGGCGCCAGCTCGCTCACCTCGGCGCCGCGCTCACGGAACCAGACGCAGACCTCGCGCGACGAGCCGCTCGGGCGCCGAGGCGCCGGACGTCAGGCCGACCGTCTCGCAGCCCTCGAGCCAGCTCTCGTCGATGCCGCGGACGTCGTCGACGAGATGCGCGTCGACTCCCGCCGCGCGAGCGACCTCGACGAGCCGCTGCGAGTTCGACGAGTTGCTGCGATCCGATCACGAGCAGGAGGTCGACCTCGGACGAGCAGCTCCTTCACCGCCCACTGCCGGTTCGAGGTCGCGTAGCAGATGTCCTCGCGCGCCGGCGCCTCGATGTGGGGGAAGCGCCCGCGCAGGACCGCGACGATCTCCTGCGTCTCGTCCACCGACAGCGTCGTCTGCGTGATGTACGCGAGCGGCGTCCGGTCGGCGAGCTCGACGTGCTCGGCATCCTCGGCCGACTCGACGAGCACGATCGACGTCGGGCGCCTCGCCGAGCGTTCCCTCGACCTCTTCGTGCCCGGCGTGGCCGATGAGCACGACCGTGTAGCCGGCGTCCGCGTAGCGCCGCGCCTGCGTGTGCACCTTCGTCACGAGCGGGCACGTCGCATCGATCGTCGTCAGGCGCCGCTCGTCCGCCTCGGCACGCACGGCCGGGGCGATCCCGTGGGCCGAGAAGACGACGGTTGCGCCCTCCGGCACCTCCGCGAGACTCTCGACGAAGATCGCGCCGCGCGCCTCGAGGTCGCGGACGACGTGCGAGTTGTGGACGATCTGCTTGCGGACGTAGACGGGGCTCCCGTAGAGCGCGACGCGCGCTCGACCGTCTCGACCGCCCGCTCGACCCCGGCGCAATAGCCGCGAGGGGAGGCGAGGAGGACCTGCTTCACCACTGCGCAGGCCACGATAGCCCGGCCGCGGTTAGGTGACCTGTAGAGAGACAGTCCCACCGCTCGGCGGGTCGGTGCGGCGGGCGATTCCTGGCTCGCACTGTTGTAAAGATGGGCCGGACGGCCCATTGTCGGTACAGGCAAAAGCGTCTTAGTCTCGCCGGCACTGGGCGATGCGAACCGCGGCGCCTGCGGCGTTTCCGCGGTGAGCAATGGCGGAGAGCCCGCCGCACCGACCCCCCGAGCGGCGGGCTTTCTCATCTCTGGGAACCGGCGCGGACGCGTCTGCGCTCCTACAATTCGGCGGCCCAGTGAGCACGTCTCCAACCGAGAGCTCGTCTTTCCGGGGAGTCGGCCGCGTCGCGACCGCAGCGCTGCGGCTGTCTGCGTCCTTCGGCCGTCGTGTCCGCCGCGCGCCGCCGCGGCGGGACGGCGGGCGCGAGCTCGAGAGCGTCGGCCGCGTCGCCGAGCGAGCTGTCCGCGCACCGCGCGACGTCGAGGGCGTCGCTCGTACGCTGCTCGACGAGCTCGCCGCGTTGTTCGACGTGGGGTTCGTCGCGCTCACCTTCATCTCCGACGACGGTCGCGAGGCGTCGGGCTTCCTCGCCCGCTCGCGCGGTCGCGACCTCGACTGGTGGCGGGAGGTGCGGCTCGACCTGGAGCGCGAGCCTTCCGGGATCGCGAGCGCCGTCTTCGAGGCGTCCGCCTTCACCGTCTACGACGCGACGCATGTCGGGGACGATCAGCCAACGCCTCGTCCAGGCGGTCGGGGCGAAGAGCGCCGCGTTCGTGCCGCTCCTCGTGGACGAGCGCGTGACTGCCGTGATCTCCGTCGCCACCGACGACGAGCCGCCGCGTCTTCTCGCAGGAGGATCTCGCGCGTGATGCAGACCGCTCGCGTCCGAAGCGGCCGTCGCGCTCGAGCGGCTGCGGGCGAATGTCGCGCTCGAGGATGCGCTCGCCCGGGAGCGGCTCCTCGCGTCGATCGCGCGGCGGCTGCGCAGCGACCTGGATCTCGGCCGCCGCGCTCGAGGGCGCCGCGGAGGAGACGGGTCGCGCGCTCGAGGCTGCGTCCATCTGCGTCGTCCGGATCGGCGAGCCGGGCGGAGCGCTGCCGGCGGCCGCCGAGTGGCATGCCCCGTCGCCGCGGGCGGCTCGAGACGGCGACTTCGACCGAGAGCTCGTGGCCGCGGCCACGGCGGAGCAGCGTCCGCTCGTCGGCGCGGACGGCCCCGACACCGTCGCGGTCGTGCCGATCCTCGCCTTCGAGCAATCCGCCGGCGCCCTCACGGCGTGCCGTCCTGCCGTGCGGCCGTGGAGCAAGGGCGAGCTCGCCCTCGCTCGAGGCGGTCGCCGCCGAGATCGGCATCGCCCTCCGGCTCTCGCGCCTGCTCGAGGAGAACGAGGAGCGGCTGGCGCAGCAGGCGGCGCTGCTCCGCGCGGCTCACGTCGCTCAGCAGCGAGCTCGACCTCACGGCCGTCCTGCAGCGGCTCGCCGACCAGCTCGCGGCGCTGCTCGACGCCGACGCAGCCGACTGCTACCTCCTCGACCGGGAGGCGGGCGTCTTCCGCTGCGTCGCCGTGCACGGCTTCGAGCGCTCACTGCTCGGCTTCGAGTTCCCGGCGAGCGACGGTCTCGCCGGCGCGGCGGTCCGCGAGGGACGGCCGCTGATCGACGAGCACGTATGCCGAGATCGCCGAGCCGGTGCCGCATCCGCGCCTACGAGGGCTTCACCGACGTGATCGTCGCGCCGATGGCCTGGAGCGACGACGTGCAGGGCGTCCTCGGTGTGGGCGGCGGCAGGGGCGCGTCTTCACGACCGGGCGACGCGGACGTGCTGGAGGCCTTCGCCGGTCTCGCCTCCCTCGCCGTCCGGAACGCCGAGACGTTCACGCACAGCGCGCGGCAGGCGCGGATCCAGCGCGGCTTCTACCGGATCGCCTCGGTCGCTCGGCCAGTCGCTCTCGCGCGCTGCGACGCTGGAGGCGGTCGCGCAGGCGGCGGCAGAGGCGCTCGGCGGCGAGCTCGGCCGCGGTGCTCGTTCCCTCGAGCGGCCGGCTCGAGCCGGTCGGCGACCTACGAGCTCCCGCCGGAGCTCGCGCGGCTGCTCGACGAGCGGCGCCGCCGACGGGCAGGGCCCGCTCTTCCGCGCCGCGGCGGAAGGGCGGATCGTCGCGTCGCCGTCGATCGAGGACGACGAGCGGCTCCTGCCCGACCTGCGGGCGACGGCCGCGGGTAACGGCTACCGCGTCGCTCCTCGCGGTGCCGGTCGAGGCGCCGCGCGGCGCCGGCCGCGGGCTCGTCCTCATCTTCTTCGCGGACGAGCGCGTCGTTCAGCGACGACGACCTCGAGCTCGCGCGCCACCTCGCCGACGCCACCCGCGGCGCGCTCGAGCGCAGCGAGCTGTTCGAGGCCGAGCGCGGCGCCCGCGCGCTCGCGCAGCAGCTCAGCCGCACCGGCAGGCTGCTCACGAGCGAGCTCGACCCCGCCGCCGTGCTCGACGAGGTCGTCCAGCAGGCTCCGCGCGCTCGTGAACGCCGACGCAGCCGCTTTCCGGATGCTCGACGGCGACGAGCTCGTCGTCGACGGCCGCCGCCGGGCCCGGCGCCGCCGACGCGCTCGGCTCGCGCAGCCCCGCGGGCGGCTGGCTCTCCGGCGACGTCGTGCAGTCGGCGCGCACCGGTCGCGCTCGCGGACGCCGGCGCCGACGACCGGCTCCGCGAGCCTCGACCCGATGCTCGCGCGCCGGCAACGCGGCCTTCCTCGGCGTGCCGGTCGCCGGCGCGGAGGGAGCGACCGTCGGGGTCCTCGCCGTCTATGCGGCGCGTGCCGCGCGAGTGGCGTGAGGAGGAGATCGAGGCGCTGCAGGCGGTCGCCGCGAGCACCTCGGCCGCGCTCTCGAACGCCGAGCTCTACCAGCGCGTCGCGCTCGAGCGGGAGCGCTCCGTCGCGATCCTCGCCAACATCGCCGACGGCATCGTCGCCGTCGACCGCGAAGGGAAGGTCGTCCTCTGGAACAGCGCCGCCGAGCGCATCACGGGGATCCCGGCCGCGGCCGCGCTCGGTCGCCCGCCGGCCGACGTGCTGCAGCGGAGCCTCGAGGCGCCCGAGGACGGCGAGACACGCGACCGGCTGGTGCCGGTCATGCGCGGCCGCGAGGAAGTCTGGCTCTCCGTCACGGAGGCCGTGATGCGCGACCCGGCCGGCGCCGTCGCCGGCCGGATCTTCGCCTTCCGCGACATCTCCGGCGACCGCCTGGTCGAGCAGATCAAGTCGGATTTCGTGAGTACCGTCTCCCACGAGCTCCGCACGCCGCTCACCTCGATCTACGGCTTCTCCGAGACGCTCCTCCGCCGGGACGTGATGTTCGGCGACGAGGAGCGGCAGACGTTCCTCCGCTACATCGCCTCGGAGTCGCAGCGGCTGACGACGATCGTCGACGCCCTGCTCAACGTCGCCCGGCTGGACACCGGCGACCTCCAGGTGAACCTCGCCGAGACCGACGTCCGCGACGTCGTCGACCAGGTGCTCGAGACGGTCGCCGACGCCGTGTCCAACGGGCACCGCTTCGTCGTGCAGGTGCCGGACGAGCCGCTCGCCGCGCGGGCGGATCCCGACAAGCTGCGTCAGGTGTTCGCGATCCTCGTCGACAACGCCCTCCGTTACTCGCCGGACGGCGGCACGGTGACGGTCGGCGCAGCTCGCCGCAAGGAGACGGTCGAGGTCAGCGTCGCGGACGAGGGGATCGGCATCCCACAGGCCGATCAGGAGCAGATCTTCCGCAAGTTCTACCGCGGCGCCGACGTCGAGCTGCGCGCGGGTGCGGGCGGAACCGGGCTCGGGCTCTTCATCGCGCGCGGGCTCGTCACGGCGATGGGCGGGCGGATCTGGGTCTCCTCGCGCGAGGGAGAGGGTTCCCGCTTCGCGTTCGAGCTGCCGGCCGCCGCTCCGGGTCGGTCCGGTGGAGGTCGCGAATGAGCCCCGAGCTGGACGGGTATACGCGGCCGGTGGATCCTGCGGGCGGCCTGCGCGTGCTCGTGATCGACGACGAGGCGCCGATCCGTCTCCTCTGCCGCGTCAACCTCGAGGCGGAGGGGATCGAGGTGCTGGAGGCCGCGGACGGCGGCAGGGGCCTCGATCTCGCGCGGGGCGAGCAGCCGGACGTCGTCCTCCTCGACGTGATGATGCCCGGCCTCGACGGCTGGCGCGTCGCCGAGGAGCTGCTCGAGGACGAGCGCACGCGGCAGATCCCGATCATCTTCCTCACCGCGCGCGCCGAGTTCCGCGACCGTGCCCGCGGCCTCGACATCGGCGGCGTCGACTACGTGACGAAGCCGTTCAACCCGCTCGAGCTCGCGACGCTCGTGCGCGACCTCCTCGCGCGCATCGACCGGGGCGAGCGCGACGAGCTGCGCGGCGAGAAGCTCGCCGAGCTGCGGACGATCATGGAGACGGAGTAGCGCGGTGTCACGGCGCTCCTCCGGACAGCCGCCTACACTGAGCCGGGTCGGGGCGTAGCTCAGTCTGGTAGAGCGCCCGGTTTGGGGCCGGGAGGCCGGCAGTTCGAGTCTGCCCGCCCCGACTAGAGGTGGAGGCGAGCCTCAGCGGCGATGGGGAGCGGCGGACGCGAGCCCCGCAGCCTGCTCGTCCGCGAGAAATCGCAGCAAGTAGGCCGTGAAGGCGCCGAAGAAGACGACCGCCTCCTCCGCCGCCATCGTCACTCCCGCGATCTGCTGGTCGGCGAGCGGCGCGGGGCCCCACGTCCGCGGCGCGTGGGCGTAGAAGGAGTAGATCGCGCGCGGGATCAGGGCGAGCAGCAGGCCGAGCGGCGAGGCGAGGACGAAGGCCGCGAAGAGGTACGCAGCCTTCGCGCCGGCGGAATGACGGCCGTGGACGACGGGCCACCAGACGCACGTCCCCGCCGCGAGATACGTCAGGTGCTCTACGTGGAGGAGCGAGTGCGGGTGGCGCAGGGCCGTGTCGTAGATCCACGGCAGGTGCCAGACGTAGTACGTCGCCAGCCACAGCGGCAGGGCGACGAGCGGCCGGAAGAGGGGGAAGCCGGACGCCCGGCCGGCGAGGCGCGGCGGGATCGCGAGCACGAGCAGCGCAGGCGCCCACTCGGCGAGGACGACGTTCTGGAGCAGGTGCGCCCAGAGGAAGGTGTGGTTCGCGAGCGGCTCGAGCTCGGTGACGAAGGCCGCGAAGACGAGGCCGACGCCGAGCGCCCCGGCGGCGAGCCGGGCGCGCGAGATTCGACCGCGGGCTACGCCGAGCGCGAGGGCCGCCGCCAGCGCGGGCGCCAGCCCGATGGCCTCGGCCGACGGGTACATCCCGCTACCGTACCCGGCGCCCTGCGGGTGTAGCTCAATGGCAGAGCCCTAGCCTTCCAAGCTAGTTATGCGGGTTCGATCCCCGCCACCCGCTTCTCTCGGATCGCGCTACTGGGGCGGGCCGCTGTCCGGCGTGATCGTCCCGGTCTGGGGGATACCGCCCGAGTCCGTCCAGCCGAGCGGGACAGCTGTCCCGGGGACGAGCGGGAGGACCGCCTGCTCGACGTCGGCGCGCGACGTGATCGTCGTGCCGTCGAGCGACGTGATGACGTCGCCGGGAACGAGTCCGGCGTTGTCGGCGGCGGAGCCGGGCACGACCTGCACGACCTCGGCGCCGCCGGAGGCATCCTGCAGAACCACTCCGAGGAACGCGGTCGAGCCGACGTGGACGGTGGCGGTCGAGGTGCCTGCCTCGATCTGCCGCACGACGGCGAGCGCCCGCTCGATCGGGATCGCGAAGCCGCGGTGCCTGCTGGAGGAGGTCGCGCCGGCGGTGACCATCCCGATCGCGTGTCCCTTCGCGTCCTCGAGCGGCCCGCCGGAGTCGCCCGGCACGACGTCGGCGTTCGTCACGATCACGTGGTCGAGGGTCTCGGTGTCCCCGGTGTCGTCGGCGGCCACGATCTGTCGCTGCAGGGCGAGGACCTTCCCGGGGGCGGCGCGCGGCGTGCCGCCGCGGCCCTGGGCGTTGCCTCGAGCGACGACGAATCGCCCCACGCGCACCGTCCCCGACCGCCCGAGCGGGATCGTCTTCAGGTCAGTGGCCTGCGCGAGCTGGAGCACCGCGACGTCGCGCGCGACCGAGTACCCGACGACCGTGGCGGAGTAGCTCTTGTGTGTGGTCACGTCGACGACCCGCAGCGCGGTGGCGCCGCGGATCACGTGGTTGTTCGTCAGCACCTCGCCCGAGCGGGTGAGGATCATTCCCGTTCCGGCCGCCGCGGCCTGCTCGTAGCCGAGCGTCGTGTAGATGTCGACGATCCCGGTGTTCGGGTTCGAGGTCTTGGCGTGCCCGGCGGCGCCGGCCGGAGAGGCGGCAACGACCGGCGCCAGCGCTGCCATCAGGACGAGGACGAGGCGACGCATACGCCCGGGCACGTCCGCATCACAGCAGCGGCACATAAAAGGGAGCTGAGCGTTGTGCAAGGCTCGTGTTAGGCGCGGCCGAGGTGCCTGCCGGCGCCGGGCGGCTACGCCGAGGCGAGCTCGACGCGCTCGATCGTCACATCGTCGCGGGGACGATCGGACCGGCCCGTCTTCACCTGCGAGATGGCGTTGACGACGTCCATCCCGCTCGTGACGCTTCCGAAGACCGTGTGCTTGCCGTCGAGCCACGGGCACGCGTCAGCCGTGACGATGAAGAACTGGCTGCCGTTCGTGTTCGGTCCCGCGTTCGCCATCGCGAGCGCCCCGCGGACGAGCTTGTGGTCGTTGATCTCGTCCTCGAACTGGTAGCCGGGGCCGCCGGAGCCGGTGCCGGTCGGATCGCCGCCCTGGATCATGAAGTCGGGGATCACGCGGTGGAAGATCACGCCGGCGTAGAAGCCGTCCGAGACGAGCTTGCGGAAGTTCTCGACCGTCTTCGGTGCGTCGTCGTCGAACAGCTCGAGCTCGATCGCGCCGAGGTTCGTGTGCAGCGTCGCGGTGCTCATGTCGGCAGAACGCTATCCGCAAGCGGCTCGAGCGCGCCGGCCGTCGGTTCCGCCTCTCCGGACTCGAGCCGGCCGACGACCTCGCGCAGGAGGGCGTGCGCCGCGCCGTCGTTCTCCGGCGAGAGCACGGTCGTGATCCCCGCCAGGTGCTCGCCGCGTCCCTCGTCCCACAGCTCGAGCACGATCGTGTCGAGCTGGGCACTCGGGATGTAGGAGTCCTGGGCCAGACCGACGCGCACGAGGACGGCGCGACCGTCCGGCAGCGTCGCCTCCTGCTCGAGAGGCTCTCCGCGCAAGCTCATGCGGCCATTCTTGCCGACCGCGGCCATCGCGCGAATCCGCGCCCTACGAGATGGGGGTCGGCGGCGGCCGCCGCCGCAGCGCGAACAAGGCGACGATCGCCGGTCCGAGCGGCAGCCAGAGATTGAAGAACCGGTAGCAGAAGACGGCGAGGATGGCGGCGGGCAGGCCGAAGCCGACCCAGGTGAGCGCGAAGGGCAGGAGCGCCTCGACGGCGCCTGCACCGGCGAGCGGCAGCGTCCGCCGGGTCAGCGCGTATCCCGTGGCGTAGCCGACCACGACCGCCGGCACCGACGGCGTGTGCTGGGTGAAGGCCGCGAGGCAGGCCCAGAGGACGAAGACCTCGCCGGCCCAGTAGAAGGACATCCCGGTGAACGCCTTCGCGCCGTGGCGGCGCGGGGAGGCGAGGATCTTCCGGACGACGTCGATCGCTTCGAGTGGTGGGCGCAGGAACGTGAGCGGCCCGCGGCAGATCCAGTCGCGGTGGCGCACGGCGACCGCCGCCAGCACCGTGCCGGCCGGCACTCCGATCGTCCAGGACAGGGTCACCGCGGGGTGCGCGTGCGAGTGGTCGAGGATCAGGAGGATCGCGCACGCGCAGGCGCCGACCGAGAGCACGGCGTACTCGAGCGAGCCCAGGCCCAGCACCCGCACCCGGGCCTCGTCCGGCGGCACGCCGAGATCCTTGAGGGCCTCGAGGTCGACGGCGAAGCCGCCGCGCGGCACGAACATCCCGAACCCCGCCGCGACGACCGCCGCCGCCCGCAACGCGCCGATCCTCGTGCCTTCGTCGACCTCCGCGACCTCGCGGTACGCGACGACGTAGCCGAGGTGTGCGACGAAGGCTCCCGCGATCGCGAACGGGAACCAGTAGGTGTCGGCGTGGCGCAGGTGAGAGGCGACCGCGCCGAAGCCCGCCACCCACGCCACGAGCAGGGCGACGAAGAAGGAGAGCCCGCCGGCGACGAGCATCAGGATCGCCACGTGGCGCGGCTCGTGCTCGAGATAGTGCGCGGACAGCACCGCCAGCGGGCCGCGGGCGCGAGGACGCCCAGGTGGGCCGGGCGTCATGGGGTCTGGTCCTTCCTCTGCCATGCGCGAAGCACGAGCCCCTTCCTTCTGGCTCTCGAACATGCGCCCGGGAGGATTCGAACCTCCGACCCGCGGATTAGAAGTCCGCCGCTCTGTCCACTGAGCTACGGGCGCTCGCGCAAAGGGTAGACCGCTAGTGTCCGGCCGATGGCAGACCCGCTCGACCGGCTGAAGGAGCGGCTGACCGAGGTCGTCGACCTGCGGAAGGTCGCCCGGCTCCTCTCCTGGGATCAGCGGACGATGATGCCGTCCGCCGGCACGGGGCACCGCGCCGACCAGACCGCGACGTTGCAGCGGATCATCCACGAGCGCTTCACGGATCCGGAGGTCGGCCGCCTGCTCGACGAGCTTCGCCCGCTCGTGGAGTCGCTCGATCCCGACTCCGACGACGCGGCCCTGATCCGGCTCGCGCGGCGTGACTACGAGAAGGCTGTGCGAGGTGCCGGCGTCGCTGCGCGCCGAGACGGCCCGCGCCACGGCGGAAGCCCGCCCCGTCTGGGTGAAGGCGAAGGCCGAGTCGGACTTCGCCTCGTTCCTGCCCTCGCTGGAGCGGATCGTCGAGCTGAAACTGCAGTACGTGGACCTCCTCGCGGGCGGCAGCGGCGAGCCGAGCGCTACGACGTCCTGCTCGACGACTACGAGCCGCAGACGACGACGGCGGAGGTGCGCGCGGTCTTCGCGGAGCTGAAGCCGCCGCTCGTCGAGCTGATCGCGGAGCTGCGGGAGCGCGAGGTCGACCACTCGTTCCTCGACGGCGACTTCCCGCAGGACCGGCAGCGGGCGCTCGCGCACGAGGTCGTCGACCTGTTCGGCCACCGGCCGGACAGCTGGCGGATCGACCCGACCGAGCATCCGTTCGCGTCCGGCCCCGGCCGCGACGACATCCGGATCACGACGAGCTACCACCCCGACTCGCTCGAGTCGCTCTTCTCGACGATGCACGAGTACGGCCACGGCCTCTACGGCCACCAGCTCCCGCAGCACCTCGAGCGGCTCCCGACCGGCCAGCCCTGCTCGCTGGGGATCCACGAGTCGCAGAGCCGGTTGTGGGAGAACCTCGTCGGGCGGAGCCGGGCGTTCTGGGGGCTCTTCTACCCCCGCCTGCAGGAGACGTATCCGGAGCAGCTCGGCGGCGTCGATCTCGAGCGCTTCCTCCCGGCGATCAACCGCGTCGAGCCCGGGCTGATCCGGATCCAGGCCGACGAGGTCACGTACGGGATGCACGTGATGCTCCGCTTCGAGCTCGAGCAGGACATCGTCGAGGGACGCGTGGAGCTGCGGGACCTGCCGCAGCGCTGGAACGAGAAGATGTGGGAGTACCTCGGCGTCGAGGTGCCGGACGACGGGCACGGCGTGCTCCAGGACGTCCACTGGTCGGGCGGCTCGATCGGCTACTTCTCGACGTACCTCCTCGGCACGGTCGCCTCGGTACAGATCTGGGAGGCGGCGCTGCGCGACCTCCCGGACCTCGAGGAGCGGGTCGGCCGCGGCGAGTTCGCGCCATTGCGCGAGTGGCTCGGCGAGCACGTCCACGCCCTCGGCCGCAAGTTCTCGCCGCAGGAGACGCTGCGCCGCGTGACCGGCTCGCCGCTCTCGCCGCAGCCGTATCTCGACTACCTGCGCCGCCGGTACGCGCTAGCTCTCGGCGACAGTGCGCGGGTCGCATCGGACGACCCCACGCACCGCCAGCGCGGCAGGTGCGCGGAGCGGGTACTCCGGCACGCCGCGACCACCGGGACCGCAGCCTGACCGGGTCGGGGCCCGCTACCCGAGCCACTGGACAGCCGGCCCGAGCGGACGCGAGCGTGCCGTGATCAGCGTACCGGGCTGAAGGTCGCTCGAGTCCCGGCGTGTACCCGTTCAGGAGCCGGGCGCCCGTAGCGTCCCACGGACAACGAGCGGCAGCCTTCGAAGGCTGGGCGTGCGGAGCGTTCGATTCCACACCCCGGGGGGACCCGATACCGCCACCGGCGGCTCAGCGTACCGGCGCCGTCAGTCCCGGTACCTTCCAGCGGCCGGCCCGTGCCAAGCCGCAGCCTTCGACTGCCCAGGTCGATCGGGCGGCGCGCGACGGCGGCCGCGCGCCGCGAGCGCGTAAGCGGCGAGGAGCGCGCCGAGCGTCGGCCGGTCGATCTTCCCGAGTTGCCCCACCGCGGCGAGCAGGACCGCGAACACCAGCACGAAGGCGCCGAGGAACACAGCGACGGCACGGAGCACGAACGGAGTATCGCTCGCCGCTGCGGTTCCTACGTGCCGGGCGCCAGGTAGCGGCCGAACCACTCGAGGATCGCCTCGAACCGCTGCACGCGGTGCACCGGCGCTCCCGAGCGCGACAGCTCGTGGCTCTCGCCGGGGAAGCGGAGCATCTCCGTCTCCTTGCCGAGCACCCGCAGGAGGTTGAACAGGTGCTCGCCCTGCTCGACGTTGCAGCGGAGGTCGTGCTCGGAGTGGAGGACGAGGACGGGCGTCTCGATCTCCCGCGCGTACGTCGCCGGCGACAGCGCGAGGTACGCGTCCATGTCCTCCCACATCGTCCCGCCGAACTGGCGGTCGAAGAGCCAGCCGATGTCGCTCGAGCCGAACATCGCCACGAACTGGTTCACGGCGCGCTCCGACACCGCCGCCTTGAACCGCTGCGTGTGGCCGACGATCCAGGAGGTCATGAAGCCGCCGTAGGAGCCGCCGATGACGCCGAGCCGCTCGCGGTCGAGGAAGGGGTAACGGTCGAGCGCCGTGTCGACGACGCCCAGCAAATCCTCGTAGTCGACGCCGCCCCAGCCTCGGCCCGAGCCGTCGATCGGCCCGCGGATCGCCCGCCCCCAGGCCTCGGTGTAGCCCGAGCCGCCGCGGGGGTTCGAGAAGAGGACGGCGTAGCCGGCGCCGGCGTAGACCTGGAACTCGTCGAAGAAGCCGGTGCCGTACTGCGCGAACGGCCCTCCGTGGATCGAGAGGAGCGTGGGGTACAGGCGGCCCTCCTCGAAGCCGTGCGGGCGCACGAGCCACGCGTCGACTTCTGTTCCGTCCGCGGAGAGTGCGGTGAACCGCTCGGCGTCAGCGAGCTCGCAGCCGGCGACGAAGTCGTCGCAGACGGAGGTGAGCCGCCGGTCCGCACCCGTATACAGCTCGTGCGGCCGCTCGTGCGTGCTCGCCGTGTAGACGAGCGTGCCGCCGACGGCGTCGAGGAGCCCGATCGACCGCTCGCCGCCGGCGAGCAGCTCTGGCTCGGCGGAGCCGTCCGCCGCGACGGCGTAGACGTGGACGTTGCCGCGATCCTCCACCGTGAACACGATCCGGTCGCCGTCCCAGATCGGCTCGCGCGAGAGCGGATATGGAGCGCACTGGCGGTCGAGCGACTGCGTCAGGATCCGGCGCTCGCTCCCGTCGGCGCGCCGCACCGCGATCTGGCTGTGGTGCGGGAAGCTGCGGTCCTCCGGCTCGTGCCGGTAGGCGACGAACGAGCCGTCGGGGGAGAAGGACGCCATCGTGGCGTGCTCGTCCGGCTCGGTCAGCCTGCGCGGCTCCGCGCCCTCGCCGTCCACGTCGAGCTCGTACAGCCCCTCGACGAGATCGATGTCCCAGCGGTCGCCGCGCAGCGACGTGAAGACGATCCGCCGGCCGTCGGGCGACCAGGCGGGCTCGTCGTTCTCGCAGTCGCCGTCGGTCAGCTGCCGCTCGTCGCCGCCGTCGATCCCGACGACGAACAGGTGCTTCCGCCGGTCGCCCGTCCAGCCGACGCTGTCGAGCTTGTAGAAGGCGCGCGTGAAGCGGCGCGGCGCGCGCTTCTGCTCGTCCTCCTCCTCGTAGGCGACGTCGCGGACGCGGCGCGAGAAGGCGAGTCGCCGCGAGTCGGGAGACCACGCAACCCACTCGACGTCCTCGTTGCCGTCCGTCAGCCGCCGCGGCTCGCCGCCGTCGGCCGGCAGCACGAAGAGCTGTGCGGGCGCCTTGCCGTCCTCGCCCTCCCGGTCCGAGAGGAACGCGAGCCAGCGCCCGTCAGGCGACCAGCGGGGAGAGAAGTCCTGCCGCCGGCCTGAGGTGAACTGCCGCTGCTGCTCCGGCGAGCCGTCGACGGGCGCGACCCAGATCGCCGACCGGTAGCGGTTCTCCTCGGGGTCGACGGAGTTGGCGACGCAGGCTACGCGGCGACCGTCCGGCGACAGCCGGGGATCGGACACGCGCGTGACCGCATAGACGTCGTGGGGCCGCATCCCCGCCATCTGCGGCCGACTCTAAACGGCCGGGCCGACGGATGTCGCGCCTATCCTGTCCTCGCGCGGGCGTGGCGGAACTGGCAGACGCGGCGGGTTTAGGTCCCGCTGGGCCGGAAGGTCCTTGGAGGTTCGAGTCCTCTCGCCCGCATCGGCGCCGCGCTCCGCGGAGTCGCCGTGTCGCTCGCGGCCACGAGGTAGAGGACCGCCGAGAGCATCGCGAGCCAGATGGCGGAGACGCCGACCACGAGGATGAGGTTCCACGGACTCATCGGGCCACTGCACGTTCGGCGCTCACATGCTCTCCCCTGCTTGAATGGTCCGGGTGGAGACCCAGGTCGAGGAGCTGCCCGACAGTCGCGTGCGCCTGACCGTCGACGTCCCCTCCCACGACGTCCACCACGCCGTCGAGCACGCCGCCGAGGATCTCGCGCAGAGCCTCAAGGTGCCGGGCTTCCGCAAGGGAAAGGTGCCGCGGCAGGTGCTCCTTCAGCGCGTCGGCGGCGAGCGGCTGATGAGGGAGGCCGTCGAGAGCCACATCGGCGGCTGGTTCTGGAACGCGGCGGCACGCACGCGGCTGCGGCCCGTCGAGCAGCCGGAGTTCGACTTCGAGCTCCCCGCCTCGGCGGATGAGGACTGGCAGTTCACCGCCACGGTCGCGGTGCAGGCGAAGCCGGAGCTGCCCGATTGGACGCAGCTCGAGGTCGGGGTCGCCGAGGTCGAGGTTCCCGAGGAGCTCGTCCAGCACGAGCTCGACGCGCTGCGCGCGACCGTTGCCGAGCTCGCGCCGGTCGAGGGGCGGCCGGTCGCGGCCGACGACACGGTCGTAGTGGATCTCGTAAGCAACGACGGCGACACCCGGCGCGACTTCGTCGTCGAGCTCGGCAGCGGCGCGGTCGTCGAGGAGATCGAACGCGGTCTCGTCGGGCTCGGAGCGGGCGAGTCGAACGAGTTGTCGTTCGAGCTCTCCGACGGGTCGACTCAGTCGGTCACCGCGACGGTGAAGGAGATCAAGGAGAAGGTCTTGCCGCCGCTCGACGACGAGCTCGCGCGGTCGGCGACAGAGTTCGACACGATCGCCGAGCTGCGCGCGGACGTCGAGGGCCGCCTGCGGGAGCAGATCGAGGCGGAGATCGAGACGCGCTTCCGCGCCGACGCCGCGGACGCGCTCGTCGCCGCCTCGAACGTCGCGGCCGCGGGTCCGCTCGTCGAGTCGCGCACCCGCGAGCTCCTGCGCGGCTTCGCACGCCAGGTCGAGTCGCGGGGCGGCGTCTCGCTCGAGACGTTTCTCGCGATGACGGGGCAGCAGCCCGAGGAGCTCGTGGCGCGACTTCGAGACGAGGCGCAGCAATCCGTCGCGCGCGAGCTCGTCCTCGACGCCGCCGCCGACAGGCTCGGCCTCGAGGTGCCGGACGCAGAGGTCGAGGAGCTCGTGCGCGAGGAGGCCGAGGCGCTCGGCGACGATCCGGAGCAGACCCTCGCCGCGCTGCGCGAGAGCGGACGGTTCGAGACGCTGCGCGACGATCTGCGGCTCCGCGCCGCGCTCGACCGGGTCGCCGCCGAGGTGAAGCGCATCCCGCTGGCGCAGGCCGCGGCGCGAGAGGCGATCTGGACGCCCGACAAGGAGAAGCCACCGACCGAGACGAAACTCTGGACCCCCGACCAGCATGAGAGTGAAGGAGCGCGAACATGAACCCGCCCTCGAATCTCGTCATCCCGTCCGTCATCGAGCAGACCTCACGCGGCGAGCGCTTCTTCGACATCTACTCGCGTCTGCTCAACGAGCGGATCATCTTCCTCGGCACCCCGATCGACGACCAGGTCGCGAACCTCGTCGTCGCCCAGATGATCCATCTGGAGTCCGAGGACCCGGACAAGGACATCAACATCTACATCAACTCGCCGGGTGGATCCGTCTACTCGGGGCTCGCGATCTACGACACGATCCAGTTCATCAAGCCGGACGTCGCCACGACGTGCGTCGGCATCGCAATGTCGATGGGCGCGCTGCTTCTTGCGGCCGGCACGGAGGGAAAACGCACCGCGCTGCCGAATGCCAAGATCCTGATCCACCAGGTGTCCGGCGGCTTTCAGGGTCAGGGCACCGACATCGAGATCCAGGCGCGTGAGACGATCAATCTCAAGCGCAGCCTGGAGGAGATCATCGCCCGGCACACGAACCAGCCCGTCGACAAGGTTTCGAAGGACATGGAGCGCGACTACTACATGACGGCCGAAGAAGCGGAGCAGTACGGGATCGTCGATCAGGTGATCACGCACCGCTGACGCTGGACGAAATCCCCGAACCGAGGTAGAAGAAGAGATATGGCACGCGCGACCGACGGAAACGAGCAGCTCCTCTGCAGCTTCTGCGGCAAGAGCCAGCGGCAGGTGAAGAAGCTGATCGCCGGCCCCGGCGTCTACATCTGCGACGAGTGCATCGATCTCTGCAACGAGATCATCGACGAGGAGCTGACCGCTCCGACCCAGCTCGACCTCGACAACCTTCCTCGCCCGCGGGACATCTACGCCGTCCTCAACGACTACGTCGTCTCGCAGGAGGAGGCGAAGCGGACGCTCGCCGTCGCCGTCTACAACCACTACAAGCGCGTCCAGATGGGGCAGGAAGAGGACGACGTCGAGCTCCAGAAGTCGAACATCCTCCTGCTCGGCCCGACGGGCTGTGGCAAGACGCTGCTCGCCCAGACGCTCGCCCGGATCCTGAACGTGCCGTTCGCGATCGCCGACGCGACGGCGCTGACCGAGGCGGGCTACGTCGGAGAGGACGTCGAGAACATCCTCCTCAAGCTGATCCAGGCGGCCGACTTCGACATCAAGAAGGCCGAGACCGGGATCATCTACATCGACGAGGTCGACAAGGTCGCGCGCAAGGCGGACAACCCGTCGATCACGCGCGACGTGTCGGGCGAGGGCGTCCAGCAGGCGCTGCTCAAGATCCTCGAGGGGACGGTCGCCTCGGTCCCGCCGCAGGGCGGGCGCAAGCACCCGCACCAGGAGTTCCTCTCGATCGACACGACGAACATCCTCTTCATCTGCGGCGGCGCGTTCTCCGGCCTCGACAAGATCATCGGCCGCCGCATCGGCAAGAACGCCGTCGGCTTCGGCGCCGACATCCGCTCGAAGCACGACGTCGAGTCGTCGGAGCTGCTCGGAGAAGTGATGCCGGAGGACCTCCTCAACTTCGGGCTGATCCCGGAGTTCATCGGCCGCCTGCCCGTCGTCTCCGCCGTGCACCAGCTGCGGCGCGAGGATCTCGTCCAGATCCTCGAGGAGCCGAAGAACGCGCTCATCAAGCAGTACCAGCGCTTCTTCGGCTACGACAACGTCGAGCTCGTCTTCACCGAGGACGCGATGTGGGAGATCGCCGACCGCGCGCTCGAGCGCGAGACCGGGGCCCGCGGCCTGCGGTCGATCATCGAGGGCGCCCTGCTCGACGTGATGTTCGAGCTGCCCTCGCGCCGCGACGTGACGAAGTGCGTGATCACGAAGGAGTGCATCGCGCAGGGCATCCGCCCGACGCTCGTCACGAGCGCCGGCACGTACGCCGAGCCCGACGAGCCCGTCGAACAAACCGCCTGAAGTAGCTTCGCGCGTCCAGCCGACTCCTCCTGTGAAGGAACTCCGGCGCCCGAGAGCGCGGTCTTCGCGCCTCCGTGCTGAGGGCTTGTTTCCCGCCGCGGCGGGCGCCTGCGGCGCGCGCCGGGGAGCGGGGAAGCCTGCGGCCAAGCCCGCTGCGCGGGAGGCTTGGCCTCCGGCCCCGGGCGAGAGGACCCTCGCTCATGTGACGAATGAGTCTCTGGCGCCGTACCGTGGCTGTATGAAGTGGCTGGTCGTCGCGGCGTTGGTGACGGTCTCGGCGCTCTCCACCGCTGCTTGCGGGGGCGGCAGCCGGGCGATTCTTTACGCCGGGGTCACGCCCGGCTCCTCGGGCCACCGCATCTACATCTCAGACGCCACGGCGCGGGCGGACGGAACGTCCGATCTCGCACGGTGGAAGACCAGCCTCCGCGTTGATGCGCGCCGTGCACCAGAGGAGCGGTTCCATAACCTCCCACCCCGCACGTTTCTCGCGAGACTCCATTCCGCCGCCGCTCGCTACGGGTTCACGATTACGAGTGTGCGCTTCTACAAGCCCAGGCAGCTGGCGCCCTACGTCCGCGTCGAGACGCGGCACTACCTGCGCCTCGCGCACGCGGTCGCCGCGATCGAGCGAGCAATCAACCCGCATGGCGGCACGAGCGACCTCGGCGGTTGGAGCTACGAGGGGTTCTATTTCCAGGCCGACGATGAGCGCGGCATCCCCTTCATCATCGCCTCGACCCTGACGCGAGGGCAGGTCGCGGGTTCTCAGTGGGCGCGCAGCGAGCAGCTCTACCCGGGCGCGCACGGCTAGGCGGACTCCCCCGTCGAGGGACATTCCCGAACGCCGGCCCAGGCGAGCGGCCCAGGACCTGACGTCTACGCCAGTTAGTCTAGTGAGCGGTCGTGGAACCGCTTGATTTCGATGGCTACGTCGACGTGCTGCGGCAGTGCCTTTTCGATTACGAGGGTGTCCACGGCACCACTCATGCCCCCGACTTCGCGGCGCTGATGAGCGATCACACCTACGCTCCCGAAAGCTGGCCCGTGCAGGCGTATGAGGAGCTAGTCGCACAAGGGCACTTAGACCCCCACGCGAGTGGTGTGACCCAAGGTTCGCACGCGCACGGCTCGCTGTCGGCCGACGGCCGGTACTACGTCCGCCAGCAGCAGCAAGACCGACTAGCGCCGGGCGCATAAGAGCCTGCCGATAGGTCTGACTTCGGACTTACGGGAACCCCGGCCTCAGGATGCAGGCGCCGCGAGCAGAGCGTCGGCGCGCGATTAGCTCGTCAGGTGACATTCCCGAGCACTGGCCCAGCCGAGCGTCCCCGCTGCTAGGTCTCGTGGCGGGCGTCCCACTCACGCTCGGCCTCGGCCTCCATGCGCTCGAGCCGCTCGTAGTAGTCCGGGAACTCCTTCATGTGCGCGAGGGCGATCTTCCCCGTGACGATCGGATCGTCGTGGGTGACGTCGGTTTGCGGATCGTGGCTCCCGTGCTCGAACTCGACGTCCATGCCGCGGCGGAACTGCTCGAGATCGAAGTGGCTCCAGTCGACGCCGATCGCGTCACCGACCCGACGCGCCTCCTCGACGGTCGTTCTGCGCTTCTCGGTCATGCCTGGAAGAGTAGGTTCTCTCCCGCCGTGCTGCCGGACACCAGTGGGCGCAAGCAGTGACATTCCCGAAACGCCGGCCCAGGCGAGGGCGCTGGTCGTTCGGATCCGCATATCGCTGGTCGCGCTTCCTCGGCTGGCAAGGAGCCTGCTCCGGGAAAGGCCGCTGCACGATCACGCTCCACAGCGACGAAGCAGCCTCCGCCCGATTCGGACCCAAACCGGGCAACTGAGCAACCCCGGCTCAGGGGACGTTCCCGAACGCTGGCCCAGGCGCGCGGGCTTGTCCTCAGCGTCCCGGGACTCCTCACCTCGAGCGGGCGCCGTTTCGGAGCGTTAGCGTTCACCTCGTGAGTGCGATCGAGGCCGGAGCGGAGTTCGGTCCCTCTTCGTGGATCGAGGTGCCGCAGGAGAAGATCCAGGCGTTCGCCGACACGACGGGCGACCACAACTTCATCCACGTCGATCCCGAGATGGCGGCGCAGACGCCGTTCGGCGGTACGGTCGCCCACGGCTACCTGACGCTCTCGCTCCTGCCCGCGATGTCGTACGAAGTGCTGCCGCACGACGAGCCGGGCGCCGGCATGGCGCTCAACTACGGCCTCAACCGCGTCCGCTTTCCCGCCCCGGTGCCGTCGGGCTCGCGCGTCCGCGGCTCCTTCGTCGTCGGCTCGGTGGACGAGGAGGAGTGGGGCCGCCAGGTGACGATGACGGCGACGATCGAGCGCGAGGGCGGGGACAAGCCCGTCTGCGTGGCCGAGGTCGTCTATCGCTACTACCGCCTCTAGCCTGGATCCCAAATAGGCCGTTTTACGTCCAACGAGGCGTAACCTCCGCTATTCGTGGTACGTTCTGGATCCGAAATCGACGACCCGAGGAGGCGTGCATGATCCAGGAGGCGGCCCGGCAGCTCGAGACCCAGTGGCGCTCGGACGAGCGCTGGCGCGGGATCGAGCGGACGTACGACGCCGAGCAGGTCGTGCGCCTGCGCGGCTCGGTCGTCCCGGAACACACGCTTGCGCGGCTCGGCGCAGAGCGCCTCTGGGAGCTGATCGAGCGAGACGAGCCCGTCCGCGCGCTCGGCGCGCTCACGGGCGGTCAGGCCGTCCAGATGGTGCGCGCCGGCCTCGACGCGATCTACCTGTCGGGCTGGCAGGTCGCGGCCGACGCGAACCTCGCCGGCGCGACGTATCCCGACCAGAGCCTGTACCCCGCGAACAGCGTCCCGTCGCTCGTGCGCCGCCTCAACAACGCGCTCCTGCGCGCGGACCAGATCGACTGGGCAGAGGGCCGGAACGGCACGCACTGGCTCGCGCCGATCCTCGCCGACGCGGAGGCCGGCTTCGGCGGCCCGCTCAACGCCTTCGAGCTGATGCGGGCCATGATCGAGGCGGGCGCGGCCGGCGTCCACTACGAGGACCAGCTGGCCTCGGAGAAGAAGTGCGGCCACCTCGGCGGCAAGGTGCTCGTGCCGACGCAGCAGTTCGTCCGCACGCTCAACGCCGCGCGGCTCGCGGCGGACGTCTGCGGCGTCCCGACCGTCCTCGTCGCCCGCACGGACGCCCTCTCGCGCGGCTCTGCTCACGAGCGACGTCGACGACTACGACCGCGACTTCGTCACCGGCGAGCGGACGGGCGAGGGCTTCTACCGCGTGCGCGACGGGATCGACGCCGCCATCTCGCGCGGCCTCGCCTACGCGCCGTACGCCGACCTCGTCTGGTTCGAGACGTCCACGCCGGATCTCGGCGAGGCGCGGGAGTTCGCGCAGGCGATCCACGAGCGCTTCCCGGGCAAGCCGCTCGCCTACAACTGCTCGCCGTCGTTCAACTGGCGCAAGCACCTCGACGACGACGAGATCGCGAAGTTCCAGGAGACGCTCGGCGGCTGGGGCTACCGCTTCCACTTCATCACGCTCGCGGGCTTCCACTCGCTCAACGCGGCGATGTTCGAGCTCGCGCGCGGCTACGTCGAGGAGCAGATGCCCGCGTACGTGCGGCTGCAGCAGCGGGAGTTCGAGCTCGAGGAGTTCGGCTACACGGCCACACGCCACCAGCACGAGGTCGGCGCCGGCTACTTCGACCTCGTCACGCAGGCGGTCGCGCCGGACAGCGAGACGCTCGCGCTCAAGGGCTCGACCGAGGAGGCGCAGTTCGGTAGGCTCGACGGAGCCGGCCGCGCAGCCGTCGGCTTCGCCGGCGGGGACGAGGCTCGTCACGCGCGACGCTCTCGACTTCGTCGTGCGCCTCCACCGGGAGCTGAACCCGCGCCGGCGCGAGCTGCTCGAGCGGCGCCGCGAGCGGCAGGCGGACCTCGACGCCGGCGACCTGCCGCGCTTCCTGCCCGAGACGAGGGACGTCCGCGAGGCCGGCTGGCGCGTTGCGGAGGCGCCGGCCGATCTCCGCGACCGGCGCTGCGAGATCACGGGCCCGGTCGACCGGAAGATGATGATCAACGCGCTCAACTCCGGCGCGCGCGTCTTCATGGCCGACTACGAGGACGCGTTCTCGCCGAGCTGGGCGAACGTCGTCGACGGACAGCGAAACGTGACCGACGCCGTCCGCGGCGAGATCTCGCTCGACACGCCCGACAAGACGTACCGGCTGAACGACGAGATCGCGACGCTGATGATCCGGCCGCGCGGCTGGCATCTCCCCGAGCGCCACGTGCTCGTCGACGGCGAGCCCGCATCGGCCTCGCTGTTCGACTTCGGCCTCCACATGGTGCGCAACGCGCGCGAGCAGCTCGAGCGCGGCAGCGGGCCGTACTTCTACCTCCCGAAGCTCGAGTCGCACCTCGAGGCTCGCCTCTGGGCCGATGCCTTCGCGCTCGCGGAGGACGAGCTCGAGCTGCCGCACGGGACGATCCGCTGCACCGTCCTGATCGAGACGATCCTCGCCGCGTTCGAGATGGAGGAGATCCTCCACGAGCTCCGCGACTGGGGCTGCGCGCTCAACGCGGGGCGCTGGGACTACATCTTCAGCACGATCAAGAAGTTCCGCGCGCGCGACTGGGTGCTGCCCGACCGTGCCCAGGTGACGATGACCGTCCCGTTCATGCGCGCGTACACGGAGCTGCTCGTCCGCTCCTGCCACCGCCGCGGCGCGCACGCGATCGGCGGCATGGCCGCCTTCATCCCGTCCCGCAAGGACGCGGCGGTGAACGAGGTCGCGCTCGCGAAGGTGCGGGAGGACAAGGAGCGCGAGTCCGGCGACGGGTTCGACGGCAGCTGGGTCGCCCATCCGGATCTCGTGCCCACCTGCACCGAGGTCTTCGACGGCGTGCTCGGGGCGCGGCCGAACCAGCTCGAGCGGCTGCGCGAGGACGTCGTGCCCGACGAGGCCGCGCTCCTGTCCATTCCGGACACGCCGGGCGAGGTCACCGACGCCGGCGTCCGCACGAACGTCTCGGTCGGCGTCCGGTATCTCGACTCCTGGCTGCACGGGGTCGGAGCGGCGGCGATCGACAACCTGATGGAGGACGCGGCGACGGCCGAGATCTCCCGCTCGCAGATCTGGCAGTGGCTGCAGCACGGCCGCGTCGACGAGAAGCTCGTGCGCCACGAGATCGAGCTCGTAGAGGCCGGCGACGAGGCGAAGGGGCTCTTCGCCGCGGTCGCGTTGTCGGACGAGCTCGAGGACTTCCTGACCCTGCCCGCCTACGAACGGCTCGACTGAGGAGGAGCACGATGAGCGAGACCATCATCCAGGCGAAGGAAAAGCTCTACGACGAGGAGCTCCTCGACCCGGAGGATCCCCCGATCGCCGAGCTAGCCGACTGCACGTGCCCCGACTTCTGCGAGCGGGACCACGACAACGAGTAGGCGTCGCACCGTGCGTACACTCGGCGTGTGACGCTCGACAGCACCAAGGCCGACGACATCGCGCTCGTGATCGAGGAGGCGATCGTCGCCGGTGAACTCGAACCGGGAACCGTCCTCCGTCAGGAGCAGCTGTCGGAGCAGTTCAAGGTCTCGCGCACGCCGATCCGGGAGGCGCTCCGCCGCCTCGCCGCGCTCGGGCTCGTGTCCTTCGTCCCCAACCGCGGCGTCCGCGTCCGGACGATCTCGCGGGAGGAGCTGCACGAGGCGTTCATGGTGCGCGCCGAGCTCGAGGCGCTGGCGACCGAGGTCGCCGCGGCGAAGATGACGCCCGAGGATCTCGAGGAGCTGGAGGCCGCCGAGCTGCGCTTCGCCAAGATCTCGCAGGATCTCCGCTCGCGCGAGCCCGGCGAGGCGCGGCGCTCGATCATGGGCGACTGGGTGCGCGCGAACCACGCCTTCCACGACGTCATCTTCCGCGTCGCGGACCTGCCGCTCGTGGAGCAGCTCGCGAAGAGCGCGCGCCGCTCGTTCTCCGGCCCTGCCGTCTGGGCGCCCGGCGACCACTCGATCGACGGGCTCTACGCGAAGAACGCGGAGCAGCACCGCGCGATCCGGCAGGCGCTCGCCGCCGGCAGCGGCGAGGGAGCGCGGGCGCTCGCGCGAGATCACGTCCTCTCCTCGTTCCACCTCCTGGAGGCGATCCTCGAGCAGGTCGGCGGCTCCTGGCCGCAGCCGAGGCGCGACGCGGCTAAGGTCTCCTCATAGTCGCTGCCTGACAACATCCGCCGCATGGACCCGCTCTACAAGCCGCAGGGCGTCGAACAGCGCTGGCAGCAGACCTGGGAGGACGAGGGCCTCTACGAGGCCGACCCGGAGGCGCCGGGCGAGACGTTCGTCGTCATGCATCCGCCGCCGAACATCTCGGGCTCACTGACGATCGGCCACTGCCTGCAGCTCTCGCTCGAGGACGCGCTCGTTCGCTGGCACCGGATGCGCGGCTTCAACACGCTCTTCCAGCCCGGCTACGACCACGCGGGCATCTCGACCTGGGCGGCGATCGGCCGGACGCTCGCGCAGGAGGGACGCAGCCAGCGAGACCTCGGCCGCGACGGCTTCGACGCCTACGTCCAGGAGTGGCTCGAGCGCTACGGCGGCACGATCATGAGCCAGTTCCGCCTCCTCGGCGCCTCGCTCGACTACCGGCGCACGCGCTTCACGATGGACGAGGGCTACTACCGCGCGGTCATGCGCTGGTTCGTACACCTCTACGAGCGAGGCTGGATCTACCGCGCGAACCGCATCGTCAACTGGTGCCCGCGCGACCGGACCGCGCTCTCCGACCTCGAGGTCGAGCACGAGGACGCGGACGACACGCTCTCGTACGTCCGCTATCCGCTCGCCGACGGCTCGGGCCACGTGACGATCGCGACCGTGCGGCCGGCGACGATCCTCGCCGACGTCGCGGTGGCGGTGCATCCCGAGGACGAGCGCTACCGGGAGGTCGTCGGCCGGGAGGTCGTCGTGCCCTTTGTCGAGCGGCACGTGCCCGTGATCGCCGACGAGCGCGTCGAGCGGGAGTTCGGCACCGGTGCGCTGAAGATCACGCCGGGTCACGACCCGACGGACTTCGAGATCGGCCGCGACCACGGGCTCCCCGAGCTGGCGGTGATCGGGCCGGACGGGCTGATGAGCGACGAGGCGGGCGAGCTCGCAGGGCTGACGCAGGAGGAGGCGGGCCTCCGCGTCCTCGACTGGGCGAGCGAGCGCGGCCTGCTCGAGAAGCGCGAGCACTACCGCCACTCGGTCGGTCACTGCGTGCGCTGCCACAGCCGCGTCGAGCCGCTCATCGTCCCGCAGTGGTGGGTGGCGATGGAGCAGCTCGCCGCGCCGGCGATCGCCGCCGTCAAGGAGGGCCGTGTCCGCTTCACGCCGGAGCGCTTCGCGCGCGTCTACCTCGACTGGATGGAGAACGTCCGCGACTGGTGCATCTCCCGCCAGATCTGGTGGGGCCACCGCATCCCCGTCTGGTACTGCCCCGACGGCCACGTGACCGTCGCCGAGACCGAGCCGGAGGCGTGCGTGGAGTGCGGCTCGACCGAGCTGCGCCAGGACGAGGACGTGCTCGACACGTGGTTCTCCTCGGCGCTCTACCCGTACGCGACCCTCGGCTGGCCGGACGAGACGCCCGAGCTCGCTCGCTACTACCCGGGAAACGTGCTCGCGACCGCGCGCGACATCATCTTCCTCTGGGTCGCGCGGATGATCTTCTCCGGGCTCGAGCTGCTCGGCCGGGAGCCGTTCCAGGACGCGGTCATCCACTCGTACCTGCAGAACCCGGAAGGCAAGCGCATGTCGCGGACGCTCGGCACCGGCATCGATCCCGAGGAGGCGCTGGAGCCGTACGGCGCCGACGCTACGCGCTACGGGCTCCTCAAGATGACCACGGGCCAGGACCCGCGGTTCTCGTGGGGCACGATCGAGGAGGGACGCAAGCTCGCGAACAAGCTCTGGAACGCGAGCCGGCTCCTCTTGCTGGCCGGCGCCGCCGAGCCGGCGCTGAAGCCGTCCTCCGTCGAGGAGCGCTGGATCCTCGCCCGGATCGACGCGACGCGCGCCGAGCTCGAGCGCGACCTCGCCGCCTTCGACTTCGCCCACGCCGTCGAGCGGCTCTACCACCTCACCTTCGACGACTTCTGCGACTGGTACCTCGAGTCGATCAAGCCGCGACTCGGGGAGGAGGACGTGCGCGCGACGGCGTTCGCGGCGCTCGAGCGGCTGCTCAAGCTCCTCCACCCGGTGATGCCACACGTGACGGAGGAGATCTGGACGAACCTCCCGGACCGCGAGACGAGGCTCATCGTCGCGCCCTGGCCGGAGCCGGAGGCGTGGGACGGCGAGTTCGAGACGATCGAGAACGCTCAAACGGCGGCTCGCATCTATCGGCGCAGCGGCGTCCGGATCAGGCTGACGGGCGATTCGGCTCGGATCTTCGAGGCGGTCGTACGCCCGACCGGCGACGGACAGGGCGACGTCGATGCGGAGCGCGCTCGTGTCCAGAAGGAGATCGACCGGGCCGAGCGCATGCTCGCCAACGAGAAGTTCGTGACGAACGCCGCACCCGAGGCGGTTGCCGCCGAGCATGAGAAGCTCGCGCAATACCGTGCCGAACGCGACGCGCTGGGTTGAGTCGCTCAGCCCGTGGCCGGCGGACGGCTTCGGGACGGAGCGGATGCGCGCGCTGCTCGCTCGCCTCGGTAATCCGGAGCGCGCCTTCGAGGCCGTCCACGTCGTCGGGACGAAGGGCAAGTCGACGGCGGCGCGGCGCCTCGCGGCGACGATCGGCGGCCGCGCCTACACCTCGCCGCACGTCTCCGGCTGGCCCGAGCGGCTGCAGACGGACGCGGCGGGTTTCGAACGCGCCGTGGCCAGGGTTCGCGCGGACGCGGAGGAGCTCGGGGCGACGCAGTTCGAGACGCTGACCGCGGCCGCCTTCGCCGACTTCGCCGCCGGCGGGGTCCGGGCGGCAGCGGTCGAGGCCGGCCTCGGCGGGCGCCACGACGCGACGAACGTGATCGATGCGCGCGTCGTGCTGCTCACGAACGTCGGCCTGGAGCACACCGAGGTGCTCGGCGCCACCCGCGAGGCGATTGCTCGCGAGAAGCTCGCCGTCGCGCGGCCCGACGCGATCGTCGTCCTGCCCGACGCCGAGTTCGCGCACCTCGTCCCGGGGCGGGACGTCCGCCTCGGGGGTGCGCGCGAGGCGGCGGTCGCGTTCCTCGGCCGGGAGGTGGAGCTCGCCGCCGCCTCGCTGCCGGGCCGGCTCGAGGTGCGCGGGCGCGAGGTGTGGGACGGCGCCCACACGCCGGAGGCGGTCGACTGGCTGCTCGCGCGTCTCCCCGAGAGGGGCGAGTACGTGGTCGTCGCGTCGATCCTGGCGGACAAGGACGTCCATGGCATCCTCGTCCGGCTCGCCGGCATCGCGCGCCGCTTCGTCGCGACGGAGTCCCGCAACGAGCGCGCACTGCCTGCCGGCGAGCTCGCAGCGCTGGCGGCGGATCACTTCGCGGAGGTCGAGACCGTCGCCGATCCGCACGCCGCTCGTCTGCGCGGGCTCGAGTTGGCCGGCGCCGGGCCGCTGCTCGTCACCGGCTCCCTGTACCTTCTGGCGGATCTCAGTGGCGAGCATCGCGACCCATAGCCCCGCCGGCCGGCTGCCGATCTTCGTGTTCGCAGCGGCCGTCCTCGCCGCCGTGATCGGTGGAGCCTTCGCGGCGGGGTGGCTGATCGGCAGGATGCTCCTGTGAGCTTCGTCGCCAGCTTCTTCAACTCGGGCACCTGGTACGGGATCCGCGACATCCTGATCCTGCTCGTCGTCGTCTTCTGGCTGTCCCTCGGCTTCTGGACGTACAAGGACGCGCGACGGCGGTTGGAGGATTCCTCGCTGATCTTCCTCTCGACGCTCGTCGGGCTCGTGCCGCCGTTCGTCGGGCCGTTCGTGTACATGCTCTTCCGCCCGCCCGAGTTCCTGGAGGACGTCCGCGAGCGGGAGCTCGAGATCCGGGCGATCGAGGAGCGGATCGCCGCAGGCGAGCTGCGCTGCCCGGTCTGCCACGCCGAGGTCGACTCGAGCTACCTCGTTTGCCCGGTCTGCACGACGAAGCTGAAGCAAGCCTGCACGAGCTGTGGCGCGCCGCTCGACCCGATCTGGCAGATCTGCCCCTACTGCGAGACGCCGATCGAGTCGCCCGCGGCCGGATCGCCGCCCGCGCTCGGCATCCGCCGCGGCCGGCCGTAGCTCGCGAGTGCTGCGCACTCGCTCGCTTTGGATATGGAACTGCGCGAGCCCGAGAGCGTGGTCTCGGGCTCGCTCCGTGCTGTTTGTCTTTAGGTGATCTGGCTGGGAGGCTGCTCTGGTGCGCTCGCGCGCGGCGGAGGCCGGCGCGAGCGCGGTTCGGCCTGCGGCTAAGTCGCCGCTGCGCGGACGTCTTAGCCTCCGGCCCTGGGCCAACCGGCGGCTGAAGCCTTCGACCCTCTTGGTGTTCGGGCGGCGGCGCAGTTCCGCTTCACCAGCTAGCGAGTGCGCAGCACTCGCTAGCTTTCCGCCATGGCGGTAGAACGGAGCCTGATCCTGATCAAGCCGGACGCTGTGCGCCGCCGGCTCGCGGCGGAGATCCTCGGGCGGATCGAGGCGCGCGGCTTCGAGATCGTCGCCGGGCAGCTCGTCACCGTGAGCCGCGAGCTCGGCGAGGAGCACTACGCGGAGCACCGCGAGAAGCCGTTCTTCGGCGAGCTCGTCGCGTTCATCAGCTCCGGCCCGACCTGGGCGCTCGTCGTCGAGGGTGAGGGCGCGATCGCGACGCTGCGCGCGACGATCGGCGCGACCGATCCGGCCAACGCGGCGCCCGGGACGATCCGCGGCGACCTCGCCGTCTCGATGCCGGACAACCTCGTGCACGGCTCCGACTCGCCCGAGTCGGCCGAGCGCGAGATCGCGCTCTGGTTCCCCGGGCAGTGACCCACCCCAATGTCGAAGCCTGGACGCGCGCCAACGCGGCCTACACCGACGCGCGGGCCGAGCAGGCGTGGGCGAAGGACGAGATCGACTGGGGCGTCTGGGCCGTTCCCGAGAGCGATCTGCACGCGATGCCCGACGTCGAGGGCAAGGACGTCGTCGAGCTCGGCTGCGGCACTGCCTACGTCTCCGCCTGGCTGAAGAAGCGCGGCGCGGCTCGCGTCGTCGGCGTCGATCCGACGCCGGCCCAGCTGGAGACGGCCAGGCGCTGCAACGAGAAGTTCGGTCTCGGCATCGAGCTCGTCGAGGCGTTCGGCGAGGACGTGCCGCTGCCGGACGGCTCCTTCGACGTCGTCGTCTCCGAATACGGCGCGTCGATCTGGGCCGATCCGTACAAGTGGATCCCCGAGGCGGCACGGCTCTTGCGTCCGGGAGGCGAGCTCGTCTTCCTCTGCAACTCGACGCTCGTCGTCCTCTGCTCGCCCGACGAGGACCTTCCCGCGACGGAGACGCTGCAGCGGCCGCAGTTCGGCATGCACCGCTTCGAGTGGCCGGGCGAGGGCGTCGAGTACCACCTCGCGCACGGCGACTGGATTCGTCTCCTCCGCGCGAACGGCTTCGAGATCCTCGACCTGATCGAGATCCAGGCGCCCGCCGGCGCGACGACGCACGAGCACTACGCCTACGTCAGCGCCGAGTGGGCGAGGAAGTGGCCGGCGGAGGAGATTTGGCGAGCCCGCCTGCGCCCGCGCTAGTCCTCGCGTCGACCTCGCCGCGCCGGCGGCAGATCCTCGAGCAGCTGCGGATCCCGTTCGACGTCGTCCCGCCTTCATACGACGAGACCGAGGAGGACCCCGTGGCGCATGCGCTCGGCAAGGCGCGCTCGGTGCTGGGGGAGGCGGACGGGCGGCCGGTGCTCGGGTGCGACACGGAGGTCGTCTGCGGCGGGCGCGTCTTCGGGAAGCCGGACGGGCCGGAGGAGGCGGAGGAGATGCTCGAGAGCCTCGCGGGGCGGACGCACGAGGTCGTCTCCGGCCTCGCGTTGCTCACGCCGGCCTGGCAGGAGCTGCACGACGAGGTGACGCTCGTGCGGTTTCGCGAGCTCACGCCGCGCGACATCGCGTGGTACGTGGCGAGCCGGGAGTGGGAGGGACGTGCCGGCGGTTACGCGATCCAGGGTCGGGGCGCGGCGCTCGTGGAGCGGATCGAGGGCGACTACCTCAACGTCGTCGGACTGCCGGTTGCGCTGCTCGTCCGGCTCCTCGCCGAGCGCTTCCCCGGCACGTACGGCTTCGGATGAGCGAGAGCGCCGTCCAAGCTGCCGTCGCGGTCGTGGCCGAGCACGGGCTCCGCGCCGACGATCCGGTCGTGCTGCGCGACGCATGGCACGTGCTCGTCCACCTGCGGCCGCTGCCGGTCGTGGCCCGGGTCTCGAGCGGCCGCCCGTTTCCCGAAGGGCCGCAGGAGGACGACGTGATCCGCGAGCTCGCGGTTGCGTCGCACGCGGCGCTCGCCGGAGCGCCGGTCGTGCCGCCGTCGGACCTCCTCGATCCCGGTCCGCACCGGCACGGTCGCCATGTCGTCGTCTTCTGGCAGTACGTCGAGCCGCGTGGCGAGCTCGACCCGCGGGCGGCCGGACGCGCGCTCCGCACCGTCCACGAAGCGCTGGCCGACTACGAGGAGGAGTTGCCGGTGCTGCACACGGACGACCTGATCGGGATCGTCGACGGCCTCGAGCCGTCGGCCGATGCCGAGCTCCTCCGCGAGGTCGGCGAGCGTCGGCCGGTGGGGCCGTCGCAGGCCGTCCACGGCGACGCGCATCTCTTGAACTGCCTTCCCGGGCCGCTCTGGCACGACTTCGAGACCGCCTGCCGCGGCCCGCGCGAGCTCGACCTCGCCGCGCTCGCCCTCTCTGCGCTGGAGCGAGAGGACCCCGCCTCGCGGCTGGCGCTCGAGGCGTACGGCGAGCACGACCGCGAGCTGCTGGAGGAGCTCGTCCCGGTCTACGCCGCCTGGATCTACGCCTCGTTCATGGCCGCGCTACCACGCCGGCCGGAGCTGGGGCCGAGGCTCGCCGAGCACCTCCGCTGGCTGCGGGAGGCCTACGGCTAGCGATGCCCTTTCCGGACGAACTGCAGGTCGTCGAGCTCGTCGAGTGGAGTCCGCAGTGGGCGGCCGACTTCGAGCGGCTTGCTCGAGAGCTCCGCAACGAGCTCGGCGGCGTTGCACTAGCGATCGAGCACATCGGCTCGACGGCTGTCCCCGGCCTGGCGGCGAAGGACGTGATCGATGTCCAGGTGCTCGCTGAGGACGTCAGTGATCCCCGGGTCAAGGAAGCATTCGCCCGCCTCGCCTACCGGAGGCGGCCCGAGCCGTGGAACCAGTTCGACGTCATCGGTAGAGAACAGTTTCTGAAGTCCGTCTATGCCCCTCCTCCGGATGCGCGTCCTGCGAACGTGCACGTTCGGGGCGAGGGAAGTGGGTCCGCCCGGTACGCGCTCCTGTTCCGCGACTTCCTGCGGGCCGACGCGGACGCGCGCGCCGCCTGGGCGGAGCTCAAGTCGCGCACCGCCGCGGTCGTCGACACCCTCGCGCCGTACGGGCAGATCAAGGCTGCGGCACTTCCTCTCCTGATGCACAGCGCCGAGGAGTGGGCTGCCGAAACCGGATGGCCCCCGCGCGACTGAACGCTTCGAACGAGACCGGCGCCAGGCGGAGTAGCGGGCGGACGCGCAGAGCCCGTCCGTCCGCGAGCGGGTGCGGAGCACCCGCGAGCGACCAAATCGGGGTGCCCAGATTCGAACTGGGGACCTCTCCGACCCGAACGGAGCGCGCTACCAGGCTGCGCCACACCCCGAGACCGCGCCATAGGGTAGCGGGGATGTCCGAGACGCTCGCCGCAGCCGTCGCACGGGACTGGGGCCTGCGGCTCGGCGAGCCGTACCCGCCCGGCGCCGCCGGCTACGCCGTCCGCGTGGAGCTGCCCGACGGCACGCCGGCCGTCCTCAAGCTCCAGCACACGCACCGCGAGGACGAGCAGGAGGCGGACGCCCTCGCGCTCTGGGACGGCGACGGCGCGGTCCGATTGCTGCGCGGCGACGGCGAGCGGCACGCGCTCCTGCTCGAGCGCTGCGAGCCGGGAACGCCGCTCTCCGCAGGCTCGGAGGATCCGCTCGGCGTCCTGATCGGCCTCCTGCCGCGGCTCTGGAAGGACGCGACCGGCTTCCACACGCTCGCGGACGAGGTTGCGTGGTGGGATCTCGACGGCGAGGTCGGCGAGCTCGCGCGCGAGCTCGCAGCGAGCCAGGGCGAGCTCGTGCTCGTCCACCAGGACCTGCACGGCGACAACGTCCTCGCCGCTCAGCGGGAGCCCTGGCTCGTGATCGACCCGAAGCCGCTCGCGGCGGAGCGCGAGTTCGCGGTCGCGCCGATCGTCCGCAGCTTCGAGCTCGGCCACTCGAAGCGTGACGCCCTCTACCGGCTCGACCGGCTCTGCGCCGAGCTCGGCCTCGACCGGGAGCGCGCGCGCGGCTGGACGATCGTGCAGACGACGGCATGGTCGGGCGGCAGCGACTACATCGCCGAGCACATGGAGACGCTCGCATGGCTGAGTTGAAGGCCGTCCTCTTCGACGTGGACTTCACGCTCGCGCGACCCGGTCCCGAGCTCGGGCCGGAGGGCTACGTCCGCGCGCGGCGCCCGCCACGGCCTCGCGCCTCGACCCGAGCCGCTACGAGGCGGCGCGCGACGCGGCGGTCGTCGACCTCCGCCGCCATCCCGAGCTCGAGCACGACGACGAGATCTGGTTCCGCTTCACCGAGCGGATCGTGCGCGGGATGGGCGGCGACGCCGACTCGGCCTACGACTGCGCCGTCGAGATCACCCGCGGCTGGGAGCGCCACGAGAACTTCGAGCTCTACGACGACGTCCCGGACACGCTCGCACGGCTGCGCGCCGCCGGGCTGCGGATCGGGCTCGTCTCGAACTCCGCCCGCGACGTCCACGAGTTCGCGCGGCACCACGGCCTCGACGTCGACGCAGGCCTCAGCTCCTTCCAGCACGGCCGGACGAAGCCCCACGCCTCGATCTTCCGCGCGGTGCTCGAACTGCTCGAGGTGGCGCCGGCCGACGCGGTCATGGTCGGCGACCAGGTCGCGGACGACATCGACGGCGCGCTCGCCGTCGGGATGCAGGCGATCCTCCTCGATCGCGAGGGAGTCCATCCCGATTTCGAGCGAAGGATCGAGAAGCTGACAGAGCTCCCTGAAGCACTAGGACTCCGTCCAGACCCCAGCCCAAGGGCCGGAGGCTAAGCAGCCGCACGGCGGTCCCTTAGCCGTAGGCCGGATCGCGCTCTCGCGCGCTAGCTCTTGTCCGCGCGTTCCAAGAACGGGCGGATGAGATCGATCGGCGCCGGGAAGATGATCGTCGACGTGTTGCCGGCGCCGAGCTCGAGCAGCGTCTGCAGATAGCGCAGCTGCAGCGCGATCGGGTGCTTCTCGATCACGACCGCCGCGTCCTTCAGCTTCTCCGCCGCCTGGAACTCGCCCTCGGCGTTGATGATCTTCGCGCGCCGCTCGCGTTCCGCCTCCGCCTGTCGCGCCATGGCGCGCTGCATGCCGCTCGGGATCTCGACGTCCTTGACCTCGACGATCGTGACCTTGATCCCCCACGGGCCGGTCGCCTCGTCGATGATCTCCTGCAGGATCGCGTTGATCTTCTCCCGCTCGGAGAGCAGCTCGTCGAGCGAGTGCTGGCCGAGCACCGACCGCAGCGTCGTCTGCGCGATCTGGGAGGTCGCGACCATGTAGTTCTCGATCTGGACGATTGCGCTCTTCGGGTCGACGATCTTGAAGTAGGCGACCGCGTTCACCCGCACCGGCACGTTGTCCTTGGTGATGACCTCCTGCGGCGGGATGTTGAGCGTGATCGTCCGCAGGTCGACCTTCACGAGCTGGTCGACGATCGGGATCTTCCAGAACGAGGCCGGGACCGCGCGGCGGATCGAGCAGCCGGCCCCAGCGGAAGAAGACGGCCCGCTCGTACTCCCTCAAGACACGGACAAAACCGAGCACGGAAGGGATCCTACTCCTACCTGCGCACCGTGAGTCGGAGGCCGTCGACGGCCACGACGTCGACCTCCTCGCCGGGCACGAGCTCGGAGTCGTCTGCGGAGTGCGCCTGCCACAGCGCGCCGTCGACGAAGACGAGGCCCGGCGCACGCACCTCGGCCCTCCGTCCGACCATCGTCTGCACGCCGGTCTCCACCGGCCGGCGTCGCGCCGCCAGCGCCTTTCCGGTCGCGAAGACCCAGAAGGCGCCTATGGCGCTGCCGACGCCCACGATCAGCCACTCGTTGACGCGATAGGCGGCGGGCTCGTTCTGGAACAGAAGGGACAGGCCGAAGCCGAGCGCTATCAACCCCCCGACGGTGAGCACCCCGTGCGTCGGCGAGTGGAGGTCGACGATCAGCAGCACGATCCCGAGCAGGACGAGCGCGACCCCTCCCCAGCTCGGCGTGAGCACCGAGAAGCCGTACAGGGCCATCACGAGGCTGACGGCGCCCAGGGCGCCGGGCAGCACGATCCCCGGATGGAGCACCTCGAAGACGAGGCCGATGATCCCGAGCAGGAAGAGGAGGCTGATCAGGTTCGGGTCGATGATCGTGTTGAGGAAGCGCGTGAAGAAACCGGGCTTGACCGTCACGATCTGCGCGCCTGCGAGGTGCAGCGTGAACGGTCGTTGCGCATCCTTCGTGTGGTAGCCGTCGAGCTTCTGCAGGAGGGCCGGCAGCGTCGGCGCGATGACGTCGATCACGTGCATCTTCAGCGCCTGCTGCGCGGTGAGGTTCGAGGCGACGCGGACCGCCTTCGCCGGCCAGGTCGTGTTTCGGTGATGGGACTGGGCGAGCGCGGTGAGCGAGGCTACGGCGTCGTTGATCACCTTCCGCCGTAGGTCGGAGCCGAGGTTCGAGCCACTCGAGTCGATCGGCGTCGAGGAGCCGATGTTCGAGTCCGGCGACATCGCGAGCACGTCCGCCGCCTGCGAGACCCAGACGCCGGCCGAGGCGGCGCGGGCGCCTTCCGGCGTCACGTAGACGATCACGGGCAGCCTCGCGCTCAGCTCCGCCTCGTAGATCGTCTTCATCGACGTCGAGAGCCCGCCGGGCGTGTCGAGCAGGATCACGGCGGCGTCGAAGCCGGCGTTCGCCGCGTGGGACAGCTCGTTCGTGAGGTAGCCCTGCGTGACGGGGTTGATCTCGAGGTCCGGCCCGAAGGTGATCGCGAGCACGCGCGGCTGCGACGCCGCCCCGGCGGCTCCACCGACGAAGACGAGCGAGGCAAGCGCGACGAGGAGCGCCCGCTTCATGACGAGGAGCAGGATACGTTCTCCGCCGATTCAGGCGTACTCTGTCGGAATGTCCGCCTGGATCGCCTGGGCCGTCGTCGCCGTCGGACTCGCGGTCGGCGAGATCTTCACGCCGGGGCTGTTCTTCCTCGGCCCGATCGCCCTCGCCGCCGTGGCGGCGACGGTCGCCGCGGCCGCCGGTGGAGCGGTCTGGGTCCAGGTCGTCGTCTTCGGTATCGGCTCGTTCGCCGCGGTCGGCCTTCTGCGCCCGATCGCGCGAGCGCACCTGACGATGCCCCGCGCGATCCGCACCGGCGCCGCGGCGCTCGAAGGTGCCACTGCGGTCGTCCTCCAGCGCGTCGACGGCCAGGGCGGGAGGGTGCGGATCGGAGGAGAAGAGTGGAGCGCCCGCTCCTACATGCCCGACGAGGCGTTCGATCCGGGCACGCAGGTCGAGGTCGCGCAGATCGAGGGCGCCACGGCGCTCGTCTACAGATAGGAGCTGAGTTCCCGCATGGTCGTCTGGATCGTCATCGCAATCGTCGCCGTCATCGTCCTCGTCACGCTGGCCCGGACGATCCGCATCGTGCCGCAGGCCCGCGCCGGCGTCGTCGAGCGTCTCGGCCGCTACTCGCGCACGCTCACCCCGGGCCTCGCGCTGGTCGTCCCGTTCATCGACCGCGTGCGTCCGCTGCTCGACCTGCGCGAGCAGGTCGTCTCCTTCCAGCCGCAGCCCGTGATCACCGAGGACAACCTCGTCGTCAACATCGACACCGTCATCTACTACCAGCTCACAGACGCCAAGTCGGCGACGTACGAGATCGCGAACTACATCCAGGGCATCGAGCAGCTCACCGTGACGACGCTGCGCAACGTGATCGGCGCGATGACGCTCGAGAAGACGCTCACCTCACGCGACGAGATCAACGGCCAGCTGCGCGGCGTTCTCGACGAGGCGACCGGCAAGTGGGGCATCCGCGTCAACCGCGTCGAGCTGAAGGCGATCGACCCGCCCGCCTCGATCCAGGACGCGATGGAGAAGCAGATGCGCGCCGACCGGGAGAAGCGGGCCACGATCCTCCAGGCCGAGGGCGAGAAGCAGTCGCAGATCCTCACGGCCGAGGGCGAGAGGCAGGCGGCGATCCTGCGCGCGCAGGGTCAGCGCGAGGCGACGATGCTGCAGGCGGAAGGGCAGGCGAAGGCGATCGAGACCGTCTTCCAGGCGATCCACGAGGGCAAGCCCGACGCGGAGCTGCTCGCGTACCAGTATCTGCAGACCCTGCCGCTGATCGCGCAGGGCGCGTCGAACAAGGTCTGGATCATCCCGAGCGAGCTGCAGCAGGCGGTCGGCCGCATCTCCGGCGCGGTCGGGAGTGTCCTGCCTGCGTCCCCGCCGGCGACCGACGCCTCGGAGCCGAAGAAGTAGTCTCTCCGCCAGTCTTGGCCTGGCGAGCCGCAGCCGTGGAGGACAAGCGGCGGCAGATTCTCGACGCCGCCGTGCGCGTGTTCGCACGCAAGGGCTTCCACGCGAGCCGGGTCGGCGACATCGCGGAGGAGGCGGGCGTCGCTCACGGGCTCCTCTACCACTACTTCGAGTCCAAGGACCAGGTGCTCGAGGCGGTCTTCCACGAGAACTGGAGCGTGCTCGTCTCGCGGCTTGCGAGCGTGGAGGAGTCCGACGAGCCGGCGGCCGACCAGCTCAGGCACGTCGCCGCCATCGTCCTGCGCACCTGGCTCCATCTGCCCGACGTCGTCCGCGTGGTCGTGCGGGAGTTCGGCCGCAGCCCGGAGCTCGCGGCGCGGATCGGGGAGCTCGAGCAGCCGATCGATGCGATCGAGCGCGTGATCGCGCGCGGGATCGAGCGTGGGGAGTTCCGGGCCGATCTCGACCCGCGAGTCGCCGCCACGGTCGTCTACGGCTCCATCGACGAGCTGCTCACCGCCTGGGTGCTGGGCAGGCTGCCGGCGGACGAGGAGGGTGTCGCCGCCGCCGAGCGGGCCTGGCTCGAGATCAGCCTGCGCGGCCTGATGGTCTAGAGACGAGCTCCGCGAAGCGCTCCGCGCCGACGTTGCCGCCCGAGAGGACGACGCCGACGCCGAGACCGCGGACCTCGAGCTTCCCCGCGAGCAGCGCGGCGACGCCGACCGCTCCGCTCGGCTCTGCGACGAGCTTCAGCCGGTCGAAGAGGAAGGCCATCGCCTCGACGATCTCCTGGTCGGTCACGGTCGCGATCTCGGCGACCCGGCTCGAGATCACCTCGAACGTCAGCTCGCCCGGCTCCGTCGCCTGCAAGCCGTCGGCGATCGTCCGCGGCACCTCGATCCGGATCCGCCGGCCGGCCTCCAGCGAGCGCCGCGTGTCGTCGCCCGCCTCGGGCTCGACGCCGACGACGCGGATGCCGGGCCGCAGCGCCTTCGCCGCGGTGGCGCAGCCGGCGACGAGGCCGCCCCCGCTGACCGGCACGACCAGGACGTCGAGCTCCGGCGCCTCCTCGAGCAGCTCGAGTGCGACCGTTCCCTGGCCGGCCATCACGAGCGGGTCGTCGTACGGCTTCACCAGCTCGAGCCCGCGCTCGGCCGCGAGCCGTGCGCCGATCTCCTCGCGATTCTCGGTCCAGCGGTCGTAGGGGACGATCTCGGCTCCGTAACCCCGTGTCGCGTCGAGCTTCGCCGCCGGCGCGTCCTGGGGCATGACGATCGTCGCGTGGGAGCCGAGCAGCCGGGCCGCGAGCGCGACCGCCTGGGCGTGGTTGCCGGAGGAGTAGGCGAGCACGCCCCGACGGAGCGCTTCCTCGTCGAGCGACGAGACCTTGTTGTAGGCGCCGCGGAACTTGAAGGCGCCGCCCCGCTGGAAGCACTCCGCCTTCACGTGGACGTGCGCGCCCGTGCGCTCGTCGAGCGTGCGCGAGGTGACGACGGGCGTCCGGTGGGCGACGCCCGCGAGCCGCCGCGCGGCGCGTTCGACGTCCTCGAGCTCGATCATCGGCACGGGTCCACGCCGCTGCGGAAGAGGCCGAAGCCCCAGAGGCGTCCGCCGTAGAGGTAGTAGACGGTGCGCGCCCCTGCGCTGTCGGCGACGAGCGCGTCGTAGCCGGCGCACGGGATCGTGCGGAGGTTTCCGATCCGCTCGTGCACGACCAGCGGCTTCATGCCGAGGCGCAACCCGTGCGCTGCGTGCCAGCCGGGCGGCCGCCAGAGCGTGTAGACGCCGGAGACCTTGCCGTGCCCGAGCTCGACCGCGAGCCCGCGTCGCTGGAACGCCCGGTACGTGAAGTACCACGTCCGGCTCCGGCAGCCGTGGCACACGCCGTAGAAGGTGCCGAGCGCGGCGCGCACCGAGCCGACGGACTCGCCGAGACGGACGCCGCCGAGCGAACGGCCCGGAACGAGCGTGCCGCCGCGGGGCAGTCCCGCCGCGGCGGGCGCCGCGAGGACGAGAGCCGCAACGGCGGTCGCGATCACACGCCGCCTCATATGCTCGGAGTATGTCGCTCTGGGACGCCGTCGCCGGTTTGGAGGTCCGCGTGGACGACTACGCGCTCGAGCGGCGCGAGTTGAAGACGCCTTCCGGTTGGACGCGTGTGACGACGACCGTCGTCCTCGCAGGCGACGGGATGACGGGGCAGGGCGAGGACGTCACGTACGACGCTGCGCTGCACGACGGAGTCCCGGACGACCTGATGCTCGCCGGCACCTGGAGCCTCGAGGACGTCTCGCACCGGCTCGACGATTTCGAGCCGCTGAACGAGGGTCACCGCCGCTGGGCGTTCGAGAGCGCGGCGCTCGACCTCGCGCTGCGCCAGAACGAGCTGGGCCTCGGCGAGTCCTTTGGCCGCGCCGAGCATCCTGTCCGCTTCGTCGTCTCGACGCGGGCCGCGCCGGAGCGCTGGCTGGAGGTCGCGCCCGAGCTCGAGTTCAAGCTCGACGCCGAGGAGGACTGGGACCGGGCGCTGCTGCGGCGCCTGCTCGAGCTCGACCGTGTCCGCGTCGTCGACCTGAAGGCGTACTACCGGGGCACGAGCGTCGACCTCCCGCCCGACCCGGAGCTCTATCGCGCCGTCGCCGAGGAGCTGCCCGACGTCGTGATCGAGGACGCCTGGCTCGAGGACGGCTGCCGCGAGGCGCTCGCCGGCGCCGAGGAGCGCCTGAGCTTCGACGCCCCCGTCCACTCGCTCGCCGACCTCGACGCGCTGCCGCTCGCGCCGCGCTGGCTCAACGTCAAGCCGTCCCGCTTCGGGACGGCGCGGGAGCTGCTGGCGACGATCGAGGCGTGCGAGGAGCGTGGGATCCGCATGTACGGCGGCGGCCAGTACGAGCTCGGCCCGGGGCGGCTGCAGATCCAGCGGCTGGCGAGCGTCTTCTATCCGGACGGCCCCAACGACGTCGCGCCGTCCGCCTACAACGAGGGCGAGCCGCGGGCCGGCCTGCCGCCGAGCCCGCTGCCGCCGCCCGACGGGCCGGGGCTCTAGCCCCCGCCGTCCGGCAAGGTCGGGTGGTCGGTCGGATAGACGCCGACCGCGAACCCGTAGACGGTCTCGCCCGAGCGCGGCAGCCGGTCGAACTCCGACACCAGCTCCGCCATCCGCTCCCAGAACTCCGACACCTGCGGCTCGGAGATGCGCGCGTGCCGGATGAAACCCCAGAGCTCCCCGTCCCGGTGCGCTCCGGTGGACTCTCGGGCTGCGACCTCGAAGTCGTTGAAATCCCGGGGCAGGTCGTCCTCTTCCGGGCTCCGCTCGGCCGAGACGTAGAACATTCGTGCGGTGCGGCCGTAGAAGCGCTCCTCGATCGCCCGCACGCGGCGGGTCCTGCACGACCCGCAGCAGCCCGGCCTCTGCGAGCACCTTGACGTGGTGAGCGACGGTGCTCTTCGGCCGCTCGAGCGCGACCGCCAGCTCCGAGACGGTCGCAGCCCGCTCGTGGAGCAGGCCCAGGATGGTGGTGCGCAGCGGGTGGCTGAGCGCCTTGACCTGGGACGGCGCCGTGAGCGCGATCCGGTCGGCGAGCTCGTAGTCGGGAGGAGACGGGTTGCCGGCCATTGTGCATTAGACTAACGTTACAGAACGTTCCAGCTATATGGATCATCGTTTGGGAGGATCCGAGATGACTGAAGTCGTGCTCTACCACCACGTTCAGGGGCTGACCGAGGGAGTGCGGTCGTTCGCGGACGAGCTGCGGCGGGCCGGGCACACCGTGCACACGCCGGATCTGTTCGACGGACGCACGTTCGACACCATCGAGGAGGGCATCGCCTTCGCGCGCGAGGCGGGATTCGCGGCGCTGGCCGAGCGCGGGGTAGCCGCCGCCGCTGCGATCGATCCCCACGTCGTCTACGCGGGCTTCTCCTTCGGCGCGGCGATCGCCCAGCAACTCGCACAGACCCGGCCCGGCGCCTGCGGGGCGCTGCTCATGTACTCGTGCCTTCCCATCTCCGAGTTCGGCGACGCCTGGCCCGACGACGTCCCGGTTCAGGTGCACGGGAAGGACGCCGACCCCTTCTTCCTCGAAGACCTCGAGGCTGCCCGAGCGCTCGTCGACTCGACGGACCGGGCGGAGCTGTACCTCTATCCGGGCGAGGAGCATCTCTTCGCCGACTCCTCGCTTCCGGCCTATGACGCCGAGGCGGCGGAGCTGCTCAGCCGGCGCGTGCTCGCATTCCTGGACGGCGTCGCCTAGCGGAAGGCGTTCTCTCCCGTGAGCGCCTTGCCCACGGAGAGCGTGTGCACCTCGTGCGTCCCCTCGTACGTGAGGACGGATTCGAGGTTGTTCATGTGGCGGATGACGGGGTACTCGAGCGTGATCCCGTTGCCGCCGAGAACGGTGCGCGCGGTGCGGCAGACCTCGAGCGCGCCGCGGACGTTGCCCATCTTCCCGAGCGAGACGTGCTCGGGCAGGAGCGTGCCGTCGTCCTTCATGCGGCCGAGGTGGAGGGCGAGGAGCGAGCCGCGGTTCACCTCGAGGGCCATCTCGGCGAGCTTCTGCTGTGTGAGCTGGTAGCCCGCGATCGGCTTGCCGAAGACGATCCGCTCCTTCGCGTAGTCGAGCGCGGCCTCGAAGCACGCGCGGGCCGCGCCCATGCAGCCCCAGACGATCCCGAAGCGCGCCTCGTCGAGACAGGAGAGCGGGCCGCGCAGGGTCGAGATCTCCGGGAATCGGCTCTCCTCCGGCACGCGCACGTCGCGGAGGACGAGCTCGGACGTGACCGACGCGCGGAGAGACAGCTTCTTGTGCATCTCGGGCGCCTCGTATCCGGGCATGCCCTTCTCGACGAGGAAGCCGTTGATCGCGCCGTCCTCGGTGCGCGCCCAGACGACGGCGACGTCCGCGATCGTCCCGTTCGTGATCCACATCTTCGTGCCGTTCAGGATCCAGTCGGAGCCGTCGCGGCGTGCGGTCGTGCGCATCGCGCCGGGATCGGAGCCGGCGTCCGGCTCCGTCAGGCCGAAGCAGCCGAGCGCCTCGCCCGCGTGCATCTGCGGCAGCCAGCGCTGCTTCTGCTCTTCCGAGCCCCACTTCCAGATCGCGAACATCGCGAGCGATCCCTGCACCGAGACGAAGCTGCGGATGCCCGAGTCGCCGGCCTCGAGCTCCAGGCACGTGAGGCCGTACATGACCGAGCTCGCGCCCGGCAGGCCGTAGCCCTCGAGGTGCATCCCGAACAGGCCGAGGCGGCCGAACTCCTGGGCGAGCTCGCGGGGCAGGATCGCCTGCTCGAACCAGTCGCCGATCTCGGGCAGGATCCGCTCGCGGACGAACTGCCGCACGGTGTCGCGGATCGCGCGCTCCTCGTCGTCGAGGAGGGCGTCGAGCGCGAGGAAGTCACGCGGGTCGAGCTTCGTGGGCTTCGCGGTCGTCGCCACGGCTCAATCGTATCTCGCTATCGTTGACTGACTAGTCAGTCAAGGTCCTGGAGGAGTCGTGGCGGCGATCGACCAAGGCACGGCAGCGGGTGTCTCCTTCGCGCTGACGGAGGAGCAGAAGGAGCTGCGCCGGCTGGCGCGCGAGTTCGCCGAGCGCGAGATCCGTCCTCGCGAGGCCGAGTGCGACGCCGAGATGCGCCATCCGGCCGAGGTGATCGCGCAGGCGCACGAGCTCGGCCTGATGAACCTCCACGTCCCGGAGGAGTACGGCGGCCTCGGCCTCTCCGCCTTCGACGGGCTGCTCGTCAGCGAGGAGCTCTACTGGGGCTGCTCGGGCATCGGCACGTCGATCACCGCGAACGGCCTCGGTGCCGGCCCCGTCATCATCTTCGGCTCGCCGAGCAGAAGGCGAAGTGGCTGCCACCGCTCGTCGAGCAGCCGATCCTCTGCTCGTTCGGGCTCTCGGAGCCGGGCGCGGGCTCGGATGTCGCGGCATTGCGAACGAAGGCGGTGCGCGACGGCGGCGACTACGTCCTCAACGGCTCGAAGACGTTCATCACGAACGCGGGTCATGCGGAGTGGAGCGTCGTCTTCGCCAAGACCGACGTGGCGGCCGGCCATCGCGGCATGTCCGCGTTCGTCGTCCCGATGGACACGCCGGGCGTCACGATCGAGAAGCACCTCGAGAAGATGGGGCAACGCGCGACCGACACCTCGGCGTTCGCGCTGACCGACGTCCGCGTCCCCGTCGAGAACCGGCTCGGCGAGGAGGGCGACGGCTTCAAGATCGCGATGACGACGCTCGACGTGACGCGGCCGGGGACGGCGATCGGAGCGGTTGGCGTCGCGCAGGCGGCGTTCGAGCATGCCGTCGAGTACGCGAAGGAGCGCGTCACGTTCGACCTCCCGATCGCGATGCACCAGGGCGTGAACTTCATGGTCGCCGACATGGCGACGGAGATCCAGGCGTCCCGGCTCCTCTGCTGGCAGGCGGCGTGGATGCTCGACCAGGGTATGGGCCGCGAGGCGACGCTGTACTCGTCGTTTGCGAAACGCTTCGCCGCCGACACGGCGATGAAGGTGACGACCGACGCCGTGCAGGTCTTCGGCGGGTACGGCTACATCAAGGAGTACCCGGTCGAGAAGCTCATGCGCGACGCGAAGCTGTTCCAGATCTACGAGGGGACGTCGCAGATCCAGCGGCTCGTGATCGCGCGCGAGATCTTCACGCCGAAGGGCTAGTTGACTCGGGCGAAGAGTTGCGCTCTTCGCCCGGAGGAACAGCACGGAGAGTCTCGGTTTCCCAGCGAGCGAAGCGTCAGCTTCGCCCAGCGCCTTCGGCGGCGCGGACGGCCTCTGCGAGCCACTCCGGCACGCGGGTCGGCCGCAGCGTTTGCGCGTCGACGCAGGCATGTTCCGTGTGGCCCTCGGCGACGAGCTCGTCCCCGCGGCGATCGCGTACTCGTAGCGGAAACGGGCGCCGCGCACGCCGCGGCAGCGCGTGTGGACGACGAGCTCGTCGTCGAAGTGAACGGGCAGCCGGTACCGGCAGAGCGACTCGAGCACGATCGCCTCGACGCCGTGGTCGCGGAGCGCCTGGTACCCGCCGGCGAACTCGCGCAGGTACTCGACGCGCGCGACCTCGAACCAGACGAGGTACGCGGCGTTGTGGGCGATCCCCTGCGCGTCGGTGTCGGCGAAGCGCACCCGCACCGGGGTCGAGAACGTGAAGCCCTCCACCGGCCAACTCTACGATGCGGCGATGTCGATACCGACGCCCTGCTCAGCGGTTCGCTGCTTAGCCGGTGTAGAGGACCGAGAAGCCCGTGCTGGTCAGGGGGGTTGGCACCGAGAGAGGGACTCCGTTCTGCACGATGCCCTCTGCTTGGGCGTTCGACAGACTCGGGGCGGATCCGTCCACCGACAGACCGGTGAACGCGATGGTGCCGTAGTCGGCGAAGGGCACGAATGAGTTGCTCTGGGGATCGAAAGCGTCTTCGACGATCCACTCGGCCGTATAGCCGCCCGAGTAGTCGATGGGCCCGCCGGATCCCTCCTCGATGGACCAGCTGCTCGGGTCCGAGTCGAGAACCGTTCCCCAATAGGCGGTTCCGCCGTTCATGACCATGTCGCCTGAGATTCCCCTCGTCAGGTTGTCCACTCGCGTGACCCAGCTTCCGTCGCTGTCCTCGTAGACGGACGCCTGGATCGAGTCGCCGGCGGACACGGACATGGTCTGGAAGTACACGGGGAGATACGGCGGAATCTTCTCCCACCAGGCGGGAGTCTCGGTCTGGGCGCCGCCGGAGCAGCCGCTCACGATTCCGGTCTGAAGAAGCTCACCGGAGGAGCTTCCATCCTGAAGAATGCTGCCGCCGGTTCCGACCCACGTGGCCTCGCTCGCGTTGGGGGTCTGGGAGCAATTGAGCGTCGGGGCGGTGAAGTTGCCCGAAGCCTGGGTGATCACGGTGCTCGAGTCCAGTTGGTAGCCGGACCAGTTTGTGGACGAGGTGTACGACGCCGCCTGCCGCGTCAGCGTCGTACTCGCCGTCTTCTTGCCGCCGGAGCCCGAAGCGGTGAACGTCAAGCTCCATTGGCCCGCCGAGAGGGAGCCTGGCACCGTCACGGGCGTGCTGCCGGTGCAGGAGACCGGCAGAGGGTTGCTGCCCGACCACAGCGCAGGGCTGGCCGTCAGGGTGCAGGTCGTCGCGTTGGTCGAGGAGTAGGTGAGCGTTACGTTGCCGCCCGTCCAGGGCAGAGACTGTGCGCTGACAGTGAGCGAGGCGGTTGGCTGCGGGGGCGCTGCCGCCGCCTCTGTCAGTCGCACCTTCCCGCTCACAGAGGCTCCTCCCGCGCCGATCGCCTTGACAGCGAACGTCAGCCGTACTTTCGACCGATAACGGTTGGTGATCGCCGGGACTCGCACGCTCGCACGGCCGCTCGTGCACGAGACCGTCTTGAACGCCTTCAAGGCTGCCCGCGGCTTCTTCTGGCGGAAGAACGTGCAGCGGGACGCGTTGCGCACCCGCACCGTCAACGTCACGCCGACGCCCCGCGCCGGCAGGACGTGGCCCGCAGCGGAGACCTTCAACGCCAGGATGACCGGACGCTGTGGCGTCGCGGCTTGCGCAGTCTGGGCAAGCGCCGTCCCGCCGAAGAGCAGGACGATTGAGGTGGCGAAGCTGGTAGCGCGGGCGCGCGGCATACGTGAACCATCGTGAACCTAACTCCTCCCCCTTGCAACGGACGGCGTTCGCGAAGCCGCCTCCCGCCCTACGCTAAGAGCAAGTGCCTGGTGCTGAACAACTGCGGCAACTGGCCGAACTCGTCCGCGAGCGGCGCCCGTGCGTCGTTCTCACGGGCGCGGGCATCAGCACCGAGTCCGGGATTCCCGGACTTCCGCTCGGCGGAGGGGATCTGGGCACGCTACGACCCCTTCGAGGTCGCGCACATCGACGCCTTCCGCCGCGATCCGGCCCGCGTCTGGGAGTTCTACGCGCTCCGGCTCGACGTCCTCGGGCAGGCGGAGCCGAACGACGGTCACCGCGCCCTGGCCGAGCTGGAGGAGCACGGCTGGATCCGCGCCGTCGTGACCCAGAACGTCGACGGCCTCCACGCGCGGGCGGGCTCGCGCGAGATCGTGGAGGTGCACGGCTCGCTGCGCGAGGCGGAGTGCGTCCGCTGCGGCGTCCGGGTACCCATGGCGGACGTCCTCGAGTCGCTGCCGCTCCCGCCCTGCCCGGAGTGCGGCGAGGTGCTCAAGCCGGGCGTCGTCATGTTCGGCGAGCTGCTGCCGGCGCAGGCGATCGAGCGGGCGCAGCAGCTCGCCGCGGAGGCCGGGCTCCTCCTCGTCGTCGGCTCCTCGCTCGAGGTCTACCCGGTGGCGGCGCTGCCGGAGACGACCCTCGCCGCCGGCGGCGCGCTGGCGATCGTCAACCGCGGCTCGACTCCGTGGGACGCGCGGGCCGAGCGTCGTCCTCGACGCAGGAGCCGGAGAGACGCTGCGCGCGCTGGCGGCCGCGGTCGATATCGTCGAGTGACCTGACGAGGAGGAGCGATGGCAGAGCGGAGACAGGACCTGCTGGGGCGGCTGGCCGACCTGAGCGAGGAGGCGATCCAGCGGCTGTCCGAGGCGCCCGGTGCCGACCGCGTGCTCCAGGCGCTCAAGGGCCTCGGCGACCGCGTCGACGAGCTGCAGCGGCGCACGCGCGGCTTCGAGGAGATCGAGCGACGACTCAGCACGCTCGAGAGGAAGGTGGACGCGCTCTCGAAGAGCGGCCGCTCCGCTTCAGGCGGGCGTTCCCGGGCCGCGACCGTGAAGCCCGCTCGGGCGCCGAAGAAGAAGGTCTGACCGCTCCAGGGCGACGGCGCCGGTCGCTGCCAGGAGGGCGAGGAGCAGGCCGCCGAGGAGGTCGGTCGGCGTGTGCGCGCCGGCGAGCTCGAGCAGGACGACGATCGCCGCGAGCCAGAGGGCGAGCCCGGAGCGGAGCCGCGGCCACGCGGCGGCGAGCGCGGCGGCGACCAGCGCCGCCCGGAGCGCGTGTCCGCTCGGCCACGACGAGTCGAAGGCGACGGCGTGGAGGCCGTCGCGGTGGAGCGGCGGCCGTGTGAGGAAATGCCGGCAGACGACCTCGACCGCCACAGCGAAGAGGAACGTGGCCGTCCAGGCGAGCGCGGCGTCGCCCCGGCCGTCTCGGGTCAGCTTCCGGGCGGCGGCGAGGACGAGCAGGAAGGACAGGATCGCCTGACCCGGCAGCGTGACGACGTCCGCGACCGCCGCCCCCGCCGGGTGCCACGAGGCGTGCAGGAGCGGCACGAGCGACTCGGCGAGCGTCGGCGGCGGTCCCGGCGTTCCGACGAACGGCATCGCGTGCGAGCACGCCCACTGGTCGAGGCCGGTCGCCGCGCCCGAGGCCACGAGCCCCGCCAGCGCCGCGTATCCGGCCGTCGCCGCCAGCGCGGCCCTACGCACGAGGGACCCGCAGGCGCAGCGCGCCCGGCACGACGTCGAACCGCACCGGCGTCGTCCCGGGCTGCTCGCCGTCGAGCTCGCACCGGCAGCGGCTCTCGGCGTCGACGCGTGACCGACGCGCCCGCGCAGGAGCTCGGCCTTCGGATGCGGCAGGTGCGTGCCGCGGTACACCTTCGGCATCGTCAACGCGAGGTCGAGCTTCGTCAGGTCGCCGATCAGCGAGCACGTCGAAGAGCCCGTCGTCCGGCTCTGCCTCCGGGCACGATCTGCATGCCGCCGCCGAGGTATGCGGCCGTTGGCGACGATGACTCGTGCATGCGGCCCGCTGCGCCGCTCCCCGTCGACCGTGAGCTCGCAGCTCGGCAGTTCTGCCAGCGGCGGAAGACCGAGACGATCGCGACCAGAGTAGGCGGCCTTGCCGCCGAGGGCGCTTCGCTCGCTCGTTCGCCCGCTTCGCGACCGCGCCGCTCATGCCGACGCCGCCGATGTTGGCGAACCAGCCGTCCCTGCTCTCGCCGCTCCACGCGCGGTAGGAGACGCGGCCCAGGTCGATCATCGCGCGTGTCGCCCTCGAGCGCGACGCGGATCGCGTCGTCGAGCTCGAGCGGGATCCCGAACGTCCGCGCGAAGTCGCCGCCCGTGCCGCGCGGGACGACCGCGAGCTCGGCGCGTCGACGCCGCCGATCCCGTGCACGACCTCGTTGACCGTTCCGTCGCCGCCGACGACGACGAGCAGCGTCGCCGCTCGCCGCGGCCTCGCGGGCGAGCTCGGGCCATGTCGCCGGCGCTCTCCGAGAAGAGCGCGTCGCCGGCGAGACCGAGCTGGGTCGGCGCGGTCGGGCGAGCTCGGCCAGCGGCGGCCGGTCGAGCCGCCGGCCGACGCCGGGTTGACGAGGAAGACGGCTGTCGGCGCTAATCGGCGGTGACGGTGTCGAGCGCGACGCGGGTCATCTGGTCGACGGCGGCGCGCAGCTCCTCGTCCGTGATCCGCGTGAACTCACCCTCGACGACGATGTCCGACGACGGTCGAGGAGGCAGCCGCCGTGGACGCCTTGACCTTCCCGATCCCGCCGATCGCCGCGACGGTGAACAGCACCGCCGCCTCCATCTCGACCGCGAGCACGCCGCGGCTCGACCAGCGCTCGGTACTGGCCCTCGTCCGGGTTGTAGAAGATGTCGCTCGAGACGATCGGGCCGACGTGCATCGGCTTGCCGATCTCCTTCGCCGCGTGGACGGCCCCGTGGACGAGCTCCCAGGCGCCGTCGGGCAGTGCGGCTCGTTGGCGACCAGGTGCATCGGCGGTCGAGTCGGCCGGGACGGCGGTGAGCGCGACGATCAGGTCGCCGAGCGCATGGTCCGGGCTGCAGCCCGCCGCACGTGCCGACGCGCATCAGCCGCGTGCAGCCGAGCTGGATCAGCTCCTCGAAGACGATCGTCGCGCCGGGGCAGCCCATCCCGGTCGCCCTGCACGGAGACGCGCTTGCCTTCCCACGTGCCGGTGAAGCCGAGCAGCCCGCGCTCCTCGTTCACCTGCGTCGACGCCGTCGAGGTACGTGTCCGCGATGTACTTCGCGCGCAGCGGGTCGCCGGGAAGAAGGACGGCGTCGGCGTAGTCGTCCGGCTCGGCGCGAAGGTGGATCGGCATGCCGGCGACTCTAGTGGACTGCGGGCGATGGGATGATTCCGAGTCATGGCCGCAACGACCTCGCCGACGCTCGACGCGATCCTCGAGCTTCTGCGCCGAGGAGCCGGTCGAGCGCGTCTTCCTCGAGGACGTCGCGCGGCGCGGGCTCGGGCGCTTCTCCGCCGTCGCGGGCCGCGACGGCGCGCTCGAGGCGCTCTGCCATGTCGGGGCGAACGTCGTCCCGTCGGGCCGCGGGTGCGGCGCCTTCGCGGAGCCGGCCGCGCGGAGCGGCGCGCGCATGGTCATCGGGGAGGAGCGCGCCGTCTCCGAGCTCTGGGATGCCGCCCAGCGTCGGATGCCGCGTCCGCGGGACGACCGGCCCGGCCAGCCCGTCTACGCGCTGCGCGATCCGCCGGAGCCGGGGGAGACGGGGCTGCGGCCGGCGCGGCTCGAGGATCTCGAGGTGCTCGTGCCCGCCTGCGCCGCAGCGCACCAGGAGGAGATCGGGATCGATCCCTTGGGTCGCGACCCCGATGCGTTCCGCTGGCGGACGAGGCAGCAGATCGAGGAGCGTCGCTCGTGGCTCTGGCTCGAGGAGGGTGTGATCCGATTCAAGGCGGAGGCATCGGCGTGGACGCCGTCCGCCGTGCAGCTGCAGCAGGTGTGGGTCGACCCGGAGGCCCGACGGCGCGGGTACGCGCGCCGGGCGCTGTCGCGACCTCTGCCGGCAGCTGCTCGGACAGGTGCCGACCGTCTGCCTCTTCGTCCGGCCGGAGAACACGCCGGCGCTGCGGCTCTACGACTCGATCGGCATGGTGCGCGAGCTGACCTACAGGTCACTGGTCTTCTGATGGAGCGCTCCTCGTGCCGCGACCGACATGTGCGGACGCGGCACATGCGCGAGCGGAAAGCGGAGCGCTTGCGCACGCGAGCGAAGCGAGCCTGCGCCAGCGAAGCGGGCGAGCGCGACTAATGGAACGCCTGATTCTTGCGCGGCACGGCGAGTCGGAGTACAGCGTGCGCGGGCTCCTCAACGGCGACCCGACGGCGGCGGTCGGCCTCACCGAGCGCGGCCGGGAGGAGGCGAGCCTGTTGGGGCGAGAGCTCGCCGGCGAGGCGCTCGGCCTCGCCGTCCACACCGGCTTCCCCCGCACGCGCGAGACCCTCGAGCTGGTGCTCGCCGATCGCGACGACGTCCCGCTGCTCGAGGAGCCGCGCCTCGCCGATCCTCGTGCCGGCGACTTCGAGGGGCGCACCCTCGACGAGTACCGAGCCTGGGCGTGGACGGCCGACTCGCGCGCCGAGGCTCCCGGCGGCGGCGAGAGCCGGCTGGCCGTCGTCCGGCGCTACGCCGCCGCCTATCGGGGCTTGCTCGAGCGGCCGGAGCCGACGATCCTGGTCGTCCTCCACGCGCTTCCCATCGCCTACGTCCTGATCGCCCGCGAGGGCGAGCCGCCGCGGCCGCGCATGGACGTCCCGGTCGACTACGCACGGCCGCATTTCCTCGACGCCGGGGAGCTCGAGCGCGCGCTCGCGGTCCTCGAGGAGTGGTGCGCGGCGCCGACCTGGTGAGGACGCGGCACAATCGCCTCATGGAGGAGCTGCGCGACCGCGTGGAGCGCTTCGTCCGCGAGCACGAGCTGATCGCGCCCGGCGGCGAGGTGACGTGCCTCGTCTCGGGCGGCGCCGACTCGACCTGCCTCTGGCACGTGCTCGGCGCGCTCGGCTACCGCGTCTCTGCGCTGCACGTGAACCACAAGCTGCGCGGCGCCGAGTCGGACGAGGACGCCCGCTTCTGCGCCGAGACCCTCGGCGCGGAGGTCGTCGAGCTCGACGACCGAGGCCTTTCCGAGGCCGCGCTGCGCGACCGCCGCTACGCCCTCGCCCGTGACCGGCTGCGCGCCACCGGGCACACGGCCTCCGACCAGGTGGAGACGATCCTCTACAGGCTCGTCTCGCGCGGCGCGCCCACGGGGATCCCGCCGCGGCGCGACGACGGCGTGGTCCACCCGCTCCTGCCGGTGTGGCGCGAGGAGACCGAGGCCTATTGCCGCACCCACGGCCTCGCCTTCCGCGCCGACACGTCGAACGCCGACACCAAGCGCGGGCTGATCCGCGACGAGATCCTGCCTCTCCTGCGCCGGCTGCATCCGGCCGCCGACGAGAACCTCCTGCGCGCGCTCGACACCCGCGAGACGCTGCCGCCGGCACTCGCCGAGCTGCTTGCCGCCCCGGTGGGCTCGAAGCGCGTCGACCTCGGCGGCGGAGTGCAGGCGGTGCGCGAGCACGAGCGGCTCTGGCTCGAGCCCGGCCCCGTCGCGCTCGCCGGCGAGATCCGGTGGGGCGAATGGACTATCCGCTCGGCGCTGCCAGGGCTTAGAGTGCGTGGATGGAGGCCCGGAGACCGCCTGGCGGGCAGGAGGCGCAAGATTCAGGACGTGTTCGTCGACGCGAAGGTGCCGCGCTCGGAGCGCGAGGCCTGGCCGCTCGTGGTGCGCGGCGACGAGGTGCTGGCCGTGCCGGGGATCGTCGAGCACCCGGAGGTCACCTGTGAGCGCGACTGAGCTCGAGGCGGCGGTCGGCGAGATCCTGATCGACGAGGACGTCCTGCAACGGCGGATCGCGGAGCTCGGGGCGGAGATCTCGGCCGACTACGCCGGCCGCGACCTGCTGCTCGTCGGCGTGCTCAAGGGCGCCGTCTTCTTCCTCGCCGACCTGATGCGCCACCTGACCGTGCCCTGCGAGGTCGACTTCATGGCGATCTCGAGCTACGGCGCGTCGACCGACTCGTCCGGCGTCGTCCGGATCCTCAAGGACCTCGACATCAACATCGAGGGCCGCAACGTGCTCGTCGTCGAGGACATCATCGACTCGGGCCTCACGCTCTCGTATCTCGTGCGGACCCTCGAGGCGCGCGAGCCCGCCGGCCTGGACATCTGCGCGCTCCTGACGAAGCCGGAGCGGCGCGAGATCGAGGTTCCGGTGCGCTACACGGGCTTCGAGATCCCCAACCGCTTCGTCATCGGCTACGGCCTCGACTTCGGCGAGCGCTACCGGAACCTGCCGTACGTGGCGGTTCTCGACGAGTCGCTGATCCTCGCCGGCGCGTAGCCGCGGGCCTCGCAGACTCGTTACAGGGACATGCCGCTGGTACCCTCAGGCCGGACGCTCTGTGAATCGCTTCTTCCGTAGCGCGCTTTTCCCGCTCGTCATCATCGCGGCCCTCGTCTGGCTGGCGTTGCAGACGCTCGGCAACCACGGCGCGAAGCCGGCGCCGTTCACGACGTATCAGTTCATCCACCGCGTCGAGACCAATCCGGCGACCGTCTCGGGGGTCGTGATCGACCCGAACCACCAGTCGATCTCGGCCATCGTCGGGAGCCAGAAGCGGTCGGTCAACTACGCCTCGCCGAACGCGGAGGCCCGGCTCGAGCAGCTGATGACGGCGCAGCACGTCAACTTCAACTCGAAGGGCATCGGCGGCTCGCCGTGGTGGTCGATCCTCACGAGCCTGCTCCCGTTCGTGCTCCTCTTCGGCTTCTGGATCTTCCTGATGAACCAGGTCCAGGGCGGCGGCTCGAAGGTGATGAGCTTCGGCAAGTCGCGCGCGAAGCGGATGACGCCAGACTCGCCGAAGATCGGCTTCAAGGACGTGGCCGGGGTGGACGAGGCGGTCGAGGAGCTGCAGGAGATCAAGGAGTTCCTCGAGAACCCGAAGAAGTTCCAGGCGCTCGGCGCCCGGATCCCGAAGGGCGTTCTCCTCTACGGCCCGCCCGGCACCGGCAAGACGCTGCTCGCGCGCGCGGTTGCGGGCGAGGCTGGCGTGCCGTTCTTCTCGATCTCGGGCTCCGACTTCGTCGAGATGTTCGTCGGCGTCGGCGCGAGCCGTGTCCGCGACCTGTTCGAGCAGGCGAAGCAGGCGGCGCCGTGCATCGTCTTCATGGACGAGATCGACGCCGTCGGCCGGCACCGCGGCGCGGGTCTGGGCGGCGGCCACGACGAGCGCGAGCAGACGCTCAACCAGCTGCTCGTCGAGATGGACGGCTTCGAGATGAAGGACAACATCATCCTGATCGCTGCGACGAACCGGCCCGACATCCTCGATCCGGCGCTGCTGCGCCCCGGCCGCTTCGACCGCCAGATCGTCGTCGACCGGCCCGACCGCCTGGGCCGCCGCAAGATCCTCGAGGTGCACACGAAGGGCAAGCCCCTCGCGCCGGAGATCGACCTCGACACGCTCGCGTCCGGCACGCCGGGCTTCACGGGCGCCGACCTCGCGAACCTCGTCAACGAGGCCGCGCTGCTCGCGGCCCGGCGCGGCAAGAAGATCATCGAGCAGGACGAGCTGGAGGAGGGGATCATGCGCGTGATCGCCGGCCCGGAGAAGAAGGCGCGACTGCTCTCCGAGCACGAGCGCAAGATCACCGCCTACCACGAGATGGGCCACGCGCTCGTCGGCCACTACCTCGAGCACGTCGACCCGATCCACAAGATCACGATCGTCTCCCGCGGCCAGGCGCTCGGCCTCACCATCTCGCTGCCGACCGAGGACAGGTACCTGACGACCCGCACCGCGCTCATGCACCAGATGGGGATGACGCTCGGCGGGCGTGCGGCAGAGGAGATCGTCTTCCACGAGGTCACGACCGGCGCCGCCAACGACCTCGAGAAGGTCACGCAGACGGCGAAGCAGATGATCATGCGCTTCGGGATGAGCGAGAAGCTCGGGCCGCGCGTGCTCGGCCGCAACTTCGACCAGCCGTTCCTCGGTCGCGACTACGGCGCCGAGGCCGACTACTCCGAGGAGATCGCGCGCGAGATCGACGACGAGATCCGGCGCGTGATCGAGGAGGGGCACGAGCTCGCGCTCACGGTCCTCCGCGAGCACATGGAGGAGCTGCACCGGATCTCGAACATCCTCATCGAGCGCGAGACGATCGACAAGGAGCAGTTCGAGCGGCTGCTCGCCGGCGATGAGGAAGGGGCCGTCTTCCCGGACGAGGCTCCCGCCGCGACCGAGCCGTCCGAGCCGCAGGAGGAGCCGAAGCGCCAGCGCCAGCCGCGCCCGCGCCCGTTCCCGCTGCCCGGCTCGGCCATGCAGGGCCCGGATCCCGCGCAGAGCTAGCTCCGCCGACGGCATGTACCCCGCGATCGAGGAGCGGTTTCCCAGGCCGTCGGTGATGGGCGTGCTCAACGTCACGCCGGACTCGTTCTCGGACGGGGGCGTCCACCTCGATCCGGACGTCGCCGCTGCAGCCGCGCGCCGCATGGTCTCCGAGGGCGCGGCGATCGTCGACGTCGGCGGCGAGTCGACGCGGCCCGGCGCCGCGGGGGTCTCCGCGCAGGAGGAGCTCGACCGCATCCTGCCCGTCCTCGACCGTCTCGGAGGCGAGCTCCCGCTGTCGATCGACACTTCGAAGGCCGAGGTCGCGCGCGCCGCTCTCGAGCGCGGCGCGATCCTCGTCAACGACGTGACTGCGCTGCGCGGCGACCCCGAGCTCGCAGGCGTCGTCGCCGGCGCGGGAGCCTACCTCTGCCTGATGCACATGCAGGGCGAGCCCCGCACGATGCAGGCCGAGCCGAGCTACGACGACGTCGCCGTCGAGGTCGCGGCATTCCTCGAGGAACGGCTCGCCTTCGCGGTCGCGCAGGGGATCCCCGAGGAGCGGATCTGCCTCGACCCCGGCATCGGCTTCGGCAAGACGGTCGCGCACAACCTCGAGCTCGTGCGGAGGCTCGACGTCCTCCTCGCCCTCGGCCGGCCCGTGCTCGTCGGCTTCTCGCGCAAGAGCTCGCTGCGCGCGCTGACGGGCTCCGACGACCTGCTCGGGGCGAGCGTCGCTGCGGCCGTCGCGGCGTTCGAGCGCGGTGCGGCGATCCTCCGCGTCCACGACGTCAAGCCAACGGTGGACGCCCTGACGGTGGCCGCCGCGGTCGCATGATCAGCGTCCACGTCCACGAATTGCGGCTATTCGGCCGGCACGGCGTGCACGAGGAGGAGCGCGAGCGGGGCCAGGACTTCCTCTTCGACGTCGACCTCGAGGTGGAGGAGCGAGGGCTGAGCGACCGGCTGGAGGAGGCCGTCGACTACAGGTCGGTCGCGCGCACGGTGCAGGAGGTCTCGGAAGCGCAGCAGTACGCGCTGCTCGAGGCGCTCGCCTCCGCCGTGGCCGACGAGCTCGAGCGGCGATTCGCGCCGGCACGGGTCCGGGTGCGTGTGCGCAAGCCGGAGGTGCGCCCGGCGGGGCTCGACGGCAGCGTCGGCGTCACCGTCGAGCGACCGTGACACGCGCGTTCGTCGGGGTCGGCGCCAATCTCGGCGACCGGGAGGGGACGATCCGTGCGGCAGCCGTGGAGCTCGGCGCCCAGGACGGGATCGAGGTCGTCGCCCTCTCGACGCTGCGCGAGACCGAGCCCGTCGGCGTGGGCGAGCAGCCTCCGTACCTGAACGGCGCGCTCGAGCTCGAGACGGCCCTGCCGGCGCGCGACCTGCTCGCTCGACTGCTCGAGGTCGAGCGGCAGTTCGGCCGGGTTCGCGTCGCAGGAGAGCACGGCCCGCGCACCCTCGATCTCGACCTGCTCCTCTACGGCGACGACGTGGTCGACGAGGCTGGACTCACCGTCCCGCATCCCCGCCTGCACGAGCGCCGGTTCGTCCTCGAGCCTCTAGCGGAGCTGGTTCCCGGCCTCGTCGTCCCGGGACGCGGCGAAGTGGCCTCGCTACTGGCAGGGGTAGACTGACCGCCATGTCCCACCTGGACGATCTCGACGAGTACGAGGCCGAGCTCGAGCTCGCGCTGAAGAAGGAGTACCAGGCCGTCTTCGCGCTCTTCCGCTACTGCGTGCTCACGCAGGACGCCACGTATCTCTGCAACCGCCTCGACGTGCAGCAGGCGGCGCCGGCCGTCGGCGGCCTCCCGTTCTTCCAGCTCGGTCTCGAGGACGTGTGGGTGTGGGACAAGAACCGCCCGACCCGGATCATCCCGCGCGCCAAGGTCTTCACCTCCGGCGACGTGACGATCGAGGAGCTCCGCGGCGAGGGCGACGAGCCGACGCTCACCGCCGAGGCGCTGGCCGAGCGCATCGGCGAGCCCTTCCGCCTCGAGGACGAGTAGCCTCTCGGCCGCGATGCTGCTCGCGGTCGACGTCGGGAACACGCAGACCGTCTTCGGGCTCTACGACGGGCCGGAGCTCGGCGAGCGCTGGCGGATCGCTACCGAGGCGCACCGTACGGGCGACGAGCTCGGCGCGCTCCTTGCCGACTTCCTCGACCTGACGGCGCTCGACGGGATCGTTCTTTCGTCGACGGTTCCGAGCCTGATTCGCGAGTACGAACACGTGGCGGAGCGCTGGGCGAAGGCGCGTTTGCTCGTGATCGGACCCGGAGTAAGGACGGGGATCGGGATTCAGCACGACGCGCCGAACGAGATCGGGCCGGACAGGATCGTGAACGCCGTCGCAGCGAAAGAGAAGTACGGCGCGCCCGCGATTGTCGTGGACTTCGGAACGTCGACGAACTTCGACGTCGTGTCACCGGCGGGCGATTACGTCGGCGGCGTCATTGCCCCCGGCATCGAGACATCCATGGATGCGCTCTTCGAGCGCGCTGCGCGGCTGGTCAAGGTCGACTTTGTGGAGCCGCCCGCGGTGATCGGCAAGTCGACCGCGACGGCGCTGCAGTCGGGCGTCGTCTACGGCTTCGCCGGCCAGGTGGACGGAGTCGTCGACGCGATCCGGCGCGAGCTCGGCGCGGACGCCCCGGTGATCGGGACGGGCGGCCTCGTCGACCTGATCGCGCCGCACTCCCGCACGATCGGCCACGTCGAGCCGTTCCTCACGCTCGAGGGGCTCCGGATCGTGTGGGATCTGAACCACTGACCGGCGTGGTCGTCGAGCGGTTCGAGAGCACGCTCTGGCAGACGTCGTCGCTTCTGTTCGTCGAGGGGGCCGAGGCCGTGCTGCTCGATCCGGCCGTCTCCGTGGACGAGGTGGCGCGCATCGCCGCGCGCGCCGCCGAGCTCGGCGCCGACGTCACGCACGTGCTCGCCACGCACGCGGATTGGGACCATGTCTGCGGCATCGCCGCGTTTCCGGCAGCGGCCGCGACGATGAGCGAGGCGACCGCGGCGCGGCTACTCGCCCGAGCCGAGGGTGCGACGACGGCCGCACGGGCGACGGCGAGCGGAGTCGAGATCGCCGGGGAGCCGCGCGTCGACCGGACGTTTCCCGCCGGCGCCGCCCTGCAGGTCGGGCCCTTCCTGTTCGAGACGCTCGCCCTGCCGGGCCACACCCCGGACGGAACCGCGTTCCGCTGCCGCGAGCTCGACCTGCTCGCCGTCGGCGACCACCTCTCCACGGTCGAGTTCCCCTTCGTGACGTCGCCCGCCGCCTACCGCGGGACGCTCGCGGCCTTGATCGACCTCCTGCGCCACGACCCGCCGGGACGGGTCGTTCCCGGACATGGGCCGGAGCTGACCGCCGCCGGCGCCCTCGCGATTGCCGAGGCAGACCTGGCCTATCTCTGGGAGCTCCACGATGCGGTCGCGCGGGGCGTCACGCCGGACGACGCGCGGGCAGCCGCGCTGGCCGTGGATCTCCCGCGCCCTGCGGCGGACGACCTCGCCGAAGCGCGGCTGGCGAACGTCGAGGCCGCCCTGGCCGAACGCTTTGCGTAGGCGGTCGGGCGCCTGCCCGGAGACGCTGTCCGGTGACTGTCTCGCTCGGGCTGGGCCAGTGCTGCTCCTATGTCAATAGGGGCTCGCTTTTGAGCGTGGTGTAGACGGTTCGGGCGAGCTGCCGTTTCAGGCAGCGGAGGGCTTCGCGGCGGCTCTTGCCTTCGGCTTGTTTGCGTTCGAGGTAAGCGCGTGCGGGTGGGTGGACGCGGCCTTGGGTGACGGCGATGCGGTGGAGAGCGCAGTTGAGTTGGCGGTTGCCGCCGCGGTCGAGGCGGTGGCGTTGGTGTTTGCCGGAGCTGGCGTCGAGGGGTGCGACGCCGGCGTGGCGGGCGAGCTGGGCGTCTGTGCGGAAGCGGTCGATCGGGCCGATCTCGCAGAGCAGCTTCGCGGCGGTGAGGCCGCCGCAGCCGGGCAGCTCGAGCAGCTGTGGCGCGATCGCCGTCGTCTGGGCGTGGAGTTCGCGGTCGAGTTCGCCGATCGAGCGGCTGAGGCTGCGACAGCGGCCGACGAGCTCGCGCGCGATCCGCACCTGGATCGTCTGCTCGCGGCGAGCGAGCTGGCGGCTGAGACGGTCGAGCCAGACCGCTCTGTCGAGGGCGCCGAGCGGGACCTGCAGGCTCGGGTCGAGCTCGTGCAGGTGCCAGCGCAGCCGTTGTTGGCAGCGACGTCGCTCGTCGACGAGATCGTCCCGGTGGTCGACCAGCAGCTTCAACTCGCGCAGCCGAGCCTCCTGTGGTCTCGGCGAGTCGAGCACGGGCTCGCGCAGCGCCGCTCGGCGACGGCGAGCGCGTCGATCAGGTCCGACTTGCCCCGCACCCGGCCCCGCCGCCGCTCCGGAGCGGTCAAGCGGGGCGGCACCCTGACCAGCCGCTGCCGCTCACGCTGCAACGCCCGCTCCAGGCCACGCGTCACGTGCCGGCAATCCTCCACCGCCCACAGACGCCGTCGGCCAACCCGCTTCGACCAGGAGACGAGCTCGGCGGCGTCGCTCGTCTCCAGGCAGTCGAGCTGCCGGCCGACCTCGTCGACTGCGACAGCAGAGAGGGAGTGCTTGTGCACGTCCACCCCGATCACGATCATCTGCAGCACCTCCTACCGTTAGGGGCGACCGGCGAGCGGACAGGCCTCACTCAAGGCAACACAGGCCAAGCTCCTATCAGGTCACGCTCGACGGTCTCGGGAAGGCGGCGGCGACACAGCACTGGAAAGTCAGCCCAAGGGCGACGATCGGGAATCGAGTCAGCCGCCGCCAACCCGAGTCTCTTGCCAACACCGGACACCACCGCACCCACTCACGATGACAGTGAGCTCGGGAATGTCACCTGATCAGGGGTATGACCACGACGGTGTCACAGTGGAGCGGAGTGCCTACGAGTGAGATACTCCTCGCTTCCTCGACAAGGAGTTCAGTGTCAGCAGAAGAGAACACCCGCCTCGCCCAGAGTGCGTATGAGGCTTTCGGTCGGGGCGACATGGAGGCGCTTGCCGAGATGATGGCGGACGACATCGAGTGGGTGAATCCCGGCGATCCTGCCGACGACCCGAACGCCGGAACGTTCAAGGGCAAGGAAGCCGTCCTGGGCTGGTTTGGTGGTCTTGCATCCACTCTCGACTTCACGACGTTCGAGCCACGAGAGTTCATCGCCCAGAACGACAAGCTCGTGTCCCTGGTGTACGCCGAGGCAACGGTTCGGGACACCGGCCGCGCTGTTGTCAATCATGAGGCACACGTGTGGACGTTCCGGGATGGGAAGGTCGCTCGACTCCAGATCTATCTCGACACCGCAGCGGTCGCTTCCGCGTACCGCGCGGATTATCCTGCGCGGGCAACCGGCGGATCGTACGTGGCCTGCGCGAGTGTCCTCTCGCCTGGCGAGCCGGTGTTCGGGCCGGAGCGGAAGGGCTCGCCGTACGCGACCTTCCGCGGAGGCCGTCCGTGGCGCGCTGCCGCTTCTGCGCCGTCAGGCGCACGAGCGGCCGCGCCGCGAGCGAGATGCTCGGACTGGGTAGGCGCAAGCTCGGTCTTCTGCACGAGGGCCGGGAGACCGCGTTCTCCCGGCCCGAGTTCCTTTACTCAGCGAGCGGGTGCGCAGCACCCGCGAGCTTTCGTCAGCCGCCGCCGTAGACGGAGATCGGCAGCCCGTCCAGCACGACCTCGTCCCCGGCCGCCGGCAGCTCGGCCTCGAGCCGCTTGACGAGCGGTGCGGCGCCCGGCGCGGCGGCGAAGAGGCGCGTCAACACCTCCTCCGTCGTCCGCAGCTGGACGAGCTCCTGCTTGAACGCCTTCGGGAAGCGGCCGTGGCCGAGATACCAGCCGTAGAACTTCTTCAGGAAGCCGACCGCCCGCTGCTCGCCGAGCTCGCGCACGGCCTCCCGGACGAAGACGATCAACTCCGCCGCCACCTCCTCTCGCGTCGGCGCGAACTCCTCGCCCTCGATCATCTGCCGCAGCGCCCACGGGTTCCCCTGCGCGCCGCGCGCGACCATGACGGCGGCCGCGCCCGTCAGCTCGAGCACCGCCAGCGCCTGCTCGCGCGAGGTGACGTCGCCCGACGCGATCACGGGCACGTCGACGCGCTCGACGAGCTCCGCGGTGACCTCGTGCTCGGCCTCCCCGGTGTACATCTGCTGGGCGGAGCGCGGATGGAGCGTGAGTGCCGCCGCGCCGGCCGCGACGAGCCGTGGTCCGAGCTCGAGGCAGGCACGCGAGCCGTTCTCGACGCCCCGCCGCATCTTCACCGTCACCGGCGACGACACCGCGGAGGCGACCGCGGCGACGACTCGGCACGCGAGCTCCGGGTCCTCCATCAGGTGCGCGCCGGCACCGGTCTTCGTCACCTTCCTGACCGGGCAGCCGAAGTTCATGTCGACGATGTCGGCGCCGGCCGCCTCGACGAGTCGCGCGGCCTCGGCCATGGCGCGCGGCTCCGAGCCGAAGATCTGGATCGCCAAGGGATGCTCGTCGGCCGACACGCGCAGGAAGCCGAACGTCCGCTCGTTCCGGTGCTCGAGCCCCGCGGAGGACACCATCTCCGAGCAGACGAGTCCGGCGCCGAAGCGGCGTCCCTGCCTACGGAAGGCCTGGATGCTGACGCCCGCCATCGGCGCGAGGACGATGCGCGTCGGCACGTCGACGCCGCCGATCGACCACGGCTCGCAGAGGCTGACCGCCATCCTTCGATGGTACTCGCGACCCGGTTTGACGGCCGTCGGGCGTTAGGGGTACCATCCGCCGCCGCCGGGCGGCGATCAGCCACCGGCCGTTCTATTCGGAGGGCGTTTTGAAGGAAATCATCCTCACGCCGCAGGGCTACAAGAAGCTCCAGGAGGAGATCGAGCTTCTGTCCACCACCCGCCGCCGCGAGGTCGCCGAGCGCATCAAGGTCGCGCGCGAGTTCGGCGACATCGCCGAGAACGCGGAGTACGACTCCGCGAAGAACGACCAGGCCCATCTCGAGGCGCGGATCGCGATGCTCGAGGAGCGGCTGAAGAACGCGCGCGTCGTGACGAGGAAGGAGATCCGCTCCGGCGAGGTCTCCGTCGGCACAACGGTCCGCCTGAAGGACATGTCCTCGAACAAGCAGTTCGAGTACCACATCGTCGGCTCCGCCGAGGCCAACCCGGCGGAGATGAAGCTCTCGAACGAGTCGCCCGTCGGCAAGGCGATCATGGGACGCAAGAAGGGCGAGGTGGTCGAGGTCGCCGCGCCGCGAGGCGCGCTCAAGTTCAAGATCATGGAGATCAAGGCGGCCTGAGCTTGCCCCAGTTGGCATTCCGACGAGGTGCGGCTACGCTGGCGACGATGGGTCGTGCGGCAAGGGGGTCCTCGAGGCTCGCAGTAATCGGTGCGACCCTGTTCGGGGCGGTCGTCCTGGTGTCGTCGTCGGCCGGGGCGAGTTCCGGCGGGTGGTCGACGCCGCAGATCCTCGTTCCCGTCGGGACGGCGACGTACAACCCCGTCGTCGCCACCGGGCCCACCGGGACGACGGTCGCCGTCTGGGACGAGGTCAGCAAGACGGCGAAGTTCAGCCTCTACGCCGCGATCCGGCCGCCCGTCGGCAAGACCAAGAAGATCAAGCTCGGCTCGATGACCGGCGCCTTCCCGCAAGCCTCGCTCGCGGTCGGCGGCGACGGCACGTTCGCGGCTGCCTGGGGCTATCCCGGCAAGGGCGCGCAGAACCGTGTCGCGGTGCGGGTCTGGCCGCACGGCAAGGCCGGCTTCGGCCCGACGATGTTCGTCTCGCCCGGCAACGCGAGCACCCAGGAGGGCGAGGGCGACTCGCCGCAGGTCGCCGTCGACGCCGCCGGCACCGTCTACGTCGTCTGGGAGGGTCTGTTCAAGTACAAGGGCGCCGAGCACTACCGGGTCGTCGAGAGTCAGCTCGGCAAAGGCTCGAGCCGTTGGAGCTCCCCGCAGCTCCTCTCCTCCGCCGGCGAGACGGTCGACAACAAGCTGGTGACCATCGACTCGCACGGTGCTCGTGTCGCAGCGAGCGGGGATGGCAGCGCTGCCGTCTCCTGGACGCAGTCGACCGGAGAGGTCGAGGTCGCCATCCATCGCGCCGGCGACCATCTGTTCGGCCCGGCGAGGCTGATCTCGGCCGCCACCTACGCGGTCAGCCCGCCGACCGTCGGCGTCGGCGATCGCGGGAAGACGATGGTCGTCTGGACGCAGTCGGCCACGAGCGGCCGCCGGATCGAGAGCAAGGTGACCATGGGGAGCTCGTTCTCGTCCAAGGCCCAGCTCCTGAGCGGCACGGGAATCGCCCAGTTCCAGGCTCTCGCCCTTGCCTCGGACGGCAGCGGCGTGACGGCGTGGGAGAGGCTGACGGGAGGCGGCGGCCAGGTGCAGGCCCGCGCGATGTCGCCCTCGGGCAAGTCGTGGGGCGGACTGAAGCAGCTCACACGCTCCGGAGTCGTGCTGTTCGGCTCCGGGCCGTCCGTCGCTGCTGCGAAGGGACGTGCCTTCGTCGCCTGGACGCAGAGGGTCAACAACAAGCTGTCCGTCGGCGTGACGGCCCTCGTCGGCCATCACTGGTCGGCGGCGCACACGTTCCCGGCACTCGGCTCGGCCGTGGTCTCCGCCGCCGACGCCCCGCTCCCCGGCAGCCGCGTCCTCGGCGCGCTCGTCTGGTCGACGACGCAGGGGCTCAAGCTCGCCACCTTCGACCGCTAGTAGCGGGGCCGGGCCGGACGATCCGGCCCACTAGACTCGGCGGGCATGGGCGCGAAGCGCTTCCCCGACCGCGACGAGATCGCGACAGCTCGCGCGGAGGCGGAGGCCCTCGAGCCGGGCGCGACCGACCCCGCGGCGAAGCGCCGCCTGGCTGGGCGGGTCATGGCGCGGCGCGACATGGGGAAGCTCGTCTTCCTCGACCTCGTCGACCGTTCGGGACGCCTTCAGCTGATCTGTCCGGCGGAACGCACGGGTGAGCTCGACCTCCACCTTGGGGACATCGTCGGCGTGACGGGCTCTCCTGCCCGCTCGCGCCGGGGCGAGCCGTCGCTCCAGGTGGACGAGGTCGAGGTGCTCGCGCGCATCCACGCGCCGCTCCCGGACACGTTCCACGGCATCGAGGACGTCGAGCTCCGCTACCGCAAGCGCTACCTCGACCTCCTGATGAGCGAGGAGTCGCGGGATGAGGTGATCAAGCGCGCACGGATGGTCTCGGCGGTCCGCTCCTACCTCGACGGCGCGGGCTTCCTCGAGGTCGAGACGCCGATCCTGCAGCCGCGCTACGGCGGCGGCTTCGCCGAGCCGTTCGTCACGCGTTCCGAGCTGCTCGGCACCGATCTCTATCTCCGCATCGCCGACGAGCTCTATCTCAAGCGGCTCGTCGTCGGCGGTCTCGAAAAGGTCTACGAGCTCTCGAAGGACTTCCGGAACGAGAGCTACTCGTACAAGCACTCGCCGGAGTTCACCCAGGTCGAGTGGTACGAGGCGTATGCCGACTACAAAGACACGGCGGCCCGGCTGAAGGAGCTCGTGGCCCGCGCGGCGGATGCGACGAACGGCACGACAGTCACGACGTTCCGTGGGGCACGCGTCGAGCTCACGCAATGGCAGGAGATTCGCTTCGTGGACGCGCTTCAGGAGAAGGGCGCCTGGACGCGGGACGAAGCGAAGCTGCGCGCCAAGCTGACCGAGGACGCGGTCGACGTATCCGGCGATCGCACGTGGGCTCAGCTCATCGACCACGCCTACTCGCACTACGTCGAACCCCTGCTGATCGAGCCGACGATCGTCTACGACTGGCCGATCGAGCTTTCGCCGTTCGCCCGCACCACGGACGATGACGAGACGCTCGTCGAGCGCTTCGAGGCGGTCGTGAGCGGGATGGAGATCGCGAACGCGTTCAGCGAGCTCAACGACCCACTGGAGCAGAGCGACCGCTTCGGCAGGCAGAGAGTCGAGGGCACGCGGGGCAACGCAGAAGCGGAGCCGGGAGACCCCGACTACGTCGAGGCGATGTCGTACGGGATGGCGCCGAACGGCGGTTGCGGCGTCGGGATCGACCGGCTCGCGATGATCCTGCTCGGGAAGGACTCGATCCGCGACGTGATCCTCTTCCCGGCGCTTCGAGCGCGCGGCTGAATTGCGCGTTCGGGTCTCGTAAAGCTCGGAAACGCCGCTCGGTACGGCCGAGGGGGTCGGCTACGATTGGCGCACCTTCGACCGGTCGGGCGCCGGTTGAACAGGAAAGGAGAGTCGAGGGACTTGTTCGAACGGTTCACGGAACGGGCTCGCCAGGTGGTCGTTCTCGCGCAGGACGAGGCGCGGGCGCTCAAGCACAACTACATCGGCACCGAGCACATCCTGCTCGGGCTGCTCCGCGAGGAAGAGGGCCTCGCGGCGCGGGTGCTCGAGTCCCTCGACATCACCGTCGAAGAGGTGCGTGCCCAGGTCGCGCGCATCGTCGGCCAGGGCGACGAGGTCACGACCGGTCAGATCCCGTTCACGCCGCGCGCCAAGAAGGTGCTCGAGCTCGCGCTGCGCGAGGCGCTCTCCCTCGGCCACAACTACATCGGCACCGAGCACATCCTGCTCGGCCTCGTGCGCGAGAACGAGGGAGTAGCCGCGCGGATCCTGCTCGACTTCGACGCCGACGCGGAGAAGATCCGCAACGAGATCATCCGGATGCTCTCCGGCCCCGGCCGCCGTCAGGCGGGCGCGGGCGGGCCGGCGGGCGAGAAGTCGAAGTCCTCGAAGCTCCTCGACCAGTTCGGCCGCAACTTCACGAAGCAGGCCCAGGAGGGCAAGCTCGACCCGGTCGTCGGCCGCCAGAACGAGATCGAGCGGATCATGCAGATCCTCGCTCGCCGCCAGAAGAACAACCCGATCCTGATCGGCGAGCCGGGCGTCGGCAAGACGTCCATCGTCGAAGGCCTCGCGCAGCGGATCTCCTCGAACCAGGTGCCCGAGATCCTCAAGGGGAAGCAGATCTACAGCCTCGACCTCGCGGCTCTCGTCGCCGGCTCGAAGTACCGCGGCGAGTTCGAGGAGCGGCTGAAGAAGGTCATGAAGGAGATCCAGCAGCGGGGCGACATCGTCCTGTTCATCGACGAGGTCCACAATCTCGTCGGTGCCGGTGCGGCCGAAGGCGCGATCGACGCGGCCTCGATCCTCAAGCCGGCGCTCGCCCGCGGTGAGCTGCAGACGATCGGCGCCACGACGCTCGACGAGTACCGCAAGTACCTCGAGCGCGACGCCGCGCTCGAGCGCCGCTTCCAGCAGGTCCGCGTCGAGGAGCCGTCGGTCGACGATGCGGTGCAGATCCTGCGCGGTCTCCGCGACCGCTACGAGGCGCACCACCGCGTCACGATCACCGACGACGCGCTCCAGGCTGCGGCCGAGCTGGCCGACCGCTACATCCAGGACCGCCATCTTCCCGACAAGGCGATCGACCTGATCGACGAGGCGGCATCGCGGCTGCGGATCAAGGCGATGTCCGCGCCGCCGCGCTACCGCGAGCTCGAGGACGAGATCGAACGCGTCCGCAAGGAGAAGGAAGACTCGATCGAGAACCAGGAGTTCGAGAAGGCCGCGTCCCTCCGCGACAAGGAGCGGAAGCTCACGCAGAAGAAGCGGGAGCTCGAGGAGCAGTGGCGCTCGTCGGAGAACCACGAGGAGCAGCCGCAGGTCGACCGCGAGGACATCGCCGACATCGTCTCGATGTGGACGGGCATTCCCGTCTTCGAGCTCACCGAGGCCGAGTCGCAGCGGCTCATCCGCATGGAGGAGGAGCTGCACAAGCGGGTCGTCGGCCAGGAGGAGGCGATCGTCGCGGTCGCCAAGTCGATCCGCCGCGCGCGGGCCGGCATCAAGGATCCGAAGCGGCCGACCGGCTCGTTCATCTTCCTCGGCCCGTCGGGCGTCGGCAAGACCGAGCTCGCCCGCACGCTCGCCGAGTTCCTGTTCGGCGAAGAGGACGCGATGATCCAGGTCGACATGTCGGAGTACATGGAGAAGCACTCCGTGTCCCGGCTCGTCGGCTCGCCTCCGGGTTACATCGGCTACGACGAGGGCGGTCAGCTCACCGAGGCCGTGCGGCGCAAGCCGTACTCGGTGCTCCTGCTCGACGAGATCGAGAAGGCGCACCCGGACGTGTTCAACATCCTCCTGCAGATCCTCGAGGAGGGGAAGCTGACCGACGCCCAGGGGCGCCGGGTCGACTTCCGGAACACGATCGTGATCATGACCTCGAACCTCGGCGCGGCCCAGATCTCGAAGAACACGGGCTTCGGCTTCACGCTCGGCGACGAGTCCGGTCTCTCCTACGAGGAGATGAAGAGCCGCGTGATGGGCGAGCTGAAGAAGGTCTTCCGGCCCGAGCTGCTCAACCGGATCGACGAGATCATCGTCTTCCACAAGCTCTCGAAGGAAGAGATCACGACCATCGTCGACCTCCAGCTCAAGCGCCTGCGCGAGCAGATGGCGACGCACGAGGTCTCGATCGAGCTCACCGACGACGCGAAGGAGCTGCTCGTCGACAAGGGCTACGACCCGGCGATGGGCGCCCGGCCGCTGCGCCGCGCGATCCAGCGCTACATCGAGGATCCGCTCGCCGACTTCGTGCTCGGGCGCGAGCTCGAGCCGGGCTCGACGATCCTCGTCGGTCGCACTCGCACCGAGGAGGGCGAGCCGGGCGACGAGGTGGACATCACCTTCATCCCCGGCGAGGTCACGCCCGAGAAGGTCACGGTGCCGGCCGAGGAGCCGGCCGCGTCCGCCGAGGACGCGGGCGACGACGCCTCGAGCGAAGAGGAATAGCGCACGAAGAAGGGCGGCCCTGGGGCCGCCCTTCTGTCGTTACCGCGGGGTGAAGCTCAGACTCCGAGCGGAGCAGTGGTCTTCGGGTCCGCCGCCTGCTTGACCGCGGAGCGCCGGAAGAACCAGAACTCGTTCTCCAGCGCGCCGCCGAGGGCGAGGATGATGAAGCCGATGCCGGAGAGCAGGAGCGCCACTCCGACCACGATCCCGAAGTTCGCCATCTGCTCGGCCATGTAGGACGAGTTGAGGGCGGTCGTCAGCGCCGTCTCGGTGACCCAGATGTTGCGGGCCGCGTTCGACTCGGGCTGGCCGGCCACGACCGCTGCATACTGCGTGTTGTCGGTCGCTCCGTCCTTCGTGAGCTGCGCCTTGGGCGTGCCCGGCTTGGCGACGTACATCCCCATCTGGCTGTAGGGGACGCCGTGCGTCGCGTCGAGCGTGTGGATCCGCATGTACGTCGCAAAGCAGCGAGCGCGGCCGCCATTGTTGACCGGCAGGTTCGCGACGGTGCACGTCGGAATGGGCGTCGCGGCGATGTTCAGCCCGGCCGCCTTCGCCTCGGCCGTGATGGCCTTCGGTGTCATGTCGGGCGTACCGGTGATCTGCTGCAAACTGAGCTCGTGGGAGACGGTGTTCTTCCCGTTCGTCCCGAGCACGATCGCGGCGACGCCGAAAGCGATGAGAACAACGCCTGCAGCGACTCCGCCGATCTCGAGGAACCTCTTCATGGTCCCCTCCTTCGACTTTGGCGTTTGGTACGACATTCGGGCATGGTCGTTGCGGGCGGGAAAGGGAGCAGCCGGGCTGCCCCCGAACCTCCGTGCGGCTTTTCCGCATCCGCCGTACGGGGAGGCTTAGGCACGAACTCGCCGGGCTCTCGTGAAGGCCGCGTCCGATCGCGCGCCTAGTGTGGCTCCGTGGCCAAGTCGGCGGCGGTCCAGTTCAGCTGCACCGAGTGTGGCTACAGCGCCGGCCGCTGGTTCGGGAAGTGTCCGGGCTGCTCCGCCTTCGGAACCCTGGTCGAGGAGACGGTGGCTGCCGCTGCCGGAGCCGGAACGGCCACGGCCCGCGCGCCGCTGCGGCTCGTGGACGTCGAGGTCGAGGACGCGGCGCGCATCGGCACCGGCGTCTCGGAGCTCGACCGCGTGCTCGGCGGCGGCCTCGTCCCGGCTTCCATCGTCCTCCTCGGCGGCGAGCCGGGCGTCGGCAAGTCGACGCTGCTCCTGATGGCGCTGCGAGCGATCGCGGAGACGCGGTCGGCGCTGCTCGTGACGGGCGAGGAGTCCACCGCCCAGGTGAAGCTGCGCGCCGAGCGGCTCGGCGGCGCGGGGAAGATCCGGGTTCTCGCCGAGACCGAGCTCGAGACGGTGTGCGAGACGCTGCGGGTCGAGCGGCCGGACGTCTGCGTGATCGACTCCGTGCAGACGCTGCACGCTTCCGAGCTCGCCTCCGCGCCCGGCTCGGTCGCGCAGGTGCGCGAGGCGGCGGGGCGCTTGCTGCGCGTTGCGAAGGAGTACGGGGTCGCGACGATCCTCGTGGGACACGTGACGAAGGACGGCTCGGTTGCCGGGCCGCGCGTGCTCGAGCACCTCGTCGACTGCGTCCTGCAGTTCGAGGGCGACCGCTACCACGCGCATCGCATCCTGCGGGCGGTGAAGAACCGGTTCGGCTCCACGAACGAGCTCGGCGTGTTCGAGATGACCGGCGCCGGCCTCACCGGCGTCGCGGATCCGTCGGAGGTCTTCGGCCGCACCGTCGCGGGCGAGCCGGGCGCGGCCGTCGCTTGCGCGCTCGAGGGGACGCGGCCGATCCTGCTCGAGATCCAGGCGCTCGTCGCGCAGAGCGAGCTCGCCATGCCGCGGCGCGTCGCCACCGGAGTCGACCCGAAGCGCCTCGCGATGATCGTCGCCGTCCTCTCCCGCCACGCCGGCGTATCGCTCGGCCAGGCGGACGTGTTCGTGAACGTCGCGGGCGGAGTCCGCATCGACGAGCCGGGAGCGGATCTCGCCGTCGCGCTCGCCATCGCCTCGGCCGCGAGGCGGATACCGGTGCGCGAGGGCCGCGCCGCCTTCGGCGAGGTCGGCCTCACGGGGAGGCTGCGCCCCGCCGCGCAGGCCGAGCGGCGGCTCGAGGAGTGCGCGAAGCTCGGCCTCTCCGCGGTCTCGGCTCCGGCCGGGACGCAATCCCATGGCAAGATTCGGGTCGAGGCGGCGGAGACGCTCCGCGCCGCGATCCGAGCCGGGCTGGAGGCAGATGGAACCCGAGCCGACGAAGGAGAGGCCCGAACGGCCCGAGCGGCCGCTGGGTGAGCTGGGCTTCACGCGGATCCCGTCCGAGGAGGACCCGCGCCGCAACCCCGACCTGCTGGCCGCGATCGCGAAGATCGCGCCGGGCACGGGCCTGCGGGAAGCCGTCGACGACATCATCCGCTCGCACCAGGGCGCGCTCATCGTCGTCGGCGATCCGCACGAGCTGTCCTTTCTCTACTCGGGCGGTATCCGGCTCGACGCGCCGTTCCGGCCACAGCTCCTCTACGAGCTCGCGAAGATGGACGGCGCGATCATCGTCGACGAGGCGATCAGGCGGCTGGCCTGGGCGAACGTCCAGCTCATGCCGGACCCGACGATCCCGTCGCTCGAGACGGGGACGCGGCACCGGACGGCCGAGCGCGTGGCGAAGCAGACGAGCGCGCTCGTCGTGTCGGTGTCGCAGCAGCGGGAGACGGTGACCGTGTTCGTCGGCGCGGAGAGCTACCAGCTCGACCCGGTCGCGGACGTGCTCGCGAAGACGAACCAGGCGCTCGGCACGCTCGACACCTACCGGCTGCGGCTCGAGCAGGTGCTGACGCGCCTCACCGCGCTCGAGTTCCAGAACGCGGTCGTCCTCGACGACGTGCTCGTCGTGCTCCAGCGCGCGGAGATGACCTCGCGGATGGCGTTGCGGATCACGCGTGACTGCGTCGAGCTCGGCGGCGAGGGGCGCCTGCTCCGGCTCCAGCTCGAGGAGCTCGTCGGCGACGTGCCCGCCGAGCGGGATGCCGTCGTTCGCGACTACCACGTCCTCGGCCCGGGTGACGAGGCGACGGCAGCGCTCACCGAGCTCGCCGGCCTCTCCTACGAGGAGCTGCTCGAGTTCGGCCGGCTCGCCGAGGTGCTCGGCCACGAGCGCGGCGTCAACCCGCTGGACGAGCCGGTGGCGCCGCGCGGCTACCGGATCCTCTGCCAGATTCCGCGTGTACCGGACAGCGTCGTCCGCCGCCTCGTCTCCGACCTCGGCAGCCTCGACGCCGTCGTCCGCGCGTCGCAGCGCGAGCTCGAGTCGGTGGACGGAGTAGGCGCCGTGCGGGCCCGCGAGATCCGCGAAGGCCTCCGCCGGCTGCAGGAGCACAATCTCGTCGAGCGGTATCTGCAGGTCTAGCCGTCCGCCGTGCTTGACAACGCGGATTTGGCTTGGTCAGGCCGTTTCTGCTACCCTTGGCCGGGTTGGCCGGCGCTCCGAGACGTGTGCCGGCTTTCTTGACGTAAGAGGATCCTCAGCCACGGGAGGTCGGGCTTGTATCAGGTCGGCGACAAGGTGGTCTATCCCCACCATGGGGCGGGAACGGTCGTCAAGAAGGAGAAGCGAGAGGTCCTCGGGCAGCAGCGCGAGTACCTGACGATCAAGATCCTGCACAACGACATGACCGTGCAGGTCCCGTCCGAGAACGCCGACAAGGTCGGCTTGCGGCGGGTCATCGGCGAGAAGGAGGTCGGGGTCGTCCTCACGGCGCTGACCGGCGTCTCGACCGAGATGCCCAAGAACTGGAACCGCCGCTTCAAGCACAACCGCGACAAGATGAAGACGGGCGACATCCTCGAGCTCGCCGAGGTCGTCCGCAACCTCGCCCTGCGCGACCGCGAGAAGGGCCTCTCGACCGGCGAGAAGCAGATGTTCGTCAAGGCGAAGAAGATCCTCGCCTCCGAGCTCATGTACGCGAAGGACATGGACGAGGAGACCTGCGCCGACTGGCTCGACGAGGTTCTCGCCTCCGACGGCCCGTTGCCGAAGCGCAAGACCGCGGCCAAGAAAAAGACACCCGCGGCAGCAACCGCGTAGGGTCTCCTGCATGGCCGTCTGGGCGATCCTGGTCGCCGCGGGACGCGGCGAGCGGCTCGGGCTGGACCGGCCGAAGGCGTTCGCCAACCTCGGCGACGAGCCGCTCCTCGCGGAGTCGCTCCGGCGCCTCGACGCCTGTCCGTGGGTGGACGCGATCGTCCTCGTCGCTCCCGCAGGCTGGGAGGAGCCGGCGATCCTCCTCGCGGAGGAGGAGGGCTGCGGCAAGGTGCGCGCGTGCGTCCCGGGAGGCGAGCGGCGGAGCGACTCCGTGCGCGCGGGGCTCGCGGAGGTCGGAGGCGACGCTCTCGTTGTGCTCGTCCACGACGCGGCGCGGCCGCTCGTCCGCGACGAGGTGGTCGAGCGCGTGCTCGCTCCGCTCTCGGAGGGGTGGGACGGCGTCGTGCCCGGTCTGCCGGTCGGAGACACGCTGAAGCGCGCCGCAGCCGACGGATTGGTCCTCGAGACCGTCTCCCGCGACGGGTTGTGGGCCGTGCAGACACCGCAGGCGTTCGCGGCCGAGCCGCTGCGTCGCGCCCACGCGGGCGACGCGGATGCCACCGACTGCGCGGCTCTCGTCGAGGCCGCCGGCGGCAGGGTCAAGGTCGTCGAGGGCGATCCGCGCCTGCTCAAGGTGACGACGGACGACGACCTTGCGACGGTGAGCGCATGGCTGTGACCACCGTCGTGTTCGACGTCGGCGAGACGCTCGTCGACGAGGCGAAGGCTCACGCCCGCTGGGAGACGGAGGGCTTGCGTCCGCAGCCGTTCTGCGACGATGACCTCCACGAGGACACGCTGCCGTGCCTCGCGGCCCTCCGGCTGCGTGGGCTCCGGCTCGGCGCAGCGGGCAACATGCGGGTTGTGCACGAGGACTTCCTCCGCGCCCACGTCGATTTCGTCGGCTCTTCCGAGCGCTGGGGTGTCGAGAAGCCGGCGGACGGATTCTTCGCACGCGTCGTCGAGGAGGCGGATGTCCCCGCGGAGGAGATCGTCTACGTCGGCGATCGCGTCGACAACGACGTCGTTCCGGCGCTGGCGCACGGTCTGAGCGCCGTTCGCGTCCGGCGCGGGGCGCACGCCGACGTGGAGTCGCCGCCGGGGACGATCAGCATCCGCTCTCTCGAGGAGCTGCCGGGGGTGCTGCCTTGACCGAGTATCGGGTCGGCACCGGCTTCGACGCGCACGCCTTCGCCGTCGGCGTCCCGCTCGTGCTCGGCGGCGTCCGGATCGAGCATCCGCGGGGCCTCGCCGGCCACTCCGACGGCGACGTGCTCGCGCATGCGCTCACCGACGCCGTGCTCGGGGCGGCCGGTCACGAGGACATCGGCGCACTCTTCCCATCGGGCGATCCGGGTCTGGCCGGAGCCGACTCGCTCGAGCTCCTCACGGCGGCATGGGAGCGGGTACGCGCCGACGGATGGCGGCTGGCGAACGCCGACGTCGTCCTGATCGGCGAAGAGCCGCGGCTCGCGCCCCACCGTGACGAGATGCGCGCCCGCCTCGCGGAGGCGCTCGGCGTCGGGCCGGAGCTCGTCGCCGTGCGCGCGACGACCACCGACGGCCTCGGCTTCACCGGCCGCGGCGACGGTCTCGCGGCGCAGGCTGTGGCGCTGGTCGTGCGATGAGGCTGGCGCTCGTCACACATGCGGAGCGTCCCCGGCTCCGTGGAACGCTCCCGAATCTGTGGCCCGAGTTCATGGGCCACGACCCCGTCGTCCAGTCGTTCTGGCCGCAGCTGTACGAGCTCTTTCCCGACTTCCAGCTCTGGCTCGTCGATCGGGACGCCGCACCGCGGCGCGCGGTCGGCTACGCGTGCAGCGCGCCGGTGCGGTGGGAGGGGACGCCGTCGTCGCGTGGCGTCGACTGGGCCCTCACGGACGGCGTCGGAGGCGCTCCGACCACGCTCTGCGCCGTCGTGGCCGGCGTCGCGCCGGAATACCGGGGCCGCGGCATCTCCGAGGCGATCCTGCGCCGGCTCGGCGCGATCGCCGCCGGTCACGGCCTCGACGCCCTCGTCGCGCCCGTGCGCCCGACCTGGAAGGAGCGGTATCCGCTCGTCCCGCTCGAGCGCTACGTCACGTGGCGCCGCGGCGACGGCCTTCCGTACGACCCCTGGCTCCGGACCCACGAGCGGCTCGGCGGCGAGCAGCTCGCGCTCGCGCCGAACTCGTTGACGATCGCCGCGGCGCGGGCGGAGTGGGAGGAGTGGACGGAGCTGACGTTCCCGGAGGACGGCGACTACGTCGTGCCGGGCGCGCTCGTGCCCGTGCACTTCAAGAACGGCCGCGGCGTCTACGTCGAGCCGAACGTCTGGATGCGCCACGGGGTCTAGCTCGCGAGTGCTGCGCACTCGCTCGGTCTAGCTCGCGAGGCGGCACTCGCGCGAGCTGCTGCGCACTCGCTCGCTCTTGAAGGAACTGCGCTACCGGGAGAGCGCGGTCTCCCGGCAGCTCCGTGCTGTCTGTCTTTGGGTGATCTGGATGGGAGGCTGCTCTGGTGCGCTCGCGCGCGGCTGAGGCCGGCGCGAGCGCGGTTCGGCCTGCGGCTAAGTCCGCTCCGCGGGCCGTTAGCCTCCGGCCCTGGACCGCAGGTTGGTTGAAGGCTTCGAACCCTCTTGGCGTCCGGGCGGCGGCGTAACGTCGCGTTACGCCGCCGCGGACTAGCGGGCGAGCACGCGCAGCCTGCTCGCCCGCGACGGCGCAGCAGAGCGGACCATCCCAGCCCAATACAAGTCCTACAGCACGGAGCGGGCCGGAGACCGCGCTTTCCGGCCCGCGCAGTTCCTTCAAGAGCGAGCGAGTGCGCAGCACTCGCTCGCTTTACCTGCGGCCGGCGTTCTTCCTTGCCTTCTCGAGGCGGCGGCGCATCTCGCGGTTGGTCGCTTCGGGTGCGACTCCGCCCTGCTGCTCCTGCATGTCGAGCAGCGCGGCGCGCTCCTCGCGCGTCAGGCGTGACATCGCCTTCTGTGCCTGCTGGGGATCGTGCATGTGCTTTGCGTGCGGCTCGAGCTTGCGCAGCGCGCTCGCGAGCTCGGGATTCGCCCGCTCCATCGTCGCCCTCGACGCCTTCTCGAGGAGACGCCGGAGGATCGGCACCTTCGCGATACCGGCGAAGACCGGGCGCACGTAGCGCCCGCCGCGGACACGCGCCAGCAGCCCGAAGCCGCCCAGGAACGCCAGGATCCCGAGGAGGATCCAGAGGGGGATCAGGAGCGTGAACAGCGACGTCGCGACCATCGGGGGGATGGTACTCGCCGAGCTAGCGGGGCAAGGACACCAGCCCGCTGTCGACGCGCACGAGCCCGTCGCGAGCGAGCGCGTCGACCGCGGCCGCATCGAGCTCCGCCAGCCGTCGGGCCCGGGCGGCGACGAGCTCGTAGCGTCTCGGCGCGACGCTGCCGGAACGAGCCCTCGAAGGGGCCTTGGCGGCGGACCGGCTCGAAGCGGAGCCCGCGCGACGGACAGCCGCCGGCCAGGGGGCAGACCGCGCAGCGCGGCACCCGCGCGAGGCAGATGCTCTTGCCGAGATCCATCAGCGCCTGGGCGGAGGCGGGCGAGAACCGCCGGCCGGTGCGTTCCGAGACGCGACGGACGTTGACGTCGACCGGAAGAACGTCGCGCCCGAACGCGAAGCAGGCGATCGCGTCGGCGGTGTAGCGGCCGACTCCCGGCAGCTCAGTGAGGTCGTCGGGCCAGCCGTGGTCGGCCACGTGCTGCGCGGCACGGTGGAGTGCGACGGCCCGCCGGTTGTAGCCGAGCCCCTGCCATTCGCGGATCACGTCGGCCGCCGGCGCCGCGGCGAGCGCCCCGACCGTCGGCCAGCGCTCCAGCCAGCTCCGCCAGCGTGGAAGGACGCGCTCGACCTGCGTCTGCTGCGCCATCACCTCGCTGACGAGGATCGCGTACGGGTCGCGCGTCCGCCGCCACGGGAGATCCCTGCCGTTCTCCCGGAACCACGCCATCAGCGCCGCTTCCACCGCGGTGAGCCTAGAGCAGCGCGTCGGCGTAGGATCGCGCGGCATGGGCTTCGACGGGACGCAGGTCCAGAACGCGATCTACCTCGGCGGCGCCGAGTGGCCGATCACTCCGGAGGACTGGGAGCGCCGCGCGGAGCGCGCGCTCGAGCCGGAGGCCTTCGGCTACATAGCCGGGGGAGCGGGCGCCGAGCTGACGATTCGCGCGAACCGGGAGGCGTTCGAGCGGCGCAGGCTGCGGCCGCGGATGCTCACCGGCAACAGCGAGCGCGACCTTTCCGTCGAGCTGCTCGGGACACGTTCCGCCGCGCCGTTCTTCCTGGCGCCGATCGGCGTCCTCAGCATCGCGCATCCGGAGGGTGAGCTCGCCTGCGCGCGAGCGGCGGCCGCTGCGGGCGTCCCGTTCATCCTGTCGAGCGCGGCGTCGCACTCGATCGAGGAGATCGCCGAGGCGATGGGCGACGCGCCGCGCTGGTTCCAGCTCTACTGGATCAACGACCGCGACGTGGCGGCGAGCTTCGTGGAGCGCGCCGCGAAGGCCGGCTACGGCGGCGTCGTGCTCACGCTCGACACCCTGATCCTCGGCTGGCGCCCGCGCGACCTCGCCCGCAGTTACCTGCCGTTCCTGAGCGGCCAGGGCTGCGCCCAGTTCTTCACCGACCCGCTCTTCCTCCGGCGCCTCGAGAAGCCGCCGGAGGAGGACGTCCTCACGGCGGCGGCCACGATGCTGATGACCTTCCCCAACCTCGGTCTGACCTGGGAAGACCTGGCCTGGCTGCGGGAGCGTGTCGACCTGCCGCTGCTCGTCAAGGGCGTGCTCACGGCGGAGGACGCGATCCGGGCCCGCGACTGCGGCGTCGACGGGATCATCGTCTCGAACCACGGCGGCCGCCAGGTCGACGGCGCGGTCGCCGCGCTCGACGCGTACGTCGAGGTGCGAGAGGCGCTCGGCGACGACGCGACGGTGCTCGTCGACGGCGGCATCCGCACAGGCGCGGACGTTCTGAAGGCGATGGCGCTCGGCGCCGACGCAGTCCTCGTGGGCCGTCCGTACGCCTACGGTCTGGCGGCCGGAGGGCAGGCGGGAGTCGAGGCGGTGCTCAGCCAGCTCCTCGCCGAGACCGACATCACGCTGGCCCTGCTCGGCGGCCGGTCGGTGCGCGAGCTCGACGGCTCGTTCCTCGCGGCGTGAGCGCCGAGCGTCGCGTCCTCGTGACCGGGGCCTCTTCCGGGATCGGAGAGGCGTGCGCCCTCCGGCTCGCCGGCGCGGGCTGGCGGGTCCTGGCCGGCGTGCGCACGATCGCCGACGGGGAGCGGCTGCGCGCCGCCGCGGGTGAGCGGCTCGAGCCGGTGACGATCGACGTCACCGACTCCGCCTCGATCGCGGCCGCAGCGGCAGCCCTGGGAGGCGAACCGCTCCACGGCCTCGTCAACAACGCGGGGATCGCGCTCGCGCTGCCGCTCGAGTTCCTCCCGCTCGACGAGCTCCGCCGCCAGCTCGAGGTGAACCTCGTCGGCCAGGTTGCGGTCACGCAGGCGTTTCTGCCGCACCTCCGCGCAGCGTCGGGACGGATCGTGAACGTGGGCTCCGTCGCCGGGCGCAGCGCCCTGCCGTTCCTCGGCGCATACGCGGCGTCGAAGCACGCCCTCGAGGCAGTGACCGACGCGTTGCGGATCGAGCTGCGTCCGTTCGGGATCTCCGTGACGATCGTGGAGCCTGGCTCGATCGCGACCCCGATCTGGGGCAAGGGCGCCGGGCTGTTCCAGCAGGTGGCGGCGGGAACGCCCGAGCTCCGCGCGCTGTACGGCGAGCGCATGTCGGCGTTCGGGGCGGCGGCGTCCGCCGCGGGCAGGCGCGCAGAGCCGGCGGACGAGGTGGCGATTGTCGTCGAGCGTGCGTTGACGGCGAGGCGGCCGCGGGCGCGCTACCTCGTCGGACGCGACGCGCGGCGGCGAGCATTCGTCGAGCGCCTGCCGACGCGCCTGCGCGACCGGGTGTACGAGCGCGTCCTCCTCCGCTCGTGAGGGACCCGGTACAGGCATCATCGGGCGCATGCGCCGCCTCCTCGTCGCAGCCGGCGTCCTGATCCTGCTCGCCGGCGCGGCGACCGCCTACTACGTCTCGCACCACCGTTTCGGCGGGAACGTGACGGGCTCGTCGGTCGAATACGTGCGGACGCAGACCGTCGCGCCGCCACCCCGGCGCGAGTCGCTCGTCTCACCGCTGTTCGGCGGCGTCCCGCAGCACCTGCACGTCGGGGTGGGACGGCTCCGCCCGCCGTTCAGGCTCGACTGGGTGTCGGGCGGCACGTCGCTCGTCGAGTTCCCACCGGCGATCGGCTTCCACTACCTCTACTACGCGAGCCTCAACGGGAACCTGATCGCCGTCTCCACCCGGAACGGACGCCGACTCTGGACCGTCCACGTGCACCGCTGCGAGGCGGCTTCGCCGGCAGTCACGCGGCTCGGCCGCGGCTCGGTCTTCGAGGCGTTCCTCAACCGCCAGCCATGCGGAAGGGATGCCGCACTGAGGGGAGACGGTGAGCTCCTCGCGGTCGCGGCGGGGCCCTCGCACCGAGTCCGCTGGAGAAGGCGCCTCGGCGCGACGGAGACGTCGCCCCTGATCGTCGGCAGCCGGCTCTACGTCGGCGACGCCGAGGGGACCGTCTACTGCCTGAAGGCGACGGACGGCTCGACTCTCTGGACCTTCCACGCCGGCGGCGCCGTCAAGGGCGCGATCGCCTTCGACCGCGGCAGGCTCTTCTTCGGCTCCTACGACGGCTATCTGTACTCGCTCAGGGCGAGCGACGGGAAGCTCCTCTGGCGCTCCGCGTCGGCCCGCGACCTGTTCGGCGCGCACGGCACCTTCTACTCCACGCCTGCGGTCGCGTACTCGCGCGTCTACCTCGGTTCCACCGACGGCCACGTCTACTCCTTCGGCGAGCGGAGCGGGAAGCTGCGCTGGTCACGGAGCACCGGCGGCTACGTCTACGGCTCGCCGGCCGTATGGCGCGGCCGCGTCTATGTCGGCTCGTACAGCTCGCGCTTCTACGCCGTCGACGCCGCGACGGGACGCGTCCTCTGGACGTTCCGCGCGAACGGCCCGATCTCGGGCTCGGCGACCGTGGTCGACGGTGTCGTCTACTTCGCGACGCTCCACCGCCGCACGTACGCGCTCGACGCGCGCAGCGGCAGGCAGCTGTGGACCTATCCTGACGGCTCGTTCACTCCCGTGGTCACGGACGGGCAACGCCTCTACCTCGTCGGCTGGGCCAAGGTCTACGCCTTCAGTCCGCGCCGGAGCGCGAGGAGGTTGCAGGCGGGCTCCGAGCGGCCATAGAAGAGGGGAGTGGCTGCGGACGAGATCGAGCTCGAGGCCCACGGCGAGGTCGTACGCGTGCCGCGCGACCTCGTGAGCCGTCTGGCCGCGGCGGCCGCCGACCAGGCGGGTGTCTCGTTGCGACATCGCGATCTTTCCCTTGCCCTCGGCATCGCCCTCGACTCGGGGAGGCTCGCTCTCGGCCGCGGCGAGCTGTGGGCGCTGCGTGCAGTGCTCGAAGAGGAGCCCGACGGCTTCGGCCTCGCCGGCGCCGACCTGCTCCGGGTCCTCGCCGCCGGCGCCTGAGCAGTAGCGCCATCGTCGCGGCTCTAGCGGGAGAGCACCTCCACGATGTCGCCGTCGTGCAGCTCGTGCTGCGGGCCGACGCGCTGGCCGTCGAACCGGGCGGACGGCCCCCAGACCCGCGCACCGGCGCAGTGCTCCGCCAGCTCGTGGTGAATCGAGTCGGCGACGTCGAGCACCGTCGCCGGCGGCCGCAGGGCCAGCGGGTCGCTGCCGCCGCGCAGGTGGACGCGGATCCGCCCGGTGAGCGCCCACAGCTCCTCCCGGAGCCGCTCGAGGCTCGCGTCGTCGAGCACGGAGACCGGCAGCACGCGCAACTCCGGGTGCCGGGGCGGCGGCGCCTCGTCGCACTTCGTCGCGGCGAGGAGACCGGGCAGCTCGATCCCGGCCGAGACGACTTCGGCGCGAATCGTCTCGAGCTCCTCGAGCGGACGGTCGCACGCAAGGCACCAGAGGATCGCGTCGGCGTTGCGGAGGACGCCGAGCAGCGCCCGGCCACCGCCCCGGTCGTCCGCGGCGCCCTCGATCAGGCCGGGGATCTCGACCAGTTGGACGAGCACTCCGCCGAGGCGGGTCGTCGCCGCGACCGGACGGGTCGTGGTGAAGGCGTAGTCGCCCGTGCGGATCTGGATCGCCGAGAGCGCCTGCAGGAGCGACGATTTGCCCGCGTTCGGCGGCCCGACGAGCGCGATCTGCGCGGCGCCCTCGCGGCGCACCCCGATCGAGTCGCGGTTGACCACGCGCTTGCGCACGCGCGTCGCCGTCAGCTCGCCCTCGACCCACTTGCGCAGGTCGGCGTACGGGCCGTTGCGGTAGCCGGGCAGCTCGGCGAGGATCGCGCGGAGCTCGCGGATCCTGTCTGCGCCTTCCTTGCCGCTGAGCCGGCGTTTGATCAGCTGCTGCTGGGTGCGATGGGGCATAGGCATCGCGACGAGCACCTCCGTTGTCCGGGGCGGGATCGCGTCGCGTCCCGCCGCTTCCCTACGACGTTGTGGGGGGAAGCGGCGGACTAGCCGTTTTGGCGAAGCACAGTTGCGCGCCAGGATTCCATCGCGGAGCGGAGCTTACTTACACTCGCCGGATGGTCAAGGTGCGTTTCGCGCCGAGCCCGACGGGCTCGCTCCACCTCGGGAACGCGCTGAGCGCGGTCGCCAACCGGCGCTTCGCCGACGAGCACGGCGGTCGCGTCCTGCTTCGGATCGACGACACGGATCCGGCGCGGAACGTCGAGGGCGGGCTCGACGCGATCCTCGCCGATCTCGAATGGCTCGGTGTCCGCTGGGACGAAGGGCCGGCGCAGCAGAGCGAGCGGCACGTGCGGCACCGCGAGGCGGCGCATCTCGTCGGCGAGCCGGACGCTGACGGAGCGCTCCGGTTCGGCCGCGTCACGCTCCTCCGGCCGGACGGGTCGCCGACCTACCAGCTGGCGACGGCCGTCGACGATGTCGACTTCGAGATCACGCACGTCGTCCGCGGCAACGACCACCGGCCGAATGAGCCGCTGCAGCGCGAGCTGATCCGCGCGCTCGGCGCCGAGCCGCCGCAGTACCTCTACCACGGCCTGCTGCTCGGGGACGACGGCCGCAAGCTCGGGAAACGGCACGGCGCGTCCTCGCTGGCCGACCTGCGGGAACAGGGCCTGCCGGCGGAGGCCGTCCGCGCCTACCTCGAGGAGCTCGGGCTGCCGCGCCACGACGTCCACCTCGACCTGGCCCGGCTGCGCCGGCTCTCGACGGAGGCGCTCTCGGCGCTCTCCGACGAGGAGCTCGCGGTCCGCGTCGGCGTTCCCCTGTCGGTCGCGCCCGTGCTGCGCGGCGCGCGCGACCTCGCCGAGGCACGGGAATACGCCACGCTCGTCCTCGAGCCGCCGCCCGAGGTCGACGTGGACGCCCCCGAGACGCTGGCGCGCTTCCGCGAGCTCGTGGAAGCGGGCAGCGACCCGCGCGCCGTCGTGCGGGAGCTGAAGGCCGTCGGCGGCGATCTGAAGGCGCTGCGGCTCGTGCTGACCGGGCGCGAGCGCGGCCCGGAGCTCGCTGCGGTGATCGCGGCGCTGTCGCGGGACGAGCTGCTGCGGCGGACCGTACGCTAGGAGCGATGCGCGTCCACGACACGTACACGGGGGAGCTCGTCGAGCTGCCGCCGCCACCCGGCCCGGTCGGGATCTACTGGTGCGGACCGACCGTCTACCAGCGGATCCACGTCGGCAACGGCTTCGCCGTCAACGTCCTCCCGCTCTGGCTCAAGCGCTGGCTCGAGCACCGCGGCTACGAGACGAAGGTCGTGGTCAACATCACCGACATCAACGACAAGATCTACGACGCGGCGCCCGGGAAGAGCGCGCAGCTCGCCGCCGACGCGACGCGCTGGTACTTCGAGGACACCGACCGGCTCGGCCTCGGCCGCCCGGACGTCGAGCCGACGGCCGCCGAGACGATCCCCGAGCAGATCGCGCTGATCGAGCAGCTGCTCGAGCGCGGCTTCGCGTACGAGGTCGAGGGCGACGTCTACTACCGCGTCGGCAGCTTTCCCGAGTACGGACGCCTGTCCCGGCAGAAGCTCGACCAGATGGAGGAGCAGGAGCCGAACCCGCTCAAGGAGGACCCGCGCGACTTTGCGCTGTGGAAGGCGAACAAGCCGGGCGAGGACACGTCGTGGGACTCGCCGTGGGGTCGCGGCCGTCCCGGCTGGCACATCGAGTGCTCGGCGATGTCGGAGAAGTACCTCGGCACGAGCTTCGAGATCCACGGCGGCGGGCTCGACCTGAAGTTCCCGCACCACGAGAACGAGATCGCGCAGTCGCGCGCGCTCGGCCACGGCTTCGCGCGCATCTGGATGCACAACGGGATGCTCAGCATGCGCGGCGCCGAGATGCACAAGTCGATCGGCAACGACGTCTCGCTCGCGGACGCGCTCGACCGCTGGGGCCGCGAGACGCTGCTCTTCTTCTTCCTCACCGGCCACTGGCGCAAGCCCCTCGACTTCTCCGACGAGACGCTCGAGCAGGCGCGCGCGCAGCTCGAGAGCTTCCGCAACGTGTTTCGTTCGCCGAGCGAGCCGGTGGGGGAATGGGACGATCTCACCGCGGCCCTCGACGACGACTTCAACACGCCCGAGGCGCTCGCCGTCCTCCACCGCTGGCGCGACCACGAGCTGCTGCGGCGAGCGTTCCGGATCTTCGGCCTCGAGTCGATCGCGCAGGTCGAGGAGGCACCGGCCGAGGTCGTCGCGCTCGCCGAGCGGCGCCGCGAGGCGCGGGAGGCCAAGGACTTCGCCGGCGCCGACGGGTTGCGCGACGAGATCGCGGCGGCGGGGTGGGAGGTGCGCGACGTCTCCGAGCCTCCCGGCTTCCGGCTCGTCCGCCGCCCGTGACTCGTGAGCTCGTCTACGGGCGGCGGCCCGTGCGCGAGGCGGTGCGCGGGCCGCGCGAGGTGCTCGAGCTGTGGGTGGGGGAGCGTGCGCTGGCGAGCGAGGCGTGGCTGCGTGAGCTCGACCGCCCGCGCGTGCAGGCGAAGCCCGAGCGGGAGCTCTCGGAGGCCGCCGGGACGCGAGACCACCAGGGGGTGGTGGCGTGGTGCGAGCCGTTCCGCTACGCCGACGCGTTCGAACTCGCGGCCGCCGAGGCGCCGCTCCTCGCCTGTCTCGACCAGGTCAGCGACCCGCGCAACCTCGGCGCGGTGATCCGGAGCGCCGAGGGAGCAGGTGCGAGCGGTGTCGTCGTCCCCGCGCACGGCTCGGCCCGCGTCACGGCCGCCGTCTGCCGGTCCTCGGCGGGGGCCGTGGAGCACCTGCCGGTGGCAGTCGTCCCCAACCTCGCCCGCTACCTGGCGGAGATCAAGCGCGCCGACCTCTGGATCGCCGGCGCCGTCGGGGTCTCGGGAACGCCCATGTGGGAGGCCGACCTCTCGGGCGGACTCGCCCTCGTCCTCGGCGCCGAGGGCAAGGGGCTCCGTCCGCTCGTGCGGCGGACCTGCGACCTCGAGGTCTCGATTCCGCAGCTCGGCCGGGTCGAATCGCTCAACGTGAGCGTCGCAGCGGCGATTCTCCTCTACGAGGCCCGGCGACAGCGCGGTGGCTGAGACGACGCTCTACCTGTTCGACGGCTTCAACCTCCTCCACGCGGGCGGGTTCACCTCGCCGGAGGAGCTCCGCGACCTGCTTGCGAGCTGGGTCGCCGCTCAGGGAGCGCGCGGCGTGCTCGTCTTCGACGGTCACGGCGCCGCTGAGCGGCACGGCGCGCTCGAGGTGCGCTGGGCGGCGGACGCGGACGCGCTGCTCGAGCGGCTCGCCGCGGAGAACCGGGCGCGCGAGCAGGTGGCCATCGTCTCCTCCGACACCGCCGTCCGCGGCACCGCCGGGATCGAGGTGCGCAAGGTCGCCTCGCAGACGTTCCTCGCCGAGCTCGCGCGACCCGCGCATCCGCCCGCCGTACGGGGCGACCTGCGCGACCGCCTCGATCCCGCCACGCTCGCCGCCCTCGAGCGCCTGCGGCGCGGCCAGCACTAACGTCCTGGGTCCCCGGCAAGCTGGGTCCAATGCAATTGGACTTGTAAAACCTTGGACCGCTTGCTATCTTCGCCCTCAACTACAGGGTGAGACTTTGCCCTGGTGACGCCGGGAGATGCCATGGCTGCGCGTGCTGCGACAGCGTATTCGCCGCAGAAGGCTCAACGAGAGCTGGAGGATCTGCAGCTCGTCCTCAAGGCGCGGAACGGCGACACAGGCGCGATGGACGCGCTGATCCGCCGCTACACAGGCTTCGTACGGCTCAAGGCGAGCTCGTACTTCCTCGCCGGTGGCGACAACGACGACCTGCTGCAGGAGGGCCTGATCGGCCTGTACAAGGCGGTGCGCGACTTCCGGGCCGACAAGGAGACCTCGTTCCGTAGCTTTGCCGAGCTCTGCGTCACCCGGCAGATCATCACGGCGATCAAGACGGCCACCCGCTTCAAGCACGCGCCGCTGAACACGTACGTCTCGTTCAGCCACACGCCGGCGGGGCAGGACGGCGAGGGCGAGTGCACGCTCGGAGACGCCCTACCGGGGCCGGCCGTGCAGGAGCCTCCGCTCGTCGTGATCTCCACCGAGGAGCTGCAGAGCCTCGTCTTCAGCCTCGGCAGCGGTCTCTCGGGCCTCGAGGCGGAAGCGCTGCGCCTCTACCTCGAGGGCTCTTCGTACGAGGAGATGGCCGAGCAGCTCGGCTGCGACACGAAGACGATCGACAACGCCTTGCAACGGGTGAAGCGCAAGATCCTCGCCCACCAGAAGGCGCGCGAGGTTCTGCTCTAGCGCCGGCGCTACGCTGCGGCTGCTGGCCGGAGTAGCTCAGCTGGTAGAGCACCCCACTTGTAATGGGGAGGCCGTCGGTTCGAGTCCGACCTCCGGCTCTCTCCATCGACTGACGGGTCTACTGACGCTTCAGGAGTTCGACCAGTAGCGCGACGCGTGCGCGTACGTGTGCTTGGTCGACGCGTTGATCAGATACGAGCAGATCCCGTGCTTGAGGTGGTTGCGGGAGTAGAAGGCCGCCACGAGCGTGAAGTGGCCACTCACCGAGCCTGTCCCGGTGGGCCAGGCCGTCCAGGTCGAACGGCTCTGCTCGGCGGTGAGGGTCGGCGCGCACTTCGGCGACCAGCCGAGTTGCTCGCCGCTCTGGACGTAGTTGGCCGAGCCGCCGGCCGTGCCCGTGACCACCTCGTTGAAGGTGACGTGGAAGGCATTGTGCGTCGGGCCATGGATGCTCAGCTTCGCGCCGGTCCCGCCGCCCGACCCGGTGCCCTTCACGCCCCAGCCGGCCTGGCCGTAGACGCCGGACGGCGGCGCGGTGTCGTTGCAGCCCGCGGGATTGCCGCTGGTACCCGCGCCGACATCCCAGGCCAGGTATCCGTGCGGGACCGTGTAGGAGGCGGAGCCGTAGGCGAACGTGTGGCCGGCGTGGGTGGCCGGCCCGGTCTGGTCTTCGGGCGTCGGAGGATCGGCCCACCAGCGTGTTCCCTCGCCGATCTTCGCGTAGACGACCGACTCGTACTGGCTGATGCCCGACTGGAGCTTGACCTGCACGAACAGGATTTCGGTGCAACCGGTTGCATCGCTGGCACGGACGTAGAACAGCGTCGTCGGCACCGAGACGCATTTCTTGGGCGGAGCGACCTGGATCGGCGCAGGGGACGCCACGTTCGACCCGCTCGAAGGGCCGCCCTTGGGGCAGCCTGTCTTCGCGTTGACCGCACACTGGCCGGCGACCGGACATGGCGCCGCTGCGCTCGCGTGCGCGCTCGAGCCGGGCACGCCGACGGCCGCCCACAGCACGAGAACGAGGCCCGCCAGGGCGGCGGTCCGGCAGAGGATCCGCAGCTTGCTCGAGGTCGCACGCATCGCCGAAGCGGCGATCTTCGCAGACGTCGTTCCCGATGTACAGAGCCGGGGGACTAGCCCAGCGCGCGCTCGAGGTCCGCCCACAGCTCCTCGGGATCCTCCAGACCGACGCTGAGTCGCAGCAGGCCCGGCGGGACGCGCTCGCCCTCCCAGCGGCGGCGGCCCTCGATCAGGCTCGTGACGCCGCCGAGCGACGTGGCGTTGACGATCAGGCGTGTCGCGGTCTCCACCTTCCGCGCCTCGTCGGCTCCCGCGACGTCGAAGGAGATGAGCCCGCCGAGGCCCGGATAGCGGACGGTCTCCACGGCCGGATGCTCGCGCAGGCGCGCGGCCAGCAGTCGCGCCGTCTCCGTCTGGCGCCGCACCCGCAGCTCGAGGGTCTTCAGCCCGCGCAGCAGCAGCCACGCCGGATCGGGCGCCGCGACGATGCCGGTGCGGCTCCGGAACGTCCGCAGTTCCTCTGCCGCGGCGGCGTCGCGGCAGACGACGGCGCCGAGCAGGGCGTCGTCGTGCCCGGCGAGGTACTTCGTCGCGCTGTGGAGGACGAAGTCGGCGCCGTGCTCGAGCGGGCGGAGGTGGATCGGCGTCGCGACCGTCGCGTCGACGACGACCGGCGCCGGGTGGGCGGCGGCTGCCTCGAGATCGGGCATGGTCAGGAACGGGTTCGACGGCGCTTCGAGCCAGACGAGCTGGACGCCGGCGGGAGGCGGGCCGGTCTGGTCGAACTCGACCGCGCGCAGCCCCCAGCGCTCGAGCGTGGCGAAGATGAGTCCGGTGCCGTAGTAGCAGCCCTCCGCGAACGCGATCGTGTCTCCCGGCTGCAGCAGCGCCAGGACGAGCGCCGTCGTCGCGCCGGCGCCGGAGGGGAAGAGGAGCGCGGTGCCGCCGTCGAGCTCTCCGAGCGCCTCCTCGGCTGCGGCGACGGTCGGGCTGCGGTCGCGCTGGTAGTGGAACTCGCGCAGCTCGCCGTGGTCGTACGGCCAGAGCGTCGAGCGATCCAGCGGCTCCATGCTGCGACCCTACTGCGGAAGGAGAGCGCTCAGCATCCGCTGCACGACGTCGTCTCCCGGTTCCTCGTGCGGCGCCCGCCGGTAGATCTCCGCCGCGGCCTCGTGGAAGCCGGCCGGGAGCCCGGCGGCGGCGAGCGTCTGCGCGATCTCCTCCATCTCGCCCACCCAGCGCCAGCCCTTGCCGAGCGCGCTGAGGGCCGCCGAGGCCAGCCGCTTCTCCAGCTCGGGCAGCGACGCCTGCCACTCCGCGTCGAGTGCTTCGCCGACGCCGTTCGCCTCCGCCGCGGCGCGACTTGCGAGCAGGAGTGCGGCACTGCCCTTCGTCCAGGCCGCGTAGGCCATCTTCAGCGCGGAGGCTGCCCCGGGCTCGGGCGAGAGGACTTTCGCCTCGAGCGCGCTGCCGGCGAAGAGCTCGGCGACCGTGGCCGCCTCGGGGCCCGAGAGGTAGAGCCGGGTCGTGCCCGCGTCGTGCGGCGGTGGCCCGATCACGGCTCCGTCGACGAACCGGGTCATACGGGCCGCGATCGCCTCGGTCGTGGCCGGCGAGATCGCGTTCGCGTCGACGTAGATGCCCTCGAACCCATCGGCTGCGGCGGCCGTGGCGAGCGCGGCGTGGGGCGGGCAGAGCGAGAGGATCACCTCGGCGCTGCGGCTGACCTCGGCGACCCGGCCCACGTCCTGCAAGCCCGCCGCCTCGGCGCGGGCGGTCGTCGCCGCGCTCCGTCCTTCGGACGCCCAGACGACCTCGCGGCCGTTGTCGCGGAGCGTGCGGCCGACCGCCGCGCCCATCTCGCCGGGGTGGAGGAGCCCGACCGTCACGTCCTCGACCCTATACGCCCTCCGGCCGCAGCTCGTCGAGCCGGCCCATGCGCGCGAGCGCGGGGAAGAGCCGCCGCCAGGCGCCCGCGACGCCGATCATGACGGCGCCTCCCGCGACGACCGTTGCCACCGTGCCGATCAGAGACGCGACGGCTCCGGACTCGAAGGCGCCGAGCTCGTTCGAGGCGCTGACGAAGACCCACTCGACCGCACTGACCCGTCCCTGCAACTCGTGCGGGGTCACGAGAAGCACGGTCGTCGAGCGGATGTTCATGCTGATCATGTCCGCGAAGCCGCTCACGGCGAGGGCGGCGAGCGAGAGCGGGAGCGAGCGCGAGAGCCCGAACACGATCATCATCGCGCCGAACGTGGCGACGACCGCGAGGAGCGTCGCGCCGGCCGGCAAGCGGAGCGGCCGCCGCGTGAGCAGCAGCGCTCCGACCAGGGCGCCGGCCGACGGCGCGGCCCGCAGCGCGCCGAGCCCGATCGGGCCGACGTCGAGGATCGTCCGGGCGAACACCGGGGCGAGCGCGATCGAGTCTCCGAGCAGCACCGCGACGAGGTCGAGCGAGATCGCCCCGAGCAGCATCCGCGTCCGCACGATGAAGGCGATACCGGCCGAGAGGCTCTGCCAGGTGACCTCGGCGGCCGGCGCGGCGGCCCCGCCCGACGAGACGCCGAGGATCGCGACGATCGCGAGCGTGAACAGCGCTGCCGCCGTGATGTAGACGGCGACCGGCTCGACGGAGAAGATCACGCCGCCGATCGCCGGACCCACGACGATCCCCATCTGCGACGCGACGCTGCGCAAGGCGACGGCGCCAGGCAGGAGCTCCGGCGGCACGATCTCCGGCGTCAGGGATCGTCCGGCCGGGTTCGTGACCGCCGACGCGACGCCGGCGATGAGCCCTGTGGTGAGGAACGGCCAGAGCCGGTGTGCGCCCGTGAGCGTGATCGCGACGAGCAGGGCCGCGATCGCCACCTGCAGGACGAGCCCCACGGCCACGACGAGCCGCCGAGGCACCCGGTCGGCGAGCTGTCCGGCAGGCAGCGCGAGCAGCGGCAGCGGCACGAACTCCGCGAGCCCGACGAGCCCGAGGTCGAGCGGATTGCGGTGGATCGAGTAGACCTGCCAGCCGATCGCGACGACGAGCATCTGCTGCGCGAGGCTGTTCGCGAGCGACGACGTCCAGAGCAGGGCGAAGCTGCGCAGCCGGAGCGCGGGAGGAAGCCGATGCCTCACGAGGGCGAACGTTAGGCTGCGATGGGATGAGACGTGGGCTGCTCGTCTCCCTGCTGGGGGTCGCGGCCCTCACGGGCTGCGCGTCCCAGCGTGCCAGCGGGGTGGTTCCGTGGGTGAATCGGCCGCTGCCGCTCTACCGGACTCCGAGTCCGAAGCTGATCCACTATCCAACAACGGCGTCGCTCTGCCGCGCCGGCCAGCTGCGAGTGAGTACTGGGCAGGTTGGTGCGGCGACCGGGAACCTGTCGGAGCCTCTCGTGTTCACGAACGTCGGCTTGCGCCCGTGCCTGCTGCGCGGCTACCCGGCGGTCAGCGCCGCCACGACGAGCCGAGGCCGGCGGACACTGCACCCGCGGCACGGGACGTTCTTCGGGTCATACATCCCCGCCGACCTTGCGCCGCAACATCACGTGTTCCTCGACTTCGGCACGAGCTCGGGCTGCGAGGGTGGCGACAAGCCCGTCGTCCACTACCGACACCTCGTCTTCACGCTGCCGGAGGGAGGCAAGCTCTCCGGCGGGCGGGCCTCGATCTTCGAGCAGTGCGGCCTCGCAATCAGCGAGTTCGGCCTGCCCGCCCGCTACGGGCCGGTCGCGGCCCGGCCGGGAACGCCGGGCACCCTGAAGGCGACCGTCAAGATCGCAGCACGACTGCGTGCGGGTACGAAGGAGCTCGACTACGTCGTCACGCTGAGCAACCCCACCGCGACGAGGGTCCGCCTCGTGCCGTGCCCCGGGTACACGGAAGGCGTCTACGCACCCGGGGTGACCGCCCTTCGCTCCATCGCCCTCGACTGCGACTCGGTGCATTCCGTCCCTGCCGACGGGCACGTCGACTACGCGATGCGCCTGGCGCTGCCTCACCCGCTCCGGGCTGGGATCGCGAAGCTCGGCTGGAGCCTCGACACGGCGAACGGCCCCTTTGCCGGTAGAGGCCTCGTCGTCGTGAAGTCGTGACTAGGCTCCGCGCGGTGGCAGACGCGCACGAAACGACGGCCGGGAAGCTCGAGTGGCTGCAGGAGCTGCGCGAGAAGGCACTCCACGCCGGCAGCGAGAAGGCCGTGCAGCGGCGGCGCGACGAGGGCCGCCTGCTGGCCCGCGAGCGGGCCGAGAAGCTCTGCGACCCCGGCTCGTTCGTCGAGCTCGACCGCTACGTCCGGCACCGGGAATCGAACTTCGGGATGATGGACCGCCGTCCGTACGGCGACGCGGTCGTGACCGGCTACGGGACGATCTTCGGCCGCCGCGTCTTCGTCTTCTCCCAGGACTTCACCGTCTTCGGCGGCTCGCTCAGCGAGGTCTTCGCCGAGAAGGTCGTCAAGGTCATGGACCTGGCCGTGAAGTACGGCTGCCCGGTGATCGGGATCAACGACTCCGGCGGCGCGCGGATCCAGGAGGGCGTCGTCTCGCTGGCCGGGTACGCCGAGATCTTCTGGCGAAACGTGCAGGCCTCCGGGGTCGTCCCGCAGATCTCGCTCGTGATGGGGCCCTGCGCGGGCGGAGCCGTCTACTCGCCCGCGATGACCGACTTCGTCTTCATGGTCGAGGGCTCGTCGTACATGTTCATCACCGGCCCCGACGTCGTGAAGACCGTGACGGGCGAGGAGGTCACCTTCGAGGAGCTCGGCGGTGCGGCGACGCACGCCTCGAAGTCCGGCGTCGCGCAGTTCATTTCGCCGGACGAGGAGTCGTGCCTCGAGGACGCGCGCTACCTCCTGTCCTTTCTGCCGCAGAGCAATGCCGAGCAACCTGCGTGGAGCGCGCCGACCGATCCGATCGACCGTGAGGATCCGGAGCTCGACTCGCTCGTGCCGGATCACCCGAGCCATCCGTACGACATGCACGAGGTGATCCGGAGGGTCGTCGACGACGGCGAGTTCCTCGAGGTGAGCGAGCGGTGGGCGGAGAACATCGTCTGCGGCTTCGCGCGGCTCGGCGGGCATCCCGTCGGCGTCGTCGGCAACCAGCCGCGCTCGCTCGCGGGCGTCCTCGACATCGACTCGTCGAACAAGGCGGCGCGCTTCGTCCGTACGTGCGACGCGTTCAACGTCCCGCTCGTCACCTTCGTCGACGTGCCGGGCTTCCTGCCGGGAACCGCGCAGGAGTGGGGCGGGATCATCCGCCACGGCGCGAAGCTCCTCTACGCCTACTGCGAGGCGACCGTGCCGAAGCTGACGGTGATCACGCGCAAGGCGTACGGCGGCGCGTACGACGTCATGAGCTCGAAGCACGTCCGCGCCGACTTCAACTTCGCCTGGCCGACGGCCGAGGTGGCGGTGATGGGGCCCGAGGGCGCCGTCAACATCATCTACCGCGACCGGCCGGACGACGAGCGCGCGGAGCTGATCGCGGACTACAAGGAGAAGTTCGCCAACCCGTACAGCGCGGCCGAGCGCGGCTACGTCGACGACGTGATCGAGCCGCGGCGGACGCGTCCGGTGCTGATCGACGCGCTCGAGACCGCGCTGACGAAGGCCGAGCCCCGCCCCCGCCGCAAGCACGGCAATATCCCGCTGTAGGTCCGCTCGCCCGCTTCGCTTTCCGCTCGCTCGGCAGCGAGCCAGGCTTCGCCGGGCTCGCGCCCCTGGACGGCCAAGCGCCGGTGAGCCGCGCCCGCACCTGTCGGGCGCGGCGGCTACATCCCGCGCTGAAACGACCGCCGCGCGGCGCCGGCGGCTAGTGCTAGCATGAGCAGCACGATGTTGCAGGTCAAGATCGACCGGCAGGAGCCGACGGAGCTCTTCGAGCAGGTGGCGGCCGAGATCCGCCGCGCGATCGCCGACGGCGAGGCGAAACCCGGCGAGAGGCTGCCGCCGGCCCGCGACCTGGCGGCCGTCCTCGGCGTGAACACGAATACGGTGCTCCGCTCGCTCCGCCTCCTTCGCGAGGAGGGGCTGCTCGAGTTCCGGCGCGGCCGTGGCGTGACGGTCGCCGGCACGCCCGAGCGCGGGGCGGTGATCGCGCGGGCGCGCGACCTCGTCCGCTTCGCGCGCCAGCAGGGCTATCGCCGCGACGAGCTGATCCAGCTCATCGACGACCTCGCCTAGCCCTCACCGCGCATCGCTCGCTCGGCTACGCCGCTATGGCCGGGTCGGGCTCCCGGTCGGCGAGCAGTTCCTCCGCGAGCGCGTTGACGACCGCGGGATCGAACTGGGTGCCCGCGCAGCGCTCGAGCTCGGCGAGCGCCTCGGCTGGCGTGAAGCGGTCGCGCCGGACGCGGGTGCGGCGCTCCGACGTCATCGCGTCGTAGGCGTCTGCGACGAAGATGATTCGCGCGCCGAGCGGGATCTGCTCGCCTGCGAGGCGGTTCGGATAGCCGCCGCCGTCCCAGCGCTCGTGGTGGTGGAGGACCCAGGCCGCGACCGGCTCGACACCGAGGCTCTCGAGCATCCGGTGGCCGATCTGGGGATGGCGCTGCACGACGACGCGCTCCGCGTCGCTGAGGGTTCCTTCCTTGCGGAGGATCTCTTCCGGGACGGCGAGCTTGCCGAGGTCGTGCAGGCTCCCGGCAAGACGCGTCAGCTCGATCGTCGGCTCGTCCGCGCCGAGGCGGCGCGCGATCCTCGCCGCGTAGTCGCCGACCCGCTGGGAGTGGCTGCCGGCGTAGCCGTCCCGCGCGTCGACCGCCCTCGCGAGGCTCTCGGCGGCCCGGTAGCGGGCCGCGCGATCGGGGCTGTCGGCGAGCTGCTCGACGTTCGCGCGGAGCAGTGAGTCGGCCGCGTACGCCCGCACGCGGTTCTTGCCGTCCTCCTTGGCCCAGTACAGCGCGCTGTCCGCGAGCCGGATCAGCTCGTCCCGGCCCGCGCCGTCGGTCGGATAGGTGGCGACGCCGGCGCTCACGGTCACCGAGCCGATGCCTTCGACCTGCAGACCCGCGACGCGATCGACGATCGAGCGCGCCACGCCGGCCGCCTCGTGCTCGTCGTGGCTCGGGAGGAGGACGGCGAACTCGTCCCCTCCGAGCCGGAACGACTCGCCTCCTTGCCGCAGGCGGGAGGCGACGTGCTCGAGGACCGCGTCCCCGACGGGATGGCCGAAGCGGTCGTTGACCGTCTTGAAGTCGTCGATGTCGACGAGGCAGAGGGCGAGCACCGTCCCTCGCAGCTCGGCCGACGTGAGCTCCCGCTGCAGGCGCTCGTGGAAGCTGCGGTGGTTGCCGAGGCCCGTGAGCGGGTCGGTCAGAGCGAGGCGCATCGCCCGCAGCGCCTTGAAGGTCGAGCGCTGGTAGAGAGCGATGGCGAGCAGCGGGCCGACGAGGGCCACGGAGAGCGCCGGCGCGCGCTGCCAGAGGACGACGAGCATCAGCGCCGCCGAGGCCATGAACGCGAACGGGGCGGTCGTCTGCTGGATGTTCTCCTGCGCGATGCGGAGGAACGGGCGGCCCGAGTCGGCGGCGAGGACCGCACTGATCAGCACGAGGTTGACGACCCAGTTGTAGAGGAACGCGCAGAGGACGACTCGCGCGACCAGGCTGATGGTCGAGTCGCCGTGCACTCGCTCGATGGCTAGGCCTCCGGCGAGCGCAGCGAGCGCGAACATCGAGGCGTTGTAGGCGACGCGGAGCGGCGGGCGGCGACCCACGAGGTGCGTCACCGTCGGGCCGAGCGCAGCGATGAGCACTCCGGCCGGCCAGCCGAGGAGGAGGATCGCCGAGACGGCGAAGACGAAGCCAAGGGTCACGCCGCCGGAGTCCACGCCCTCGACCGGCACCGGGAAGCGCTCCGCGACCGCCATCGCCGCGAACAGGCCGAGCAGCGACGCGATCGCACCCGCGGTGTGCGACGTCGAGCTATAGCGGTACGCGGCGAACGACACGGCGACGGCCCCGGCCGCGACGACCGGGGCAACCACCGCCAGCACTTTCGCTGGCACCGCAGCGGGGGTCTTCACCGCTGCGCCTCTATCTATGTCGCCGTCCGGCGGGAATCGTGTACGGGACAGCGTTGGGCGGCCGCTGATCAACCGACACCGTTCTCCTCCCCTACGAGGTGTCTAGTCGGCTGTTACCAGCCGTGGTTGACCCAGGCGTGATTCTCGGACAGCATCGCCGCGACCATCGCGACCGCGACCATGAGAATCATGAGGCGGGGCTTCCACTCCAACATTGGTTTCCTCCAGAGACTTGCTTCGGGGACGCCAGGACGAACGTGATTGTGGTCGCCGCACGTCTCCCGGCAATCACCCGAAGGGGGTAACCACGACCGCCGCCGTGGCCGCACCTGTCGCGGGAGGGCTACGGCTCGAGCCCGGCTTCGCGCAGCGGCCGGCGTCCCCACGCGAATTTCTTGTGGTACCAGCCGGTGAGCTGCGCGAGCGCGACCCCCTCGTCCGACGACTGGATGAACCAGCCGTTGCCGACGTAGATCGCCGTGTGGAAGACCTGAGGCCCCGTCGAGCGGGGGCCGTGGGTGCCGAAGAAGATCACGTCGGCCGGCTGCAGCTTCGCGAAGCCGATCCGCTCGGAGCGCGGAACCTCGACGCTCATCGTGTACGTCGTGCGGCCCTCGATCGTCGAGGCGAGGCTGCCCTCGTCCGCGTAGCTCTGCAGCTTGTAGACACGCCAGACGAAGCCGGAGCAGTCGTAGCCGCCGCGCGCGGACACGCCGAAGTCCACCTCCGGGCCGTCGCTCGTGCCGCCCCACACGTACGGCATGCCGATCCTCGAGAACGCGACCGCGAGGATCTGCCGCTGCCAGTCGCTCAGCTGCGGCAGCGAGAACGAGTCGGCCAGGCTCTGCACCCACCCGATCTGCCAGCTGTCGGCGAGCCAGCCGAAGCCGAGGATCTGCGCCGCCGAGTAGGCGGCCTCCGCCCGCGTCGCCGTGTCCTGCGGCCGAAGCTCGAGGTAGTCCTCCGCCGCCGGATGGTTGAGGCGCAGGCCGAGCAGGCGGGCGACGACCTCTGTGCCGAAGCGGGACGGGACGGGAACGCCGGCGGCGCGCGCCCCGGCGACGAACTCCTTCGCCGCGGGGCCGAGCCCGAGCGCGAGCACGAGGCTGCGGTCGAGCTGCGACATCGTCGCGGGGCCGTCCGGGTCCGCGACGGTCGTCGTGGTCGTCTCAGTCGTAGTCGTGTCGGTCGTGGTCGTGTCCGTCGTGGTCGTGTCGCGTGGTCGTCGTCGTGCCGCTAGCGGTCGTGTCGGTGGATCCCGGATCTGTGGAGCCGGAGCCTGGATCCGCTGCAGTGAGCTCCTGCGCGAGGCCGGCGGAGAGGTCGACGAGCGCGCCCCGGGTGAGCGGATCGCTCGGGCGGAAGGTCTGCACGCTCTGGGCTCCGAGCAGGCCGTGCTTGACGACGACCGCGATCTGCGGGCGGGCCCAGTTGGGCAGCCGCCTCGCGGCGCCCGGCGCGTCGGCTGTGGTCACGGCGGCGGCCGCGAGTGCGGCCGTTGCGACGGCGGCCGCAAGCGTTCCCGGACGGTGACCCACGCTTCCCCTCATCGACCCCGCTGCCTCTGGACATTAGCCTTCCCGGCGGTGGAAATCGAGATCTCGCCCGAGCCCGACGAGGCCGAGCGGGCCGCGATCCTGGCCGCGCTCGAGGCGGAGGAAGCCGAGCGGCGTGCGTCGGAATGGCTCGAGACTCAGCTCACGAGAGCTGCGCCCGAGCCGTAACCCGGGCGTCGTGCGGGCCGTTCCCACGACATGTGGGAAGAATGCATCCGCTGCAGCGAGGCGCCCGCGGTCGACGAGTTGGGTTACTGCGGCCACTGCCACTGGGCCGTCCGCGCCGAGGTCGAGGAAGGGTTCTCTGCGCTGCGCGAGTACCTCCGTGCCTGGGCTCGCTTCGACGAATGGTGCGAGTCGCGCGGGATCGCGGTCTGAGCCGCTCGGCTACTCCGGCTGGGCGCGCCCTGCGAAGAGTCGCGGCGCGGCACGCGCGTAGTCGAGACCGGAGACCCACGTGAGGACGACGGCCACGAGCAGCGTCCACCAAGCGGCGCGCTGAGTCCAGGCTCCCGCCGCCGCGAACCCCGCCACCGCCGCTGCGATCGCCTGCGCCCAGGTCTTGAGCTTGCCGAGGTCGCGGGCCGCGAGGACGACGCCGCGCTCGATCGCAGCTTGGCGGAGCCCCGTCACGAGCACCTCCCGCACGACGATCGCGGCGACCATCCACGCCGGCACGACGTGCTGGCCCACGAGCATCACGAGCGTGGCGAGGACGAGGACCTTGTCCGCGATCGGATCGAGGAGTGTTCCGACCGGCGAGGCGCGGCCGTGTCGCCGTGCCAGCCTCCCGTCGAACCAGTCCGTCGTCATCGCGACGCAGAAGACCGCGGTGGCCCAGTAGTCGTGGCCCGAGAAGTTCCACGCACAGAGAACGACCACGACCGGCACCGAGGCCGCCCGCGTGACGGTGAGCTGATCGGCCGGCGTCAGGCGCACGAAGTGGAGAATACGGCCCGGCCATGTTCGACAAGGTTCTCGTCGCCAACCGTGGAGAGATCGCGATCCGCGTCTGCCGCAGCCTGCGGGAGCTCGGGATCGGCTCGGTCGCGGTCTATTCGGAAGGAGACCGGGGCGCGCTCCACGTCGCCTACGCGGACGAGGCGTTCCTCGTCGGGCCGACCGCGGCGGCGGAGAGCTACCTCGCCGTCGAGCGCCTGCTCGACGCAGCTGCGCGGGCCCGCGCGCAGGCCGTCCATCCCGGTTACGGCTTCCTCGCCGAGAACGCGGTCTTCGCACGTGCCGTCGAGGACGCCGGGCTCGTCTGGATCGGGCCGCCTCCGGCGGCGATCGAGCTGATGGGCGACAAGACCGCGGCCCGCACGGCGATGCGGCAGGCGGGCGTCCCGATCATCCCCGGAACGACCGACCCGGTCGGCTCCGTCGACGAGCTGCTCCGGCTCGGAGAGGAGCTCGGCTACCCGCTCCTGATCAAGGCCGCCGCGGGCGGCGGCGGGAAGGGGATGGAGGTCGTCGAGTCGCCCGACGGGGCCGAGCAGGCGTTCGAGCGGGCGCAGCGCCAGGGGCAGTCCTACTTCGCCAACCCGGACGTCTACGTCGAGAAGCTGATCGTCGACCCGCGTCACGTCGAAGTGCAGGTGCTCGCGGACGCGCACGGCAACGTCGTCCACCTCGGCGAGCGCGACTGCACGATCCAGCGCCGTCACCAGAAGCTGATCGAGGAGACTCCCTCGCCCGCGGTCGACGCCGAGCTGCGGGAGCGGATCGGCGCGATCGGCGTCGAGGCGGCGCGTGCTTGCGGCTACCGCTCAGCCGGCACGGTGGAGGGCCTGCTGACCCGTGACGGCGACTACTTCTTCATGGAGATGAACACGCGGATCCAGGTCGAGCACACCGTGACGGAGATGGTCACCGGGCTCGATCTCGTGCGGGAGCAGATCCTGATCGCGCTCGGCGAGCCGCTCTCGGTGCGGCAGGACGACGTCGAGCTGCGCGGACATGCGATCGAGTGCCGCATCAACGCCGAGGACGCGAGCCGCGGCTTCCTGCCCGCGCCGGCTCCGGTGACCGGCTACCGCGAGCCGGCGGGGCCAGGCGTGCGAGTCGACTCGGGCGTCGCCGCCGGCTACGAGGTCTCGGCCGCGTACGACCCGCTGGTCGCGAAGCTGATCGTGCACGGCGTCGACCGCGAGCATGCGCGGCGGCGGATGCTGCGCGCGCTCGACGAGTTCTGGATCGAGGGGCCGCACACGCTGATCGGCTTCCACAAGGCGCTTCTCTCCCATCCTTGCTTCGTCGCCGGCGAGACGTGCCACGGGATCGTGGAGTCGGACGAGATCGCCGCCCGCGCGGCGGAGCTCGACGAGGCTGCCGTCGTTGCGGCGCCGAGCGTCGACGGCGCCGGACCGGCCCGGACGGTGGCGCGCATCCGCACGGTCGAGGTCGAAGGGAGACGGTTCGATGTGCGGCTCTCCGAGCCGGAGCCGGAGTGGCGCGCGCTCGCGCAGCGGCGGAGGGAGCGTGCACGCGCCGGCGGGGGTGGCGCCGGCGGGCGCGACGTCGTCGTCTCGCCGATGCAGGGCACGGTGCTCGCGGTGCGCGTCGCCGAGGGCGACGAGGTCGAGCCGGGTCAGGTGATCTGCATCGTCGAGGCGATGAAAATGGAGAACGAGGTGCACGCGCCGCGCGGCGGTGTCGTCCGCCACCTCTCCGTCGAGCCCGGCCAGCCCGTCTCGAGCCAGCAGGTCATCTGCGAGATCGCGGAGCAGAGCTGACGCTCTGCTCCGCGGATAGAGGAACTGCGCGGGCCGGAAAGCGGGGTTTCCGGCCCGCTCCGTGCTGAGAGCTTGTTTGGGCTGGGAGGGTTCTGAGCCGTTGTCGCCGTCGCGGGCGAGCAGGCTGCGCGTGCTCGCCCGCTGGTTCGCGGCGGCGTAACGCGGCGTTACGCCGCCGCCCGAACGCCAGGAGGGTTCCAAGCCTTCAAGCAACCTGCGTCCGGGGCCGGAGGCTAAGACAGCCGCGCAGCGGCGACTTAGCCGCAGGCCGGACCGCGCTCGTGCCGGCCTCCGCCGCGCGCGAGCGCACCAGAGCAGCCTCCATCCAGACCACCCAAAGACAAACAGCACGGAGCGGGCCGGAAACCACGCTTTCCGGCCCGCGCAGTCCCTTATCCAGAGCGAGCGAGTGCGCAGCACTCGCGAGCTAGATGGATCGTTGGTAAGAGCGGAAGCACCAGGTCGCGAACAGCGACGTCGCGGCGGCGACGGCGACGAGCAGGGCGAGGTAGCTCGAACGTCGGTCCCCAGTCGCCGCCGATCATGACGGCGTTCCGCATCGCCCGTGTGCCCCAGTCGACCGGGTTGAATCGCGCGATCGAGCGGATCCAGCCGGGCATCAGCGCCACGGTGACCAGGATCGAGGAGAGGAACATCAGCGGCATGCCGACGAAGTTGGCGGCAGCGATCATCGACGACTCGCGGCGCATGAGCAGCGCGATTCCGTGCGAGAACCCGGCGAAGACGGCGCAGAGAAGCGCCGCGCCGACGAAGACGACGAGCCAGCCTACGAGTCCGCCGTGGACGCGCACGCCGATCGCGAGCGCCACGAGCAAGAGGATCAGCGCCTGGAGGATCGCCGTGATCGCGGCGCGCACGACCTGAGAGAGAACGATGGCCACGCGCACCGTCGGCGCGGCGAGGAAGCGGTCGATCACGTGCCGGTCGAGGTCGGTGATCATCGCCATCCCCGACCACATGCCGCCGAAAAACGCGTTCATCGCGACCACGCCGGGCAGCAGGAACTCCTTGTAGGGGAAGTGGCTGTGGTGGCCCTGCGCGCCGACGTGCTTGAACAGCTGGCCGTAGAGGAGCAGCCAGAGCATCGGCTGGATGACCATCATCGCGATCCAGATCGGCTCCCGCATGAGGTTGCGCACCTGGCGGACGACCATCCATCCGGTCTGGCGAAAGAGTTGCACGGTCATGCCCGTCCCTGGTCCTCCGTCGTGAAGTCTCGGCCGGTGTAGTGGAGGTAGACCTCGTCGAGAGAGGGGCGCGCAGTCGTCACCGAAGCGACCTCGATCCCGGCGTCGTCGAGCGCCCCGAGGATGACGGGAATCGCCTCCGCCCCGTTCGGGACGCGGGCGCGCAACACTTGACCCTCGACCTTCACCTCGCTGCCCACGCCGCCGACGATCCGCTCGGCGTCGGCGATCCGGCCGTTCTGCTCCGTGAGCTCGACGCTCACCGACTCGCCGCGCAGGTTGTGCTTCAGCTCCTCGGGCGTTCCCTCGACGACGATGCGGCCGCGGCTGACGATCGCGACGCGCTCGGCGAGGCGGTCGGCCTCCTCCAGATAGTGCGTGGTCAGCAGGATCGTGAGGCTCTCGGCGTGCGCGAGGCGCTCGACCTCGACCCACATCGCTGCGCGGGCCTCCGGATCGAGGCCAGTCGTCGGCTCGTCGAGGAAGAGCACCTTCGGCTTGTGCACGAGCCCGATCGCGATGTCGAGCCGGCGCTTCATCCCGCCGGAGTAGCCCCGGGCGACACGGTTGGCGGCGTCGCGCAACCCGACGAGGTCGAGCAGTTCGTCGACGCGGGCGTGCAGCGGCTTCCCTGCCATCCCGTGGATCCGCCCCTGCAGGAGCAGGTTCTCGCGTCCCGTCGCCTCCCAGTCGACGCCGGAGTCCTGGGCGACGTAGCCGATCGCCCTGCGGACGCGGGCCGGGTGCGCGACGACGTCCTCGCCGGCGACGGAGGCGTGGCCGGAGTCAGGCTGCGTCAGCGTCGTGAGCACGCGGACGGCCGTGGACTTGCCCGCGCCGTTCGGCCCGAGCAGCCCGAAGACCTCGCCCTCGCGCACGGCGAACGAGACGCCGTCGAGAGCCTGCACCGTCCTGTACCGCTTGCGCAGCTCCTCCGCGACGATAGCGTCCACGCGGGCGAGTGTAGTCAGCGGAAATCCGGGGGCCGCTCGTGCCCGTAGTCACACGCGACACCCAAGGAGGAACGCAGATGCCGAAACGAATTCTCGCCCTCGCCGCTCTCGTCGCCGCGGTCGTCGCGTGCGGCAGCGCGGCCGCCGCCCGACAGGGCGGCACGACCGTGACGCTCCACAGCACGAACCTCGGAAAGGTGCTCGCCACCTCGAGCGGTCACACGCTCTACCTCTACACGGCCGACCCGAAGGGGAAGAGCGTCTGCAAGGGCGGCTGCGCGGCGAGCTGGCCGCCGCTGCTCACGAAGGGAACGCCGCGCGCGGGCGGCGGCGTGAAGCAAGGTTTGCTCGGGACGATCAAGCGGGGCAGCAAGCTCCAGGTCACGTACGCCGGGCATCCGCTCTACACCTTCACCGGCGACTCCGGCGCGGGTCAGACGACCGGCGAGGGCGTCAGCAAGTTCTACGCGGTCTCGGCCGCCGGAAAGAAGGTCACGAAGTCCAGTGGCGGTGGCGGCGGTGGTGGCGGCGGCGGATACGGGAACCCGGGCTACTAGCGGGCTCCGCAGGTAACTGCGCGGTCCACCGGCGCTCCGCCGTTAGTGTCCGGCGCCGGTGGACCTCTACGAGCATCAGGGCAAGGAGCTCTTCCGCCGGGTCGGGATCCCCGTCTCCGAAGGCCGGCTGGCCACGACGCCGGAAGAGGCGCGCGCGGCCGCGGAGGAGCTCGGCGGACCGGTCGTCGTCAAGGCGCAGGTGCTGACCGGCGGCCGCGGCAAGGCCGGCGGCGTGAAGCTCGCCGGCGACCCCGCCGACGCCGAGGAGAAGGCGCGCGGCATCCTCGGGCTCGACATCCGCGGCCACATCGTCCGCAAGCTCTGGATCGAGCGCGCGTCCGACATCGCGCGCGAGTACTACCTCTCCGTCACGTTCGACCGCGGCGCGAAGAAGCCGCTGTTCATGTTCACGACGCAGGGCGGCGTCGAGATCGAGCAGGTGGCGGAGGAGAGCCCCGAGTCGCTCGTCCGGCTCCACGTCGACCCGCTCGAGGGCTTCCAGCCGTGGGTCGCGCGGCGGCTCGTCTACGGCGGCGGCGTCGAGGATCCGTCCGAGCAGAAGCAGATCGCTGCGATCGTCGAGCAGCTCTACCGGGTCTTCGTCGAGTTCGACGCGATGCTCTGCGAGATCAACCCGCTGATCGTGACCCCGGAGGGCGAGGTGAAGGCGCTCGACTCGAAGTTCACCGTCGACGACAGCGCGCTTCCCCGTCACCCGGACGTCGCCGAATGGCGCGACACGACCGCCGCCGACCCGATCGAGACCTTCGCGCGCGAGAAGGGCGTCACCTACGTCAAGCTCGACGGCGACGTCGGCGTGCTCGCGAACGGCGCAGGGCTCGGGATGTCCACGGTCGACGTCGTCGCGCACGTGGGCGGACGGCCGGCGAACTTCTGCGACCTCGGCGGCGGCGGGAGCGCGGAGGGCGTCGTCGACGCGCTCGAGGTGATCACGCGCGACCCGCAGGTCAAGTCGATCTTCTTCAACATCTTCGGCGGCATCACGAGGGGCGACGAGGTCGCGCGCGGGATCGTCGCCGCCCTGGAGCAGCTCGACATGTCCCGCTACCCGATCGTCGTCCGGCTCGACGGCACGAACGCCGAGGAGGGCCGGCAGATCCTCGGCGACTCCGGGTACGGGAACATCCATCCCGAGGCGACGATGCTCGACGGAGCCCGGCGCGCTGTCGAGCTCGCGGCGGAGGCGCCGTGACCGATCTCTGGAGCGAGCGTGCCGACGCCTACCGCGAGAGCGCCACGCACGCCGCGGGCGACGACCTCGACCTCGTCGTCGCCTGGTGCGAGCCTGCGCAGGGGGTGACCGTGCTCGACGTCGCGACGGGCGGCGGCCACGTGGCGCGGAGGCTGCGGGAGGCGGGCGCCAAGGTCGTCACGGTGGACGCAGCGCCCGGGATGCAGCCTGACGTCGTCGGCGCCGGCCGACCATCTCCCGTTCGCGGACGCCAGCTTCGACGCCGTCGCCTGCCGCATCGCGGCGCACCACTTCCCGGACGTGCTCGCCGCGGTGCAGGAGATGGCGCGCGTCGCGCGGCACGGCGTCGTGATCTGCGACAACACCTTCACGAGCGAGTCGGCCGAGGAAGCCGACCGGCTGCGCGACCCGAGCCACGTTCGCAACTACTCGGTCCCGGAGTGGCACAGCTTCTTCGAGCTCGCCGGGCTCGCGCTCTCCGACGAGGCGGTCCTGGTGCGCGAGACGGACTTCGAGGCCTGGCTCGACCGGACGGAGACGCCGGAGGACGACCGTGCCCGCGTCCGCGAGCTTCTCGCCGGCCGTGTCCGGGACGACAGGCTCGAGCTCCCCACCGCCGTCCTCAAGGGGGCGAAGGCCTAGTGGCGATCGTCCTCGACAAGGACACGCGTCTCGTCGTCGCCGGGCTGACCGGCTCCGAGGGCCGTTTCCACGGTCTGCGCAACCGCGCCTACGGGACGAATGTCGTGGCCGGCGTCACACCGGGCAAGGGCGGTCAGGACGTCGAGGGCATCCCCGTCTTCGACACCGTCGCCGACGCCGTCTCCGAGGCGGGCGCCAACACGTCGCTCATCTTCGTCCCCGCCCGCTTCGCCGTCGACGCGATCTACGAGGCCGTGGACGCGGGGATCGGCACCGTGATCTGCATCACCGAGCACATCCCCGCGCACGACATGCTGCGCGCGTACACCTACTTCCGCGCCAAGGGCACGACGATGATCGGCCCGAACTGCCCAGGGGTGCTCTCGCCGGGCAAGGCGAACGCGGGGATCATCCCTGCCGAGATCTTCAGCGAGGGCTCGCGTCGGGCTCGTCTCCCGCTCGGGGACGCTGACGTACCAGATCGGCCACGAGCTGACGCAGCTCGGGCTCGGCAACTCGACGATCGTCGGCATCGGCGGCGACCCCGTGGTCGGCTCCTCGTTCGTCGACGTGCTCGAGAAGTTCGAGGCGGACGCGCAGACCGAGCTGATCGTCCTCGTCGGTGAGATCGGCGGCGACGAGGAGGAGAAGGCCGCCGCGTACGCCGCCGAGCACGTGACGAAGCCCGTCCTCGCCTACATCGCCGGCTTCTCCGCCCCGCCGGGCAAGACCATGGGGCACGCCGGCGCGATCATCTCCGGCTCCTCCGGGACGGCGCAGGGGAAGAAGGACGCCCTCGAGGCGCGCGGGATCGAGGTCGGCACGACGCCGACGGAGGTCGCGCAGATGGTCGCCGCGCGGCTTCGGTAGTAACCTCGGCCGCGTGCCGACGTGCGCGAGTTGCGGGCACGAGCTTCCGGAGGACGCGAAGTTCTGCCTCGAGTGCGGGGCCGCGGTCGCGGCGGCGGCGCCGGCGCGGGAGCAGCGTAAGACCGTCACCGTCCTCTTCTGCGACGTCGCCGGCTCGACCGCGCTCGGCGAGTCGACCGACCCGGAGGCGCTGCGCGCGGTGCTCGCCCGCTACTTCGAGCGGATGAAGGAGATCGTCGAGCGACACGGCGGCAGCGTCGAGAAGTTCATCGGCGACGCCGTGATGGCCGTCTTCGGTGTTCCCGTCGTGCACGAGGACGACGCCCTGCGCGCCTGCCGCGCCGCCGTCGAGATGCGCGACGCGCTGCCGGAGCTCGGCATTCGCGGGCGGATCGGCGTCAACACGGGCGAGGTGGTGACGGGCACGGAGGAGCGGCTCGCCACCGGCGACGCCGTCAACGTCGCTGCGCGGCTCGAGCAGGCTGCAGAGCCGGGCGAGATCCTGATCGGCCCGGAGACGATCCGGCTCGTCGCAACGCGGTCGAGCTGGGCGAGGAGCGGCGCCTCGAGCTCAAGGGCAAGGCGCGACCCGGTCGCCTGCCCGCCCGCTGCTGGCGGTGACCGGCGAGGCTCAGCGCCGCTTCGACGTCCCCGATCGTCGGCCGGCAGCGCGAACAGCGCGCGCTGCGACGACGCGTGGGAGCGGGCTCGCTCCGAGCGCTCGTGCCATCTGTTCACGCTCCTCGGCGCGGCGGGCGTCGGCAAGTCGCGCCTGACGGCGGAGTTCCTCGCGTCGCTCGACGGCGTCGCCGGTCGTGCGCGGCCGCTGCCTCTCGTACGGCGAGGGAATCACGTACTGGCCGGTCGTCGAGGTCGTGATCCAGCTGGCCGGCGGCCGTCGGACCGACGCGCGGCCGCGGCGATCGCGTCGCTGCTCGGCGAGTCGGCAGGAGCCGGCGACGGCCGACGAGATCGCGTGGGCGTTCCGCAAGCTGCTCGAGGAGTCGCGCGCCCGTCGTCTGCGTCTTCGACGACCTGCACTGGGCAGAGCCGACGTTCCTCGACCTCGTCGACCACGTGGCCGACTGGAGCCGCGACGCGCCGATCCTGCTCCTCTGCATCGCGCGGCCGGAGCTGCTCGACCGCCGGCGACGTGGGCCGGCGGCAAGCTGAACGCGACCACCGTCCTGCTCGAGCCGCTCGAGCGCCGAGGAGACGGACGAGCTGATCGAGCGGCTGCTCGGCGACGCCGCTCGACGACGCGCTGCGCGCTCGGATCCGCGAGGCGGCCGAGGGCAACCCGCTCTTCGTCGAGCAGATGCTCGCGATGGTCGCCGAGTCGCCGAACGGCGACGTCGTCGTGCCGCCGACGATCCAGGCGCTCCTCGCCGCCCGGCTCGACCAGCTCGACCCGTCCGAGCGCGGAGTGCTCGAGCGCGGCGTCGGTCGAGGGCAAGATCTTCCACCGCGGCGGCGTCGAGGCGCTCGCGCCCGACGAGCACGACGTGCCGACGAAGCTGATGGCGCTCGTGCGCAAGGAGCTCGTCCGGCCCGACCGGACGCAGCTCCCCGGCGACGACGCCTTCCGCTTCCGCCACCTTCTGATCCGCGACGCCGCCTACGACGCGCTGCCCGAAGGCGACGCGCGCCGAGCTGCACGAGCGCTTCGCCGACTGGCTCGACGGGCACGGAGCGCGACCTGATCGAGCTCGACGAGATCCTCGGCTACCACCTCGAGCAGGCGCACCGCTACCGCGTCGAGCTCGGGCATCGGAGGCGAGGAGACGGACGAGCTTGCTCGACGCGCCGGCGAACGGCTCGCCGGACTGCCGAGGACACCGCGCATGGGCCGCGAGGACGTTGCCGCGGCAGTCGGCCTGCTCGACCGGGCGCTCGAGCTTGCTGCCACGCCGGAGCCGCCGCGTCCGAGCGACGAGGTGCGACGCGATCCAGGCGAGGCCAGCTCTCCGGCGACCTGCACGAGGCGCTGGCAGCAAGCCGACGCCTGCATCGGCGAGAGCGCAGCAGCACGGCGACCCGGCCCGCGAACTGCGAGCTTCAGGGCGCGAGTCGAGCGTGGCCTCGTCGCCCATCTCGCGGAGAGACAGCGGGCGAGTCGGAAGTTCGGGAACTCGCCGAGGAGCCCTCGAGGTCTTTCGGACCAGGGCAACGATGCCGCGCTCGTGGCGGCCTGGACGCTCGTCGCCCAGCCGAGCTCAACGCCCTCCACTGGCGGGCGATGGCTTTCGCTAGCGAGCGCGTGAGGGAGCACGCCGAGGGGGCCGACGATCTTGTGCTTCTCGGTGCGCAAGACCGTATTGCCTGGTGCCGCGGGTCTACGGGCCGTTCCCGGTCGAAGAGGCGCTCGCGTTCTTCGACGAGTCCAGTACGTCGTCCGACGTTCGACCCCGCGTTCAGGGGTCAGCTCGAGGCGATGCGCGGCAACTTCGACCTCGCGCGCCGTCTCGTCGCCGAGGCGACGAGGAGCGCGAGAGCCGCGGCCAGCGCCTGCTCGCCGCAGGTCACCGGATGCAGGCTCGCGGAGGTCGAGCTTCATCGCCGGCGACGCCGCGCGCGGCCGAACTGGCGCTCGAGGGCGTGGCAGCCCTCGAGGCGCTCGGCGAGCAGGGCTGGATGTCGACAGTTGCCGGCTGGGCGGCCGAGGCGCTGTACCGGCTCGGACCGCGACGACGAGGCTTGGCGACTGACGGACAAGGCCGGAGCAAGCAGGAGCCGCCGACGACGTGATCACGCAGATGCTCATCCTCAAAGTGCGGGCGAAGCTCCTTGCCCGCCGGGGCGAGCACGCCGAGGCGGAGCGGCTTGCCCGCGAGTCCGTCGCGTGGGTCGAGCCGACGGACGCGCTCGAGCACAAGGCGGTCTCGTACTACGACCTGGCCGTCGTCCTCGCCGCTGCCGGACAAGCGCGATGAGGCGCTCGCTGCGCTCGACAGAGGCGCAGGCGCTCTACGCGGAGAAGGGCCACACCGTCGGCGTCGCTCGGGTCGAGCGAGCTGCGCGCCGAGCTGGCCGCTAACTTGCCCGGATGATCTCGTTCGCCCGCGGTGTTCCGGCGCCCGAGTGCCTCGCCGTCGAGGAGCTCGCCGACTGCGCCCGCGCGGCGCTCGAGCGCGACGGCCAGACGATCCTCAGCTACGGGCCCGGCGGCGGCTACGCGCCGCTGCGCGAGTGGCTCGCCGAGCGGCACGGCGTCGAGCCGGCGCGCGTCCTGGTCACGAACGGCTCGCTGCCAGGGCTTCGTCTTCCTCGCTCGAGCACCTCGTCGGCCGCGGCGACCGCGTGCTCGTCGAGGCGCCGACCTACGACCGGCCGCTGAAGATCCTCCGCGCGCTGCGGTGCCGAGGTCGTCGCGATCGCCGAAGGACGAGGACGGGCCTCGACCTCGACGCGCTCGAGCGCGAGCTGCGGCGCGAGCGACGCCGGCGTTCCTCTACACGATCCCGACCTTCCAGAACCCGAGCGGCCGCACGCTGCCGCTCGAGCGCCGCCGCCGCCTCGTCGAGCTGGCGCGCGAGCACGCCCTGCTCGTGCTCGAGGACGACCCGTACGGCCTCGTCCGCTACGAGGGCGAGCCCCTGCCGAGCTGTTCGAGCTCGCCGGCGGAGAACACGTCCTGTACGCGTCCTCGTTCTCGAAGACCGTCGCGCCGGGCCTGCGCGTCGGCTGGTTCGTCCTGCCCGGCGAGCTCGCGGCGCGAGATCGACGCGCGCGCACACGCGACCTACATCACGCCGGTGCCGCTCGGCAGGCCACCGTGCTCGAGTTCCTCGCGCCGCGGCCGCTTCGAGCCGAACCTCGAGCGCGTGAACGGCCTGCTGCGCGAGCGGCGGGACGCGATGCTCGACGCGCTCGCCCGCGAGCTGCCCGAAGCGCGATCCGGACGCGTCCCGAGGGCGGCTACTTCGTCTGGCTCGATCTCCGAGTCCGGTCCGAGCGGCGCGAGTTGCTCGCACAGGCCGAGGAGGCAGGCGTCACGTTCGTCCAGGGATCCGACTTCTTCCCGGCGGCAGAGGTGGCGAGCGCTCGCTGCGGCTCGCGTTCAGCTTCGTCTCGCCGGAGGAGATCGCGCGGCGGCGTCTCAGTGCTGGGCGGTCTCGTGCGAGCGGCGGCGCCGGCGGCGTTCGTAGCGGGGGGAGCAGGAGTCCGGCGAGCAGCCCGACGGCGAGTGCGAGCAGGATCAGCCAGATCGAGCGACACGCGCGCTGTCGCGAAGACGAAGTGCACGGTGATGGAGCTGTCGTTCTCGAGGGATGAAGGCGACCGCGTAAGCGACGAGCAGGGCGAGGACGAGCAGCCGGATGTAGAGCCGGCGGCTCTCGTCGATGCGCGGGCGGTGTAGGAACCGCACGCCGGAATCCTATGCCGCCGCGTGGACCGGAGCCGTGCGGGCGACGAGCCGGGGCTGCTGCGGCGGCGCGAGCCTGCCGTCGGAGGTGGCGCGGAAGGTGGGGCAGATCGCCTCTCCGGAAAGGGCGCAGAGCCCGGCCCGGCGGAAATAGCAATCAGCGCACGTTGGGCTGAGTCCGTTTGGGCATCCTCGTCTTTGTTATGGGTACAGCTGGTGGCGCTCTCGACGAGCGATGATAGGTCGGGAGGCTCGAGAAGCAAGCGTTGCCGTGGACGAAAACTGACGAATTTCCGCCAGTTTCGCGCAGCCTCGAATCGACGGCTTTCTACCGCTTCGGCGGCAACGTTGCCAGCGCATGCAACGCCTGCGCGAACGTGCGTACAGCGATGATCCGGAGCCGTCCGGCATACCGGCGCGCGGTCCGCGCGTTCCCGCCCGCGGGCACGAGGAACACATCCGCGCCCGCCTCCCGCACGCCGTACGTCTTCTGCCTGACGCCGCCGATCGGTCCCACGGAGCCGTCGAGCTAGATCTCGCCCGTCGCCGCCACGCGGTACCCGTGCGTGACGTCGCGGCCGAGCTTCTTCATCACCTCGAGCGCGAAGGCGAGGCCGGCGGACGGTCCCCCGATGCCTCCCGCGTCGATCGAGACGCGGAGCGGCAGCTTGATCCGGGCCGCCTGCGTGGGCTCGAAGCCGACGATCGCGTGGTTTCGCTGCTCCGGGTCGGCGATCGTCTTCACGCGCACCGTCACCAGCCGGCTGCCGCGGCGGATCCGCAGGGCGACGACGTCACCGGGGTGCACGCCGGCCATCACGCTCCGCAGCTTCGCGATCGTCGGCGTCGGCATACCGTCCACCGCGACGATCACGTCGGTTGGCTGGAGCTTCCCGTAGGCGTGGGTGCCGAGATCGATCACGTTGACGACCACGCCGTCCGAGTGGACGACGACGTGATAGCCGAGCCGGCGTAGCGCCACGGCCGCCGCGACGCGCTGCGAGGTGGCCATCTCCTGCAGCTCGGCCTTGTCTACGGCTCCGCTCGTCGTTCCCGGCGGGCGATGAGACTCGCCGGGACGAGCGTCCCGTGCGAGTGCAGCGACGGGAACAGGGACTCGAGCTCGCTCGCGCGCCGTTCGATCACGTCGACGAAGTAGATGCGCCCCGCGCCGCCGGTCTTCTTCGCGCCCTGGACGTGCACGAGCGGTGCGACCGGATGCGCGACGTCCGGCAGCAGGATGTAGTCGCCAGAAGGGACGCTGTACAGGATCACGCCCGTCGCCAGTAGGAGGAGGGCGAGTGCGACGGCGACGCGGACCGGCGTGACGTGCCGTCTCAAAACAGGAACCGCTTCAGTCCGCCGTCGACGACGATCGTCTGGCCCTGTCACGTAGCTCGCCCGCTCGGAGGCGAGGAAGCAGACGACGTCGCCGAGCTCGCGCGGTTCGCCCAAGCGGCCGAGGGCGATCTCCGCCAGTCTGCTCCGCGGTTGGTCCGTCCGGGTAGAGCTCGTCGAGCCGCGCCGTCGCGAGCCGTCCCGGCGCGACGCAGTTGACGGTGATGCCGCGCGGGCCGAGCTCCCGGCTGAGCGTCTTCGAGCCAGCCGGTCAGCGCCGGGCGGAACGTGTTGGAGAGGGCGAGATGCCGCGTCGGCTCCTGCGCGGCGAGGGACGTGATGGCGACGATCCTCCCGGCGGCGCTCCGCTCGAGGTGGGGGAGGGCGAGCCTGACGAGCGTGACGGCCGGGCAGACGAGGAGCCGGTCACGCGCCCTCGAGGGCCGCGTCGTCGGCCTCCCGCGCGGTCCCCGGTGGTGGCCCGCCGCCGTTCCAGACGACGACGTCCAGGCCGCCGAAGCGCTCGACGGCGGTCGCCACCGCCCGCTCGAGGTCTCCGTCGTCCGTGGCGTCGCCGGTGACCGCGACGGCGCCGAGGCGCGCGGCGTGCCCCTCGAGCTCCTCGCTCCGGCGGGCGAAGAGCACGACGTTCGCGCCCTCGCCGGCCAGCGCCTCGGCGCTCGCGAGCCCGAGCCCGGCCGAGGCCCCGCAGACGACCGCAGTGCGTCCGCTCAGTCCGAGGTCCACCCGCTCAGGCCGGAGAGCACGCCGACGACCTCGCGCACCGCGTCGGCGCTGCGCTCGAGCGCGGCCCGCTCGTCGTCCGACAGTCGAGCTCCACGATCTCCTCGACGCCGCCGACGCCGAGCTTGACCGGAACGCCGATGTAGAGGCCGTCGACGCCGTATTCGCCTTCGAGATACGCGGTGCAGGGGAGGACGCGCTTCTGGTCGAGCAGGAGCGCGTCGACCATCTCCGCGATCGCGGCGCCCGGCGCGTACCAGGCCGACGTGCCGAGCAGCTGCACGATCTCGCCGCCGCCCTTGGCGGTGCGCTCGACCATCTGCTCGATCCGCTCCTCCGAGACGAGCTTGCGCAGCGGCACGCCGCCGACGGTCGCGGCGGACACCACCGGCACCATCTGATCGCCGTGGCCGCCGAGCACGAGCGCCTGGACGTCACGCACCGACGCGCCCGTCTCCCAGGCGATGAAGGTGCGGAAGCGGGCCGTGTCGAGAATCCCGGCCTGGCCGAAGACGCGCTCCTTCGGGAAGCCGGAGACGCTCTTCGCCACGTGGCACATCGCGTCGAGCGGGTTGGAGAGGACGACGATGATGCAGCCGGGACTCCGGGCGACGACCTGCTCGGTCACCGAGCCGACGATCTTCTCGTTCGTCGTCACGAGGTCGTCCCGGGACATGCCGGGCGATCGCGGCAGGCCGGCCGTGATCACCACGACGTCCGAGCCGGCCGTGGCCTCGTAGTCGTTCGTGCCGGTGATGTTCGGCTCGAAGCCGAGCACGGGGCCCATCTGGTTCAGGTCGAGTGCCTTGCCCTGCGGCAGCCCTTCCTTGATGTCCGTGAGGACGATGTCCGCATAGTCGCGCGCCGCGAGGATGTGCGCCGCGGTGGCCCCGGTCGCGCCGGCGCCGACGATCGTGATCTTCCGTCTCCCGCTCATGCCGGTACCTCCGCCTCCAGCTTCTCGATCACCGCGTCCGCGACCTGGCTCGTGCCGACGGCAGTCGGGTCGTCGCGGCTCGGCTTCATGTCGTAGGTGACGCTCCGGCCCTCGGCGACGACGGCGGCGATCGCCTGCTCGAGTCGATCGGCCGCGTCGCGCTCGTCGAGGTGGCGGAGCATGAGGACGCCCGACAGCATCTCCGCGATCGGGTTGACTTTGTTCAGGCCCGCGTATTTCGGCGCGGACCCGTGGGTCGGCTCGAAGACCGCGACCGTCTCGCCGTAGTTTCCGCCCGGGGCGACCCCGAGCCCGCCGATCATGCCGGCGACGAGATCGGAGAGGACGTCGCCGTAGAGGTTCGGCAGGACGAGCACGTCGTATTCCTCGGGTCGCTGCACGAGCTGCATGCACATGTTGTCCACGATCCGGTCGTCGAACTCGATGTCCGTGTTCTCGGCGGCGACCTCGCGGGCGACCCGCAGCCAGAGCCCGTCGGTGAACTTCATGATGTTCGCCTTGTGCACGGCCGTGACCTTGCGGCGGCCGTTGCGCCGCGCGTAGTCGAAGGCGAACTCGAAGATCCGGCGCGTGCCGGTGACCGAGATCGGCTTGATCGAGATCCCCGCGTCGCGATGGCGCAACCGGCCGCCGCGCGCCTCGATCCACTCGATCAGCTCGGTGACCTCCGGCGTGCCCTCCTCGTACTCGATCCCGACGTAGAGATCCTCGGTGTTCTCCCGGACGATGATCAGGTCGACGTCGTCGAAGCGACTGCGCACGCCCGGGTAGCTCTTGCACGGCCGCACCTGCGCGTAGAGGTCGAGCTCCTTGCGGAGCGCGACGTTGACCGAGCGGAAGCCGCCGCCGACGGGCGTCGTGATCGGCCCCTTGAGGGCGACGCCGGTCTCGCGGATCGCGTCGAGGACGTCGGGTGGCAGCGGGTTGCCGCCGTGGCGCTCCATCACGTCCGCGCCCGCCTCCCGCACGTCCCACTCGAACTCGACGCCGGTCGCCTCGAGGACGCGGCGTGTGGCCTCGGTCAGCTCGGGGCCCGTGCCGTCGCCGGGGATGAGAACGACCCTGTGCGCCATCGCGGCGAGCGTACCGGAGCCGCTTCGGCAGGGGCGTCGATAGTCTCCGCGGGTGACCCTCGCGGAGGCAGCGGCGCAGGCCGAGGAGCTCGTCCAGGCTGGATCGGAGCGGGAGCTTTCGCAGTTGCGGTCGCAGTGGGACGACGAGCTCGAGGCGGCGGCGCGCAGCTCCGACTTCCGCGAGCGGGCGCTCGCCTTCCGGGCCATCGGCATGTTCCGCTGGCGCGCGAAGGAGGAGCTGCTGCGGCGCGGTCTCGACGACGGGAGCCCGGCGGCACGCGGCTCGGCGCTCCTCTCGGTCGAGCTTCTCTCCCGCGACCATCCGAGCACGGTCAACTCGGTGCGCCCGCTCCTGCACAAGAGGCTGGCCGACCCCGAGGAGAACCCGGCGGTGCGGCGCCTGGCGACGCTCGCGCTCAAGAACGGCTCGCCGCAGCGCGACACGATCGTCTTGCTCGAGGGGCTTGCGCAGGACGACGCCGCCGGAGAGGACCTGCGCCGCGCCGCGGGCAGCGTTGCGCAGACGCTCAAGCGCAGGGCTGCGGCCAGGCGCTAGCCGGCGCAGCTACTGCAGACGCGGGCCTGGATCTCCCTGCCGCAGGAGGGGCAGACGCGGCGACGGCGTCGGCGCTCGAGGGCGCTCTTGTGCAGGCCGGAGACCATCATCAGCCAGCCTGCGGCGAGGGTGGTGGCGGCGACGGCCACGAATTGGAAACCGAGGTGCATTCCTACCTTCTGGTTCGGGTTGTTGCTCGGCCACGGCGCGCGTGCGGGTGCGCCTGGAAATACAACTCCCGTCGCCTGCGATCGGATACGTGCGTGTAGAGCTCGGTCGTCGCCAGGTCCGCATGGCCGAGCATCTCCTGCACCGCCCGGAGGTCGGCGCCGCCCTCGAGCAGGTGCGTCGCAAACGAGTGGCGGAGGAGATGCGGGTGGATCCGTTCCGGCTCGAGGCCGGCCTTTCCCGCCAGGTTGCGCAGGATCAGGAAGGCGCCCGCGCGGGTGAGCGGGCCGCCGTGCGCGTTGAGAAACAGCTCGGGCCGGTGGCGGCGGTCGAGGAACGGGCGGCCGCGCGCGAGGTAGCGGCGGAGCGCCTCGACGGCCTCGCGGCCGATCGGGACGACGCGCTCCTTGCTCCCCTTGCCGAGACAGCGGACGAAGCGGTGCTCGAGGTCGACGGCCTGGCGGTCGAGCGAGACGGCCTCGCTCACGCGGAGGCCGGCGCCGTAGAGGAGCTCCGTGAGCGCGCGGTCCCGCAGCGACCGCGGGGTCGTCCCGGCCGCGGCGTCGAGCAGGCGCTCGACCTCCGCCGGCGACAGCGTGCGCGGCAGCGTCCTCCGGCGCTTCGGCAGCTCGACGTTCGCCGCCGGGTTGTCGGTGCGCGCGCCGAGCAGCACCTGGTGCCGGAAGAAGGAGCGGACCGCCGCGAGACGGCGCGAGATCGTGGTGGCGGCGCGCCCGTCCGCGCGGAGCTGCGCGACGTACGCCGCCAGGTCGTCCGCGCCGGCGTCGCCGGGCGAGCGGCCGAGCCAGGCGGCCAGATGCGCGAGGTCGCGCCGGTACGCGTCGACCGTGCGGGGTGCGAGGCGCACCGCGGCGAGAGCGAGAAACGCGTCGACGGCGGGATCGGGTGGCGGGCTGGCGGGGTCTGCGGCCACGCCTGCAGGTTCGGCGCTACGCGGGCGAGGCCTCCCGGACGGCGTGGCCCGCCGAGTCTGCGCTTGCCCACAGGATCTCGCCCGAGACGAGATCGAGCTCGTCCAGATCGTCCCGGCGCAGGCGAGCCACCAGCCGGTCGCCGCCTCCGTCCACGAGGTCGACCCGGACGTCTGCGCCGAGGACGGCGATCCGCTCGATCTGAACCTCGATCGCGCCGTCGCTCGCCCAGCGGCGCAGCGCGATCTCGTGGGGGCGGACGAAGCGGTCGCCCAGCAGGCAGGCGTCGCCGACGAAGCGGAGGACGAACTCCGAGGCGGGCGCGTCGTAGAGCTCGGCGGGAGCTCCGACCTGCTCGAGCCGGCCGCGGTTGAGGACGGCGACGTGGTCGGCCACCTCCATCGCCTCCTCCTGGTCGTGCGTGACGAACACGGTCGTCACGTGCACGTCCTCGTGGAGGCGCCGCAGCCAGTCGCGCAGCTCGGCGCGGACGCGGGCGTCGAGCGCGCCGAACGGCTCGTCGAGCAGCAGGACCTCCGGGCGGGCTGCGAGCGCGCGAGCGAGCGCCATCCGCTGCCGCTGACCCCCGGAGAGGCTGGCCGGGTAGCGGTCTGCGAAGCCCTGGAGCTGGACGAGCTCGAGCAGCTCCTCGACACGGTCGCGGATCTCCTGCTTCGGCCGCTTCCGGATCGTGAGCGCGAACGCGATGTTGTTCCGGACGGTCATGTGCTTGAACGCCGCGTAGTGCTGGAAGACGAAGCCGACGTTGCGGCGCTGCGGTGCCAGCTGGGTCGCGTCCTCGCCCGAGAGCAGCACCTCGCCGGTATCCGGCCGCTCGAGCCCCGCGACGATCCGCAAGAGCGTGGACTTGCCCGAGCCGCTCGGTCCGAGGACGGCGGTCAGCGACCCGGCCGGGATCTCGAGCGAAACGTCGTCGACCGCGGTGAAGGTGCCGAAGCGTTTGCTGACGTGCCGGAGTTCGATCGACATCTAGTGGGCTTCCTCTCGGGGTCTGATCAGGGTCATGGCGACGAGCACGACGACGGCGATCGTGGCGAGCACGAGCGACACGGCGTATGCGCCGGCGGTGTCGAAGTTCAGCCAGTACTCCTCGACGCGGAGAGTCGCCGTCTGGGTCACGCCCTCGATCCGACCCGAGACGATCGCCACGGCGCCGTACTCGCCGAGACAGCGCGCCGTCGTGAGGACGACGCCGTAGATCACCGCCCAGCGGATCGACGGCAACGTGATCCGCCAGAACCGCTGCCACCGCGTCGCGCCGAGCGTCGCGGCGGCCTGCTCCTGCTCGGTGCCGAGCTCACGCAGCGTCGGGATCACCTCCCGTGCGACGAAGGGCACGGAGACGAAGACGGTCGCGAGGACGATCGACGGCAGGGCGAAGAGCACCTGGATCCCGTGTCCGCTCAACCAGCCGCCGAACCAGCCGGTGCGTCCGTAGAGGAGGAAGAGCGCAAGGCCGATCACTACCGGCGAGACTGCGAGGGGCAGGTCGATGAACGCGTTCAGGATCCCCTTGCCCCGGAACCGCCGCCGCACGATCGCGAGCCCGCAGAGAACGCCGAACACGGTGTTGAGCGGCACGGCGATGGCGGTGGCTTCGAGCGTCACCTCGAAGGCGTGCACCGTGAGGGGATCCGAGAGCGCCTGCCAGACCGGCCGGAGCCCGCTCTGGAACGTCCGGTAGAAGATCATCCCGAGCGGTCCGAGCAGGATCACCAGGAGATAGCCGAGCGCGACGGCCCGAAGCCCCAGGCGACTAGGCACGTTCGTGCCTCGTCACGTAGAAGCGGAGCACGCCGATCGCGAGCAGGAGGACGAAGGCCGCGGCCAGCAGGACGATCGCGACCGCAGCCGCTCCCGCCGGGTCGCCGCCCTCGATGTGGAGCATCACGTAGACCGAGGCGACCTCGGTGTGGAAGGGGTTGTCGCCCGAGATGAGCACGACCGCGCCGATCTCCCCGAGAGCGCGCGCGAGGGCGAGGACGACGCCGGAGAGGATTCCGGGCAGGAGGTTGGGCAGGACGACGCGACGGAAGACGGCGAGCTGGCCGGCGCCCAGCGAGCGTGCCGCCTCCTCCATCTCGACGTCGAGCTCGTGGAGGACGGGCTGCACCGTCCGGATGACGAACGGCAGCGTGACGAAGCAGAGGGCGAAGACGACCGCCGCCCGGGTGAACGCGACGTCGACGCCGACCGGCGAGCGCGGCCCGTAGAGGGCGAGGAGGGTGATGCCGGCCACGATCGTCGGCAGCGCGAACGGCAGGTCGATCACGGCGTTGACGAGGCTCTTGCCGCGGAAGTCGTCCCGGACGAGCACCCACGCGGTCACCGTGCCGAGCACCCCGTTGATCAGGACGACGACGAACGCCGCGCCGAACGTGAGCTTCAGCGCCGCGACAGCCTCCGGGCTGGAGACGACCCGCCAGAACGCGTGCGCCCCGCCTCGCTTCGACTCCCAGACGAGCGCGGCGATCGGCAGGACGACGACGACCGTCAGGAAGGTCGTGATGACGCCGACGGACAGGCCCGTGCTGGCCCGTCCGCCGGCGTGGATCCTGCGTGGGTCTCGAGCGGCGGTTGCCGCGACGGCGCTAATGGGTCGGGCCCCCGACGTGCTGCTCGATCGTGACCATGCGCCCGCTGTTCGGGTCGAACCAGACCGTGTTCACCTTGCGCCAGCCGCCGAAGAGCGGATCGGAGATCTGGAAGATCAGCCGGGAGCCGCCCGCGAAGCGCGTCTTCCACTTGGCGAGAGACGGCTTGTCGAGTACCGCCTTGGCCACCGGGCGGTAGCCGTTCAGCGCGAAGATGGTCTGTGCCTTCGGCGTGTGACAGTAGGAGATGAAGCTCGTCGCCGCGGCCGGCGCGGTCTTCAGAGGCACCATCGGCAGCTGGATGAGGAGCGTCTGCTTCGGGATGACGAGGCCGAGGTGCTTGCCGGCGGCGAGCGCCGTGTAGGCCTCGCTCTCGTACGTGATGAGCACGTCGCCCTTGCCCGAGAGGAAGGTGTTCATCGCGTTCGCCGCGGAGGAGTCCTGCGAGACGACGTGGCCGAAGAGACTCGTGACGAAGGCCGTCGCCTTCTTGTCGCTCATACCGGTCTTGCGCATCGCGCCGTACGCGGCCATGACGTTCCACTTCGCGCTGCCGGAGCTGAACGGGTTCGGCGTCAGGACCTGGACGCCCGGCTTGAGCAGGTCGCTCCAGTTGCGGATGTGCTTCGGGTTGCCGGGGCGGACGACGAAGGCGACGACGGAGTCGGCGACGATCCCGCTGTGCGGGAGCTTCTTCGTCCAGTTGTTCTCGACGAGCCCGGCGTCGACGAGCGTGTCGACGTCGAGGGCGTTCGAGAGGAGGGCGATGTCGGCGGGCTGGCCGGCGGCGATCGCGCGCGCCTGCGAGCCCGACGGCCCGTACGACTGGGTGAACGAGACGCCCTTCCCGGCGGAAGTCGCCGTCCACTTGGCGATCAGCTGCTGCATCACCGGCTTCGGCGTGGAGAAGGCGACGAGGTTGAGGGTTGTGCCCGCATTCCTGGCCTGCGCGGCACTCGCGCAGCCCAGGACGGCGACCAGCATCAGCGACACGAGGAGGAAACGACGCATGACCTGCGGCCTCTCTTTCCGGCTTTAGTCTACCGATTTACTAGGTATTTGTTGTGCTGATTATTGACATAAGCAAGCCGGGGCCGCAAGTCCGAACCGGTTAGCTTTTCTTTAGGAGATCCGCGAGGGTCGTCTGCTCGAGCACGCCGCGCATCTGCGACCTCAGCTCCAGCCAGATCTCGCGGAGGGGCGCCGCGGCGCCCTCGTACTCGAGCTCGTCGGGCCTCACGCCGCGCACGGTGGCGATGGGGCCCTCGAGCTCGCGGATGACGTCGGCGATCGAGATCTCCTCGGCTGGGCGCGCGAGCCGATAGCCGCCCTCCGCGCCGCGCTGGCTCGCCACGAGCCCGCCGCTGCGCAGCTGGGCGAGGATGCTCTCGAGGAACTTCGGCGGGATTCGCTGCGCAGCCGCGATCCGCTCGGCAGTCATCCGGTCCGGCCCGGCCGCGGCGAGCTCGACCATCGCCCTGATCGCGTAGTCCACCTTGGCCGAGACGCGCATGCGGGCATTGTCCTACGAGCGCGGATGCGCACTGTCGTACACGCGGCGCAGGTGGCGCGGGTCGACGTGGCTGTAGACCTGAGTCGTCGAGAGGGAGCTGTGGCCGAGCAGCTCCTGGATCGTGCGCAGGTCGGCGCCGCCGTCGAGGAGGTGCGTGGCGAACGCGTGCCGCAGCCGGTGCGGGTGGGGGACGACGCGGCGGAGCGTGCTCGTGTCGAGGCGCCGGCCGCGGGCGGAGAGGAAGAAGGCGTCGTTCGCTCCCCCCGCGAGGGCCGGCCGTGAATCGCGGAGGTAGCGGCCGAGCCAGAGCGCGGCCTCCTCGCCGAGCGGCACGACGCGCTCCTTGCCGCCCTTGCCGCGGCGGACGTGGACGAGCTCCTGCTCGAAGTCCACGTCGCCGAGGTCGAGGCCGACCGCCTCCGCGCTGCGCAGTCCCGCGGAGTAGACGAGCTCCACGAGGGCGCGGTTCCGGAGCGCCAGGGCTCCGTCGCCCTCGAGTGCGGCGAGCGTGCGCTCGACGTCGCTCGCCGACGGCGCGTCCGGCAGGCGGCGCGGCCGGCGCGGTGCGAGGCGCGCGTCCGGGACGCGCTCGGCCCCGAGGGCGTGGCGGAGGAAGGCGCGCACGGCGGCGAGCTTGCGGCTGATCGTCGCCGGGGCGAGCTTCCTGCCCCGCCGGGCGCTCCCGAGCCAGGCGACGTACTCCGCGAGAACGCGGACGTCCACGCGGTCGAGCGGTGTCCGGCGCCCTTCGAGCCAGCGGCAGAACTCCTCCACGTCGGCGCCGTAGGCACGGCGGGTCCCCTCGCTCAGCGCCGGCGACGCGAGGAAGCGATCCGCTGCTGCGCGTGCGTCCACCCCGGCGTGTTCGACGTGGAGACGACTGTGACCTCCCGCCAGGCACGGACGATTACCGACGCTCCGGCCGCTTGGCTTGCGCTAGCGTCCTTCTCGTGATCGCGAAGCACGACGTGCTCGTCGTCGGGGCGGGCTGCGCGGGGATGCGCGCCGCGATCGAGGCTTTCGACGCGGGCGCGGATGTCGCCATGATCTCGAAGCTCCATCCGACCCGCTCGCACTCGGGCGCGGCCGAGGGCGGGATCAACGCGGCGCTCGGCAACGCCGCGGACGACAGCCCCGAGATCCACGCATACGACACCGTCAAGGGCTCCGACTACCTCGGCGACCAGGACTCGATCGAAGTGTTCACGGCGGAGGCGCCGGCCGACATCATCCAGCTCGAGAACTGGGGCGCGGTCTTCTCGCGCCGGGAGGACGGCAAGCTCGCGCAGCGCCCGTTCGGAGCCGCCGGCTCGCCGCGCACCATCTTCGCCGCGGACATCACCGGCCACGTGCTGATCCAGGTGCTCTGGGAGCAGGTCTGCAAGCGCGACATCCCGCTCTACGAGGAGTTCTTCGCCTGGCAGCTCGTCGTGAACGACGGCCGCTGTCAGGGCGTCGTGTGCTGGGACCTGCTCAACGGTGGCCTGAAGACGCTGGGCGGCAAGACGGTCGTGCTCGCGACCGGGGGCGCGGGCCGCCAGTACAAGGCGACGACCAATGCTTATGCCTGCACCGGCGACGGGATGGCGATGGCGCTCCACGCCGGCCTCCCGCTCAAGGACATGGAGTTCATGCAGTTCCACCCGACGACGCTCTTCCCGTCGGGCGTCCTGATCACCGAGGGCTGCCGCGGCGAGGGCGGGTACCTGATCAACAAGGACGGCGAGCGTTTCATGAAGCGCTACGCGCCGAATGCTCTGGAGCTCGCGTCCCGGGACGTCGTTTCCCGCTCGGAGCAGACGGAGATCGACGAGGGTCGCGGTGTGAACGGGAGCGTCCTCCTCGATCTGCGCCACCTCGGCGCGGAGCGGATCCTCGACCGGCTGCCAGGCTCGCGCGAGAACGCGATGACCTTCGCCGGGGTCGACCCGATCTACGATCCGATCCCGGTGCGGCCCGGCGCCCACTACCACATGGGCGGCGTCGAGACGGACACGGACGGCGCCACCGAGCTGACCGGCCTCTACGCGAGCGGCGAATGCGCCTGCATCTCCGTGCACGGGGCGAACCGCCTCGGCGGCAACTCGCTGATGGAGACGATCACCTTCGGGCGTCGCTCCGGTCGCGCAGCCGCCGAGTGGGCGCTCGCCAACACGACCGTCGATGTGCCCGAGTCGGTCGAGCGCGACGCCGACACGAGCCTGAAGGAGCTGCTCTCGCGGAGCTCCGGAGAGCGGCCGTGGAAGATCCGCGACGAGCTCGGCGAGTCGATGCTCGAGAACTTCGGCGTCTTCCGGCGCGAGGACCAGATGCTGCGCCAGCGCGAGATCATCCACGAGCTGCGGGCTCGCTATCGGAGCGTCTACGTCGAGGACAAGGGCGACGTCTTCAACAGCGACCTGACGCAGGCCATAGAGCTCGGCAACTTGCTCGACACCGCCCTCTGCATGGTCGAGGCCGGGATCGTCCGCAAGGAGAGCCGTGGCTCGCACTCGCGCCCCCACGACTATCCGACGCGCGACGACGAGAACTTCCTGCACCACTCGATCACGCGCTGGAAGGACGACCGCGTCGAGCTGTCGACCTCGGAGGTGCGCTTCACGAAATGGGAGCCGCAGGAGCGCAAATACTGATGGATGTGATGGAGGTCCATTGATGCAGGTCGGACTGAAGATCTGGCGCTATGACGCCGCGAGCGGCGAGCGCGCGCTGCGCGAGTACGAGCTCGAGGCGCCCGAGGAGGCGACGCTTCTCGACTGCCTCGACATCCTCAAGGACCGCCACGACGGGTCGCTCGCGTACCGCAAGAGCTGCCGGATGATGATCTGCGGCTCCTGCGGGATGCGCATGGACGGAGCCGCCGTCCTGGCCTGCAAGACGCGGATGTACGACATCGCGCAGGAGGGCCGCGTCCCCGTCATCTCGGCGATGGGGAACCTGCCGATCGTCAAGGACCTCGTCGTGGACATGGATCCCTTCTGGGACAAGTTCAAGGCGATGAGGCCGTGGCTGGAGCCGGGCTACGAGCGGCCCGAGGACGGGCGCGAGTACCGGATCCCGCAGGAGCGCATGAACGTCATCCACAAGGAGTCGCTCTGCATCAACTGCGGCTGCTGCGTCTCGGAGTGCAACGCAATGGAGTCCGATCCGGAGTTCCTCGGCCCGCAGGCGCTCGCGAAGGGCATGCGCTTCGTCGGCGATCCCCGCGACGGGGCGAAGCTCGACCGGCTGGAGCAGTACAGCGGCGAGCACGGCATCTGGGAGTGCACGCGCTGCTTCTTCTGCAACGAGCGCTGCCCCAAGGGCGTCGACCCGCGCGACGCGATCGCGAAGCTCGGCGCCGAGGCGGTCGCGAACGGGATCGACCGCGACATGGGCGCGAAGCACGCGAAGTGGTTCATCCGCTCGACCGAGACGACGGGCTGGCTGCGCGAGACGGAGCTCGTCCCGAAGACGCAGGGCGTCGTCTCCTCGATCAAGCAGATGAAGTTCGCGATGAACCTCGCGCGGCACAACAAGGCCGGCCTCGCCTTCCCGCCGCACGTCGCGGCCGACGTCGGCGAGGCGCGGAACCTCCGCAAGCTCGTCCGCGAGCAGGACCGCGGCGGCGCGCTCGGCCACGTCCAGGGCGAGAAGGCGCTCGAGCGGCTCGCGCACGGGCACGCGCTCGGCGAGTCGCTCGAGGAGATCTACGCGCGGCCCGGCTCGGCGCCGCGTCCCTATCTGCCGGAGGAGGAAGGAGCAGCGTGAGCACGACCGAGTCCGCCACGAAGCGCGTGGCCTACTTCAAGGGTTGCCTCGCCTCGCTCTCGGCGAAGGAGCTCGACACGTCCACCCAGGCGCTCGCGCCGCGCGTCGGGCTCGAGCTCGTCGAGCTCGAGTCGGTCACGTGCTGCGGCGCCGGCGACATCCACGAGGCGGAGCCGGACTACTACCTCCACCTCAACGCGCGCATCCTCGCCTACGCCGAGGCCACCGGCTGCGACACGCTGCTGACCGTCTGCAACGTCTGCACGCTCAACCTCCGCCAGGCGAACCACATGCTCAAGGGCGACTCCGACCTGCTCGCCCGCGTGAACGAGAACCTGGCCACGGTCGGCGTGCCACGGTACTCGGGCGAAATCGAGGTGCGCCACCTGCTCTGGGAGATCGCGGAGGGCGAGGGCTACGAGAAGCTCAAGGAGGCGGCGCACCGTGGGCTCAAGGGCCTCAAGGTCGCTCCGTTCTACGGCTGCCAGATCCTGCGCCCGTCGAAGATCCTCGGCTTCGAGGATCCCGACCGGCCCTCGTCGCTCGAGCGGATCATCGAAGCGTGCGGCGGAGAGGCGATCGACTATCCCGCCAAGATCAAGTGCTGCGGCTTCCCGATCATCCAGGCGCGCGAGGAGACGGCGCTGGGCGAGCTGATCCAGCCCGTCGAGCAGGCGCTCGAGGCGGGCGCCGACGTGATGGTGACGCCTTGCCCGCTCTGCCACCTCTCGCTCGACGCGTGGCAGCAGAAGCTCGAGGCGGCGACCGGCCGGACGTTCGGCCTGCCGATCCTCCACCTCGCCCAGCTCGTCGGCGTCGCGGCGGGGCTCGAGGAGTCAGAGCTGAAGTTCAAGCGCCACATCGTCGACCCGCGGCCGGCGCTCGAGCGGCTGGAAGTCTGAGAGGCCTCGGCCCGCTAGCCGGCGCCGCCCTCGGCTGGGGACTCGTCGAGGCCGGACGACCGCGGCTGCGGGAGCTCGAGCTCGAGCTGCCGGGACTGCCCCCGGAGCTCGACGGGCTGCGGATTGCGCACCTCTCCGACTTCCACCTCGGCGTACCCTCGCCGGGGCTCGGCTCGACCTGGCAGGCCGTCGAGTGGGCGCACGAGCGGCGTCCGGATCTCACCGCCGTCACCGGGGACCTCCTGACCCATCCGCGCGGGGAGCCGATGCTGCGGCGGGTCGCGCGGGTGCTGCCCCGGCCGGCGGTCGCCGTCCTCGGCAACCACGACGTCGCGCTCAGCCGCGACCCGCAGGCACGGGCGTCGGACCTCCGCGACCTCGAGCCGGTGATGCTGCTTCGCGACGAGGGGCGGCTGCTCGAGCTGCGGGGCCGAAGCGTCTGGGTGGCGGGTGTCGACCCGAGGCTGATCGTCCGCGGGCGGCAGCGCCTCGATCCGAACGGGCTCGCCCGCGAGGCCGACCTCTCGATCCTCCTCTGCCACTACCCGCGCGTGCTCGACTTCCTCGAGCCCGGCCGGTTCGACCTCGTGCTCGCGGGCCACATGCACGACGGCCAGATCTGCCTGCCCTATCCGGGCGGGAAGGTGCGGCTCGCGCATCCACGGGCGCGCTACTTCGCGGGCGTGTACCGGAGCCCCGCCGCGGTCATGCACGTCTCGCCGGGTCTCGGGACGACCTTCGTGCCCTTCCGCTTCGCGGCGCGGCCGGAGGCGACCGAGCTCGTGCTGAGGCCGGCGCTACGCTGAGCCTCGTGCCCGGTCAGGCCTCGATCTCGACCGACATCCTCGCCCGCTACGCCGCCGACGCCGCGTGCGAGGTCGACGGTGTGCGTGGGCTCGCGGAGAGCCCGCTGCCGGGCCGGCGCCCCGTCCGGATCGGCGGCGCCGAAGGTGCGGTCCGGGTCGAGCTCCACCTCGTCGTCGACTGGGGGACGTCCATTCCGGCCGTCGGCCGTCGCGTGCAGGAGCGCGTGCGCGAGTACCTCGGCTCGATGGCCGACGTCGAGCCGGCGGCAGTGGACGTCGTCGTCGACGCCCTGGGGCCGGACGCATGAGCACTCGGATCGCAGGGCTGACGGGAGCAACGCTCGAGACGGCGCCGTCCGTCTGCCACGAGTGCATCTGGTGGCAGACCCGCAGCGGGCGCAGCGCCGACAAGCGCAAGTGGATCCGCGAGGCCGAGGGCGAGTGGGGAGCCTGGGGGACGGTCTACCGCGACGACGACGGCCGCCTGCTCGGCTCGATGCAGTACGGGCCTGCGGCGCTCTTCCCGCGTGCGGCCGAACTCCCCGCGGGGCCGGTGAGTCACGATGCGGTGCTCGTCACGTGCGCGTATCTCACCGACCCGTCCCGGCCATGGGTGATGCAGTCTCTCTTCCTCACCGCGATCGGCGACGCTCGCGACCGCGGAGCGCGGGCGCTCGAGGCGTTCTCCTACCGGTATCCCGAGGGCGAGACCAACTTCGCGCGTTTCCATGTCCACCGCACGATCTTCCCGGCCGACTTCCTCGCGGACCTCGGCTTCCTCTCGGTGCGCTCGCACGGCCGCGTCGAGCTCGCCCGGCTTGAGTTCGGCGGCCTGCAGCCGGTGGCGGAAGGGACGCGCGAGAAGGTGCTCTCGGTCGTGCGGGAGGCGTTCATGCCCGCAGCACCTGCTCCGCAGCAGCCATAACTCGCACAGTCAGGCGAGGGATGCACTGGCCCAGCCCATAGGAGCGGCCCTCGGCGTGGCCGGCGGCGCTCCTTCGGGGTCGTAGTTCTCCCGCACGGGGTGCGCGTCGTCACGGACGCGGTTCGGCGGGCGGGGTGTGAGGCTCGGTGCTGTGCTGAGCAGCAGACCCACTGGCGGGCGTTGAGGAGTTCGTGGTGAAGATCGCGGCCGCGGTCGTCACCGTGCTCGCTTTGGTCTGCATCGCGGGGTCGAGGGCACGTGTTGCGAGTTCGGGTGCCGCTGCGGTGTCGCGCAACATGGTGGTCGTGTCGACCACGGCCGACGCGCGTGAACGGCGACGTGTCTTCGCTTTCTGCGTTGAAGGCTAAGACCGGGACGCGACGGGATCTCGCTGCGCGAGGCGCTGGCGGCTGCTGACAAGACCGGCGGATCGGCGACCGTGTACATCATGTTCAGCGCCGCTCTGAACGGCAAGACGATCGAGATCCGGACGCCGTTGCCGCCGCTCCGCCGCGACCACCTCGTGCTCGAAGGCGTCGCGCCGGACGGGTCGCCGGCGAGGGTCACGATCAGCGGCCGACGCGCGCGGCTCAACACGCTCGATGAGCTGTTGCTGGTCCAGGGATCCGAGGTCGTCGTTCGTTGGCTCCGCTTCACCGGCATGAACCCCACCGGGAACCACAGCTTTCAGGAGCCGGCGATCTACGTGATCGGAGGGCAGGGATTCGCCCTGACTGGCCCAGGGCGCGAGCCGCCGGGGCCGACTCGGCAACAGCTCGCGAACGTCCAGATCGTCGATGACGTCTTCGACAGCCGCGACATCACCTTCTCCAACCAGAGCCGGTCGGCCCCTCCGGCGTGATCGTGTTCGCTGGACCGAATGCGCAGATGAGCGGGATCACGATCGCGCGCAACACGTTCCTGCACGAGACCGGCAGCAGCGACTCCGTCGGCGTGTGGGCCAACTCCTCGGGCGCGCGAATCAACAGCGTCGTGGTCGAGGACAACACTTCGACCAAGACGCAAACGCGGTCGAGCTGGCCGACACCAAGAAGAGTCCACGACTTTCGGGGACACGGATCATCGGGAACACGATCACGCGCGGTTTCCACGGCGTCACGATTGACGGGAACGCGATGAACGGGACGATCGACAACACGCTGATCGAGGGCAACTCGATCTCGGACACGAGCCTCGCGATCAATCTCGACGCCTGCGCCTTCGACCCGAGATTGGCGAAGAACGCCTTCGGCGACGTGATCTCGAACACGCAGATCGTCAACAACGACATACGCGACCCGACACAGGCATCCGCCTGGCAGGCGGCAACACGACCACCTCGCCAGTCGCGTCAGCGCGGTCACGATCGAGAACGACACCTTCGTCAAGGACGTGCCCGCCACCAGCCAGCCCGGGAATCTGTTCACAGCAGGGCCCGGCGCGAGCGGCAACCAGATCACCGGCGTCATCGTCCGCAACTCGATCTTCTACTGGCCGTCCGGCACGCCGATCGCTCCGCAGACCCAGTCGATCAACCAACCTCCGGACGTCGTGACGAACTCGCTGATCAGCGGCCCCGGCTGGGCCGGCACGAACGGCAACATCAACGGCGATCCGCTCTTCGTCGACGAACCCGGCGGCGACTACCACCTCGCGGCCGGCAGCCCCGCCGATCAACGCCGGCACCACGACCGGCGCACCCAGCTACGACCTCGACGGAGCCAGGCGCGACGCGACGCCCGACATCGGCGCGTTCGAGTTCGGCGCCATGCCCCGCCCGCTGCTGACGGTCATCGCCGAGCAGCTCGGCGGCAGCGGGACGGTCACGAGCAGCCCGGCAGGCATCAACTGCGGAACCGCCTGCAGCGCCCGCTTCGACCCGAGCACCACCGTCACGCTCACCGCCAGAGCAGACCGAGGGTCGCGATTCCTCGGCTGGCAAGGACTGCTCCGGGAAAGCCCGCTGCACGGTCACCCTCAACAGCGACGAAGCAGCCTCCGCACGATTCGGACCCGACCGCGCGACTAACCCACAAGGCTCAAGGGACGTTCCGGGAGACCTGCACTCAGGCGCCGAGGTGAAGCGCCATGAAGAAGACCGTCAACACGATGATCAGCAGCAAGATCGATCCGACGATCAGTACCTGCGTGTTCAGTGCCTCGTATTCGGCGCTCCATGTGACCTCGGCAGCGGGGGCGGTCTGGGCGACGTCACGCGCGGCGAGCTTCGCCAGCTTGCCCTCCCGCGTCCCGAGGAAACCACCGCCGATCCCGCCGATGACGACGACGGCGCCCAACCCCCACAGCACGTAGAACTTGCTCCACTGATGCTCGTGGGAGGCCAGATAGATGCCGGCGATGAGAATCACCACCAGCCCGGGAGCAACCAGGTAACGGCCAAACAGCTCCTGCATCCGGTGATACCAGGGCATCGCGCGGCGGTCCATCTTGGCGCCGACCAGGGAGACGATGGGGTACGCGAAAAGCACCCCGAAGCCGATCACAGCGGCGAGGATGTGAATCGCGAGGATCACGTCGGAGAAACTGGCGGCTAGGGGGACCATCAGAACGTTGGTTTGTCCTCGCCGAACACGGCCAAAACACGCCCCGACGCAACCGGAGGGACAGGCCAGCTTCCAACAGCCGCCCCGGGGAAGAAGATCTCTCCTGAGACTCGGGCCGCTCTCGTCGAGGTCCGGCGCGAGGTTCGGGCGCTGATCGACCTCCTGCAGGCGAAGCTCGACCGGCTCGAGCGCAGCTAGGCGGCGGCGCGCGCGGGCTCGAGCAGCAGCTCGGCGATCTGGATCGCGTTCAGCGCGGCGCCCTTGACGAGGTTGTCGCAGGCGAGGAAGAGGACGAGACCGTTCGCGTCCGCCGCCTGGTCCGAGCGGACGCGGCCGACCAGCACGTCCTCGGTCTGCGTCGCGGCGCGCGATGTCGGCGTCGTCGACGATCGCACCGACGGGGCGCTGCGAGGATCGCTTCCGCCTCGGCGGGCGAGAGCGGCTCCTCGGTCTCCAGCCAGACAGCCTGCGAGTGGCCGACGAGCACCGGCACGCGCACGGTGGTCGCGCTGATGGGCAGCTCGGGCAGCTCGAGGATCTTGCGAGCCTCGGCGCGGATCTTCGCCTCCTCGTCGGTCTCGTCGCCGTCCCAGTCCCAGTCGAACTCGACGTCGTGCTCGGCGGGCGGCTCGTGCCGCAGCCGCTCCATCCGCTGCGCGCCGGCGCCGGAGGCGGCCTGGTAGGTCGAGACGCGCACGCGCCGGAGCCCGGCCGCGTCGTGCAGCGGCTTGAGGACGCAGGTGAGCGGGATGGTCGAGCAGTTCGGGTTCGCGACGACGCGGGTCGTCTCGAGTGCCTCGAGCGCGCGCTGCCCGTTCACCTCGGGCACGACCAGCGGATAGCCGTCGACCAGCCGGTAGGCGCTCGACTTGTCGACCGCGAGCGCGCCTCCCTCGACCGCCTCCGGGGACGAGCTCACGCGAGGCGCTCGTGCCGCAGGAGAAGAGGACGAGATCGAGGCCGCCGGCGGCGAGCGCCTCGGGTGTCGCCTCCTCGACGACGAGGTCGCCGAGCTCTCGTCCTGCCGAGCGCGCCGAGGCGAAGGCGCGAACCTCGCCGTAGCCCCGCTCGCGCAGGAGGCGCAACGTGACCGTGCCGACGGCGCCCGTCGCGCCGACGACGCCGACGCGCGCCCGGCTCACGGGCTCCCCAGCTCGAAGGCGTCGTGCAGCGCGGCGACGGCCTTCGGCACGTCCTCGCGGCGGATGTGGCACGCGATCTTGATCGGCGAGGTCGAGATGACCTCCGCCTCGACGCCGATCGTGCCGAGCGTCTCGAACGTCTTCGCCGCGATCCCGGGATGGCTCCTCATTCCGGCGCCGACCAGGCTGACCTTGCCGAGGTCGTCGCGCATCGACCACTCGACCCCGAGCGCGCCGAGCAGCTCCTCGCACGTGCGCGGTCCTCGAGCGGCGCGCTGAACACGATCTCGTCGCTCGTCACCTGGAGGATCGTGTCGACGTTGACGTTCGCCGTCGCCAGGCGCTCGAACAGGCGCGCCGCGTCGATCTCGCGGATCCGGTAGAGGGGCTCGCAGTCCGTGTGCGCGACGCCGCTGATGATGGCCTTCTCGAGCACGGGATCCTCCTCGTCGACGATCCACGTCCCCTCGGCGTCGGAGAACGTGGAGCGGACGTGCAGCCGCACGTCGTGGTTGCGCGCGAACTCGACCGAGCGTAGCTGGAGCACCTTCGCGCCGCTCGCCGCCAGCTCGAGCATCTCCTCGTAGGTGACGGTGCTCAGCTTTCGTGCGTCCAGGGACGAGGCGCGGGTCGGCGGTGAAGACCCCCTCGACGTCGGTGTAGATCTCGCACGCCTGGGCGCCGAGCGCGGCGGCGAGTGCGACCGCGGTGAGGTCGGAGGCGCCGCGGCCGAGCGTGGTCACGTCGTGCGACTCGGCCGAGACGCCCTGGAAGCCGGCGACGAGCACGATCTTCCCGGCGTCGAGCGCCTCGTTGATCCGCGTCGCCCGCACCTCGGCGATCCTCGCCTTGCCGTGGACGTCGTCGGTGACGATCCCGGCCTGCGAGCCCGTGAGCGAGATCGCCTCGTGCCCGAGGTCGTGGACGGCCATCGCGCAGAGCGAGTTCGAGATCCGCTCGCCGACGGAGATGAGCATGTCGTACTCGCGCGGGTGCGGTCTCGGCGAGATCTCGTGAGCGAGCCGGATCAGCTCGTCGGTCGTGTCGCCCATGGCCGAGAGGACCCCGACCACGCGACGGCCCCCTTCGTGGGCGCGGACGAGCCGGCGGGCGACGTCCTTGATCTTGTCCGGGTCGGCGACGGACGAGCCGCCGAACTTCATCACGACGAGGTCGTAGGCGGAGCGACGCCGCGTCGGCCGCGACCTCGGGAACGGCCTCGTGCTCGGTCGTCGCCATTGCAGGAAGTTTGCCGGGTCAGGCGACCTCGCGGCGTCCCACGAGGGCGCGGCCGAGCGTCACCTCGTCCGCGTACTCGAGGTCGCCGCCGACGGGGAGGCCGCTGGCGAGCCGTGTCACCCGAACCCGGTCGCGCAGCCGCCCCGCGAGGTAGGAGGCCGTCGCCTCGCCGGTCGCGTTCGGGTTCGTGGCGAGGACGACCTCGCGTATGCCGTCGCCCTGCACGCGGTGCAGCAGCTCGTCGATGCGGAGATCCTCCGGCTCGACGCCGTCCAGCGGCGAGAGCGCCCCGCCGAGTACGTGGTAGAGGCCGCGGTACTCCGCCGTCCGCTCGAGCGAGACGACGTCGACGGGCTGCTCGACGACGCAGATCGTCGTCCGGTCGCGACGCGCGTCGAGGCAGATCGCGCACAGCTCCTCCTCGGTGAGGTTGCCGCACTCGCGGCAGAAGCGCACGCGCTCCTTCACGTCCTCGATCGCCTCCGCGAGCGCGAGCGCCTCCTGCTTCGGAGTCTGGAGGATGTGGAAGGCGAGCCGCTGCGCCGTCCGGCTGCCGATCCCGGGCAGTCGGGTCAGCTGGGCGACGAGGTTCTCGACGGACGGGCTGAGCATGGCCTGAGCGTATAGCTCGCGGGTGCTGCGCACCCGCTCGCTCTTGAAGGAACTGCGGCCGTCCGAGAGCGCGGTCTCGGACGGCCTCCGTGCGGTAAGACCTTGCTTGGGCTGGCGTAGGTTCGCACGCTGTGCTCGTGTCGCGGGGGTGCAGGCCGCCTGCGGCGGCGTGGCCGCCCGCGACAGCTTCGGCGGAGTCGTAACCAACAGCGGTTACGCCACCGCCCCGTGCCGAAGGGGTTCGAGCCTTGAACCACGCTCGGCGCGAAGGGCCGGAGCGTACGCGTGAGCGTACGCGGAGGCCGGACTGCGCTCGCGCCGGCCTCCGCCGCGCGCGAGCGCACAAGAGGGGCCTTTCGTCCACAGCATCCCAAGGAAAGACAGCACGGAGCGCGGCGAGACCGCGCTCTCGCCGCGCGGAGTCCCTTCTCCCAGCGAGCGAGTGCGCAGCACTCGCGAGCTACCTAGGCGTGAAGTCGAAGGCCCAGCCCCAGACCACGACGCCGATCAGGGCGAGGACGATCAGCCCCCAGAGCCAGTTGGAGAACAGATAGCGGCCGCGGACGCGGCGCCTCAGCGGCGGCTCGACCACCGTCACTCGCCGAGCCCGGGGAGCCCGAGACCGCCGAGACCCATGTCGCCGAGCAGCTGCTGCGCCCGGGCCTCGACCGCCGCGCGGGCGGAACGGAGCGCCTCGTTGACCCCGGCGAGGACGAGGTCGCCGAGCGCCTCGGGGTCGTCGGGGTCGACCGCGTCGGGAGAGATCTCGATCGCGAGCACCTCGCCGGCGCCGTTCGCCGTCACCTTGACCAGGCCGCCGCCGACCGACGACTGGGCCGTCTCGCGCGCCGCGTCGTCCTGCATCCGCTGCATCTGCTGCTGCATCTGCGCGGCCTGCTGCATCAGCCGTTCCATGTCGAACGACATCGAGCTCAGTCTTCCCGTTCCCGCGCGTCGAACGTTTCCGTGAACAGCTCGAGGAAGTGCTCCTCGCCGGCGGGCTCCTCTTCCTCGGCCGGCGCCGCGCGGGCCTCGCCGAGCTCGAAGGCGAGCTCGAGCCGCCGTCCGGTGACGTCGTAGAGCGCGTCGGCGAGGAGGCCGAGGTTCTTCGGGTCGCGTGCGAGCTCGAGGTGGAACTGCGCAGTCGGCGGGAACTCGAGCGTAAGCGTGTCGCCGGTCAGGTCGGCGGGCTGCGCCTCGCGCAGCAGGGACGCGGTCGGGATGCCGCCGCGCTCCTCGACCGCCGGCAGGACGGTTCGCACCCAGGCCTCCTGCAGCTGGGTGAGGTCGAGCGCGGGAGGAGCGCCGACCGGCACAGGAACCGGCGCCGGGGCCGGCTCGTGCTCCGGCTCGGCCGCGGGCGCGGGCTCGGCTCGCTCGGCCGGTGGAGCGGCCACGCGCGCTGCCGGCGCGGTCTGCTGCTCCAGCCTCTCCAGCCGGAAGGCGACGGACTCGCGCGAGAGATCCGCGGCCGGGCGCGTGACCTTGACGAGCGCGAGCTCGAGCGGCAGGCGCGGGTCGCCTCCCTGGCGCATGTCGTCGACTGCGACGGCGAGCAGGTCGATCAACCGCAGGACGGTCGGCTCTCCGAGCTGGCCCGCCTGCGCCTTGAGCCGCTCGCGTGCCTCCACGCTGCTGGCGGCCGTCTCCGGCACGTCGCCCACGTGCTGCGCGAGCATCAGCTGTCGCAGGTGCTCGAGCAGGTCGAGCACGAGGCGGCCGAGGTCGTGGCCGCGCTCGGAGAGCTCGTCGAGATACGTGAGCGCACCCGCCGTGTCGCGGTCGATAACGAGGTCGCAGAGTCGGAAGAGCGCCTCCTCCTCGACCGTGCCGAGGAGCTCGAGCACCGCCTGGTGGGTGATCTTGTTGCCGGTCGAGGAGGCGAGCTGGTCGAGTGTCGACTCTGCGTCCCTGTAGGCGCCGCGCGCCCCGCGCGCGATGAGGGCGAGCGCCTGGTCGGAGGCCTCGATCCCCTCCGCGTCGGCGAGCAGGCGGAGCCTCTGCACGAGATCCTGCAGGCGCGGGCGCTGGAAGACGAAGGTCTGGCAGCGGGAGCGCACCGTCGGCAGCACCTTCGAGAGATCCGTGGTGCAGAAGACGAAGACGAGATGGGGCGGCGGCTCCTCGATCAGCTTGAGCAGGGCATTCCAGGCGGCGTCGGTGAGCTGGTGCGCCTCGTCGAGGATGTAGACCTTGTAGCGACCCTCGACCGGCTGCAGCACGATCCGCTCGCGGATCTCCCGGATGTCGTCGATCCCGCGCTGCGACGCCGCGTCGATCTCGATCACGTCGAGGGACGTGCCGGCGGCGATCGCACGGCACCTGTCGCAGGTGCCGTCCGGGGTGGTCGTCGTGCCCTGTGCGCAGTTGAGGCACTTGGCGAAGATCCGCGCCGTCGACGTCTTGCCGATGCCGCGTGGACCGGCGAAGAGGTACGCGTGCCGCACCGCGCCGGTCGAGATCGCGTTCGAGAGCGTCCGCACGACCGCCTCCTGGCCGACGAGCTCGTCGAACGTCTGCGGACGGTACTTGCGGTAGAGCGCGGCCACTGCTCGATTCAAGCAGAACGGCGGCAAAGCACAGCCGAAGGCGGAGCGGGCGAAGCGAGAGAAGGGCCAGGCGCACCGCACACCTGGAAGGCACCCCTTAGCGCTGCTTCCTCCCGGATCTGACGCGGTTCGGAGGCTCCCACTGCACGGGGCCTGACCCGGACGCGAGTGTAGCCTCCGCGCGGATGCCCGACGATGCCCGCAGCGCCCTCCTGACGAGGCTCTTCGACCACGCGCCGACCTTCCCGCCGGCGAGCCTGTCTCCCGTGGAGGCGCTCGCCGAGGACCGGCGGGCGCGGCTGAGCGAGCACGCGTGGCTGCTGGGCCGCCTCGTCTGGCCCGCGTCGCAGCTCGCCGAGCTGCCCAGGACGAGGACCGGGCGCTCGCGATCGTCGAGTCTGGCACTGAGCGCCAGGACGAGGCGGTCTATCTCGAGGGCGTGCCGCTCGACGACGTCGCCACGCGCGGACTGCGGGCGAAGATCCGCTGCGGCGGGGACCGGATCCCGGCGGTCGAGGAGCTCGCGGCTTCGTCCACGGCTGCCGGGAGCGCGGTCTCGTCTTCAAGGCGACTGCGGGCCTCCACCATGCGTATCCGACCGGCGCGGGCGAGCACGGCTTCCTCAACCTGCTCGCGGCGGCCGTCTTCGGCGACGAGGAGGAGGCGTTGCGGGAGGGCGCGGGCGCGTTCGGGCTCGACGCCGACGCGTTCCGCTGGCGCGGCCGGGAGGCGCCGGCGGCGCAACTCGCAGACGTCCGCGCGTCTCTCTTCCACTCGATCGGCAGCTGCTCGTTCTTCGAGCCGGTGGACGAGCTCGCGCGCCTGGGCTTCCTCGTATGACGGGCTTCGGCGCGCTCGAGTCGGGCGGCCTCGCCTGGTGCGAGGACGGGCGAGGCGGTCGACCTCTCCGGGCTCGGCGACGTCTTTGCGGAGCCGTCGCTGAACCCGCTGCTCGCGTCCGGCCCGGCAGCGTGGGCCGAGGCGATCGCGAGCGCGCGCGCACATGACGGGCCGCGCGCCCCGTTCGTCGAGGTGTCGCTCCGCCTCCCGTTCGAGGTCGCCGACTACGTCGACTTCTACGCCTCCCTGGAGCACGCCTCGAACCTGGGCCGCATGTTCCGTCCCGACCAGGAGCCGCTGCTGCCGAACTGGCGCTGGCTGCCGGTCGGCTACCACGGCCGCGCGGGTAGCGTCGTCGTCAGCGGCACGGACGTCGTCCGTCCCTGCGGCCAGCGGAAGGCTCCGGACGAGGACGCGCCGACGTTCGGCCCGAGCCGCCGCCTCGACTTCGAGCTCGAGCTCGGCTTCGTCGTCGGCGTGGCAGCAACCCCGGCGAGCCCGTGCCGGTCGATCAGTTCGAGCAGCATGTCTTCGGGCTCGTCCTCGTCAACGACTGGAGCGCCCGCGACATCCAGGCCTGGGAGTACCAGCCGCTCGGCCCCTTCCTCGGCAAGTCGTTCCAGACCTCGGTCTCCGCCTGGGTGACGCCACTCTCGCTGCTCGAGGACGCGCGCGTCGAGGCGCCGCCGCAGGATCCGGCGCCGCTCGAGCATCTCGCCGGCGGACGCGACTGGGCGCTCGACATCGCGCTCGAGGTGGAGCTGAACGGCGAGACGGTCTCGCGCGGCAACGCGCGGACGCTCTACTGGACGCTGCCGCAGCAGCTCGCCCACGCGACCTCCAACGGCGCCGCCCTGCGGACGGGCGACCTGATGGCGAGCGGGACGATCTCCGGCTCCGAGCCGGGCTCGGAGGGCTCGCTGATCGAGCTCTACCGAGGCGAGCGGTTTCTCGAGGACGGCGACGAGGTCGTGCTGCGCGGGCGCGCCGGCGAACGGCGTAGAGCTCGGCGAGGTGCGCGGACGCGTGCTGCCCGCCAGACCGCAGCGCGCCGGCTAGAAGAGACCGACGGTGCGGCCGTCCGGCCCGAGGTCGATGTCGAAGGCGGCTGGATGCTTGCCGAGCCCCGGCATCGTCTGCATGTCGCCGCAGAGCGCCACGAGCCAGCCCGCGCCGGTGTACGCGCGGATGTCGCGTACCGGCACGGTGAAGCCCGTGGGCGCATTCTTCAGCTTCGGGTCGTGCGAGAGGGAGAGGTGCGTCTTCGCCATGCAGATCGGGAGCTCGCCCAGCCCCTGCTGCTCGTAGCGCTCGATCGCCTTCTTCGCCGCGGGCAGGAGATCGATCCCGTCCGCACCGTAGATGCGGGTGGCGATCGCCTCGATCTTGGCGGCGATCGGCTGGTCGAGTGCATAGACGGGCTCGAAGGAGGAGGGCTGCCGCGTGGCCTCCGCCACAGTCTCCGCCAGCGCCGTCGCCCCGCTGCCGCCGTGCTCGAAGCCGTTGTTGACCTCCGCCGCCCACGCGCCGCGCTCGAGGGCCAGCTTCCGCAGGCGGTCGAGCGTCTGAGCCGAGTCGTCGGGGAAGGCGTTGATCGCGACGACCGCGTTGAGGCCGAACTCGCGTGCGATCCGCACGTGGCGTTCGAGGTTGTCCACGCCGAGCTCGAGGTCTCCGTCGCCATGGTGGCCGAGGGCGCGCGTCGAGACGACGAGCACGACCGCGCTCGGCGCGAGGCCGCCGGTGCGCGCGACGATGTCGAGGAACTTCTCGATGCCCGAGATCGGAGCCGAAGCCGCTCTCGGTGACGACGTATGTCGCGCGAGCTTGAGCGCCATCCGGGTCCGCCACGAGCGAGCTGTTGCCGTGCGCGATGTTCGCGAACGGCCCGGCGTGGACGAAGGCCGGGCCGCCCTCGAGCGTCTGCATGAGGTTCGGCTGGATCGCGTCCTTCAGCAGCACGGCCATCGACGCCGGCGGCGTGCAGCTGCTCCGCCGTCACCGGCTTGCCCTCGTACGTCGTTCCGACCGTGATCCGCCCGAGCCGAGCGCGCAGATCCGCGAGGTCGCGCGCCAGCGCGAGGATGGCCATCACCTCGGAGGCGGCCGTGATGTCGAAGCCGGTCTCGCGCGGGACCCCGTTCGTCCGGCCGCCGAGCCCGATCGACGACCTGGCGGAGGGCGCGGTCGTTCATGTCGAGCGCGCGGCGCCAGGTGATCGTGAGCGGGTCGATGCCGAGCGCGTTCCCCTGCAGGACGTGCGCGTCGAGCATCGCGGCGAGAAGGTTGTTCGCGGCGGTGATCGCGTGGAGGTCGCCGGTGAAGTGGAGGTTGAGGTCCTCCATCGGCACGACCTGCGCGTAGCCGCCGCCGGCCGCCGCCGCCCTTGATCCCGAAGACCGGGCCGAGCGACGGCTCGCGAATGCAGACGATCGGTCGCTCCTCGAGCAGGCCGAGCCCCTCGGCGAGCGAGATCGCGGTCGTGGTCTTGCCTTCGCCTGCGGGGGTCGGCGTGATCGCGGTGACCACGACGAGCTTGCCGTCGGGCGCGTCTGCGCAGCCGGTCGAGCACGGCGTGCGAGACCTTGGCCTTGTAGCGGCCGTAGAGCTCGAGCTCGTCCTCGCTGATTCCCGCGGACTCCGCGACCTCCGCGATCGGGCGGAGCACCGCGGTCTGCGCGATCTCGAGACTCGAGAGGGAGGGCATCTCAGACGGCAACCGGCTCGAGCCCGGAGAGGAGATTCCAGCGCTCGTCGAGGTGGCGCTGGATCTGGTCGACCTGCTCCGGAGAGAGGTGCGCAAAGCGGCCCTGCGTGCTCAGGAAGTCGCTCACGGGGAGGGGCTTCCTCGGGCGGTACGTGATCTGCCACTCTCCCTCCGCGACCTCGAGCAGCGGGAAGTAGCGCGACTCGACCGCCTGGCGCACGATCTCCACCGACTGGTCCGTCGGGTAGCGCCAGCCGGGCGGGCAGGCGCCGAGCACGTGGAGGAAGCGGAAGCCGCTGATCTCGGCCGCGCGCGCGACCTTGGCGCGGAAGTCCTTCAGCATCGGCACCGAGCCCGCCGCGAGCGTGGCGACGTAGGGGATGCCGTGCGCGGCCATGATCCGGTCGATGTCCTTCTTCGTCCCCTCGCGCGGCGTGGCGGCGGGCGTGGTCGTCGTCCAGGCGCCTTCCGGCGTGCCGCCGGACTTCTGGACGCCCGTGTTCATGTACGCCTCGTTGTCATTGAGAATGTAGATCAGGTCCTCGTTCCGCTCCGCGGCGGCAGAAACCCCGGAGAAGCCTATGTCGTTCGTCGAGCCGTCGCCACCCCACACGACGACGTGCGTGTCGATCCCCCGCAGCCGCATGGCTGCCTTGATCCCGGAGGCCTCGGCCGCGGCGGAGGCGAACGGGGTCAGGAAGACGGAGACGCCGAGGGTGGCGCCGGCCAGGCGCCGGCGATGATCGTCCAGCAGGAGGCGGGAATCACGACCACGATCTCGCTTCTCGGGCGTCGTCGCGGCGAGAGTGTCGAGCACGTGCCGCATGTTCACGGCGGGCACGCACCCGGCGCACGCGGCGTGGCCGGGGTTGAGAAGAGGCTCTTCCGACAGCACCTCGTCGAGCCATGCGGCCATCGCTACGCCTCCTCCATCAGGTAGACCGGCTCGGGCACGGCGCCCCGCTCTCGCGCCTGCGAGATCGCCTCGCGCAGCGTGTCGGGCGTCACGTCGCTGCCGCCGAGCCCGCAGACCACGTCGGTGGCGGGCAATCCGAGCGCCGCGCACCTCTCCGCCGAGCGGTCCCGCCGCGCCGAACGCGGGCGCGCGGTCGATGACGCAGACGTGTTCCGCCTCCGACAGCGCGGCCAGGAGCTCCTGGGCGGGGAAGGGCCGGAAGGCGTGGACGCGGACGAGCAGCGGCGGGTCGTCGTCCTCGAGCAACTCGCGCGCGGTCTCGCCGATCGTCCCGATGCTCACGAGCGCCATCTCGGCATGGGGGTCGCCCGCGATCTCGATGGAAGCGACCTTCGGACGGCCGAAATGCTCCGCGAACTCCGCGGCGACCTGCCGGAGCAGGTCGCGCGCGTCGTCGAGCGCCTCGGCGACGCTGTGCTGGTAGACGGCAGTACTCGCGCGGCTCGGGCAGCCCCGAGGCGACTCTCGCCAGGCTCGGATCGAGCACCCAGTCGTCGGGCGGCTCGAACGGCGGCAGGAACGAGTCCACTGCCTCCTGCGTCGGCACGTCGACGACCTCGGCGGTGTGCGAGACGAGGAATCCCTCTGCGCAGACGAGCACCGGCAGCAGACTCGGTCTCCGCGAGGCGGTAGGCGACGATGATGCTGTCGAGGAGCTCCTGGGCGGAGGAGCAGTAGAGCTGCATCCAGCCCGTGTCTCGCTGGCTCATGCTGTCGGCGAGGTCGGGCTCGAGGCTCCAGGGGCCGACGACGGCGCGGTTCACGTTGACGGCGACGAGCGGGATGCGCTCGCGGGAGGCGCGGTGCAGCTGCTCGTGGGCGTAGAGCAGACCCTGCGAAGAAGTGGCGGTGAAGGCGCGGGCGCCCGCGCGCGAGGCCGCGATGGAATAGCCGAACATCGAGTGCTCGCTCTCGACGTTCGTGTAGACTGATGTCGTCACGGCCTGCGACGAGGTCCGCGAGCCGCTCCACGATCAGCGTCTGGGGGGTGATCGGATACGAGGCGATCACCTGCGCCCGCGCGAGCACTGCGGCGACAGCCGCGGACTCGTTGCCCGTGAGCACCGTGCGCCCGACCGGAACCTCCTGCATCACGAGGGCACCTCCTCCATCTCGAGCGCGCCGCGCACGGGGCAGACGTCCTCGCAGATCCCGCAGCCCTTGCAGTAGAGGTAGTCGACGAGCATCGTCTTGCCGTCCCGGCGCATCGCCGACTCCGGGCAGAAGAGCGCGCAGATTCCGCACGCGTTGCAGGGGTCGAGGATGAGGGGACGCTCGAGCGACCAGGAGCCGGTGTGGTTGCCGCGCGAATCCGTGATGCTCATGGAGAAGCGGGTGAGCGGCGGCCGCGGGACCGGTGCCTCCGTCGCGACGTAGGGCGCGTCGGAGGCCGTCGCGTGCTGCCGCGTGCACGACTCGTATCCTGCGCGGGCCGCGACGACGTTCGGCTCGGCGAGCCCGCCCATGCGCGCGCGGACAGCTTCTTCGAGGAAGCGGAGCCCGTCGGGGAGCAGCAGCCGGACGGACGCGCCGAGCACGGCGACGTTGCCCATCGGCCTGCCCTCGGCGGACAGGATCCCGTGCCGGCGCGCGATCCGCGCCCCGGCCACGCGTGCGACGTGGTAGTCGCCGCTGTGCGGGAAGCGGGTCTCGCGGTTGACGAGGAGGAGCCCTCCGGGCCGGATCCTCTCGACGGCCGCCGGCGCCGGCGGCGAGGCCGAGATCGCGACGAGGACATCGCACTCGCGCAGCTTGAAGCGGCGGCGGATCGGCTCGTCGTCCCAGCGGAGGAAGGCGGAGATCGACGCGCCGCGGCGTTCGGCCTTGAACTCGGGGAAGCTCTGGACGTAGAAGCCGGCGCGGGCGAACGTGTCTGCGAGGATCTGGGAGGCGAGCACAACGCCCTCGCCGCCGCGTCCCGTCAGGAGCATCTCTTGCACGACCCCATCCTGCGGGCCGGGGCGGGGCCGCGCATCCGTGATTTGCGAGAGCGGCGTCGCGGCTTTTCGCGGATGCCCGAGGGGTCGTCGCTAGCCGACGACGAGGGTCAAGCGATCCACCGCCTCGATCCGCAGCGTCTCGCCCACCTCAGCGCCTGCGGCGCAGTGCGCCTGCCATGACTCCCGTCCAAAGCGCACTCTCCCCGTAGGGCGGCAGGCCGAGACGACCGTCACCGGATGCCCCACCATCGCCTCCGGCCCGGCGGCCGTGGGGAGCCGTCGCGTCCACCAGACGAGGTACCCCTTCTCCGCCGCCTCGAACGCCACCGCGGCGCCGAGCAGCGCCAAGCCGAGGCCGCCGCCGACGACGTGCAGGGCTAGCAGGACGGAGAGGCCGACGATGACCAGCACAACCGCGTCAATTGGAGCACAGGACGAGGGTGGTCGCCTGCGTCGGCGCCGTCTGACCGACGAACGCAGGCCGCTGGGCCTGGCCGGCTACCTCTTCGCCTTCTTGGCCTGCCGCTTCTCTTTCAGCGTCTTCTGAGCCGGCTTCTTTTCCATGCTCTTCTTCGTGTTCTTGTCCTTGCTCGCCATGTTCGGCCTCCGTGTGGGTGCGGGTGAGAGTGTCAGCCGTGCCGAGAATGTCCCATTACCCTCGGACGGCTCGGGTACGGCTTCATCTGCGTCGTGGCTCTGCCGGCCGCATTGTCGCCGTTCCGTCTTCGTCGACTTCGACCACGTAGCGTCCGGGGTCTGCGCCGCTCGTGAAGCGTTTGAGACCTTTCGGGCGTCGCGAGATGATCGCGTGGGTGTCGGTGCGGGTCTCGACCGCGTAACCCTCTTCGACCTTGTGGTCGAGGAACGTGTCGAGGGCGTCCTTGCGCGTGCCTAGAGGATCGACCTCACCCACGTCTGGGAGTATCGCAAGCCAGGCGTCTCCACCGACAGCTAGGCGGCGTCGACGGTGATACGCGCGTCCGGCGCGAGTTGGCCGCCGACATTCGGGCCGAGCACGGTCGCCCGGTAGCGCTTGCCGGTCCAGCTCGGTCGGAGCGCGACGGAGAAGCTGCCGTCCGCTTTCGGCGGCACGCCGAGCATCAGCGACCAGCCGTTGCGCGCGGCGGCGCAGCCGAAGCACTCGAGGTACACGTAGATCCGCACGCGCTTGCCGGTGAGTGACGAGCTGAAGCCGGTGACGGGCCGACCGTGGAACGTTGCCGCGCCGGTGAGATGCGTGCCGTCGTCGACGAGCGTCAGCCCGGTGGCCGTGCCCTGCCAGCGGGCGAGGTCGAGCGAGGTTGGACGGCCGGAGATCGCCACGCGCTGGAGCGCATAGAGCGTGCCGTCGGGCGTCTTGCGAACCGCGACCGCCAGCGGCAGCGCGAGACTCGTCGCCTTCGACACGTCGCCGGCGACCGTCCCGTAGTGCCCGAGACCGTGCCTGGGCACGACGAAGCTGTGGCGAGAACCGCCCGCGGTCCAGCTCACCTCCGCGACCCCGCTCGCGTCGACTCGCAGCTTGGGTGAGCTTGCGCCCGTCGCGACGTCGTAGGAGGCGAGCGCCACCGGAGCCACGACCGCGGCAACGATGAGTGTGGCGATGAGCATGCGAAGGCGCATCACGGGATTTCTATCCGTTCGAGGTTTCCAGCGTGTGTTGCTTTTGACACCGGCAGCGACCGCGAAGTAGCGTATCCGGCCGCCCGCCAGGGCGCTCCGGGGCCAAAGCCGGAGACATCTTCAGAGGGGAGACAAAGATGAGGTTCCGCACTTTGCTCGGGGTGGGTGTAGCGGTTGCCTGCGCCGCGAGCGTTGCCGTTCTGCTTGGCGCCACGCGTATCGCGAACGCCGATCCTGTGGCGGCGCCCATCTGTGCCGGCGACGAAGGGACCAACGCGACGGCGTTGTCCGGCACATACACGAACCTCACGATTGTCGGCAATGCCTACGTCGCCGACGATGCGACCGTGAAGGTGACCGGCAACCTGACGCTGGCGCCGGGGGCGTGCCTCGACGCCTTCAGCACCGGAACGGTGCAGGTGAGCGGCGACGTGGACGTCGGGATCTTCGGGACGCTCGCCCTCGGCTGTGCGCCCGGCGCGAACGGTCCTCCCGGGACCCCGCCGTGCTCCTCGGTCCCGCCCGACACAGTGGGCGGCAGCATCCTCGCCTACTGGCCGCAGACGATGTACCTGACCGCCGTCACCGTCGGCGCGGACGTGTCCTCCTACGGCGGTGGCTTCGGGCTCCCCTACGTGAACTTCCCGGTGAAGGACATGAACATCGCGGGGAGCCTCACCATCGCGGACTGGTACGGCGGCCCCGGATCCTGGGTCGGAGCGTTGCGCAACCACGTCGGCGGGAACGTGGAGATCTACGGCAACTGGGGAAACAACCCGGACCCGGATTCCATGGAGGTCGATGGGAACACGATCGGCCACAACCTGGAGTGCCAGTCGAACTTCCCCTACCCCCAGTACGGCGACGCCTACGATCCGACGGTCGGCAACGGGCCCAACACGGTCGGCGGCCAGGCGAACGGTCAGTGCGCGACCCTGACCACGCCGCCCTCGTCGTAGCGGCTCGGTAACGGAACTCTCACCGACGGCGCCCGGAGCATTCATGCGACGGGCGCCGTCGGCGGGGAACGGCCGCCGCGACTCGCCTCCGGGATCTAGGTTCTTGGCGACGAGCGATGGTGCTATGCGCCGCTGCTCCCCCGCAGCTGTTCGAGTGCGACGAGCTGCTCGATCGCGCGGAGTGTGAGCTCCGCCGTCCCGAGCTCCCTTACGGGTGACCAGTAGCGGCGCAACTCGTTTGTCAGCCTGTCCGGCAGCGTACGCAGCCAGCCCTCGATTCGCAGGTCGACAAACTCGCGCTTCTCTTCGATCGTCAGCTCTGTGGAGAGCAGGAGCAGGCTCGCGTCGTCGGCGTCGACCATGCTTTGCAGTGCCGTCCATCGGTCGTCCGGACGCTCTGAGCACAGTGCGGCGAACGCGCTCGTCCCGGTCTGGCGTAGGAGTTCCTCCTCGCGGGTTGTGACCGATTCGTGTTCCTTGGGCTCGTCCCAGCTATCGGCATCTTCTGCCAGGTAGCGGAGGTAGATCATTGCGAACTGGCAGGTTGGCGCGATGATGTCTCTACGGACCTTGGCGTCGACCCACAACGTCGCTGCTGCGCGCAGGGACTGCATCGCAACGGTGTCGGCCACGTGGCGTCCGAACACCAGCGCCGCGGACTGGTGGACGAAGCACGGCAGCTCACTCGCGATGATCTCCCGATACCCGGGCGAATGGCGCTGGAGCAGCAGCGCAGCGCGCTTGTCGAGCGCAGCCAAGTCGGTCACGAGGGCCGGCAGACCGAGCGTCAGGCAGGCCAGGTTGAAGTTGATCGCGCGCGGCAGCGTTACGCCTTCGGGCCAGGCATCTCGCAGGTTGCGGTTGGCGGGGAGCGTCGTGCCGCCGCCCCACTCCTCGGGATATTGCGGGATCGAGCGGCCGTAGTTCGCCGCTCCCGTCGCGCGGATGCGGACGCGAGTTTGCGGGACGAGCCCCGCGAAGGGTGCGATGAGGGGGGCGATCCGGAGGAGCGTTTGCGTGTGCGCGTTGACGCCGGTCTCGAGCAGCCGGCGTAGCGACTCCAGGTCCGTCGTGGACGCCAATCCTGTGGCTCTGGGTTGCGTCGCGGCTGTGCGGAAGGCAGCGGCCAGCTGTGCGGTTCCATCTGGCGAATCGGCGCGGATGCCCTGGATCGTGATCCCGTCGGCTGACGCGAACTGCGTGAGCACGCCCTTGCGGGCAGGGTCGAAACCGCCCCGAAAACCGGCCCGTCCGGCGCCGACGAGGAACGTTACCCGGGGCGCGGGCTCCCCGGTCTCCGCGGCACGCCGACTCAGCCGGGACTCCGCCTCGGAGCGGCTTGCGATCGCGAGCGCGAACGCTGCGTCGGTTGCGATCTTCCCGCTCTGCTCGGCGGTGTCAGACATGGCGAGAAAGACGCGCACCTCTGCCGCCGACCCGTCGAATCGGCTCCGGAAGCCGTCTGTCGTCGGGAGGTCGGCGAGCCCGCGATTCCGTTGGAGCGCTCCGTAGAAACCGTCGATCAGCTCGGGGAGGTGGTTGAATGCCCCGACGTTCTCGATGAGAGGCACGAGGCGCACCCGGCTGGCGGCTGCGAGCGCGTCTCCCCGCCGCTCGACTGGGATCCGCGCCGAGAGGAATGCGTCGGTGCGCTCGAAGGGGCCTTCGAACAGCCCTGCAAGCGCCTGGCGGTACAGCGTGCCGATCTTCACGATCGCGCTGATGTCCGAGAGCGAGTTCACCTGCGGCACGGTCAGCTCGTAGATCGCGTTCTGCTTCGGCGCGATACCCAGCCGTTCGCAGGCGAGTATGTGGAGGAGGTTCGCCCGCGCGACCGCGGCCAGGATCTTGGAGATCTTGTCCTCGTCTTGCTCCAGCCATGGGTTCGGAACGCGGAACAGGAGGTGGCGGTCCTCGCCGGGGATGACACCGCGGCGCAGGAGCGCGAGGACGACCTTTTCAGGAAGGTGGAGCCAGTCTGGGCTGATCTGCCGTCCCTCGTAGTCGAGGAGGGCCTCGGTACATGGGCCGAGGAGGTCGGCGATTGTCTCCTCGTACTCCTCGCGTGCCCCGATCAGCGGATGCCACTCCAGATGCGTCAGCGCCGCATCTGCGCGGTCGGGTGCATCGGCCGGGACAGACGCGATAGCCCTCGCTAGCAGCTCCGCACGATGCGTCGTGGAGTCGGGGTGCTTCGTGCTCGTCAGACGGGGCGACTGCGGTTGCGGGTTCGCAAGAAAGCTCCGACGGGCGGCTGCAAAGTCGTCGGGGTCGAGCGCGTCGAGCGCGGCGTACTCCTGCCTGCTGCAGATGCTCTCCCAAACGCCATCCTCGGCCCTCGCCGGCGGCACCAGGCCGGCACCGGCGCCCTCGCGTCCCTTCTGCTCGAGTAATGAGCGGATGCGGTCGACCACCACCTCGAGCTCCGGTACGTCCCGAGATCCGTACGAGAGCCGCTGCCAGGTGCCGTACTGGTTCGCGTGGCTCCCGGCAAATGCAGTGAAGGGGATGCCGCCGACCGCACCGGCGAGCAAGAACTCGAAGGCATCGACGGCGTCCTTGACCTTCGCACGCTCACTGACACCGTTGCGCAGCCGCATGAACGGCTCGCCGACAAGTCCTGGGAATGCCAGCGGCGCGTAGAACGTGCCACCGAAGTCCGTTCGCTCGACCCCGAGATGGGCGAGCTTGTCCGCGGCCTCGAGCATGAAGTCGCGACGAGCGCGCATGTACGGAGAAGGCCGGCGGATTGCTGCCAGCGGACTCTGCAGGGCGGCGAGCGCCCAGTCCTGAGCGAGCGTCGAGGGTGTCGCGACGAGCCACGCGGAGAGGTGCGCGAGGATTTCGAGGGCAGGAACGTCACCCTCCCGGATCTGATCGGACAGGACAAGCCAGCACGCGCGCACCCCGGTCGACGCGCCGAACATGTCCATCTTGGACAGACCAGACAGCGTGACGACCCAATTGCGCCACTCCGAGTTTGCAAACGCCGGGTTGACGAACGAGTCGATGTAGTCGAGCCGCTGGTAAACAGAGTCGTAGAGCACATAGGCGCGGTGCTTCACCGCAACTCGGACCAGCTCTTCCACGAGCGAGCGCGGGTAAACGACGCCGGTCGGGTTGTGAGGGTTGTTCAGGATCACCAAAGACCCGCCGCCGCGCGCGAGCAAACGGTCGAGCTCGTCTGGGTCGGGCAGGAACCCGGGTGGTCGCGTCGGCAGTTCGATCACGTGCTTGCCGGCGCGTTCGACGAACCAGTCGTACTCCCAACTCGGCCGGGGAACCACAACCCCCGAGCCGTCGGGGCCGAGTACCTCGAGCACCATCGCCAGCCCCGACCGGGTTCCGGGCGTGAACAGCACCTCGTCGGGCAGGAACCGGACGTCCGTCGAGGGGTAGTCCTGGAGCCCGTCGCGATTGATGAACTCCACAACCTCGCCGCGGACGTCCACGCGACCCACCGCGGGCCCATAGCTGTGCACCGTGTTTCGCGTGAGCCGTTGGGCGGCCCGGACCACCTCAGGGTGGGGCGCGAAGTCGACGTTCTTGTAGTCGCCCTGGGTCAGGTCAAGGGCTCCCTCCTGCTGCACGCGCCTCGCGAAGGCGCGTACGAGCGGCTCGGAGGTGCCGAGCGCCTTCCGCGACAGCCCTGGCCCGGTCAAAGCGGACGACCCTGCGAAGGCCGGGACAGGCTCGTCAGCGAGAGGAGGTGGCAACCGCGCTCCCTACCATGCGATTTCGCACGGATTTCGCACGCCATAGCAAAGAGCAAGGTTTGCAAACACGATCAGTTTCAAAAAACCCGGCTGTGCAGGCCTTTTGCAGTGGGCGCGGCTGGGATCGAACCAGCGACCCCTCGCGTGTGAAGCGAGTGCTCTCCCGCTGAGCTACGCGCCCGGGAGGCAAAATGTAGCCGTTTCGGGGGTCGGGTTTCCCCTACACGGCTTGCCGCCCTCCCCCCGAAGGGGGGTCGCGTTTGTACCTCTCCGAGACGACACTCGATGCAGGTGAGGCCCAGAGTGCTCAACCGTGCGACCAGCAGAGGAACCGTGTCGTTCGCAGACGACCTCCTCGCGCGCCTCGAGGCCCGGGATCCGTGGACGGTCGCCCACTCGCGGATCGTCGCCGCCCGAAGCGCCGAGATCGCGAAGGCGCTCAACCTCCCCGCCGAGGAGCGCAAGGCCATCCACGAGGGCGCGCTCGTGCACGACATCGGGAAGCTCGAGCTCCCCGAGGGGTTGCTCGAGAAGCCCGGGCCGCTCACCTTCGACGAGCGCCGGGAGCTGCAGCGTCACCCGGAGATCGGCGAGCGGATCGTGCGCGACGCCGACGACGAGACGGAGATCGTGCCGGCCGTCCGCCACCACCACGAGCGCTGGGACGGCGCGGGCTATCCCGACCGGCTGAGCGGCGAGGACATCCCGCTCGCCGCGCGAATCGTGGCCGTCGCCGACGCGTACGCGAACCTGACCAACCCGCGCTACCCCGAGGACAGGCGCGCCAACGGCGCCGTGCTCGCGCGAGTGCGCGGCGAGGCGGGGGCCGCGTTCGACCCGGAGGTCGTCCAGGCGCTCGAGCGCGTCCTGGGGCGGGGCTAGGCAACCGCCGCCGGTTCGTCCAGTCAGTCCACGGCGATCGCGGCTTCACGGCTGCTCCGGCGCAACGCCGCCGCGAACGCCGCGAGGCAGAGCCCGGCCGCGACGAGGAACGGGACGACGTCGCCCGTCGCCGCCGCGACGGCGCCACCCGCGGCCGGCCCGAGCAGCGCGCCGCTGGCCCAGGCCGCGTTCATCAGGCCGAAGGCCATCCCCTGCGGAAGGCGGCTTCCCTCGGCGCCGGCGGCGATGAGCGCGAAGGCCGGCGTGAAGAGAGCGCCGTACGCGGCCGCCGCCACGACGATGAGCGGGACGTAGGCGAGCGGGCGCGGCCCGACTGCGAGCGCGACCGAGACCGCGGCGGCCGACGCGAGCGCGGCCTGGACGGGAAGGAGCGTTCCCCGCCGGTCGAGCAGGCGACCCACGAGCGGTGGCAGGACCGACTCGAATCCGGCGCCGACGAGCCAGACGGCTCCGATCGCCGCCGCTCCCCACCCGGCGGCCGCGAGGTGGAGCGGCGCGAGGGTCGAGAGGACGCCGAAGAGGAGCGCGGGCAATCCCATCAGCGCGAGACCGGCCACGAAGCGGCCGTTGCGCAGCGCGCGCGCGACGGCCGCGGCCGAGGGCCGCTCGGGCGGGATCGACTCGATCCGGAACGTCCACGCCGCGAGCACGACGGAGAGCCCGGCCAGCGACGCGAAGATCGGGGCGCGGCCGGCGAGCGCGGCGGCCGCGCCGACGGCCGGGCCGAACAGCGCTCCGAAGACGGCTGCTCCCATCGCGCGTTCCGATCAGCTCGCCGCGGCGCTCGCGCGGCGCGGCCGCGAGCAGCCACGCGAAGGCACCCGCCCACGTGAAGCCGCTGCCGGCCCCCTGGAGCAGGCGAGCACCGGCGAGCGGCCAGAAGCCGTGCGCGAAGGCGAAGCCGAGGCTCGGCCAGGCCCATCAGCGTCAGCCCGACGAGGACGGCGCGGCGCGCTCCCAGCCTCGCGGTCGCCAGGCCGCCGGGCAGTCCGCCGACGAGCGCTCCTGCCGCGTACGCGCCGACAAGGAGCGCCCGCGCCGGCCTTCGAGAGGTGGAGTGAGCGCGCGAAGTGGGGGAGGAGCGGCGTGAGCGCCGCGTAGAGCATCGTGTCCACCCAGACGAGCGCGGAGACGAGCAGGAGCAGCCGGCGCATTCCCGGCACCGTACTGGGGCGTACCGTTTCGGTGTGACGATCAGGAGGGGCCGTGCCGTATCAGAGGACGTGAACGCCCTCCCGGCCACGCTCGGCCCGCCGCGTGCAGTCGGCGCACCGGCTTTCGCGGACGTCGTCGCCGAGCATCTCGACGCCGTCTACCGCTATCTCGTCTACCTCACAGGCGACCGGAACGCCGCCGAGGATCTCACGGCCGAGACGTTCGAGAAGGCCTTCCGCACCTGGCGCCGCTTCGACCGGCGCCGCAGCGCGCCGCGCACCTGGCTCTGCCGGATCGCCCACTCCGCCGCCGTCGACTGGTTCCGCGCCGAGGCGCGCCGCCAGCGGCGCGAGGAGACGTACGCGCGGGACACGCTCGACATCGAGGAGACGGTGTTCGCGGAAGGGCTGTCGCCGGAGCTCGAGCTGGCGCTGCGGCGCCTGACGCCGGCGGAGCGCGAGGTCGTCGCCCTGCGCGTGCTGCTCGAGCTCGACGGACCGAGCGCGGCGCGTGTGCTCGGGATCAGCCAGACGGCATGTTCGACCCGGCTCAGCCGGGCGCTGAAGCGACTGGAGGAGGAGATGGGCCATGCCCGCGACTGACCCGATCGAACACGGCGAGTACCAGGCCATCGTCGCCGAGCTGCGCGCGACCACGCCGGCCGCGCCCGAGGCGCTGCGGCAGCGCGTCCTCGCGCTCGCGCCGACTCCCCGCTCACGCCGGCGGAAGCTCGTGCTCGTCCTCGTCCCGACCGCCGCTGCGCTCGCCGTCGGCGCCGCGCTCGTGCACGGCTTCGTCAGCTCGGGCTCGAGTCCGACCGCGAAGCGCGAGGTGAATCTCTCGGCAATCGCGGCCCCGCCCCACAAGACGGTGCACGGCTCGAGCGCCCTCAAGCAGAAGGCGGTGCCGGGAGCGGCGTACGCGGCGGACACGCAGTTGCAGGCGCTGAACATCCCGCGCAACCGGCTCGTCCACGCCGACGCCACGCTCGGAGTGCAGGTGGCCGACCGGGCCGCGCTCTCGCGGGCGACGTCGAAGGCGACGCAGATCGTGGCCCGGCTCGGGGGCTATGCCCAGTCGGTGCGCTACGCGACCGCGCACGGCGGCGGCGGCAGCGCGTATCTCGCGCTCCGCGTGCCGGTGGGCCACGTGCAGACTGCGGTCGCGCGGCTCGAGACGCTCGGCACGCTGCTCTCGCAGCAGCTCGCGACGGAGGACCTCCAGCACCAGGTCACCCAGGAGGCCGGCCGGATCACGACGCTCCGCGCGACGATCGCCTCCTACGAGAAGGCGCTGGAGAGTCCGTCGCTCGGCGCGGCGCAGCGCGTGATCCTGCAGGTGCATCTCGGCAACGTGCGCAAGACGCTCATCCGGGTCCGGCAAGCGCGCAGCGGCGCCCTCGCCTCGGCGGCGACGGCGAACGTCTCCCTCACGCTCTCGACGAAGCACGGGGCGGGGGCCGCTGCGTCTCACCACCGCGGGCGCCTCGGCCGGATGCTCGGCTCGGCCGCCGGCTTCCTCGGGCTCGAGGGGATGATCGTCCTCTACGCCCTCGTCGTCCTCAGCCCGTTCATCGTGCTGGGCACGCTCGGCTGGTGGCTCGTCCGCGAGCGGCGGCGGCGCGACGAGAGGCGCCTGCTCGCCAGCGCCTGATCTAATACGCGCGTGCTGCTCGCGCTGACGACCGGACACAAGGTGGCGCTGATCGTCGTCGCGGCGGTCTTCATCGCCTTCGCCGTCACGTCCTCGTTCCTCGTGCCGCGCTACAAGCCCGACTTCCCGGGCCCGGTCGGCCTCAGCGTGTTCGTCATCGCCTCGGTCGCGCTGTTCGGGTTGATGGTCGCCGCGGTGAATTTCTTCGGGTAGCGCCTCGCTATCCTGTCCCACTCCGGAGAAGTGGCCGAGTGGCTGAAGGCGGCGCCCTGCTAAGGCGTTATGGGGCTGAATGGCTCCATCGAGGGTTCGAATCCCTCCTTCTCCGCTAGCGTGACGCGCCGCACGGCGTCACGCCCCCGCGGAGGGGTGGCAGAGCGGTCGAATGCGGCGGTCTCGAAAACCGTTATCCGTCGTTAGGCGGATCGAGGGTTCAAATCCCTCCCCCTCCGCTCTCCGAGCCGAATCCGATGCGGGCAATCGGGTTGCGGGCTCCGCGGCCTCTGCCCTGGGCGCGGGGTGGAGCGCACCGGGACCTCCCGGGACCCCCTGACGCGCGGCCGGACCGGCGCGCGACCGGCGCGCGCGGGCAGGCCCGACGCCGCCGCGATCGAGTCGGCCGGCTCGTCCTCCGGTCTGAGCCGAGGCGCGCCGGCATCTCGCAGGAGCAGATCGCGAACCAGCACGAGCGCAACAACCTGCTAGAGATGACAAGGCGGGGGCGCTACGTTCGGCGGGTAGTTAATCGGAATGTGGGGGAGCTGGCCGTGCTTGACCAGCGTGTGGCGTCCGGTGCGGGCGTGCCCAGCTCACCGACACCTATGCGCCATCCCGGCCCAATTTCGTTTGGAAGCACGACCGACACAGGCCCGGGTGCTCAACCGCCTTGACCTCGCCACGCGAGCCTAGACGCACGGCGAGCCGGATCGTCCGCCCTCGCCGGCGTCGGCGCATCGCGCTCCTAGGTCTGGCCATCGCCACAGGAGGCCCCGCCGTAGCGCGCGCCGGGCCGCCTGTCCTCAGCTGCGCGAGCGCGAAGACGCTCGAGCCCGGAAAGGTGCGCCCGGTGTGGTTCCCCTTCCCGCAGCCGGCCGCCAAGCTGGTGGTGAACGCGCCGTCTCCTCTTGGCCCCGGCCTCGAATGGGCATCGAAAGGCAACTTCAGGACCTCTTCTTGGCCGAGTGCCAGGAGGCGCGAACCTTGGCGCGCCCTTCCCGACGAAGGTCGTCGATTCCTACTTGCCCAACTTCCACCGCAGGCTTCAGGTCTGGCGGCTCGCCGCCGTGGAGGGGCACCGACTCTACGCCGAATGGCAAACAGTCCACGGCAAGCGCGCCGACCTGAGCTACGCCGTCGGCAAACGCAGAACCGTCGCTCAGTTCGTGGCGTTCCTCCGCACACTCCACCCGATCGTCTGGCCAAAGGGATGTCCGGCGGCGGCCCGCCGTGGCACCTCAGCCGCGTCGGCGTCGTCCCCCAAGGTTCGTGTGTCGCTCCTGCCGTTGCCGAAGGCGGCGATCGGCCCCGCCTCGAAGTCGCTCCCGCGCGGCACCCTAGGTGGTGCCCCTCTGGTGGCCGGAGGTCACGGCTATTGGCTTGAGTACGGCTACCCGTTCGAAGGAGGATCGGGTGTCCTCGACGTGGGCACCCAGGGTCGACCAACTCAAGACCGTAGATCTCGCGAAGGACGATCTCTTCTCTCAACGGGCAGGGACCGTTTTCCACGTGCTTGGCCCCCAGTTGCAAGGGGCCGAAACCGGGGGTGGCTTGGTCAGTTGTCGGAGAAACCGGGCGTAACGCGCTACACCGCCTCGAACATCGACCCCATGTCGACCTTCTCAACGTGGCTCAGGGACGGTCGCTACGTTCTCGGGGTCACCGTGTCGGCCGGGACATCGTCCGCGGCGACGAAGCTCGGGCGGTCGCTGGCGGAGAAGCTTCGACAAGAGGCTGCACCTCGCACTCGCGGGCCGTCTCCATGCCAAGCCGGTGAAGCTGCCGCCGCGCAAGGCCGGCCCGCCACCTGGCGGACCGGACCTCTCGACGCTCGCGCTCTCGACCGCGGATCTTCCCGGCCACGCAACCCTCGGGAAACACCGCTACACGTACGACCGATACGGGATCCCAGTACACCGTGGAGATGGGGCCGGCCGGGCCGTTCGGCTACCTCACCCAAACAATCAGTGGTATCCGACCGCGAACGCAGCAAGCTTCATGGCCGACAGCCAAAACGCGTACGGGCTGACGGTCGAGAGGTGGGTCGCACTAGACCTGAGCGGCGTCGGGGACAGCGCGCAGGCATCCGTCCGCCCCGCCCGCGCTCCGGCCCACTTCGGACCTGGAGCGCAGGTCGTGTTCTCGACGGGGAAGGCTCGAGGACGTGCTCTGGTTGAGCGGCATTCCCCGGTCGGCGGCTCGCGACTCGGACATTCGGAACATCGCCAAGGCCGCCGCGAGCAAGATCGACCGTGCGGAGCTCGGCAGCTAACACGTAGAGCTGGGCGGGGCCCCGTCCGCAGCAAACCCGGCGCGAGTCGTCGGACGTTGTCGGGCTAGCAGCTTCACCTATCCCTCTCGAGATCGGAGGCGACAGTGCTCAGGACGCTTTTCGGCCTGCGCCGGGACAGCGGTCGTTGTGCTCGCGATCACCGCGAGCGGCGTGTTTGCCGCCCATACAAGCACAGGCTCACTCTACGTGCCGGCGTGCCCGCACTCGAGCTACGGCGCGGACGGGACGATGGAGCCCCTGTTCTGCGTGATCGACAACCCGGCCGCCTTGAAGTACTACGCATCTGCGGGTCGGCACACGCTCGCCCTGGGGCCGAACGCGCCCCCGGCCGAGGTCGTCAGGGCGCTTATCGCCGACCGGCGACCAGCAGGGACCCTCCCGATCTTGTGCTCCGTCTACCGGCTCGCAAGCTGGAGGGAGCACTGGAAGTTCGGCGTCTCGCCGGCTCGGACGGTGGGCGCGCAGCTCCACTTCTACTCTGGCTGGTGCACCGACCCCGCGTTTCCCGCAGGTCGGCGACTAGGGTCCATCCAGGTGCGGCGGCGAGTCCGGTGGGACGTGCTCCGACGACGCGTAAATACGGATGACGCGCCCGGGACGTCGCCGTAGCGTCGAGCGATATGGGGCGCCGCTGGCTCGTACTTGTCGCCCTGATCCTTCCCGCCACGGCCGCTAGCGCGACCGCAGGGAGTGTGAGCGGGACGACGCTTCATCTCTACACGCCGTTCGCCGTCAGGGGTCTATGGCCGAGGGTGTGTCGGTGGCAGCAACGAAGTCGGGCCACTGCTGGACGACCTCCCTGACCGACCCGCGCTCGGATGGCCTTCAGATGCTTCGTCGGAAACGCCATCCACGACCCGTGCTTCGACGAAGGACTCGGCTCGGCCAGGTTCGTTCTTTGCCCGCTGTCGCATCCGGGCTCGAAAGTGCTCCTGAGTCGACCTCACGAGGAAGCTGCCTGGCGCACGCAACGTCCCAGACCCAGACCCGGTACCCACCATGGACGATACGGCTGGGGAACGGGCGCTGGTGCGCGATGCTCGGCGGCGCAAACGGGCTCATCGCCGGAATGCGAATCAACTACGGCTGCGCCGGCGGCGGCGTCCTCCTGGGCGACCCGGACCGACGTGCGGACGGCTGGACGATCTTTTACGCCCCGAGTCTCGGGAGCGGCTCGTTCACGAGCGCCGAGATCGCCTCGGCCTGGTGGTGACGGTGGTACGCCCTGCAGACAGAACCGGCGCGAACGTTGCCGCCGTATTGGCAGGCCGAGAGGCCGCCGGATGAACTCTCGTGGATAATCGTTCGAAGCACGGCCACTCGTGTCACCCAGCGCGGAGCGCTGTCCCTTGAGGAGGAAGAGAATGTTCAGGAATGCGTCAATTGCGGCGCTGATTCCGATCATCCTGGCTGTCGCCGCTCCGGCGACCGCGACGTCGAGCGCGGCCCGGATAAGCGGTACCGCTGCGGCGACGTCGTTCGACGGTCTCTACCAGGGTGGTTGGACGGTATCGACCACGGCTACAGATCCCACCGAAACGATCCCACCTGTGACGGAAACGGGGAACGGTTCGTTCAATTTCACAGTAAGCGGCAGCACGATTGGCAACATCACCACTGTTGCCGGCGGGCATGAAACAGGTGCCGGGATGTCCAGCTTCAACGGCTCAACGGCCAGCGGCTACCTGGACGGAACCCTCACAACCAGCCAAGGCTGCACGTACACCCAGAACTGGAGCCTCACCTTCACCGAAGTCACCACCAACCAGATCACCTTCGACGGCTCGATGTCCGACTCCGGCACCTGCGACGGACTCGACATCTCGCAGCACGGGTCGCTGTCGGGCAGTCTGGCTTCGACGCCCAAACAGATCACGACCCAAGCAGACGTGGTCGGGCAGGCGACGGTCGTCAACGGCGACGGGAGCAGCGTCCCGCTTGGAAATACCGTCAGTGCTTGAGCCGGGGGACACGGTGGAAAGCGGCGCCGGCAGCTCAGCGGACTTGACTCTGCCATCGGGCGACGAGATCGATCTCGGCCAGAACAGTGATTTCGAGTTCCTGAGTGCGACGCAGGCTCTGTATCGTCAGCTGAGCGGGTCGATCAGCTACTACATCAAGCACCTGATCTCACCAACCCGCCAGTTCCAAGTGAGATCATGGACTGCTGTTTGCAGCGTCCGCGGGACGCGGTTCCATTGTTGTCGCCAGTCGAAAACGGACGCTCCTCAAAGTGACGCAGCATACGGTCAACTTCTGGAACCCGAAGGCTCCGCGCAAGCACGTGCTAGTCCGCGCTGGCTTCGAGTCCCTTGTCGTGGGCAGCCATCCGCCGACTGCACCAAAACGCTTCTAGTGGCGGGACATGCCCCGCAAGCCAAGGACACAGCCAGACTGACAGCGACGGGAGCAGGGCGACTGTTGTCTCACCAACGAGCAATCACGCTGCTGTCGCGGCTCGACCGTCTCAACGTCGCGTGAGGACGCGCCCGACGCTCCGGGCCGTCGCGGCCATCGTCGCAGCTGCGGTTGTACGCGTGAGTTGCGCCTCGGTTGCGCATTCCGCGAGTCTCGCGCGGCAGCCGACCCCGGCCGAGCGTGCCGCGATCATCCGGGCGCTCCCCTCCTACGTTCCTGAGCTAACCCGTCGGCTGCATCTGGCTCGACATCACCGTCTCGAACAACGGCCGCTACGCACGCGTCGCACCGCAGGACCTGAACGCGGGCAGCCCCACCTGCGCCAAGTACTCGGGCAACGGCTACTGGATCATGAAGAAGCTCGCCCGCTGGAAGATCGTCTTCCTCGGCTCCGTCGACCCACCCTGCAGCCTCCACATTCCGCGCGACCTCCAGCCATGCAGCAAACATCCGTAGAGCGCCGGCATGTGGCGACAGCACGACCGTGGACGATCCGGGCCGCGGTCATCCGGATCACGCGGTAATGCGTTAGCCGCCGAGCCCCGCGGCGTCGATCTTGCTCGCGGCGGCCTTGGCGATGCTCCGAATGTCCGAGTCGCGAGCCGCCGACGGGGGAATGCCGGGCCGCGGGCACCGGCTACCCGCCACTTCCCGCAGCCGGTTCAGCGCGG